>NZ_JACSYA010000038.1 GCF_029870285.1 Delftia sp. PS-11
CGGGTTCGAACCGTCGACCTCAACCTTGGCAAGGTTGCGCTCTACCAACTGAGCTATTCCCGCATCTTTACCGAAGCCCAACATTGTACAACGTTGTTTGCTGCGATGGGATGAATTGTAGCGCAGTTCTTGCCACTTTCTGGAAAGACGCCAATTTTTTTCATAGCCCGGACATTTCTCCTGTGAAAACGGCCCCTGCCAGTTGCACAGGGGCCGTCACACGGGAGGCGCAATCAATGCTTGACCGCAGGCTCCACCACCTTGGGCTGCTCGGCCGCCGGCACCTGGGCTGCGACTTCCTCGGCCAGCGGCTCAGGCATGCGCTCCAGTGCGATCTTGAGCACCTGGTCGATCCACTTGACCGGCACGATTTCCAGACCGCTCTTGACGTTGTCGGGAATCTCCTGGAGGTCCTTGACGTTCTCCTCCGGAATCAGCACGGTCTTGATGCCTCCACGCAGCGCTGCAAGCAGCTTTTCCTTGAGCCCACCAATGGCCGTGACTTCGCCGCGCAGCGTGATCTCGCCTGTCATGGCCACATCGGCACGCACAGGAATGCCTGTCAGCGCGGAGACGAAGGCCGTGGTCATGGCTGCACCCGCGCTGGGACCATCCTTGGGCGTGGCGCCGTCAGGCACGTGCACATGGATGTCCTTCTTCTCAAAAGCCTCATCCTTGATGCCCAGAAGGCGCGAGCGGCTGCGCACCACGGTGCGTGCAGCCTCGACGGATTCCTTCATCACGTCGCCCAGCGACCCTGTGCGCGTGATCACGCCCTTGCCCGGCATGATGGCGGCCTCGATGGTCAGCAGATCGCCGCCCACTTCGGTCCAGGCCAGGCCAACGACCTGCCCCACCTGGTTGTTGAGCTCGGCGCGGCCGTAGGTGTACTTGCGCACGCCCAGGTAATCGGCAAGGTTGTCGGCATCGACCACGACCTTGGGCGTGAGCTTCTTGAGCTGCAGGCCCTTGACGACCTTGCGGCAGATCTTGGACAGCTCGCGCTCCAGCGAGCGCACGCCGGCTTCACGCGTGTAGTAGCGCACGATATCGCGGATGGCGGCCTCGGTCACCTCCATTTCGCCGTCCTTGACGCCGTTGTTGGAGATCTGCTTGGGCAGCAGGTAGCGGATGGCGATATTGGCTTTCTCATCCTCTGTGTAGCCCGACAGGCGGATCACTTCCATGCGGTCCAGCAGCGCCGGCGGGATGTTCATGGAGTTGGAAGTCGCCACGAACATCACATCGCTGAGGTCGAAGTCCACTTCGACGTAATGGTCAGCGAACGTATGGTTCTGCTCGGGGTCCAGCACCTCCAGCAGTGCGCTGGACGGGTCGCCGCGGAAGTCCATGCCCAGCTTGTCGATCTCGTCCAGCAGGAACAGAGGATTGCGCGTGCCGACCTTGTCCAGGCTCTGCAGCACCTTGCCCGGCATGGCGCCGATGTAGGTGCGGCGGTGGCCGCGGATTTCCGCTTCATCGCGCATGCCGCCCAGGGCCATGCGAACGTACTTGCGGCCGGTGGCCTTGGCGATGGACTGGCCCAGCGAGGTCTTGCCCACGCCCGGGGGACCGACCAGGCACAGGATGGGCGCCTTGACCTTGTCCACGCGCTGCTGCACGGCAAGGTATTCAAGGATGCGGTCCTTGACCTTTTCCAGGCCGAAGTGATCGGCATTGAGCACCTCCTCGGCATTGGCCAGGTCGTGCTTGATCTTGGTCTTCTTGCTCCAGGGCAGGCCCGTGAGCACGTCGATATAGTTGCGCACCACAGTGGCCTCGGCCGACATGGGTGACATGAGTTTGAGCTTCTTGAGCTCGGCCTCGGCTTTCTTGCGCGCATCGGCAGGCATGCGGGCCTGCTTGATCTTTTTCTCGATCTCTTCGATGTCGGCGCCGTCCTCGCCCTCCCCCAGCTCCTTCTGGATGGCCTTGACCTGTTCGTTCAGGTAGAAGTCGCGCTGGTTCTTCTCCATCTGGCGCTTGACGCGGCCGCGGATGCGCTTGTCGACATTGAGGATGTCGACTTCACGGTCGAGCTGCTCGAACAGGTTCTCCAGGCGTTCCTTGATGTCCACCAGGTCGAGCACGGCCTGCTTGTTTTCCAGCTTGAGCGGCAGATGCGCGGCAATGGTGTCTGCCAGGCGGCCTGCGTCGTCAATGCTGGCGATGGAGGTCAGGATCTCGGGAGGAATCTTCTTGTTGAGCTTGACGTACTGATCGAACTGCTGCGTGACGGCACGGCGCAGGGCCTCGATCTCGCTGGCCTTGTGGGCATCGGTTTCCGGCTCCACGGGCACCACGGACGCCACAAAATGCGTCTCCTGGTCAACGACATCCTTGACCAGGGCGCGCTGCTGGCCTTCCACCAGCACCTTCACGGTGCCATCAGGCAGCTTGAGCATCTGCAAGATGGTGGAGACGCAGCCGACATCGAACATGTCGGCCGCCGTGGGCTCGTCCTTGGAAGCGGTCTTCTGGGCCACCAGCATGATGCGCCGGTCGCCTTCCATGGCCAGCTCCAGCGCCTTGATGCTCTTGGCACGGCCCACGAACAGCGGGATCACCATGTGGGGGAACACGACCACATCACGCAGCGGCAGCAGCGCCAGGTCGAGGGGGGTGGAAGGCAAAGGGGTATGGCCTGACATAGGATTCCTCGGTTTGTCAGCGGAAGATGGTCCGCCCACCGGTGTATTTCAACCCCCGGGACCAAAAGGCTTTCGGTCCCGGGGGACTTGGGCTGCGGGGCACCATCAGGCCCGCCGAAGCCCGGCAGCGCAGTGCGTCAAGCCGTCTTGACGGCTTCGCGGTAGACCAGCAGCGGCGGCTTTCCGTCCTCGATGGTGGACTCGTCCACCACCACCTTCTCGACGTTGCTGGCGTTGGGCAGTTCGTACATGGTGCCGATCAGCGACTGCTCCAGGATGGAGCGCAGGCCGCGGGCACCCGTCTTGCGCGCCAGCGCCTTGCGGGCAATCGCCTTCAGGGCTGCGGGCCGGATCTCCAGTTCCACGCCTTCCATGGCCAGCAGCTTGCTGTACTGCTTGACCAGGGCATTCTTGGGTTCGGTCAGGATCTGCACCAGCGCATCCTCGCCCAGTTCGGCCAGGGCCGTCACCACAGGCATGCGGCCCACCAGCTCGGGGATGATGCCGAACTTGATCAGGTCTTCAGGCTCGATCTCCTGGAACACTTCGGAGATGGAGCGCTGCTTCTTGCTCTTGACCGTGGCGCCAAAGCCGATGCCCGATGCCTCGGTACGGTTTTCGATGACCTTTTCCAGGCCGGCAAACGCGCCGCCGCAGATGAACAGGATGTTGGTCGTGTCGATCTGCAGGAAGTCCTGGTTGGGATGCTTGCGACCGCCCTGCGGCGGCACGCTGGCCATGGTGCCCTCGATGAGCTTGAGCAGCGCCTGCTGCACGCCCTCGCCCGAGACATCGCGCGTGATGCTGGGGTTGTCGGACTTGCGCGAAATCTTGTCGATTTCGTCGATGTAGACGATGCCGCGCTGCGCACGCTCGACGTCGTACTCGCAGCTTTGCAGCAGTTTCTGGATGATGTTCTCGACGTCTTCGCCCACGTAGCCGGCTTCGGTCAGCGTAGTTGCATCGGCCATCACGAAGGGCACGTTGAGCATGCGCGCCAGCGTCTGGGCCAGCAGCGTCTTGCCCGAGCCTGTGGGGCCGATCAGCAGGATGTTGCTCTTGGCGAGTTCCACATCATCCTTGCCGGCCTTGTCCTTGTGGCGCAGGCGCTTGTAGTGGTTGTAGACCGCCACAGCCAGCGTGCGCTTGGGCAGATCCTGGCCGATGACGTAGTTGTCCAGGTTGGCCTTGATCTCGGCGGGCGTGGGCAGGTCGCCGCGGCCATCCTTGCTGGCCTCGGTGCTGGGCTGCTCGTCGCGGATGATCTCGTTGCAAAGATCGATGCACTCGTCGCAGATAAAGACTGACGGACCAGCGATGAGCTTCTTGACCTCGTGCTGGCTCTTGCCACAGAAGGTGCAATAAAGGTTTTTGTCGCTGGAGGAGCCTTTTTTATCGGCCATGGGGTCGGTGCCTTGTTACGGAAATATGGAAAGGATGATAACCAAATGGAAAGCGGCGTTTTCCGTAGGGGGAAAACGCCGCCCGCTCGCGCAGCCCCTGGCTCAGGAGCGCTTGGCGATCACCTGGTCTACGAGGCCGTAGTCCTTGGCCTCATCGGCAGACAGGAAATAGTCACGCTCGGTGTCTTGCTGGATCTTTTCCAGCGGCTGCCCCGTGCGCTCGGCCAGGATTTTGTTGAGGCGCTCGCGGGTCTTGAGGATCTCGCGGGCGTGGATCTCGATCTCGGTGGCCTGACCCTGCATGCCGCCCAGCGGCTGGTGGATCATGACCTGCGAGTTGGGCAGCGCAAAGCGCTTGCCCTTGGCGCCTGCGGCCAGCAGGAAGGCGCCCATGCTGGCGGCCATGCCGGTGCACAGCGTAGACACGTCGGGCTTGATGAAGTTCATCGTGTCGAAGATAGCCAGGCCGGCGCTCACGGAGCCGCCAGGGCTGTTGATGTAGAAGGAGATGTCCTTGTCGGGATTCTCGCTCTCCAGGAACAGCAGCTGGGCCACGACGAGGTTGGCCGTCTGGTCGTTGACGGGCCCGACGAGGAAGATCACCCGGTCCTTGAGCAGTCGCGAGTAGATGTCGTACGACCGCTCACCACGGCCGGACTGTTCGATGACCATTGGGATCATGCCCAAACCCTGAGTTTCCAATGCGCTCATGTGTTCTCCAGTACTAGGGGGCTACTTTAGCCGTATCCGGAAAGAAAATGGGGCCTGTGCGCAAAAGCACAAGCCCCGCAGATGATGCCAACCTGCCCGCAAGCCTCATGGCTGAGCGGGCAAATGCTGGCCAAACCCTCAGGCCTGGCCCATCAGTTCGTCGAAGGACACGGCCTTGTCAGAGACCTTGGCCTTGCCCAGCACGAATTCGGTGACATTGTTTTCGATCACCACGGCTTCGACTTCAGCCAGGCGCTGACGGTCGCCGAAGTACCAGCGCACCACGTCCTCGGGCTTCTCGTAGCTGGCAGCCAGCTCCTCCACGTGGGCCTTGATCTGCTCGGGCGTGGCATGCAGTTCATTGGCACGCACCAGCTCGGCGACCACCAGGCCCAGGCGCACGCGGCGCTCTGCCTGGGGCAGGAACACATCTTCGGGGATCTCGGCCTTGTCAGCGTCCTTGATGCCGCGCTGCTGCAGCTCGGCACGAGCGCCTTCCAGCAGACGGGCCACTTCGGCCTGCACCGATGCCTTGGGCAGCTCCAGCTCGGCCTTGGACACCAGAGCGTCCATCACGGCCTGCTTGTTGCGGCCCTGGACGCGGAACTTGACTTCACGCTCCAGGTTCTTCTTGATGTCGGCGCGCAGGCCTTCCACTGTGCCTTCGGCCACGCCCAGGGCCTTGGCAAACGCCTCGTCCACTTCGGGCAGGTTGGCGGCTTCGACCTTCTTGACGGTCACCAGGAAGTCGGCGGTCTTGCCTGCCACATCCTTGCCATGGTAGTCGGCGGGGAATGCCAGAGGGAAGGTCTTGGACTCGCCAGCCTTCATGCCACGCACTGCGTCTTCGAATTCCTTGAGCATCTGGCCTTCGCCGACCAGGAACTGAAAGTCTTCGGCCTTGCCGCCCGAGAAGGGCTCGCCGTCGATCTTGCCTTCGAAGTCCACGGTCACGCGGTCGCCGTCCACGGCCGCTTCGGCCTGGGCGCGTTGCGCGAAGACACGGCGCTGCTTGCGCAGGATGTCCACGGTCTTGTCGATGGCGGCATCGTCCACTTCGGCGGCCAGCTTCTCGACTTCGGCGGTGCTCAGGTCACCGATCTTGACTTCGGGCATCACTTCGAAGACGGCCTCGAAGTGGGCCTCGCCCTCGGGAGCACCTTCCTTTTCGGTGATCTTGGGCTGGCCTGCGACGCGCAGCTGGGCTTCGTTGACGGCCTGGGCGAAGGCTTCGCCGACCTTGTCGTTGAGCACTTCGTACTGCACCGAGTAGCCATAGCGCTGGGCGACCACGCTCATCGGCACCTTGCCGGGACGGAAGCCGTCCATCTTGACCGTGCGGGCAACCTTCTTCAGGCGGCTTTCGACTTCGCTCTGAATGGTGTTCAGGGGCAGGCTCAGCGTGATCTTGCGCTCGAGCTTTTCAAGGGTTTCAACAGTAACGGCCATGTTTTTTCCTATGAGGGATTGGACCGTGCCGGCTGCCGTACAGCCCGCACCGTATTGCGCAAAGTCACGGTGCAACGCGGACCGAAGCCAGTCGGCCACGCGGCACCTCAGATTTCAAGGGCTTACATCGCATGCAGCTGGCCGCCAGGACCACGCATGGTTCGCTCAACCCGTGATGTAAGCGAAGCCAAACATTATAAGCGAGGCGTTTTTGCAATACGGCGGCAGCGGATCCGTGCAGACCCGCCTGTGCGGGATCTCGTGTGCGGGATTGATGCGGGATGCAGGTACCGCTTTGGCCTGCCTGGCACCGGCTCCGACCAGTCACACGGGCAGCGCGCAGGCAAGAAAAAAGCCCGTTTTCAGAGGAGAAAACGGGCTTTGGCAAGGTTCACCGGCTTTCGCCGGTTTTGGTATGTGGTGCGCGGGGGGGGACTCGAACCCCCACACCATTGCTGGCGTCAGGACCTAAACCTGGTGCGTCTACCAATTTCGCCACCCGCGCTGGTCCCTGCGAAGCCGCTGTCCGGCTCCGGGTTCAGGGCGCAGATTCTATCCGCAATTCCCATGCTCCGGGCCGAGCAGATGCCTTCGCCGTCAGTGCTGCATCAGTGCGTGCCTTCGCGCCGCACGCGAAAGGCGGCCGCGTACATGGCAGGCAGGGCCAGCAGGGTCAGCACCGTCGCTACGATCAGGCCACCCATGATGGCCACGGCCATGGGCCCCCAGAACACGCTGCGTGACAGCGGGATCATGGCCAGCACGGCGGCGGCGGCCGTCAGCACGATCGGGCGCAGCCGACGCACGGCGGCTTCGATGATGGCATCCCAGGCGGGCACGCCCCGGGCGCGGTCGGTCTCGATCTGGTCGATCAGAATCACCGAGTTGCGCTGGATCATGCCCATCAGAGCCACCACGCCCAGCAGGGCCACGAAGCCGAAGGGCCGACCCAGCAGCAGCAGCGCCGCTGCCACGCCGGGGATGCCCAGCGGCCCGGTGATGAACACCAGCAGCGAGCGGCTGACACTGCGCAGCTGCAGCATGAGCAGGGTGAAGGTCAGGAACAGCATCACAGGCATGCCCGCGACGATGGCGCCCGAGCCCTTGGAGCTTTCCTCCACTGCGCCTGCGACGTCGATGCGGTAGGCCGCATCGCCAGCCGCGTGCCAGCGCGACTCCAGCGCGCGCAGTTCGGGCAGCAGCGCGTGGGTGAGCGTTGCCCCCTGCAGGCCTTCACGCACATCGCCCTGCACAGTGATGGCAAAGCTGCGTTTTTCGCGCCACATCACGCCGGGTTCCCAGACCATGACCGGCTTGGCGATCTGCGTCAGCGGAATGGATTTGCCCGACGCCGTGGGCAGATAGGCGTTGGACAGGTCGGTGATGGCATCGCGCTCATCGCGCGGCGTGCGCAGCACGATGTCGATCAGCCGGTCGCCCTCGCGGAACTGGCCCACAGTGGAGCCGCTGAGCATGACGCGCGCAGCCTGTGCGATCGACTGGCTGCTCACCCCCAGGGCCAGCGCCTTGTCCTGATCCACCTCCAGGCGCACAGCCTTGACGGACTCGTTCCAGTTGTCGTTGACGCCGCGCATGTCGGTGTTGGCGATCATGGCCTGCTTGACTTCGTCGGCATAGGCACGCAGCTTTTGCGGATCGGGCCCCGAGACACGGAACTGCACCGGGTACGGCACGGGCGGCCCGTTGGGCAGCAGCTTGACGCGCCCGCGCACCTCCGGGAATTCCTGGGCCAGCAGCGCCGGCAATGCCTTGCGCAGCCGCTCGCGGGTGGGCAGATCCTGGGCCACCAGAATGAACTGCGAGACGTTGTTCTGCGGAAACACCTGGTCCAACGGCAGGTAAAAGCGCGGCACGCCCGAGCCCACCCATTCGCTGACCGAACGCACGCCTTCGAGCTGCATGAACCGCTCTTCGACGCGGCGCGTGACGGTTTCGTTGGCGGCCAGCGAAGTGCCTTCGGGGAACCAGATATCCACCAGAACCTCGGGCCGGCTCGAATCCGGGAAGAACTGCTGCTGCACGCGCGACATGCCCACCAGGCCCAGCCCGAAAACCAGCACGGTGATGCCGATGGTCAGCCAGCGGTGTGTCACGCACCAGTTCACGGTACGCCGGAAGCGGTTGTAGAAGGGGCTGTCAAAGACCTCATGCTCGGCCGACGAGGCATTGAGCCCCGTCTCCTCGATGGGAACTTCGCCCGAGGCTACCTCGGGAGGCAGCGTGGCCGCGTGCGGCGGGCGCTTGAGCAGCAGCATGCCCAGGTAGGGCACGAAGTACACAGAGGCAAACCAGCTGAGCACCAGCGCAATCACCGTGACCGCAAAGATGGCGAAGGTGTATTCGCCGGTCATGGACTTGGCCATGCCGATGGGCAGGAAACCCGCCGCCGTGATCAGCGTGCCGGTGAGCATGGGCTTGGCCGTGATTTCGTAGGCGAACGTGGCGGAGCGGTACTTCTCGTAGCCCTCCTCCATCTTGCGCACCATCATCTCGACGGCAATGATGGCATCGTCCACCAGCAGGCCCAGCGCGATGATCAGTGACCCCAGCGAAATCTTGTGCAGGCCGATGTTCCAGTACCACATGGCCAGGAAGGTGGCCGCCAGCACCAGCGGAATCGTGATGGCCACGACCAGGCCGGGGCGCGGATCGATATACCAGCGCTTGTACAGAGGCTGGCGGCCTTCGCGCCGGTGCAGCCCCAGGCTGATGAAACTCACGGCCAGCACCACGACCACGGCCTCGATCAGCACCTGCAGGAATTCGTTGACCGAGCTGGCCACCGCCTTGGGCTGGTTCTGCATGTTGACCAGCTCCACGCCGGCGGGCAGCGAACCCGCGATATCAGCCACGGCCGACTGCAGTGACTTGCCCAGGTGGATGATGTCACCACCCTTGATCATGGAGACGCCCAGCGCGATGACCTCACGCCCCTGGTGGCGCACCTTGACATTGGCCGGATCGGCATAGCCACGGCGGATCTCGGCGATGTCGCCCAGACGCAACTGCGCGCCCGAAGCAGCGCGTATCGGCATGGCGCGCAGTTCATCCACCGCCTGGAACTGGCCCGCCACGCGCACCTGCACATCCTCGCGCGGCGTCTGCAGCACGCCTGAGCCCTCGATGGCATTTTGCTGGCCCAGCTGGCCGAGCACCTGATTCATGTCCAGGCCCAGCTGCGACAGGCGCCGCTGCGACAGCTCGATATAGATTTTCTGGTCCTGCACGCCAAACAGCTCGACCTTGGCCACATCGGGCACGCGCAGCAGCCGCTGGCGCACATCGTCAGCCATGGTCTTGAGTTCGGCAGGGCTGAAGCCGTCGGCCTGCAGCGCATAGATCACGCCATAGACATCGCCGAACTCATCATTGAAGAACGGCCCCTGCACGCCTTGCGGCAGGGTATAGCGCATATCACCAATTTTCTTGCGCACCGTGTACCACAGCTGCTGCACATCGCCAGGACGGGAGTTGTCCTTGACCTGAAAAATGATCAGCGATTCGCCTGGCTTGGAGTAGCTGCTGATTTTGTCGGCATAGGGCACCTCCTGCAGCGTGCGCTCCAGCTTGTCTGTCACCTGCTCGGCCATCTGCTGCGCCGTGGCGCCGGGCCAGTTGGTGCGCACCACCATGGCACGGAAGGTGAAAGGCGGGTCCTCGTCCTGCCCCAGCTGGAAATAGGCGGCAAAGCCCAGCACCAGCAGCACAACGACGAAATAGCGCGTCAGCGCCACATGGTCTAGCGCCCAGCGCGAGAGGTTGAAGTGCCCTCCCTGCGGGGCCTTGGAATGGGGGGCGCTCATTGGCTGGCCCCCGCAGGCGCGGATGCAGGCGCCGGTACGGGCGCCTGCACGGCCGCCGGTGTGGGCGACTGCGCACCGGACGCGGACGCCGCTACGGCGCCCTGCTTGCCATAGCGGTCCTGGTAGATCGTGACCTTCTGACCTGGAGTAAGCACATGCACACCCGTGGAAACCACCTGCATGCCGGGTGTCAGGCCCGAGGCGATCACGGCCTCATTGCCATCCACCGTGGCCAGTTGCACGGGCTGCAGCTTGACAGTGCTGCTGGCGGCATCGAACACCCAGACGGCTGTGCCCTGGCCTGCGCCGCCTTCCTGGCGCAGCGCCGTTGTCGGCAGCTTGATGACCTGCTGGCCCGTGGCGCCCATGCCTTCCGGCAGGGCATGTACCGTGGCCCCCAGGGGGGGCACATCTGCCGAGGCCGGCAAAGCCACCTTCACCTGATAGGTGCGCGTGGCCGGATCGGCGCTGGCGGCAATCTCGCGCACCTTGCCTTGCAAGGGTTCCATACCCGCTGACCAGGGCCGCACGCGCACACTCTGGCCGACGCGCAGAAATCCGCGCTTGTCCTCGGGCACGGCGAAGACTGCATCACGCGGCCCATCCTGTGCAATGCGCACCACAGGCGAGCCAGCCGATACCACCTGGCCCGGTTCGGCATCAATGCCCGTCACCACGCCGGATGCGTCCGCCACCAGCAAAGCATAGGACTCCTGATTGCTCTGCGATGCCAGCTGCGCCTTGGCCTGGTCCAGCGCGGCCTGCGCCGACTTGAGAGAAGCCTCGCGCCGCTCCAGCTCGGCTCCACTGATGAAGTTCTGGGCCTTGAGCTGCGAATAGCGCCGCACATCGGCGGCCGCCAGATCGCGCTGCGTGGTGGCTGCTGCGACCTGGGCGCGCGCTGCATCGGCACCCAGCCGGTAATCGCTGGCATCAAGCCGCGCCAGCGTCTGGCCTGCCTGCACATGCTGGCCCAGCTCCACCTCGCGGCGCACAATCTTGCCGGCCACGCGAAAGCCGATGCGCGACTCGATGCGTGCGCGCACCTCGCCGGAATACTCGAGCTGCGTCGCGACCTCACCCACGCCCACAGTCAGCAGCTTGACGGCACGCACGGGCTCCGGCGGAGATTCGGTTTTGGAGCAGGCTGCCAGCAGCAGCACGGCAGCCAGACAGGCTGGGGCAAGAAGAAAATGGCGCGGAGGGGCCGGCACAGCGGATGGCGATGGCAAGGCGGGCATGTTGGTCCGGGAGAAAGTGTGCGGAAAACGCTGGCGCAGCAACAGCCGGACGGCAGGCTCCGGCGCTGGCCAGCGTCATTTACTGACTGACGGGTTAGTAATTTAGGAGAAGCCCCGATACCCGTCAAGCGAAATGCATCGCCCTTCTCGCTGCAACGACAATCGGCATACCGTGAAACCAACTGTCCCCTGCCCTTCTTCGCCCTCTGGCGCCGTGCCCATCACGCACTACGAGAATTTCCCCGTGGCGTCCTGGCTGTGCCCTCCCCGGCTGCGTGCGCCCATCGCGGCGCTCTACCACTTCGCTCGCACGGCGGATGATCTGGCTGACGAAGGCGACGCCATGCCCGCACAGCGCCTGCAGGCACTGGCAGCCTATCGCGAGGACCTGCAGGCATTGGGCACTGCGCAGGAAAGCGCCATGCTGCAGCGCACAGCGTGGCCACAGGTATTTGGCGCGCTGGCTTTGCAGGCGCGAGCGCATCAGCTGCCGCAGGCACCCATGCTGGATTTGCTCAGCGCCTTCTGCCAGGACGTGCGCAAGACCGACGCTGGCGCCAGCTATGCCGACCGCGCCGAGCTGCTGGACTACTGCCGGCGCTCGGCCAATCCCGTGGGCAGACTGCTGCTGCACCTGTATGGCGTACAGGACGCGGCATCACTGGCACACAGCGATGCCATCTGCACGGCGCTGCAGCTGATCAACTTCTGGCAGGACCTCAGCGTGGACCTGCCCCGTGGGCGCCATTACCTGACCGACGCCGACTGCGCTGCCCATGGCGTGCGGCGCACGGATCTTCGTGCCGAGGCGGGCGCATTGACACCCGCCGTGCGCGCGCTGCTTGCCGAGCAGGCTGACTGGGCACGGTCGCTCATGCTCGCTGGCACACCACTGGTACACCGCCTGCCCGGGCGCATCGGCTGGGAACTGCGTCTGGTCGTGCAGGGCGGGCTGCGCATTCTGGACAAGATCGACGCACTCCAGGGCGCCAGCCTCCACCAGCGCCCCAAGGTGGGCAAGGCCGACGCGCACATACTGCTGTGGCGCGCGCTGCGCATGTAAGCAGTGCTGGCAGGCATGCGCCATGAACGAGGTGCGGCGCCACACAAGTGAGAGCAGCGCTGGCATCGCAATCTGTCCATGGGACAATCCGGGCCCATATGAATCCGGATCAGTACGTCCAAGACAAGGCCGCCGCCTCGGGCAGCAGCTTCTACTACGCCTTCCTCTTCCTGCCGCGCGAGCGCCGTGCCGCCATCACCGCCTTCTATGCCTTTTGCCGCGAAGTGGACGATGTGGTGGACGAGGTCTCGGACCCTGGCGTGGCTGCCACCAAGCTGGGCTGGTGGCACAACGAGGTGCACCAGGCCTTCGCTGGCAAACCCTCACATCCGGTGATGCAGGCGCTGATGCCCCATGTCCCCGTCTACGGCATCGAGGAGCGCCACCTTCAGGCGGTGATCGAAGGCTGCCGCATGGACCTGGAGCAGACCCGCTACCTGGACTTCCCGGGACTGCAGCGCTACTGCCACCTGGTGGCAGGCATCGTCGGAGAAGTGGCTGCGCGCATCTTCGGACAGTCCGAACCTGAAACCACCGCCTATGCCCACAAGCTGGGGCTGGCCTTTCAGCTGACCAACATCATCCGCGACGTGGGCGAGGATGCCATGCGCGGGCGCATCTACCTGCCCATCAGCGAGCTGCAGCAGTTCGATGTCAAGGCCCACGAAATCAACAAGCGCGAATATTCGGACCGTTTCACGGCGCTGATGCGCTTTCAGGCCGAACGCGCCCACCGCCTCTATGACGAGGCTCTGGCCCTGCTGCCTGCGGCCGACCGCCGCGCGCAAAAGCCGGGGCTCATGATGGCCAGCATCTACCGCACACTGCTGCGCGAGATCGAGGCCGACGACTTCCGGGTGCTGCACCAGCGCATCAGCCTGCCGCCGCTGCGCAAGCTGTGGCTGGCGTGGAAGATGCAGGCGCTGGGGCGCATGGCACGGTGAGCGGCGCAGGCAATGCCCCACATGCAGCGATTGTCGGCGGCGGCTGGGCCGGCTTCGCTGCCGCACTGACGCTGGCGCAAGCCGGCTGGCGCATCAGGCTGCACGAGGCAGCGCGCGAGCCCGGCGGCCGTGCGCGCGGCATGGACCTCGAAACACCCCAGGGCAGGCTGCGCGTGGACAACGGCCAGCACATCCTGATCGGGGCCTACACGGAAAGCCTGCGCCTGATGAGGGCCGTCGGAGTGGACCCCGGACAGGCCCTGCACCGCCAGCCCATGGCCCTGCCGTATGCCGATGGCAGCGGCCTGCGCTTTCCCGACTGGCCGGCCCCTTTTGACGCGCTGGCGGGCATTGCCACGGCACGTGGATGGAGCATGGCCGAACGCCTGGCCCTGCTGGCCCGGGCCGCACGCTGGCGACTCACAGGCTTTCGCTGCGCGCCCGAAACCACCGTAGCCATCCTGTGCGCAGGCCTGCCGCGGCGGCTGCTGGACGAGTTCATCGACCCGCTGTGCATCTCCGCGCTGAATACGCCCATGGAGCAGGCCAGCGCCACGGTCTTTCTGCGCGTGCTGCGCGACGCCCTGTTCAGCGGGCGCGGCGGTTCGCACTTCCTGGTGCCACGCCAGGACCTGGGCAGCCTGTTTCCCATCCCGGCAGCGCAATGGCTGGCGCAGCGTGGCCACTGCATCGAACTGGGCAGCCGCATCACCGAACTGCAGCCCCAGGGACCGCAGTGGATGCTGGATGGCGATGAACGCTTCGAAGCCGTCCTGCTGGCCTGCCCGGCAGCCGAGGCTTCACGCCTGGCACTGGCCGCCTCCAGCCATCCCAGCCTGCCTGCGCGCGAAGGCGTCGCACTGCAGGCCTGGGCGAAGCAGGCCGAGGCACTGCCGCACCGGCCCATTGCCACCGTCTACGCGCAGACCGCCGATGCCTCTCACGCCTTGCCCCCGGGGCAGCCCTGGCTGGCCCTGCGCTGCGCGCCCGAGGCGCCTGCGCAGTTCGTCTTCGACCGGGGGCAGCTCGGCGGCCCCCAGGGCCTGATGGCCTTTGTCATCAGCGACAGCGCCGCTCCCCGCGCGCGCCTGCAGGCACAGGTGCTGGCACAGGCCCAAGAGCAGCTGGGCTGGCATGGACTGACAGCCCTGCGCACCGTGATCGACAAACGCGCCACCTTCTCATGCCTGCCGCTGCTGCACCGGCCCGGGCTGTCCCTGGGCCATGGCCTGTGGGCCTGCGGCGACTATCTGCAAGGGCCCTACCCGGCCACCATCGAAGGCGCGGTACGCAGCGGCATCCAGGCCGCCCAAGCCATCGCAGCAGCGCACAGAGCCTGACCGCAAGGGTATTTCCGTAGGACAAACCTCCGGATTTGACAGCAGATTGACAGTCGGCAGCGCCAACATCGCTGGCACCATGCACGCAGTGCCAGTGACCATGACGATGAACGAATACCAAGGAGACCACATGCCGCCAAGCCTGATTGCCAACACTGCCCTGCCTGCACTCAGCCGCCGCCAATGGCTGGCTGCATCAGGCGCACTGGGGATGGCCGGCCTGCTGCCCAGCGCACGGGCGCAGGACGCCTGGCCCACACGCCCCATCCGCTTTGTCGTGCCCTTCGCACCGGGCGGCAGTTCGGAGATCGTCGCGCGTTCCACGGCAGCGGAGTTGTCCAAGACCCTGGGACAGAACGTCTTCGTGGACAACAAGCCCGGCGCAGCTGGTAACATTGCCATGCAGGAAGTGGCGCGCGCCGACGACCAGAGCACGGTCATCCTTGGCCATATCGGCACGCTGGCAGTCAACCCCTACATCTTCGACAAGCTGCCCTACGACGCCAACAAGGACTTCCAGCCCGTGAGCCTGCTGGCCAAGGTGCCCAGCCTCTACGTGGTCCACCCCGACCTGCCGGTCAAAAATCTGCGCGAACTCATCGCATACGCCCGCAAAAAGCCCGGCCAGCTCAGCTACGGCTCGGCCGGCAATGGCAGCGCCGGGCATCTGGCATTCGAGTACCTGAAGATGGCGGCCGAAATCTTCATGCTGCACGTCCCCTACCGAGGCACAGGCCCGATGATGACCGACCTGCTGTCCGGCCGCCTCGATGCCGCTGCGGTCGGCGCTGCAGCGCTGCTGCCCTTCATCAAGGCTGGCAAGGTACGCTGCATTGCCACAGGCTCGGCCCAGCGCCTGCCCCAGCTGCCCGATGTCCCCACCGTGGCCGAACAGGGCCTGCCCGGTTTCGAGATGACGCAGTGGTATGGCATGCTCGCCCCTTCCAGCATGCCCCGCGCCCATGTGGACAAGCTGGCCACAGAATGCGCCAAGGCCGTCAAGGCACCCGAAGCGCTCAGGCGCCTGCAGGGTGACGCCGCTGAACCGATTGGCAGCACGCCCCAGCAATTTGCACAGTTCATTGCTGCCGAGCAAAGCCGCTGGCAGAAGGTGCTCAAGCGCGCACAGGTCAAGCCGGACTGACACGGCACAGGCACTGTGAATGTGCAGCATGGTGCGCCCATGGACTGATGAGGCTGCGCTGCAGGCATAGTGGATGGTCTCTGACATGGCCCTGGCGCCAAATAAAGGTAAGCTTGCTTACCGTAGATTGGCCTGTCGGCCTGTTCCACCATCCTCATGACGCAAGAACCAGCGATTGCCCGCACGGCAGATGCCGAAGTCATCATCGTAGGCGCAGGCCCTGTGGGCCTGGGTCTGGCCATCGAACTGGGCCAGCGCGGCGTGCGCTGTCTCATCATTGAGCGCCACCACACGCCGCAGCCGATCCCCAAGGGGCAGAACCTGACCCAGCGCACCATGGAGCACTTCCATTGCTGGGGCGCCGAGGCGCAGCTGCGCGCTGCACGCACGATTCCACCCGAGTATGGCATCGGCGGACTCACGGCCTACGGCCAGCTGCTGGGCCCGTATTCCTATGACTGGCTGCAGCGCGACCTGGTGCGGCCCTACTATTTCACGGCCAACGAACGCCTTCCCCAATATGAAACAGAGGCCGTGCTGCGCAGCCGTGCCGCCGAGCTGCCTACAGTCAGACTGCTGACGGGCTTCAAGGCCGTAGCCGTCTCCCAGGATGAAGCCGGCGTCCAGCTCACGGCCCAGGCCTGCGATGACACTGCGGCCACCCGGCAGTTGCGCTGTGCCTATCTGGCGGGCTGCGACGGCAGCCGCTCGCTGGTGCGCAGCCAGGCGGGCATGACACAGACCAGCGTGGACCATGCCCGCTCCATGGTGCTGCTGGTCTTTCGCTCCACAGAGCTGCACGGACTGCTGGAGCGCTTTCCTGGCAAGTCCTACTACAACGTGCTGCATCCCGAGCTGGAGGGCTACTGGAAGTTCCTGGGGCGCGTGGACCTGGGCAGCACCTGGTTCTTCCACGCGCCGGTGCCAGCTGGCACCACGGCCGACAACTTCGACTTCAGAGGCTTCGTGCAGCAGGCCGTGGGCGCCGTGTTCGACATGGAGTTCGAGCACATCGGCTTCTGGGACCTGCGCTTCACCCTCGCCGACCACTACCGCGCAGGCCGCATCTTCATTGCGGGCGATGCTGCCCACAGCCACCCGCCCTACGGTGGCTACGGCGTGAACTCTGGCCTGGAGGATGCCCGCAACCTCGGCTGGAAGCTCGCGGCCACGCTGCGCGGCTGGGGCGGCGAGTCACTGCTGGACTCCTATGACGCCGAGCGCCGGCCGGTTTTCGCATCGACAGCCAACGATTTCATCGCCAGGTCCATCGAAGACGACCGCAACTTTCTGCGCGACTTCGATCCGGCCCGCGACCGCGAGGCCTTCGAGGCCCAATGGCAGGCGCGCGCGCAGGGCGCAGTGGGCGAGGTCCAGTCCTTTGAGCCGCACTACGAAGGCTCGCCCATCGTAGTCCACGGCGCCACAGGCCCTGAAGGCAAAACCAGCAGCGCCATCGGCTCGCATCGCTTCGAGGCCCGCGCAGGCCACCATCTGGCGCCGGCAACCCTGTCGGACGGCCGCCAGGTCCACGAGGCGCTGGGCGAACGCTTCACACTGCTGGCGCTGGGCCAGCCTGCACAGCAGGTGCAGACGCTGCGCGAGACAGCCAGTGCACGACAGCTGCCGCTGGACATCGTCGAAGACGCTGGCACCGCCGAGACGCAGCGCTACGATGCGTGCTGGGTACTGGTGCGGCCGGACCACTTTGTGGCATGGAGCAGCACACAGCAAGACCTGGGTGGCGAGCAACTTGCCGCCCTGGTGCATATGGCATGCAGCGGCCTGCCTGCTGCATGACGTACCAATGGTCTGCTTGCGCAGGCCATTGGCTCATGCAGGATCAGCGCTCCATCCACCACTGGATGACCACCTTGGCCAGATAGCCTACGAAGCCCACGCCCAGGCCCAGGAAGATCACGAAGGTGCCGAACTTGCCTGCCTTCGACTGGCGCGCCAGCTGCAGGATGATGAACACCATGAAGAGGATGAAGGCCCCCACGCCGTAGGTGAGGAAAAAATGGGCGATCTGTTCTTCTGTATACCCGAATATCACAACAACACAGTCCTACATCCTCCCTGAGGGCCCGGCCCGGCTCAGCGCGCCGGGAAAGACGACGCATCCACCAGATCCCGGTACGCATGCCAGCTGGCATGCCCCAGCAGGGGCATGACGGCCACAAGCCCCAGCAGCCAGCTGCCCAGGCCCAGCAAGGTCAACAATACAATCAGTGCGGCCCACAGCGCCATCGACGCAGGGTTGGCCAGCACGGCAGACCAACTGGTCAGCACAGCCTGGCGCACCGTCACCCGCCTGTCCAGCATCAGCGGCATAGCCACCACGCTGGACGCAAAAATAGGCGCTGCCAGAAAACTGCCCAGCGCCAGCCACATCGCAAACAGCTGCCCGTCGTGCGCGAGCACAACGTGCTGCATGAAATCCGCCGGTGTCGCAATGCGCACAGGCGACAGCACCGTGATCAGCGAAGCCGACACCAGCACCCAGCCCGTGGCCGCCAGCGACAGCAGCAGGCCGAACTGCACCAGGCACCAGTAACCACCCTGGCTGCCCGGCGCATGGCAGCTTTGCCAGCGCGTCCAGGTGCGGCGCACCAGGGACAGGTCGGCGCCCTCGCCGCGCTCCAGCGCCCGGCTGATCGCGTACAGGCTGGTTGCCACCACCGGACCGACCATCAAAAAGCCCGACAACGCGCCAGCCATCAGCCAGAAGCGATTGTGCCCCACTGCCAGAATTGTCAACCCGATCAGGGTCAAGACTAGGCCATGCGCCAGGCTCAGCCAGGGTGCCCTGGCCATGTCACGCGCACCGCGCACCAGCCAGCCGAAGGGCTGTTGCCAGCCGATGTCGCGCACGGCAGGCAGGACGGGGGGATGAAAGAAGTCGGTGCAGTGGCTGGTTGGCATGGCGTGGCATCGCGTGCAGGGTCAGCTGTCAGCCAGCCCCTGGCACAACTGCGCGAGGCTGGCCACCGTCACGTGGGGCTCGGGCCCCTCGTGAGTCCATGCTACCCCTGTACGGTTGAGCCAGACTGCGTGCATACCCGCATCCATGGCACCGCGCGCATCCAGCCGCGCATCGTCGCCGATGTGCAGCACCTCATGGGGAGCCACGCCCGCAGCGGCTGCCGCGGCATGGAAAAACCGCGCATCGGGCTTGGCCATGCCGGCCTTGGTGGCACTCAGCGCCGCATGGAAATGCGCGCCGATGCCCACCACATGCACACTGGCATTGCCGTTGCTGAGCGCCACCACGGGCCAGCGCGCGGCCAGGAACTGCAGCGCAGGCAGCGCATCCTCGTACAGGTCCACGCGCTGGCGCTCGGCGAAGAACACATCGAACGCGGGCTCTGCCAGTGAGTCATCGTCGCCATGGCGCTGCAGCGCCCGCCGGATGGACTCGCGGCGCAGGCCGCTCAGGTCATGGGCCAGGTCAGGGCGGTCGCGCTCGACCTGCACACGGATGGCGCGCACGGCGGCCACATCGCGCAGTGCCGCCGCCGTGGCCGGTGCGTGCACATGCAGCCAGTCGAGCAGCACCTGCTCTGCGCGCGAAATCGCCGGCCACACAGGCCACAGCGTATCGTCAAGGTCGATGGAGATGGCGCGGATGGCGCCGCTGCGGCGCAACTGCTGCAGCCGGGCATGCGCCGTATCGGTAGAAAGGGATTGGGGCATGACCTGAGCATAGCGAAGGCACCCAGCCCAGGGGTATGGCGGGTCTTGCTGCCGGCAGGGCTGCGAACTGCCACAATCGGTGCCCATGCCATCCCGCTTCGCGCCAGAACCCCCCTTCCGCCACGATCAACCCCAGCGCACTGCCGTACTGCTGTGCAATCTCGGCACCCCCGACGCGCCCACCGCACCCGCCGTGCGCCGCTACCTGGCCCAGTTCCTGGGCGATGACCGCGTGGTCGAGATCCCCAGGATCGCCTGGTGGCCGATCCTGCACGGCATCATCCTGCGCACCCGCCCCGCCAAATCGGCCGCCAAGTACGCCACTGTCTGGCACGAGAAGGACGGCTCGCCGCTGCAGCACTGGAGCGCGCGCCAGGCACTGCTGCTGCGCGGCTGGCTGGGCGAGGCCGGCCACCATGTGCTGGTGCGCCACGCCATGCGCTACGGCAATCCATCCATCCCCGATACGCTGGATGCGCTCAAGGCCGAAGGCGCGACGCGCATCCTCATCCTGCCGCTGTACCCCCAGTACTCGGGCACGACCACGGCCAGTGTGTTCGATGCCGTCTACGACTGGGGCCGTACCCAGCGCCATATCCCCGAGCTGCGCTTCGTCAACCGCTACCACGATGACCCGGCCTACATCGACGCCCTGGCCCAGCGCGTCGAAGCCCACTGGCGTGGCAACGGGCGCGGCGAGAAGCTGGTCATGAGCTTTCATGGCGTGCCAGAGCGCACGCTGCACCTGGGCGACCCCTACCACTGCGAATCGCGCAAGACTGCTCGCCTGCTGGCCGAGCGCCTGGGGCTGCCGCAGTCGCAATACATGGTGACCTTTCAGTCGCGCTTCGGCAAGGCCAAATGGCTGGAGCCCTATACCGAGCCCTCGCTGATCGAGCTGGCGCGCAGCGGCACCAAGCGCGTGGATGTGGTCTGCCCCGGCTTCACCAGCGACTGCCTGGAAACGCTGGAAGAAATCAGCCAGGAAGCGCGCGAGGCCTTTTTGCACGCGGGCGGCGAGCAGTTCGAGTACATCGCCTGCCTCAACGACAGCGCCTCCTGGATCACGGCACTGAGCGGCATCGCCCAGCGGCACCTGCAGGGCTGGCCCACGCAAAAGGCGCCACAAGACCAGTTGCAGGCCAGCCTGGAGCGCGCCAAGGCCGCAGGCGCGCAGCGCTGAAGCACGGCAGGCGAGCGCGCCCGGCCCCCAAGGCAGACGGGTCAGGGCACGCTCGGCGCTGGCGCATCCTGCGCAGCCGCCGGCAGCGGCGCGGATGCCACATCAAAGCCAGCGGCCTGCCAAGCCTTGAGGCCCCCGACCAGAGGCCGCACGTTGGCAAATCCCACACGCTGCAGTTGACGGGCCAGCCGCGCGGCCGAAATCTCGTTGGGACAGTCGCAATAAATCACCAGTCCATGGGGGTGGGCATGCTGGGGCAGCAAATGGGCATGCGGCTCATCGGCACAGCGCGGACGCAGTTCCCAGGACTGGGCGCCGGGAATATGGCCCTCGCGGTACTGCGGCAGGGCGCGCACATCGATCAGCGTGGGCTGCACGCCCTGGGCATGCAGGCCCGCCAGTTCCCGCACCGAAATGCGCGGCATGCGCAGCGAGCGCACCATGCGGTGGCGCTGCCACCATTTGCGCAGGATGAACAGCCCCAGCGACACCACCAGCAGCAGCAGGCCCCACTGGCCCAGCGCCGTGAGCACGCCCAGCAGATCCTCCACCGTGGAACTGAACAAAGAGCCCAGGTAGACGGCGGACCCCACCCAGACCAGCGCACCCAGCCCGTCATAGAGCACGAAGCTGCGCAGCGGCGTGCCCATGACGCCGGCCAGCGCGCTGGCAATCGAGGCAAAGCCCGGCACGAACTTGGCGATCAGCAGCGACCTCGCACCCCAGCGTCCATAGACCGTCTCGGTCTGGCGGATACAGGCATCGGGCGACAGCGAGATGCGGCAGATGCGCCCCAGCACGCGGTGGCCATAGGCCTTGCCAGCCTGGTACCACAGCACATCGGCCACCAGCGCCGCGCCCACGGCCACGGCCACCAGCCACAGGCAGCGCACCCAGTCACTGCCCTCAAGCGCTCCCGTCACCACCAGCACCGGATAGGCCGGAATCGGCGCACCCAGCTGCTCGATGAACACATTGAGAAAAACGATGCCGAAGCCGTATTCACGGATCAGATCCACCAGAAAACCCATAGGAGGCTCCCCTGCCCAGCCGGTGCCCGCGCCTGACGGCCAGGCAAGGCCACACCCTGCGCACATGCTAGCGCGGCGTCAGCATCCGCGCCCGGCCGGGGTTGATGCTCAGCCCCGGCGCAGATGCTGCGCCACCCATTGCCAGTGCGCAGCCACGTTGAGTGCGGGCGCATGGCCACAGCCGGGCACTTCCTGCCAATGCAGCAGCCCCCTGGCTCCGGGACCGCGCGTGGTCATCTGCTGCGCCACTTCGCCCAGCACCAGATCGGACGCCACGCCGCGCAGCAGCAGCACCGGGATCTGCAGCGCATCGTAATGCGGCCAGATGCCGTAATCGTCGTCATGGGCCGTGAACTGCTCGATCATGGCCGGGTCGTAATGTGGCGTCACACGGCCATCGGGCAGGCGGCGCACGCTGGTCTCGGTAAGCTTGCGCCATTCGTCATCGCCCAGCCAGCCATAGGGCCGGTAGGCCTGCCGGAAAAAAGCCTCCAGCTCGCCCACGGTATCGAAAGCCGGCGGCTGGCCCGCATAGGCCTTGATGCGCTCCAGTGCCGCAGCGGCCAGCTCGGGCGCATTGTCATTGAGCACCAGCGTGGCGATGCGCTCGCGCAGCGAAGGCTCGAACAGGCCCGATGCGCAGACCGTACCGATGGCCCCGCCCATGGATGTGCCCACCCAGTGCACGCGCTGCAGCTCCAGCGCATCGAACAGCTCGCGCGCGATGCGGGCATAAAAACGCAGCCGGTACTCCTCGCGCGGCGCACGGCTCCACTGGCTCAGGCCCCGGCCCAGCGTGTCGGGGCAGATCACGCGCCAGCCCTGGCCGGCCAGAAACTGCGCCAGCGCGTCCATATCGCGCCCCGTGCGTGCCAGGCCATGCCAGGCGATGACCGTGCCTGCCGGTGCCACGCCGGGCACAGGCTGCCAGTCCATGTAGTGGATCTCGTAGCCCGCGCATTGCGCGTAGCAGGAGGCAGGAAAAACGGTGGCGCAGGCGCTGGAAGACATGGCAGCAATCTCTATGCAAGCGCGCCGGTTGCCGCAGCAGCCGGCGCATGGGGAGCCTGTAGCAGGCTCAGTTGGGAATACGGATCAGGCCGTCACCCACCTCGATGGCATTGGCCGGCGCCGGACTGACCACGAATGGCGGCACCTGGGCCGCCGTGATGGCGGGTGCCGCCCCCGGCAGGCCGCCACGCGGCATGGTGCGCACCACCTGGCTGGCAGGCAGGCTGGCGCCGCTGCGCAGATGGGCGTACATGGCATCCATGGCCTGGTTGAAGTACGGATGCAGCGGCACAAAGCGCGCATCGAACCCCGAAAGAGGCAGGAAGGCATCGAAGTGCTGGGCATTGAGCACTTCGATATAGCGCAGACGCGTAGCCGCCCCATCCAGTGTGCGGTTCAGTGCAGTGTACGCACGCGCATTGTGGTTGACGGGCACCAGCGCATCGCTGCGGCCAGCCACGATGATGGCCGGCTTGCCACCCAGCCGGGCGCTGTGCAGCACCTCGGCAATGCCTGCTCGCACGGCATCGCTCTGCGCGCGCGTGGGCACACTGGCATCCGTGAGGGCCTGGCCCGTCACCGGATCGGTGCCCGTGACCAGCGCATGCTGGCACAGCGCATTGTCCAGCCCCAGGTCGGCCGTGCGCGTCGAAGGCGATACGGCGAACTGCCAGGCCTTGGCACCGCCCACGGAGTCGTTATAGACCACGGTGGCTGGCGTGCCGTTGGCGGTGCCATTGGCCGTGGCAAAACTCTGGGCCAGCGCGCCAGCAGTGGCGGGCACCACATCGCCCGTGGCGCTGACAGCAGCAAAACTGGCACCGCACAGGTTGGCATCGGCGCCAAAGCGCCCATAGGCCATGGTGTACATGGCTGACAGGATGGGGCCATTGCCCAGCCCGTAATGGGCGTTGTGCATACGGTCGTTATCGCGCGTCCAGCCATAGCCGCGCAGCTTGTCCAGCGCGCTGGCTGCGCGCTCGGCCGTGGTCGCCCCCGAAAGCAGTCCCTTGGCTGCCAGCGCCGTGCAGCGCGCCTCTGCGCGCGCGCCCATGGACACCAGGCCCATGTAGTTGAAGACCGAAGGCTCGGCCAGCGCCGCGTCGGCCGCCAGCGCCGCACAGGGCTGATAAATGTTGCCAAAGGTCGTGTACTCGGCCAGCGTGCGGCCGGCATTCGCCACGGGCACACCGTCCACTCTGATGGCATAGCCCTGGCGCGTGGGCATCTCGGTCACGGGCTCAGAGGCGACCACGCCGTCGATCAGGCCCGAGCCATCCTGCTCGGCCGCACGCAGCACGGCAGCGCCGCCGTTGGAGGCAGAGCCTCCGATCACCAGCGTATTGCCGGGCGTGAACGGCACGGGATCCAGCGTGGTGCCATACCGCGCATTGAGCACGTACAGCGCATAGCGGGCCGCCGCCAGCGTATCGTTGCCCCAGTCCTTTTCAGGGTTCTGCTGGGAATGCGCATGCTTGATGGCGATGCGGCTGGGAAAAGCTGCGTTGTAGGCAGCGCGCGCGGCATCGGTCAGCCGCGCCGAGAAAAACGACAGGCTGCCCGCGGCCGTGCGCGTGGCGCGCGTGCCATCGAGCCGGTTGACCGTGTCATCGCTCAGGTTGTGCAGGCCCACGCCCTTGCCGGCATCGGTCAACGCCACAGCGCAGCCCTTTTTCAGACCCCACTCGCCCGCCGTGCCCATCGCGCCATAGACGCCACGCGATCCCGAGGACGGGCCCAGTACGATGCAAGGCTGGCTGCGGTCGAAACTGTCCGGCACCTGCACCGCCACCATGGTCTGCTTGCGGCCTGAGCCATCATCGAGCACCGCCAGATACTCCCGCCCCGGGATCAGCCCCTCGCCCGTGGTGACCTGGCCTGTGGCCGTCACATTCGGGCCGTACAGCGTGCCATAGCCCCCGCCAGCGCTGGGGTCCAGGATGCCACGGTAGTTGGAATACAGCGCATTGCGCCGCAGCTCGGCCGCCGTCGGATTGGCAGGGTCCGCATAGGCAGGTGCCGCCGCCGCGCCCAGCCCTGTCTTGCCCAGGCCAGCCGTCAGCAGGTCCTGGCTGGCCGCCGTGGTGCCCGGGCCCGGCGAGGTCGCCGGGTACAGGGTGCTGCCCAGTTCCGTGAAACCCTTGGGCAGGTCGTTGGTGGGCAGGCTGTCATTGCCTGCGCAGGCCGCCAGCGCAGCGCTGGCAAGTGCCGTCGCCGCCCATCGCCACGGTCTCCGCCCATCCATGGGAGGGTTGTCTTCACGCTGGTACATGCCTGTCTCCTTATATGTCTCAGATCGTTCAAACTTCAGCGGCCAGGGCAATGGGGCCGGCCCTGACCGCTGAACGGGTTGACGCACCGCTGTGCAAGCTGTGCCTGCCTGGGCTGGCAGCTTGGGACATAGGCCCGCTGCTTTGTTCAAGGCGACATGCATGGTATGTGTGCCAGCACGGCCAGAGCAAGAGCATCGCCATCTCCATGCAGAGGCACCAGATTGCGCAGCCTCTCCCTGATCACCCCTCACAACAGACACAGACGGTGCATGATTTATGCTGAACAGCAGGCAAAGACACCTGGGAAAACGCTAATATGCAGTGGCAGGCCAGCCCATAGTGTTTTGGCTTGAGGCGGCACTGCCGCGCAGCGCAAAACTGGCCGATGGCATGAGCCTCTTGCATGCCGACAGGGGCAATGGCGCGTCACAGACAATGCTTTTGCACAGACCCTTGCCATGCAACACCCAGCCACCGCCCTTCCGTCCACCACCTTCACCACCAGCCAGGTAGCAGGGGCGGACCGCTTTGATGCCTGGCGCAGCAGTGTGTCCGTTCTGTTCGATGCCACGCCGGTGGCGCCGGATGCGCCGCTGCAGGATTTCCAGGCGACAGTGCACGCTGTCCACCTGGGCCAGTTGCTGCTGGGCGATCTGCACTTTGGCGCACAGCGGTTTTCACGCGACGACACACGCGTGGCACACGATGGCCTGGAACATTATCTGGTCCAGTGGTACCGCAGCGGGGGCTTTACGGGCAGGCATGGCGATGACAATGAACTGAACGTGCAGGCGGGCGATGTGGTGGTTTTCGACATGGCGCGCACACAGCATACGGTAGCGCAGGGCTCACATGTGCTGTCGCTGATAGTGCCGCGCAAGCTGGGCGATGCTGCATTCGGCAGTGCTGGCATGGCACCGCATGGCACCGTGCTGTCCGGGACAAGCGTTTTCGGAGGACTGCTGGCCGACCACCTGGACTCCGTTTACCGCCGGCTGCCATCCATTGGCGTGGAGCAGGCAGATGACGTCGTGCATGCCACCCTGCAGATGCTGGCCGCCTGCCTGCGCCCGAGCATGCGCACCCTGGCGCAGGCCCAGGGTGAAATGCAGGCAGTCACACTAGAGCGCATCCAGCGCCACATCGCACTGCATCTGGGCACGCCCCTGACGCCTGAAACCCTGTCACAGGCGTTCGGTATCTCGCGCTACCGGCTGTACCAACTGTTCGAGCCGCTGGGCGGTGTGGTGCGCTATGTGCAGCAGCGCCGCCTGCAGCGGGCCTTCCAGGCGCTGTCCACGCCCGCTTACCGGCGCCTGCGCGTGGCCGACGTGGCTGCGCGCCTGGGCTTCACGAGCGAGGCGCATTTCAGCCGGGCCTTCCGTGCCACCTTCGGCTACACGCCCAGCGATGTCCGTGCAATGTCCGAATCCGCACGCGAAGGTCACCATGCGGCGCCCGTGCACATCACGCCCGCTTCGGTGGAGTACGCCGACTGGCTGCTGGGCCTGATGGCCTGAGCGTCAAACGCTCAGTCAAGAAAGCATCAAACGCTCAGTCAAATCGCAACGGGCCTGCGCCCACATAATTGGGAAAACATGCGCTCACGAGCGCCATTTGCCAGATGGCCAGCGCAGCCATGGCAAGCCGTCCCCAAGCGAAAGACTGACCGTGACCTACGCACCACGCCGCTACCATTTCATCACGGGACTGCCCCGTTCCGGCTCCACACTGCTGTCAGCCCTGCTGTGCCAGAACCCACGCTTTCACGCCAGCATCAGCGGCCCGCTGGGCGCCCTGTTCATGGGCATGCTGAACCAGCTGAGTGCGGGCAGCGAATACGCCAGCATGGTCAGCACTGAGCAGCGCCGGCGTTTGGGCAGAGGACTGTTCGAGAGTTATTACGCCGACCAGGAGGGCAAGGATGTCATCTTCGACACCAACCGCATGTGGAGCGCCCACATGGCAGCGGCGCTGGACATGTTTCCGGGCGCCAGGTTCATTGCCTGCGTGCGCAATGTGGCATGGATCATGGACAGCGTGGAGCGGCGCTTCAGGGCCAATCCTTATGAATTCACCAAGCTGTTCGATGGCGAAGCCGAGCGCAGCAGCGTCTACACCCGCGTCGAGGCACTGGCCCAGCGCAACCGCATGGTGGGAGGCCCCTGGTCCATGCTCAAGGAGGGCTTCTACAGCGAGCAGGCCGAAAACCTGCTGATCGTGGACTACGACCTGCTGGCACAGGCCCCCGACAAGGTGCTGAGGCTGGTCTATGAGTTCATCGGCGAGCCCTGGTTCGAGCACGACTACGGCAACCTGGCCTACGACACCCCCGAATTCGACCGCAACCTGGGCCTGCCCGGCCTGCACAAGGTTCGCGAGACCGTGCAGTTGCAACACAGGCGCACCATCCTGCCTCCGGATCTGTTTGCACAATACAGCCAGCTGTCATTCTGGGAACAGGGCGCAGACAGCGCAGCGCGCGTGATTGCAGTCAAGCCCAGGGAGCCTGCACCAGACCCATCCCCGGCCCCCCATCAGCGCCACCTGCCACTGCACGACGGCACCACGCCGTTGTCTGGAGATGCCGGCACATCATCTGCCACACTTCAGCGCACATCAACCGACAACTCTTCGACCACGACGGTGCCAGCATCACGCGCATCAAGATAAAGCCATCCCTGGCGCGCCCCATACGGGATGGCTGCAGCCTCGACGAATGAGAAGTCCTGCGCCTGGCAATCCACCAGACGGTAGTAGGGATCGCCCTGATCCCAGTTGATCTGGGCCACAAAGACCCCCTGCGCCGAGGGACAGCGCAGCCGGGCGCTGTAGCGCAATTGCGAGGCACGCCCGGTATCCAGCTTTGCCAGCACTCTGGGCTGCGGCAGGGCTTCGACACCAGCGGGCGATGCCGGCAGCAGCAAGGGCGTTGTCTCTGCAGGCTCGCGCATGGCGGCACGCAGATCGAACACCTGGCGGTAGAGCAAGGGCACATCGCCCAGACGGTACAGAATCAAGGCCCCCTGCTGGGCGACCACGGTGCCGTATTGCGCCAAATGCTCACGCAGCAGCCGCACTGGCGTGGTGTAGGGCTTGGGAGTACCCATGTTCAAGAGGGCGAAGTCCAGCTTTTCATCATCCAGAAAACGCCGCATGCCCTCGGCATCGGCCAGCAGCAGGAACCTTCTCTCCCGAAAAGGCGAATACCACGTCGCATAGACCGGCGTACCGTGCAGTGTCGCCCCCTGGGGCAGCTCAGGCGGATAGAGCACCCTGGAACCAGGCGCCAGCCGGTTCACCTCCTGTGTCAGGTGTACCACAGGTACATGCAGACGAACCAACTCCTCCTTGCCCTGCTGCCAATAGGCAGCCTGGGCTGGCGACCTCATCGTCCAGGACGCCTTCGGGAAGAACCAGAGATTCGCCACAGTGCAAGCCAGCGCTGCCACCAGGGCAAAGGCCTGCAGATACCGGTTTTTACCGACAAAAAGCGCCGCCATCAAAATGACGGCCATGGGCATGGCTGGAAAAAGGTAGCGCCAGTACTGGGTGACGGCGAACATCACCAACCCGAAGCCCAGCACAGGCACAGCCGTGATTTTCAGTCCTGCGGGGACACTCTGCCGCCACAGCGCCGCCAGGCACAGGGGCAGCAAGAAAAGATATTGCCAGCCGGCGGTGTAGTCCCCCCCCTCGAAGAACTTCGAGGTCTGGAAAAAGGCCCGGACATAATTCCAGAGGCTGAAACCATGGACCCACTGCATATCGCTGAAGTTTTCAGGATATGCCAGCGGCGAAAGAAAGATGGCGTTGTACAGGGGGAAGACAGGGTTGCCTGTGAGCTGCCACGCCCACGCATAGGAATGCAGCGCGACGAACACGATGGGCACGAGCAGCCAGCATGCATGCCAGCGCAAGTGCCCAGGTGCCGTGGGCACCTCTGCACGCTGGCACCACCAGCGCACTGCCAGCGCTGCCAGCAGCGCCACGCCGAGGACGGCTCCAGGCAGCTTGATGGCAGCGCAGAGCGCGCTGCATGCCAGAATACCCAGCACATGGCTGCCCCGCCACCCGCCTTCGGCATCGATGGCCAGGCGCAGACCTGCCAGCGCTACCACGGCCAGCAGCAATTCTGTTTGCAAAGACAGCAGCAAATTGCCCAGCATGGGGGTGCTGGCCATCAGGCACAGCAGCAGCCACTGCACCCAGGAAGGCAACGACAGCCGATGCAGGATGCGGGCCACAAGCACCAGCAGCATGATGCCCAGTGCCAGATTCATGGCACTGCGCGCATCTGCAAAAGCCATCAGCGACAGGCCTGCATGCAGCAGATCGATCGCAAAAGGCGCCACAGCCCATATCTGGGATTGCACGTCGAACAAGGCACGCTGCCGTGTCAGCAACTCAGTCCAGAGCCGCAAGTGGTAGGCATGGTCGTCATAGAACAGCGTAGGAAAACTGGACCAGCGCAGGGTCCACCCCGCCAGGGCCAGCCCTGCGGCCCAGTACCAGAACGGGATTGACTGCATCCAGTGCTGAAACGCTGCCGCGCGAGAGCACAAATGCCCAGCCATCTCCATCTGCACACGTGCCAACGCCAGCAGCGACAGCAGACACATTCCAAGGTAAACACCAGGCCTATTGATCGGAAAATGGATCATCACACCCCATATGCTCAGCCACGCCACGCAGCCAAGCACAAGAGCTTCTGTTGAACTGATGACCGGGTTCGATGGCCTTGCCTGGCCACACTGCAGCAACCAGGCGCCAATTGCCCAGGCGCTCAAAAGCCATGCCATGACTACCAGAGACTCGGCCACACCTGCCGCAGTCACAAGCCAAGCCAGTACCAGACCTAGCAATCCGATATGGGCATGCCTGGGAGCAATCGCCTTAAGAACACCTCCCATTGCACATAATCCGCCCCCCCACAGCAGACCATCCACCCAGACCTTGTCCTGTACAGAAACCCAATTCAAAACACCAAAAATTGCGATCCAGCCAGCCAGTGCCACCCCAACAAAAAGGTACTTCTTCAGATTCATTGGAGCCCCCTGAATTATTCAAATAGACAGAAAACCCATTTCACCTGACACCATGAGCATCAGTCGTTTGAACAGGCTTTTCATTGGCATTCAAGAACACAAATCGCTTTGTCAACCAGTAGGTCAACAGCACCCCCATGACATCTGCAGCAAATTTTGCTGCAGTGGGAATATGAATCACCCACAGCGTGGCACTGAGTATTGCTGCTGAAATAGGCAAATTCACCACCATCAGCAGAAAATAGCGCACCGCCTGCTGAAATTGCCCTCCATTCACCGACTCACCAAAAGTAAATTTTCGGTGAACAAAGAAAGCAAAAATTCCAGACAATAGCCGGCCACCGATATTCGCAGAAATCGGCCCCATGGAAAAATAGCTCATCAGGAGAATGAACGTCCCCATATCCAGGCCATAACCTACCAGTTGAACCATTAAATAACGTAAAAATCGCACCATGACCCCATCAACTTTCGGACCTGACGCACAACTTCCTTCGGCGCTGGTGGATGGGACGGACTGGCACAGAGGACACATCATGACCTACGAAGCCCAGCAGGAACTGGATTCCCGCAATGATGGGCAACGCAGACAGCATCACCGTACCTGCGGTATTGGAAATCCCATCCAGGGATGACTGTATCCAATGCCCTCCGCCATAGAGCAGGCCGAAAATCAAAAAGATGATTCCCACAGGAAGCTCGATGGATGCCAGCGACATGTCCCTTAAATAATAATTATAGAAAATGCGCTTAAAGAAATTGCGGGCATGCTTGACCATGAACTCACCGACAATTTTGGAAATTTTGAGATTACTGACTTCATCCCCATATTTCGCATCCATCGGAATATCCACCACTACGGCCCGCAGAGTATTCAGCCTGAACAATATGTCAGTTTCGAAAAAATAGCGCTGACTGATTTTTTCGAAAGGCAGGCGGCGTGCCACATCAGCATGTATCGCTGTATAGCCATTGGTAGGATCAAACAAATTCCAATAGCCTGATGAAATCTTGCACATCAGAGAAAGCACAGCATTTCCAAAAAGCCGTATGACAGGCATTTCGGTAATTTTCTCCAAGTCAAAAAATCGATTACCCTTGGTATAGTCCGCTTCACCTGAAAAAATAGGCTCCACGAAATCAAGAATAAGACTGGGGTCCATCTGACCATCACTGTCTATCTTGACAAGAATTTCCATGCCATCTTCGATAGCGGACTTATAGCCGGTCATGACTGCGCCACCAACACCCTGATTCTCAACATGATGAATCACGCGAACCCGGTCATCTTTGCAATGCTCAAGGACAAAATTTCCAGATCCATCCGGACATGCATCATCCACCACATAGATACAAGAAACCTCTGGTCCTACAGAATCAATCACACCCATTATATGGCTGCATGCCTTGTATGTTGGAATAATGACAGCAATTTTAGGGCGATTTGTCATGAGAATTTATTTTTGCTGATTTTATGATTTTTACAGGATTTTGTTTTCATTATTTTAAGCACCACCTTTCAAAATCAGCACCCAGAGCACTGATGAAATTCTTAATTTTTCTTAATTTTATTCAATGAAATAAGAAAATTATACAACATCACTTTTACTATCTATTTCTTCCACCTTACAGCAAAACACATTCTCCCGGCGGAGAACAGCGACTCCAGCAGGCGAGGCACATCTACCGCAACAGCAAATCGCGCACCAATTTACTCAATTTCACCAATTTGGCAGGTTCGACAGCATTCGCACCGCTTCTTGATGCCAGAAATCCCCCTCCCACAGGACACCCTGCGCAAGGATCGGAGCCAGCACCCCTGGTTTGACAAATGGCATACAATCCTATTTTGTCCTGGACAAAATTCATACATACCCACCACCGAATGCCACCGCCTGGACCCGATGCCAAGCACGCCCCATCCCCCTCCAACACATGAACCATGCCACGGCACGGGTCAGCCCATCGCCGTCGTGGAGCGTGAAACAGGCCTGGCCAAGGAAACCCTGCGTGTCTGGGAGAAGCGCTATGGTTTTCCTGTGCCATTGCGTGATGCCAATGGTGACAGGCTCTACCCGCGTGATCAGGTTCGCCGGCTGCAGCTCATCCGCAGGCTGATGGATACGGGGCTTCGCCCAGGCAAGCTGGCACTACTGGATGTCGATGCCTTGCAGTCACTGCTGACGCAGTCGCAGGAGGTATGCCGCCCTGAATTGTCCAGGACAGATAAAAATCTCGGCCCTTCTTCGCTGGAAGTGCAGGCATTGCTGGACACGATCGCTGCCCACAATCCGCCTGCGCTGCGGCATGCGCTCAGCCATGCCCAACTGCGCATGGGCCTTGCAGCCTTTGTCACGGATCTGGCAGCACCTCTGGCGATTGCAGTGGGAGAGGCATGGGCACAAGGGCGCTTCGAAATCTTTGAAGAGCATCTGTTTACGGAGGTGATGGCGGGTGTGCTGCGTTCCGCCATATCCGCCCTGCCTGCCGCTCTCTCACCGGAAGGACCGAGGGTTTTGCTGACCACGCTGCCACAGGAGTTGCACGGTCTGGGCCTGCTGATGGTTGAAGCACTGCTGGCATTGGACGGCTGCACCTGCATTTCACTGGGCACACAGACGCCAATAGGCGATGTGGTGAGGGCTGCCCATGCACATCGCGCAGACGTGGTGGGCCTGGGTTTCAGCAATACGCACAACCCGGCGGTTGTGCTGGCCAGCCTGCGCGAGCTGCGCAGCCAATTGCCGGACACCACCGCTCTATGGGCAGGCGGCGCATGCACGGCACTGGACCACAAGCCCATGCATGGCATCACGGCAGTGCGCAGCCTTGCGCAACTGCGCACATTGGCAGCGCAGTGGCGAATTGATTCTGGAGAGAAATCCATATGACTGTCACCATCGGGCTTTTCCATCTCTTGCCGGCACGCCGGCCACTGTCTGCCTTGCTGCTGGCCTGCGCTGCCTGCATGGCTGGCTGCGCCAGCAACAGTCCGCCTCCATCCGTGACAGCAGTGACACCGTTCGAGCTGCAGCGCTATCAGGGGCTATGGTACGAGCTGGCCCGGCTGGATCACGCATTCGAGCGAGGCATGACCGATGTGTCAGCGCGTTACACGCCGCAGCCCGATGGAAGCGTGAAGGTGCTTAACCGGGGCTTCTCACCTGCCACCGGCCAATGGCGCGAGGCTATTGGCAAGGCGCTGTTCACTGGCTCGCCAAACACCGGCTCGCTCAAAGTCTCTTTCTTCGGGCCGTTCTATGGTGGCTACCACGTGGCTGCGCTGGACCCGGATTACCGCTGGGCGCTGGTCGTGGGCCCTGGCACAAGCTACTGCTGGATTCTGGCGCGTGACACCGCGCTGCCTGCAGCCACGCGGCAGAGCATCGTGGCCAAGGCCAAAAGCATCGGCATCGATACCGATGCGCTGATCTGGGTCGCACACCAGCAGCAACCCGCCACCGAACAGGAACAACCATGACCCTCTCCCCCATTGCCGTGATTGGCGCAGGCATGGCAGGGCTGTCCTGCGCCCAGACACTGGCGCAGGCCGGCCTGTCCGTGCACCTGCTCGACAAAAGCCGGGGGCCGTCCGGCCGCATGAGCACACGGCGCGCAGAAGACCCGCAAGGAGCCTGGCAGTGCGACCACGGTGCCCCATTTTTCACCGCCACGGACCTCTCGTTTCGCGAGGAAGTCATGCGCTGGGAGCAATGTGGTGCCGCTGCCTCATGGCTGGTGCGCATCGCCCGCCATGACGGCCAGCGCCTGGTCGCCATGGACACCAGCACCCAAAGATTTGTCGGCACGGGCCGTATGACAGCGCCCGCGGCCCTGCTGGTGCGCGAACTGGCTGCCCTGCCAGGGCAGCCCGTGCACATGCACCTGCAAACCACCGTGCAAGGGATGCAGGCAGGCGAGGCAGGCTGGACACTGCAGTCCGCAGAGCATGGCCGCAGCGCTGTTGGCTACCGCGCAGTGCTGGTGGCCATCCCCGCGCCACAGGCCCATGCGTTGCTGGCAGCGTCCATGCCGCAGGCGGCCCAGTTGGCCTCCAGCGCACGCATGGATGCCTGCTGGACCGTGATGCTGCGCAGCGACCATCCTGTGCAATGGCCCTGCGACGGCGCCATCATCGAACAGGGTCCGCTGCGCTGGGTGGCGCGTGACAGCAGCAAGCCCGGGCGCACAGGCCCGGAAACCTGGATCGTACATGCCAGCGCACAGTGGAGCGCAGACCACCTCGAAGACGATGCAGCCAGCGTCACGGCGCAGCTGCTGCAGGCCTTCGCCGACATGGGGGGCCCTGCGCCCGGCAGCCTGCGGGCCACAGCGCACCGCTGGCGCTACGCCAATGCCGCGCCAGGACTGGGCATAGACTGCTGGTGGGATGCGTCGCATGCGGTGGGAATGTGCGGAGACTGGCTGCATGACGGCGGCGTACAGGGCGCATGGCTCAGTGGCCGCGCACTAGCACGGCGTGCGCTGCAGACGCTGGCCGCCTGAGCAGGACACCTGCCGATGCACAAGAAACCCCACCTTCCATACAAGCAGTGCGCATGCTGCGGCCTGCCCTTCAGCTGGCGCAAGAAATGGGCCAAAAACTGGGATGAGGTGAAATACTGCTCCCAGCGCTGCCAGCGCGCTCGCACACCATCCTCACAGGCTGCTGCAGACAAGCGCCAGCGCATGGCATGAGCGGCGCCACCCACACCCTGCGCCTGGTGCTGGGTGATCAGCTCAACCCTGGACACAGCTGGTTCAGCCAGGCGGACCCGCAGGTTGTGCATGTGCTCATGGAAGTGCGCCAGGAAACCGACTATGTGCGGCACCACGCACAGAAGATCCTGGCAATCTTTGCCGCCATGCGCGATTTTGCGCGCCATCTGCGCAGCGCAGGACACCGGGTGCGCTATGTGGCATTGGACGATGCCAGCAACCGCCAGTCGATCACCGGCAATTTGGAGGCGCTGGCCAGGCACTACGGGGTTGCCAGGGTGCAGTGGCAGCAGCCCGACGAATGGCGGCTCGATGCGCAATTGCAGCAATGGGCCCGCTCGCAGGACATGGACTGCGAGGCGGTGGACAGCGAGCACTTTCTCACCCGCCGCAATGAACTGGCAGAGCTGATGCGTGGCCGCCGCCAGTGGCTGATGGAGCATTTTTACCGGCAGATGCGGCGCCGCTGGCAGGTGCTGATGGATGCCCACGGTGAACCCGAAGGGGGCCAGTGGAACTTCGACCATGACAACCGCAAGCCATGGCATGGCACACCGCCGGAGCCCGCTGACAGCAGGCCTGTGCACGACCATTCGGCGCTGTGGGAAATGCTGCAGAGCGCGGGCGTCCAGAGCATGGGCGACGCGCAGGCGGGGCAGCTGCGCTGGCCCATCAACCGCACGCAGGCCCTGGCCTGCCTGGATGCGTTTGTCCGCGATGCGCTGCCGCACTTCGGCGCCTACGAAGATGCGATGGCCAGCCAGGCCCCCCGGCTGTTTCACAGCCTGCTGTCATTCGCGCTGAACGTGAAAATGCTGCAGCCGCTGGAGGTCGTGCGCCGCGCCGAGGCGGCATGGCGCGAAGGCGTCGCACCGCTGGCGGCCGTCGAAGGGTTTGTGCGCCAGATACTGGGCTGGCGAGAGTATGTGCGGGGCATCTACTGGGCGAACATGCCGCGCTACGGGCAGCTCAACGCACTGAACCACTGCCAGCCTTTGCCTGCGTGGTTCTGGAGCGGCGATACCCGCATGCGCTGCATGCGGCTGGCGATTGGCCAGTCGCTGCAGACGGCGCATGCCCACCACATACAGCGGCTGATGGTGATCGGCAACTTTGCACTGCTCGCGGGCCTGAGCCCGCAGGCCCTGCACCAGTGGTACCTGGGCGTGTACATCGATGCCTTCGAATGGGTGGAGCTACCCAATACCCTGGGCATGAGCCAGCGTGCAGACGGTGGCTTGATCGCCACCAAGCCCTACGTCAGCAGCGCTGCCTATATCCATCGCATGAGCGATTATTGCAAGGGCTGCACCTACGACCACCGCCAGAAGACGGGGGATGGGGCCTGCCCTTTCAATGCCCTGTACTGGGACTTTCTGGAGCGGCACAGTCCGGCGTTGGGCACCAATCCCAGACTGGCCATGGTCTACCGCCAGTGGCAGAAAATGCCAGATGCGCAGCGCCAGGCGCTCAGGCAGCAGGCCCGGCAAGTGCTCGCACGACTGGATACGCTTTAGAACCTGCTCGCGACCTCATCGCTGCTCTGCGGCAATCCGTTCGCAGACCGTGGTGCACATCTGTGCTACGGTCTCATTGGCAATGAAGTAGTAGATGCTCACACCTTCGCGCCTGCGCCCCAGAATGCGAGCCTGGTACAAGGTATTCAGATGCTGGGACATATTCGGCTGCGTGGTGGAAATCACGGCCAGCAGCTCGGATACGTTCTTCTCACCGCTGCATAGCGCACTGATGATCCTGAGCCGCAGGGGAGCCGCCATGGCACGGAACAACTCTGCAGCGCTGTCAAATACGCTGTCATCATCGATTTCCATGCCTTCACCGCTCCGATTCATATGCGTTAGTTACCTGTTTGTATAGCGATATGGAAAAAGATAGCCACAGCGCCAATGTATCCTAGTGTATATGCCCCTGTTCCGACATGGTGACACAGTCAACAAAGGTAGACCAAACAGGTTTCATCCTGGTGCGGCCCTGCGCATGAAAAAAGCCCCTGCCTCGAAAGACAGGGGCTATGAGGAGCCCGGTGACGCCATGCGTAGCATCGCCGGGCTGGCTAGCAAGGGGGAAAAGCTCAGCCTGCGGAGGGCTTGGGCTGCAGGCGCTTGAGCACGCGCGGCACGATGAGCACGGCCAGCACGATGATGATCAGCGTCAGCGACATGGGCCGCTGCAGGAAGATCGACCAGTTGCCCTCGCCGATGGAGACGGCGTTGCGCATCTGCGCCTCGGCCAGAGGGCCCAGGATCATGCCGACCACGACCGGCGCGGTGGGAAAGTCGAAGCGGCGCATCAGCACGCCCAGCAGGCCGATGCCGTACAGCAGGAACAAATCGAAGGCGCTCTGGCGCATACCGTAGGCACCCACCGTCGCGAAGATCAGGATACCTGCGTACAGCTGAGGACGCGGAATCTTGAGCAGTTTGACCCACAGGCCTACCATGGGCAGGTTCAGCACCAGCAGCATCAGGTTGCCGATGTACAGCGAGGCAATCAGTGCCCAGACCAGCGCGGCCGAAGATGTGAACAGCTGCGGGCCAGGGTTGATGCCGTAATTCTGGAACGCGCCCAGCAGCACGGCCGTGGTATTGCTGGTGGGAATGCCCAGGGTCAGCAGCGGAATCAGCGCGGCAGTCACCGTGGCATTGTTGGCAGCCTCGGGGCCTGCCACGCCTTCGATGGCGCCCTTGCCGCCGAACTCGGCCTTGTCCTCAGCCTTGGCCAGCCTTTTTTCGGTGGCATAGCTCAGGAACGTCGGAATCTCCGTGCCGCCAGCAGGAATGCAGCCGAACGGCGTACCGATCACCGTGCCGCGCAGCCAGGCAGGCCAGGAGCGCTTCCAGTCACGCGCCGTCATGTGCACACGGCCCATCTTGTTCTGCGATTCGACCACCTTGCCTTCGTACATGGCGGCGTACAGCACCTCGGCCACAGCAAACAGGCCCACGGCCACCAGCACGATGTCCACGCCATCGAGCAGTTCCATCTTGCCCATGGTGTAGCGTGCGGCGCCAGAAATCTGGTCCATGCCGATGCAGCCCAGCGCCAGCCCCAGGAACAGGGCAGTCATGCCGCGCAGCGCGCTCTGGCCGAGCACGGCACTCACCGTCGTGAAGGCCAGCACCATCAGCATGAAGTACTCCGGGGGGCCCAGCTTGACGGCAAAGTCAGCAACCGTCGGGGCAAACAGGGTCACCACGGCCGTGGCCACAGTACCCGCCACGAACGAGCCGATGGCGGCCGTCGCCAGCGCGGCGCCCGCACGGCCGCTCTTGGCCATCTTGTTGCCCTCCATGGCCGTGACCATGCTGGCCGTCTCGCCCGGCGTATTGAGCAAGATGGAGGTGGTCGAGCCGCCATACATGGCACCGTAGTAGATGCCCGAGAAGAAGATCATCGAGGCAGTGACGTCCACCTTGGCGGTGATAGGCAGCAGCATGGCAACGGCCACGGCAGGGCCGATGCCGGGCAGCACGCCCACGGCGGTGCCCAGTGCGCAGCCGACCAGGGCCCACAGCAGGTTGACCGGTGTGACGGCGGTGGCGAAGCCCGCCAGCAATGCGTCAAAGATTTCCATTACAGCCACCCTGTTTCAGTCAGGCCCGGCAGATTGATTGCCAGGAATTGCGTGAAAGCCCAGAACACGGGCGCCGAGATCAGCAGGCCAGTCAGCACATCCTTGGCCCAGGTGGCCGGTGCACCGGCGTGCGGCTGGCCACCAGCGCGGCGCAGGCCCTGTACAGCCAGTACGTAGCAAACCGTGCAACTGACAATAAAGCCCACGGTTGCGATCAGCGAAGCATTGACCAGCAGACCGGCCGACACCCAGACGAAGGCGCCGATATCGGCGCGCGGATGCCCGCCCGGATCGGAGGCATGACGGTAGCCTCCTGTGCGCGCCTCCCAGACCAGCCAGCCTCCGCACACCGCCAGCACGGCGGCACACAGCCAGGGCAGGAAATTGGGGCCTACGCCGCCATAGCCGGAATCGGCCGGAATTTGCAATGCGCCGAAAGCCAGACCAGCGGCGACAAGCAGCACGCCTGCGCCGACGATGGTCTGGGCGCGTGCCGAAGGAACGCTGCTGGGCTCATCGGCCAGCGCCGCAGCATCCGTGGCAAGGTGACGGGGTTGTGAAGAATCGGACATGGGTTGTTCCTGGCCACAGCAAAGGTGGCGGCCAAGCCTGCCTGCTGCGGAACATAAGGTAAAAATGAATCAGGGCAGGCGCCATGGACAGCGCCTGCCTCGGCCCGGCAATCCGGGCAATGGCCGCACCCGCCCGGCCCAAGGCCGGTGCGGCGGCCTGGTTACACCATGCCGGACTTGACCATGGTGGCGCGCAGGCTTGCGAACTCCTGGTCCACAAACTCGCCGAACGCGTCGCCGGCCAGCCATGCGGGGGTCCAGTCGTTCTTTTGCAGGGCTTCGGCCCAGGCCTTGCTCTTGGTAGCTTTTTCGATCATGGCCACGAGCGCATCGCGCTGGGCCTTGGAGATGCCGGGCGCGCCATAGACGCCGCGCCAGTTGCCGATCTCGACATTGATGCCCTGCTCCTTGAGCGTAGGCACATCCACGCCCTTGAGGCGCTGGCCCGAAGTCACGCCGATGGGTTTCATCTTGCCAGTGGCGATGTACTCGGCAAACTCGCTGAAGCCGCTGCCACCGACCGTGACGTTGCCGCCCAGGATGGCAGAGATCGCCTCACCGCCTCCACGGAACGCCACATAGTTGATCTTGGAGGGATCGACGCCGACCTCGCGTGCGATCATGGCGGCAGCAATATGCTCCGTAGAGCCGCGCGAGCCACCGCCCCACTTGATGGAGCCAGGGTCCTTCTTGAGCTGTGCGACCACCTCGGCCATGCTCTTGTAGGGCGAATTGGCAGGCAGCACGAACACGTTGTATTCGCTGGTCAGGCGCGCCAGCGGCGTGGCCTGGCTCAGGTTCACAGGGGGCTTGCCGGTGATGATGCCGCCCAGCATCACGGCGCCCATGACCATCATGGCATTCGGGTCACCCTTGCTGCCGTTGACGAACTGCGCAAGGCCGATGGCGCCCGCAGCACCACCCTTGTTGTCATAGGTGACGGAAGAAGCCTGACCAGCGTCCTGCAAGGCCTTGCCCAGGGCACGGCCCGTGGTGTCCCAGCCACCGCCGGGGTTGGCCGGCAGCATCATCTTGACAGCCGCAGCCGCCTGAGCGGACAGCGGCAGGCTGCCTGCAGCGGCCAGCGCGGCCAGAGACTTCAGAAAAGTATCACGACGCATGGTTTGACTCCTTATGTTGTAAGGCTGCCGATGATGGTCTTGCTACCTGTCAAATGGCTGTCCAAATCCCTAGGGGAATCCCTAGATCGTCTTCAGCGGGCAGACCCGCGCTGCCCCCGGTGCTAACGTACTCGCCATGCAATTGCTGCTTGTAGAAGACGACAACGCCATGCGCGCCACCTTGCAGCGCACGCTGATGCGGCGCGGCATCCAGGTCGAGACGGCGGCCGACGGGCCTGCCGCGCTGGCGCAGTGGCTGGTGCGCGAACCCGATGCCGTGGTGCTGGACCTGAGCCTGCCAGGGCTCGACGGACTGCAGGTGCTGGAGCAGGCGCGCAGCCAGGGCATGCGCACGCCCGTGCTCATACTCACGGCACGCGGCACCGTAGGCGACCGCGTCCTGGGACTGAACGCGGGCGCGGACGACTACCTGGCCAAGCCCTTCGACCTGGATGAGCTGGAGGCGCGCCTTCGCGCCCTGCTGCGCCGCAGCCATGACAGCTTTGCCGCCAAGCCTCCTGCCGAAACCATCGCGCTGGGCGCGCTGCGCTACGACAAGTCCAGCGGCGCCATCTACCGCGACGGCGAAGCCATGGAGCTGACGCCGCGTGAACTCGCGCTGATGCACGCACTGCTGGCACGCCCGGGCCATGCCGTGACCAAGGAGCGGCTGTTCGGCCTGGTGTTTCCCGGCGAGTCCGATGTGCAGTACGAGGCCGTGGAGGTCGTGGCCTACCGCCTGCGCAAGAAGCTGGCGGGCACAGGCACGCAACTGGTCACGCTCAGGGGCCTGGGCTATCTGCTCAAGGCAGAGGCGGCCTGAGCCATGCCTGCATCCGGCCTGCCGCTTGCCAAGAGCGCGCCCTGGTCGCTGCGGCGCCAGCTGCTCACGGGCATCCTCGTGCCCGTCATGCTGTTCATCGGCTTCAACACCTGGAGCCTGTACCAGCAGACGCTGGCATCCCTGCATACGGCCTATGACCGCACGCTGCTGGCTTCTGCCAAAAGCATCAGCGAGCAGCTCGAAGTCACCGGCTATGATGAATCGGCACAGCTGCACGCCATCGTGCCCTACTCCGCACTTGAAATCTTCGAGGCGGACAACCAAAGCCGCATGTTCTACCGCGTCTCGACGCTCGACGGTGAAATGGTCTCGGGCTTTGCCGAATTGCCCATGTGGCGCGGCAATATCCCGCAGCGCCCGCCCTATGCTGCCCTGGTCGATTTCTACAACGACCGTTTCCGTGGGCGGCCCGTGCGCGTGGCCGTGCTGCTGCAGCCTGTGGCAGGCGGGGAAGGCCGTGGCATGGCAGTCATCCAGGTGGCGGAAACCCTGGAGCTGCGCGAAACGCTGGCCCTGCAGATCCTGCGCACCACGCTGGCACGCCAGGCGCTGCTGGTGGCCGCCGTGGCGCTGATCGTAGCCTTCGTGGTGCAGCGTGCCACCCAGCCCGTGCGCCAGCTTAGCGCGGACTTGCGCATGCGCCCGCGCGGCGACCTCAGCCCCCTGTCTGCGCCGGCAGCACCGCGCGAACTGCAACCGCTGCTGGGCTCCATCAACCAGCTCATGCAGCGGCTGCACCAGCTGCTGTCCGACCAGAAACGCTTCGTGCGCGATGCCTCGCACCAGCTGCGCACACCGCTGGCCGTTCTCAAGGCGCAATTGCAATCGGCCCAGCGCGGTGACGTCCCTGCCGAGCAGGCCTTCGAGGAAATCGGCGCCACCGTAGACCGCGCCACACGCCTGGCCAACCAGATGCTGGCCCTGGCCAAGGTCGAGCAACTGCGCCAGGAAGGCAGCACCCAGCCCGCACTGCCCGCACCCTGCCTGCTGGACGAAGCCGTGCGGGACATGGCCATCGAGCTGTCGCCGCTGATCGCGGAAAACGACATCGACTTCTCCATCGACACCGAGCCCTGCCCCGTGCCAGCCCATGAATGGATGCTGCGCGAACTCACACGCAACCTGCTGCACAACGCCATACGCCACATGCCGCCAGGCGGCAGCCTGCACATCAGCGTGCACCAGGCTGGCAGCCAGGCCGTGCTCAGCGTGCGCGACAGCGGGCCGGGCATCGACAGCGAACTCGCACAGCGCCTGTTCCAGCCCTTTTCGGCAGGCAATGCGCGCAGCGGCTCCGGCCTGGGACTGGCCATCTGCCATGAGATCGTGCAGACCCTGGGAGGCGCCATCGAACTGCGCAACATCCAGGCACAGGGCGAAGTGCTCGGCCTGCATGCACATGTGGCGTTGCCGCTGTGGACCACCGCCAGCCATGGCAACACCAGCACACCGCGCGCACAATAGCGCCATGAGCGATATTGAATCGATGCGTCTGGACAAATGGCTGTGGTGCGCGCGCTTCTACAAGACGCGCAGCCTCGCCGTCGAGGAAATAGGCAAGGGCCGGGTCAGCGTCAACGGCGCCCCCGTCAAGCCCTCACGCGAGGTACGCTGCGGCGATACCGTCGCGTTGCGCCAGGGGCAGGTCCCCCGTACCGTGGTCATCCGCGGCCTGTCAGGCATGCGCGGCCCGGCCCCCGTCGCCCAGGCTCTGTATGAGGAAACCGCCGAAAGCCTGGCGGAACGCACACGCCTGGCAGAGGCACGCCGCCTGGCGCCAGAACCGGCCAGCAGCATTGCCAGCCTGCACGATGGCCGTCCCACCAAACGTGACCGGCGCCAGATCGACCGGGTGCGCGAGCAGCACGGCTGGGACAGTCGCTGGAGCGCATCCATCGACAGCACCGACAGGCGCTGACGGAGCGCGCGCTTTATGGCCTGGGTGAAAGCCGGGCCAGATCCTCGGCCGACAGCCAGCGCCATTGGCCGGGCTGCAGATCCTCGGGCAGCGACAGATCACCAATCTTCCAGCGGTGCAGCCCCTCGACACGGTTGCCCACGGCGGCAACCATGCGCTTGACCTGGTGGTACTTGCCCTCGGTCAGGGTCAAGTCCAGTACATGCTCCTCGACCTGTTCGCAGGCAGCGGCACGGACGGGCTTGGGGTCGTCATCCAGGACCACGCCTTCGAGCAGGCGTGCCACCTGCCGTGCATCGACCGGATGCCTGGTGGTCACACGGTAAATCTTGGGCACATGCTTCTTGGGCGAACTCATGCGGTGAATGAACTGGCCATCATCGCTGAGCAGCAGCAGGCCGGTCGTGTCCTGATCCAGCCGCCCCACGGCCTGCACGCCCTGCACAGCCCCCTTGTTGGGCCGCTGGCGCAGCGGCATGGGCAGCAGCGTATAGATGCTGGGATAAGCCGAGGGCTTTTGCGAACACTCTGTGCCTGCAGGTTTATTCAGCAGCACATAACCCAGCGCATGGTAGGCCCACTCCACACCTTGTACGCGAAAGCGCAGACCCTCCGGGTCGATATCCAGCGCCGAATCCAGGCAGCGCACCCAGTCCTGGGCCTCGGCGTCCCAGAGCTCCACCCAGCCTTGCTGGACCAGTCCGGAGCACACACGGCGGATGCCGAAACCCTGGGAATACAGAATGTCTTGCAGTTGCATGTTCATCTTCCAGGCCATCCCGCCAGGATGGCCGCTGGTGTATTTTGACGTGGAAT
>NZ_JACSYA010000039.1 GCF_029870285.1 Delftia sp. PS-11
CAATTAATTTTTGATTTGATGAAATTTTTTTGACAAAATCCTTTCTCCTCATGATTTTTAATATTCAGTTTTTATATATTTGATATTTTTTGCCAGGCGCAATATACCGCGATGTTCCCTGTGTAAAACGTAAAAGCTGCACCTGGATCGGTGTGAAGCAGCCGGCTGCGGGCCACTATCCATACCAGATCTGATGGTGCACGGCCGTATGTTGAGATTCATTTTTCCCGGATGGAACTTGGGTTTTGACCCTAGATCGGCTTGCGCGGCATGTTCTTGAAGACTAAATTTCCCAATAGGTAATCTGTCATCCAGGTTGGGTAAGTTCGTGGTTGATTGTGGGTGTTTACTTACTGATTTATTACAAGACATTACACGTATCGTGAGATATAGCGGGAAGTATCTGGATCTTCGTGCTGCATGCACTCCATGCAGGCAGGCAGGCCGGGCTCAGCTCAGCGCTACATCGAGCAGCGCCTTGACGAGCGGACGCTGCCTGCGCTGTGCCAGGCAGCACAGCGAATAGCTGATTGATAACTGCTCATCGTCGATCGGCACGGCCACCAGTCCCGGCAGCGCAATGAACTCCACCTGTGTGACAAAGCCCACGCCCATGCCCTGGGCCACTGCATGCAGGATGGCTTCGCGGCTGTTGATCTCCATGGCGCAGTGGAGCCTCACCTGCTGGCGCTGGCATGCGCGCTCCACGCGGTGTCTTGTCTTGGAGCCGGGCTCGCGCAGGATCAGCCGCTCCTGGCCGATGTCGGCCGTTGCAACGCGCGGACGCCGTGTCCATTCGTGGTTCTGTGGGACGACTGCGACGATACGTTCGTTGCGGTAGGGGGCGATGAGCAGGCCATCGGTCGGCGGTGGCTCGGCCAGGATGCCTACGTCCACATCAACGTCAAGCAGTCCCTGCAGCGTCGTGCTCTCCGAGCCGATGGTCAGTGTCAGCTCCAGCGCGGGATGGGCCCGCCGGAAGCGGCCCGCCAGCTCCAGTGCGATGGGCGGGGAAACGGAGCCGACGCGCACCAGTCCCGACTGGAGCCTGGCCGCGTTTTGCAGGAACTGCATGGCTTCGGCCTCCTGACCGAACAGTCCCTGCGTAATGGCATACAGGTGCTCGCCGGCCTGCGTGAGCCGGATGCCGCGTGTGCCGCGCACCAGCAGCTCGACGTTGAAGCGCGACTCCAGTGCCTTGACCTGGTCCGTGACGGTAGGCTGGCCAATGTGCAGGTACTTCGCGGCCGTGGTGAAGCCGCCGGTCTTCGCGACGGCATGGAAGCAGCGGATCCATTTGTAGTACTGGTGGAACATCGGCACGGCACGCGGGCAGCAGGAGTCGGGCTGCAGGCGAGCCTCGCACATGCCCTGGGCCCGCGCATGCACGCTTACCCGTGTTTGATTCGGCGCGGTGCAACTGGCGCGGTGCAACCGGCATCGCGCGCCACAGTCCCTTGGTGCCTCCCATCGGTTTCGGGCCGGGGGGGCGGCGCAAATCCGATTGGACGCGACCCTGGCGCGGCACCGACACTTCGGCCCATAGAACGCACGGCAGCCAATCTGCTCACCATCATCCCACGACAGGAGATGCCACGATGCCTCACAGCTTCCATAATCCCGTTGCGGTCCATTGCGGCCAGGGCAGCCTTGCACGCCTGCCGCATATCCTCGCCGGCCGGCGTGTGGCCCTCATCACATTCCCCGAGGCACGTGGCCTGGGGCTGGTGGCACGCCTGCAGGCCATGCTGGGCGATGCGCTGATCACGGTCATTGAGGAGGTGGACCCCAACCCCGACGTCGCCTGGCTGGAACCCCTCTACAACGCGTTCTGGCGGGACGAGGCCAGGATCGACGCCATGGTGGCCGTGGGCGGCGGCAGCGCCATGGATACCGCCAAGGTGCTGATGGCCGGCACCGCCAGCCGCCGGTTTGGCGAATTGCGTCACCTGCTGGCGGCGGGGCAGCCCTTCGCTGCGGCACGGACCATGCCGCTGATCGCCGTGCCCACCACGGCGGGCACGGGCAGCGAGGTGACGCCCTGGGCCACCGTCTGGGATGCTGCTGCGCACCGGAAATATTCGCTGCACCTGGATACGACCTGGCCCGAGGCAGCCATCGTCGATCCTGTGCTCATGCTGACCGTGCCGGCTGCCACCACCGTGTCCACGGGGCTCGATGCGCTATCGCATGCGCTGGAGTCGATCTGGAACGTGAATGCCAATCCGGTCTCCGACAGTCTGGCCATTTCGGCGGCGCAGGACATCTTCGCCTGCCTGCCCGCGCTGCGCGCGGATCTGGGCCATATCGGGCTGCGCGAGCGCATGGCGCATGCCGCGCTCAAGGCCGGCATGGCGTTCTCCAATACCCGGACCGCGCTGGCCCACTCAATTTCATACGAAATGACGCTGCGCTATGGACTGGCGCACGGCATTGCCTGTTCTTTCACGCTGCCCATGGTGCTGGAGATGGCCTGGTCGCGCTCGCCTGAACGAGACCAGGTGCTGCAGCGCCTGTTCGGCCCCGATCTGACGGTTGCAGCAGGGCATTTGCGCGGTTTTCTCCAGGGCCTGGGCGTCAGGACCGGGTTTGCCGACTACGGCATTGCCGATGACGAGGCCCGGGCCATGATCGCTCGCGCATTGCAGGGCGCGCGCGGGCGCAACTTCATCGGCATCCAGGCTGCCTGACGCCGCCTGACGCCGCCTGACGCCGCCTGACGCCGCCTGAGGCATGCGGGCCGCAGGCCACCTGCCAATACACCCCGTCAACGCATCCGCCAGCGCAACCGCTGGCTTCGCGGACGCCTGTCCGCTCCCCCGATGGAGGCTGACCATGCAACCGGCAACCCATACGCCCGCGACGGGCACACCTCTGGACAAGGCATTGCGCAGGGCACAGTGGCGCATGCTGCTGGCAGCCATGTTCTGCTACCTGTTTTTCTACACCGGACGCCAGACATTCGGCTTTGCCATTCCCGGCATCCAGGCCGAGTTCGGTCTGTCCAAGCAGGCGCTGGGCTGGGCCTCCACCGCCTTGCTGTGGTGCTACGCCATCGGCCAGGCCATCAATGGCAACCTGGGCGACAAATTCGGCGGCCGCCGGGTGATGGCGGCCGGTGCAGTGCTCTCGTGCGCAGCCAACTGGGTCGTCAGCTTCTCGACCGGATTCAAAAGCCTGACCATTGCCTGGGGCGTCAACGGCTACTTCCAGGCGCTGGGCTGGGCGCCCGGCAGCCGCCTGCTGTCCAACTGGTGGAGTGCGGGCGAGCGCGGCAAGGTCTATGGCTTTTATGTGTTCGCTGCCGGCTGCGCATCCGTGCTGTCTTTCGTCACCTCCATCGTCGTCGTGAACGTGCTGCACCTGGACTGGCGCTGGATTTTCCGGCTGCCGGTGCTGCTCATGCTGCTGGGGGGTATTGCCTTCTACCTGATCGCCTGCGAAAGGCCCGAGGATCTGGGTTTCGCATCGCCCGATACCCACGAGGGCGGCACGCAGGGGCCGCCGCGCATGCAGTCCAGCCCGCAGGAGCAAGAGGGCTCCTGGGCGCGCTACCAGGCGGTGCTGCGCAACCCTCGGCTGATCATTGCGGCACTCTCCATCGGTTTTCAGAATGCCGCGCGCTATGGCCTGATCGTCTGGGTGCCGGTGCACTTCCTGGGCAGGGACTGGGCCAAGGCGTCGGACGGGCCGCTGGACCCTGCGTGGATTTCCGTCGCGCTGCCGGTGGGCATGGCCTTTGGCGCGCTCTCCAATGGCTGGATCTCCGACAAGGTGTTCGGCTCCCGGCGCGACAAGGCCATTGTGCTGTACATGCTGCTGGGGGCGGTCGCCTCGGCGGGCATGTATGTGCTGCCCGCAGGCCTTGCCGGGCTGGCGATGCTGTTCCTGGCGGGCTTTTTCGTCTACGGACCCGCGTCCTCGTTCTGGGCGCTGTGCCCCGATCTGGTCGGCACCCGGCGGGCCGGGACGGCCACGGGGGTCATGAACTTCTTCTCGTACCTGTTCGCGGGCCTGGGAGAGCCGCTGATCGGCCGCCTGCTCGACCAGGCCGGGGACACATCGCTGGTGTTTCCCGTCGTGGCGGCCAGTTGCCTGGCCAGCGCCGGCATTGCGTTCTTCATCCGCCGCTGATGGGGCTGTGCCGGGCGAAGCCAGGATGAACTGGACTCGCAACAGGCGGTGATGCACTCCTGCATGCAGCGATGCCGCTGGGGTCGGGCGGTATTTTTTGCTTGAAGAAGCCCTGCCGGCCCTCCATCTCGGTCCTGGCGCCTGATTCGCAGCGGACAATCATCAGGCCGCATGCCGCACAGGCTGCCTGGCGCCCCGAGGACCACCGCGCATGACAGAAGAAGACCCGAGCCGAGTTTCACCCGCCGCCTCCGCCAGCCCCACGGCGCCCGAGCCGGCTGTACATTTGCGCATTGCCACCGTCGCCAAGCTCAATTTCGCCGACTTCCAGAATGCTGTGCCTGCGCTGCTGGAACTGGAAGTCATCAACGACAGTCCGTTGCCGCTGCAGGACCTGAGCCTGCATCTGACGGCCGAGCCTGCGGTGATCCAGCCGCGCACATGGCATCTGGACGCGGTGGCGGCGCACAGCGCCTACCCGCTGACGGATCTGGATGTGTCGCTCGATGGCGCCTTGCTGGCGCGCCTGACGGAGGCCGAGCCGGCCGCGCTGCGGCTGGAGTTGCGCCGCCGTGGCGATGCCGGGGCCGTGCTGGCCCGGCACTCGCACACGGTGGAGCTGCTGGCGCGCAATCAGTGGGGTGGGCTGGGCCATCTGCCCGAGATGGTGGCGGCCTTCGTGCAGCCCAATGACCCTGCCGTGGACCGCATTCTCAAGGGCGCAGCGCAGGCGCTTCAGGCCGCAGGCAAGCCGGGTGCCATCGACGGCTATGAGCAAGGCCCCAGGCGGGCCTGGGAACTGGCTTCCGCCATCTGGACATCCGTGCTCCAGAAAAAGATCCACTATGCGCTGCCGCCCGCCAGCTTCGAGCACACGGGCCAGAAGATACGCGCCACGGGCCAGGTGCTGGAGGCGGGCCTGGCGACCTGCATGGATCTGGCGCTGCTGTTCGCCTCCTGCCTGGAGCAGGCGCATCTGAACCCGCTGCTGGTTTTCATGCGCGGCCATGCTTTCGTGGGGCTGTGGCTGCGCCCGCAGGAATTTTCCACGGCGGTGGTCGATGACATCACGGCGGTGCGCACGCGGCTCAAGCTGCAGGAGCTGGTGCTTTTCGAGGCCACGCTGGCGGCCCAGGGCCAGCCTGTGGCCTTCAGCCAGGCGATTGACCATGCCAGCCGCCAGCTGTCCGAAGAGCAGGAGGACCGCTTCGAGTTGCTGGTGGATGTGCGCCGCGCGCGCATGTCGCGCATCAGGCCGCTGGCGCTGGCACAGCAGGCGCCAGCGGCGCCTGCCGACGCGCAGGGCGAAGCGCAGCTGGGTGTCGAGGATGCCCCCGATCTGCCGCTGCAGCCGCCCCTGAAAGAGGTGCCCACGGCTGAACTGGACCCCAAGGACCGGCTGGCCCGCTGGCAAAGGCGGCTGCTGGACCTGTCGCTGCGCAACGCGCTGCTGCATTTCAGGCCGGGCAAGAAATCGCTGCAGCTGGAGGTGGCTGCGCCTGCGCTCGAAGATGCGCTGGCGCAGGGCCAGGCGCTCAGGCTGCTGCCCAGTCCCGAGCTCATGCAGGGCAAGGACCCGCGCAGCCAGCAGTTGCACGAGGCGCGCACTCTGGAAGACCTGCGCCGCGCGCATGCGCAGCAGGCGCTGCAGCGCCGCGAGGTGTTCATCGCGCTGGAGGCGCCGGAGCTGGACACCCGGTTCGTGGAGCTGTATCGCAGCGCGCGCAATGCCCTGCAGGAAGGGGGCGCCAACACGCTGTTCGTGGCCCTGGGCTTTCTGGTGTGGACGCGGCCCGACAAACCCGATGCGCGCCTGCGCGCGCCGCTGATTCTGCTGCCCGTCACGCTGGAGCGCCAAAGCGCCCGCTCCGGCTTCACGCTGCATGCGCACGAGGACGAGCCGCGCTTCAATCCCACCCTGGTCGAGATGCTGCGCCAGGACTTTCAGCTCGAACTGGGCGTGCCTGCGGGCGACCTGCCGCGCGATGAGGCCGGGCTGGATATCGCCAGCATCTGGGCGCGCGTGCGCGAGGCCATCAAGGACGTGCGCGGCTGGGAGGTCAGCGAAGACGTTGTGCTGTCGATGTTTTCCTTCGCCAAGCACCTGATGTGGAAGGACCTGGCCGAGCGCGCGCACCAGCTGCGCGCCTCGCCCGTGGTGGCGCACCTGATCGATACCCCGCGCGAGCCCTACCGCTCGGAGACGCCATTTCCCGATGCGCACCGGCTGGACCAGGAGTTTGCGCCGCAGCAGGTCTTCAGCCCTTTGCCGGCCGATTCCTCGCAGCTGTCGGCCATCATGGCCGCCTCCCGTGGCAAGGATTTCGTGCTCATCGGCCCGCCGGGTACCGGCAAGAGCCAGACGATTGCCAATCTGATTGCCCAGTGCCTGGCCGAAGACAAGCGTGTGCTGTTCGTGGCCGAGAAGATCGCCGCGCTGGATGTGGTGTACCGCCGTCTGCGCGAAGTGGGCCTGGGCGAGTTCTGCCTGGAGCTGCATTCCAACAAAAGCCGCAAGCTCGATGTGCTGGGCCAGCTGCAGAAATCCTGGGATTCGCATGGCCAGGTGGATGCCGAGGCCTGGGCCGCCAAGGCGCGGCAGCTGGGCCGGCTGCGCGAGCAGCTGTCGGCGTATGTGCAGCGGCTGCACCACCGCCATGGCAACGGCTGGACGGTCTACCGCGCCATCGGCGCCGTCTCGGGCGGCCAGGCGCTGCCTGCGCTCGATTTTGGCTGGCCTGCCTCCGATGCCCATGACGATGCAGCCATGGCCCGGCTGCGCGAGCTGGCGGCCCGGCTGCGGGCCAACGCGCAGGCCCTGGGCACGCACCAGCTGCAAAACGGGCCTTTGGCGACGGTGCATACCCGCGACTGGTCCGTGCGCTGGCAGCAGCAGATGGTGGGCGCAGCCCAGGCCCTGGCCGAAGCGGGCCAGGGCTTTGCCAGCGCCTCTGCGGCACTGGGCCGGCTGCTGGGCATCGAGTGGCCGCCGCTGGGGCGGCAGGCGCGCTCCGCACTGGGCGTGATTGCCCGCACCTTGCCTGCAGCGGCAGGCCGGGGCCTGGGTTTTTGCGCCTTGGCCGACAGCGCCCAGACCTGCGAGGCCCTGCAATCGGCCAGCGAGCTGCTGGCGCGTCACCGTGCACTGTCGGCGCAGATGTCGGCGCCCTGGACCGAAGAGCTGCAGGCACGGCTGTCCCTGGCACTGGATCTGCTGGCGCAGCGGCGTCATCTGCAGTCGGGCCTGGGGGCGCCCTGGCCCATGGCGCTTTGCGATGAACTGGAGAGGGGCCTGCAGTGCCTGGCCGAGATCGCTGCCCTGCGCCAGGGCCTGTCCGTGCCCTATGGCGAGGGCATCAACGACATCCCTGTGGCGCAGCTGCAGCGGGAATGGGCCAAGGCAGAAAAGTCGTTCTGGCCGCTGTCCTGGCTGGGGCGGCGCAAGGTGCGCGCAGCGCTGGATGCTGCCATCGAGGGCACGGACGAGCCGCGCGTGGCCCATGATCTGGCCAGCCTGGTGCGCATCAGGAAGCTGCGCGATGAAATCGAGCAGATCCAGGCGGGCGCGGCCGACGGCCTGTGGAGCGGCCTGCGCACGCGGGCCGAGGCTGTGCGCAGCGCCTTGCTGGCCAATGCTGCCCTGCAGGCGGCCCGTGCGCAAAGGGCGTTTTCGCTCGATGGCCTGGAGCCAGCCGCCCAAGGCCTTTGCGGCGAGCGTTGGGCCGCCGAAGTGCGGCGCCTGCAGGCATTGCACCAGCTGGACCATCGGCTGGGCGGTTGCCAGCCCCTGGCCGAGGTCAGCCACGGCCTGTGGAATGGCCTCGATACCGATGCCCCGGCGCTGCACGATGCGCTGGACTTCGAAAACGAACGGCTGCAGCTGATGCAGCGCGGCAGCATGGCGCAGCCGCATGCGGCTGTCGGCCAGGGCCGCTGCGGCGCGCTGCTGCAGCAAGAGCATGGCCATCTGCTGGCCCGGGCCGCGATCGAACAGCGCCTGCTGGCCATGGACATGCTGCAGACCCGCTGCCCGGGCATCTGGGAAGGGCTGGACACACAGCCCGAGGTGGTGGAGCGCGCGCTGCGGCTGCAGGCATCGCTGCAGGCCGGGCTGTCGGGCCTGGATCTGCCGCCTGCGCAGTCCGCGCAACTGCGCCAGGCGCTGCACCAGGCACTGTCCGGCGATGCATCTGGCGGCGATGCGGCCGGCATGGCCCAGACCTGCCAGCAGCTGCTGCAGGCCCTGATGGCGCTGCATTCGGCTGCCGAGCATTTCAGTGCCGCTGCTGCCCACCCTGAAAGCCTGCGCCGCTCCTTTGCCGAGCGCCCCGCCAGCCAGCTGGCCGAGGCAGCGGCAGGGCTGCTGGCCCACCGCGACAGCCTGCATGCATGGTGTGCCTGGCGCAGCGCCCAGGCCGGGGCGCGGGCCGAAGGGCTTGGCGCGCTGGCCGATGCCATCGAAGCCGGGAGCATCGCTGCACAGCAGGTGCCGCAGGCCTTCGAGGTCAATTACGCGCGCTGGTGGCTGGCGCTGGCCGTCGATGAAGACGAAGTCCTCAAGCGCTTCGTGCCAGCCGAGCACGAGCAGCGCATTGCCGAATTCCGCGCGCTGGACGACGAGTTCACGTCCGTCACGCGCCAGTGGATACGGGCCCGGCTGTGCGCGGCCCTGCCAGCGGCCGACAGCATCCAGCGCCACAGCGAATGGGGCATTCTGCGCCGTGAGATCACCAAGAAGCGCCAGCATCTGCCCCTGCGCCAGCTGCTGGAGCAGATTCCCAGTGCCGTGCTGCGCCTGACGCCCTGCCTGCTCATGAGCCCGCTGTCGATTGCGCAGTATCTGAGCGCTGAGACCAGCAATTTCGACATCGTCATCTTCGACGAGGCCTCGCAGATTCCCGTCTGGGATGCCATTGGCGCCATGGCCCGGGCCCGGCAGGTGGTCATGGTGGGCGACCCCAGGCAATTGCCGCCTTCGAGCTTCTTTGACCGCGCCGACAGCGGCGATGACGATGAGGCACCCATTGAGGGCGACATGGAAAGCATTCTCGACGAATGCCTGGGCGCCAGCCTGCCCACGCGCCACCTGTCATGGCACTACCGTTCGCGCCATGAAAGCCTGATCGCTTTCAGCAATCACCGCTACTACGGCGGCGGGTTGGTGACCTTCCCGTCGCCAGTCACCGATGACCGTGCCGTCAGCTTCCATTTCGTGCAGGGCCGCTATGAAAAGGGCGGCGCCCGCATCAACCAGCCCGAGGCTATGGCCCTGGTGGCTGACCTCGTGGGGCGGCTGCGCTCGCCGGGTTTTCGCGAGGCTGGCACCACCATCGGCGTGGTGACTTTCAACGCACAGCAGCAAAGCCTGATCGAGGACCTGCTGGACGAAGAGCGGCGCAAGGACCCCGATCTCGAGTCCTTCTTCAGCGAGGCGCAGCTGGAGCCCGTGTTCGTCAAGAACCTGGAGAGCGTGCAGGGCGATGAGCGCGACATCATGTATTTCTCCATCACCTACGGGCCGGACCTCTCGGGCGCGGTGTCTATGAACTTCGGCCCGCTCAACCGCGATGGCGGCGAGCGGCGGCTGAACGTGGCGGTGACGCGCGCGCGCCAGGAACTGCGCGTCTTCTCCAGCCTGCGCGGCGAGCAGATGGACCTGTCGCGCACCCAGGCGGCGGGTGTGCGCGATCTCAAGCACTTTCTGGAATTTGCCGAGCGTGGCTCCCGGGCGCTGGCTGAGGCCCACCGTGGCAGCCAGGGCGATTTCGACAGCCCCTTCGAGGCCAGCGTCGCCCAGGCGCTGCAGGCCAGGGGCTGGCAGGTGCACACGCAGGTCGGCGCCTCGTCATTCCGTGTGGATCTGGGCGTGGTGCATCCGGACTTCGCGGGCCGCTACCTGGCCGGCGTGGAGTGCGATGGAGCCACCTACCACCGCTCGGCCACGGCGCGCGATCGCGACAAGCTGCGCGAACAGGTGCTGCGCGGCCTGGGCTGGCAGATCCTGCGCATCTGGTCCACCGACTGGTGGGTCAATCCTGGCGGCACCCTGGAGCGTATCCATGCAGCGCTGACCGACCTGCTGACCCAGGACCGGCTGGGCCGGGAGGCCGCAGCGCCACAGGAGCCTGCCGTTGAGGCCGATGCGCCCAGCGCCGCGCCACTGTCCGAAGACAGTGGCCATAAAAGCGGGGCAAGCCAGCAGTGATGCGGCATGCCGGCTCATCCTGCGGCCCATGATGAGCCGGCCCCGGCTCAGTACACCTCCGGCACGTACATGTCCTGCGGCACGGGGTTGCGCGTGTACTCGGGGTTGCGCGTGCGCTCGGGCAGCACGATGGCCGGGTGCTCTATTTCTTCATAGGGCAGTTGCGACAGCAGGTGGGCAATGCAGTTGAGCCGGGCCCTTTTCTTGTCCACGGCCTGCACCAGCCACCAGGGCGCCTCGGGGATGTGGGTGCGCTCCAGCATGGCCTCCTTGGCCTTGGTGTAGGCCTCCCAGCGGCGGCGGCTCTCGAAGTCCATGGGGCTGAGCTTCCACTGCTTGAGCGGGTCGTGGATGCGTCCCAGAAAACGCAGGTGCTGCTCGTCGTCGGTGATGGAAAACCAGTACTTGACCAGGGTGATGCCTGAGCGCACCAGCATCTTCTCGAACTCGGGCACGGAGCGAAAGAATTCCTCGTACTCCTCGTCGGAGCAAAAGCCCATCACATGTTCCACGCCCGCGCGGTTGTACCAGCTGCGGTCGAACAGCACGATCTCGCCGCCTGCGGGCAGGTGGGAGACATAGCGCTGGAAATACCACTGCGTGCGCTCGCGGTCGTTGGGCGCGGGCAGGGCGGCCACGCGGCACACGCGCGGGTTCAGGCGCTGGGTGATGCGCTTGATCACGCCACCCTTGCCGGCCGCGTCGCGGCCCTCGAAGATGATGACCACCTTTTTCTTGTGGTGCTGCACCCAGTCCTGCAGCTTGACCAGCTCGCCCTGCAGGCGCAGCAGCTCACGGAAATAGGTCTGCCGGCTCAGGGCGTCGGGGCCCTCCGGGGCCCCCTGGTCGAGGCGGGCGTCATCGATCTCCATCTCCAGCTCTTCGTCGTAGCTGTCGAGCAGGTCGCGCTCGATGCGCTGCATCACCGAGTCGTGATGGTCGGGCACAATGTCTTCATACATGGGCAGAATCCGGCAGTCCAGTGGTTGGCGCCCGGGATGGTGCCGGGGTCCTGTGACGCGGCGATGACAGCGGCCCGAAGACCCCCTCGCCACTGGCCATAGGCCAGCGCCGGCAAACTGCATGGATCGTCGCCCAAGAGCGCGAGCAACGCCTGTGCTGCCCAGAGCAGAGGATTCGCAGAAAGGCAAAGCTGCAGGAGCCGGCTACAGCCAGCCTGCCTTGCGAAAGCGCCGATACAGCAATGCGCACACGCCCAGCACGAACAGCAGCGCCGCCGGATAGCCATAGCGCCACTTGAGTTCGGGCATCACCTCGAAGTTCATGCCCCAGATGCCGAAGAAAGCCGTGCAGATGGCAAAGATACTGGCCCATGCCGCCAGCCGCTTGGTGACCTCGTTTTCCTCGATGGAAACCATGGACAGATTGACCTGGATGGCCGTGCCCACGGTATCGCGCATGCCATCGATCAGGCTGTTGATGCGGGTCAGGTGGTCCATCACGTCGCGGAAATACTCGCGTGCCCCCATGCAGATGGACGGCACCCGGCTGCCGTTGAGCTTGCCCACCGCTTCCAGCAGCGGAGCCACGGCATGCTTGAGCTCCATGGCCCGGCCCTTGAGCTCATACAGCTGGCGGATGTTGTCGCGTGCCGCACCCTTGGTGAAGATCTGGCGCTCGATCTGTTCGAGCTCCACTTCCAGCGCATCGATGATGGGAAAGTAGCGGTCCACCACGGCATCCATCAGGGCGTACAGCACGAAGCCCGAGCCATGGCGCAGCAGTTCGGGTTCGTTCTCGCAGCGCTCGCGCACGCCCAGAAAGCCGCGCTTGCTGCGATTGCGCACCGACAGCACGAAATTGGGGCCCACGAACACATCGACCTCGCCGTGGTTGAAGTGGCCGGGGCGGTCTGGCTCGGGCTCCAGCAGATGCATCACCGCGAACAGCGAGCTGCCGTATTCCTCGATCTTGGGCCGCTGGTGGCCGTGCAGGGCATCCTCCACGGCCAGCGCGTGCAGTCCGAACTCCTCGCGCATCTGTTCGAGCTCGGCCGGCGTGGCATCGGCCAGCGCCACCCAGACGAAGCAGCCCGGCCGTACAACGTAATCGCTGATGGCCGTGACGGGGATATCCGCCAGCTTGGCGCCGTTTTCATAGGCTACGCAGTTGATCAGCATGCAATCCCTTGAAGCAGTCGAACAGGCGATCGTGCCACAAAGGAGGCCGGTGACTGCTAGCCGAAGACCGGACGGAAAAAGCTGCGTTCGTAGCTCAGGATGCAGCGCGTGTCCTGCGCATAGCGGAAGGCTTCCATGCAATCCGGGTCCTGCATGGACTGCAGGCGGTACGCTTCGTACAGAGCCATGCTGGGGAAGGTGAACATGGCCAGCGCCACATTGTTGGCCCCCTCCGATGGCAGGAAATAGCCATGGTGCCTGCCGCCGAATTTCTCGACCAGAGGAATCCAGAGCCGGCCGTAATGCTCGAACTCCTTGGTCTTGAACGGGTCGATGATGTAGCGCAGGTAGCAGGTGATTGCGTTGGAGGCCATAGGGGAACCCGTGGAGATTAGAGCTTGAACGATGTGGTCAGGCGCGACAGCTTTTCCGACTCCTGCTGCAGCACCTGCGTTGCGGCCGATGACTGTTCGACCAGTGCCGCATTTTGCTGGGTCATGCGGTCCATGTCTGTCACCGCATGTCCCACTTGTTCAATGCCGCTGCTTTGCTCGCGGCTGGCCGAGGCGATCTCGGAGACGACGCCAGTGATGTTGCGCACCGTGGAGACCACTTCCTGCATGGTCTGCCCGGCCTGATCGACCAGGGAGGCGCCTGCCTCCACGCGTTCCACCGAGGCCTGGATCAGGGTCTTGATTTCGCGCGCCGCAGAAGCGCTGCGCTGGGCCAGCGTGCGCACTTCGCCGGCCACCACGGCAAAGCCCCGGCCCTGCTCGCCCGCGCGGGCCGCTTCCACAGCCGCATTCAGCGCCAGGATGTTGGTCTGGAAAGCAATGCCATCGATCACGCCAATGATGTCCACCACACGGCGCGACGAGGCATTGATTTCGCCCATCGTGGTCACCACCTGGTCCACCACGGAGCCGCCATGCTCGGCGACCGAGCTGGCATTGGCGGCAATTTTGCTGGCATGGTCCGCGTTTTCCGCGTTCTGGCGCACGGTGGCCGTCAGCTCCTCCATCGAGGCAGCGGTTTCCTCCAGCGAGCTGGCCTGCCGTTCCGTGCGCTGCGACAGATCCAGGCTCCCGGTGGCAATCTCCTGGGCGGAGCGGTGGATGACATCCGCCGTCTCGTGGATGCGCGTGACCAGCTGGCGCAGCTGCGCATTCATGCGCTCCACTGCGGCGATCACGCTGCCTTGCGGCGCGCGCGAGGCGCCCTCCAGCCCGGTCTGCGACAGATCCCCGGAGGCAATGCGGTTGGCAATCTCGGCGGCGACGGCGGGTTCACCGCCGATGGCGTTGAGCACGCTGCGGGCCGCCACCCAGGCAATCACCGTCAGCAGCGCGCCCAGCACGGTCAGCGCCACGGCCGACTTGATGATGGTGGCGACGAATGTCTGCTGGATATCGTCCACATAGTCGCCCGCGATGAGATCCCAGTTCCATGCGGCCGAGCGCTTGACATAAGCCAGTTTCTCACTGGGCTCCTTGGCATTGGGGCGGGGCCACCAGTAGCTGAGGTAGCCGCTGCCCTGCGCCGAGGCGCCCACGGCCGCAATGTTGCGATACAGGTAGCTGCCCTTGGCATCCTGGAAGCCGCTCATGTTTTTGCCATTGATCTTGGGGCTGGCCGGGTTGTTGAGCACTACCGAGTCTGTGGTGATGCTGGTGATGTAGCCTGCGCCGCCCGCATAGCGCAGCTGTCCCACGCGGGTGATGGCCATCGCCTTGGCTTCCTCCTCGGACAGCTTGCCTGCCTTGGCCTCCGCTGCAATCGCCGCGATGAGGTTGTCTGCCGAGTCCACAAAGTCACGCAGCGCCTGCTGCCGTGCCTCGTAGGCTTTGTCACGGGCATGGTAGGCGTTGAAGAGGGTCAGCGCCAGCAGCGAAAGCAGGCAAAAGACCAGTGGTGCCAGCAGTTTCTGGCGGAAGGACAGGGTCGGCATGTGGAGGGTCTCAAAGTCAAGGCTAAGGCCTTGACAATCCTACAGAAACTTTGCCGATGTTTCTTGAATTTACAATTTACCGTGTAGTACACCATCCTGGTGCAGCGTCTTGTGCAGCATGGCGGTTGCCGAGGCCATTCGCGACCGTCATGTGCCGTCTGCTGCGCCGAACAATTTCACCTTGTTGCGGCCTGCCCGCTTGGCACCATACAGCGCAGTGTCCGCGTTCTGCAGCAACGCATCTGCCGTGGTGCCACCTTCGGGCAGTACCGCCAGCCCGATGGAAATCGTGACGGGGGCATGCAGTTCCCCGCCGACACGGGACGGGGGCATGGCCTCGACGGCTGCGCGCAGCGCCTCGGCGCGCTCCAGCGCGATATCTGTACAGGTGGATGGCAGCACGACTGTGAATTCCTCCCCCCCGAATCTGGCCACCAGATCGCTGCAGCGCACGGTTTGCATCAGGGTCTGAGCCACGTTGCGCAGCACATGGTCGCCCATATCATGGCCATGCTGGTCGTTAAAGCGTTTGAAGTGATCTACATCGACCATCAGAACAGCCAGTGCAGATTCTTCGTGGTCGTAGCCACGCCGCTCAGAGCGCAGAATTTCCCGATGTAGCGATTCATCCAGAAAACGCCGATTATATAGACCTGTCAAGGGATCCCGGATGGATTGCTGTTTGAGTGAGTCTCGCAGTTTCAGATTGCCCAGCGATAAAGCCACCTGCTCGATCGTGGTTTGCCTCAGCCTTGCGATGAATGCATCCGATGTGCCGGACTCTTCCGGACTGGGGTGCATGATGACCAGTCCGGTCAATTCACCATGGGATGCGATAGGCAGGCATTGCGTGCCAGGGCGCGATACTGGCTGTGGTAATTGAAGGTGATGGCATGTGCTGACTCCCGTGCCCTGTGGTTGCACAAAAGGCAGTCCGCTGCGTAATGCCCAGCATTCATGTGGCTCGAAAAATTCCACATAAACCTCGTTACCCCATGAAAAAGAAAGCTGCAGTTGGTTGCGCGATGAAGCCATGGCATAAAATGCACCAGTATCTGACTTGAGCAGCTCAGGCAGGCGCTCGGCGAGCAGCGCATGTGCTTCGGCGCTGTCTCCACAGCTTTGCAGGAAGCGCCCCAGCTCCGAGAGGCGTTGCATATGCTGGTTGTGTTCAGTGGTCTTTTGTGCGAGCTGCATCAGTTTGGTATTACGCGCCTGCATTTCTTTTTCGTTGATCTTCGCTTTTCTGGCAAAAACCAGGCTGCGAACTACCAGTAATATCAGCAAACTGATATTTGAAAGCAATGCAAGCCCCATAGTCAAGTAGGTGCTGTATATGGCTTCAGAATGGTCTTCCTGCAGCAGCTGTACTCGCTGTTCCTGCAGCGTTGAGAAGTGGAATGCCATTTCCCTGATGTGCTCCATGAGCTTTCTTCCATCGCCGCTGCGCAGTACGGAGTCTGCCTGTATATTGTCACCGGCAATACGCAATTGAATAGTTTGTGCCAACTCTTCAAGCTTTGTATCTACGGTAGTGAGCAGGTTTTTTAGTGCCTCGATTTCTTTCGGGCCTTCTACCATGCGCTCAAGGTTTCTGCGGGTCTGCCGGATTTCTGCAATGGCTGCGTGGTATGGTGCAAGGTAGTCGGATGTGCCTGCCAGCAGGTAGCCGCGTTGGCCTGTTTCGGCATCAATCACTTGGCGCAACAGGGTGTCTGCCATGTGAACCGTGCGGTGTGCCTCGTCCAGCACACGCTGCGAGCGCACCAGATCCACCAGACTGTTGGCCGTCAGCCATGCCGTCACGAAGATCGACATGAAAACCAATGCCAGCAAGGCGCGCTGCACCTTGGAAAATTCCTGCATTTCCCGCATATCGGCTTTCTCGTGGAGCTTGGAGCGTTATAACCTTCGGGCCATCCCTGCCAAGGGCGGATCATTGTAGAACTCATTGCCTGCGCGCGATAAGGTGGCGGCGCTCTATCCGGACGTGCTTTGCCCGGAAAATTGCAGGCCTGCAACGGCGGACGGCAATGGTTCAGCTGACAGGCCAACCGATTCTGAAATTCTTCACAGGCTGCTTCAAGAGCCCAACGCGTGCGCCAGGAACTCTGCCGTGACGCGCACTCTGGCCGTGCGCTGCAGGTCGGGGTGCATGACCTGCCAGACCTCATAGTCACTTGAGCGCTGGCGCTGCGGCCAGATGCGCAGCAGGCCTTCGCGCTCGCCCATGCTCACGGGCATCTCGCCCAGGCCGATGCCAGCCGCCACGGCCTTGCGCACCAGCAGGCTGGAGTTAGCCGCCATGGCAATCCTGGCCTGGCGTGCGGGCACATCGACCATGGTGGGAATGGGCCGCTGCTCCAGGAAGGGACCGTACACCACGAGGTGGTGGCCGCGCAATTCGTCCTCTGCCACGGGTTCGCCAAAGCGCGCCACATAGGCTGCGCTCGCAAACAGGCCCACGGGCCAGGCGGCGACACGGCGCACCACCAGCTCCGGCGCCTCGGGGCGGACGTTGCGAAACGCGATATCGGCCTGGCGGCGGCCCAGGTTCAGCATGTGCGTGGAGACCTCCAGATCCACGCGGATGGCGGGCCAGCGCTGCTGCAGGCGCTCTATGGCGGGCAGCAGGAATTCGGTGGCAATCGAGTCGGTACTGGTCACGCGCACCAGGCCGGCCGGGCTGTCGTCCAGCCCTTCGATGCGCGTGCGCAGGTCCAGCGCCGCGCTTTCCATGCGCCGCGCGGCGCCCAGCGCTGCCTCGCCGGCAGCGGTGAGCAGGTAGCCATCCTTGGCGCGCAAAAACAGCTTGCTGCCCAGTTCGGCCTCCAGCGCGTTCAGGCGCCGGCCCACGGTGGCCTGGTCCACGCCCAGGCTGCGCGCAGCGGCTCGCAGGGAGGGCGTGCGTGTCAGCGCGAGAAAGATGCGTGTGTCGTCCCAGTTCATGGCAGTGGTCAGGGTGATGCAAATTTGCAGCACTCTAAAGCAAAATTGCTGCATTCAAGTGGCTTGTGGCAGTCGTAAGCTCTGGGCAATCCGATGTTCAACCCTTTGTGAAAACGCTCCTGCAATGAAAGACAGCACAAGCATGCAAGCCATTGTTTTCGACGACTTCGGCGGCCCCGAAGTGCTCGTGGCCCGTCAAGTGGCCCGACCCGAAGTCCGGCCGCACGACCTGCTGGTGCGCAACGCCTCCATTGGCGTGAACCGTGCCGATGTCCTGCACCGCAAGGGCGCCTATGGCCGCGCCCATTTCGGTGAATCCGATCTCATGGGCCTGGAGATCGCCGGCATCGTGGTGGAGGTGGGCGCGCAGGTGCAGGGCTTTGCCGTGGGCGACCGTGTCATGGGCATCGTGGGCGGAGGCGCTTATGCCGAGCTGTCGCGCATGGACTACCGCATGGCCATGCAGGTGCCCGAGGAGCTCTCGCTGACCGATGCGGGCGCGGTGGCTGAAGTCTTCGTCACCGCGCATGAAGCGCTCTTTCACCTTGCCAGCCTGCAGCCGGGCGAGTCGGTGCTGATCCATGCAGCGGGCGGCGGCGTGGGCTCGGCAGCCGTGCAGCTGGCGCATGCGGCAGGCGCCCGCGTATTCGCCACGGCCAGCGGCGATAAACGCAGCGCCGTCATGGGCCTTGGCGCCGACGTGTTCATCGACTACCGCAGCGAAGACTTCCAGGCTGTGGTGGCTGACAGGACGCAAGGCAAGGGCGTGGACGTGGTGATCGACTTCATTGGGGCTCCGTATCTGGAGCGCAATCTGCGTTCGCTGGGCCTGGGCGGGCGCATGGTCTGCGTAGGCCTGCTGGGTGGCGCGCTGGCCGCTGCCGTGCCCATGGATGTGCTGCTGTACAAGCACCTGAGGATCTTCGGTACGGTGATGAAGTCGCGCACGCCCGAAGCCAAGCAGGCCATGGTCCAGCGCTTTGCCCAGCGCTGGCTGCCTGCGCTGGCGGATGGCACCATCCGCCCGGTGATCGACAGCACCTATGCCCTGGCCGAGGCCGCGCAGGCGCATCGGCGCATGGAGTCAGGCCAGAGTGTGGGCAAGCTGCTGCTGATTCCCAGGCAGTAGCGCAGCTTGCCCAACGCGGCGCCTGGAAGCTGGCACACTGCCAGCCTGCCTGCGGGCAATACGATTCCCAGATCAGTGTGAACCTGCCCTGGGGCAGGGGCTCTCCAGATTCTGCGGTATTGCAGGGGAACGCCGTCCCTGCCCGCATCCAGTTTCTCAACCAGGAGCGATGCCTCCGGCCGCCTTGCGCGCCGGCATCGAGCCGCCTTTCCAGGAGATATCCATGATTGTTGAAATAGCCGAGCTGAAGATCGACCCCGCCAAGCACGAGGAATTCGGTGATGTTCTGGCGCAGGCCGTGGCCACCGTGCTGTCCAAGTCGGGCGGATACCGTGGGCACAGCATTTTTGCCTGCATGGAAACGCCCGGCCGTTACGTGCTGCAGGTGAACTGGGAAACCCTGGAAGACCATACCGTGGGCTTTCGCGAGTCCGCTGCCTTTGCGCAGTGGCGTGCCATCATCGGTCCGTACTTTGCGCAGGCGCCGCACGTGGAGCATTTCGTGGTTCGGGATGCGCGCGCGAGCTAGTGCGTGTTGGCGCGTGTTGGCGCTTTTCTATTCGAGGAGCGCCAATGGCCGTGTCAGTGTGCCAGTCGGCACGGGCAAGGCTGGCGTGTGCACTCAGCCCAGCCTGTGCCGTGTCCTGAGCAGTCCCAGCCCCAGCGCAATGAAAGTGGCGCCCACGATGCGGTTGAACAGCCTGGCGCGCGCTGCCAGATGGTCCTTGACGAGCGAGATGAGCAGCACATAGCAGGCGTGCGAGATCAGTGCGCAGACCGCGAACGTCGTCGTCAGCAGCAGGTACTGCGTCAGCAGTGGCTCGCCCGGGACGACGAACTGGGGAAACAGCGCCGAGAAAAACAGGATGGACTTGGGGTTGGTCAGTGACACGCCCAGGCCCTGCGCCACCAGTTGCCAGTTGCTGCGTTCGCGCCGCTGGGCAGATGCCATGCCCGCATCGCCAGCCAGTAGTCCATCCTTGCTGCGCCAGCGTTTGATGCCCAGCCAGATCAGATACATGGCACCCGCCACCTTCATGGCCAGAAATGCATGGGCCGACAGTGCGAGGATGGTTCCCATGCCGATCATCGCCAGGCCGGAGACCACAAAGATGCCGACCGAACTGCCCAGCGAACTCAGTGCCGTCCGCCTGGCGCCCACGTCCACCGAGTTGGAGATGGCCAGCAGCACGGCTGGTCCCGGGGTGAAGCACATCAGCAGCGAGACGCCGCAGAAAACAAGCCAGTGGGCGATGGTCATGATCGGGGATGCAGTGCATTGAGACAGCCGACATTCTCGTGCAATCGAGTCATCTCCACGGCGTTGCGGCTGCCGATGGCACCAGCCCGTGCAGCAGCTTCCCCTTGGCACAGATCAGCGCTGCACAGGCTGCACGGCCTTCGTCAGAACTTCAGGCTGTCACTGCCTTCGGCACGCAGCGTCCTGGCGTCGAAGTCCACCGAGAAATGGTCGCTGGGCTTGCCCGAACCCAGTCCCTTGAGGATGGAGAACACCTGCTTGAAGCTGTATTGGAAGGGCTGGCCCACGGGCGTGGTACCAGCCAGCTTGTCGCCGTTTTTCTGCGGTGCCGTGGTCTGCGCAGGGAAGGCGCTCATCAGCAGCCGGTACTGCTCGACGCGCTGCCTGCCCATGTCGTTCAGCGACAGGCCGCCCGCATAGACGGTCCGGTGGAAATCTCCATAAAACGTATAGGCCGACACGTTGGCCAGTGCGTTGAAATCAACGCCTGCAGCCTGCGCCTTGGCTTTGGCTGCGTTTTGCGCTGCACCCCAGTCTGCGACCCACTGTGCCGCATTGCCCGCCACAGCATTGCCTTGCAGGCAGCCGCTGCTGGGCTTGAAGGGCACCTCAACGCCCTGTGCTGCCAGCCCTGCGAGTTCGGCGTAGGTCACCTTGGTATCCAGCTGGGCCATGGTCAGCATCTGCTGAAGGTTGAGCTGGGTAACCAGATCCTTCATGTCGCAGGCCCAATATTCATCCAGGAAGCGCAGGCGCGACAGCTCGCCGAAATAGCGGCTTGTGAAATCGCCATAGCTGGTACTGGAGAGAATGGCCTTGTCCCAGCGGCGCTTGGCGTCTTCGGGCTTGCTGCTGCCTTCCACGTACTTCCACTCCATCTCGTAGAGGGGAAACAGTTCGTTGAAGCGCGGCACGTTGTTCAGGGCTACGGTCTGCACGTCCACCTTGCGCGGCGTATCGAAGCGCACGATCTTGTAGGCAGCTCCATAGACGGCCAGCGACGGCGACTGCACGTTGACCAGGTACTGGCCGCTCTTGCTCAGGTAGTCGTTGGTGCCGTTGAAATGCATGTGGCCACCGATGTGCAGCGGCAGGCCGGTGGCCGCCACAGCCTCTGCCGTGGCCTGCTCGGGCACGCGCGCAGTCTGGAAGGCTCCCGGCTTGAAGGCTGCCTTGATGGCATCGGTCTGGTTGGCGTAAAAGTCCATGGTCGGGTAGTGCGAGAAGGCCACCAGTTGCTTGCCCTGTGCCTTGGCGCGTGCGCTCACGGATTCAATCCACGCCATCACGCTTTTCTTGTGCGTGAGCATCTTGTTCCAGCCTGCGTTGCCAGCCCCGGTGAAGCCTTTGGGGGAGTTGGGTTTGGCCGGGTCGAGCTTGTCCGGAACGAAGACATTGGCATCCACCGACAGCAGCCACAGACCCTTGACGGGCTCGACCAGGTAGCTGACATCTGCAATGGTGGTGCAATTGGTGTAGCCGGCCTGCTTGAACCTGCCGCCTTCGCCTTCCTTGCAGATTTCATAGCTGCGCTGGCCCAACTGGGCCTGCCTGGCTGCCTCTGTGTAGCTGTACTTGTCCTGCGTGTAGGAGCTGTAGGGCGTCTCCCAGTACACATCCTTTTCGCTGGGCATCAGGCCGTAGGGCGCCAGATCACGTACCAGCGAGGCATAGCCTTGCTCCATCAACTGGTCAGTGCAGACCACGTTGGCTTCGGCGTTCAGGCAGCCCTGGTAGTTCCTGGCGTAGATCTTGACGGTGCTGCCGTCGGCTGCCATGAAGTCATCCTTGCCCTTTTCGTCATCGTCATAGGGCGCCACAGGGTCATGGTTGCCGGGCGCGATGAAAAAGCGCATACCTTTTTTCTCGTACTCGGCCAGCACGGCACGAAAGCCGTTCACATTCAGCGGCTGGCCGTCGTCGGAGAAATCGCCTGGAAAGGCCACTAGCTTCACGCCCCGGGCCAGCGCATCGTCCAGCGCCGCGCGGAATGCGAAATAGTTTTCGTTGAACAGCCGTGTCGAGGTCAGCTGCGCATACATCGTGCGGATGGTTGCAAACATGCCGCTGGCCGTCGGCACGCCCTTGAAGGCACTGCTCTTGAGGTCTCCGTACACATCCTGGAAGTGCACATCGGCCATGAAGGCCACGGACTGGCCGTTGCCTGCCTCCTGCGCCTGCTCGCTGTTACCGCTGCTGCCACATGCCACCAGGGCCAACGCACTCGCGCCAGCCACCATTGCCGATTTCCAGACTTTCATTCTTCGTGCCGCACGGAGCGATCTGATTTGCAAAGTCCGTCATTGTGGGAAAACTGTGTTTCATGGGTGTGACGCGACGCATGTCCATCACATCGCCCCTGGCAGTGCAAGGCGCTGATTGGCGTGAACAGGTCTCAGTCGGCCACGACCTGCAGCCCGCCGCCCTGGCTGTGCGCACGCAGGCACATTTTTCCGAGATCACCCAGAAAGCGCTGTACCTGCCCTTCAAGCGCACACCAGGGCATGACGGCCAGGATGTCGTTGTGCAGCTCCAGCAGCCCGGAGCCGCAGACCGGCAGTTCTGGGCAATTGCGGTAGTGGTGTCTCCAGAAATCCTGCAGCAGTCCCTGTTGCATCTTGCCGACCACCAGAGGATAGCCGCGCTGCCAGACATGTTCATCCATGGGCAGCGAGCGCAGGCCTGGGGTATCTGGCCGCCCACCTGCGGGAATCAGCAATATGCGGCGCATATCCAGCTTACCTGCAGGCGCCCGGGCCGCCGGACGATACCGGGGATGCGGATATGACCGATCCGTCGGCAGCCGGGTCGATGATGAGGCGCGCGCATTTGCCCCCTGCGGTGCCCACGGCCATGCCCAGGTTGGCGTCATAACGGATGCGGCCGTCAGCCTGCGTGATCCGGATCCGGTTGGGCGCGTTTTGCACCATGCGGCAGAAATTCTGCGCAGCGGCCGGGCTGGTGCAGTACTTGGGCAGCAACTGGCTGCCACCGGCCGTCGCGGTGCAATGCTGGTCGTAGATGCGCTGAAAACCCGCCTGCGTGACGACGCATGCCGCATCCGCGCCTTGCTGCTCCTGTTCCTGCACGTTCGCGCCAGGGGTCTGGCACCCTGCCAGCAGAGCCACGGCCACCGCGCAGAGAACGTAGAAGCGGTTGGGGCTTGTCATGATGGGCTTGGGCGGCGTAGGGGCGACGTGCTGTACTGCGAAATCAGCGCAGATGGGAATCAGACACCGCAGCGTTGGCTGCATGCCTGGTCAGGCGGTTGTACGCGGTGGCGGTGTGTGTCGTTCCCATGGCCTATCTTTTGGACAGTGGTTGAGGAGGCGGTTTGCCCCAGAACAGCAGTGGTTTGCAGGCTAATGTATTCACGGGGGAAGCGAAACGGAATTACAGGAAATTACAGTCGTGCGCCTTGGGCGCCACCCTGGATTTCAAAGCGGTAGTCGCCGAAACGCAGGCTGCCGCGACGGCGCTCGACCAGCGGCGGGATGGCCGTGTATTCCGGCAGTGCATCGAGGATCTGGTGCTTGGCACGGAAGATCTGGATGTTGACGTAGGAAGGCTCCACACCCAGCATGCGTGACAGCTCATCCAGATCGATCCAGCCCTGGCTTGGCTGGGCCAGGCCCCTGAGCGCATCCTGCTGGCGCGCGCGCGCCAGCGTCACCAGGGTGTAGTGGTGTATGCGTTCGCCCAGTGAGATCGGCTTGCCGTCTGCCACCATATTCAGGCTCACATGCTCTTCGTTCTGGCTGACCTGGAAGCTCAGTGTGATGTCCGGCAGCGCGGGCGCTGCGCAGGCAAAAGTGGCTTCGCGGGTCAGTTCCAGGTCATCGCACAACACGAACTCCCAGCTTGCCGTGGATGTCCGGACGATGGCCCCGTCGCCCAGCGGTTCGATGCCATCCGTGGACTCCAGCAGCCAGCGGCCTTCCTGAAAGAAGATGTTGGCCTCGGGCTCCTGCGAATTGGGCAGCAGGTTGCCGCGCTGGTTCAATGCCATGGGAAGCCCTGAGCCCTGGTCCGGGAACAGGCATGTGACCGGCGCTCCGAGGTCATGCACGGACCAGGCCGACTCTTCGCCTGTCCCCATGCGCAGCTTTGCGCCAACGGTCAGGGCCGTCCATCGCCCGGCTGTCAGCCGGGCGCCGTTGAGCACCGTCCCGTTGCGGCTCTGGTCCACGATTTCCCAGGCTTGCCGGTTCCAGCGCACCAGCGCATGGACGGACGACACATCCGGTGCGTTCATCACGGTCTGGCAGACTGCGGCACGGCGGCCGAAAGCATGCAGGGGGCGCAGCACGATGAAACGGCCGTCGAGTTGGTTGCGGAAGAGGGCCATTGCCTCGCTTTCTCCTTTGGGTATTCAGTTCTGGGGCGCAGCCCGGCGCGCTGCAGATGTTTCGCTGGTGGATGCCGGGCAGAGCGCATGCCTTATCTTGCCTTGCATACACCATACATCAGGCCTGTTGTCCTGACATGAGCGAACCTGTCGGACCCGCTCAGAGGGTGTCAAACATACAGTGCCTGGGGGTTGAGCTGGCCATCCTGCGTGCACGCGCTGCGCCACCCTAGCGCGGCGGGCACGGTTCGCAGCCGTGGGTTGCCCAGCTCCGGCCAGATGTGGCACAGGCCGGGGACCACGACCTTCACGGTGCGCAGGGGGATATCGGGGCGCGAATAATCGTATACCAGTGTCTCCAGCCCAAGCTCCCGGGCAATGCCGACGCAGTGCGTGATGGTTTGCGTGATCTGCGGCGTGGCGTGCCCGGGAATGCGAAGCGGCGCTGCATCAGCATCCTCCAGAGGATACAGGAAGGCCGGGCCATCCTGCGGATGATGCGGCGCCTGGCCGGATGCCACCGCAAAACTCTTGCCTGCGGCGATCAGCTGGCTTATTTCTGTCATTGCACGCTCGCAGGCCACGCTGCGGTCCGGGCTGCAGCCAAAGCCAACCGCCCATTGGCCATGGGTCCGGTGGCGCCCCACGGCCACAACCACCGGGATGCCGAAATCGTGCGTGATATCGAGCAGCCAGTACGACCACTGCGCGCCGCAGGCATGCTCCAGGCGCTGGCGGCTTTCCTCTGCAAGACTGTCCAGCGCGACAGCCGGCCTGCGTACCTGCCCATACCACCAGATGGCGGCTGCATCGCGCTCTACCAGCTCCAGAAAGCCCTGCAAAATGGCTTCCTCCATCGTGTTGCCTGCTGCGCAGCCGTTCGATGTCCAGGTGACGTGGGATTGGCTTTGCGCCGGAGCATGCGCCAGGCAAAAGCCCAGCGGCAGATAGCAGCGCTCGTCGGCGGTCAACGACCATGCAGGGGTCCACCAGGCGGGCTCTGCTGCAGCGATCTGTCTTGCCACGGCATGCGGCGGCTTGTCGATGGCAAAGCGATCCCTCTGAGCGTCGCTGAAACACGCCAGTGACGCTGGCGCGATGCTGCGCGCATCCAGTTGCGCCGCAGGCGCGAACACTGCAGCCTCATCGCCCTGGTAGAAGGCTGCGTAGCGCTCAATGGCCTCGCACATCGCACTGGCGCGAGCCTGTTCCGCCGACAGGCCTTTGCCCAGGCAAAGCTGTGTCCAGGCACCATGCGCTGCGCCGCCGCGCGCATCGGGCGTCTTGAAGATTTCGCTGCGGTAGACGGTCAGACCCGCGCCGGACTCGGCGGTCAAAGGCACGACCCGCGCGATCACGCCCGTCAGCGGACTGACGTGAGGCAGCAGGCGCTCGACCGTGGCTGCCGCAGGCATGGAACGCCAGCCTCCATCGCAGCGCACGGCATGTGCATGCGGCGCCGGCATGATGCGTTCGCGCTGCTGCTGCGCCATCCGCTGCGGTGCTGCGCAGTGCGGGCACTGCGGGCGGCGGGTCACGCAGTGGCGCTGTCTGGGCGACAGCGTCCAGACCGCTGGCGCTGCATCGGTGTGCGCCAGCATATGGCGCGCCGTGGCCTGCAATTGCTGCAGCCGCGCGCCTACCAGGGCTGCGTCTGCGCGCACCGGCGGGCAGACATCTTCCTGCGCCGGATGGCTGTGTCCCCATGTGCGTGAGGGGTGATTGCGCCGCCAGCGATGCGCCAGGCAATGCCAGCAGGGCGGTGCATGGTCTGTGCGCGTGGCGAACAGCGGGCCCGCCATGGCCTGCTCGCCTGCGGGCCTGACCAGCAGCCAGGGCCTGCCGCAGGCGCGCTGCTGCGCATCGATCGCTGCCAGCCGGGGGTCCAGATAATCATCGCAGTAGACGACGGTGAGGCCAGCCTCTGCAGCAGCGCCTCCTGACCCATCCTCGCCTTGGACCAGCTCTGCCGCCCAGCGCTGCGCGGCCGCTGCGTCCAGAGCGGCTGTCAGCAGCACCACATCGACCCCTGCGGCCGCATCCAGGCGCGTGGGCGGCGCCGAGAAGTCAGGCCGCAGATACATGTCCTGCGCGTGCTCCGCCACGGGGCGCACCAGGCCCTGGCGCAGCAGCGCGCCGAGCGCGTGCAGCATCTGCGCCAGCGGGGCATCCGTGCCAGCGCTGGCGCAGTACTCGGCCAGGCTCACGCCGCGCTGCAGCGGCTCCTGCAATGCCAGCACGCCTGCCGAGCCCAGCGCCAGGGTTTCGTTTTCGCTGACCAGCAGCAGCCGCTCGCCCTGCAGCCGTGGCGGCAGGTATTTCCCGTGCCACTGGAATACGCTGGAAAACAGGTCGGGCGCCGAGGCTTCAGGCATGCGGGGCTGCTTCCAGGTCGAGCCTGACGATGGCGTAGGGTTTTTTGCCCGTGGTGGCCAGGAAGGCCGCCTCGAAGAGCTGATGGCGCTGCGAGAACCGCGCATAGGGATGCTCTTCTAAAGTCACGCGCAGCGCTGGATGGATGCGCGCCAGCTGGCTGGCATCCTCGAATCCTGAGACCACGGGCAGCCGCATGCCTCCCACCTGCATGGGCAGCCGGGCAAGCGATGGGTGCACATGGTCCAGCACGATGGTGCAGGCCGGCGCGCCGGGTTGCGCGAAGCGTTCTGCCAGCTCATGCAGCATGGCCTGCAGCGGTGCCTGGGGCAGATAAGGGCATACGCCCTCCATCAGCACCAGCACGGGCTGGCTGCCCGGCAGGCCAGCGGTGTCCAGCCATGAGGTGTCCAGCATGGAGCAGGCCAGGCTGGTTTCGGCGTCCGAGTGCTGCATCCACTGCCTGCGAAGCCCTATGGCCTCGGGCAGGTCCACATTCAACCAGCGTGCCGCACCCGCCAGATGGCCCAGGCGGCTGCGGCGCGTGCACAGGCCCGCGCCCAGCGTGATGCACAGTCCGTGCGGATGCGCGGCGAAGAATTCCCGGGCGAGATGGTCGAACCGCTGCGCGCGCAGCACCACCCCGCGCACAAAGGCCACATCCTCGGCATGGGCCTCGCAAGCCTGCGGCAGCGCCGCAGCAATGCGGCACGCCTGCGGATCTGCCCATGCGGGCAGATCCGACAGACCGGGCAGGTCCGGCTGGCTGGCTGCCCGGGCGCGGGCAGCCAGCGTCAGCAGCAGGGTCGCCGAAGCTCCCTGCAACTGCGCCATGGGCGCCGGTGCCGCGCAGCTCTGCGTATCAGCAGGTGAACGGATAGGCGTCACCCGTGTTGTTGTAAGAGGTCAGGGCGATTGGCCACATGTCCTGCTCTTCGGGCGCGACCGGGTAGTTGAGCACGATGCGATTCTTGATCAGCGAACCATCCTCGCGCAGCAGGTTCCATTGGCCCCGTGCCGCATCCCAGGTGAAGGATGGCTCGGCGACGAAGCTGATCTGGAAGTTGAAGGGATTGTTGTAGCCCAGCCATTGGCTGAGCACTGCAGCCTTGTCGCTGCCGTCGTCACGCAGCAGTGCTGCATGGAACTCGGGCGACTTCCAGGCCAGCGCAATGGCGCGCAGCACCACGCCGCCAAAGGCCAGCAGCGAATCCGGGCCGCCGCCCGGAATGCCCAGCCCGGTGGGCAGGGCGCCCTTGAGGGCGCCGCTGTCGGACTCTTCGAACTCTGCACTGTTTCCCATGAAGTCGGGGAACATCTGGTAGTAGGCTGCCAGCGCCTCGGTGGCATGGGTTGCGGGTGCCTGGGGCAGCACGATGACGAAGGCGTCGTCAGGGCCGATCCAGCCCGCCGTGAGCATAGGCTTCCATTGGGCGCGCATGGCGGGATCATCGCTCATGAGCAGCGAGATGTCCAGCTGCGGCCACAGCGTTGAGAGGCCGAAGTCACGGTGCAGCAGTGGCTGGATGTCGCGCTGTGCCAGCAGTTCCTGGCGGTAGGCGTCATCCCCCCAGGAGCGGGCAATGCCCCTGAGATAGGCCAGGCGAAATGCGAGCAATGGATCGGCATTTTGGAGCTGTGTGCTCATGTTCACTACATCCTCGGTTCAGGAAAAACGCAGGTGCAAAGGGTCTTGCACGGACAGTTCTGGCCGCATTGCAGCCAGCTCACGCAGGCGGTCGGCCGCGTCCTCCTGTCCGTCGTGACCCAGAGCCTGCGACATCGCCAGCGCCTGAGCCTCGATACGGTACTTTGCAGCCGCCCGCGCCATGAGGATAGCCTGTTTCAGGCTCGCCTGGACGGTCGCGCTGCCAATGTTCATGGCCAGCAGGTAGCGGGCTTTCTTCAGATGCAGCTCTGCACTGTGCAGTCTTTCGTCCAGCACATCCGCCAGGCGCAGGCATTCGTCGATGCGCGCCAAGGCTTCGTCAAAGCGGGCATGCGCTGCCAGCGTCTCCGCCGCGAAGGAGCGGTAGTAGGTCTGGCAGTAGCGGCAGCCCATGTCCCAGAGCAGCTGAGCCATGGCATCGGCATGCGCGATATCTTCCAGGCGCCCTCCTGCCCAGCAGCGGATGATTTCGGCGTAGCCCGTGAAGGCTGGCAGGCCGTAGCGCGCGGTGATGTCCAGCAGTTGCCCCACGGTAGCCTGCGCGCTGTCCCGGTCCCCGCGCGCCTGATGGCCCAGCCCCTGGTAGAGCAGTGCCATGCTCAGCGAAGGAATATGCGAAACATCCTGGGACTGGCGCACCGCATCGGCGGCATCGGCGCGCGCGGACTGGTCATAGCCAGCGAACCAGCGAACCAGCGCACGGCCGCTGGTGGCCCAGGCACGGGTGTCGAAGCCGAATTCCGCAGCATGGTGCGCATGGGCCACGGGGTCATACCGGTTGATGGCATCGGTCAGCGCCTGCTCGGCCAGATCGAAATGGCCGTCGGAGTAGTGGGCCAGGCCCAGGTACGTCTGTGCCGCCACGAGCACGCCCGTGTCCTGCTGGCGTGATGCATGGCCCAGCAGGCGCCTGCTCAGCCGCCGAACTTCTTCGCGGTTGCTGGCCACATGGTGGTAGGTGATGAGCATCCACAGGTGCTGCACCTGCTTGTAGTCGGCCACCGAGTCGGTCAGCAGGTCCTGCGACAGCGCAATGCGTTCCACCACCTGCGCATGGGCCCAGCCATTCTTGTTCATCAGCGCCTGCGTCACGTAGCCGTTGACATCGAGCCGCGCTTCGCGCTGTGCGTCCCCTTCGAGCTGGTGGATCCAGTCCTCGATATGGCTGGCGTAGGCAATGGTTTCATCGTTCAGCGAGCGCAGCTGCGTGATGCGCAATTGCTGCACCGCATGGGGCACGGCCTGCGCATAATCGCCAGCATCTGCCCAGTGCTGCGCCACGACGGCTGGCTCCGAGGCGATGCGCTGCGGATAATGCTGCGTCAGAGCCTGCGCCACATCGCCATGCAGCTGCCTGCGCCGCGCCGCCAGCATGCACTCGTATGCCGTATCGCGGATCAGCGCGTGGCGGAAAATGAAGGCGCCCGATCCAGAGCGCTCATCGGCCATGATCAGGCCCGCATGGCCCAGCGCCACCAGGTCCTGCTCCACGGTACTGCGCGGTATCTCCGTGCAGGCGCACAGCAGATCAAGTTCGAAATGCCGGCCGATAGTCGCTGCCAGCTGCAGCAGCGGCTTGAGCGGCCCGATCCGGTCAAAGCGGCTTACCAGAGAGTCGCGCAGCGTCAGTGGAATGGCGGCAGGCTGCTCCGCATGCCGGAAGTCCCAGACGCCATCCTTTTCTTCCAGGTAGGCATCCATCAGCATGCGCACCATTTCCTGGATGAACAGCGGCACGCCGTCAGTGCGTTCCACCACGTGGCGGATCACGGCTGCGCTGGCCTGGCGCGGTGCCAGCACCTGGCCTACCAGCTCTGCGGCACGTTCGTCCTCCAGGCGCTTCACTTCCACGCAGTCCGCCTGCAGTCCGGCGGGCGCGCACCACTGTGGCCGCGCCGTCAACACCAGCAGCACGCGCTGCCTGGGCAGCCTGGCAGCCAATTGCTCGATGAGTTCAATGCTGGTGGGATCTGCCCAGTGCACATCCTCGACCACGATCAGCATAGGCCCGGATTCGGCCATGTGCAGCAGCCACTGAACGGCCGATTGCAGCAGCAGTGTCCTTTGCATCACGGCAGAGACCAGGCTGGGCTCGCAATCTCCCAGCGGCAGCGAAAGCCATGCACAGAAGATGGGCAGCACCGCTTGCGCATCACACCCCGCCGCCTGCAGGCTGCTGCGCAGCCGCTCGCGCTGATCCTGCGGCTCGGCGGCTTCCAGGTGCTTGCGCACAAGCCCCAGGAAAGGTGTCAACGCCGTATTGCGGTGCTCGGGCTGGCATTGCACGACCACCGTCCTGGCCGCCTGTGCCTCGGCATGGGCGCGCAGCATGTCGGCCAGGCATGACTTGCCGATGCCAGGCTCTCCGCGGATACATATGGCCTGCCCGTTGCCCAGGCGAGCATGTGCCCAGGCGGTGTACAGGCTGCGCAGTTCGGGCTCACGGCCGATGCAGGAGGGCGCTGCATCCTGCGTCATGCTGGGTGCTGGTGCGGCCTGCGCGCCTTCACCCAGGCGGTAGGTCTGGATGCCCGTGCGCTGGCCTGGCAGGCGCACGCTGCCTGCCGCCTCGAAGTGGGCATGGCGCGACAGCAGCAGGTGGCTGCTGTCGCTGGCCAGCAGCGTCCCGGTATCGGCCAGGGATTCCAGCCGCATGGCGACGCTGACGGCATGCCCCGATGGCACCTCGCCGCTGGCCACCACGGCCATGCCGGTGTGCATGCCCATACTGATGCCCAGATGCATGCCATGGGACTGCTCGACCGCCTCGGACCGGCTGCGGCTGAGCTCCAGCATCTCCTGGGCCGTCATGCAGGCCTGGCGCGCATCGGTGTCGCTGGTGTGCGGATAGCCGAACAGCACAATCATGCGGTCGCCCAGCGTGCCCGCCAGCATGCCGCCGCGCCGTGTCGCCGCCTCGGCAAACAATCCGAACTCCTCGCGCTGCAGCAGTTCGGCATCCTCTATGTCCAGTGCAGGCGTGCCATGCGGCCCACGGCCGTCCGCGCCGGACGCCTGCCAGACGGAAACACTGCAGCACAGCACCGTCAGCTGGCGCATTTCCGAAAAACCGCGCGATGTCACTACCGTGCGCGTCAGATCCTGCCCCTGTGGCGGCGATGCTGCCGGCAACGTGCCGACAAGATCATCCAGACGTATGCGCATCAGGTCGGCCAGCAATCCCGCCGCCGATTCGCTGCGCTCCATGGCCTTTTTCTTCAGGGCCTTGCGCAGCAGCGAGGCGACGGGGTGCGCCGCAATCCCGGCAGGCAGCGGTATTTCCTGCGGGCTCAGCTGCTTGTGCATGATCTCTGCCACGGACGAGCCCTGCACGGCAGGGGCTCCCGTCAGGCATTCAAGGAACATCAGGCCCCACGCGTAAAGGTCGGTGCGTGTGCTGGGCGGCTCGCCGCGCAACTGCTCCGGCGCGCTATAGGCCGGTGTGCCCAGGAACTCGTCTCCCATGGTCAGTTGGGAAAACTGCTGATCCGACAACTGGGGAATCACCGTGCCGATGCCGAAATCCAGCACCATGGCATGCGCAATGGCGCCCGTAAAGGTCACCATCACGTTATCGGGCTTGAGGTCGCGGTGCACGATGCCTGCGGCGTGCGCGCAGTCCAGCGCATCCAGCACCTCGGACATGAGGCGGCCCGTTTCCGTGGCCGTCAGCGCACCCTGGCGCCGGATGAGGCTCTTGAGGGTTTCTCCAGGCACATACTCAAAGACCCCGTAGACGCAATCGTCCTGTTCTCCCTTGTCCAGCAGCTGGACGATGTGCGGGTGGTGCAGCGAGGCGCACAGCATGGTCTCGCGGTGAAAACGCTCCACATGCCGACTGCCGGCCTGCAGGCGCACTACCTTGATGGCTACCGATGCGCCTGTGCGCTGGTGCCGTGCCCGGTAGACAGTGCCGTAGCCGCCCGAGCCCAGGAGTTCCAGCAAATCGTAATCCGGTATCTCCAGCTTGGCTTGCGCCAACCGGGACACATCTGCGTGCGTGGGGTTGGTGATCGCATCCTGCATTTCCGCCTCGTTCCAGGGTCTTCGTTATTCCTCCCAAGGGTATCCCGCCAACTGTCTGCTCTCCGGCAAACCATGCTTTGGATACCATTCGTTACTATAGTACCTTTTTTTTTCTCCTGTAGCGCAAGAGAGGGGCCGAAGCACAGATTCCTCTGTGGATGTGGCCTGATTCCATCAGAGAGCTTGCCATGTGCCATGGCCTATGATGCATGGGACCTGTAAATAATGACAGTTTTCAGGCTATCCAGGAAAGGTTCAGGAGCCACGAAAGGTCATTGTCTTTGTGGCACTGTCAGCTTTGACTCCCCGCAGGTCCGGCAAGTCGGAGCCTGCCATGGCGGCAGTTGTCCCCCCTACAGGACTGACGGATGCCGCGCTGCCGTTTCTGCGCAAAAGCCGCCGGCCCAGAGGGCACGGCGGCTTTTTGCCGAATCATGGCAGCCAGCGGCTTACAGCTCGATTTTGGCGCGGCGGATCACGTCGCCGAAGCGCTTGTTTTCCTCGACGATGAAGGCCTTGAACTCTTCGGGCGTGGGGAAGTAGTTCTCGTAGCCGAAGGTCTGGAACTTGGGCTGGATATCGGGTTCGCGAAGTGCCTTCATGGTGTCCTGGCGGATTTTCTCGACCACGGCAGCCGGCGTGGACTTGGCCACAGCAAACGCATTCCAGCCTGTGACCACGGCATCGGCCGGGCCACCCGATTCGGCCACGGTGGGCACATCCTCGTAGCCCTTGAGGCGGTGGGGTGCCAGCACGGCCAGGAAACGCAGCTTGCCCGAGCGCATCAGCGGGCCTGCCGTGCCCGAGGAGCCCAGCGCGAAGGCCAGCTCGCCTGTTGCCACGCTGGTATAGAGCTGGCTGGTTTCCTTGTAGATGACGTGCTCCATCTTCGTGCCCGTCAGCGACTCCAGCAGGGCCGAGCCCAGGTGCACCGGGTTGCCCACGGACCACGATCCGTAGTTGAGCTTGCCGGGGCGTGCCTTGGCGTCTGCGATCAGATCGGTCATGCTCTTGTAAGGGCTGTTGACCGGCACGCAGACAAAGAAGAAGGTGCGAAACAGCGGCAGCACCACCTCGAAGTCCTTGTCGATGCTGTAAGGCAGCTTCTTGAACAGGTGGGGGTAGGCCGCCAGGTGGACGTTGTCCAGCTGGATGATGTCCGTGCCATCGGTGGCGCCGCGCTTGAAGGCCTCAATGGCGATGAAGCCATTGCCGCCAGGGCGGTTCTCGACGATGACGGGCTGGTTCCACAGGCGCGCCAGCTTGTCGGCAACCAGGCGTGCCGTGCCGTCGGGTCCGCCACCGACGGGGAAGGGGTTGATGATACGTACCTGCTTGGCGGGCCAGTTGGCGGCACCCGACTGTGCGCGTGCGGGCGCCATGGCGCCCAGTGCCAGGGCTCCGAGGGCCAGGCCGGCCTGGCGGCGGGTGATGCGATGGGTCATGCTTGTCTCCGTGTATACCAATCGTTGCTTGCTCGGCTGGCGGCCTCATGCCATGCAGGCAGGCCGCTTCATGTTGTGTCCGCTGCGCATCGGGTGCGCTGCCGGGCTGGATCATCCAGTCGCCGCATTGTGTCATCCCGCAGCAAAGCACCTAGGGCGTGCCGAGGCTAGCAGCTATAGCAAAATGGCATAGGTAGTGACAAGACAAGCAGATGAACCTTCAGCAGATAGAAACCTTCGTACATGTGGCCGAAACCGGCAGCTTCAGCAAGGCCGCCGTGCTGCTGGATACGGCCCAGCCCGCACTGAGCCGCCAGGTGCGGGCGCTGGAGACGGAGCTGCGCGAGACGCTGCTGATCCGTACGGGCCGGGGGGTGACGCTGACTGACGCAGGCCGGCGCCTGCTGGAGCATGGCCACGCCATCATGCAGCGCGTGGCGCTGGCCAAGGAAGACCTGGGCAGCCAGCGCGACGAGCCCGTAGGCCGCATCGTGGTCGGGCTGCCGCCCAGCCTGGCGCGGCGGCTGACACTGCCGTTGATCGATGTCTTCAGCAAGGAAATGCCCAAGGCCCGGCTGGCCGTGGTCGAAGGCTTCTCGATGAACATCGCCGAATGGCTGACCTCGGGGCGCATGGACCTGGGGCTGGTCTATACGCCCGAGCCGCACCCGCATATCGAAGTGGCGCCCGTGCTGCAGGAGCGCCTGTGCCTGGTCGGGCCTGCGCGCAGCCTGCAGGGGCGAAGCAGCGTGCACTTCGACGAACTGTCACGGTTCCCCCTGATCATGCCGCAGCGCGGCCAGATTTTTCGCAAGCTCATGGAGGCCCAGGCCACGCTGTCCCAGGTCAAGCTCAACGTGGTCTGGGAAGTCTCCAGTGTCACGGCCATCCTGGATCTGGTACGCGGCGGCTATGGCTACGCGGCCCTGACCGACAGCGCCATGCGCAGCCAGACCGCTGACGCTGAGCTGGTGGGGGTGCCCATCGAGTCGCCCCATGTCATGAGCGCCCTGTGCCTGGTGCAATCGGCCAAGAAAAAAGCCACGCCACTGATACGCCGTACCTCCGAGGCGCTGCGCGCCCTCGCCATGCAGGTCTGCGCGCCCGTCGTGTGAGCGTGAGTCCACGCAGGCACTGACGGCGCCTACAGCAACGGCCTCAGTTCGCGCGCTGCCTCCTGCAGCAGCGCCAGCAGTTCTGTGGCCATGGTCTCCGGGGCCATGCGCTGGGGCGTGGTCACGATGTTGAGTGCTGCCACTGTATGGCCCTGCATGTTGCGCAGCGGAACGGCCAGCGCCTGCACCGCCAGTTCGTGCTCTTCCAGCGCCAGGCAAAAGTCCTGGCGGCGCACCTCATCGAGTACGGCCCGCAGCGCGGCTGCGTCGGTGACGGTATGTGCCGTCAGCCGGCGCAGCGCATGCGAGGCCAGCCATTGCTCCAGATCGGCTGGCGCCAGCGATGCCAGCAGCACGCGGCCCGTCGAAGTCGCGTGCGCCGGCAGCCGGCTGCCCAGGTGCAGGCCATGCGCCATCAGCCGCTGGCCGCGCTCGTGCAGGGCGCTGCGCGCGACGATGACCACCTCGCTGCCATCGCGCACCACGCAGGAAAACGACAGCTGCGTCTGAGCCGACAGCCGGTACAGCACAGGCTGCACCAGTCGCGGCAGCCGGGCCGAAGCCAGATAACTGCCCGACAGCCGCAGCACCTTGGGCGCCAGCCAGAAGTGGCTGCCATCGGTCTCCAGATAGCCCAGGTGCGTCAGCGTCAGCAAATGCCGGCGCGCCGCCGTGCGCGTGATGCCCGAGCGCTCTGCCGCCATGGTGGCGTTCAGGCGCTGGCGCTCGGTGTCAAAGCTCTCCAGCACAGCCAGCCCTTTGGCCAGGCCTGCAATGAAGTCGTCGGGGGCAATCGGGAAAGGGTCGGTCATGGCCTGCTGCGCAAATGAATGGTGCTGCGCGATTTTCGTGCAAATTGCGCGGTATCCGCGCAATCACTGCCTCACTTCATCGCTTTTGCGCTAGCTCAAAACTAGTCTTCATACCCAGCGCATGGCTGCTGCGGCCATGACATCGAACAACGCAACGGAGGCAAAACATGCGTACCCAAGTCGCCATCATCGGCGCAGGCCCCGCCGGCCTGCTTCTCGGCCAGCTGCTGCACCGCGCAGGCATCGACAACATCATTCTTGAGCAGCGCAGCGCCGATTACGTGCTGGGCCGCATCCGCGCCGGCGTGCTGGAACAGGTCACCGTGGACCTGCTGGCGCAGGCCGGAGCCGATGCCCGCATGCGCGCCGAGGGCCTGCCGCACGATGGCATCGAACTGCTGTTCGGCGGCAAGCGCCATCGCATCGACCTGCACGGCCTGACGGGTGGCAAGCGCGTCATGGTCTATGGCCAGACCGAAGTCACCCGCGATCTGATGGATGCGCGTGCCGCTGACGGCCTGACCACGGTCTATGAAGCCACCAACGTGCAGCCCCTGGGCTTTGAGGGCGAAAGCCCGGTCGTGCGCTACGAGAAAGACGGCCAGATCCACGAACTGCAGTGCGACTTCATCGCCGGCTGCGACGGCTTCCATGGCGTCTGCCGCGCCAGCGCGCCCAAGGACAAGCTGCGCACCTTCGAGAAGGTCTATCCCTTTGGCTGGCTGGGCCTGCTGTCGGATACCCCGCCGGTTTCGGAGGAGCTGATCTATGCCCAGACCGAGCGCGGCTTTGCCCTGTGCAGCCAGCGCAGCGCCACACGCAGCCGCTACTACCTGCAGGTGCCGCTGACCGAGAAGGTCGAGAACTGGAGCGACGAGGCTTTCTGGGCCGAACTGCGCCTGCGCCTGGACCCCGAAGCGCGTGAGCGCCTGGTCACCGGCCCCTCGCTGGAAAAGAGCATTGCGCCGCTGCGCAGCTTCGTGACCGAGCCCATGCGCTTCGGCCGCATGTTCCTTGCAGGCGATGCCGCGCACATCGTGCCGCCCACAGGTGCCAAGGGCCTGAACCTTGCCGCCTCCGACGTAGGCTATCTGTCGCAGGCCCTGACCCTGTACTACAAAGACAAGGCCCAGGAAGGCATTGACGGCTACTCCGAGCAGTGCCTGCGCCGCATCTGGAAGGCCGAGCGCTTCTCGTGGTGGATGACATCGCTGATGCACCGCTTCCCCGATGCGGGCGAATTTGAGACCAAGGTGCAGGAGGCTGAACTGGACTACATCGTCCACTCCAAGGCTGGCTCGACCTCGCTGGCCGAAAACTACGTGGGCCTGCCACTGATCTGACACCACGGGTGTAGTTTCTGCCTGGTGGGGTCGGTACCATCAGGCTGAAAATCAGATCAATCCTACCCGGCGCAGCCTCATTTCAGACTGCGCCCCATTTCCCTCCCGCCCGCCAGGCTGTGCAATGCAGCTTTCAAACAAAAGGGAGGGAACATCATGCTCGAAAGGCATCGCTGGCGCTGCGCCGGCCCGCGCATATCCACGGCATGCATGGCCGCCCTGGCCGGCACGCTCATGCTCTGGGCCGGCATCGCCGCCCCGGCACATGCGCAGGTGCCAGCCCTGGCCCGCCCCGGTGACCCCGGCTACAGCCTCAGCGCCCAGGCCAGCGAACCGCGCGTGCGCTGGATCAACGGCGAATACACCGAAACCCACATCGACCTGCGCGTGCACGTACTGGGCGGCCCGCTGGACATCGCTCGCAGCTGGAGCCAGGGCCGCTGGTGGCTCAACCCCGCCTGGGCGCCGCTGAACCTCGAACTCGACCCCCTGGAACGCGAAGCCAAGGTCATCGAACGCGCCGGCGTCCTGTACGAACGCAGCGGCCAGGCAGACCTGTACATCGCCAAAGGCAAAAACAACGCCCCCGTCTTCATCAGACGCCTTGCCCAAAGTGGCAGCGCCCGCACCCCCCAGGCCAGCCCGCAAGCGCGCTGGCGCTGGTACGACCGCCTGGGCAACAGCATCGACTACGACGCACAAGGGCGCATCCTGGGCTACGCCAACACCAACGGCATCCGCGTGCGCTTTGCCTACGACAGCGCCACCCAGGCGCGCATCCTCGACCACCACGGCGCCACCGTCTACACCGCCACCCTGGCCGACGGCCTCATCACCCGCATCGAAGACCGCGCCGGGCGCAGCGTCAGCTACCAATGGAGCGGCCAGCAGCTCACCCAGGCCAGCGACGTCCTGGGCCAGCACTGGCGCTACACCTACGACAGCAACGGCCAGATCACCAGCCGCACCGACCCGCTGGGTGCCACCGTCACCCTCCAGTACAGCCAAAGCATCCCAGCGCCCGCCCCACAGCTCACCCTGGGCGCGCCCGGCATCGTCCTGGACCCCACCGGCACCAGCGGCACCAGCGGCACCAGCGGCACCGCCAGCAAACTGGCCAACCTGTGGGGCGGCGGGCGAGTGGCCCAATTCGACGCCCAAGGCTGCAGCCGCAGCGGCAAAACCCAATACCTGCGAGAAAAACGCCAATTCCTGGTCACCCAGCAGGACTGCCGGGGCAATACCACCGTCACCCTCTACGACAAAGAAGGCAACGAACTCGAACGCAGCTTCAACGAAAAGCCCGCAGCCAAAACCATATGGGACGGCAACTACCAAAGCCGCACCATCGACGCACGGGGCCTGACCACCACCACCAGCTACGACTACAACTACCAGCCGCTGCAAATCATCTACCCCGATGGCAGCCGGGACCAATACGAATATGAGCCTGTGCGCGGCCTCAGGACAAAACACATCAACCGGGGCGGCATCACCAGCACCTGGACGCATGACGACAAAGGCCGCGTCACCACCTGGACCGAAGCCCTGGGCCGGCCCGAACAGCGCACCACCCGCTACCAATACGACAGCTACGGTCAACTGACCAGCCGCAGCACTGGCGCAGGCGACGGCACAAGCGACGATGCCCGCACCATCACCTACCGCTACGACAACAACGGCAGCCTGATCGAGGCCACGGACCCGCTGGGCCATACCAGCAAGGCCAGCTACGACACAAGGGGTCTACCTGCAACGCAGACCGATGCCCTGGGCCACACCACCACGCTGGGCTTTGACCCCGCAGGGCGGCTCACAAAAGTCACCAACGCGCTGAACCAAGCGACCAGCCACCAATACGACGCCAGGGGACGGCGCACCCGCACCACCAGCGCCGCCGGCAGACAGCGTCAAACCCGCTACGACCCCCAAGGCCGAGTCATCGAAACCCTTGCCCCCGGCCAGACCCAGGGCGCAGGCACCCGCATCACCTACGACAGCACGGGTCTGCCCTTGAGCACCACCAGCCCGAGCGGCCTCACCACCCAGACCACCTACGACACGCGGGGCCGCATCGCCAGCAGCACCGACGCCGCAGGCAACACCACCACCTACACCTACGGAGACGACGCCAGCCCCCAGGCGGGCCTGCACATCGCCACCCAATACCCCACCTACCGGGAAACCTACCAATACGACCCAGTCGGGCGACAAACCGCCATCACCCAACACCTGGACCTCTCCCCGGCGCCAGAACACACCCTCACCCAGCACCAGCAATACGACAGCCTGGGCCAGCGCGTTGCCAGCATCGATCCCGCAGGCCGCACCACCATCTATGAACACGACGGCCTGGGCCGCCTCATCAAAACCACCGACCCCCTGGCCCAAACCACCACACAAACCTGGAACGCCCACGACCAGCTCACCAGCCTCACCGACGCCAAGGGCAACACCCACCAATTCGAATACGACCAGGCCGGGCGCCTGATCAAGGAAACCCGCCCCATGGGTGGCGCCATCCTGTATGCCTACAACGCGGCAGGCCAACTGACCCAACGCACCGACGCCGGCGGCAACACCCGCAGCTACACCTATGACAAAGCCGGCCGCATGGTGCAGGAAGAGCACCAGCCAGGCGGGAAGGAAACAGACCAGCGCATCACCTACCAATACGACGCCGACGGCCTGCTCACGGCCTACGAACAAAAGGACGGCCAGCACAACCTGATCAGCAGCGCCACCTACGACAAAGACGCGCAAGGAAGAACCACCCAGAACAAGGTGACCTACGGCAAGGTGGACAACACGGGCAGTTTCAGCTTCACGGTGGGCCAAAGCTACAACGCCGACGGCCAGTTGGCCGGCCACACCTACCCCGATGGCAGCGCAGGCCAGTACAGCTACGACAAGGGCCGCCTGAGCCTGGTCACGCTGCCAGACCAAAGCCAGATCCGCTACGACAACTACCAATGGCTCACCGCCACCCGCATCCAAACACCCGGCGCCACCAAAACCCTCACCCTGGACGCCCTGCAGCGCCCCCTGAGCATCGAAATCAAAAACACAGCCGCCCAAATCCTGGCCAGCCGCCGCTACCAATACGACACAACCGGCAACATCACCCAAATCACCAGCGACCTGGGCACCACCGAATACGGCTACGACAAACTCGACCGCCTCACCCAGGCCGCGCCAGACCAGCCCCTGCGCAACCTGGGCCTGCCCACTGAGCAATACCAATACGACGCCGTACACAACCGCACCTTCAGTGGCCACCAGCCGGGAGGCTGGAGCTACAACGCCGACAACCAGCTCACCAGCTACCCCCGGCTCAACCCCTTTGACACAGCGGCGCAGGCCCTGCAAACTCAGGTGCAATACACCCCGCAGGGACACACAGCGCGGGAAAGCAACATCCAGGGCGAAAAAACCTACCACTACAACGGCGCAGAACGACTGATTGGCTACGCCAGCCAGCCCGAAGGCCACAGCACCCCGAACATCGAAGCCCACTACCGCTACGACCCACTGGGCCGGCGCATTGCCAAACAGGTCAAAGAAGGCCAACAACGTCACAAACAACAGCTTAACGGGCGACACCACCAGCTACCACTATCTGCACACGGACCACCTGGGAACACCTATGCTGGGCACCAGTCAACAGGGTGCAATCACGTGGAAAGCGGTGGCGCAGGCGTTTGGAGCCACGCAGACGCTGGCGCAAAGCCAGATGGAGATGAATCTGAGGTTTCCGGGACAGTACTGGGATGCGGAGTCAGGGAGTCACTATAACTTCTATAGAGATTACAGGCCCAACGCAGGGCGATACGTTCAGAGTGATCCAATAGGCGTGGAGCCGGGACCTAATTTATATTTATATTCTTCTGATAATCCTTTGTCATCAATTGATCCCAAAGGTTTGGATGATTTTTTGGAAAAATGTAAAGGCAGGTATAAACAATGTGCGAGAACTCAAGATCCTGGAGCAAGTACTATCGGTAATTGGTTAAGATGGAGAATTTGCAAAAAAACATTTGATATTGGCTGTGAAAAAGGCCCTCAGATTTGTTGCGATGCAGATAGAAGAGATTGTTTGGGGAGTGTCGATCCAAGTTATCCGATTGGCATCGAGCAAATTAAAAAAGTAGCAGAGTGTCAAGTGGAATATTCTTCATGCATAGCAAGTTTTGGAAGAAATAAATGAAGAAATTATTTTTTTATTTTGTTTTATTAATTGGTTTTTTATCTGGATTTTTAATTTGCTTACTTTTTTCAGCAAAAGCTAGCAAATTATGGGTGGCTGAAGAAGATATTAGGAGATCATTATATTTTGAATTAAAAGCTGTAGAAATGTATAATTATGGAAATATTTCTGCCGCGCGAGATAATATTATAGCAGCTAGTGCTTTAACTAATAATAAAGCTAAACGAAATGATTGGAGTTTGTTTACCCCATTATTCATTTTTATTCTTTCAGAACCAGATTCTAGAGAAAATTATAACAAGTGCTTATTGGAATATCTTGATAAAATTAAAGAATATAAGCTAGATTCATATGATTTGAGGGATTATTGCAGTATTCTGGGTAGGAGTTTATTTGAAAATGGAATTGGAGAAGTGAATAATTAGTCCGTCCTGGATAACGCGCAAGCCGTTGATCTGATTCACGATTGCTTGGATTGATCTGCGCAGGATTTGCAAGTTATCGTTTTGCCAGTACCTGTTTTTTTGCAAATTCCACCGAGGAGTCCTATGGGTTCGAAGCCTGCGCAGTCGCAAACAGCCGAGCTGTTCCGTCCAAGGCTGGATGAGTAGCTCACCTTGTGCAGATTGCCCGGTTAGAGTGAGCGGACGTGCGACTGGAAGAACTAAAGAGGGGGCCTGTAAGCATCCCATTACACACAAGTCGAAACGTACAAGCCGGTGATGGCTTGCGTGAGCGTAAGTTGTTGATTAATAAAGGGTTTGATACTTGTGTGTAATGAAATGGCCTGTAAGGCAGCACAGAAAGATGCAAATTCACGGGTGCCGAGGGGTTGTCATAAACGTCATTGTCATGAGATAAATTAAATATGATAAAAATTGAAAATTTAGAAGAACTGGTTTCTGTATATGACTTGCCATATATAGAAACCCCAGATGACAATATTTTCGGACCTTTGAAATTATCTATTCAAGTATTTAAAAAGGCAAATGGTAAGTTTTATCCAAAAATAATTAGAAGAGAGGGTTGGTTTAACTCCTGTTTATATGATTAAAAAATCAAGTAAGAAAATTAAAAAATGACTGCAGATATATTTGTCGATGATAATAATTTTGAATTAAATTCAACCGATATGAATTCAATGGAAGATGCATTATCACTGTGTTTAAATGAAATAAATAAATTTTTTTAATATTTATTAAAAGACGACAGGCGAAAAAACCTACCACTACAACGGCGCAGAACGGCTGATTGGCTACGCCAGCCAGCCCGAAGGCCACAGCACCCCGAACATCGAAGCCCACTACCGCTACGACCCACTGGGCCGGCGCATTGCCAAACAGGTCAAAGAAGGCCAGGCAGATCCATGAAGCGAAGCTGACGCACCCGGACACTGGCATGCACTACCTGCATACGGACCACCTGGGAACACCGATGCTGGGCACCAGTCAACAGGGTGCAATCACATGGAAAGCGGTGGCGCAGGCGTTTAGAGCCACGCAGACGCTGGCGCAAAGCCAGGTGGAGATGAATCTGAGGTTTCCGGGGCAGTACTGGGATGCGGAGTCAGGGAGTCACTATAACTTCCATAGGGATTACAGTTCACTACTTGGTAGATATGTGCAGCTTGATCCAATAGGTCTTTGGAGTGGATTAAATTTATTCAGATATTCAGAAGACAATCCTTTAAATAAAATTGATTATCTTGGATTATTGACAGATTGCAATAAATGCACAACAGATCCTGATTTGGATATTTCTTGTTTTGCTCAATGTGGTGATCAATCATCATGTCAAGAATGTTGCCATGCACAAGCAAGAAAATTGGCTATGGAAGGAACTAATCCTGCAAAAATAGGCTTAAGGTTTATATTAGAGTGCACTAAAACATGTGTTCTTTGCGATGCACCAAAACAACAAGATGATTCTGCCCCAGAACCACCTGAAAAACCTTTGTGGTACGAATTATTTC
>NZ_JACSYA010000003.1 GCF_029870285.1 Delftia sp. PS-11
GCTGCGCTCGGGAGCCCGTTGGAGCGATCTGCCCGAGCGATATGGAAAGTACAAGACCGTGCACAAGCGCTTCACCCGCTGGGCGGCGGCTGGTGTCTGGGAGCAAGTGTTTGCAGTGCTGGTCAAGGACCAAGGCAATCAATACTTGTTAATAGACAGCACCATCGTTCGCGCACATCAGCAGGCCGCGACAGGAAAAGGGGGGGCCAAAACGGGCTGGCGCACAAGCGGTGATTCCAGCACGCAGTTGCCAGCAGGCCAGGCCCTTGGATGTCGAGGTGTACAGGGCGCGCAATGCCATAGAGCGTAGCTTTGCGAAGCTCAAGCAGTTGCGCCGCATTGCGACGCGCTATGACCGTAAGGCCAGTCACTTCATGGCTTTCCTGTGCCTTCAGGTTCCTCCCACGTAGGGATTGCTGCGGCGCTCGCGCCCGAAGCTGCTCTCGGGGCCGTGGCCGGGGATGAACACGGTCTGATCGCCCATGGGCCACAGGCGCTGGACGATGCTGTCGATCAGCTGCTGGTGGTTGCCATGGGGGAAGTCGGTGCGCCCGATGCTGCCCGCGAACAGCACATCGCCCACGAAGGCGCGGTCAATCTGCGGCGCATGGAACACCACATGGCCGGGCGTATGGCCGGGGCAGTGGCGCACCTGCAGCGTTTCCTGGCCGATACTCACCGTGTCGCCGTCATGCAGCCAGCGCGTGGGCGTGAAGGGCTCCGAGTGCGGGAAGCCGAACATGGCGCCCTGCTGGGGCAGGGCGTCGATCCAGAACTGGTCGCCCGGGTGCGGCCCGATGACGGGCAACTGCTGCGCATCGGCCAGCTCCTGCGTGCCGCCCGCATGATCGATATGCGCATGCGTGAGCCAGATGGCCTTGAGCGTCAGCCCCAGCCGCTCGACCTCCCAGCCGATCTGTTCGAGATCGCCACCGGGATCGATGACGGCAGCCTCCATGGTCTGGTCGCACCAGACCAGCGAGCAGTTCTGCTGGAAGGCGGTGACGGGGATGGTGTGGTACTGGAGCATGGTGGGGTAGGTCTTCGGGCGCAAGACCTCCATTATTCCCCGTCCTATGCGGCCTCTTGCGCCTTGGTGACCGTTGGCATTGGATCGCGGTAGGCCAGCAGCCGCAGCGCGTTGATGACCACGAGCAGGGTGGAGCCCTCGTGCACGGCCACGGCGGCGCCAATGCCCAGGCCCATGATGGTGGCAGGCACCAGCACGGCCACCACGCCCAGGCTCACGAAGACGTTCTGGCGGATCACCGCGCGGGCCTTGCGGCTCAGGCCCACGGCGAACGGCAGATGGCGCAGGTCGTCGGACATCAGCGCCACATCGGCAGCCTCCAGTGCCACGTCCGAGCCCGCCGCACCCATGGCCACGCCGACCGATGCATGGGCCATGGCCGGCGCATCGTTGACGCCGTCGCCCACCATGGCGACCTGGGCCTGGCTGCGCAGCTCGCGCATGGCCGCGACCTTGTCCTCGGGCATGAGATCCCCCCACGCTTCGGTGATGCCGACCTGCTGTGCCACGGCCTCAGCCACCTTGGCATGGTCGCCCGAGAGCATCACCATGCGCGATATGCCCAGCTGGCGCAGCTGCTGCAGCGCAGCCTGCGCGCTGGCGCGCGGCGTGTCCATCATGCCGATGGCCCCCAGGTCACGTCCGCCCATGCGCACAGCCAGCGTCGTGCGGCCGGACTCCCGCAGCCCGGCGATGACCCGGGCGGTCGATGCATCCAGCGGCGCTTCGCCGCCGCTGCCGAACAGTTCGGCCTTGCCGATCAGCACGGGCTGGCCCGCGACGGTGGCTGCCAGGCCCTTGCCCGTCATGCTGCGCAGGCCGCTGGCGGCGGGAATGGCCGTTCCTGCATCGAGCCGTGCCCGCCCGTCCTGGACCAGGGCCGATGCCAGGGGGTGGTCACTCAGCGACTCCGCAGCGATGGTCACCGCCAGCAGCTCCTGCTCGGAAACGCCTTGGGCGGGCCGCACCTCGGTGATGCGCGGGCGGCCTTCGGTCAGTGTGCCGGTCTTGTCGAAGGCCATGGACTGCAGGGCGCCCAGCGTCTCCAATGGCGCACCGCCTTTGATCAGCACACCGCTGCGCGCTGCACGCGCGATGCCCGAGAGCACGGCGCTGGGTGTGGCAATGGCCAGCGCACAGGGACTGGCTGCGACCAGTACGGCCATGGCCCGGTAGAAGCTGTCGCGCATCGGCTCGTCCACGACCACCCAGGCAAACAGCAGGACAGTGGCCAGCAGCAGCACGGCAGGCACGAATATGCGCTCGAAGCGGTCGGTCAGGCGCTGCGTCGGAGACTTGCGTGTCTCGGCCTCGCTGACCATGCGCACCACGCGCGCCAGGGCCGAGTCAGTGGCGCGGCGCGTGACCTCGATCTCCAGCGCACCGCTGCCATTGATGGTGCCGGCAAACACCCGTGAGATGGCCTCCACCGCGCCGGGGTATGCGCGGGCCTGCGCCGGGTCCTCGACCGGCCGCTTGTCCACCGGCATGCTCTCGCCAGTCACGGGGGCCTGGTTGATGCTGGAGACTCCCTGGACCACGAAGCCATCGGCCGCCAGCCGCTCATGGGGCTTGACCACGACCAGGTCACCCACCTGCAGCTGCTCCACGGACAGCTCCACGAGCTGTCCGTCGCGCCGCACGGTGGCCGTGTCCGGCGCCAGCGCTGCCAGCGCCTCGATGGCGCGTCTGGCCCGTCCCATGGCGTAGTGTTCCAGCGCATGGCCCAGGCTGAACAGGAACAGCAGCAACGCACCTTCGGCCCAGGAGCCCAGCGCCGCAGCCCCTGCGGCCGCCACCAGCATCAGCGTGTCGATCTCGAACCTGCGCTGGCGCAGATTCTCCAGCGCCTCGCGCACCGTGTGCAGGCCGCCGAAAAAATAGGCTGCCGCATAGCATGCCCATGCCAGCCACGGTGGCGCGGCAGGCAGCCATGCGTCCATGGCGGCGCCCAGGGCCAGCAGGGCACCGCTGGCCAGCGCGCAGCGCATCTCGCTGGATGCGCCGGACAGCGCACCATGGCTTTTTCCGTCCGGGCCTGGCGCCGTATCACCGTACGGCGCAGAGCCGGGTGATCCGGTGTAGCTGCTGGCAGCAACTGGCAGGCCCAGACCTGCCAGCGCCTGCTGCAATGCCTGGCTGGAGATGCGCTGGCGGTCAAACTCTATGCGCAGCTGCCCTGTGGCGCTGATCCTGGCCTCCAGCACGCCGCTGATGGCATTCAGGCCCTCCTGCAGCCTGCGCGCCTGGCGTGCGCGGGGCGGGCGTTCGAGACGCAGCAGCAGGTGGCCGAAGCGTTCGGACAGGATGCCGCCCGATGCCTTGATCACCTCTCGGATGCGTGTCAGCGAGATTTTGGTGCCGTCGTAGTGGATGCACAGTTCAGCGGGCGTACCGGGCAGGCGTGCCGTGGATGTCGGTTTTTTAATGTGGCAGTCATCTGGCAGTCATCTGGCAGCCATTTCCATGCAACCTGGCGGCCAGGCGACAGCAGGCCCTTGGCGGGCGGCATGCTGCCGTGCTACAAGCGATCCGTGCCGCCGGGCCGGTCTGCCGTTATGCAGGCTGGCCAGGACTTTTCGGAGAGAGGCCGGGCCGCCGCCTGCACAGCGCAGGGCGGGCACCGGCATCACGCGAGGGAGACCGGTATGTTGATTGGTGTGCCTGCCGAGACCATGGCAGGAGAAACCCGGGTGGCAGCGACCCCCGAGACCGTCAAGAAGCTGCGCGCACAGGGCCATGTGCTGTGCGTGCAGGCAGGTGCGGGCCTCGCGGCCAGCATGCCCGATGCCTTGTACGAGGCGGCAGGGGCCGAGATCACCGATGCGGCAGGCGCCCTGGGCGCCGATCTCGTGCTCAAGGTCCGCAGCCCCTCGGCCGGGGAACTGCCGCTGATCCGCAAGGGTGCCACGCTGGTGGGCATGCTGGACCCCTTCCATGCCGAGGGCCTGCAGCGCCTGGCCGGTGCAGGGCTGACGGCCTATGCGCTGGAGGCGGCGCCGCGCACCACGCGGGCGCAGAGCATGGATGTGCTGTCCAGCCAGGCCAACATCGCGGGCTACAAGGCCGTGATGATCGCGGCCCACCAGTACCAGCGTTTCTTCCCCATGCTGATGACGGCGGCCGGCACGGTCAAGGCCGCGCGTGTCGTGGTGCTGGGCGTGGGCGTGGCCGGGCTGCAGGCCATCGCCACAGCCAAGCGCCTGGGCGCCGTGATCGAGGCCAGCGATGTGCGCCCCAGCGTGCGCGAGCAGGTCGAGTCCCTGGGCGCCAGGTTCATCGATGTGCCCTATGAAACCGCCGAGGAAAAGGAGGCTGCCGAGGGCGTGGGCGGCTATGCGCGGCCCATGCCGCAAAGCTGGCTGGACCGCCAGAAGGCTGAAGTTGCCAAGCGCGTGGCCTTGGCCGATGTGGTCATCACCACGGCCCTCATCCCGGGCCGCCCCGCGCCCGTGCTGGTCACGGCCGAGATGGTGCAGTCCATGAAGCCCGGCTCCGTCATCGTCGATCTGGCCGCCGAGCGCGGCGGCAACTGCCCGCTGACCCAGCCCGGAATGACCGTGGTCACGCACGGCGTGACCATCGTCGGCCTGACCAACCTGGCGGCGCAGGTGGCGGCCGACGCTTCGGCGCTGTATGCGCGCAATGTGCTCGACTTTCTCAAGCTCATCATCAACCAGGATGGCGCTCTGCATGTGGACATGCAGGACGACATCGTGGCCGCGTGCCTGATGGCCCATGAAGGCCAGTTGCGGAGGAAATGACATGCAAGCCGTATCGCCCACCATCATCCACCTGATCATCTTCGTGCTGGCCATCTATGTCGGCTACCACGTGGTGTGGAACGTCACGCCCGCGCTGCACACGCCGCTGATGGCTGTGACCAATGCCATCTCGGCCATCGTCATCGTCGGCGCCATGCTGGCGGCAGCCCTTACGGAAACTGGCCTGGGCAAGACCATGGGCGTGCTGGCCGTGGCGCTGGCCGCAGTCAATGTGTTCGGCGGCTTTCTGGTGACGCGGCGCATGCTGGAGATGTTCCGCAAGAAGGAGCGCAAGAGCCCTGCGGCCAAGGCGGAGGAGCGGCCATGAGCATGGACCTTGTCACGCTGCTGTACCTGGTGGCCAGCGTCTGCTTCATCCAGGCGCTCAAGGGACTGTCGCATCCCACGACGTCGATACGCGGCAACCTGTTCGGCATGGCCGGCATGGTGGTTGCCGTGCTGACCACGGCAGCGCTGATCGTGCAGCTCGCAGGCGGCAACGCGCTGGGCCTGGGCTGGGTGCTGCTGGGCCTGTTGATTGGCGGCACGGCGGGCGCGCTCATGGCCCGGCGCGTGGAGATGACCAAGATGCCCGAGCTGGTGGCCTTCATGCACAGCATGATCGGCCTGGCAGCGGTCTTCATCGCCATCGCTGCCGTGGCCGAGCCCTGGGCCTTTGCCATCACTGCCAAGGGCGGGCCCATCCCGGGTGGCAACCGTATCGAGCTGGCGCTGGGCGCCTTCATCGGCGCCGTGACCTTCACGGGCTCGGTGATCGCCTTCGGCAAGCTCTCGGGCAAGTACCGGTTTCGCCTGTTCCAGGGCGCGCCCGTGCAGTTCAAGGGCCAGCATGCGCTCAATGCCGTGCTGGGGCTGGCGGCGGCTTTCTTCGTCTTCGGCTTCTGGCACAGCCAAAGCTGGATGGACATCGTGCTGGTGATCGCGCTGGGCCTGCTGCTGGGCGTGCTGCTGATCATCCCCATCGGAGGCGCCGACATGCCCGTGGTCGTGTCCATGCTCAACAGCTACTCGGGCTGGGCGGCAGCGGGCATCGGCTTCTCGCTGAACAACAGCATGCTCATCATCGCGGGGTCGCTGGTGGGCAGCTCGGGCGCGATCCTGAGCTACATCATGTGCAAGGCCATGAACCGCTCGTTCTTCAGCGTGATCCTGGGCGGCTTCGGCGCCGAGGCAGGCGCTGCAGCGGGCGGCGCTCAGCAGCAGCGCAGCGTCAAGAGCGGCAGCGCCGACGATGCGGCCTTCGTGCTGGGCAATGCCGAGACCGTGGTCATCGTGCCCGGCTACGGCCTGGCCGTGGCGCGGGCCCAGCATGCAGTCAAGGAACTGGCCGACAGGCTCACCGAAAAGGGCGTGACCGTGAAATACGCCATCCACCCGGTGGCCGGCCGCATGCCAGGCCACATGAACGTGCTGCTGGCCGAAGCCGAGGTGCCCTACGACCAGGTCTTCGAGATGGAGGACATCAACAGCGAGTTCGGCCAGGCCGACGTGGCCATCATCCTGGGCGCCAACGACGTGGTCAATCCTGCCGCGCATGTCAAGGGCAGTCCCATCTACGGCATGCCCATTCTGGAGGCCTACAAGGCCAAGACGGTGATCGTCAACAAGCGCTCCATGGCAGCCGGCTACGCGGGCCTGGACAACGAGCTGTTCTACATGGACAAGACCATGATGGTCTTCGGCGATGCCAAGAAGGTGGTGGAGGATATGGGCAAGGCGCTGGAGTGAGTCGTGCCCGGGCCGCAGCACATGTCCCGGTCCGGGCCCTCACGGCCGCATGGTGCGGTGCGCCTTGGCATCACTGGGCCTCAACGCCCAGCTCGCGGATGCGCTGGGTGATGATGTCAAACTCTGCGCTGTAGGATGCCGCGAACTGCGTGGGTGTCGTGTTCATCAGCTCGAACCCCCGGCCCACGAACTGCGCGCTGACCTCGGGCATGCGCGCTATCGCGTTGACTTCCCTTGCCAGGCGGTCCACGGTGGCCTGGGGCGTCTTGGCCGGCGCCAGCAGTCCTATCCATACGCTCGCGTCGTACAGCGGGTCCTTGAACCCCAGCTCGGCCATCGTCGGAACATTCGGCAGTGACGTCGAACGCTGCTTGCCGAGCACCGCCAGCGCAACAATCTTGCCTGTCGGCACATGCTGCATCGCACTTGCCACGGAGGAAAAACCGATATCGATCGTGCCTGACAGCAGGTCCGTGACCACAGGGCCTTCGCCGCGCTGAGGCACGTGAACCATATGGGCCTTCAGATGGCGGTTGAGCGTCTCTCCTGCGAGGTGTCCCAGGCTGCCTATGCCCCAGGAGCCGTAGCTGAGCAGCACTTTGCCCTGCGCGGCTTTGGCCTGGAGATCGGCGATGGATTGGATGCCCGTGCCGGGGTGCGTGGAAATCAGCGCAGGGCTGCGCACGACCTGCGATATGCCCACGAAATCCTTGCGGGGGTCGTAGGCCAGGGTTTTGTACAGCGCCGCGTTGTTGATCTGCGAATCCGTGATCGTCATCAGCAAGGTATGGCCATCGGGCTTGGCCCGCGCGACCTCGGCAGCCCCTATGGCGCCTGCTGCACCGGCCTTGTTGTCCACCACCACGGGCTGGCCGAGTGCCTTGGACAGCCTCTCGCCCACCGTGCGCGCCATGAAATCGGTGGCACCGCCTGCCGCATATGGGACAACGATCCGGACCGGACGGGACGGGAAGGCGTCCTGCGCCATGGCTGGCAGGGCCATGGCCATCGATGCGCATGCCAGCGCGAATTTTTTCATCATGGCTGTCTCCTGTGGATAGGGCTACTTCAAAGGTCCAGCACCAGCTCAGCGGACCGCGCGCGCGATACGCAGGGCAGGATGCAGGTCTGTGCATCGCGCTCCTCGTCGCTCAGGACGAAGTCGCGGTGATCTGCCTGGCCGGCCAGCAGCGGGACTTCGCAGCTGCGGCACATCCCTTGCCGGCAAGAGAACGGGACCGCGGCACCGGCGTCTTCCAGCGCCTCCAGCAGACTCTGGTCCGGGCGCACGCTGATCGATTTCCTGCTGCGCAGCAGAACCACCTTGAAGCTGCCGGCCCGATCGTCGGATGCCGTGGCCCCTGTGGCCGCAAACCGCTCGAAATGTATGGCCGCCCTGGGCCAGCCGGCCTGCGCCGCCTGTGCGCTGACCGCGTTCATCAGGCCTTCGGGCCCGCAGCAGTAGATGTGCGCGCCTGCAGCGGCGTTGCCCAGCCATGCGGCCAGGTCTGGCTGCGCGCCACCGGCCTCCTGGTCGACATGCAGCCGTACGCGCTCGCCATGGCGGGCCAGCGTCCAGGCGTAGGCTGCACGCGCACGGGTGCGCACGCAGTAGAGCAGCCGCCAGGGACAGCCCTGTGCCTCGCACCAGTGAATCATGCTCAGGATGGGCGTGATACCGATGCCTCCGGCGATGAAAACATGTTCGGCGGCCTCGGCGGCGACGGCGAACAGTGCGCGGGGCGCACTGACCTCGATGCAGTCACCCACCGCCAGGCATTGGTGCATGAACGCCGAGCCGCCACGGGATGCCGCAGCGAGTCCGACGCCCAGCACATAGCGATCGCGCTCGAGAGGCGAGTTGGCCAGCGAATACTGGCGGCATATCCCGCCGGGCAGCCGGACATCGACATGCGCGCCAGCGGTGAAGGATGGAAGCATTTCACCATCGCGTGCGCGCAATTCGACGCCGAGCACATCCTGCGCCTCCTGAGTGAGGCGTGTGACAACGAGCCTCATGGGTCAGACTTTCGAGGAAGCGGGTTCAGCGTCTTGTGCCTGCACGATGGAGACGGTGGCGTGCGCAGCCGCCGCCTCGGCAGCCTCCTGTTGCAGCTGGCGTGAAACCATCCAGCGGAACTGGTTCAGCGCGGCGTCGATTCCGAAGGCGACCATCCTGAAATCCGGCGCAAGCGACAGGCTCTTGTGCTGGGCCGTGATGATGTCGCGGTCTTCCTCGAAGGCATCGACGACCGACTGGTGCACGGAGCTGGTCACCTCCGGGTTGTCGATCGAGAAGTTGTGGGGGTGTGCAAAAAAGTAGTGTGTAGAGTGATCGGTCTCCGGCGTGATGGCCTGGCAGCCTCTGAACTCTATGGCGCCGTCGCGGTTGCCCTCGCGTGCGCCCTGGCCTGCCGGAGCCATGCCCGAGTCCATGAGCAAGATGGCGGGTACCGTGAAGTTGTAGATGTTCCACCGGTCCACCGTGCCTGCCCAGTTTTTGATGGCTGCCGCGAACGGGGGCGGATCAATGTCCAGTGCCCAGCGCGTGATCCTGACGCCATTGCCCAGCCGCTCGACCTTGGGCTGGTTTGCCGCGTAGTCGGCACTGCCTCCCAGCGTCGTGGGATGCACGAACGGCAGGTGCGAGAAGTCCAGCAGGTTGTCGCATATCAGCAGGTAGTTGACGTCGTAGTGGATGTAGCCGTCCAGACTGCGCCAGTCGGGATGGTCCAGCCATGGCGTCTCGGCAATGAGGGCAGGATCCGCCCTGCCCGGATCACCCATCCAGATCCAGATCCAGCGATGCCGCTGGACGACGGGAAACGTCCGGACCCTGGCCTGCGGGGGGATGCGCGGCTGGGCAGGAGCTTCGATACATTGACCCTGCGCATCGAACTTGAGGCCGTGGTACATGCAGCGCACGCAATCGCCCTCCCTGCGGCCGGCAGACAGTGGCGCACCACGGTGGCAGCAGCGGTCTTCCAGTGCCACGATGTCGCCGTTTTCCTTGCGGTACATCAGGACCGGCACGCCAATGATGGTGCGCGCAAATAATCCATCGGTGGTGACCTCTTTGTCCCAGGCAGCCACATACCAGGTGTTCTTGATGAACATGGGGCGTCTCCTTTGTCATATCACCGCATCTCGGGTGCGGTGTAGGCACAGTGTGTTTTGAAGGTCTGTATGTATCAACCTCATGGTGTAAATTGGAAGAATGAATGCCATGCATGGTGATAGCCTGGATCTGAACCTGCTGACAGTGTTTGATGCGCTTTTCCGTGAGCGCAGCGTGACCCGTGCAGCAACTGCACTGGGAATCACGCAAAGCGCGGCCAGCCACGCGCTGAACCGTTTGCGCAGCTTCTATGACGATCCGCTGTTCGTGAAGGTGGGAGCCAGGATGGAGCCGACCTTGAAAGCCGAAGGTCTGCGCGGTGCCGTCGTCGATGTCATGTCGCTGGTACGGCAGCAGATACTGGCCGGTGCCCGGTTCGACCCCGCGCAGGCAAGCAGGACCTTCACCCTGTGCATGACGGACATGGGAGAGCTTGTGTTTCTGCCCCCCTTGCTGGAGCGGTTCAAGCGTGAGGCGCCCGGCTGCTCGCTACGAACGATGCAGGTGCCCATCGAATGGATCGAGGGGCTGCTGGCTTCTGGCGAGGCCGATCTCGCCGTGGGCTCCATCCGCTCTGCACCTCAGGGGCTGTTTCAGCAGCGGCTGTTCCTGCATTCCTTCGTCACGATCGCAAGCACGCGAAACCGGGAGTTGGGCGCGACTTTGAGCCGCGAGCAGTTCGAGCGCATGCGCCACATCGTGGTCTCGCTCACCGGGCGGACCGCAGAGAGCTATGACAAGGTGCTTGAGGAACAAGGCATTCGGCGCAAGGTGGCCCTGATGACACCTCACTTTCTGTCGGTGCCTCTGTTGATCGATCAGCACCCCGACATGCTTGCCACCGTGCCCAGGCAACTGGCCGACTCTTTCGAGAAGCTGGGCATGGTGAGGATCTACGAGCCGCCTGTGGCAGTGCCGGACTTTCAGCTCAACCAGCACTGGCATCCGCGCTTTCACCATGATCCAGCGATTGTGTGGCTGCGCGAAGTGATGAAACGAACGTTTGAGAACTACCCGCACATCGCCACCACCGGCACAGCCGGTTGACAGCGTCCGGGGTCTCATTCACGAGCGCGGCCCGGCGCGGCCGGATCGGGGCTGGCTCACAGCTTCATTTCGTAGCCGATGGTGATGGGCGCATGGTCCGAGAACTTCACCTGTTTGTAGATGCTCTCGGTGCGCGCCAGCGCGGCGGTGGCCGGCGTGGCCAGATGGTAGTCCAGGCGCCATCCCACATTGTTGGCATAGGCCTGGCCACGGTTGCTCCACCATGTGTAGCAGGCGTCGGTGGCATCGGGCTGGAGCTGGCGATAAACGTCCACCATGCCGCCCGAGGGATCAGTTTTGTGCAACAACATTGTCATCCAGGCCCGTTCCTCGGGCGTGAAGCCGCTGTTTTTCTGGTTGCTGCGCCAGTTCTTCAGGTCGATGGGCTGGTGGGCAATGTTGATGTCGCCGCACAGGATGAGTTCGCGCCCGGCCTTCAGGTGCATGAGGTGCGCATGCATCTCGGCCAGGAAGCGGAACTTGGCCTGCTGGCGTTCCTCGCCCGAACTGCCGCTGGGAAAGTAGGCGCTGATGATGGACAGCTTGCGCGATGGCGTGTCGAAGCGCGCCTCCACATAGCGGCCCTCGGCGTCGAATTCCTGCGAGCCGAAGCCGGCCACCACGTCGCTGGGCTCGTGGCGGCTGTAGATGCCCACGCCCGAATAGCCCTTTTTCTGGGCGAAATGGAAGTGCCCGCGCAGCCCTGCCAGCACTTCGAAGCGGCCGGCCATGTCCGGAGCCTGGGCCTTGATTTCCTGCACGCAAATACAATCCGGCGCAGTGGCCTCAACCCAGGCTTCGACGCCCTTGGACGAGGCCGAGCGGATGCCGTTGAGGTTGAGACTGGTCAATTTGAACAAGGATGAATCCATGGTGGTGAGTAATCTGCAAGCCGATGACGCAGGCCGTCTGGCGCAGGAGTTTGTGCAGTTCGCAGTCGAGGCAGGCGTGCTGCGCTTCGGCGAATTCAAGACCAAGGCCGGGCGCATGAGCCCGTACTTCTTCAATGCCGGCCTGTTCGATGACGGCGCCAAGATGGGCCGGCTTGCCGAATTCTATGCAAAAGCCATTGTGGCCAGCGGCGTGGAGTTCGACATGGTTTTCGGCCCCGCCTACAAGGGTATCCCGCTGGCGGCCACAGTCGCCGTGGAACTGGCGCGCCTGGGACGCAACAAGCCCTTTGCCTACAACCGCAAGGAGGCCAAGGACCATGGCGAAGGCGGCACCCTGGTCGGCGCGCCGCTCAAGGGCCGCGTGCTGATCGTGGACGATGTGATGAGCGCCGGCACGGCCGCGCGTGAATCGATTGCCATCATCCGCGCAGCAGGCGCCACGCCCCATGCGGTGGCGATTGCCCTGGACCGCCAGGAGATGGCCACCGAGAACGGGCAGGATGTGCCCCACAGCGCCGTGCAGTACGTGCGCAACCAGCTGGGCATGCAGGTCTGCACGATTGCCAAGCTGGCAGATTTATTGCTTTATCTCGAAGCCCACGGCGGCGATGCCGGACATGATCACCATGAGCGCGTGCTGGCCTACCGCCAGCGCTATGGAGTCAAAGACTGAGGATCAAAGCTTGATGAGACGGGCGTTGCATGCCAGATTGCTGTTGTGCTCTGTCGGTTGCAGCCTGGGCGCAGCGGCCTGGGCCCTGGACAGCAGTGGCGCAGGCATCTACGCCTGTACCGATGCCAGGGGCCGGCGCCTGACGGCCGACCGGCCTATTGCGGAGTGCATTGACCGCGACCAGCGCGTGCTGGGTAGCAGCGGCGTGGAGCTGCGCCGCGTCGGGCCGACGTTGACGGACAACGAGCGGGCCGAACAGGAGGCCCAGCGCCGCCGCGACCAGGCCGAGCAGCGCAGGCTGCGTGAAGAGCGCTCGCGCGAGCAGGCCCTTGTCACGCGCTACCCCAGCCAGGCGGTGCATGATGCCGAGCGTGCCGGCGCACTGGCCCAGGCCGATCAGGTGGTGGCCGTGGCACGCCAGCGTGTGCAGGAGTTGCAGGCGCAGCGTGTCAGGATCGATGCGGAGATGGAGTTCTACCGCAAGGAACCCTCCAAGGCCCCTGCTGTGCTGCGCCGCCAGCTGGAGGAAAACCGCACCGCCCAGGAAGAACAGCAGCGCTTCATTCAGCAGCAGGAGCAGGAAAAGGGCCGCATCAACCAGCGCTTCGATACCGAGCTGGCACAGTTGCGCGGGCTGTGGGCGGCTATGCCCGCGAGCCGGTCGCCCGAAAGCCGGTCGCCCGCAGGCCGGTGATGCCGCGCCGTGGCGCGGCCACGGCGGTCAGGCCAGCTGCCAGACGGTGGCGCTGCTGCCCTGGGCCGCAGAGACAGCCTGTATGCCCAGCACGGCTGCATGGCGCTGCAGCAGCGCATCGAACTGCGCGGCGGCTTCGGCATTGGCCGGCTCATCGTCATATTCGCTGGCGACCTGGCCTGTGGTGAAGGAGTGTGCGCCAAACTTCTGGACGATGTTGCGCAGCTTGTCGAGGTTGGGGCTGGAGGTCGGTGTCATGGCAACTCCTGTAGGCATCCGGCCTGCGGCGCTGCAGGCCTGGGTCCAGTGTAGCGCCGGTACCGGCCCCGGCAACCCGGGGCATCCCCGCTGCAGCGAGCCGCCTCAGCCGCCGGTGGCGACGGGGCCCGCGCTCAGCACTTCGGCCAGCGGCTTGCGTGGCGTGGGCACTTCGCGTGCGCGCAGGTCTTCGGGCAGGCTGGCGGCATCGCCGCGCCAGCCCACGGCGATGACCACTTCGGGCTCCAGATGCTCGGGCAGGCGCAGCACTTCGCGCGCCAGCTCGGCCGAGAACCCGCCCATGGCGTGCGTGGCCAGGCCCATGGCATGGGCCTGCAGCGCCAGATAGCCCCAGGCGCAGCCTGCGTCGAAGCGGTGTGCGCCGGGCGAGGCCTGGCGGTCTGACAGCAGCACGATCAGCGCGCCGGCCTCCAGGCACCAGCGGCGGTTGAATTCGTTGGGAATGGTGCTGAAGGCCTGCCAGTTCGCATCGCCGCGCAGCGCATAGGCGAAGTGCCAGGGCTGCTTGTTGCTGGCCGAGGGAGCCCAGCGCGCCGCATCGACCAGTTGCTCGATCTGTGCCTGGCTCAGCGCCTGCGGCTGGAAGGCGCGCGGCGACATGCGCTCCAGGAATTGGGGATGAATGGGTGTGGTGGTGTGGCGTGTCATATGCGTTGATGCAAGAGGTGAAAAAAGCCGGCTGCAACGATAGCGCATGCATCGGTGTTCAGCGCCCGCCCGCTTTTTCAGGCGGGAGCACATGGCGGGTGAAGGGTCTTTCATGGGGTGCAGGAAATTCAAAGTGTGCGCATGCTCTGGCGTTGCGCCTTGGCCGGCTTTTCATGCATGCGCCGGATGCTGCTGCCACGAAGGTCTCTCAGGGTCTGCCCGGCTTGTGCAGCCTCCCGAGTTTTGTACCTACCGGCTGTAGCGGCTTCCTGAATCCGCTGTAATGCTTGCTTTGATTTGACTGACCGAGAGGGCTCGCCCATGACCAAAACGTCGCTGGATAAATCGAAGATCAAATTCCTGCTGCTCGAAGGCATCCATCCTTCCGCGCTCGAAGTGCTGCGCAACGCGGGCTACACGAACGTGGAAGCCCTGACCGGTGCGCTGGAGGGCGAGGAGCTCAAGCGCAAGATTGCCGATGTGCATTTCATCGGCATCCGTTCGCGCACGCAGCTGACAGCCGACGTGTTTGCCGCCGCACAAAAGCTCGTGGCCGTGGGGTGCTTTTGCATCGGCACCAACCAGGTGGACCTGGATGCTGCGCGCGAGCGCGCCGTGGTGGTCTTCAACGCGCCGTATTCCAACACACGCTCGGTGGCCGAGCTGGTGCTGGCCGAAGCCATCTTGCTGCTGCGCGGCATTCCCGCCAAGAACGCCGCAGCCCACCGTGGCGGCTGGCTCAAGAGCGCTGAAAATTCCTACGAAATCCGTGGCAAGACACTGGGCATCGTGGGCTATGGCTCCATCGGCACCCAGTTGTCGGTGATGGCCGAGTCCGTGGGCATGCAGGTGCTCTTCCATGACGTGGCCACCAAGCTGCCGCTGGGCAACGCGCGCCAGGCCGCTTCGCTGAACGAGCTGCTGGCCACCGCCGACATCGTCACGCTGCATGTGCCCGAGCTGCCCTCCACCCAGTGGATGATCGGCGCCAGCGAAATCGCGGCCATGAAGCCCGGCGCCATCCTCATCAATGCCTCGCGCGGCACCGTGGTGGAGATCGAGCCGCTGGCCGAGGCCCTCAAGGCGGGCAAGCTGCTGGGCGCCGCCATCGACGTGTTCCCGACCGAGCCCCGCAGCAACAAGGATGAATTCACTTCGCCGCTGCGCGGCCTGGACAATGTCATCCTGACGCCGCACGTGGGTGGCTCGACCATGGAGGCCCAGGCCAACATCGGCCTGGAGGTGGCCGAGAAGCTGGTCAAGTACAGCGACAACGGCACGACCACTTCGGCTGTCAACTTCCCCGAGGTGGCCCTGCCGGCCCACCCGGGCCAGAACCGCATCCTGCACGTGCACCACAACCAGCCCGGCGTGCTGTCGGCCATCAACCAGGTGTTTGCCGAAAATGGCATCAACATTGCCGGCCAATACCTGCGCACCGACGAAAAGGTGGGCTATGTGGTGATTGATCTGGATGCGCAGTCTTCGGGGCTGGCGCTGGAAAAGCTGTCCCAGGTCCCCGGTACCATCCGCTGCCGCGTGCTGTTCTGAGTCAGTGCCTCTGGCCGTGTCTTCATGCGCGGCCGGTGTTTCGCCTGCGTGTGTCAGGGGGCTTGCACGCACGGTCTGGCGCAAGAGGATGCGCTGTGCTGCGGTTGACTGCGTAGCAGCCGCGATGCGCGCCGTGCCGTTGCTGGCTAGACTGGCCTGAAGGAGACACAGCACCATGAAGCACCTCATTTCGGCCGCAGCCGTCTGCATGGCCGCTGCATTGGCCATGCCGGCCCATGCCGCCTACCCGGACAAACCCATACGCCTGATCGTTCCGTTCCCGCCGGGGCAGGCTACCGACATCTTCGCGCGCGCCCTGGCCGAGCGGCTGGGCCAGGTGCTGGGCCAGCCGCTGGTGGTCGAGAACAAGGCCGGCGCGGGCAGCAATATCGGTACCGAGCAGGTGGTGCGCAGTCCGGCCGACGGCTACACGCTGCTCGTGGCCGGCAGCGCCATGGCCGTGAACCAGACGCTGTACAAACGGGTGAATTTCGATCCACGCGCAGACCTCGTGGGCATTACGCTGATCGCCAAGGTGCCGCTGGTCTTTCTGGCGCACCCGGGCACGGGCATCCGCAGCATGAAGGATCTGGTGGACAAGGCCCGCGCCGAGCCGGGTCGCTGGAATTACGCCAGCGCCGGCATCGGCGGCACCCAGCATCTGAGCGCCGAGATGGTCAAGGCGCGCGCCAAGATACAGATCGAGCACATTCCCTACAAGGGCAGCGGTCCCGCGCAGGCGGATTTCCTGGGCGGGCAGGTGCCGCTGATGGTGGACTCGGTGACGGCGGCGCTGCCCAATATTCAGGCCGGCAAGGCCGTGCCGCTGGGCGTGACTTCGGTCAGCCGCTCCAGCCGCCTGCCCGAGGTGCCGGCCATCGCCGAGTCGGGCCTGCCCGAATTCCGCGGCTTCGAGGCCGTGGGCTGGCTGGGCCTGATGGCGCCCAAGGGCACGCCGCAGGAAGTGATCGAGCGGCTCAACCGTGAGACAGTGGCCCTTTTGCGCAGTCCCGAGATGCGCAAATTCATCAGCGACCGTGGCTCGGAGGCCGCGCCCACGACACCCCGGGAGATGGATGCTTTCGTGGCCTCCGAGATCACGCAGTGGGGCCAGGCCGTCAGGCAGTCGGGCGCCTCGGTGGATTGAGGCAGGCGCCACCAGGAGCGCGTGAGGCGCCCGCCGCGCCCGGTCAGGCCAGCTTGGCCTTCATCAGCTCATTGACCTGGGCCGGGTTGGCCTTGCCCTTGGAGGCCTTCATGACCTGGCCGACCAGGGCGTTGAAGGCCTTGTCCTTGCCGGCCTTGTACTGCTCGACATTGGCCGGGTTGGCGGCGATCACCTCGTCGATGATCTTTTCCAGCGCGCCGGTGTCGTTCATCTGCTTGAGGCCCTTGGCCTCGATGATGGCGTCCACTTCGCTGCCTTCGCCAGTCCACAGCGCCTCGAAGACCTGCTTGGCGGCGTTGTTGGAGATGGTGCCGTCCTGGATGCGCGCGATCAGCGCTGCCAGCTGGCCGCTGGAGACCTTGACGGCCTCCATGCCGATTTCTTCGGTGTTCAGGCGGCGCGAGATTTCACCCATCACCCAGTTGCTGGCCAGCTTGGGCGCGCCGCAGGTTTTTGCCGTGTCCTCGAAGTAAGCGGCCATGGCCTGGCTTTGCGTCAGCGTGGTGGCGTCATACTCGGGCAGGCCGTACTGCTCGACGAAGCGTGCGGCCATGGCGCGCGGCAGCTCGGGCATGGAGGTCTTGACCTGCTCCACCCACTCGGGCGCCACTACCAGCGGCGGCAGGTCCGGGTCGGGGAAGTAACGGTAGTCGGCCGCATCTTCCTTGGTGCGCATGGCGCGCGTCTCGCCCGTGTCGGGGTCGAACAGCACGGTGGCCTGCTGGATGCGGCGGCCGTCCTCGATCTCCTCGATCTGCCAGCGGATCTCGTAGTCGATGGCCAGCTGCATGTTCTTGAAGCTGTTGAGGTTCTTGATCTCGCGGCGCGTGCCCAGCGGCTGGCCGGGCTTGCGCACGGAGACGTTGGCGTCGCAGCGAAAGCTGCCTTCCTGCATGTTGCCGTCGCAGATGCCGATCCAGGTGACGATCTGGTGCAGCGTCTTGGCGTAGGCCACCGCTTCCTCGGTGCTGCGGATGTCGGGCTCGGTCACGATCTCCAGCAGCGGCGTGCCGGCGCGGTTCAGGTCGATCCCCGACTGGCCGATGAAGTCCTCGTGCAGCGACTTGCCCGCGTCTTCTTCCAGGTGGGCGCGCACCAGGCGCACGGTCTTTTTCTCGTCGCCGAGAAAGAAGGACACTTCGCCGCCCTGGACCACGGGGATCTCGAACTGCGAGATCTGGTAGCCCTTGGGCAGGTCGGGGTAGAAGTAGTTCTTGCGCGCGAAGATGCTGCGCGGCGCGATGTGCGAGCCCAGCGCCAGGCCGAGGCGGATGGCGCACTCGACGGCCTTTTTGTTCATCACCGGCAGCGTGCCGGGCAGCGCCATGTCCACGGCGCAGGCCTGGGTGTTGGGTTCGGCGCCGAAGGCGGTGCTGGCGCGGCTGAAGATCTTGGACTGGGTGGCCAGCTGTGCGTGGGTCTCGAAGCCGATGACGACTTCATAGCCCTGGATGAGTTTCGTGGTCATGGGGTTCAGATGCCCTTCGGCGCTTGAAGGTGGAAGTCGGTGGCCTGCTGGAAGCGGTGGGCGGCATTGAGCAGCCGGCCTTCCTGCAGGTAGTTGCCGATCAGCTGCAGGCCCACAGGCATGCCGCCCTCGCCGAAGCCGGCCGGCACGCTCATGCCGGGCAGGCCGGCCAGCGACGCAGGCAGGGTGAAGATGTCGGCCAGGTAGTTGGCCAGCGGGTCGCTCTTGCCGCCGAGCTGCCAGGCCACGGTGGGCGCTGCGGGGCCGGCGATGACGTCGCACTGCTGGAAGGCGGCCTGGAAATCGTCGGCGATCATGCGGCGGATCTTTTGCGCCTGCAGGTAGTAGGCGTCGTAGTAGCCCTCGGACAGCACATAGGCGCCGATCATGATGCGGCGCTTGACCTCGTCGCCAAAGCCTTCGGCGCGGGTTTTCTTGTACATGTCCACCAGGTCGGCGTAGTCCTTGGCGCGGTGGCCGAACTTCACGCCATCGAAGCGCGACAGGTTGGACGAGGCCTCGGCTGGCGCCAGGATGTAATAGACGGGAATCGACAGCTCGGTGCGCGGCAGCGAGATCGGCACCAGGCGGGCGCCCAGCCTCTCGTATTCCTTGAGCGCCGCATCCACGGCTGCGCGCACGTCGGCCGACAGGCCTTCGCCGAAGAATTCGGCCGGGATGCCGATGCGCAGGCCCTCGATGCTGTCATTCAGGCGGGCCGTGAAATCCTCGGCCGGCGCATCCAGGCTGGTGGAGTCGCGGTCCGGGTCGGGGCCGCACATCTCGGACAGCAGCAGGGCGCAGTCCTCGGCGCTCTTGCCCATGGGACCGGCCTGGTCCAGGCTGGAGGCGAAGGCGATCATGCCGTAGCGGCTGGCGCGGCCATAGGTGGGCTTGATGCCGGTGATGCCGCAAAACGATGCGGGCTGGCGGATGGAGCCGCCCGTGTCGGTGCCGGTCACGGCCGGCGCCAGGCCGGCGGCCACGGCCACGGCCGAGCCGCCCGAGGAGCCGCCGGGCACGCGCTGCGTGTCCCAGGGGTTGCGCACGGGCGCGGGGGCATCGAAGCCCACGGGGGCGATGGCCGAGTTCTCATTGGCCGAGCCCATGGCGAATTCATCGCAGTTGAGCTTGCCCAGCGTCACGGCGCCGGCTTCGGCCAGGCGCGTGACCACGGTGGCATCGAAGGGCGAGCGGTAGCCTGCCAGCATCTTGCTGGCGGCCGTGGTGGGAAAGTCGCGCGTGACGAAGATGTCCTTGTGCGCAATGGGCACGCCGGCCAGGCGGCCGCCCTTGCCTTCGGCAATCCGTGCGTCGGCCGCACGGGCCTGGGCCAGGGTTGCGTCCGCGTCGATGGACACGAAGGCGCCCAGATGCTGATGGGCCTGGGCGCGTGCCAGGAAATGCTGGGCGGCTTCGACGGCGGAGAGCTTGCGCTCGCGCAGCAGGGCCGACAGGGCCGACACGCCCAGGGCGTGCAGTTCGGTGTTTTGCTGGGTCATGTATTGGAAAGAAATCTGGAGCAGAGGGCAGGGCCGGGGGCCGGGGGCGCAGCCGCCGGTGTTTACTCGATCACCTTGGGTACCAGGAACAGCCCGCGCTCGACGGCGGGGGCGCTGCGCTGGTTGGCCTCGCGCTGGTCTGGCTCGCTGGCAATGTCCTCGCGAAGACGTAGGGCAATGTCCTGGATGGCTGCAACGGGATGTGACAGCGGCGTGACGCCCGAAGTATCCACAGCCTGCATCTTCTCCACGATGCCGAAGAAGCCGTTCAGCTGGGAGAGCATGCGCTCACTCTCTGTGGATGAGAGTTCAAGGCGAGCGAGATTCGCAATGCGTGCGATGTCTTGTGCGTTCAGTGGCATAGGATTTCTGAAGGGGGCAACCGGATGTAAACCCGCATTTCCGGCCCTGGCAGTAGAAGTTATTCACAGGGGATACGGTATTATCTCGGCTTTGCCGCAATACCCTCGCTGAACCGGTCATTGTGTGCATTGTGTGAAAAGCCTACTCTCCCCAGATTCCCCAACTTTCATCCCGGCGATGGCAGGCCGACGAGCATGCCGTGCCTGAGAGGACTCTCGTAATGTTCGGAGCTTTCCGTCGGTATTTCTCCACCGACCTTGCCATCGACCTTGGCACCGCCAACACCCTGATTTTCGCCCGTGACAAGGGCATTGTCCTTGACGAGCCCTCGGTCGTCGCCATCCGCCATGAAGGCGGTCCCCATGGCAAGAAGGTGATCCAGGCCGTGGGCCGCGAGGCCAAGGCCATGCTGGGCAAGGTGCCCGGCAACATCGAGGCCATCCGCCCCATGAAGGACGGCGTGATCGCCGACTTCGTGATCACCGAGCAGATGATCAAGCAGTTCATCAAGATGGTGCATCCGCGCTCGGTGCTCACGCCCAGCCCGCGCATCATCATCTGCGTGCCCTGCGGCTCCACCCAGGTCGAGCGCCGCGCCATCAAGGATGCGGCCGAGGCCGCAGGCGCCACCTCGGTCTATCTGATCGAGGAGCCCATGGCCGCCGGCATCGGCGCCGGCCTGCCGGTGTCCGAAGCCTCGGGCTCGATGGTGGTGGACATCGGTGGCGGCACCACCGAAGTCGGGGTGATCTCGCTGGGGGGCATGGTCTACAAGGGTTCGGTGCGCGTGGGCGGCGACAAGTTCGACGAAGCCATCATCAGCTATATCCGCCGCAACTACGGCATGCTGATCGGCGAGCCCACGGCCGAGTCCATCAAGAAGAACATTGGCTCGGCCTTTCCCGGCTCCGAGGTCAAGGAGATGGAAGTCAAGGGCCGCAACCTCTCCGAAGGCGTGCCGCGCAGCTTCACCATCTCGTCCAACGAGGTGCTCGAGGCGCTGACCGACCCGCTCAACCAGATTGTCAGCGCCGTCAAGAACGCGCTGGAGCAGACACCGCCCGAGCTGGGCGCCGACATTGCCGAGCGCGGCATGATGCTGACCGGCGGCGGCGCGCTGCTGCGTGACCTGGACCGCCTGCTGGCCGAGGAAACCGGCCTGCCCGTGCTGGTGGCCGAGGAGCCGCTGACCTGCGTGGTGCGCGGCTGCGGCATGGCGCTTGAAACCATGGACCGCCAGGGCAGCATCTTCACGAGCGACTGACGGTACCCCGTCGGAGTCCTGCTGTGGTGGGACTCCGGCCTGAACACGACGAGATCCGCATGCTTGCCCTGCCTTTTACTGCATCGGGCCCGGTCCCCGCTTCCCGGGCCATGGCGGCCCCGGCGGGCCGCCTGCTGTCCGTGTGGAGGGCCGCATGACGCTGGGGACCCTGGACCGCACTGCGCCTTCGCTGTTCAAGCAGCGCCCTTCGCGCATCTCCCAGCTGGCCATCTACAGTGCGCTGGCGCTGCTGCTCATGGTGGCCGATGCGCGTTTCCGTATCACCGATCCCGTGCGCGTGGCCGTGGCCGCGGTGCTCTACCCTGTGCAATGGGTGATGACCAAGCCCGTGCAGGCCGTGCATGACGCCAGCCTCTACCTGGGCTCGCTCGACGAGGCTCAGGCGCGCGAGCAGGCGGCACGCAAGGAATTGGTGGCCCTGGCCCAGCGTGCAGGGCAGGCCGACGAGCTGATCCAGGAAAACAACCACCTGCGCGCGCTGCTGCAGCTGCGCGACCGCCTGACCACGCCCGGCATGGCGGCCGAGGTGATCTATGACAGCCCCGATATCTATACGCGCAGCGTGGTCATCGACCGGGGGCAGATCGACGGCATCGCCGAAGGCTCTCCCGTGCTCGACGAAAAGGGCGTGGTCGGCCAGGTCACGCGCGTCTATCCGCTGCGTGCCGAGGTCACGCTGCTGATCGACCGCGACCAGGCCATCCCCGTCTTCAATCCGCGCACTGGCGCCCGCAGCGTGGCCTATGGCGACCCGTCGCCGCTGCGCACGGGCGGCATCGAGCTGCGTTTCATGCCCAGCAATGCCGATGTGCAGGAGGGCGATCTGCTGACCACCAGCGGCGTGGACGGGCTGTACCCGCCTGGCCTGCCCGTGGCCAAGGTGGTCTCCGTCGAGCGCCGCGCCGATTCGGCTTTCTCGCGCATTTACTGCGAGCCGGTGGGCCGCGTGCAGGGCGTGCGCCATGTCATGGTGCTCAAGCCGCTGGACCGTGCCACCCATCCCGAGGCTTCGTCCGACAATGCCGGCCAGGGCCGCGCAGGCCGCGCCGCCCAAAGCCGGGGCAAGAACGCCGACAAGGAGAGCCGCAGCGCCAAGGACGCCAAGCCTGCGGCGGCATCCGCTGTGAAAAAGGATCCCGCATGATCATGCCGCGCGGCCAGCAGCTGCTGCTGCCGGTCAATCCCCTGTTCATCGTGGCCAGCCTGCTGGCGGCCCTGGCGCTGAACATGCTGCCGCTGGGCCGCCAGGCCTGGCAGCCGGACCTGCTCATGGTGCTGCTGGCGTTCTGGACACTGCACCAGCCCCAGCGTGTGGGCATGGGCATCGGCTTCATGCTGGGCCTGTGCATGGATGTGGACCGTTCCGCGCTGCTGGGCCAGCATGCGCTGGCCTATACGCTGCTGGTATTCGCCACGGGCGCCATGAGCCGGCGCCTGTCATGGTTTTCCATGCCGGTGCAGGCATTGCATCTGCTGCCGCTGTTTGCGATCGCGCACGGCCTGCAGCTGGTGCTGCGCCTGGTTGGCGGCGGCATTTTTCCGGGCCTGCTGGTGGTGCTGCCGCCTGTGATCGAGGCGCTGCTGTGGCCGCTGCTCAGCGTGCTGCTGCTGGCGCCGCAGCGCCGGCCGCCCGACAGCGACGGCAACCGGCCTTTGTGAGATGAGCGCTTCTGTGATCTGCTTCGCGCCTTTCCTGTCCTCGCAGCGCGGGCGGCTGCGTTGCGTGCCCAGGACGCCAGGCTTGCGCAATGGCGCCGGGGCCGGAGCATGATGGAGATCCGCAATACCGAAGCCGAGCTGCAGCGTTTCCGGCTGCGCGCGCTGGTGATGAGCGTGGTGGTGCTGATCGCCTTCGGCCTGGTGGTGGCACGGCTGCTGGTGCTGCAGGTGCAGCGCCACGAAGAGCTGGCCGAGCGCGCAGAGAACAACCGCACGGCCGTCGTGCCCATCGTGCCCAATCGTGGCCAGATCCTGGACCGCAATGGTGTGGTGCTGGCCACCAACTATTCGGCCTATACGCTGGAGATCACGCCTTCGCGCGCAGGCAATCTGGAAGAGACCATCGACGGCTTGGCCGAGATCCTGGAGATCACGCCGCGCGACCGGCGCAAGTTCAAGCGCCTGGTGGACGACTCGCGCAGCTTCGACTCCCTGCCCATCCGCACCCGGCTGACCGATGAGGAGGTGGCGCGCTTTTCTGCCCAGCGCTACCGTTTCCCCGGTGTGGACATCAAGGCGCGGCTGTTTCGCACCTATCCCATGCAGGAGACGGCCAGCCATGTCATCGGCTACATCGGCCGCATCAACCAGCGCGAGAAAGAGGCGCTGGACGACTCCGACGATGCAGCCAACTACCGTGGCACCGACGTGATTGGCAAGCTCGGCGTGGAGCAAAGCTACGAGCGCGACCTGCACGGCCAGACCGGCTGGGAAGAGATGGAGACCTCGGCGGGCGGCCATGCGGTGCGCAAGCTCGGCAGCCGCCCCGCCACGCCGGGCGATACCCTGGTGCTGTCGCTGGACATCAAGCTGCAGCGCATGGTGGAGGAACTGTATGGCGACCGGCGCGGCGCCCTGGTGGCCATCGATCCGCGCAGCGGCGAGGTGCTGGCTATGGTCAGCCGCCCGACCTTCGATCTCAACCTCTTTGTCGATGGCATCGACCAGGAAAGCTGGACCGCGCTCAACGAATCCATCAACCGGCCGCTGCTCAACCGCGCACTGCGCGGCACCTACCCGCCGGGCTCGACCTACAAGCCCTTCATGGCGATTGCCGCGCTGGAGTCGGGAAAGCGCCGCGCCGATACCACCATCATGGACAACGGCAGCTGGACCTTCGGCGGCCACACCTTCCGCTCGGGCCATCCCAACGGGCCGACCAACCTGCGCCGCTCCATCATCAAGTCGTCCAACGTGTACTACTACATGCTGGCCAACGACATGGGGGTGGACATGATCCACGACTACATGAAGCCGCTGGGCTTTGGGCAGCTCACGGGCATCGATGTGCGCGGCGAGGCACGGGGCGTGCTGCCCAGCACCGAGTGGAAGCGCAACACCTACAAGCGGCCCGAACAGAAGAAGTGGTATGCGGGCGAGACCATCTCGCTGGGCATCGGCCAGGGCTACAACAACTTCACCATCCTGCAGCTGGCCCATGCCATGTCCACGCTGGCAGCTAAGGGCGTCAAGCACCAGCCCCATCTGGCCGTGGGCCGCATCGATGCCGTGACCCAGCAGTTCTCGGCCATCAACAAGGACCCCGGCACCAGCATGGGCTACAAGCCCGAAAACGTCGAGGCAGTGCGCTCGGCGGTGGTCGCGGTCACGGTCGAAGGCACCTCGCGCGGCATCTTTGCCGGCGCGCCCTACGTTTCTGCCGGCAAGACCGGCACGGCCCAGGCCGTGGGCGTGCGCCAGAACGAAAAGTACAACGCCGCGCGCCTGTCCGAATTCCAGCGCGACCACTCGCTGTACATCGCCTATGCCCCGGCGGACAACCCGACCATCGCCGTGGCGGCCATCGTCGAGAACGCCGGCTTCGGCGCTGCCGCCGCCGCGCCCCTGGCGCGCCGCGTGTTCGACTACTGGCTGCTGGGACGCTACCCCAGCGTGGAAGACATTGCCGCGATGCGCAAGGGGCTGGCCAGCGTGCCGGTGGGCACGCCGCGACGTGTTTCGGAGATCAAGCTCGATGCCGAGGTCGTGGGCCTGCCGGGTCTGCCACGCTACGAGCCGCCAGAGTCTTCGGGCCCCATTCCCGCAGGCCGCCCGGCTTCGCTGCCGCCGCCTTCTGCCGCCGAGCTGGAGGATTGAAAGACAAAAGAGCTGGCATTGCCAGCTCTTTTGTCCTGGCGCATGGCACCGGGCACCAGCCCGGGCCCTGCGGCTCAATGTCCGACACGCCCGATGAATGCCGCGATCCGCTCGCTGGCCGGGTGGCCGAAGAACTGCGCCGGCGGTGCCTCGTGGGCGATGCGTCCCTGCTCGAAGAACATGACGCGGTCCGCCACTTCGCGGGCAAAGCCCATTTCATGGGTGACCACGATCATGGTCATGCCCGCGCGCGCCAGCTCCCGCATCACATCCAGCACTTCCTGGACCATCTCGGGGTCCAGTGCGCTGGTGGGCTCATCGAACAGCATGACCTGCGGCTCCATGGCCAGCGCGCGCGCGATGGCCACGCGCTGCTGCTGTCCGCCCGACAGCTGCCAGGGGTACTTGCGGGCATGGGCCTGCATGCCCACGCGCTCCAGCAGGGCCATGGCCTTGGCCTCGGCCTGGGGGCGCGGCGTCCTGTGGATGCGGCGCGGGGCCAGAGTCACATTGTCCAGCACGGTCATGTGGCCGAACAGATTGAACTGCTGGAACACCATTCCCACCTCGCAGCGCTGGCGCTGCAGCGTGGCTTCGTGGTCACTCACTTCAACGCCGCCGATGGTGATGCGGCCGCCGTCATGCGGCTCCAGCCGGTTGATGGCGCGCAGCAGGGTGGACTTGCCCGAGCCCGAGGCGCCGATGATCACAGTGACCTCGCCCGTGCGGAACTGCGTGGATACGCCCTTGAGCACCTGATGGCTGCCAAAGGATTTGGTGACCTGCTCGGCCACGATGTAAGGCACGCCCCGTGCCTGTTTGCCGGCGCTCATTGATGGCGGCCCTCCACGTCGAAACGGTACTCGATGGCTGCCGTGACCTGGGTCACCAGCGTGGTCAGCACCAGATAGGTCAAGCCCACGGTGACCAGGGTCTCCACGGGCTGGAAGGTGGCCGACTGTATGCGGTTGCCCACATTCGTCAGCTCCACCACGCCGATGGCATAGGCCAGCGAGGAATCCTTGAGCAGGGCCACAAAGTTGCTGACCAGCGGCGGCAGCGAGATTTTGAATGCCTGCGGAAAAACCACGTCCAGAAAGACGCGGCTGCGCGGCAGGCCCAGGGCGCGTGCTGCCTCGGCCTGGCCGCGCGGCACGGCCTGCAGGCCGGCGCGCACGGCCTCAGCGTTGTAGGCGCCGACGTTCAGTGAAAGCGCAATGCAGGCGGCGGCGAAGTCGGGCAGGTTCAGCCCGGGAATCAGCACCGGCAGCGCGAAGTAGATGAACAGGATCTGCACCAGCAGCGGCGTGCCTCGGATGACCCAGATGTAGCTGCGGGCCACCCAGCGCAGCCATGCCAGGCGCGATGTGCGTGCCAGCGCGGCGGCCACGCCCAGCGCCAGGCCGGCGCCGCCGCTGACCAGCGTCAGATAGAGCGTGGTGCGCGCGCCGTCTGCAAAGGTGGCGGCATTGGAGCCGATCGGCTCGGGCAGCAGGGACAGCAGGGGGCCGAGCAGCGAGACCACGAGCACCATCAGCAGCAGGGCCGTGACCAGGGTGGCATTGCTGCGCTGCGAGCGGCTCCAGTGGGCGGGCCAGAGTGCGGTAGGCATAGGGCGGCGTCGAAGAGGCTGGAAACAAAACGGCGCCCTGTGCAGGGGCGCCGGCCGGGGAAGGCTGCGCTCCTTTTATTCGGGGCAGCGGATGTCTTCGTGGAAGTATTTCTGCGACAGCTTGGCATAGCTGCCATCGGCCATGGCCTGCCTGAGCGCCTTGTTCCAGGCGTCGGCCAGGGACTTGTTGTCCTTGGCCACCGCTGCGGCGATGCGTTCGAGCAGCACCATCTCGCCTTGCTGGAGCTGGGCGTTGGGATTCTTTTGCTGCATCTCCTTGGCGATGAAGCGTTCTGTCACCCAGGCATCCGCGCGCTTGGACAGCAGCGCATTGCGCGCTGCCTCATTGGTCGGGAAGTTCACCAGGCGCTTGATGCCGGTCACGTTCTTTTCCAGATACTGCATGTATGTGGAGCCGGTCTGCACAGAAACGGTTCTGCCAGCCAGATCCTTGGTCGAGCGGATAGTCGGGTCCAGCGCCATGATGATGGCGCCCGAGCAGTAGTGGGGCTGGCCGAAGGTCACGGCCTTTTCGCGTTCGGGCGTGATGCCGTGCGACGAGATGACCAGGTCCCAGCGGTCCTGCTGCAAGCCGGTCAGCAGGGCGTCGAAGCTGATGGTCTTCCACTCGTACTTGACGCCTATCTTGCCTGCCAGCATCTGCGCCAGCTCTACCTCGAAGCCCGTCAGTTGCTTGCCGTCGAAATAGGCAAAGGGTGCGTAATAGCCTTCGGTGGCCAGGCGCAGCGTGCCATCTTTCTGGATGGCGTCCAAGGGGCGTGCCTGGACGCCTGCGGCGGTCCACAGGGCCAGCGCGGCGGCGGCGATGACGGTAATGCGTTTCATGAAATTCCAGGGCAGTTGTTCCCGGCCGGGTCCGTGCGCCGCATGCCATGCAGCAGCCATGGCCCCAGCCAGTGCGTAGCCGTGGCGGCGGGCCGGGCAGGGATGCTGTCGTGGTGCGCGCGGCCGGGCCGGGCTTGGCCGCGCGCAGCAGTGCGACATGCACCTGCTGCCGCAGCCAGCGCGAAGAGGCCGTGATTATAGAAGCCTGCCGTCTTCAATGCCGATGGCAGGGCATCAGGCGATGAAGGCGTCGTATCCGGTCTTCAGAATCAGCAGGCTCACCACGCAGATGAAAATGCCGCGCACGAAGCCTGTGCCGTGGCGCAGCGCCATGTGCGTGCCCAGCGTGGCGCCCAGGATGTTGGCCGCTGCCATTGGCAGGGCCAGATGCCACCAGACATGGCCCTTGAGCGCGAACAGCGCCAGGGCCGCCAGATTGGTGGCCAGGTTCAGCAGCTTGGCCGAAGCCGAGGCGTTGAGAAAGTCATAGCCCATCAGGCGCACGAACAGGAACACGAAGAAGCTGCCGGTGCCCGGCCCGAAGAATCCGTCGTAGAAGCCGATGACCAGGCCGATGGCGCAGGCCGCCAGGGTTTCGGCGCGGCCCGTGTAGCGCGGCGCGTGGTGGCGGCCCATGTCCTTGCGTGCCAGCGTATAGATCAGCACGCCCAGCAGCACCAGCGGCAACAGCTGACGCAGGAAGTCGGGCGAGATCCGCGTGACGGCCCAGGCTCCCAGGAATGAGCCTGCCATGCCCACCAGGGCGGCGGGCATCATCGCGCGCCAGGGCAGGCGCACCTTGCGGCCGTATTGCCAGGTGGACATGGCCGTGCCCCATACCGAGGCGCTTTTGTTGGTTCCCAGCAGCGTGGCGGGCGTGGCCGTAGGGAACGTGGCGAACAGGGCGGGCAGCAGGATGAGGCCCCCACCGCCGACGATGGCGTCCACGAAGCCGGCCAGCATCGAGGCCAGCGAGACGATGATCCATTCCATAGGGGCGCGATTGTCGCACCGCCTGTGCCAGGCCGCCGGCCTTGCGCAGGTATAAAAAAAGCGCCGGACTGGCCGGCGCTTTGGGAAATGCATCTTGAGATGCTATTTATGAATGTAGATCTGGTTGTGTGCGAGTTGTCTCCTCGGCCCCTCTTGTGCAGCACTGTGGTACCGCGAGAGTGGGTGCACTGTACTGCGCGCACCTGGGTGGTGCATTGGGGATTTCCCGTGGTTTCCATCAAAGTGCGGGATTGCACCAGTAAAGGGCCTCTGGCCGGGCGCAGATGCCGCAGTCAGCCCCTACGCGGCCAGCGCCACATCTGCGGCGCCCGCCTGCCGGTCCGCAGTGATCCAGCCTGCAGCCTTCTCGGCCATCATCAGCGTGGGGCTGTTGGTGTTGCCGCTGGTGATGCGGGGCATGGCGCCCGCATCGACCACCCGCAGACCCTGCACGCCGCGCACGCGCAGGCGGCTGTCGAGCACGGCCATCGGGTCATCGTCGCGGCCCATCCTGGTCGTGCCCACGGGGTGGAAGATGGTGGTGGCGATGTCGCCGGCCAGCCGTGCCAGATCCTCGTCGCTCTGGTACTGAACGCCGGGCTTCCACTCCTCGGGCGCATAGCGTGCCAGCGCCTGCTGGCTGACGATGCGCCGCGTCACGCGCAGGCTGTCGGCCGCGACCTGGCGGTCTTCGGGCGTGGACAGGTAGCGCGCGGCAATGGCCGGCGCACGGCGGAAGTCCGGGCCCTGGATGCGCACCGTGCCCCGGCTGGTGGGGTTGAGGTTGCAGACACTGGCCGTGAAGGCCGGGAAATCATGCAGCGGCTCGCCGAAGGCATCCAGCGACAAGGGCTGCACGTGGTACTGGATGTTGGGGTGCGGCTGCCGGGGATCGCTGCGCGTGAAGGCGCCCAGCTGCGAAGGCGCCATGCTCATGGGGCCGCTGCGCCGCAGCAGGTATTCCAGGCCGATGCCGGCCTTGCCCCACAGCGAGTTGGCCATGGTGTTGAGCGTGCGTGTTCCCCGGACCTTATAGACCGAGCGGATCTGAAGATGGTCCTGCAGATTCTCGCCCACGCCGGGCAGATCGTGCCGAACGGCAATGCCGTGCTCGCGCAGCAGCGCACCCGGCCCGATACCCGACAGCTGCAGGATCTGCGGCGAGTTGACGGCGCCCGCGCACAGCAGCACCTCGTGGCGCGCCTGCACATTGACCATCTCCTTGCCGGTCCAGACCTGGGCGCCCGTGCAGCGCTGGCCGCCGCCGGGCAGCTCCTGCAGCAGCAGGTGGCTGACCTGGGCCTGGGTCCACAGCTCGAAGTTGGGGCGTCCGTAACATGCGGGCCGCAGGAAAGCCTTGGCGGTATTCCAGCGCAGGCCGCTCTTTTGGTTGACCTCGAAGTAGCCCACGCCCTCATTGCTGCCCCCGTTGAAATCCCCGGTGGCAGGAATGCCGGCCTGCTGCGCGGCTTCGGCAAAGGCATCCAGAATGTCCCAGCGCAGGCGCTGGCGCTCCACGCGCCACTCGGCACTGCCGCCCGTGCCATGGCCGCCGTGCAGCGCGCGAAAGCGCGCATCGGCATCGCCGTCCGCGTCGAGCCGCCAGTGGCTCTCATGCTGGCGGAAGGCGGGCAGCACCTGGTCCCAGCGCCAGGTGTCGTCGCCGGTCAGCTCGGCCCATCCGTCATAGTCGCGCGCCTGGCCGCGCATGTAGATCATGCCGTTGATGCTGGAGCAGCCGCCCAGCGTCTTGCCGCGCGGATAGCGCAGGCGCCGCCCGTTGAGGCCCTCGTCGGGCTCTGTCTGGTACAGCCAGTCGGTGCGGGGGTTGCCGATGCAGTAGAGGTAGCCGACGGGAATGTGGATCCAGTGGTAGTCATCCTTGCGGCCGGCCTCGATCAGCAGCACGCGGCAGCGGCTGTCGCGCGAGAGCCGGTTGGCCAGCAGGGCGCCTGCCGTGCCGGCGCCGATGATGATGTAGTCGAATGTGGTGTCGCTCATGGGTTCGGAGCGGGCGCCTGCGGCATGCCAGGCGGTCCCGGACAGGGAAAGGCATACGGGCTACCCATTGTGCGCATGCCCCGGGGCCTGTCGAGAGGGTAAGCCTGGCGGGCTCCTGATCTGAAAGCACCGCAGCCAGCAGGCATCAGGGCTGGCGGCGGTTTTTGATAAAAATTGCATCCAGGGACATGCCTGGCGGGTTTGTGCGCACCCCTGTTTTGCTGCTGCGCAGCACTCGGGTTATCCTGCAGTCCTGCCGGCCGTACCGATTCCTGTTCAATAGCCGAGGACGCTCCCCCTTGCCTGCCCTGACCCATCCTCCCCAATGCAGCCTGCGCCAAGGCGACGATGGCCAGTGGGCGCTGCTGACCGGCTCCTGGGGTGCCGCCGAGCTGGGCCAGGGCGCGCAGTGGCGCCAGTTGCGCGCGCAACTGGCCGAGGCATCGGCGCACGGGCTGGGCTGGAACCTCGAAGGGCTGGACTGGCTCGACCATGTGGGGGCGCAAGTGCTGTGGAACCACTGGGGCCGGCGGTGGCCCGAGCGGCTGGTCATCGGCGAGGCGCAGCGTTCCATGCTGGAGCGCGTGGCGCGCTTTTCCGAAGTGCCGGCACCGCCCGCGCCGCCCGTGGGGCTGCTCGACCGTATAGACAGCCTGGGCTGCCTGGTGCTCAACGCCTGCGGCCACTTCGTGCAGATGACGCAGCTCATCGGCCAGCTGCTGCTCGACGCGCTGCGTTTCGCGCGGGCGCCCCACCGGGGCCCCTGGCGCGACATCTCGGGCCACCTCTATTCCATGGGCGCGACGGCCCTGCCCATCACGGCCCTGGTGGGCTTTCTGATCGGCGTGGTGCTGGCCTACCTGATGGCCCTGCAGCTGCGCCAGTTCGGCGCGGAGTCCTTCATTGTCAACATCCTGGGCGTCTCGCTGATCCGGGAGCTGGGGCCGCTGCTCGCCGCCATCCTGGTCGCGGGCCGCACGGGATCGGCCATCACGGCCCAGATCGGTGTGATGCGGGTGACCGAGGAACTCGATGCCATGCAGGTCATGGGCATCTCCCACGGTTTCCGCCTGGTGCTGCCGCGTGCGCTGGCACTGTCGATCGCCATGCCGCTGGTGGCGGTGTGGACCACGCTGGCCGCCCTGGCCGGCGGCATGCTGGCCGCCGACCTGACAATGGGCGTGAGCGGGGCCTACTTCATGCAGGCGCTGCCTGCGGCCGTCAAAATCGCCAACCTCTGGATCGCCATCGGCAAGTCCGTGGTCTTTGGCGGGCTGATTGCGCTCATCGGCTGCCACTGGGGCCTGCGCGTGGAGCCCAACACCCAGAGCCTGGGCCGGGGCACGACGGCCTCGGTCGTATCCGCCATCACCATGGTCATCGTGGTGGATGCTGTCTTCGCCATCCTCTTCAAGGGAGTGGGAATCTGATGCAGACGCAGGCCACTGGCATCTCCCCCGCAGCGGCGGCGCCCGGCGGCCAGGCCCCGGTCGTGCGCATCGCCGGACTGTGGAGCATCTTCGGCCAGGGCGCCAGCGCCTTTGCCGTGCACCAGGACCTGAACCTGGATGTGCAGCGCGGCGAAATGCTGTCCATCGTCGGCGGCTCGGGCACAGGCAAGACCGTGCTGCTGCGTCAGATGCTGGGCCTGCTGCAGCCTTCCAGGGGGCGCGTCGAGGTGCTGGGCCGGCCTGCCAGCGAAATGGGCCGCGAGGGCGCTGCCAGCCGCGTCGGCATGCTGTTCCAGCATGGCGCCCTGTACTCCGCGTTCAGCGTCCTGGACAACATCGCCTTCGCGCTGCGCGAGCAGGGCACACTGCCCGACGATCTGGTGCGCGACGCAGCCCTGGTCAAGCTGCAGATGGTGGGCCTCAGGCCCGAGCACGCCACACGCATGCCGTCGGACCTGTCGGGCGGCATGATCAAGCGCGTGGCGCTGGCCCGGGCCCTGATCATGGACCCCCCGCTGCTGCTGCTCGACGAGCCCACGGCCGGCCTGGACCCCACGAGCTCCGACGAGTTCTGTACGCTGCTGCGCGCGCTGAGCGACGAGCTCGGACTGACCATGGTCATGGTCACCCATGATCTGGACACGCTGTTTGCGCTGTCCTCGCGCGTGGCCGTGCTGGCCGAGAAGAAGGTGCTGGTCAGCGGCCCGCCGCGCGAGGTGGCCGCATTCAAGCATCCCTTTATCGAACATTTCTTCCAGGGCGAGCGCGGCAGACGCGCCATGGCGCCCGTGCAAGGCGAAGGGGCATCCTGATGGAAAACAAATCACACGCCATGGCGGCTGGCATCTTCGTGCTGGTCGTGGCCGCCCTGCTGGCCGGGCTTGCCGTCTGGCTGACGCGCGACAAGCGGCAGTACAACGAGTACGAACTGTCCACCAAGGACGGCATCAGCGGCCTGCAGGCCCAGGCCGCCGTGCGCTACAAGGGCGTGCCCGTGGGCAAGGTCACCCGCATCGGGTTCGACCCGCAGGCCAGCGGCAATGTGCTGATCCGCATCGCCATCGGCGTGGACACGCCGATCACGCAGACCACCTTTGCCGTGCTCGGCTACCAGGGCGTCACCGGCCTGGCCCATGTGCAGCTCGACGACGCCGACAAGCCCCAGCCCCAGCTGCCTGCCGGCCCCAGCGGCCTGCCGCGCCTGCCACTGCGGTCCTCGCCGCTGAGCACGCTGGCCGACCAGGGGCAATTGCTGCTTGAGAGGGCTGACGACATCTCGCGCAGCCTCAGCGCCTTGCTCAACGAGGACAACCAACGGCGCGTCAGCCAGGCGCTGGAGAACATCGCCGCTGCAGCGGCAGGCGTGCAGCAGCTCACGCAGAACATGGACCGCACGCTGTCCAGCCAGATTCCGCAGCTGGCCGCCGATGCCCACAGCACCATGCAGTCCCTGGAGAAAGCCAGCAATGGCGCAGCCGCCGTGGCGGCCGAGCTGCAGCAGACCATGCGCCGCGTGAATGCGCAGGACGGTCCGCTGGAGCAGATCGCACAGAGCACCCGCGCCCTGACCCGCATGGCCGACACGCTGGGACGCACCACCGTGCCGCATGCCAACCGCGCTGCCGACGACATCTCGCGCGCGGCCCGGCAGATGGGCACGGCGGCCAGCCGCTTCAGCGACAACCCGCAGGCCGTCATCTACGGCCAGGGCCAGTCGCGCCCCGGGCCGGGCGAAACCGGCTTCATCGCGCCTGCCCCGGCGCCCCAGCCCTAGGAACCTCCATGCCGATTTTCCGCACGACCCTGGCCAGCGCCTGGCTGGCCGCCGCCCTGGCGCTGCTGGCCGGCTGCTCGGCCTTGCCCCAGCCGCCGGCCCAGCCTGCACGCTACGACTTCGGCCTGGCGCCCGGCGCAGTGGCGCCCAGCGCAGTGGCGCCCAGCGCGGCGGCGCCCGACCAGCCCACGGCGCGGCCCCCGCTGGCGCTGGCCGACGTCGAGTCCCCGGCCCTGCCCGATGGCAGCACCGCCATGTTCTACCGGCTGGCCTATGCCAATGCCCAGGAACTGCTGCCCTACCAGCAGGCGCGCTGGAGCCTGCCGCCTGCCCAATTGCTGCAGCAGCGCCTGCGCAGCCAGCTGGGGGCGCAGCGGCCCGTGCTGCTGAGCAGCGAAAGCGTGGCCCAGCCCCGCGTGCAGGGCGCTGTGCCTGCGCTGCTGCGCGTGGACATCGAGGAGTTCAGCCAGGTCTTCGATGCGCCGGCCTCCAGTGCCGCCGTGGTGCGCCTGCGGGCCACGCTGGTCGGGCAAAGCGGCTCCGCAGACCGCCTGCTGGGCCAGCAGCTGTTCGATGTGCGCACCCCGGCGCCCTCGGCCGATGCCGCCGGTGGCGCCCGGGCCCTGGCCTCGGCCAGTGCGTCGGCAATTGAACAGATCGATGCCTGGCTGGCCCGGCTCGGCCATTGAGGCGCTGCCGGCGAGGCGCGGCCGGCGAGGCGCGGCCGGCCAGGCGCGGCCGGCCAGGCGCCTCCCCAGGAGTGCGAGTCCGTCAGGGACTGTAGTCCCGCTCCCACCGGAGCGTAGTGCCCTGGGCCGACGGCCATCGGCAGGCCCAGACTACGGCGGGCAGGTCCCGGATTTTCTACAGTGAAACCATCGCCATGCAGTGCTGCGGCATGTGTCGGACAGCCGGTCTGCAGGCGGTATTCACTGATGAAAGGACTACGCCATGAATGAAGACCGCATCAAGGGCAACTGGAAGCAGTTCAAGGGCAAGCTGCGCGAGCAGTGGGGCAAGCTCACCGATGATGACCTCGACATCATCGCCGGCAAGCGCGAGCAGTTCCTGGGCAAGCTGCAGGAGCGCCAGGGCCTGGCACGCGAAGCCGCTGAAAAGCAGCTCCAGGAATGGCAAAAGCGCCATCCGGACTTCCGCTTCGACGACTGATGTGCCCTGCCGCCCAGGTGTTTGCCGGTTGGCTGACATGGGTCAAACGGTCCTGGCCGCGCTGTTCCTAAGCTGTGCTTTTCACGTGAAGGCAGGAGAAGCGTATGGCCGGGCTGGAATGGAGCGAGGCGCTGGCACTGGAGTTGCCGGCCATGGACGAGGTGCATCAGGAGTTCGTCCTGCTGCTGGCCGCTGTGCAGGAGGCAGCCGACGGGCAGCTGGCGGGCCGCTGGGAGGAACTGATCTCCCACACCCAGATGCATTTCGATCAGGAGGACCGCTGGATGCAGTCCACGGGCTTTTCCAGCGGCAACTGCCACAGCCTGCAGCACAAGGTGGTGCTGCAGGTCATGCGTGAAGGTGCCGCCAAGGCGGCGGCCGGCGAGCTGGCCGTGATCCGCAGCATGGCCAGCGAGCTGGCGGCCTGGTTCGTCCACCATGCGCAGACCATGGACGCGGCGCTGGCCCTGCACCTGCGCAGCGCGGGGTTCGACCCGGCCACGGGAGCGCTGGCGCATCCCGAGGCCCTGCCCGGACAGGTCATCACCGGCTGCGGCGGCGCCTGCGACAGCAGCGCCGAGCGCGCCCATGCCGTCCCGGCCTGACGGGGTTGGTTCAGGGCGTGAGCGCGGGCGAGGCCAGGATGGGGAAAATCTTGACCAGCCCGCCTGCCATCACTTCCACGGCCAGGGCCGCCAGGATCAGGCCCATGAGCCGCGTCATCACGTTGATGCCGGTTTTGCCCAGCACGCGGGCAATCGGGTCGGCCAGCGAAAAACAGACCATGACCACCAGGGCCACGACCACGCCATAGCCGACCAGCGCCAGGTGCTGCCAGATATTGCGTGCCTGATCGGCATAGATCACCACGGTGGACATCGAGGCCGGCCCCGTCAGCAGCGGAATCGTCAGCGGAACCACGGCAATGCTGTTGCCCATGGCGGCCTTTTCCGCTCCGGCCGCCAGCGTGGGCGCGTTGGGCCGCTCCTCGGCGGGGCGGGCGTTGAGCATGTTCATTGCGCTGATCAGCAGCAGCAGGCCGCCGCCGACCTGAAAGCTCTGCAGCGAAATACTGAAGAAATCAAGCACCTGCAGCCCGATCAGCGCGCAGGCCGCGATCACGCAAAACGATGCCAGCGCGGCCGTGCGGATGGTCTGCTGGCGCTGCTGCGCGCTGAATCCTTCCGTGTAGTGGATGAAAAAGGGCACGATGGCCAGCGGATTGATGATGGCCACCAGGGTGATCAGCGGTTTGAGGTCCATGAGGTGCTCTGAAAATTGCCACGCAAGGCTGTGCGGCCCGGCGGCCGGTGGTGCGCACGGTGTTTCGCGCCATCCGGGGCCTGCTGTGAAAGAATGGCCGCACGGGCCGGCTGGCCGCCATTACAGCACTGCCGCCGCCGCCCGCCCACCAGTGAATATCAGAGAAAGTCCTCAGAAAGAAAGGAATGTGGACATGGGCAGCTTTGTGCAGTTGACTTCTTCGGATGGGACGGTTTCGCCGGCCTGGGTGGCCCGGCCCGATGCGCCGGCGCGCGGCACCGTGGTCGTGCTGCAGGAGATATTCGGCATCAACAGCCATATCCGTGCTGTGGCGGACCGCTTTGCGGCACGCGGCTATGCGGCCGTGGCACCTGCGCTTTTCACGCGCGTGGAGGCGGGCGTGGATTTGGGCTATGGCGATGCGGACCGTGCACGGGGCATGGCGTTGAAGTCTGCCGCCGAGGCCTTGCCACTGCCTGGCGTGCTGCCCGAGATCGAAGCCGCCATTGCCCATGCCGCCACCCTGGCGCCTGGCGGCAAGGTCGGCATCGTGGGTTTTTGCTGGGGAGGCCTGTGGGCCTGGCGCGCGGCCAGCATGCTGCCGGGGCTGTCGGCGGCCGTGTGCTACTACGGCGGCGGCATGACCACGGCGCAGGAGGCGCAGCGCCAGCCCCAGTGCCCCGTGCTGGCGCACTTCGGCCGCCGCGACCTGCATATCCCGGTCGACGCCGTCCAGTCTTTCGCCCAGGCACAGCCGTCCGTGCAGGTGCATCTGTATGACGCAGACCACGGCTTCAACTGCGACCATCGCTCCGCCTACGACGAAGCCAGCGCGCTGCAGGCGCGCGACCGCTCGCTGGCCTTTTTCGACCAGCACCTGTAGGCGGGCGGCGCCCGTCAGTCCGGCTGGCGGGCGTGCAGCCCCACGTGGTACAGGCCCCAGGGTGCCTGGGCAAAGCGCTCCTTCAGCGGCCTGTCGGCCAGTTCGGCGATGCGGTCGGCGTCGTACATGGCCCACTGAGGCCCCAGGCCGCCCAGCGCCAGGCGCTGCCCGTCCATCCAGAGGGCCAGCAGCATGCGCCAGCGCAGCGCCTGCGACAGCGGCATCTGCGCGCGGTAGCCATCGATGGCCTGCAGGCTGAGCCACTGGCCCTGCGCGGCTGCGGCGGCGGTGTCCACGCCTGCTGCCTGCAGCACCGAGGCCAGCAGCGGCCCGCGCAACCGGTGCGGCTGGCCGTCGTATTCGATGCGGGGCGTGATGTCCACGGCCTGCAGCCGCTCCAGCGCCGTGGCGCTGGCTGCCCAGGCGGAGTCGAAGGCCACGCCGTGGTTTTTCAGCAGCAGGTCGCGCTCGGGCACCATCGCGCCCCGGTTGCCTCGCACGCCGGGGCCGCTGATGGTGAGCACGGTGGCCGTGCCCGCGCCTTCGTGGCGGCCGGCGTGGGCCAGGGCGTTCTCGCTCACGGCCAGGCTGGCGGCCATGCCGGCAGCCAGCAGGCTGCGGCGCGGCAGGGATTGCGGGGAGGAAGTCATGAACAGCGGCTCCTTGTGATGGCGCGCGGGGGTTGCCGTACTCAGTCCCGCGCGGTGCGCGCCATGTAGCGCTTGTGCCAGAAAAATGCGGTCAGCCCGACGGCGATCAGCGCCATCGATGCCATGGCCCACCAGAAGCCATCCTGCTTGTGCACCAGGGGGATGAACTCGAAATTCATCCCGAAGATGCCGGCAATCAGGTTCAGCGGCAGAAACACGGCCGTCAGCACGGTCAGCGTGCGCATGATGTCATTGGTGCGGTTGCTCTGCACGGAAAAATGCATTTGCACCACCGTCTCCGTGCTTTGCTCCAGCCGCCGCACATGGTGGACTACGCGTTCGATATGTTCAAGCACATCGCGGCTGCGCACCTTGAGCAGGTCCAGCTCGCGCAGCGCTGCGGCGCCCTCGGGCGCGCTCCAGGTCTCCAGAGCATCTATCCAGTCCTGAATGGCGGCGCGCTGGTCTTCGCAGACATCATCGAGTTCGTGCAGCGCCAGGCGCGCATCCAGCAGCGCGCCCCAGTTGGAAAAGCGCGTGCGCGGACGCAGCAGCTCGGTCTGCCAATGGTCCAGCTGGCGCGACAGCTCGCGGCGCAGGTCCAGAAAGCCATCCACGATCAGGTTGACCACGCGCAGCATCAGGTCGGCCGGGCTGGCGGGCAGGCGCGAGCCCGGCGAAGGGTTCAGCCGGCCTTCACGCGCATCCGTGGGCATGGCTGCCAGCAGCCGCGCCGCATAGGCATCGCGCACCGTGCAATCGTCGGGGTGCACGGACAGCAGCACCTGATCGAACAGGGCGAACCCCACGGGGCTGGTATCGATGTTGCGCAGCACTGGCGGCCCGCTGCGCCGCACCGCGCTTTGCGGTGGCGCAGCAGGCGCGGCGGCGCGCACCTGGGCGGGGGCCAGGCGCCTGAAGACCAGCAGATCGTACTGCGAGGTGTAGTCGTAGCGCGAAGGCAGCTGGGCGTTGAGCAGGTCCGAGACATGCAGATCCACCAGCTGCTGTCCAGTCAGCGCCTGCAATGCGCGCTGCACATCGGCCAGTTGCTCCTGCAGCGCGGCGCGCGTGCAGGCAATCCACACGAAGCCCTGCGGCGGCAACTGCGCAGGAAGTGCGGCCAGCTCTGCCGCGCCGCCGGCCTGCAGGTGCAGGATGCGCATGCCTTGCGTGCTGTCAGCCACGCAGCTTGCGTGCCGCATCCAGGGCGAAATAGGTCAGGATGCCGTCGGCGCCTGCGCGCTTGAAGGCCAGCAGCGACTCCATCATCACCTGGTCATGATCCAGCCAGCCGTTGGCGCTGGCGGCCTTGAGCATCGCGTACTCGCCGCTGACCTGGTAGGCGAAGGTGGGCACGCCGAATTCATCCTTGACGCGGCGGACCACATCCAGATAGGGCATGCCGGGCTTGACCATGACCATGTCGGCGCCCTCGGCCAGGTCCAGCGCGACTTCGCGCAGGGCCTCGTCGGTATTGGCCGGGTCCATCTGATAGACGTTCTTGTCGGCCTTGCCCAGCGCGCCGCGCGTGCCTACGGCGTCGCGGAAAGGGCCGTAGAAGGCGCTGGCGTACTTGGCGCTGTAGGCCATGATGCGCGTGTGGATGTGGCCATGGGCTTCCAGCGCCTCGCGGATGGCGCCGATGCGGCCATCCATCATGTCGCTGGGGGCGACCATGTCCACGCCAGCGGCGGCATGGGCCAGGGCCTGGCCTACCAGCACCTCGACGGTTTCATCGTTGATGATGTAGCCGGATGCATCAAGGATGCCGTCCTGGCCATGGCTGGTGTAGGGGTCCAGGGCCACGTCGGTCATCACGCCCAGTTGCGGGAACTCCTGCTTGAGGGCGCGCACCACGCGCGGGATCAGGCCGTCGGGGTTGAGGGCTTCCTTGCCGTCGGGCGTCTTGAGTGTGGGGTCGATGGCGGGAAACAGCGCCAGGAACGGAATCTCCAGCTGCGCGCACTGCTCGGCCACGGGCAGCAGCAGGTCCAGGCTCAGGCGGTCCACGCCGGGCATGGACGGCACGGCCTCGCTGCGGGCGCTGCCCTCGTGCACGAACACGGGATAGATGAAGTCATGGGCCGACAACCGGTTCTCGCGCACGAGATTGCGGGTGAAGGCATCGCGGCGCAGGCGGCGCGGGCGGTTGTGCGGGAAGGGAGTAGGGCTGGACAGGTGCATGGAGAAAATTGTGCCCCATTCCTGCCGCCGGCCCGCCCGCCTGCTGGCACGGCGCGCATGGCTTTTGCGCCAGCGCGGACAGCCGGCATCCTGGGCGCACTTACACTGCCCTCATGTTGTGGGTCAAAGCCTTTCATATTTTCTTCGTCATCGGCTGGTTTGCCGGCCTGTTCTACCTGCCGCGCATCTTCGTCAACCTTGCCATGTGCACGCCGGGCTCCGTGGCCGAGCGCGAACGCCTGCTGCTGATGGGGCGCAAGCTGCTGCGCTTCAGCACGCTGCTGGCCGTGCCGGCCCTGGGCCTGGGGCTGTGGCTGTACCTGGGCTATGGCATCGGCAAGGGGCCGGGCAATGGCTGGATGCATGCCAAGCTGACCTGCGTGCTGCTGGTCATCGGCTTTCACCATGCCTGCGCGCGGCTGCTGCGCAAGCTCGTCGACAACCAGGATCAGCACAGCCACCGCTGGTTCCGCCTGTTCAACGAGGTGCCCACCCTGCTGCTGGCGGCCATTCTGGTGCTGGTGGTGGTCAAGCCCTTCTGAGCCGGGGTGCGGGGGGCGGGCAGTGGCATACAAGACTTCAGCCTGGCCGCTGGCGCTGGTCTACGCGGCGCTCATCGTCTTTGCCAGCCTGTTTCCCTTTGACGGCTGGCGTGCACAGGGCATCGATCCGCTGGTCTTCCTGACGGCCAGGATTCCGCCGCCCTACTGGACCTGGTTCGATGTCAACACCAATGTCGCCGGCTACGCGCCGCTGGGCTTTTTGCTGGCCCTGGCGCTGATGCGCAGCGGCATGCCGTGCATGGCCGTGCCGCTGGCGGCGCTGGCAGGGGTATTGCTGTCGCTGGTCATGGAGTTTCTGCAGATCTATCTGCCCCAGCGCGTGCCCTCCAACCTGGATCTGACGCTCAATGCGGGCGGCGCGCTGCTGGGCGCGCTGCTGGCGCTGCTGCTGGAGCGCCTGGGCGCCGTGGCGCGCTGGGATGCCTTTCGCAGCCACTGGCTCGGCGACGATGGCGGTGGCGCGCTGGCGCTGCTGGCGCTGTGGCCTTTCGCACTGCTGTTTCCGGCTGCCGTGCCCTTCGGGCTGGGGCAGGTGCTGGAACGGCTGGAGCAGGCCCTGCAGGACCTGCTGGAAGGCACGCCCTTCCTGGCCTGGCTGCCACAGGGCGATCCTGGCATGACGCCGCTGTCGCCAGTCACCGAGATGCTGTGCGTGATGCTGGGCCTGTGGGCCCCCTGCCTGCTGGCCTACTGCGTGATGCGCCATACGGGCCGGCGCGCCGTGCTGGCCATGCTCACCATCCTGGCCGGCGTCGGCGTCTCGGCCCTGTCCGCAGCGCTGAGCTGGGGGCCTGCCCACGCCTGGGAGTGGGTGGACCTGCCCGTGCGCATGGGCGTCTGGGGCGGGCTGGGGCTGTCCATGGTGGCGCTGCCGCTGCCGCGCCGCGCCTGTGCAGCACTGCTGCTGCTGGCATTGATGCTCAACCTGAGTATTCTCAACCAGGCCCCGACCAGCGCCTACTTCTCGGAAACGCTGCAGGCCTGGGAGCAGGGGCGCTTCATCCGGTTTTACGGGCTGGGCCAGTGGCTGGGCTGGCTGTGGCCCTATGCCACCCTGGCCTATGTGGTGCTGAGGGTGGCCCAGAGGCAAACCATGGGTGACACCGCCTAAAATCCTGCTCCATGAGCGAATCCCCACGTCCAGCGGCCGACGCAGGTCCGCAAGGCACGGGCGGCTACTATGCCCGCCACATCTTCTTTTGCCTCAACGAACGGCCGGGCGGCGAGGACTGCTGTGCGCTGCACGGCGCCAAGGCCGGCTTTGACCATTGCAAGCAGCAGGTCAAGCAGCTGGGCCTGGCTGGCAAGGGCCAGGTGCGCGTGAACAAGGCAGGCTGCCTGGACCGCTGCGCCGGTGCGCCGGTCGCCGTGGTCTACCCGGAAGGCACTTGGTACACCTTCGTGGACGAGTCCGATATCGACGAAATCGTCGAATCCCACCTCAAGAACGGCCAGCCGGTGGAACGCCTGATGCTGCCTCCGGACGTAGGCCGCTGAGTCCTGGGCGACATTGGCGAAAGAGAGCCTGCGCCGGATGCGCGGGTCCTGCGGCGCAGGTGCCGCACCCCGGGCGGGCCAGCGCGGCACCGCTGCCCGGGGGCAAAATAAGGATGACGATTGTGAATGCGCAGACTGAACGTTTGACCTTGACCGGCGGCGCCGGCGCCATTCAGGCCTTGCGCGATGCGCCTGCGCCTGATGTGGCCCATCGCGGCACGGCCATCATTGCCCACCCCCATCCGCTGTTCGGCGGCACCATGGACAACAAAGTGGTGCAGACGCTGGCGCGTGCCTTTGTCCAGTGCGGCTACACGGCCGTGCGCTTCAACTTCCGGGGTGTCGGCGACAGTGCAGGCACGCATGATGCGGGCCACGGCGAGGCCGAAGACATGCTGGCCGTGGTGCGCCAGGTGGCGCCCGAAGGCCCCATCGCGCTGGCAGGTTTCTCCTTTGGTGCTTTCGTCACCAGCCACGTGCTGGCTGCGCTGTGGCAGCAAGACCGTGTGGAAAAGGCCGTGTTGGTCGGCACCGCTGCCAGCCGCTTCAGCGTGGCCCCGCTGCCGCCTGAAGCCCATGACCGGACCCTGGTGGTCCATGGCGAAGCCGACGACACGGTGCCGCTGGCTGCCGTCATGGACTGGGCACGCCCGCAGATACTGCCTGTTACTGTCGTGCCGGGAGGGGGGCATTTCTTTCACGGACAATTGCCATTGCTCAAGAGCCTGGTCGTCCGCCATTTGCGCTCACTTCCCTAGCAGCCCGCGCTGCTGCTGCCATGCCTGCCCCCGGCGGCAGGCGCCCTTACTGCCCTTACGCGAGAGTTTTCCCCATGAAGCCACTTTCCTCCACGCTGCGAGTCCTGGCCCTGGCGGCCGCCATGACGCCGGCCCTGGCACTGGCGCAGATCACCCCGCCCCAGCCGCCCGAGATCGCGGCGCGCAACTATCTTCTGATCGATGTCACTGCCAACCAGGTGCTGGGCGCCAAAGACATCGATGCCCCCATCGAACAGGCCTCGCTGACCAAACTCATGACCGGCTATCTGGTCTTCGATGCGCTGCGCGCCAAGAAGATCACGCTGGAGCAGCGCCTGCCCGTGAGCGAGCGCGCCTGGAAGATGCCCGGCTCGCGCATGTTCATCGACCCCAAGATGCAGGTGCCTGTCGATGACCTGCTCAAGGGCATGATCGTGCAGTCCGGCAATGACGCCACCATGGCCCTGGCCGAGGGCGTGGGCGGCTCGGCAGAGAACTTCGTGCGGCTCATGAACGAGCAGGCCAAGGCGCTGGGCATGAAGAACACCAGCTACAAGAACCCTGAAGGCCTGACCGAGCCCGGCCACCTGACCACGGCGCGCGATCTGTCCATTCTGGCGCAGCGCCTCATGCAGGACTTCCCCGAGTACATGCACTATTACTCGACCAAGAAGTACTTCTACCCAGGCACGCCAGCCTCCAACGGCACCAACCGCAATGCGCTGCTGTTCCGTGACCCGACCGTCGATGGCCTCAAGACCGGCCATACGGCCGCCGCAGGCTACTGCCTGGTGGCCACGGCCAAGCGCGATCTGCCCAATGTCGGCAGCCGCCGCCTGATCTCCATCGTGCTGGGCACGGCCAGCGAAAGCGCGCGCGCCAACGAAAGCCAGAAGCTGCTGAACTGGGGCTACGCCGCCTTCGACGCTGTCAAGCTGTTCGATGCGGAGCAGGCCGTGGCCACGCCCGAGGTCTGGAAGGGCAAGGCAGGCAGCATCAAGATCGGTCGCACCACGCCCATCGTGGTCACCGTGCCGGCCGGCAGCGGTGGCAAGCTCAGTACGGAGGTGGTGCGCCAGGAGCCGCTGATCGCCCCCTTCGCCAAGGGCCAGACCATGGGGATGCTCAAGGTCAAGCTCGGAGCCGACACCGTGGCCGAAGTGCCGCTGGTGGCGCTGGAAGGCGTCGAGCAGGCGGGCTTCTTTGGCCGCGCCTGGGACGCTATCCGCCTCTGGATCAAGTAGACGCCCACATGTGCCCGCGCCTGCCGCGCGCAGTGCTTTGTCGGGCGCCGGTTGTGCTATCTGCTCCAAGCTGGTACAGTCGAGGGCTTTTCGGAATTTCCGAAGGGATTCACGTTTTCGCTTTTCGCAAGCAATTCACGTTTAGGGACGTTTATTAATGCCAACCATTAACCAACTCGTGCGTCAGGGCCGCACGGTCGAAGTTGTCAAATCCAAGAGCCCTGCTATGGAAAACTGCCCCCAGCGCCGTGGCGTGTGCACCCGCGTGTACACCACGACGCCCAAGAAGCCTAACTCCGCTCTGCGTAAGGTTGCCAAGGTGCGCCTGACCAACGGCTTCGAGGTCATCTCCTACATCGGCGGCGAAGGCCACAACCTGCAAGAGCACAGCGTGGTGCTGGTGCGCGGCGGCCGTGTGAAGGACTTGCCCGGTGTGCGTTACCACATCGTGCGTGGTTCGCTTGACCTGCAAGGCGTCAAGGACCGCAAGCAAGCCCGTTCCAAGTACGGCGCGAAGAAGCCCAAGGCCAAGTAAGCCCTGCGCTTTTTCGGAGAAGGTGCTGTATCCCGCGTGGCGCGAGATCCAGCGTAGTGACCCCAAACGCAAATGTTTTGCGCGGGTCGAGTAAGTGGGAGTCCTGTTGGCTCTCGCGGTGTCTGAAAAGATGCCAACTGAAGCAAGATAGAGGTAAAAAATGCCACGTCGTCGCGAAGTCCCCAAACGTGAAATCCTGCCGGATCCCAAGTTCGGCAATGTCGAGCTGTCCAAATTCATGAACGTGATCATGGAAGGCGGCAAGAAGGCAGTTGCAGAGCGCATCATTTACGGCGCTCTGGACCTGATCCAGAAGAAGCACCCCGACAAGGATCCCCTGGAAGCCTTCATCGTTGCCATCAACAACGTGAAGCCCATGGTCGAAGTCAAGTCCCGCCGCGTCGGTGGTGCCAACTACCAGGTGCCCGTCGAAGTGCGTCCCGTGCGCCGTCTGGCCCTGTCCATGCGCTGGCTCAAGGAAGCCGCCCGCAAGCGCGGCGAAAAGTCCATGGCCCAGCGCCTGGCCAACGAGCTGCTCGAGGCCACCGAAGGCCGTGGCGGCGCCATGAAGCGCCGTGACGAAGTGCACCGCATGGCCGAAGCCAACAAGGCGTTCAGCCACTTCCGCTTCTAAGAGCGTCTCGCTCCTGGATCAGACAGGCCGCATGCATTTTTGCCTGCGGCCTTGTCTCGATTAGGAGCATCCCCAGATAAGACTGCTGTCCGTCTGCACCATGAGGCTGGAACGGGCAGAGACTCCCTCCATACGATCAATCAAGGATCCATCATGGCTCGCAAGACCCCCATCGAGCGCTACCGCAATATCGGTATCTCCGCCCACATCGACGCAGGCAAGACCACCACGACAGAACGTATCCTGTTCTATACCGGTGTGACCCACAAGCTGGGCGAAGTGCACGACGGCGCTGCTACGACCGACTGGATGGAGCAAGAGCAAGAGCGCGGCATCACCATCACTTCCGCAGCAGTGACCTGCTTCTGGAAGGGCATGGACCTGTCCTACCCCGAGCACCGCTTCAACATCATCGACACCCCCGGCCACGTGGACTTCACGATCGAAGTGGAGCGTTCCATGCGCGTGCTGGACGGCGCCTGCATGGTGTACTGTGCCGTGGGTGGCGTGCAGCCCCAGTCCGAAACCGTGTGGCGCCAGGCCAACAAGTACAAGGTGCCGCGTCTGGCCTTCGTGAACAAGATGGACCGCACCGGCGCCAACTTCTTCAAGGTCTATGACCAGATGAAGCTGCGCCTGAAGGCCAACCCCGTGCCCGTGGTGATCCCGATCGGCGCCGAAGAAAACTTCAAGGGCGTGGTCGACCTGGTCAAGATGAAGGCCATCCTCTGGGACGAAGCTTCCCAGGGCATGAAGTTCGAATACCACGACATCCCGGCCGAACTGGTCGAGGCTGCCAACAAGTGGCGCGAGAACATGGTCGAAGCCGCTGCCGAAGCCAGCGAAGACCTGATGAACAAGTACCTGGAAGAAGGTACCCTGTCCGAGGCTGACGTCAAGGCCGGCCTGCGTGCCCGTACCCTGGCCACCGAAATCCAGCCCATGCTGTGCGGCACCGCCTTCAAGAACAAGGGCGTGCAGCGCATGCTGGACGCCGTGATCGACTACCTGCCCGCGCCCGTGGACATCCCCGACGTGGAAGGCACCGATCCCGACAACGAAGAAAACCGCCTGGCCCGCAAGGCTGACGACGCTGAGAAGTTCTCGGCCCTGGCCTTCAAGCTGATGACCGACCCCTTCGTCGGCCAGCTGACCTTCGTGCGCGTCTACTCCGGCGTGCTGACCAAGGGTGACAGCGTTCTGAACTCCGTCAAGGGCAAGAAGGAACGTATCGGCCGTATCGTGCAGATGCACGCCAACGAGCGTATCGAAGTCGAAGAAATCCGCGCTGGCGACATCGCTGCCTGCGTGGGCCTGAAGGACGTGACCACCGGTGAAACCCTGTGCGACCCCGATGCACCCATCGTGCTCGAGCGCATGGTCTTCCCCGAGCCCGTGATCGCCCAGGCCGTCGAGCCCAAGTCCAAGGCCGACCAGGAAAAGATGGGCATCGCCCTGTCGCGCCTGGCTGCTGAAGACCCGTCCTTCCGCGTGCGCACCGACGAAGAATCGGGCCAGACCATCATCGCCGGCATGGGCGAGCTGCACCTGGAAATCATCGTGGACCGCATGAAGCGCGAGTTCAACGTGGAAGCCAACGTGGGCAAGCCCCAGGTGGCCTACCGCGAAACCGTGCGCAAGACCGTGACCGACGTGGACGGCAAGTTCGTTCGCCAGTCCGGCGGCAAGGGCCAGTACGGCCACGTGGTGTTCACGCTGGAACCCCAGGAAGCTGGCAAGGGCTTCGAGTTCGTCGACGAAATCAAGGGCGGCGTGGTTCCGCGCGAGTACATCCCCGCTGTGGAAAAGGGCGTGATCGAAGCCCTGACCAGCGGCGTGCTGGCCGGCTACCCCGTGGTGGACGTCAAGGTGCGTCTGACCTTCGGTTCGTACCACGATGTGGACTCGTCCGAGCAGGCGTTCAAGATGGCCGCTATCTTCGGCTTCAAGGAAGCCGCCAAGAAGGCCAATCCCGTCATCCTGGAACCCATGATGGCCGTGGAGGTCGAGACCCCCGAAGACTACGCCGGCACCGTGATGGGCGACCTGTCCTCGCGCCGTGGCATGGTCCAGGGCATGGACGACATGGTCGGCGGCGGCAAGGCCATCAAGGCTGAAGTTCCGCTGTCCGAAATGTTCGGCTACGCGACCTCGCTGCGTTCGCAGACGCAAGGCCGCGCCACCTACACCATGGAGTTCAAGCACTACGCCGAAGCTCCCCGCAACGTGGCTGAAGCCATCGTTGCTGCTCGCGCAAAGTAAGCAACTTTGTATAATTGAAGGCTTTTGAGTTGCGGTGTCCTGGCAGTCATGCCCGGACACCGTGATTTTTGCCGGTCTGCGATCCCATGCCGTCCTGTCACCTGTGCGGGGCGATGAAGCAATGGGGTGCAAACCTTAAACATCACACAGGTTTTGCTCTTTTGGAGAAATCATGGCAAAGGAAAAATTCGAACGGACCAAGCCGCACGTCAACGTGGGCACCATCGGTCACGTGGACCACGGCAAGACCACTCTGACGGCTGCCATCGCTACCGTTCTGTCCAAGAAGTTCGGCGGCGAAGCCAAGGCTTACGACCAGATCGACGCAGCGCCTGAAGAAAAGGCCCGCGGCATCACCATCAACACCGCCCACGTCGAGTACGAAACGGCCAACCGCCACTACGCTCACGTGGACTGCCCCGGCCACGCCGACTACGTCAAGAACATGATCACCGGTGCCGCCCAGATGGACGGCGCTATCCTGGTGTGCTCGGCCGCTGACGGCCCGATGCCCCAGACCCGCGAGCACATCCTGCTGGCTCGCCAGGTGGGCGTTCCCTACATCATCGTGTTCCTGAACAAGTGCGACATGGTGGACGACGAAGAACTGCTGGAACTGGTCGAAATGGAAGTGCGCGAGCTGCTGTCCAAGTACGACTTCCCCGGCGACGACACCCCCATCGTGCGCGGCTCTGCCAAGCTGGCCCTGGAAGGCGACCAGTCCGACAAGGGCGAAGCTGCCATCATGAAGCTGGCTGAAGCGCTGGACACCTACATCCCCACGCCCGAGCGCGCTGTGGACGGTGCCTTCGCCATGCCCGTGGAAGACGTGTTCTCCATCTCCGGCCGTGGCACCGTGGTGACTGGCCGTGTCGAGCGCGGCATCATCAAGGTCGGCGAAGAAATCGAAATCGTCGGTATCCGCGACACCCAGAAGACCACCGTCACTGGCGTGGAAATGTTCCGCAAGCTGCTGGACCAGGGCCAGGCTGGCGACAACGTGGGCCTGCTGCTGCGCGGCACCAAGCGTGAAGACGTGGAACGCGGCCAAGTGCTGTGCAAGCCCGGCTCCATCAAGCCCCACACCCACTTCACGGCTGAGGTGTACGTGCTGTCCAAGGACGAAGGTGGTCGCCACACTCCGTTCTTCAACAACTACCGTCCCCAGTTCTACTTCCGCACCACCGACGTGACCGGCTCCATCGAGCTGCCGGCCGACAAGGAAATGGTGATGCCTGGCGACAACGTGTCGATCACCGTCAAGCTGATCGCCCCCATCGCCATGGAAGAAGGTCTGCGCTTCGCTATCCGCGAAGGCGGCCGCACCGTGGGCGCTGGCGTGGTTGCCAAGATCATTGCGTAATTCTTAGAAGACTAGGAATACACAATGTCCAAGCAAAAAATCCGCATCCGCCTGAAGGCGTTCGACTACAAGCTGATCGACCAGTCCGCTGCCGAGATCGTTGACACTGCCAAGCGCACCGGCGCGATCGTCAAGGGCCCCGTGCCCCTGCCGACCCGCATGAAGCGTTTCGACATCCTGCGTTCGCCGCACGTCAACAAGAGCAGCCGCGACCAGTTCGAAATCCGCACCCACCAGCGTCTGATGGACATCGTCGACCCGACCGACAAGACGGTTGACGCTCTGATGAAGCTGGACCTGCCCGCAGGCGTGGACGTCGAGATCAAGCTGCAATAAGCCTTTCCCGGCCTCTTCGTGGGGCCTTGAATCGCTTGATTTAACGCGAACTTGCTTGAAAGAGCAGTTCGCGTTAAAATTTGGGGCTTCGCCTTTCTTGAGCGAAGTTTTATCAACCTTCTTTCGTGCGTGAAGCCTTGGCAGTCCTTGGTGGGAGCGCAACGCTGTGCCAATTGCAGTTTCAGCGGCGGAAGTTTTGGAGCAAACAAATGAGTCTGAGCAACTCCCTGGGGTTGCTGGGTCGCAAGGTGGGCATGATGCGTCTGTTCACCGATGACGGGGACGCAGTGCCCGTCACGGTGGTGGATGTGTCCAACAACCGCGTGACTCAGGTCAAAACCCAAGAGAACGATGGCTATGTGGCCCTGCAGGTCACTTTCGGTTCGCGCAAGGCATCTCGCGTGACCAAGCCTGAAGCCGGCCACCTCGCCAAGGCAGGTGTCGAAGCCGGTGAAGTGACGGGTGAATTCCGCGTGACCGAAGAAACCGCCGGCAAGTACGCCGCAGGCGCCGTCCTGCCCGTGGCCGAGCTGTTCTCGGTGGGCCAGAAGGTGGACGTGCAAGGCACCTCCATCGGCAAGGGCTTCGCTGGCACCATCAAGCGTCACAACTTCAGCTCGCAGCGCGCCTCGCACGGCAACAGCCGTTCGCACAATGTTCCCGGTTCCATCTCGATGGCCCAGGATCCAGGTCGCGTGTTCCCGGGCAAGAAGATGACCGGCCACATGGGCGACGAGACCGTCACCACCCAAAATCTCGACGTGGTTCGCATCGACGAAGCACGCCAACTGCTCTTGATCAAGGGCGCTGTTCCGGGCTCCAAGGGTGGCTTCGTGACGGTGCGTCCCGCCATCAAGGCTAAAGCTTCCAAGGGAGCGAACTAATGCAGCTCGAACTCCTGAATGAACAAGGCCAGGCCGCGTCCAAGTTTGATGCGCCCGAGACCGTTTTCGGCCGTGAATTCAACGAAGACCTGGTCCACCAGATCGTGATTGCCTACCGTGCCAACGCACGCCAGGGCACCCGCGCTCAGAAGGACCGCGAACAGGTCCGTCACACGACCGCCAAGCCTTTCAAGCAAAAGGGCACCGGCCGCGCTCGTGCCGGTATGTCGTCCTCGCCTCTGTGGCGTGGCGGCGGCCGCATCTTCCCGAATCTGCCTGAAGAAAACTTCTCGCAGAAGATCAACAAGAAGATGTACCGCGCAGGCATGGCTTCCATCCTGTCCCAGCTGGCCCGCGAAGGCCGCCTGGCTGTGGTGGACTCGCTCAAGCTCGAAAGCCCCAAGACCAAGGTGCTGGCCGACAAGTTCAAGGCCATGAACCTGGAATCGGTCATGGTGATCGCTGAAGAAGTCGACGAGAACCTGTACCTGGCTTCCCGCAATCTGAAGAACGTGTTCGTGGTCGAGCCGCGCTACGCCGACCCCGTGTCGCTGGTGCACTACAAGAAAGTGCTCGTCACCAAGGGTGCGATCGACAAACTCAAGGAGATGTTCGCATGAGCACGCTCAAGTTTGACGAAGGTCGTCTGATGCAGGTGTTGGTTGCTCCCATCGTGTCCGAAAAGGCCACTCTGGTTGCAGAAAAGTCCAACGCCGTGACGTTCAAGGTGCTGCAGAGCGCCACCAAGCATGAAATCAAGGCCGCCGTGGAACTGATGTTCAAGGTGGAAGTTGCTGGTGTCTCCGTGGTGAACATCAAGGGCAAGACCAAGCGCTTTGGCAAGACCACCGGCCGCCGCGACCACGTTCGCAAGGCCTATGTGATGCTCAAGCCCGGTCAAGAGCTGAACCTGTCTGGGGAGGCTGCTTAATCATGGCTGTTATCAAGCTCAAACCGACGACCCCCGGCCAACGCGGCACGGTCAAGGTCACGCGTGACCATCTGCACAAGGGTGCAGGTTTCGCCCCCCTGCTGGAGCCTCAGCACCAGAAGTCGGGCCGTAACAACAACGGTCACATCACCACCCGTCACAAGGGCGGTGGCCACAAGCACCACTACCGCGTGGTGGACTTCAAGCGCACCAAGGACGGCATCCCCGCCAAGGTTGAGCGCATCGAGTACGACCCCAACCGCACGGCCCACATCGCTCTGGTGTGCTACGCCGACGGCGAGCGTCGCTACATCATTGCTCCGCGCAATCTGGAAGTCGGCGCCACTGTGGTCAGCGGCTCCGAAGCTCCGATCCGCGTGGGCAACACCCTGCCGATCCGCAACATCCCCGTGGGCTCGACCATCCACTGCATCGAACTGAAGATCGGCGCTGGCGCGCAGATCGCCCGTTCGGCAGGTACGTCCGCCACGCTGCTGGCCCGCGAAGGCATCTACGCCCAGGTGCGTATGCGTTCCGGCGAAGTGCGCAAGGTGCACATCGAGTGCCGTGCCACCATCGGTGAAGTCGCCAACGAAGAGCACAGCCTGCGCCAACTGGGCAAGGCCGGTGTGAAGCGCTGGATGGGTATCCGCCCGACCGTTCGCGGCGTGGTGATGAACCCTGTCGACCACCCGCACGGTGGTGGTGAAGGCAAGACCGGTGAAGGCCGTCACGCTGTTGACCCATGGGGCAACCTGACGAAGGGCTACCGTACCCGTAACAACAAGCGCACGCAGTCGATGATTGTGTCGCGTCGCAAGAAGTAAGGGGTAGCAAATGACTCGTTCTCTCAAAAAGGGTCCGTTTGTTGACCATCACTTGCTGGCGAAGGTCGAAAAGGCCATCACCACCAAGGACAAGAAGCCTGTGAAGACCTGGTCGCGCCGCTCCATGGTTCTGCCCGAGTTCATCGGCCTGACCATTGCTGTGCACAACGGCAAGCAGCACGTGCCCGTGTACGTGACCGACCAGATGGTCGGCCACAAGCTCGGCGAATTCGCGCTGACCCGTACCTTCAAGGGTCACCCTGCGGACAAAAAAGCCAAGAAGTAAGGAATAGAACATGTCTGAAACACGTGCTGTTCTCCGTGGCGTCCGCCTGTCTGTGGACAAGGGTCGCCTGGTCGCGGACCTGATCCGCGGCAAGAAAGTGGACCAAGCCCTGAACATCCTGACGTTCACGCAGAAGAAAGCTGCCGTGATCATCAAGAAGGTGCTCGAGTCCGCCATCGCCAACGCCGAGCACAACGACGGCGCCGACATTGACGAACTGAAGGTCAAGACCATCTTCGTCGAGCAAGGCACCACGCTCAAGCGCTTCACCGCGCGCGCAAAGGGCCGCGGCAATCGCATCAGCAAGCCCACGTGCCACGTGTACGTGACGGTTGGCAACTGAAAGGCCTGGGAAGAATATGGGACAGAAAATCCATCCTACCGGCTTCCGCCTGGCGGTCAGCCGCAACTGGGCCAGCCGTTGGTACGCAAGCAACCGTGACTTCGCCGGCATGCTGGCCGAAGACATCAAGGTTCGCGAGTACCTGAAGGCCAAGCTCAAGAACGCCGCCGTGTCGCGCATCCTGATCGAGCGTCCTGCCAAGAACGCCCGCATCACGATCTTCTCGGCACGTCCTGGCGTCGTGATCGGCAAGAAGGGTGAGGACATCGAGAACCTGAAGAAGGAACTCGCAACCCGCCTGGGCGTGCCGGTGGCTGTGAACATCGAAGAAGTGCGCAAGCCTGAAATCGATGCCAAGCTGATCGCCGACTCGATCTGCCAGCAGCTCGAAAAGCGCATCATGTTCCGCCGCGCTATGAAGCGTGCGATGCAAAACGCCATGCGTCTGGGTGCCCAGGGCATCAAGATCATGTCGTCGGGCCGTCTGAACGGCATCGAAATCGCACGTACCGAGTGGTACCGCGAAGGCCGTGTGCCGCTGCACACGCTGCGCGCCGACATCGACTATGGCTTCTCCGAAGCCAAGACGACCTATGGCGTGATCGGCGTGAAGGTGTGGGTCTACAAGGGCGACACGCTGGGTCGTAACGACCTGCCCGCCGTCGAGACCCCCCGTCCCGAAGAAGAGCGTCGTCCTCGCGGCCCCCGCCGTGATGGCCGCGGCGATGGCCGCCGTGACGGTGCTGGCCGCGGTCCCCGCCGCCCTGCAGGTGTGAACGCCGCTCCTGCAGACGGCAGCGACAAGCCCGCCGGCGCTGGCGCTGATTCCGTTAAGCGCGTTCGCAAGACTGACGCGCCCGCTACAGCAGCGGACGGTAAAGGAGAATAAAGATGCTGCAACCTGCTCGCCGCAAATACCGCAAGGAGCAAAAGGGTCGCAACACCGGTGTAGCAACGCGCGGTAACGCCGTTGCCTTCGGTGACTTCGGCCTGAAGTCCACTGACCGTGGCCGTCTGACGGCCCGCCAGATCGAAGCGGCCCGCCGCGCGATCTCGCGCCACGTCAAGCGTGGTGGTCGTATCTGGATCCGCGTGTTCCCGGACAAGCCAATCTCTACCAAGCCCGCAGAAGTGCGTATGGGTAACGGTAAGGGCAACCCCGAGTACTATGTGGCCGAAATCCAGCCCGGCAAGGTGCTCTACGAAATCGTGGGCGTGCCTGAAGAGCTGGCTCGTGAAGCGTTCCGTCTGGCCGCTGCCAAGCTGCCGCTGCGTACGACCTTCGTGTCCCGTCACATTGGTGCTTAAGGAGAACAACATGACGAAAGCTGCTGAACTCCGCCAAAAAGACGTGGCCGGCCTGGAAGCCGAAGTGAAGTCCCTGCAAAAGGCTCACTTTGGTCTGCGCATGCAAAAGGCTACGCAACAGCTGGGCAACACGAACACGCTGCGTACCACGCGCCGTGACATCGCCCGTGCCAAGACCATCCTTGCTGAAAAGCAAGCCGCCAAGTAATCAGGAAGCCGACATGACGGAAGCTAAAAAATCCCTCAAGCGCACCTTGATTGGCAAGGTGGTCAGCGACAAGCGCGCCAAGACCGTGACGGTCCTGGTCGAGCGCCGCGTCAAGCACCCGATCTACGACAAGATCATGATCAAGTCGAGCAAGTACCACGCTCACGATGAGCAAAGTGAGTACAAGCTGGGCGACGTGATCGAGATCACGGAAAGCCGCCCGCTGTCCAAGACCAAGAACTGGGTTGCTACCCGCTTGGTGCAAAAGGCTGCTCTGGTGTAAGCCTACCCAGGCCCACCGGCTGCAAGGCCACAGGAAACGACCCACAATGTGGGTCGTTTTTTTGTTTGGGGCTTCCATGTCGGTGGCCCTGGTTTTGCCAACGCAAAGGAGAGAGAGATGATCAAAGTCGGAGACGCACTGCCCGCTGCCACGCTGATGGAATATGTGGAAGTCGAAGGCAATGGCTGCAGCATCGGCCCCAACCCCGTGAAGCTGCCCGAAGCCGCTGCAGGCAAGACGATTGCCGTCTTCGCAGTGCCCGGCGCCTTCACCCCGACCTGCTCGGCCAAGCACGTGCCTGGCTTCGTGGAGCAGGCTGATGCCTTCAAGGCCGCTGGCGTGGACGAAATCTGGTGCCTGTCCGTCAACGATGCGTTCGTGATGGGCGCCTGGGCGCGCGACCAGAAGACCGAAGGCAAGGTGCGCATGCTGGCCGACGGCGACGCCGCCTTTGCCAAGGCCACCGGCCTGACGCTGGACCTCAATGGCAAGGGCCTGGGCCTGCGCAGCAACCGCTACTCCATGCTGGTCAAGGATGGCAAGGTCGTCACGCTCAACGTCGAAGGTCCTGGCAAGTTCGAGGTCAGCGACGCAGCCACTTTGCTGGCCCAGGCCCAGGCCTGATCTGCAGCTGCATGCCACCCGCTTGCGCAGGTGGCTCTGCCAAGGCATTGCACTTCGGTGCAGTGCCTTTTTGTGTTTGTGGGCCTAGAAAATATCGGCCTTGAGGTAGTGGGCGCCTGCTATCGGGTTGTGGTAGTAGGGCGGTATTTCCTCGAAGCCCAGGTCGGTGTAGAGCGCGCGGGCAGACTCCATGTCATCGAGCGTATCGAGCAGCACATGGTCGTAGCCGGCCTGGCGCGCCACATCGAGCATGGCCTCGGCCAGCTGGCGCCCCAGACCGAAGCCGCGGAATGCCTTGCGCACGTACAGCCGCTTCATTTCCGCCGCATTGGCGTAGTCGCAGTTGTCCATGGGCCGCAGCGCGCAGCAGCCGGCCAGTGCGCCATCCACCCGTGCCAGCAGGATCTGGCCGCGCGGAGGCGCATACTCGCCAGGCAGCCCGGCCACCTCGGCATCGAAATCTTGAAATTGCAGGTCAACGTCCAGGCTGGCGGCGTACTCCAGGAAAATCTGGCGCACATCCTCCATGTCCCCGGCCAAGGTCGGTGCCAGCAAGGCCACGGCAGGCTTGTCCACAGGCAGTCGGCGAATAGGCGTAAAGGTTCCAGTTTAGCGGCAAGCCTGCCTGGCTGGCCAGAGGCTCAGAAAGGAGTGGCCTCCAGCTGCCGCACCCACCAGGCAATGGCGCAGGCGGCGGCTGCGAGCACGGCGGCCAGCAGGCGCCTGCCCCATGTATCCCGCGAGGCTGGCACGGCATCAGACAACTGCTTGTCACCCGTCAGCATCGCGCGCACCAGGCCCCGGCCACGCAGACTGTAAAAGACGATGGCTGCCAGATGCAGGGCCACCAGTCCATAGATCAGGTAAGGCCCCCAATGCGCATGGTATGCCGTGGCCATGGCCACCGTATCCCCCGAGACAAAGCGTGCCAGCGGGCCCGAGAAAGCGATTTCGTCATCGCTGAGCAGGCCGCTGCCCACCTGGGCAGCCAGGACACCCAGCATCGCCAGAACGGACAGCGCCCCCAGCGGGCTGTGTCCCGCGCTGTCATCGGCACGCCCCTGGCCGCGCAGATAGCGCAGCAGGCGCGAAGGGGTGGGTACAAAGCTGGCAAAGCGCGACCAGCGCCCTCCCGCAGCGCCCCACAGCAGGCGAAACAGCAGCAGGGCCAGCACCCCATAGCCCAGCAGCAGATGCCAGTTCATGGCATTGCCGCCAAGATTGCCCGTGACGACAAGGGCGGTCACCGCAGCGGCCAGCAGCCAGTGGAACAGCCGAGTGGGCAGGTCCCAGATGCGGACCTTGTGCAGGGTGGAGGGGGAGGTTTCTTGTGCCATGGGCGGTGTACTGCGGGAGATCAGGCCATTGTGCCGCCGGGATGGCAAACGGCATCCTGCAAAACACCCAGGGCACAGTCAATCAAAGTGCCGCCGCATGCGATGGCAACTGCCATACTCATGTGGCAGATTTCCCCACCCTCCACAAAGGAATACCACGATGAAGAAAGCTTGTGCATGGGCGCTGGCCGCCCTGGTGGCCGGTATGGCCCTGCCTGCCTCCGCGCAATTTGCCAAGGCCGAGGATGCCGTCAAGTACCGCCAGGGCGCGTTCACGGTGCTGGCCCAGCATTTCGGCCGCCTGGGCGCCATGGCCAACGGCAAGGCACCCTTTGATGCCAAGGCAGCCCAGGAAAATGGCGAGGTTCTGGCGCTCGTGGCCAAGCTGCCGTGGGCTGCCTTCGGTGCCGGGACCGAAGGCGGCAAGGCCAAGCCCGAAATCTGGAAGGAGCAGGCCAAGTTCAATGAACTGTCCGAGAAAATGCAGGCCGAGACCGTGAAGCTGGCGGCTGCCGCCAAGTCCGGCAATCTGGACCAGCTCAAGGCCGCATTCGGCCCTGCGGCTGCCAGCTGCAAGAACTGCCACGACAGCTTCCGCAACCGCTGATGCAGGCGGCGAGCCTGGGCCGGCGCATGCCCGCACTCAGGCTTGCGCCAGCAGCTTCTCGATCAGCCGGTGCAGCTCCTCGAAATCGGGAGCGCCCACATAGCGCTTCACGATCTCTCCACGCTTGTTGACCACATAGGTCGTGGGCGTCAGCTGCACGTCGCCCCAGGCTTTGGCAATCGCGCCGGTGTTGTCCAGCGCCACCTTGAAGGGCAGCTTGCGCGACTCGGCGAAGTTCACCACATAGCTGGGCGGGTCGTAGCTCATGGCCACGGCCAGCGTGTCGAATCCCTGGCCCTGGTACTTGCGGTAGGTGCTGACGATTTCGGGCATCTCTGCCACGCAGGTCGTGCAGCTGGTGGCCCAGAAGTTCACCAGAGTCACCTTGCCCTGGAGGTCGGCGGTGCTGCGCGTGCTGCCATCCAGCAGCACAAAAGTGGATTGCGGCGCCGCTGATTGCCCTGCGCCCGAGTACACCCATGCGCCCATGCCAGCGGCGGCGGCGATCACCACGCCTGCGATCCAATGTTTGCTTGCCATAGCCTCGATTGTGCCCAAAGACCTGCACGCATGCCGTGCATGGACGCTTCGATGCACGGCATGCACAAAAGTTCTGCCGTGATAGCCGTTGCGCCTGCAGATAATGCGGGCATGAACATGATGGCAATGAATAGGCTGCGCCTGACGGCGCGCGTCTGCCGGGTGGCAGGGCGGTGCACTGCCCTGCTGGCCGCCGGGCTGCTGGCAGCCTGCAGCCCCAAGCTGGACTGGCGTCAGGTGGCGGTGCAGGGCACGCCGCTGCGCGTGCAACTGCCCTGCGACCCGCAGCTGGCGACCAAGGCCGTGGAGCTGGGGCAGGGCCTGGGGGTGGTGCAGATGTCCATGCTGGGCTGCGATGCAGACTATGCGACCTATGCGGTCTCGCATTTTCTGGTGCAGGAGCCATCGCGTGCGGCCGAGATGCTCTCGTACTGGCAGGCCGCTGTGCTGGGCCAGATGAATCCGGGAGCTCCCGGGCAGGCGCCCGCCGGGGCCCGGCAGTTGCATGCCAAGGAGGATGGCCCGTTTTTGCCTGCTGGCGCGTTGAATCTGCCGCAGTCGCTGCGCACCACCTTCGATGGAGTGGGCCCGCAGGGCTGGAAGCTCACGGCGCATGCCGTGTGGTTTGCACGAATGGAGCCGCAGGGCGCGCGCCTCTACCATGCCGTGATTTACAGCGACAAGCTGCGCACCGAACAGGCCAACGACTTTTTCGCCAGCCTGCAATTGCAATGAGACTGCGAGCGCGGGAGGCGTGCGCAGCATTCAACCCGGGGCCACAAGCGCCCGCCACGCCATAATGGGCGTCAGAACCCTGTGATTTCATGACCACGCGCATCCTTTTGCTTACCCATGCCCCGCTGGCCCATGCACTGCGCGAATGCGCCCTGCATGTGTTCGCCGACAGCGCACAGGATGTGCTGGCCCTCGATGTGCCTGCGCACGAGGCGCCCGAGGCCACGCTGATGCGTGCCGAGCAACTGCTGCAGGACCACGGGGGCCTCAAGGAGCTGCCCACGCTGGTGCTGTCCGACCTGTTCGGCGCCACGCCCTGCAATGTGGCCCAGCGCCTGGTCTCTCAGCTGCCCGGTGGCCGGCTGGTGGCGGGCGTGAACCTGCCCATGCTGCTGCGCTCCATCGGCTATCGCCACGAGGCGGTCGAAGCCGTGGCGCAGCGCGCTGTGGCGGGTGGCAGCCACGGGGTGATGCAAGTGGGCGTGAACACGCCTCAGAATCAGAGTCCGCGACCTTCTCATGATCAAGACCCCTATCACCATCAGCAATAAACTGGGCCTGCATGCCCGCGCTTCGGCCAAACTCACCAAGCTGGCTGCCAGCTTCCCCTGCGAGGTCTGGATGACCAAGGGCGAACGGCGCATCAACGCCAAGAGCATCATGGGCGTCATGATGCTGGCCGCAGGCCTGGGCTCCGAGGTGCTGCTGGAAACCGAGGGTGCGCAGGAGCAGGAAGCCATGGATGCGCTGACTGCCTTGATCAACGACAAGTTCGGCGAAGGCCAGTGATGAACGCACCCGCGTGCCGGCTGCAGGCGCGCGGAACAAGCCAAGGCGTACCGGACTGCCGCGCCGCATGGCGCAGCCAGTCCTGCGCCACAGCAAGCAAAGGACAGGCGCAATGACGTTTGCAATCCATGGACTGGCCGTCTCCCGGGGGATTGCCATCGGGCGGGCAGTGGTGGTGGCCTCCAGCCGGATGGAGGTGGTGCATTACTTCATCCGCCCCGAGCAGGTGGAGTCGGAGATCGCACGTGCGCGCAATGCGCGCAATGCCGTTATCGACGAACTGCGCCGCCTGCAGGACGAAATGCCCAAGGATGCGCCGGCCGAGCTCGATGCCTTGCTCGACGTGCACCTGATGCTGCTGCAGGATGCTGCGCTTGGCACGGCCGTCAAGAACTGGATATCGGAGCGCCTGTACAACGCCGAATGGGCGCTGACCACGCAGCTGGAGGCCATTTCGCGGCAGTTCGATGAAATGGAGGACGAGTACCTGCGCGAGCGCAAGGCCGACCTGGAGCAGGTGACCGAGCGCATTTTGCGGCACATGAAAGGCATGCCCAGCCCGGTGGCGGCCCCTGCGGCGCTGGCCGAAGCTTCCCGCGCCGGGAGCGCAGACCAGCAAGAGCTGCCGCTGGACGCCGGCGTGGATGAGCCGCTGGTGCTCGTGGCGCAGGACCTGTCGCCGGTGGACATGCTGCAGTTCAAGAGCCGGCTGTTCGCGGGCTTCATCACGGCCGTGGGCGGACGCACCTCCCACACGGCCATCGTGGCCCGCAGCATGGACATCCCCGCCGTGGTGGGCGCCCGTGCTGCCAGCCAGCTGATCCGGCAGGACGACTGGGTCATCATCGATGGCAATGCCGGTGTGGTCATTGTCGATCCCTCTCCCATCATCCTGGCCGAGTACGGCTTTCGCCAGCGCCAGAACGACCTGGAGCGCGAGCGCCTTTCGCGCCTGCGCCACACCCCTGCGCTGACACTCGATGGCGAGTGCATCGAACTGCTGGCCAATATCGAGCAGCCCGGCGACGGAGCCGCCGCTGTGCGCGCCGGCGCGGTCGGCGTGGGCTTGTTTCGCACCGAGTTCCTGTTCATGGGCCGGGGCGGCAACCTGCCCGACGAGGAGGAGCAGTACCGCGCCTACCGCGAGGCGGTCGATGGCATGCAGGGCATGCCTGTGACCATTCGTACACTGGATGTGGGCGCTGACAAACCATTGGACAAGGCCCAGCCCAAGGACTACTACCTCAATCCTGCGCTGGGCCTGCGCGCCATCCGCTGGAGCCTGGCCGATCCGGCCATGTTCCGCACCCAGCTGCGCGCCATCCTGCGTGCGGCCGCCCACGGCCAGATCCACCTGCTGTTTCCCATGCTGGCCCACCAGAGCGAGATCGACCAGACACTGGCCCAGCTGCGGCTGGCCCAGTCCGAGCTGGATGCGCGTGGAGCGGTTTATGGCGCCGTCAAGCTGGGCGCCATGATCGAGGTGCCAGCTGCCGCGCTGATGGTGCGCACCTTCCTGCGCCAGTTCGACTTTCTGTCCATCGGCACGAACGACCTGATCCAGTACACGCTGGCCATCGACCGTGCCGACGAGGCCGTGGCCCATCTTTATGACCCGCTGCATCCCGCCGTGCTGCGGCTCGTCGCCGATGTCATTGCCGAAGGCCGGGCCCAGGGCAAGAGTGTCTGTGTCTGCGGCGAAACAGCCGGCGATGTGGGCATGACGCGCCTGCTGCTGGGCCTGGGTCTGCGCAGTTTCTCCATGCACCCTGCGCAGATTCTGGCCGTGAAGCAGGAAATCCTGCGCTCCGACACACGCAAGCTGGCGCCCTGGGCGCAGCAGGTCGTCCAATCGGAGAACCCGTCGGCACTCATGGCGCCCTGATCCGGCAAGGCCGCAAAGCGCCCGGTGAGAAAAATCGTCTATTTATTTGCGACTGATTCTCATTTGATGCTATGATGCAGTCACTGTAGCAAAAACTCTCTGGTGGGGAATGGATGCTGCGAAATTTTTCAGTTTCATCGTGGGGCGACTTGCCAGGCCTGTTCAGCCTGCAGTCGTTTTGCCAGCCAGCGGTTTGCCGGTTAGCCAGGCTTTTTTTCACGAGGAATACAGGGCGCGCGCCATCAGGCGCTTGCGCACCGATGCAAGCAGGGCATGCATATGCGGCCCTGCTTTTTTGTTGCTCGGAGCCAGCGTCAGTCTGGCTGCGGTTGCGGGTAGCCGTGCACGATGAAGTGGCGTGAGAAGCCTAGGGGGCGAGACACGCCGCGCGGCTCGGAAAAAAAGGGCGGACGCAGTTGCGCGGCGGGCAGGACCTCCACGCTCCAGTCCGTGTCGCCGATGAAGCGAAATCGCACGCGGTTCTCGGCCTGTGGTGGTAGCAGGGCGAAGCTGCCTGTGGCATACATCGCGCCGATAGCGGCTTGGTCCAGCACCCGTCCCTGGGCATCAAGCAGGGTGATGCGCAACGTGTCCTCCATGGGGATGTCGTCGGTGGTGAACAGCAGATACAGCCCCTGCCATTGAAAGGCAGCCTCGAGGATGGTGCCCTCCACCAGGACCATGGTCGGGTTGCCCGCCAGCACCAGGCGACTGCGTGGCGCCTGGTGCCCGGCGCCAGAGGTGGCGGGAGTCAGGGAAAGCTCGCATTCTGACAGAGGTTGCATCGGCGGCTCCGGCATCACCAGAGGAATTCGATGCCGATAGCCGCGAGCGCGCCGCCGACGAAGGCGCCGACCACCACGCAGGCAGGCGCGCCCGGCCCGCAGGCCAGGCCGGCCAAGGCACCGCCGGCCATGCCGCCGCCGATTCCCGCGCTGGTAATGGCCATTTCCTTGCCAGCCGCCGCCACCTTGTTGTCGGCATTGGCGATGGTGTAGACCGATACGGCAATCGAAAAGACGATCAGTCCGCGCCCCGCACGCGACAGCATACGCATTCTCTGGGTGACCATGGGATTGGACTTGCCGGCCGATTTTACAATCTCACCATATACGGCATTTTGCTGGGCCGCAGTAAGGCGGTTGAAATGTACTTGAGGTCCATACAATTGCTGGGCCTTGCGTGCAAGCATCTCATTGAGTGTCTTGCCCTCGCTCTTGAGGCTTTGGGCCAGGGCACGGCCCACAGGCGTGCTGCGGCCACGGATGACTTCCATGATAAGGTTGCGCGACTCCTGGGCTTGCTGCGCCGCCTGTGCCCAAGTGATGCGACCGCTGATGGCATGCAACTCAAGCTCATTGGCCATGGCCTGAATTTGCCGGGTATAGGCCAAGCGTGTGGATGAATCTAGTGAGAGATGGACCCCTGCATTGGCAATCTCCACCTTCAGCGTCTGTATGGCGGTATCGAATGCTACGCGGTCTTTTTCCGTATCATCTGCCATGCATATCCTTCTTTATGAATGAAGTTTTTTTATGCGCCTGAAATTCTGATGATCACGTCCAGTAATCAGTAAATTTGTTGGATCAAATTGTTGATTTGCAGAAAAATTTTGAGTATCTGCATCATAGGGATTTTTACAAAGTTCTCAACTGACGTACAAGTGCTAATTTGTTGCTAAATGCTGGCTTGATGGCAGTTTTGATCCTATGCGGTGCGGCAAGGTGTGAAAAAGGGATGGCATGTAAAGGCCATCCCTTGGGAGATTGCAAGCTGCCAATCGGCAGCCGATTGCTTGTTGCTCAGACGCCGGCGGCGTGCGCCTGCTGGTCCGCGTGGTAGCTCGAGCGCACCATGGCGCCGACGGCGGCATGTGTGAAGCCCATCTTGTAGGCTTCTTCCTCGAACATCTTGAAGGTATCGGGGTGCACGTAGCGGCGCACCGGCAGGTGGCTGTTGCTGGGCGCCAGGTACTGGCCGATGGTCAGCATGTCGATGTCATGGGCGCGCATGTCGCGCATGACCTGCAGGATTTCCTCGTCGGTCTCGCCCAGGCCCACCATGAGGCCGCTCTTGGTCGGCACTGTCGGGTGCAGGGCCTTGAACTTCTTGAGCAGGTTCAGCGAGAACTGGTAGTCCGAACCCGGGCGCGCTTCCTTGTACAGGCGCGGCGCGGTCTCCAGGTTGTGGTTCATCACGTCGGGCGGCGCAGCCTTGAGGATTTCCAGCGCGCGGTCGTCGCGCCCACGGAAATCGGGCACGAGGATCTCGATCTGGGTCTGCGGGGACAGCTCGCGGATGTTCCTGATGCACTCGACGAAGTGGCCCGAGCCGCCGTCGCGCAGGTCGTCGCGGTCCACGCTGGTGATCACCACGTACTTCAGGCGCAGCTCGGCAATGGTTTTGGCCAGGTTGAGCGGCTCGTTGGTGTCCAGCGGGTCGGGGCGGCCATGGCCCACATCGCAGAAGGGGCAGCGGCGCGTGCACTTGTCGCCCATGATCATGAACGTGGCCGTGCCCTTGCCGAAGCATTCGCCGATATTGGGGCAGGAGGCCTCCTCGCAGACGGTGTGCAGCTTGTTGGCGCGCAGGATGTCCTTGATTTCGTAGAAGCGCGTGGTCGGGCTGCCGGCCTTGACGCGGATCCACTCGGGCTTCTTGAGCGCCTCGCCATGCTCGACCTTGATCGGGATGCGCGAGAGCTTCGCAGCAGCCTTTTGCTTGGCCAGCGGGTTGTACTCGGCTTGGGACTGCGCTTCGCGCACGACGGTGTTGGTGGTCATGGTTCCGGGGTCAGGGGGCGAGGCGGCGCTGCAGCTGGCGGCCCAGGATGCGCGCGGCCTCGTCCCAGGTTGTCTGAACGCCGATTGTAGAAAGGTCCACCGTCTTCAGTCCTGCGTAGCCGCAAGGGTTGATCCGGTCGTAGGGTTCCAGGTCCATTGCGACGTTGAGTGCCACGCCATGGTAGGTGCAGTGCCGGCTGACCTTGATGCCCAGCGCAGCGATCTTGCCCAGGCCCGTGAAGTCTGGCTCTGGAGGCGCCGAGCCAGGTTCGCGCAGCTGTGGGCGCTGCGCCAGCATGGCATGGCTGCGCGGGTCGTCCAGGCGCACGTAGATGCCGGGCGCCCCGGCCACGCGGTGGCCCGTCACGCCGAAGTGTTCCAGCGTCCGGATCACGGCGTCCTCGATGCGGTAGACATATTCCTTGACGAAGTAGCCCAGGCGCTGCAGGTCCAGCAGCGGATAGGCCACGACCTGGCCTGGGCCATGGTAGGTGACCTGGCCCCCGCGGTTGGTGGCCACGACCGGGATATCTCCGGGCTGCAGCAGATGATCGCTGCGCCCTGCCAGTCCCTGCGTGAAGTGCGGCGCATGCTCGCAGATCCACAACGCATCGCGCGTGCCTGCGTCACGCAGGCGCGTGAATTCCTGCATGGCCTGGACCGTGGCGCTGTAGTCCGTGCGCCCCAGCAGGCGCAGGTCAGGCGGTTGCACGGGCAGGGGGTTCACAGCACCACTTTCACAAGGGGGTGCGATGTGAAGGCCTGGTAGAGCTGGTCCAGCTGTTCGCGGCTGGTGGCGGTCACCGTCACCGTGACGCCCAGGTACTTGCCGCTGCTGCTGGGGCGCAGCTCGATGGTGGCGGCATCGAAGCCGGGGTCGAAGCGCTCGGCGATCTGCGTGATTTCGTGCACGAGATGCTCGGTCTTGAGGCCCATGACCTTGATGGGAAAGCGCGAGGGGTACTCGATCAGCGAGTCCTTGCGTGGATCGGCCGCCGCCTCGGGGGCAGCAGCAGGAGGGGTGGGGCGGGAGTCGCTCATAAATAAATCAAGGTTAATCGCTTGTCGGCGGAGGCGATTGTGCGCTATCGTTCGCCGCCACATCGCAGCCAGGGGATGGCGCGCCACCGGACGCAGAAGGTACGATGGCGCAGGTTGGGGCATGGCGTGCCAGCGATGTTGGCGCGCTGCCACAACGCCTACACCATGCGCCAAAATGGGCATGCCAGTAACAACCCCTATCGTTCAGCAGGGGTTTTTACTTATAATCAGAGGCTTTGTGAAAAAGTCTTGCCTGGTCAGCGGCCTTCGAGAACGTAATGAAAAACACCGCCGCCGACACAGACATTGACTCAGAACTTGGTGACGAAGTTTCCGACTTCAAGCCCTTGACCGCACAAGAAGCGCAGGACTGGCGCCAGCGCCATCCGCAGCTGTCCGTGTGGCGCATCGTCGTGGTGCAGGCTGTGGCCGGTGTCCTGGTATCGCTGGCCGCGTGGCTGGTGACGGGGCGTGCGGTGGCCGGATGGTCGGCTGCCTACGGTGCTTTGTCGGTGGTTCTGCCGGCGGCGCTTTTCGCGCGCGCCGTGGTACGCAGGCGGCCAGGAGGCGCTGCGGCCGCCATGGTGGGAATTTTTGGCTGGGAACTGGTAAAGCTGGTGCTGTGCATCGCCATGCTGGCGGCTGCGCCCAAGCTGGTCCCGGGGCTGAGCTGGCTGGCGCTGCTGGCGGGCTTGGTAGTCGTCATGAAAACGTATTGGGTTGCACTGATAGTGCGATCCAGTGTCCGAAAAACCGATTGATATTTGAAGAGAAGTTGACCGATGGCCGCAGACGCGCACGCACCTACTGCAAGTGAATACATCGTTCACCACTTGCAGCACCTCCAGAACATCAAGCAGAAGTCCATCATCGACTTCTCGGTTGTCAATCTGGACTCCATCTTCGTCAGTGTCACGCTGGGCGTACTGAGCCTGTTCGTGCTGTGGCTTGCCGCACGCAAGGCCACCGCAGGCGTGCCCGGCCGCTTCCAGGCGGCAGTCGAGCTGCTGGTCGAGATGGTGGACAACCAGGCCAAGGCCAACATCCACAATGCGCAAAGCCGCAAGTTCATCGCCCCGCTGGCGCTGACCGTGTTCGTCTGGATCTTCATGATGAACGCCATGGACATGCTGCCTGTGGACCTGCTGCCCGTGCTGTGGCAAGGTGTGCAGGGCGACTCCCATGCTTATCTGCGCGTCGTGCCCACGGCCGACCTGTCGACCACGCTGGGCCTGTCGTCTGCCGTGCTGGTGCTGTGCTTCTTCTACAGCGTCAAGATCAAGGGCATGGGCGGCTGGGCCCACGAACTGGTGACTGCCCCGTTCGGCACCAGCAAGAATCCCGTATTTGCAGTGATCCTGGGTGTCGTGAACCTGGCCATGCAAATCATTGAATATGTCGCCAAGACGGTTTCGCATGGCATGCGGCTGTTTGGCAACATGTACGCTGGTGAGTTGGTGTTCTGTCTGATCGCTCTGATGGGCGGTGCGGCTGCCATGTCGCTTTCCGGTGTGTTGCTCCCCGTGGGGCACATCATTGCGGGCTCTATCTGGGCGATCTTCCACATTCTGATCATCACCCTGCAGGCCTTCATTTTCATGATGCTGACGCTGATCTACCTCGGCCAGGCGCATGAAGCCCACTGACCATTTCCCTTTCCTCTCAACCTTTCTCTTTCTTTAATCTCAGGAGTCATCATGGAAAACATTCTCGGTCTCGTCGCTCTGGCTTGTGGTCTGATCGTTGGTCTGGGCGCTATCGGCGCTTCGATCGGTATCGCCCTGATGGGTGGCAAGTTCCTGGAATCGTCGGCACGTCAGCCTGAGCTGATCAACGAACTGCAAACCAAGATGTTCATCTTGGCCGGTCTGATCGACGCTGCCTTCCTGATCGGCGTGGCTATCGCTCTGCTGTTCGCCTTCGCCAACCCCTTCGTCCTGGCCTAAGCTCCGATCAACGCCCTAGATAGAAAGGTGTTGCCGTGAGTATCAACGCGACCCTGTTCGTTCAGGCCATCGTTTTCCTGATCCTGGTGCTGTTCACGATGAAGTTCGTGTGGCCCCCGATCGCGAAGGCGCTGGATGAGCGAGCCCAGAAAATCGCCGATGGCCTCGCTGCTGCCGACAAGGCCAAAACCGAGCTGACCGCTGTCAACAAGCGTGTCGAGCAGGAACTGGCCCAGACGCGCAACGAAACGGCATCGCGGCTTGCGGACGCCGAACGCCGTGCCCAGGCCATCATCGAAGAAGCCAAGGCCCGTGCCTCTGAAGAAGGCAACAAGATTGTCGCCGCTGCCCGCGCCGAGGCCGAGCAGCAGACAGTCCAGGCCCGTGAAGCCCTGCGCGAGCAAGTGGCAGCGCTGGCCGTCAAGGGCGCCGAGCAGATCCTGCGCAAGGAAGTGGATGCCGGCGTCCATGCCGACCTGCTGAACCGCCTGAAGACCGAGCTGTAAGGAAGAGCAAACATGGCAGAACTCGCCACCATTGCCCGCCCTTACGCAGATGCCCTGTTCAAGGCCAGTGCCCAGCAGGGCGCTGACCTGTCCAGCACGGTTGCCTGGGCGGAGGAATTGGCGGCGATTGCCGCCAACCCGCAATTGCGCCAGCTGGCCGACGATCCCAAGGTGACGCACGAACAGCTGTTCGATGTCATCAGCGGCGTGGCCGGCCCGGCATTGCCTGATGCCGCGCGCAACTTTCTGCGCGTCATCATTGAAAACGGCCGACTGCAAGCCCTGCCCGAGGTGGTGGCCCAGTTCCGCAGCCTCGTGAACCGCGCCGGTGGCTCGTCCGACGCTGTGGTTCAAAGCGCATTCCCCATCGACGATGCCGCTCTGGCCGAACTCGGGGTTTCGCTGGAGAAGCGTTTCGGCCGCAAGCTGAACCTGTCGGTGCAGCAAGATCAGTCCCTGATCGGTGGCATCCGCGTCGTGGTGGGTGACGAAGTGCTTGACACCTCCGTCAAGGCCCGCCTGGAACAAATGAAAGCGGCCCTCACTGCGTAACTACGCGACTGAGGTCTCGGCTAACCAAAGCTAAAGAAGGAAAGAGTCATGCAACTCAATCCCGCAGAAATTTCTGAACTGATCAAGAGCCGCATCGAAGGTCTGGCTGCCAGCAGCGACATCCGCAACGAAGGCACCGTGGTTTCGGTGACCGATGGCATCGTGCGCGTGCACGGCCTGTCGGATGTGATGCAAGGCGAAATGCTGGAATTCCCGGCAGGCAAGGACGGCCAGCCCTCCTTTGGCCTGGCACTGAACCTCGAGCGCGACTCCGTCGGCGCCGTGATTCTGGGCGAGTACGAGCACATCTCCGAAGGCGACACCGTCAAGTGCACGGGCCGCATTCTGGAAGTGCCCGTCGGCCCTGAACTGGTCGGCCGCGTGGTCAACGCCCTGGGCCAGCCCATCGACGGCAAGGGCCCGATCAACGCCAAGATGACGGACGTGATCGAGAAGGTCGCTCCCGGCGTGATCGCACGCCAGTCCGTGGACCAGCCGCTGCAGACCGGCATCAAGTCCATCGACTCCATGGTGCCCGTGGGCCGTGGCCAGCGCGAACTGATCATCGGCGACCGCCAGACCGGCAAGACCGCCGTGGCCATCGACGCCATCATCAACCAGAAGGGTCAGGGCGTTACCTGTATCTACGTCGCGATCGGCCAGAAGGCTTCCTCGATCAAGAACGTGGTGCGCGCTCTGGAGCAGGCCGGTGCGATGGAGTACACCATCGTCGTGGCTGCCACCGCTTCCGAATCCGCTGCCATGCAGTACGTGTCGGCCTACTCCGGCTGCACGATGGGCGAGTACTTCCGCGACCGCGGCCAGGACGCCCTGATCGTCTATGACGACCTGTCCAAGCAGGCCGTCGCCTACCGCCAGGTCTCGCTGCTGCTGCGCCGTCCCCCGGGCCGCGAAGCTTTCCCCGGCGACGTGTTCTATCTCCACAGCCGCCTGCTCGAGCGTGCAGCCCGCGTGAACGCCGACTACGTCGAAGCCTTCACCAAGGGTGAAGTCAAGGGCAAGACGGGTTCGCTGACGGCACTGCCCATCATCGAAACCCAGGCCGGCGACGTGTCCGCCTTCGTTCCGACCAACGTGATCTCGATCACCGACGGCCAGATCTTCCTGGAAACCAGCCTGTTCAACGCCGGTATCCGTCCCGCCATCAACGCCGGTATCTCGGTGTCGCGCGTCGGCGGCTCGGCCCAGACCAAGCTGGTCAAGGGCCTGTCCGGCGGTATCCGTACCGACCTGGCGCAGTACCGTGAACTGGCTGCCTTCGCGCAGTTCGCTTCCGATCTGGACGAAGCCACCCGCAAGCAGCTGGACCGCGGTGCCCGCGTGACCGAACTGCTCAAGCAGGCCCAGTACAGCCCGCTGAACATCGCTCTGATGGGCGCCACGCTGTTCGCAGTGAACAAGGGCTACATGGACGACATCGAAGTCAAGCAAGTGCTGCCCTTCGAAGCCGGCCTGCACCAGTTCCTGAAGACCAGCCATGGCGCACTGCTCGACCGTCTGCTGCAAAACCGTGCCTTCGACAAGGAAGGCAAGGATGAGGCTGAGCTGACGCAAGCCATCGTTGCGTTCAAGAAGTCGTTCGCTTAAACCGGACGAGGAACCATCATGGCAGCAGGTAAGGAAATTCGCGGCAAGATCAAATCGGTGGAAAACACCAAGAAGATCACGAAAGCCATGGAAATGGTGGCCGCATCCAAGATGCGCAAGGCGCAGGACCGGATGCTGGCAGCCCGCCCCTACAGCGAAAAGATCCGCAACATTGCAGCCCATCTTGGTCAGGCCAATCCCGAGTACGTTCACCCGTTCATGCAGGTGAACGACGCCAAGAAGGCCGGCGTCATCGTGGTGACGACCGACAAGGGCTTGTGCGGCGGCATGAACACCAACGTGTTGCGTGCCGTGACCACCAAGCTGCGCGAACTGCAGGATCAGGGTGTGGCGATGGAAGCGGTGGCCATTGGCAACAAGGGCCTCGGTTTTCTGAACCGGGTCGGTGCCAAGGTGGTTTCGCATGCGACGGGCCTGGGCGACACCCCCCATCTCGAAAAGCTGATCGGCCCCGTCAAGGTGCTGCTGGACCAATACGCTGAAGGCAAGCTGAACGCGGTGTATCTGAGCTACACCAAGTTCATCAACACCATGAAGCAGGAATCGGTGGTGGAGCAGCTGCTCCCCCTGTCGTCCGAGCAGATGCAGGCCGGCAAGACTTCCGGTCACAGCTGGGACTACATCTACGAGCCCGACGCCCAGTCCGTCATCGACGAACTGCTGGTGCGCTACGTGGAGTCCCTCGTGTACCAGGCGGTTGCGGAAAACATGGCGTCTGAGCAATCGGCGCGCATGGTGGCCATGAAGGCCGCTACCGACAACGCCGGCAACGTCATCAGCGAGTTGAAGCTGGTCTACAACAAGACGCGCCAGGCAGCGATCACGACCGAGCTGTCGGAAATCGTGGCAGGCGCCGCTGCGGTGTAACGGCTTTAACAGACAAATAAATTGGAGCAAAAAATGGCTCAAGTACAAGGCAAGATTGTTCAATGTATCGGCGCCGTGGTGGACGTGGAGTTCCCGCATGGCCAGATGCCCAAGGTCTATGACGCGCTGAAGCTCGAAGGCTCTGCCCTGACGCTGGAAGTCCAGCAGCAGCTGGGCGACGGCGTGGTGCGTACCATTGCCCTGGGTTCGTCCGACGGCCTCAAGCGCGGCCTGATGGTGACCAACACCGGCAACCCCATCAGCGTGCCCGTGGGCAAGGCCACTCTGGGCCGCATCATGGACGTGCTGGGCAACCCCATCGATGAGCGCGGCCCCGTGGACCAGGCCCTGACGGCCTCCATCCACCGCAAGGCTCCCGCCTACGACGAACTGTCCCCCTCGCAGGAACTGCTGGAAACCGGCATCAAGGTGATCGACCTGGTGTGCCCGTTCGCCAAGGGCGGCAAGGTGGGCCTGTTCGGCGGCGCCGGCGTGGGCAAGACCGTGAACATGATGGAACTCATCAACAACATCGCCAAGGCCCACAGCGGTCTGTCGGTGTTCGCTGGTGTGGGCGAGCGTACCCGTGAGGGCAACGACTTCTATCACGAAATGTCGGACGCCGGCGTGGTCAACCAGGAGAGCCTGGGCGACTCCAAGGTGGCCATGGTCTACGGCCAGATGAACGAGCCGCCGGGCAACCGTCTGCGCGTGGCCCTGACCGGTCTGACGATGGCCGAAGCCTTCCGTGACGAAGGCCGTGACGTTCTGTTCTTCGTGGACAACATCTACCGCTACACCCTGGCCGGTACCGAAGTGTCCGCTCTGCTGGGCCGTATGCCTTCCGCCGTGGGCTACCAGCCGACACTGGCCGAGGAAATGGGCCGTCTGCAAGAGCGTATTACGTCCACCAAGGTGGGCTCGATCACCTCGATCCAGGCCGTGTACGTGCCTGCCGACGACTTGACCGACCCCTCGCCTGCCACGACGTTCGCCCACTTGGATTCCACCGTGGTGCTGTCGCGTGACATCGCTGCCCTGGGTATCTACCCTGCTGTCGATCCGCTGGACTCCACCAGCCGCCAGCTGGACCCCCAGGTGGTCGGTACCGAGCACTACCAGGTTGCCCGCGAAGTGCAGGGCACGCTGCAGCGCTACAAGGAACTGCGCGACATCATCGCGATTCTGGGCATGGACGAACTGGCGCCCGAAGACAAGCTGGTTGTGGCCCGCGCCCGTAAGATCCAGCGTTTCCTGTCGCAGCCGTTCCACGTCGCTGAAGTGTTCACCGGCGCGCCCGGCAAGTACGTGTCGCTGGCCGAAACCATCCGTGGCTTCAAGATGATCTGCGCCGGCGAGTGCGATCACCTGCCGGAACAGGCCTTCTACATGGTCGGTACCATCGACGAAGCCTTCGAGAAGGCCAAGAAGCTGGCGGCTTGAGCCTGCGGCACCCCCTGAGCGACTGCGTCGCTTCCCCCTTTCTACCCGCTTCGCGGGGGAGGGGGACGACACCCTCGCTGCGGGGCGGCCCTTGCTCGGTGTCCCCGATCTGGGCCCTGCCGGTTCCAAGTTCCAGTCCCCCTTTTCTGAGGAGCAAAGATGAACACCATCCACGTTGATGTGGTCAGTGCCGAAGAGTCCATCTTCTCCGGTGAAGCGCGCTTTGTCGCCCTGCCCGGCGAAGCCGGTGAGCTGGGCATTTTCCCCCGCCACGTTCCGCTGATCACGCGCATCAAGCCCGGCTCGGTGCGCATCGAGATGGCGGATGGCAGCGAAGAGTTTGTCTTCGTGGCCGGCGGCATTCTGGAAGTGCAGCCCAACTGCGTCACTGTGCTGTCCGACACGGCCATCCGCGGTGCGGATCTGGACGCCGAGAAGGCCGAGAAGGCCAAGCTCGAAGCCGAGGAAGCGCTGAAGAACGCCAAGAGCGAAATCGATCTGGCGCGTGCCCAGTCCGAGCTGGCCGTCATGGCTGCACAGATTGCCGCTCTGCGCAAGTTCCGCCAGAAGCGCTGATCGCGCACGCTGCATCCCTGCCTGGGGCGCAGCGGTTGTACATGCAGCAAAGGGAGCGTGCCTGCACGCTCCCTTTGTCGTTTGCGGGCCCTGCGCACAAGGGCCTGTTCACAGCTCGATGCGCTCCACCTTGCCCACCAGCAGGATGTAGGACAGCGCACCAGCGAGTGCCAGTGACGCCACATAGAGGATGGCTGGCGCGAAACTGTCCTCGGTCACCAGCAGGCCGATGATGATGGGGGTGAAGATCGCCGACAGATTGCCGACGAAGTTGAAAACGCCGCCGGTCAGGCCCAGCAGGCGCGCGGGCGCCAGCGTGGAGACCAGCGACCAGGTGATCGACGCCAGGCCGTTGCCGAAGAAAGCCAGCGCGAGAAAGAAAATCACCCAGGTGGTCGAGCCGGTGAAGTTGGCGCCAACCATCGTGGTGGAGATCAGCAGGCCCAGGACAATGGGCAGCTTGCGTGCCAGCCCCACGCTCGCGCCACGGCGGACCAGCCAGTCCGAGGCCAGCCCCGAACAGAGTACGCCGCAGAATGCCGCAAAAAAAGGCAGCGACACCAGCAGGCCCGACTGGAGAAAGTCCATGCCCCGGTACTTCACGAGATAGGTGGGAAACCAGGTCAGGAAGAACCACAGCGTCGAGGACAGGCAGAACTGGCCCAGGTAGACGCCCCAGAGCTTGCGGTTTGACAGCACGGCACCAAGGTCTGCCCAGTGCACTGGCTGGCGCACCGAACTGGCCTGGCTGGCCAGGTCCACGACGCCGCCCCCTGCGCCGATCAAGGCGACCTCGGCCGCATTCGCACCCCGAAACTGGCGTGGCTCGCGGTAGACCATCCACCATGCAACCCCCCAGACAATCCCGACCAGGCCGGTGATGACGAACACCGATTGCCAGCCGTAGTGCAGCTGAAGCCAGGCCAGCACGGGCGTCAGAAATGCCAGGCCCACGAACTGGCCCGAGGTGTAAAAGCCAATGGCCGTGGCCCGCTCACGTTCGGGGAACCATGCGGTGACGACACGGTTGTTGATCGGGTAGGCCGGTGCCTCGAAGGCCCCCACGCACAGTCGCAGCACAATCAAAGCGGCGAAACTGCTGACAAATCCCATGAGCAGCGTGGCGCCCGACCAGAGAATCAGTGCGCCTGCATACAGCCAGCGCGGCGCGATGCGGTCCACGAGCCAGCCGCCGGGAATCTGCATGGCGGCATAGGTCCAGCCGAAGGCCGAGAGGAGCATGCCCTGCTGCACCGTGCTGAGCCCGAACTCTTCGCGCAGTGCCGGCATGACGATGGACAGATTGCTGCGGTCCAGGTAGTTGATGACCACGGTGATGAACAGCATCACCATGATCAGGTAGCGGCTCCGTGTCGGGGATGTGGTCCCGGCCGGGGCAGTGCGGGTTGTCACGGGCATGTCGTGCCTCCATTGAATGCCATGGCGCCCGCTGGGCTCACCATTCGGCGAAGCTGCCATCGGCGTGGCGCCAGACCGGGTTGCGCCAGCGGTGGCCGACGGTCGCGCGCTCGCGCACGTAGTCCTCGTTGACCTCGATGCCCAGGCCCGGGCCCGTGGGAATGCGCACCATGCCATCCTCATAGGCGAAGACTTCACGGTTGCTCACGTAGTCGAGCAGGTCGTTGGTGGTGTTGTAGTGGATGCCCAGGCTTTGCTCCTGGATGAAGGCGTTGTAGCAGTTGGCATCGATCTGCAGGCATGCCGCCAGCGCGATCGGCCCCAGCGGGCAGTGCAGGGCCAGTGCGATGTCGCAGGCCTCGGCCATGGCGGCGATCTTGCGCGTTTCCGTGATGCCGCCCGCATGCGATGGGTCGGGCTGGATGATGTCGACATAGCCTTCGGCGAGCACGCGCCGGAAGTCCCAGCGAGAGTACAGGCGCTCGCCCAGCGCGATGGGCGTGGAAGTCGCCAGTGCGATCTCGCGCAAGGCTTCGTAGTGTTCGGAGAGCACGGGCTCCTCGATGAACATCAGCCTGAAGGGCTCCAGCTCCCGGGCCAGCATCCGGGCCATGGGCTTGTGGACGCGGCCGTGGAAATCCACGCCGATGCCCACATGCGGGCCCACGGCCTCGCGCACGGCCTGCACGTTTTCCAGGCAGCGTTCGATCCTGGCATGCGAGTCGATGTACTGAAGCTCTTGCGGGCCATTCATCTTGACGGCGGTGAAGCCCCGCGCCACGGCGGCCTGGGCCGCAGCGGCGGTATCGGCGGGCCGGTCGCCGCCGACCCATGAGTAGACACGGATGCGGTCGCGTACATTGCCTCCGAGCAACTGGGACACCGGTTGCCCCAGCGCCTTGCCCTTGATGTCCCATAGCGCCTGGTCGATGCCTGCCAGGGCGCTCATGTGGATGGCGCCGCCACGGTAGAAGCCTCCGCGGTAGAGCACGGTCCAGTGGTCTTCGATGTTGCACGGGTCCTTGCCGACCAGGTAGTCGGCCAGTTCGTCAACGGCAGCGGCCACGGTGTGGGCACGGCCTTCGACGACGGGCTCGCCCCATCCCGAAATGCCTTCGTCCGTCTCTATTTTCAGAAAGCACCAGCGCGGCGCGACGATGAAGGTGCTGAGCCGGGTGATTTTCATGCGGATGTCTCCTGGTGGTTGTGGCGGGAGGGGGAGCCGGGGTAGGCGCTGTGCCAGGCGGCCATGAAGCGCTGTGCGCGCCTGCCCACCTCGGTCGCGTCATGGCCTGGCTGGTAGAGCGCCGAGCCCAGGCCGAAACCGGTGGCGCCTGCAGCCGCATAGCTGGCGATGTCCTCGGGCGTGATGCCGCCCACTGCGATCAGGGCCAGAGGCGGGCGCAGCACGGCACGCCAGGCCTTGAGCACGGCCGCACCGAGCTGCTCTGCGGGAAACATCTTGAGCGCGTCCGCGCCGGCGTCCAGCGCTGCAAACGACTCGGTAGGGGTGGCCACCCCTGGTATGCATGCCATGCCTGTGGCCTTGGCAGCCCGGATCACGCAGGTGTCGGTGTGCGGCATGACCACGAACTGCCCCCCCGCGTTGCGCACAGCCTCGCAATCGCCTGCACGCAGCACCGTGCCCGCGCCGACCAGGCAGTCCGCCGGCAGGCTGGCACGCAGCCGCGCGATGCTGGCCAGCGGCTTGGGCGAATTGAGTGGCACTTCGATGAGGCGAAAACCTTGCGCATACAGTGCCAGGCCCACGGCATGCGCAGCTTCTGGCGCCATGCCGCGCAAAATGGCGATCAGGCCGCAGTCGGCCAGCTGTCGCTGGAGCCGGGATGGGATGTCGGTCATGAGGGTCCTCCTGCAGGTGGTTCAGGCCAGGCCGGCCAGGCTGGCGATATGCCAGAGTCCCCGCTCGGTGGCCGCTGGCATCTGCAGCGGCGTTTCGAAGCCAAGCACGGACAGCGCCCGCGCATAGCGGGTGCACAGCGCCTCGTCGCCGCAGAGCACGATGCGCGGCATGGCCTCTGTACTGCGCAGTACGCTGGCCATGGCGGCGACCTCATGACCGATCAGCAGGCCCGAGAGGTAGTCGGCCTGTGCCGAGGCCGTGAGTTCGCCCGCCAGGCCCAGCGTGCGGGTGCTGAAGGCGGTGGACAGCGGCCCGAGCCGGCCCGCCTGCGAGGCGGCAGTTTCCACGCCGCGCCCGAAAGCCTGGGCATCGTGGGTGCCCGTGCCGTGCATGGTGCGGCCCAGGATGGAGTGGCTGCGCAGCAGGGCATAGATCTCGCCGGTCATGAAGCTGTCGAAATGCCGCACCTCGCTGCCCTGCACGCGCACCCATTTGCTGTGCGTGCCCGGCAGACAGATGAGCAGGTCCTGCGCCGAGCCGTGCGCCGTTGTCAGGCTGGCCAGCACGCCCGCCACCTGGGTCTCTTCGCCACGCATGACATTGGGCAGCGGGCCCTGCTGGATCAGCCCTGCGATGATGTGCAGTGGCGTGGCGCCGGCGCGGGGCACGCGCTCCAGCCGGGTGGCCAGGCTGTCCAGCCGTGCGGGCATACCGAGATAGGGTGTCTCGCGCCAGCCCTGAGCGCTGCCGACCATGCCGCAGGCGATCAGGGGCAGCTGTGGATCGGCATGCAGCCAGTCTCCGCAGGCCAGACCCAGTGCGCGCTCGAAGGCCGCGCCAGTCTCCTCCTCCTTCACCAGGCACTGCGCGCGGGGCAGATTCATGATGCCCCACGGCAGGTGCCTGCGCTCCAGCAGACGGCCACATGGGCCCAGGCGGTAGGCCCGCAGCGAGGAAGTGCCCCAGTCCAGGGCCAGCAAAGCACTGTGCATCGTGTCCTGTCTCCATTCAGGGCGTTGGCTGTCGCATGCTGGGCACAGTGTAGGCCTATTTGTTTGAAATCTCAATATAAGGGATGTAGTCCTAAACATAGGGATTTTAAATTCGCGTGGCGGCTGTGCTGGCTGATGTATCGTTGGCACTGGCGAGCAGTCCGTCTCGTATTGCATGGGAGACCCACACTCTTGAACCGGCCGTTACCGCCTCTTGCGACCGAAGCCGCCGCGCTGTCGGGCACCCAGACCCTGATGCGCGGCCTGGCTGTCATTCATGCCGTGGCCGATGGCTGCCGCGATCTCAAGGCGCTGTGCGCGCGCACGGGCATCGCGCGCAGCACCGTACACCGCCTTGCCAGCCTGCTGGTGCGTGAGCGCTACCTGCGCAGCATCTCCGGCAGCGGCTATGCGCTGGGCCCCAGGCTGATCGAGCTGGGCTTTCAGGCGCGCGCCGAGCTGTCTCTGGTGGAGTTGGCGCGGCCCCACCTCGAAGCGCTGGCACAGTCCACAGGCGAGACCATCCATCTGGCCGTGCGCGACGGCGACGAGGTTCTCTACCTGGACAAGATTGCGGGAACGCACGGGCTGGAGATGCGCTCACGTGTGGGGCAGCGCATGCCGTTGGCCTATACCGGGGTGGGCAAGGCACTGCTGCTCGATGCGCAGGAGTCCGAGTGGCTGAGGGTGTTCGAGGCTGGGCAGCCTGCCGCCCGTCTCTGTGGCCCCGGACTGTGCTGGCCCGACTTCGTGGCGCGCATGCGCAGCTATGCCCAGGGTGGCTATGCCTACGATCTGGAGGACAATGAGCCATCGGTACGCTGCGTAGCCGCGCCTGTGCGCGCGGCCGGCGGAGCCATCGTGGCGGGCCTGAGCGTCAGCAGCACCGTGCCTTATCTGTCGCTGCAGCGCATGGAGCAGTTGCGCCCGGTCGTGCAGGCTGCGGCGGCTGCGGTTTCCAGTGAGCTGGGGTTTGTTGCGGTGCCCAGACCCGCCTGAGAGCGGGTCGGCCCCGCCGCAAGGCGGCAGTGCCGTGGGGGAAGTGCGCAGGCCTGCCCTGCAGGCTTTCGCCCCCGTGCGCTGGCTGCCTGGCGGCCATGCGCAGACCATCTGGCCTGCCCTGTATGCGCGCCAGCGGCCCGCAGGCCATGCGCCACCAGTCTGGACCTGGGAGCGCTGGGAGACGGCGGATGGCGATTTCATCGATGTGGCACTGCGCGAGGCGCCGCAGGCACGCAGCGGCGCGCCCTGGCTCGTGCTTTTCCATGGCCTCGAAGGCTCGGCGTCCAGCCACTACGTGCAGGCCATGGCCTATGTGGCCGGCCAGCGGGGGTGGCATCTGGCCGTTCCGCATTTCCGGGGCTGCAGCGGGCAGATCAACCATGCGCCGCGTGCCTACCACTGCGCAGACTCCGATGAACTGGACTGGATGCTGCGCCGCATGCGCGCCAGGGCTTCGGGGCCGCTGTATGCGATGGGCGTGTCGCTGGGGGGCAATGTACTGGCCCGATGGGCCGGGCTGCAGGAGAGTGCCGCGCGTGGCGTCGTGCAGGCGCTGGCCGTGGTCAGTGCGCCGCTGGATCTGGTGGCGGGCGGCATGGCCCTGGGCCGTGGCCTGAACCGCCACCTCTATGCCCGCATGTTCCTGCGCACCCTGGTGCCCAAGGCGCTGGCCAAATGGCGGCAGTTCCCGGGCCTGTTCGACCGGGAGGCCGTCTTGCGCGCGCGCGACCTGCATGCTTTCGACGATGCCTTCACGGCACCTGTCCACGGTTTTCGTGATGCAATGGACTATTGGCGCCAGGCATCGGCCAGGCCTTTGCTGGGCGGCATCGCTGTGCCGGCCCTGGTACTCAATGCGCTGGACGATCCTTTTGTGCCGGCCGCCAGCCTGCCTGCAGCCCATGAAGCCAGCGCCCGGGTTACGCTGTGGCAGCCGCCGCAGGGCGGCCATGTGGGCTTTGCGCAGGGGCGCTGGCCCGGCCATGTGATGGCCATGCCGCAGGCTGTGGCCCGGTGGCTGGCGCACAGCGACGGAGAATGAATGCAATGGACGATATCGTGAAGCAGGCCATGGCCAAATGGCCGAATGTCCCTGCCTGCAGCGGCTGGCTGGGCCTGGATGCGCGTGGCCAGTGGCATCTGCGCGATGATGCGGCACAGGCCTGCGGGGCGTTTGCCAGTGGCATGCCCGGTGCCAGGGGCACTCCGGTGCGCCATGACAAGCTCGCTCAGTTCATTGGCCGCAACTATCTGCCACAGCCTGACGGCTGCTGGTTCTTCCAGAATGGGCCGCAGCGCGTCTATGTGGAGCTCGAATGCGCGCCATGGGTCTGGAGGTTGCGCTGGGATGGCAGCGCGCTGCATCTGCACAGCCATACCGGCGTGCAACTCCAGGCGCAGGCGGTGAAGGCTGCACTGGCCGATGAGCGGGGGCATCTGTACCTGGCGCTTCCCCTGGGCCTGGGTCTGGTTCATACGCAGGACATGCTCGATGCCGTGTCTGCCATGGAGGCAGGAGTCCTGCCGGAATGCGAGCAGGCGCGGTTCGACATGCTGCCCCAGCGCTTCGGTTTCGTGCGCAGCCCGCAAATGCAAAAAGCCGGCTGAGCCGGCTTGTTGCGAGAAGCAGTGGATCAATTGGCGGGAGCGGCCGCGCCTTCCGCTGCAGGAGGCTTGGGCTCTTCGAACTTGCCGCCGCCAGCATTCGCCATGTAGACGACGCCGCGCGCGATCTCGGTGTCATTGAAATCGCCGCCACCCTGGGGGGCCATGGCACCCTTGCCCTTGAGCGCCGAATGCACCAGCGCCTCAAGACCCTGCGACAGGCGAGGGCCCCAGGCTGCAGCATCCTGGAACTTGGGAGCGCCTGCGGCGCCCGTGGCGTGGCAGGCTGCGCACTGGCCCTTGAAGACTTCCTCGCCCGAACGCAGCGGACGATTGGCGTCGCGTATTTCCACCAGGCCCACCTTCTGCAGGCGCTGGGCCTTGGCCATCTCGGTCTGGGACGCGCCTGCGCCTGCCTTGTCGGCCGAGCTCACGTACTGCACCAGGCCGATGATCACAAACACCGGAACCACGAACGAGAAAAAAACCGCGATCAGCAGCTGCCGGGGATTCTTGATCGGGCCCGTATGGGCCTCTTCGGTGTGGGTTGCGCTCATGGAGTCCTCTTGTGTTGCCGGGGGCGTGAGTCAACAACAAATTATATCGACGGCCCCCGCGCAGACACTGCGCGCAGACCCGGGTTGACCTGGGGCGTACATATGCCATGAGATGGATCAATGAATTCGCAGATGCCCATGGACAAAGAGGTGCCCGCCCTGGTGTGGCGGGCACCTCTTCGGTGCATGGACGGGCCCCGGCTACTGCGCTGTGGCAGCCGCCGTGGCTGTCTTGTCACTCCAGCCGCCGCCCAGCGCCTTGTACAGCGCGATCTGGTTGAGCAGCTGCGCCAGGCGCACGCTCACGGTGGACTGCTCCAGAGCGAACAGCGACCGCTGGGCGTCCAGCAGGTCCAGGTAGCTGGCCACGCCGTTGCTGTAGCGCAGGTCGGACAGCTTCAGGCGTGCCTGCTCTGCTTCGAGCTGGGCGCGCTGGGCGCTGAGCTGATCGCGCAGCGTGTCCTGGCTGTCCAGTGCATCGGAGACCTCGCGGAAAGCGCTCTGGATGGACTTCTCGTACTGTGCAACGGCCACTTCCCGTTCGACCTTGGCCGCTGCGAGGTTGGCCGAGTTGCGCCCTGCATCGAAGATGGGCAATGTGGCCGATGGCGCCAGGGTGAAGCCCCAGCTGCCGCTCTTGAACAGGCCTGACAGCTCATTGCTGGCCGTGCCGAACTGTCCCGTCAGCGCGATGCGCGGGAAGAAGGCCGCGCGTGCAGCGCCGATGTTGGCATTGGCGCTGATCAGCTGCTGCTCGGCCTGGCGGATGTCCGGGCGCTGCGTGAGCAGGTCCGAAGGCAGTCCTGCCGGCACGGCGGGCAGATCTGCGGCATCGCTCAGGCCCTGGCCCAGGCTGGCGCTGATGGGCGCGGGCAGTGCCTGGCCCAGCAGCAGCACCAGCGCGTTCTCGTCCAGTGCGCGCTGGCGCTGCTGCTGGGCCAGCGTAGCGCGTGCGGCCTCGGTCAGCGAGACGGCCTGGCGGTAGTCCAGCTCGGAAGCCACGCCGGTATCGAAGCGCAGCTTGGCCAGCTTGATCGATTCCTCGCGCGTCTGCAGCGTGTCACGCGAAATCTTCAGTAACTGCTCGTCGGCCAGCAGCGTGTACCAGGCGCTGGCCACGGAGGCTACCAGGCTGGTCTGCGCGGCGCGGCGCGCTTCCTCGGTGGCCAGGTACTGGGCGAGTGCTGCTTCCTTGAGGCTGCCGATGCGGCCGAAGAAATCCAGCTCCCATGCGGTGACCGCCAGGCCGACCTGGTAGCTGTTGGTGTACCTGCTGCCCGAGCCCGAGCCCGAGCCCGAGGCGCTCGGCGCCCGGCTGGCATTGACGCCCGTGCTGACCGTCGGGAACTGGTCAGCGCGTGTGATCCGGTACTGTGCCTGGGCCCGCTCGATGTTGAGAGCGGCCACGCGCAGGTCGCGGTTGTTGTCCAGCGCGATGCGCACCAGCTGCTGCAGCCGGGCATCCTGGAAATAGTCCTGCCAGGGCCGCTGCGCGGCAGCGGGGCTGCCCGCTGCCGCGGCAGTCGCGTCCGCGCGGGTGTACTGGGCCGCGACCGGTGCGGCCGGACGCTCGTAGGTCGGGATGAGCGAGCATCCTGCCAGGAGCAGGGCGGCAGCTGCTGCCACCGGGGTACTGCGATTAATCATGGCTCAAGGCCTCCTTGCCACCCATGGGGGCTGGCGGGTTGTGCGGTTTGATCTTGCCCTTGAACAGCTTGCGCACCACAACGAAGAAGGTGGGCACGAACAGCACGGCCAGCACGGTGCCGGTGACCATGCCGCCGAGCACGCCGGTGCCGATGGCGCGCTGGCTGGCCGAGCTGGCGCCCGAGGCGATCACCAGAGGCACCACGCCCAGGCCGAAGGCCAGCGAGGTCATGATGATGGGGCGGAAGCGCAGGTGGGCGGCTTCCAGCGCAGCTTCGATCAGGCCCTTGCCTTCTGCCTGCAGGTCCTTGGCGAATTCCACGATCAGGATGGCGTTCTTCGCCGACAGGCCGATCACCGTGACCAGACCGATCTGGAAGTACACGTCATTGGAATAGTGGCGCATCAGGGTGGCCAGCACCACGCCCAGCAGGCCCAGAGGCACGACCAGAATCACCGACAGCGGGATGGACCAGCTCTCATACAGCGCGGCCAGGCACAGGAAGACGGCCAGGATGGCGAATGCGTACAGGAAGATGGCCTGCGAGCCTGCGAGCTTTTCCTCGCGCGACTGGCCCGTCCATTCGAAGCCAAAGCCTTCGGGCAGCCTTGCGGCGAGCTTTTCCATCTCCGCCATGGCATCGCCCGAGCTGTAGCCAGGCGCGGCCGAGCCCTCCAGGCGCACGGCAGGGTAGCCGTTGTAGCGCACGGTCTGCTGTGCACCCTTGACCCACCTGGTCGTGGCAAAGGCCGACAGCGGCACGGCATCTCCCTTGGCGTTGCGCGCGTTCAGGCGCAGCAGGTCATCCGGCTGCATGCGGGCCGGGGCATCGGCCTGCACGATCACGCGCTGCAGACGTCCCTGGTTGGGGAAGTCATTGACATAGGACGAACCCAGCGCCGTGGACAGGGTGGCATTGATCGAGGTGAAGTCCACGCCCAGGGCGTTGGCCTTGTCGCGGTCGATCTCGATGCGCAGCTGGGGCGCATCTTCCAGGCCGTCGGGGCGCACGCCGGTCAGCACTTTGCTCTGCCCTGCCATGCCCAGCAGCATGTTGCGTGCATTGATCAGTGCGTCATGGCCGTGGCCTGCGCGGTCCTGCAGGCGGAACGAGAAGCCCACGGCATTGCCCAGCTCGGGGATGGGCGGCGGGTTGACAGCAAACACGAAGGCATCGCGGATGCCGGCGGTCATGCCCATGATGCGGCCCGTCAGGCTGTCCACCGACGAGTTCGCGCCCTTGCGCTCGGACCAGTCCTTGAGCGGCACGAAGGCGATCGCGGCATTCTGGCCCTGGCCCGAGAAGCTGAAGCCCAGGATGCTGATCATGTCGGCCACTTCAGGCTGCGGCAGCACGGCCTGCTCGATCTGCTGGACGACTTCCAGCGTGCGCTCCTTGGCTGCGCCCGGCGGCAGCTGCACGTTGACGATGAAGTAGCCCTGGTCTTCGGTGGGCAGGAACGAGGTGGGCAGGCCGCGGAAAACCACCACGGCGGCGGCAATCACGGCCAGATACACGCCGATCATCATCACCGAGCGCTGCAGCAGGCGGCCGACCCAGCCCTCGTAGGACTTGGCATAGCGCGCGAAGGTGCGGTTGAACCAGCCGAAGAAGCCGGTCTTCTCGTGGTGGTGGCCCGCTTCCACGGGCTTGAGCAGCGTCGCGCACAGCGCGGGCGTCAGCGTCAGCGCCATGAATGCCGAGAAGGCGATGGAGGCCACCATCACGATCGCGAACTGCCGGTAGATGTTGCCCGTGGAGCCTGAAAAGAACGCCAGGGGCACGAACACCGCGATCAGCACCAGCGTGATGCCCACGATGGCGCCCGAGATCTGGCCCATGGCCTTGATGGCCGCGTCGCGCGGCGACAGGCCTTCCTCGCTCATGATGCGCTCGACGTTCTCCACGACCACGATGGCATCGTCCACCACGATGCCGATGACCAGCACCATGCCGAACATGGCCAGCACGTTGATCGAGAAGCCCACGGTCTGCATGACGGCAAAAGTGCCCAGCAGTGCGACCGGCACCACGATGGTGGGGATCAGGGTGTAGCGCCAGTTCTGCAGGAACAGGAACATCACCAGGAACACCAGCACGATGGCTTCCAGCAGCGTGTGGGCGACCTTCTCGATGGAGATGCTCACGAACTTGGAGCTGTCATAGGGAATAGAGTAGTTCACGCCCTTGGGGAAGAACTTCTGCAGCTGCTCCATGCGCGCGTGCACAGCCTTGGCCGTGGCCAGCGCATTGCCGCTGGGCGTCAGCTGCACGCCAATGCCCACGGCGTCCTTGCCGTTGAGTCTGGTGGATGTGGCGTAGGTCTGGCCGCCGATTTCCACCGTGGCGACGTCCTTGAGGCGCACGGTCGAGCCGTCGGCGTTGGCGCGCAGCACGATCTGCTCGAACTGCTCCACCGAGGTCAGCTGGCCCTTGACGGTCACCGTGGCAGCGATCTTCTGGCCCGTGATGTTGGGCAGGTCGCCGATGGCGCCGCTGGCCACCTGGGCGTTCTGGCTGCGGATGGCGGCCGTCACGTCCTCGATGGACAGCTTGTAGCCCTTGAGCTTGGCCGGGTCGAACCAGATGCGCATGGCCTTCTCGGAGCCGAACAGCTGGGCCTGGCCCACGCCGGCCACCCGCTGGATTTCCGGCACGATGTTGCGCGATGCGTAGTCGCCCAGTGCCACGGTGTCGTAAGCCTTGGCATCCTCGGAGGACAGCATGATGAACATCAGGAAGTTGCGGGCCGCCTTGTCCACGCGCACGCCCTGCTGCGTCACCGTTGCCGGCAGGCGCGGCGTGGCACGCGACAGGCGGTTTTGCACATCCACCTGCGCCAGGTCCTCATTAGTGCCGGGCTCGAAGCTGATGGTGATGCTGCCCGTGCCATCGGCCTGGGCCACGGACTCCATGTACACCAGGCCCGGCGAGCCGTTCATTTCGCGCTCGATCACCGACAGCACGCTGTCTTCGAGCACCTGTGCGGACGCGCCAGGGTAGGCCGTGTTGATGACGATGGCTGGCGGAGCCACCTTGGGGTATTGCGCGATCGGCAGCTTGGTCAGCGCCAGACCACCGATGACGATGATGAACAGCGCGATGACCCATGCAAAGATCGGTCTGTCGATAAAGAACTTGGCCATTGCTGAGCCTCTTGATTACTTCTTGTCGGCCTGATCGGCAGGCTTGGCATCGGCCGCAGACTGCGGCGCCGGGGCGCCAGCCCCGGCCGGCTTCTGGGCACCTGCAGCCTCAGGCTGCCAGGGCACGGGCTTGACCGGCGTGCCGGGCGGCAGCATCTGCAGCTTCTGGAAGCCATCGACCATGACCTTCTCTCCAGGCTGCAGCCCTTCGCTCACCAGCCACTGGTTGTTCTGGGCCGTGCTCACCTTCACGGGGCGCCGGGTGATCTTGCCGTCGTCGCTGACCACGCTCACGCTGTCGCCAGCCTCCGTGCGCGTCACGGCCTGCTGGGGCAGGGCGATGGCATTGGATGCCTGGGCCTGCTCCATGCGCACGCGCACATACATGCCAGGCAGCAGCAGGCCCTTGGGGTTGGGCACCTCGGCACGCAGCGTGACCTGGCCGGTGGAGCTGTCCACGGTCAGGTCGGTGAACAGCAGCTTGCCTTTGAGCTCATAGGGTGTGCCATCTTCAAGGCGTACCTCGATGGCTGCTGCTTCGGCGCCATCGGCTTTCTTGAGCTTGCCTTCCTCCATCGCGCGGCGCAGCCGGAAAGCTTCGCTGGATGACTGGGTGAAGTTCACATAGACCGGGTTGATCTGCTGGACCACGGCCAGCGGCGTCGCCTCGCCCTGTCCGACCAGCGCGCCTTCGGTCACCAGCGACTGGCCGATGCGGCCGGAAATCGGTGCCGTCACACTGGTATAGCCCAGGTTGATCTCGGCTGTGCGCACCGAGGCCTTGCCGGCAGCGACATCCGCCTGTGCCTGTTTGAAGGCGGCCTCGGCGTTGACGAAGTCCTGCTTGCTGATGGCATTGGCGGCGACCAGCGGGCGATAGCGCTCCAGCTGTGCCTGTGCCTGCGTCAGGTTGGCCTCGGCCCGTGCCAGCGTAGCCCTGGCACTCTGCAGCGTGGCTTCGTAGGGGGCCGGGTCGATGCGGTACAGCACCTGGCCTGCCTTGACATCGCTGCCTTCCTTGAACAGGCGCTCCTGCAGGATGCCGGCACTGCGTGCGCGGATCTGGGCCACGCGGCGCGCGTCCACGCGCCCGGGCAGCTCGGACACCAGCCCCACATCGGCAGGAGTGGCCACCACGACGCCTACGGGCACGGCAGGCATCTGCTGCGGCGCGCCGGCCTGCTCTCCTGAGGGCTTGCCGCATGCGGCAAGCGCGATGGCGGCAGCAACGGACAAGGATACGGTGGTGAGGCGCAGGCGGTGGTAATGGGACGGAGCGGCTGACACATTGCGTGTGCTGGGCATGGTAAGTCCTTGTGCTGAATCAAAAAATGATGATGGCCCGCCGGTCAGCGCTATCCGAAGGGCTTTGTCCATGGGACGATTCCGGGGGATTATACATACATGCATGAATGTATAATGACCGCTGTTGCTGCGTCGTGGCATCAATGCGTGGCGTGGCATGGTCGGCCCCCATGGAATGAAGGGAGGTGCATCTTGGCACGAAGGACTAAAGAAGATGCGTCTGCGACGCGCAGCGGCTTGCTCGATGCCGCAGAGCTGGTGTTCTATGAGCAGGGGGTTGCCAGGGCGTCCCTGAATGAAATCGCGCAGCGTGCTGGTGCGACCCGGGGGGCGGTCTACTGGCACTTCAAGGACAAGCTGGATCTGTTCTATGCCATGCTGGACCGGGTCACGCTGCCGCTGGAGCAGGCGGCCGACGACGGCTGCGAGCAAGAAGCGGCCTGCGATGCGCTGGAGTATGTGCGGCGGCTGATCGCGCTGGTGCTGGGGCGCATCGTCGATGACGAGCGCACGCGGCGTGTCTTCGAAATACTGCTGCTCAAGGTCGAGTACGTGGGCGAGCTCATGCCTGTGCAGGAGCGCAACATCGCTGCGCTGGACTCTTTCTCGGCCCGGCTGGAGACGGCGCTGCGTATTGCGTCTAAAGACCATGACATCGTCATGCCTATGGAACCCCGCGAGGCATCGATCGCGCTGTGCGCCATGTTTGACGGCCTGATCCAGAACTGGCTCCTGGGGCGGGCCTTTGATCTCAAGCGGGTTGGCGGCCAGGCGGTGGATGTCTGCCTGCGCGGCCTGGGCTTTCCCGGCGAAGGTTCTGCTGCGCGCAGCAGTGGGTCGGCTTGTAGGTGATGGTGCAAAGTCATGCGACAATGCAAGGCTTGTGCAGGGCAGTAATGCCTTGAGCGGCTGTAGCTCAGTGGATAGAGTATTGGCCTCCGAAGCCAAGGGTCGTGGGTTCGATCCCCGCCAGCCGCGCCACAAAGCCTGGATTGTTCTTGGGTCGCCCAGGTGGCCAAAGAAAAAAATGCACTGAAATTTCTTTTTAAGAAAAAACGGTGCTACAATTCAAATCTCTTCGGAGGGGTGCCCGAGTGGCTAAAGGGGGCAGACTGTAAATCTGTTGGCTTACGCCTACACTGGTTCGAATCCAGTCCCCTCCACCAGTAATGGTTTTAGAAGAGTAGTCGCCTGAGAAGGTGGCGACGTGCAGTCAGCCTGTGCGGGAGTAGTTCAATGGTAGAACCCTAGCCTTCCAAGCTAATGACGCGGGTTCGATTCCCGTCTCCCGCTCCAGTTTGAGCGCAAGTTTTTACCGGATCTGCCTTTGGCAGTTCCAATGCCCATGTGGCTCAGTGGTAGAGCACTCCCTTGGTAAGGGAGAGGTCGGCAGTTCGATCCTGCCCATGGGCACCATTCTCTCTGGTGCGCTCGCTAGATGGGGTTGCGCCAAATCCTGTTGTAGTGATATTTAGATTTTTTTCGGAGTCGGAAAAATGGCTAAAGAAAAATTCGAGCGTACCAAGCCCCACGTCAACGTGGGCACCATCGGTCACGTGGACCACGGCAAGACCACTCTGACGGCTGCCATCGCTACCGTTCTGTCCAAGAAGTTCGGCGGCGAAGCCAAGGCTTACGACCAGATCGACGCAGCGCCTGAAGAAAAGGCCCGCGGCATCACCATCAACACCGCCCACGTCGAGTACGAAACGGCCAACCGCCACTACGCTCACGTGGACTGCCCCGGCCACGCCGACTACGTCAAGAACATGATCACCGGTGCCGCCCAGATGGACGGCGCTATCCTGGTGTGCTCGGCCGCTGACGGCCCGATGCCCCAGACCCGCGAGCACATCCTGCTGGCTCGCCAGGTGGGCGTTCCCTACATCATCGTGTTCCTGAACAAGTGCGACATGGTGGACGACGAAGAACTGCTGGAACTGGTCGAAATGGAAGTGCGCGAGCTGCTGTCCAAGTACGACTTCCCCGGCGACGACACCCCCATCGTGCGCGGCTCTGCCAAGCTGGCCCTGGAAGGCGACCAGTCCGACAAGGGCGAAGCTGCCATCATGAAGCTGGCTGAAGCGCTGGACACCTACATCCCCACGCCCGAGCGCGCTGTGGACGGTGCCTTCGCCATGCCCGTGGAAGACGTGTTCTCCATCTCCGGCCGTGGCACCGTGGTGACTGGCCGTGTCGAGCGCGGCATCATCAAGGTCGGCGAAGAAATCGAAATCGTCGGTATCCGCGACACCCAGAAGACCACCGTCACTGGCGTGGAAATGTTCCGCAAGCTGCTGGACCAGGGCCAGGCTGGCGACAACGTGGGCCTGCTGCTGCGCGGCACCAAGCGTGAAGACGTGGAACGCGGCCAAGTGCTGTGCAAGCCCGGCTCCATCAAGCCCCACACCCACTTCACGGCTGAGGTGTACGTGCTGTCCAAGGACGAAGGTGGTCGCCACACTCCGTTCTTCAACAACTACCGTCCCCAGTTCTACTTCCGCACCACCGACGTGACCGGCTCCATCGAGCTGCCGGCCGACAAGGAAATGGTGATGCCTGGCGACAACGTGTCGATCACCGTCAAGCTGATCGCCCCCATCGCTATGGAAGAAGGTCTGCGCTTCGCTATCCGCGAAGGCGGCCGCACCGTGGGCGCTGGCGTGGTTGCCAAGATCATTGCCTGATAGATTTGTAGGGGTATAGCTCAATTGGCAGAGCGTCGGTCTCCAAAACCGAAGGTTGTAGGTTCGATTCCTACTGCCCCTGCCACCTGATGGTGGAATCGCAGCGAGCCCGCCCCCTAGGCGGGCTTCGGTGTCTTGGCATGGCGCAAAAAGCTGCGCATGAGAAATGAAATATGGCCACTACTCAGGTTGAAACAGTCAGCTCAGGGGCTGACAAAGCAAAGCTTGCCGCAGTCGCGGCTTTAGTCGTTGCTGCAATCGCCGGTTTCTATCTGCTGGGCAAGCAAGGTCCCATCGTTCAGTGGATTGTGCTGCTGCTGTGTCTGGCCGCTGCTGCAGGCGTGTTCCTGATTTCCGATCTGGGCAAGCGTTTCGTGGGCTTTGCGCAGGATGCCTGGCGCGAAGTCAAGAAGGTCGTCTGGCCGACGCGCAAGGAAACCATGCAGATGACCTTGTACGTCTTCGGCTTCGTTGTGATCATGGCCTTGTTCCTGTGGTTCACGGACAAGACGCTGGAGTGGGTCCTGTATGACCTGATTTTGGGCTGGAGGAAGTAATGGATGCTGTCGAAACGGGTGTGAACGACGGAGCGTCGGCGCCGGCCAATCCGGATCTGCGCTGGTACATCGTCCATGCCTACTCGGGCATGGAAAAGGCCGTGGAGCGCAACATCACCGAGCGCATTGCACGCTCGGGCATGCAGTCCAAGTTCGGCCGGATTCTGGTTCCCACCGAAGAAGTGGTGGAAATGAAGAATGGCCAGCGCCGCACGACCGAGCGCCGCCTCTTTCCGGGCTATGTGTTCGTCGAGATGGTCATGGAAGACGATACCTGGCATCTGGTCAAGCACACCAGCAAGGTGACCGGTTTTGTGGGCGGCGCCAGGAACCGCCCTGCGCCCATCTCCGAAGAGGAAGTGCGCAAGATCGTCAGCCAGATGCAGGAGGGCACGGACAAGCCCCGCCACAAGATCGAGTTCATGGTGGGCGAGATGGTTCGTGTCAAGGAAGGTCCGTTCACCGACTTCAACGGCTCTGTCGAGGAAGTCAACTACGAGAAGAACCGCCTGCGCGTCTCGGTCATGATCTTCGGCCGCTCCACGCCTGTGGAGCTGGAATTCGCCCAGGTTGAAAAAACCTGAGTTCCAGCTTAAAATCTTTGGCTCTGCATTTTTTGACTCGGTGCAGGGCTTGCTAGCAAGAGTCTTTCAACCCCCGGGGAGCTGCCGGCCGCTGCCAATGATTGGCTGTGCCGGCGGCGCTATACCCGCAAGGAGCATTCAATGGCGAAGAAAATCGTCGGCTTCATCAAGCTGCAAGTGCCAGCTGGTAAGGCCAATCCCTCTCCTCCGATCGGTCCTGCGCTGGGTCAGCGCGGCCTCAACATCATGGAATTCTGCAAGGCGTTCAACGCCCAGACCCAAGGTGTCGAGCCCGGCCTGCCTCTGCCCGTGGTCATCACGGCCTTCGCCGACAAGAGCTTCACCTTCATCATCAAGACGCCTCCGGCGACTGTGCTGATCAAGAAAGCCATCAAGCTGGACAAGGGTTCTTCCAATCCTCTGAAGAACAAGGTCGGCAAGATCACCCGCGCACAGCTGGAAGAAATCGCCAAGACCAAGCTCAAGGACATGAACGCTGCTGACGTGGACGCCGCCGTGCGTACGCTGGCTGGTTCGGCCCGTTCGATGGGCGTGATTGTGGAGGGTGTGTAAATGGCCAAGCTGACCAAGAAGCAAAAAGCTCTCCAGGGCAAGGTGGAAACCACCAAGCTGTACGCTTTCGCTGACGCCGTGGCGCTGGTGAAGGAAGCCGCTACTGCCAAGTTCGATGAATCCATCGACGTGGCCGTGCAGCTGGGCGTGGATGCCAAGAAGTCGGACCAAGTGGTGCGCGGCGCTGTCGTGCTGCCCCATGGCACTGGCAAGACGGCTCGCGTGGCTGTGTTCGCCCAGGGCGCCAAGGCTGAAGAAGCCAAGGCTGCTGGCGCCGACGTGGTCGGCATGGACGATCTGGCTGCCCGCGTGAAGGCTGGTGACATGCCTTTCGACGTGGTCATCGCTGCTCCGGACGCCATGCGCGTTGTCGGTACCCTGGGTCAGATCCTGGGCCCGCGCGGCCTGATGCCCAACCCCAAGGTTGGCACCGTGACGCCCGATGTGGCTACCGCCGTCAAGAACGCCAAGGCTGGTCAGGTGCAGTACCGTGTCGACAAGGCCGGTATCATCCACGCCACCATCGGCCGCCGCTCGTTCGACAACGAGAAGCTGCAAGGCAACCTGGCTGCCCTGATCGACGCCCTGAACAAGTCCAAGCCCGCTTCCAGCAAGGGCCTGTACCTGCGCAAGATTGCCGTCTCGTCCACCATGGGCGTGGGCGTGCGCGTCGATACGCAAACCATCTCGGCCTGATAGCCAAGAGATCTTGAGGTGCCGCAAGGCACCTCAGTGGTGGGCCGGCGCAGCGATGCGCCGGGTCATCCAAGACCGTTGGTGTGCCTTGTGCACGTAAACCTCTGGGGCCAACGCAGATGGCGATCCCGCTGCAGATGGATGCATTTCCAAAACAGTTGGTCGCTGCAACAAGAGCGCGCATGAGGGGCTTGCCCCGAGTGTGCATTTGAAGGAGTAGACCTTGAGTCTTAATCGCAGTGAGAAAGAAGCGGTCATCAATGAAGTGACCAGCCTCGCCGCTAAAGCTCAAACGCTTGTGATTGCGGAATACCGTGGCATCACGGTCGCCGACATGACCAAGCTGCGCGTCGACGCCCGCAGCAAGGGTGTGAGCCTGAGCGTGTTGAAGAACACGCTGGCCCGCCGTGCTGTGGCCGGCAGCCAGTTTGACGTGGTGGCCGACCAGATGACTGGTCCCCTGATCTATGGCTTCTCTGAAGACGCAGTGGCTGCCGCCAAGGTGGTGGCCGACTTCGCGAAAACCAACGACAAGCTGGTGATCCGCGGTGGTGCGTTTGCAGGCAAGGCCCTGGACGTGAACGGTGTGAAGCAACTGGCAAACATTCCTACCAAGGAAGTTCTGCTGGCACAACTGTGTGGCTTGCTGATGTCGCCTGTCTCGCGTACGGCCGTTGTGCTGGGCGCCCTGGCGGCAAAGAAGAGCGAAGGCTCTGCCGAAGAACCGGCAGCCGAAACAGCCGCAGCCTGAGCGCGCGGCAGTCAACCAACGAATTTTTAGGAAATCAAAATGGCATTCGATAAAGACGCATTCCTGACCGCCCTGGACAGCATGACCGTCCTGGAACTCAATGACCTGGTCAAGGCCATTGAAGAGAAGTTTGGCGTGAGCGCTGCCGCTATGGCTGCTCCCGCTGCTGGCGGCGCTGCTGGTGGCGCTGCTGCTGCTGAAGAAAAGACCGAATTCAACGTGGTCCTGACCGAAGCCGGCGCCAACAAGGTGTCCGTCATCAAGGCAGTGCGTGAAATCACCGGCCTGGGCCTGAAGGAAGCCAAGGATCTGGTGGACGGCGCTCCCAAGAACGTCAAGGAAGGCGTTGCCAAGGCTGACGCTGAAGCCGCTGTGAAGAAGCTGGTCGAAGCCGGCGCCAAGGCTGAACTGAAGTAATTCAGTCCTCTCAAGGGCTGGAGGCTCCCAAAAGGGCCTCCAGCCTTTGGCGCTTGTGGAGTGCCCATCCTGAGAGCACACTAGAAAGCAGTCTGCGAAGGCTGCTTTCTAGTGTCTTCTGACAACCCGACAACAGAAGATGCCTTGGTTCGGGCGATGTGCAACGCATCGCCGTCAGCCATGGTTGGTAGTGGCCAACCGCCAAGCCCGCAGGAAGCTTTCCATGTGGGGCAGTCGTCGAAGACCCAGGACTCATGTCTTTGCCCGGAGATCTCATGGCCTATTCTTACACCGAACGCAAGCGAATCCGCAAAAGCTTCGGGAGCCGCGACAGCGTGCTCGAAGTGCCTTACCTGCTGCAGATGCAAAAAGATGCCTACACCGCATTCTTGCAGGCAGATGTAGCCCCCAAAAAACGCACCGGCGAAGGCCTGCAAGCGGCCTTCAACTCCGCTTTCCCCATCGTCTCCCACAATGGCTTTGTGGAGATGAAGTTCGTCGAGTACAACCTGGCCAAGCCCGCGTTCGATGTGCGGGAATGCCAGACCCGCGGCCTGACTTTCTCCTCGGCCGTGCGCGCCAAGGTCCAGCTGATCATTTATGACCGCGAGTCCTCGACCCCCCAGTCCAAGGTGGTCAAGGAAGTCAAGGAGCAGGAAGTCTACATGGGCGAAGTGCCACTGATGACGGACAAGGGCTCCTTCATCATCAACGGCACCGAGCGCGTCATCGTCTCGCAGCTGCACCGCTCGCCTGGCGTCTTCTTCGAGCATGACAAGGGCAAGACCCACAGCTCGGGCAAGCTGCTGTTCTCGGCACGCATCATTCCCTACCGCGGTTCGTGGCTGGATTTCGAGTTTGACCCCAAGGACCTGCTGTTCTTCCGCGTCGACCGCCGCCGCAAGATGCCTGTGACCATCCTGCTCAAGGCCATCGGCCTGACGCCGGAATCGATCCTGGCCAACTTCTTCGTCAACGACAATTTCCGCCTGATGGACAGCGGCGCGCAGATGGAGTTCGTCTCCGAGCGCCTGCGTGGCGAAGTCGCGCGCTTCGACATCACCGACAAGTCAGGCAAGGTCGTGGTCGCCAAGGACAAGCGCGTGACCGCGCGCCACACACGCGAGCTGGAGCAGTCGGGTACCCGCTTCATCAGCGTCCCCGAGGACTTCCTGATCGGCCGTGTGGTGGCCAAGAACATCGTCGATCCGGACACGGGCGAGATCATTGCCAAGGCCAACGACGAGCTGACCGAAGCCCTGCTCAAGAAGCTGCGCAGCGCCGGCATCCAGGAGCTGCAGTGCATCTACACGAATGAGCTGGACCAGGGCGCCTATATCTCGCAGACCCTGCGTACCGACGAAACCGTGGACGAGTTTGCCGCACGCGTGGCCATCTACCGCATGATGCGTCCCGGCGAGCCGCCGACGGAAGATGCCGTGCAGGCCCTGTTCCAGCGCCTGTTCTACAACGCCGACACCTACGATCTGTCGCGCGTGGGCCGCATGAAGTTCAACGCCAAGATCGGCCGCGATGGCGCCACCGGCCCCATGGTGCTGTCCAACGAGGACATCCTGGCCGTGGTCAAGATCCTGGTGGATCTGCGCAATGGCAAGGGCGAAGTCGACGATATCGACCACCTGGGCAACCGCCGCGTGCGCTGCGTGGGCGAACTGGCCGAAAACCAGTACCGCACCGGCCTGGCGCGTATCGAGAAGGCTGTGAAGGAGCGTCTGGGCCAGGCCGAGCAAGAGCCGCTGATGCCCCATGACCTGATCAACAGCAAGCCGATCTCGGCCGCTCTGAAGGAATTCTTCGGCGCCTCGCAGCTGTCGCAGTTCATGGACCAGACCAACCCGCTGGCCGAAATCACGCACAAGCGCCGCGTTTCGGCCCTGGGCCCGGGCGGTCTGACCCGCGAGCGCGCAGGCTTCGAAGTGCGCGACGTGCACGTGACCCACTATGGCCGCGTGTGCCCGATCGAGACGCCTGAAGGCCCGAACATCGGTCTGATCAACTCGCTGGCTCTGTACGCCCGCCTGAATGAGTACGGCTTCATCGAGACGCCCTACCGCCGCGTGGTGGATGGCAAGGTGACGATGGAGATCGATTACCTGTCGGCCATCGAGGAAGGCAAGTACATCATCGCTCAGGCCAATGCGGACCTGGACGCTGAAGGTCGTCTGGTGGGCGATCTGGTGTCGGCCCGTGAAAAGGGCGAATCGACCCTGGTGTCGGCCGAGCGCGTGCAGTACATGGACGTGTCGCCCGCGCAGATCGTGTCGGTGGCGGCCTCGCTGATCCCGTTCCTGGAGCACGACGACGCGAACCGCGCCTTGATGGGTGCCAACATGTCGCGTCAGGCCGTGCCTGTGCTGCGTCCCGAAAAGCCCATGGTGGGCACGGGCATCGAGCGTGTGGCGGCCGTGGATTCGGGCACCGTGGTGACAGCGACCCGTGGCGGCATCGTGGACTATGTGGATGCGACCCGCATCGTGGTGCGCGTGAACGACGATGAAGCCGTTGCCGGCGAAGTCGGCGTGGACATCTACAACCTGATCAAGTACCAGCGTTCCAACCAGAACACCAACATCCACCAGCGTCCCATCGTCAAGCGTGGCGACAAGCTGGCCAAGGGTGACGTGGTGGCCGACGGCGCATCGACCGATCTGGGCGAAATCGCCATCGGCCAGAACATGCTGATCGCCTTCATGCCCTGGAACGGCTACAACTTCGAGGACTCGATCCTGATCAATGAGCGTGTGGTGGCCGAAGACCGCTACACCTCGATCCATATCGAAGAACTCGTGGTCATGGCCCGCGACACCAAGCTGGGCCCTGAAGAAATCACACGCGACATCCCCAACCTGTCCGAGCAGCAGCTCAACCGCCTGGACGAGTCGGGCATCATCTACGTGGGCGCCGAAGTGCAGCCCGGCGATGTGCTGGTCGGCAAGGTCACGCCCAAGGGCGAGACCACGCTGACGCCCGAGGAGAAGCTGCTGCGCGCCATCTTCGGCGAGAAGGCTTCCGATGTGAAGGACACCTCGCTGCGCGTGGACCAGGGCTCGCAGGGCACGGTGATCGATGTGCAGGTCTTCACCCGTGAAGGCATCCAGCGCGACAAGCGCGCCCAGCAGATCATCGACGATGAACTCAAGCGCTACCGCCTGGACCTGAACGACCAGCTGCGCATCGTCGAGGCCGATGCCTTCGACCGTATCGAGAAGCTGCTGATCGGCCGCGTGGCCAACGGCGGCCCGCAAAAGCTGGCCAAGGGCGCCAAGATCGACAAGGCCTACCTGGACGGCGTGGAGAAGTTCCACTGGTTCGACATCCGCCCCGCCGAGGATGAGGTGGCCACCCAGCTCGAGTCCATCAAGAACTCGCTGGAGCAGACCCGCCACAGCTTCGATCTGGCCTTCGAAGAAAAGCGCAAGAAGCTGACCCAGGGCGATGAGCTGCCCGCTGGCGTGCTCAAGATGGTCAAGGTGTACCTGGCCGTCAAGCGCCGCCTGCAGCCCGGCGACAAGATGGCCGGCCGCCACGGCAACAAGGGCGTGGTCTCCAAGATCGTTCCGGTCGAGGACATGCCCTACATGGCCGACGGCACCACTGCTGACATCGTGCTCAACCCGCTGGGCGTGCCTTCGCGTATGAACATCGGCCAGGTGCTGGAAGTGCACCTGGGCTGGGCCGGCAAGGGCCTGGGTCAGCGCATCGGCGACATGCTGCAGCAGGAAGCCCGCGCGGCCGAGATCCGTACCTTCATGGAAGAGATCTACAACTCGCGTGGCCGCAAGGAAGACCTGTCGCAGCTCGATGACAAGGAGATCATGTCCATGGCGCAGGCGCTGACCACGGGCGTGCCGTTTGCCACGCCGGTGTTCGACGGTGCTTCCGAGCAGGAAATCACGGACATGCTCAAGCTGGCCTATCCGGAAGACCTCAAGGAACGCAAGGGCCTGACAGAAAGCCGCACGCAGGCCTACCTGTACGACGGCCGCACGGGCGAGCGCTTCGAGCGTCCGACCACCATCGGCTACATGCACTACCTGAAGCTGCACCATCTGGTGGACGACAAGATGCACGCCCGCTCCACGGGTCCGTACTCGCTGGTGACGCAGCAGCCGCTGGGCGGCAAGGCACAGTTCGGTGGCCAGCGTTTCGGTGAAATGGAAGTGTGGGCGCTGGAAGCCTACGGCGCCGCCTACGTGCTGCAGGAAATGCTGACCGTCAAGTCCGACGACGTGGTGGGCCGTACCAAGGTGTACGAATCCATCGTCAAGGGCGAGCACGCCATCGAGGCTGGCATGCCCGAATCGTTCAACGTGCTGGTCAAGGAAATCCGCTCCCTGGGCCTCGACATCGAGCTTGAGCGTTCTTAAATATTGAAAAGGAAAGAGTCTTATGAAATCGCTACTCGACCTGTTCAAGCAATTCACGCCCGATGAGCATTTCGATGCCATCAAGATCGGCCTGGCCTCGCCCGAGAAGATCCGTTCGTGGTCTTTCGGCGAGGTGAAGAAGCCCGAGACCATCAACTACCGCACGTTCAAGCCCGAGCGCGACGGCCTGTTCTGCGCCAAGATCTTCGGCCCGATCAAGGACTACGAGTGCCTGTGCGGCAAGTACAAGCGCCTGAAGCACCGTGGCGTGATCTGCGAGAAGTGCGGCGTGGAAGTGACCCAGACCAAGGTGCGCCGCGAGCGCATGGGCCACATCGACCTGGCTGCGCCCTGCGCCCACATCTGGTTCCTGAAGTCCCTGCCTTCGCGCCTGGGCCTGGTGCTGGACATGACGCTGCGCGACATCGAGCGCGTGCTGTACTTCGAAGCCTACGTGGTGACCGACCCTGGCATGACCCCGCTGAAGAAGTTCAGCATCATGAGCGAGGACGACTACGAGGCCAAGCGCACCGAGTACGGTGACGAGTTCGAAGCCAAGATGGGCGCCGAAGGTATCAAGGATCTGCTCGAAGGCATCGACATCGACGTCGAGATCGAGCGCCTGCGCGGCGATCTGACCGGCTCCGAAGTCAAGGTCAAGAAGAACGCCAAGCGCCTGAAGCTGCTGGAGGCCTTCAAGAAGTCCGGCATCAAGCCGGGCTGGATGGTCATGGAAGTGCTGCCCGTGCTGCCGCCGGACCTGCGTCCGCTGGTGCCGCTGGACGGCGGCCGCTTCGCGACATCCGACCTCAACGACCTGTACCGCCGCGTCATCAACCGCAACTCGCGCCTGCGCCGCCTGCTGGAGCTGAAGGCTCCGGAAATCATCGCGCGCAACGAAAAGCGCATGCTGCAGGAAGCGGTGGACTCGCTGCTGGACAACGGCCGCCGTGGCAAGGCCATGACGGGCGCCAACAAGCGTGCCCTGAAGTCGCTGGCCGACATGATCAAGGGCAAGAGCGGCCGCTTCCGCCAGAACCTGCTGGGCAAGCGCGTGGACTACTCGGGACGTTCCGTGATCACGGTGGGCCCGTACCTCAAGCTGCACCAGTGCGGTCTGCCCAAGCTGATGGCGCTGGAGCTGTTCAAGCCCTTCATCTTCGCGCAGCTCGAGCAGCGCGGCATTGCCACGACCATCAAGGCGGCCAAGAAGGAAGTCGAATCCGGCACGCCCGTGGTCTGGGACATCCTGGAAGAGGTCATCAAGGAGCACCCGGTCATGCTGAACCGCGCTCCGACGCTGCACCGTCTGGGCATCCAGGCTTTCGAGCCCATCCTGATCGAAGGCAAGGCCATCCAGCTGCACCCGCTGGTCTGCGCGGCGTTCAACGCCGACTTCGACGGTGACCAGATGGCCGTTCACGTGCCGCTGTCCGTGGAAGCGCAGATGGAAGCCCGCACGCTGATGCTGGCCTCCAACAACGTGCTGTTCCCGGCATCGGGCGAGCCTTCCATCGTTCCTTCGCAGGACGTGGTGCTGGGCCTGTACCACGCCACCCGCGAGCGCATCAACGGCAAGGGCGAAGGCATGATCTTCGCCGACCTCGGTGAAGTGCAGCGCGCGCTGGACGCCGACCAGGTCGAACTGGCCGCCAAGATCAGCGTGCGCCTGACCGAGTGGACCAAGAACAAGGAGACCGGCGAGTTCGAGCCCGCCACCTCCCTGGTCGAAACCACCGTGGGCCGTGCGCTGCTGTCCGAGATCCTGCCCAAGGGCCTGCCGTTCAGCCACATGAACAAGGCGCTCAAGAAGAAGGAAATCTCCAAGCTCATCAACGCCTCGTTCCGCAAGTGCGGTCTCAAGGCCACGGTGGTGTTTGCCGACAAGCTGCTGCAAAACGGCTTCCGCCTGTCCACGCACGCCGGCATCTCGATTGCCATCGGCGACATGCTGGTGCCGCCGCAAAAGGCCGAGATCATTGGCCGCGCCGAAGCCGAGGTCAAGGAGATCGAGCAGCAGTACGTCTCCGGTCTGGTGACGGCCGGCGAGCGCTACAACAAGGTGGTGGACATCTGGGGCAAGGCCGGCGACGAGGTCTCCAAGGTCATGATGGCCCAGCTGGCCAAGGAAAAGGTCATCGACCGCCACGGCAACGAAGTCGAGCAGGAGTCGTTCAACGCCATTTACATGATGGCCGACTCCGGCGCCCGCGGCTCCGCAGCCCAGATCCGCCAGCTGGCCGGCATGCGTGGCCTGATGGCCAAGCCTGACGGCTCCATCATCGAGACGCCCATTACCGCGAACTTCCGCGAGGGCCTGAACGTTCTGCAGTACTTCATCTCCACCCACGGCGCCCGTAAGGGTCTGGCCGACACGGCGCTGAAGACCGCGAACTCGGGCTACCTGACGCGCCGTCTGGTGGACGTGACCCAGGACCTCGTGGTCAACGAGCAGGACTGCGGCACGGCCAACGGCACGGTGATGCGCGCCATCGTCGAAGGCGGTGAAGTGATCGAGTCGCTGCGCGATCGCGTGCTGGGCCGCACCACGGCCGAGGACATCACCCACCCCGAGACGCTGGCCGTGCTGCTGCCCGCAGGCACGCTGCTCAACGAAGACGTGATCGACGAGCTGGAAGCCCAGGGCGTGGACGAGATCAAGGTCCGCACCGCGCTGACCTGCGAGACCCGCTACGGCCTGTGCGCCAAGTGCTATGGCCGCGACCTGGGCCGTGGCGGCCTGATCAACCTCGGCGAAGCCGTGGGTGTGATCGCTGCCCAGTCCATCGGCGAGCCTGGCACGCAGCTGACCATGCGTACCTTCCACATCGGTGGTGCGGCATCGCGCGCAGCCATCGCATCCAGCGTGGAAGCCAAGTCCAATGGCTCCATCAGCTTCAACAGCACGATGCGCTACGTCAGCAACACCAAGGGTGAGCTGGTCGTGATCTCGCGCTCGGGCGAAATCGTCATCAGCGACAACGGCCGCGAGCGTGAGCGCCACAAGGTGCCTTACGGTGCCGTGCTGACCGTCAAGCCCGACCAGCAGGTCAAGGCTGGCCTGATCCTGGCCAACTGGGATCCGCTGACCCGACCCATCATTACCGAATACGCCGGCCAGGTGAAGTTCGAGAACGTGGAAGAGGGCCTGACCGTGGCCAAGCAGGTCGATGAAGTGACCGGCCTGTCCACGCTGGTGGTGATCGACCCCAAGCGCCGTGGCTCTGCCAAGGTCGTGCGTCCCCAGGTCAAGCTGGTCGATGCCAACAACCAGGAAGTCAAGATCCCCGGCACCGACCACTCGGTGACCATCGGCTTCCAGGTTGGCGCTCTGATCCAGGTGCGCGACGGCCAGGATGTGGGCCCCGGCGAAGTGCTGGCCCGTATCCCTGTCGAAGGCCAGAAGACCCGCGACATTACCGGCGGTCTGCCCCGCGTGGCCGAGCTGTTCGAAGCCCGCACGCCCAAGGACAAGGGCACGCTGGCCGAGATGACCGGCACCATCTCCTTCGGCAAGGAAACCAAGGGCAAGGTGCGCCTGCAGATCACCGATCTGGACGGCAAGGTCTGGGAAGAGCTCGTGCCCAAGGAAAAGAACATCCTGGTCCACGAAGGCCAGGTGGTCAACAAGGGCGAGTCCATCGTGGACGGTCCGGCCGATCCGCAGGACATCCTGCGCCTGCTGGGCATCGAGGAGCTGTCGCGCTACATCGTCGATGAAGTGCAGGACGTGTACCGCCTGCAGGGTGTGAAGATCAATGACAAGCACATCGAGGTGATCGTGCGCCAGATGCTGCGCCGCGTCGTGGTCGAAAACTCTGGTGATTCGACCTACATCGCTGGCGAGCAGGTCGAGCGTTCCGAGATCCTCAACACCAACGAGGAACTCCAGAAGGAAGGCAAGCTGCCTGCGACCTACTCCAACGTGCTGCTGGGCATTACCAAGGCCTCGCTGTCGACCGACTCCTTCATCTCGGCCGCGTCGTTCCAGGAAACGACCCGCGTGCTCACCGAGGCTGCCATCATGGGCAAGCGCGACGAGCTGCGTGGCCTGAAGGAAAACGTCATTGTGGGCCGCCTGATCCCCGCCGGCACGGGCCTGGCCTATCACCAGGCACGCAAGGCCAAGGAAGCCATGGACGACGCCGAGCGCCGCGCCATTGCCGAAGCCGAAGCCGCCGAACTGGCTGGCGAGACGGCCGATGAAGGCACCGAGGTTGTCGGCGACGCCTCGGCGGACTGACACCAGCGGGCCAGCGCAAGCAGGCCCGTGACGTGCGGTGACGCTCCCGGCCTGCCCAGCGCAGGCGGGAGCGTTTTTCTTTGGCAGGGCTGGCGCATCCGGCGTCTTCCTGTGCCAGTCGTATTTGGATAACCGATGCCCTGCCGCAGGCGGGGCCATTGCAGACGATGTGGTCCCTGTCGCTTGAATGGATGCTGCTGGCCCTTGCTGTGTTCTGGGTCGTTGGTGCATACAACCGGCTTGCCAGGCTGCGCAGCCACTGCGTGCAGCAGTTCGGCGCGCTGGATGCCTGCCTGGACCAGTGGCACGCCATGCTGCAGGAGTTCGAGGCGCAGCTGCCCGGTGCCGATGCGCAGCAGCCGGTTCAGGCCCAGGCACTTGCAGCCCTGCATCAGGCGGTGCAAGCGCTGCATGCCGCGCTGGCTGATGCGCGCAGCCGGCCGCTGCGCGAGGCGGCGCTGTCCGCACTTGAACATGCCTGCAGCGCGCTGGATGCGGCCTGGCAGGAGCAGGTCCTGGGGGCAGGCAGCGGTGACCCGGCGGATGCCGCCGGGCCGCTGCAGCCCTGGCAGCAGCGCTGGACCGAGCAGCAGATGCGCAACCGTCTGGGCCTGCAGCAATTCAATGCGGCAGCCGAGCGCCACAATGCGGCGATCGGCCAGTATCCAGCACATCTGCTGAGCCGGCTGCTGGGCTGGCAGCCTGTCCGCAGTCTGCAGTTCGAACCTGCCGCCCCCAAAGCGCAGGAAAGTGGAACATGAACCAACGCAAGCCTTTCCCCTCTCAAGGGCCCCGCTCCTCCGGTCCTGCCACGGCAGCGCCCGCCAAGGCATCCACCGGCCCCTCTCTGTGGCAGCAGCTCGATGCTGTGGCCCAATGCCTGCAAGGCGTGCTGGAAGGTCAATCCAGCCGCAGCGTGCTGGCCCGTGTGAGCGTCTCGCTGCGCCCCGGTGTCCAGGCCCTGCTGTTTCAGGTGCTGCGCCAGCTGGGCAGGGCCCAGGCGCTGCAAAAGCAGCTGGCCGCACGCACGCCACCGCCGCGCGTGGCCGCCTTGCTGAGCACGGCGCTGGCCTTGTCCTGGGATGAGGCCCAGGCGCCGTATCCGCCATTCACGCTGGTCAACCAGACGGTGGAAGCCGCCAAGCGTGGTGCAGCGCGGGCGCAGGCAGGCTTTATCAATGCATGCCTGCGCCGCTTCCTGCGCGAGCGCGATGAGCTGGTCGCTGCCACCGAGGCCCTGCCGCAGGCTGTCTGGAACCATCCGGCCTGGTGGATCGCCCGGCTCCAGAAAGACCATCCTGGCGACTGGGAGGCCATCCTGCGTGCCAACAACGCTCAGCCGCCGATGACGCTGCGCGTCAACCTCCGCCAGGGCAGCCGCCAAGCGTATCTGGCACAGCTTCAGGCCCAGGGCGTGCAGGCCCAGCCGGTGGCCGAGTCCGGACTGCAGCTGGCGCAGGCCCTGCCCGTGCAGGCGCTGCCCGGCTTTGCCGAGGGCCGTGTCTCCGTCCAGGATGCGGCTGCGCAGCTGGCTGCGCCTTTGCTGCTGCAGGGATTGGCATGGCCCCAGGGCCGGCCCCTGCGCGTGCTCGATGCCTGCGCCGCGCCCGGCGGCAAAACCGCCCATCTGCTGGAGTGGGCGCAGCCGCAGTCCATCGAGGTCACGGCGCTGGAGATTGATGCCGAGCGTGCGCTGCGCATTGGCGACACCTTGCAGCGCCTGGGACTGCAGGCCCAGGTGCTGGTGGCCGATGCCTCGCAGCCCGTGCAATGGTTCGAGGCGCAATGCGCAGGCCAGCCCTTCGATGCTATCTTGCTGGATGCGCCGTGTACGGCATCGGGCATCGTGCGCCGCCAGCCCGATGTGCGGTGGCTGCGCCGCGAGAGCGATGTGCGCCAGCTGGCCGATATCCAGGCGCGCCTGCTCGATACCCTGTGGCCGCTGCTGGCACCGGGCGGGCGGCTGCTCTATTGCACCTGCTCCGTGTTCCGCCAGGAGGGTGATGCGCAGGTACAAGCGTTTGTTGCACGCAACAGTGAAGCGCGAACCCTGGCCGCACCGGGGCATTTAATCCCGGGCAAGGCCGATAAAGCAGGGAGGCTCGCCGACAATGATCCGGGTGACCACGACGGCTTCTTCTACGCTCTGCTGCAAAAGGCGCGCTGATTCCCGACCCCGGCAGCGCCTGCCAGCGTGGCTGCGGCTGGTCGCCTGCCTGCTGCTGGCCTGCCTGCTGCCGGCCATCGGCATGCGTGCGGCCCAGGCCAGCGCCAGCCCGGCGGAAATCAGCAGCATGCAGCTGGAGCGGGGGGATGATGGTCTGCTGCTCTCCGCCAGCCTGCATTTCGAGCTGCCGCCGCAGATCGATGATGCGCTGCGCCAGGGCGTTCCCATGTATTTCGTGGCCGATGCCCAGGTGCACCGCGAGCGCTGGTACTGGTCCGATCAGCAGCTGGCCTCGGCCAGCCGCTATTTCCGCCTCAGCCACCAGCCGCTGACACGGCGCTGGCGCCTGCATGTCTCGAACACGCCGTTTTCCAGCGTGGGCCAGGGCCTGGCGCTGGGGCAGACCTTCGAGCAGCTGGAAGACGCGCTGGCGTCGCTGCAGCGCATCTCGCGCTGGCGCATCATGGAGGCGCCGCCTTCACAGTCCGGCATTTCCGTGCAGCTGCGTTTCCGGCTGGATCTCTCGCAATTGCCCAGGCCGCTGCAGATCGGCGCCCTGGGCCGCTCCAGCTGGAATCTGCAGCTGTCGCGCACACAGATGCTGGAGAGTGCGCAATGAGTGGGCCAGCGCATGACCGCCTGAACGGCGAGGATGCTGCGGCTCTGCCCGCTTCGGCAGGACTGTCGCGCGCCGCGCGCTGGGCCGTGGGCGGCGGGGCTGCGCTGATGGGCGTGGTGGGCGTGCTGCTGCTGTTTCTGCTGACCATCGCTACCAACAACCGCCTGGCCTATGAGCGCAACTACAACTGGCTTTTCGCTGCCAATGTCGTTGTGGCCGGCCTGCTGCTGGCCATTGTGCTGTGGGGCGGGCTGCGCCTTGCCATCCGGCTGCGCCGCAGGCGCTTCGGCAGCCTGCTGCTGCTCAAGCTCGCAGGCATCTTCACGGTTGTGGGGCTGGTGCCGGGCCTGTTGATCTATATCGTCTCCTACCAGTTCGTCTCACGTTCGATCGAAAGCTGGTTCGACGTCAAGGTCGAGGGCGCGCTGTCGGCGGGCGTCAGCCTGGCCAGCGCCACGCTGGAGACCGTGGCCAACGATATGGCCAACAACACGCGCACTGCGGGCGCCCAGCTGTCCCAGGTGTCGGATGCTGGTGCGGCACTGATCCTGGAGCGCATACGCGACCAGCTTGGCGCCACCGATGTGGTGCTCTGGAGTGCTTCCGAGCTGGCCGCTGCCAGCGCGCCGCAGCGCGGCGGCGAGCTGGCGGGCCTGCGCGCGATTGCCAGCGTTGGCCAGTCGCGCTTCAACCTGCAGCCCGACCGGCCCAGCGCACAGATGCTGCGCATGGTGCGCGAGCGGCGTGCCGCAGCCAGCATCGAAGGGCTGGACGATGATGGCACGGCCGCGCTTTCCGGCATTGCGCCTGCCGCCCAGGTGCGGACCCTGGCCCTGGTGCCCAACCCCAGCGTGGGCCTGCTCACCGAGCCGCGCTACCTGCAGGCCACCATTGCGCTGTCGCCCGCGCTGGTGACCAATGCGCTGGCTGTGCAGGCGGCGAACCGCGAATACCAGGAGCGCGCGCTGGCGCGCGGCGGGCTGCAGCGCATGTACATAGGCACACTGACGCTGAGCCTGTTTCTGGCCGTCTTTGGCGCCGTGGTGCTGGCCATCGTGCTGGGCAACCAGCTGGCGCAGCCCCTGCTGCTGCTGGCCCAGGGCATGCGCGATGTGGCCCGTGGCGACCTGCGGCCCAAGCCCGCGCTGCAGACCCGGGACGAAATTGGCGGCCTGACGCGCTCGTTTGCGCTGATGACGCAGCAACTGGCCGACGCGCGCGCCGAGGCCAACCGCAGCATGGGCCAGCTGGACGCCGCGCGCGGCAATCTGCAGACCATTCTCGACAACCTGACATCGGGCGTCATGGTGCTTGATGCCCGGGGCGCCATCGTGCTCAGCAACCCGGGTGCGACACGCATTCTGCGCACGCCCATGGCCATCTATGAAGGCCATGCCCTGGCGCAGGTGCCTGGGCTGGAACAGTTCGGTGAGGCCGTGCAGGAGCAATTCGCCCTGTTCCTGGGCGAGCAGGGGCGCGACCGCTGGCAGCAGGTGCATGAGCTGCACGGCAGCGCCGAAGGCGACGTGGTGCGGCACACGACCACGCTCGTCATGCGCGGCGCCGAACTGCCCGATGCCCAGCGCCTGCTGGTGTTCGATGACATCTCCGAGATCGTCTCGGCCCAGCGTGCACAGGCCTGGGGCGAGGTGGCGCGCCGCGTGGCCCATGAAATCAAGAACCCGCTGACGCCCATACAGCTGTCGGCCGAGCGCATGGCCATGCGGCTGGCGGACAAGCTGCAGCCCACCGAGCAGGCGCTGCTGGCCAAGTCCGTCAAGACCATCGTCGATCAGGTCGCAGCGATGAAGCGTCTGGTCGATGAATTCCGTGAATATGCGCGCCTGCCCGCCGCCAATCTGCAGCCGCTGGACCTCAATGCCCTGATTGCGGATGTGCTGCACCTTTATGGCGAGGAAAATGCCACGGTGCGCGTCGAATCTTCGCTGGATGCACAGTGCCCGCGGATATCGGGCGACAGCCAGCAACTGCGCCAGGTCATCCACAATCTCCTGCAGAATGCCCAGGACGCCACGGACCAGCGCGCACAGGACAGCGGCGAGCCGGCGGGACCGGTGCGCATCGAGACCCGCTGGAACGAAACCACGCGCCGCGTGCGGCTGACCATCAGCGACAGTGGCACGGGTTTTGCTGCCAATATTCTGCAGCGGGCTTTCGAGCCCTATGTCACGACCAAGGCGCGCGGCACAGGCCTGGGCCTGGCCGTGGTCAAGAAGATTGCAGACGAGCATGGAGCCCGCATCGATCTGGGCAACCGGGTCGATGACGGGGTGGTTCAAGGCGCGCAAGTATCGCTATCATTTGCTCCTGAGCGTGCAGGGACGTCCTGACGTACCTGCACTGCAGCACATAGGCTTTAAGACACATGGCAAACATATTGGTGGTCGACGACGAACTGGGCATCCGGGATCTGTTGTCGGAAATCCTCAACGACGAAGGTCATAGTGTGGACGTGGCCGAGAACGCCGGCCAGGCACGCGTGGCGCGTGCGTCGAATATGTACGACCTCGTGCTGCTCGACATCTGGATGCCCGACACCGACGGCGTCTCACTGCTCAAGGAATGGGCCTCGACCGGCCTGCTGACCATGCCTGTCATCATGATGAGCGGCCACGCCACCATCGAGACGGCCGTGGAGGCCACGCGCATCGGCGCGCTGTCCTTCCTTGAAAAGCCCATCACCATGCAGAAACTGCTCAAGGCGGTGGAGCAGGGGCTGGCGCGCAATACCACAGGCCAGGCGCCAGCCGCCATGCCTGCAGCCGCCACGGCGGCGGCCGATGCAGCGGCCCTGACCACGCCCACCAGCAGCAGGCTGTCCAGCGACAACATGCCGCATTCGCACCAGGGCTTCGACCTCGACCGGCCGCTGCGCGAAGCGCGCGACGGCTTCGAGAAGGCCTACTTCGAATTCCATCTGGCGCGTGAGGGCGGCTCCATGACGCGCGTGGCTGAAAAGACCGGCCTGGAGCGCACCCATCTGTACCGCAAGCTGCGCCAGCTTGGCGTGGACCTGGGCCGCAACAAGCGTGGATGAGCTTTTTTCAAGAATTTTCCGCATTTTGTTTTTGAGGCCAAAAAACCTGCATATAATTGAGTTCTCGGCCCGGTAGCTCAGTCGGTAGAGCAGAGGATTGAAAATCCTTGTGTCGGCGGTTCGATTCCGTCCCAGGCCACCAGATCAAACGCCCAACTGATTCCAGTTGGGCGTTTTCATTTGTGCCATTCAAAATGGTACGCAGGGATCCCTGCATATTGCAGCGGTCCATATGGATTGGCCCCAGCGCTGACGGCACTGCAAACCGGGCAGCCCAGCCCGCAGCGGTGGCTCCGCAGCCAATGGCCCCTCTCGTGATGGCGCCGAATACGTCCCTGAGCTATCGCAGACCGCGTTAAGCTCCCCGCTCGCATGGCATGGAGCACAGGAGAGCGCACAGGTGGCATCGCATTGGCAGCCGGGGCTGATCGCCCTGCATGGAAACCAGACAGAGGTACTGGCCGATACGGTGCTGGCCTGGCTGGCCGCGCATCCGCTGGATGTGCTGGAGCCTGAGGTGGTGCTGGTGCAAAGCAACGGCATGGCCGAGTGGTTCAAGATGCGCATGGCCGAGCGGCTGGGCGTGTGTGCCGCCGCCCGGGTGGAGCTGCCCGCGCGGTTCATCTGGCGCAGCTACCGCCAGGTGCTGGGGCACCAGGCCGTGCCCCACGAATCCCCGCTGGACAAGATCCCCATGACATGGCGGCTGATGCGTCTTCTGCCCCGGTGCCTGGATGATCCGGCCTTTGCCCCGATTGCGGGATTCCTGCGCCCTGGAGAGCCCGAGCGGCTGCTGCAGCTGGCCCAGCGGCTGGCCGACTTGTTCGACCAGTACCAGATTTACCGCGCCGACTGGCTCGATGCCTGGGCGGGCGGCCATGACACGCTGCCCATGCCGCTGCGCCCGGGCATGCCCGAGGCCCCGGTGCCCGAGGGGCAGCTGTGGCAGCCGCGCCTGTGGCGCGCGGTGCTGGCCGAACTGGATGATGCCGGGCGCAGCGAAACGCGGCCCGCCCTGCATGCGCGGGTGCTGGCGGCGCTGCATGCCGGCGGCGCGCCCGAGGCGCCGCTGGCGCGCCGCGTGGTGGTCTTTGGCATCAGCCAGCTGCCGCTGAGCCTGCTGGAGTTTCTGGCGGCCATTGCGCCGCACAGCCAGGTGCTGCTGGCCGTGCCCAATCCCTGCCGCTTCCATTGGGCCGATGCCATCGACGGGCGCGAGCTGCTGCGCATGCAGCGGCGGCGCCATCCGCTGCGCGGCGGGCGTGATCTCGCGCAGATTCCGCTGGAGGCCATGCATGCCCATGCCCATCCGCTGCTGGCGGCCTGGGGGCGGCAAAGCCGCGACTATGTGCGCCAGCTCGATGCCTTCGACACCACCCACGCGGCCGCGCAGATGCAGTTTCCGCGCATCGACCTGTTCGAGGAAAGCGATGCCATGGATCTGCAAGGTGCGCCATTGCTGGTCCAGGTGCAGCAGCGCATCCGTGATCTCGTGCCGCTGGCTGAGCACCCGCCGCTGGAGGTGGCGCGCAGCGACCGCTCCATCGTCTTCCACAGCGCGCACAGCGTGGTGCGCGAACTCGAAGTGCTGCATGACCAGCTGCTGCACATGCTGGCCCAGCCGCCAGCGCCGGGACAGCTGCCGCTGGCGCCGCGCGATGTGGTGGTCATGCTGCCTTCCATCGAGGCGGCCGCGCCTTCGATCCGAGCGGTGTTTGGCCAGTATGGGCGGCATGATCCGCGCCATATCCCGTTTGACATTGCCGACCTGGGCGCGCGCGCCAGCAGCCCGCTGGCCGTGGCCCTGCAATGGCTGCTGCGCCTGCCGCAGCAGCGCTGCCGGCTCAGCGAGCTGTGCGACCTGCTCGATGTGCCTGCCATTGCGGCCCGCCTGGGGCTGTCGGCAGACGATCTGCCCCTGCTCACGCGCTGGATGGCGGGCGCGGGCATACGCTGGGGCCTGAACGCGCCGCAGCGCACGGGTCTGGGCCTGCAGGCCTGCGGGGAACACAACAGCGCCTGGTTCGGGCTGCAGCGCATGCTGCTGGGCTATGCCGTCGGCACGGCCGGAGATGGCCAGGTGTTTGGCGGAATCGAGCCCTATGACGAGGTGGGCGGGCTGTCGGCCGAACTGGCCGGCGTGCTCGCCGCCTTGCTGGAACGGATGCTGGCCTGGTGGAGCCAGGCCGGGCAGCCTGCCGAGCCTGCGGTCTGGGCGCAGCGCTTTCGCGCGTTGCTGCAGGACTTTTTCACGGCCTGTGGCGAGGAGGACGAAGCGATGCTGGCCGCGCTGGAGGCCGCGCTCAATGAATGGCAGCGGGCCTGCGAACAGGCCGGCTACGTGGATGCGGTGGATCTGGCCGTGGCCCAGGAAGCCTGGATGGCGGCGCTGGAGCAGCCTTCGCTGTCCCAGCGGTTCCGCGCGGGCGGCGTGACCTTTTGCACGCTCATGCCCATGCGTGCCATTCCCTTCGAGGTGGTCTGCCTGCTGGGCATGAACGATGGCGACTACCCGCGCCGCGCCATGCGCAGCGACTTCGACCTCATGGCCCTGCCGGGCCAGTTGCGCCCCGGCGACCGCGCGCGGCGCGACGATGACCGCCAGCTGATGCTCGAAGCCCTGCTGTCGGCGCGGCGCACGCTGTACATCAGCTGGACAGGTCACCATGTCCGGGACAACAGCGAGCAGCCGCCTTCGGTGCTGGTTTCGCAACTGCGCGACTATCTGGCCTCGGGCTGGTGCGGCGAAGGCACGGCCGGCCTGGCGCGCAGCCAGCGCGGCGGGCAACTGCTGGAGCAGCGCACGCAGCGGCATCCGCTGCAGCCGTTCAGCCGGGTGTACTTCGAGCAGGGGTCGCAGCGCACCACCTATGCGCGCGAGTGGCGTGCCGCCCATGCGCATCCCGGCGAGGCACCTGCCCAGGCGCCCCAGCGCCCGGCGTTCCGGTTCGATGCGACGGCGCCGCTGACGCTGGCGCGACTGACCGACTTTCTGCGCCACCCGGCGCGCGCCTATCTGCGCGACCGGCTGCAGGTGCGCTTCGAGCTGGAGGACAACGTGGTCCAGGACGACGAGCTGTTCCAGGTGGATGGCCTGACCGAATACGGCCTGGTGCAGCAGTTGCAGCAGCAGGTGGCGCAGGCGCTTCAGGACAGCACTCTCGGGGCCGGAGCGCGAGAGCGTGTCGCGGAGCGGGTGCGCAGCCACGTGCAGCGGCTGGCGCGCTCGGGCCAGCTGCCGCTGGCAGGGCTGGGCGAGCGCGAGGCGCGGTCGCTGGCCGATGCCGCAGCCCCATCCCTGGCCGCATGGCTGGTGCAGCGGGCGGCCTATCCCGAGCCGGCGCCGCGCCAGCGCCTGCGCATCGAGCACGATGGCCTGGTGCTGGACGATTGGCTGGACGGGCTGCGCGCGGCCGGCGAGGGCTCGCAAAGCCCGCCCTGCTGGCTGCTGCTGGAGCCGCGCACCCTGCTGTCGTCCAAGGGCAGCGTCCGTGCCGACAAACTGCTATCCGTCCACCTGCGCAGCCTGGCGCTGGCGGCCAGCGGGCTGGCGGCCCATCTGTGCGTGGTCGCGCGCGATACGCGGCTATGGGTCCAGGCGATGGACCCGGACCAGGCGATGGCGCAGTTGCGGGTGCTGATACAGCTGTGGCGCGCAGGCCAGGATGGCCCGCTGCCCTTGCCGCTGCGCTCTGCCGTGGCCATGGCTGGCGGGGATGCGGCAGGCGCCCTGCTCACTTATGAGGGCGGCCACCTCATGGGCGGCGAGTGCGAGGACCCGGCCTGGGCGCGCTGCTATCCCGACTTTGGCATGCTGTGCGGCGACGGGCGCTTCGAGACGCTGGCGCGGGATGCCTATGAGCCTTTGCTCGACTGGGTGGACGCCTGCGTGCAGGCCCTGCCGTTGCAGGAGACGGTGCAATGAGCGCTGCAGACACTTTCGCGCCCGCAGGGCAACTGCTGGAGCCGTCGCGCTTTCCGCTGTGGGGCAGCCGGCTCATCGAGGCCAGCGCCGGCACGGGCAAGACCTGGACGATTGCGGCGCTGTATCTGCGCCTGGTGCTGGGCCATGGCGGACCCGAAGGGGAGGCGGGCTTTGAGCGCCCGCTGATGCCGCCCGACATCCTGGTCATGACCTTCACGCGCGCGGCCACGCGCGAGCTGTCCGACCGCATCCGGCGGCGGCTGATCGAGGCGGTGCAATGCTTTCGCGGCGAGGCCGAGCCTGCTGCGCAGGATGGCTTCCTGCGCGATTTGCGCGATGACCATCCACCGGGTCCCGAGCGCGAGCGGGCAGCCTGGCGGCTGGCCATGGCGGCCGAGTGCATGGACGATGCGGCCATCCATACCATCGACGCCTGGTGCCAGCGCATGCTGCGCGAGCATGCCTTCGACAGCGGCAACCTGTTCGATGAAACGCTGGAGCCCGACGAGACCCAGCGCCAGATCGAGGCCGCCCAGGACTACTGGCGCCAGCAGTGCTACCCGCTGTCGGGCGAACTGCTGGACGCCGCACTGCAGGTCTGGCCCCATGTGGGGGCGCTGGTGGACGACATGCGCGCCCTGCTGCGCGAGCCGCACGGGCCTGGCGCGGGCGAAGGCAGTCTGGGCGAGTGCCTGCGGCGTGCCATCGAGGAGCGCCAGCACTCCCTGCTGGCGCTGGCCGATGGCTGGGCCGACAAGGCGCAGCGGCTGCAGCACTGGCTCGATGCCCAGATCGACGGGCAGGGCGCGCTGTGGGACAAGCGCAAGCTGCAGCCTGCTCGCTACACGGGCTGGCTCAAGGCATTGGCCGACTGGGCGCGCGCGCCGCTGCAGGCGCCACTGTCCCTGACCGAAGCTGCCTGCCGGCGCCTGAGCCCCGAGGGCATTCTGGAGTGCTTCAAAGGGGCGGCCAGCGACCTGCTGCTGCCCCAGGAGTTCGACGGGCTGCAGCAGCTGCTGACCGGGCTGGAGCGCCTGCCACCTGTCAATGTGGCGGTGCGCCTGCATGCGGCGGCCTGCGTGCAGCGCCGGCTGGCCCACCTCAAGCGCCAGGCGGGCACCTTCGGCTTTGCCGACATGCTCCAGCGGCTCGATGCGGCGCTGTCGGGCGGCAACGGCGCGGCGCTGCGCGAGCGCATCCTGTCCCAGTATCCGGTCGCGCTGATCGATGAATTCCAGGATACCTCGCCCCTGCAGTACCGCCTGTTCGACCAGATCTACCGCGCGGCGGACAACGACCCGCACAGCGCCCTGCTGCTGATCGGCGACCCCAAGCAGTCCATCTATGGCTTTCGCGGCGCCGACATCCACAGCTACCTGCAGGCACGCCACGCCACCGAAGGCCGCCACTACGTGCTGGGCACCAACTTCCGCTCCACACAGGCGCTGGTCGGCGCGGTCAACCGCTGGTTCCAGCAGGCCGAGCAGCGGCCCGGCGAAGGGGCATTCATGTTCCGCCAGGGGACGCACAACCCCCTTCCGTTCGAGCCTGTGCAGGCGCAGGGCCGCCCGGAGCGGCTGCGCACGCGCAACGGCCCCATGCCTGCGCTGACCGTGGCCTGGGACGCCGGGCGCGACGAGGACACGGGCGCGCCCGAAGCGCTGGCGGCCGACGAGGTGCTGCAGCGCTTTGCCTCGGCCTGTGCCGAGCAGATCGTGCAGTGGCTGTCCGACAGGCAGGCAGGCTTCGAGCATCCCGATGGCCGGTTCGAACGGCTGCGGCCTGCCGACATCGCGGTGCTGGTGCGCACCGGCCGCGAGGCCGCTGCCATGCGCGGGCAGCTGCAGGCGCGTGCCGTGGCCTCGGTCTATCTGTCCGACCAGGACTCCGTCTTCGCCAGCGAGCAGGCGCAGGACCTGCTGTACTGGCTGCGCGCCGTGGCCGCGCCGCGCGACGCACAGGCCGTGCGCGCGGGGCTGGCCACGCGGCTCATCGGGCTGACGCTGGATGAGCTGGCCTGGCTGGCGGGCGACGAGCAGGCGTTCGATGCGCGCAGCGAACAGCTGCGCGAGCTGCAGGGCGTCTGGCAGCGCCAGGGCGTGCTGGCCATGCTGCGCCAGACCCTGTACCGGCTGGATCTGCCCGCGCGCTGGCTGCAGGGCGGCGCCATGGGCGGAGAGCGCAGCCTGACCAACTACCTGCATCTGGCCGAGCTGCTGCAGACGGCCAGCGCCCGGCTGGAGGGCGAACAGGCCCTGATCCGCTGGCTGGCCACGCAGATCGAGGCGCCGGGCAGCGGCAGCGAAGAGCAGATCGTGCGCCTGGAAAGCGATGCCGACCTGGTCAAGATCGTCACCGTCCACAAGAGCAAGGGTCTGGAATACCCGCTGGTCTGCCTGCCATTCGCGGGCAGCCTGCGCCCCGTGGAGCGCGCCCGCACGCCTTACCTGAGCCTGCCATGCAGCGGGCCGCAGGGCGGACGCCGGCTGGTGCTGGCCTACAGCGACGAGGAGCTGGCCCAGGCCGACCGCGAGCGGCTGCGCGAGGATCTGCGTCTGCTCTACGTGGCGCTGACGCGCCCGCGCCATGCGCTGTGGCTGGGTCTGGCGCCCTTGCGGCGCGGCAACAGCAAGGCCTGCGTGAACGAGCGGGGCGCAGCCGGCTACCTCATGGGCGGCACCGGGCCGCGCCCGGCCCAGGGCTGGCGCGATGCCATTCGGCAATGGTGCGAACAGGACAGCCATGTGGCCTGGCATGACCTGGGCGAGACCCCGCCGCAGTGCACGCGCTGGCAGCCCGATGCCCGGGCCGTCCCGCTGCAGGACGGCGCCATCTACGAGGCCCGCTTCGACACGCGCTGGGGCATCGGCAGCTTTTCGGCCCTGGTGCGCGCCATGGCCGCGCCCAGCCTGCCCGTGCTGGCCGTGGCCGCCCAGCGCCCGGCCGAGGACGAACGCGCGCTGGAGCCCGCGCCCGCCAGCGGGCCGGACCTGGCCACGCTGGCAGGCGATGCCTCCCTGGAGACGGCTGCGGTCTGGCACCGCTTTCTGCGCGGGCCCGTGGTCGGCGACTTCGTGCACAAACAGCTCGAATGGCTGGCCGGGCGGGACTTTGCCCTGCCCGCAGACGGCCAGGGGGGGCTGGCCGAGAGCCTGCTCAGTAGCTGCGAGCGCGCAGGCCGTGGCGAGCAGGCGCGCGATGTGCTGACCTGGCTGACGGCTGCCGTGCACCAGCCGCTGGCGCCGCTGGGCGTGGCGCTGTCCGGACTGCGGCAGACGCTGCCCGAGATGGAATTCTGGCTGCCTGCGCGGCAGTTGTCTGCCGAGCGCATCGACCAGCTGTGCCGGCGCTTCATCCTGCCCGGCCATGACCGCCCGGCACTGCCCCAGCGCGCGCTGCACGGCATGCTCATGGGCTTTGCCGACCTGGTGTTCTGCCACGGTGGCCGCTACTGGGTGCTCGACTACAAAAGCAACCACCTGGGGCCTGATGGCGCCGCCTACAGCCCCCAGGCCCTGGAGCAGGCCATGCTGCACCATCGCTACGACGTGCAGGCCGCACTCTACCTGCTGGCCCTGCACCGCCTGCTGCGCAGCCGGCTGGGCACCGCCTACGCACCCCGGCAGCATCTGGGCGGCGCGCTGTACTATTTTCTGCGGGGCATCGATGGCCCGGCCCACGGGCTGCACCATGTCATGCCTGAACCGCAGCTGCTGCAGGCGCTCGACGCGCTGCTGGAGGAGGAACCGGCATGACGCCTCGCCAACGCGCGCGCCCCATGGACCAGGACACGCTGGACCTGTTCGACGACAAGCCAGCGGCCGATGACATCCTGGCTCTGCTGCGCAGCTATGCCGATGCCGGCCTGCTGCGGCGCCTCGATGCCGCGTTTGCGGCCTTTGTCGCCCGGCAGGATGCAGCGGCAGAGCCCGCGCTGCTGGTGGCCGCCGCGTTGCTGGCCCAGATGGAAGGGCGCGGCCACAGCTGCCTGCCGCTGGCGCCGCTGCCCTCGGCCCCCAACGATGTGCTGGCCTGGCCGGCCGAAGCCTTGCCGGCCCAGCAGGCGCTGTGGCGCCTGCTGCCCGCGAGGCTGGACGGCTGGGTCCGTGCGCTGCGCGCCAGCCCCGTGGTGCGGGTACTGTCCCACGGCGGCCAGGAGGAGGGCGCTGACACGGGCCAGCCGCTGGTGCTGGCGGATGCCCGGGGCAGCGCGCCGCTGCTCTACCTGCGCCGCTACTGGGACTACGAGCGCAGCGTGGCCGCGCAGATCGCGCAGCGCACTGCGCAGGCCGCGCATGAATGCGTGGACGAAGTGCTGGCGAGCCAGTGGCTGGACCGGCTGTTCCCTCCTGCCGAGGATGGCGCCGGCCGCGTGGACTGGCAGAAACTGGCCTGCGCGCTGGCGCTGCGCGGGCGGCTGTCGGTGATCACGGGCGGGCCGGGCACGGGCAAGACCTATACGGCGGCGCGGCTGCTGGCCCTGCTGTTCGCCACGGCGCCCGATGCGGGCCAGTTGCGCGTGGCCCTGGCCGCTCCCACCGGCAAGGCGGCGGCACGCCTGAAGCAGTCGATTGACACGGCCCTGCTGCAGCTGCAGGAGGGCATGGGCGGCGAAATGGACCTGGCCGCGCTGGTGCAGCGCATGGGCGCGGCACGCACCCTGCACTCCCTGCTCGGTGCCCGGCCCGATACGCGGCACTGGGGCCGGCATGCCGGCAGCCCGCTCGATGTCGATGTGCTCATCGTGGACGAAGCCTCGATGGTCCATCTGGAAATGATGTCGGCCCTGCTCGACGCCCTGCCGCCCGGCGCGCGCCTGGTGTTGCTGGGCGACAAGGACCAGCTGGCATCGGTCGAGGCCGGCGCCGTGCTGGGCGACCTGTGCCGCGACGCGCAGGCCGGCCGCTATCTGCCCGATACGCTGGACTATGCCTGGCGCGTCGCCGGCCAGCGCCTTGCAGGCACATTCGCCGCGCAGCCCGGCGCTGCGGTACCAGCCCTGGCCCAGCACACCGTGATGCTGCGCGAAAGCCGGCGTTTCGGCGGCCCCATCGGCCAGCTGGCACTGGCCGTGAACGCGGGCGATGCCTTGCGGGCCCAGGCCCTGCTCGATGCCGGCGTGCAGGCCGGGCCGCATGCACCCCTGTGGGGACGCCATGGCGGCTCCGTACAGGCGGTGACCGACATGGCCGTGCATGGCCGTGGCGGCCATGCCAGCTACGCAGCCTACGCCCAGGCCCTGGGCGAATGGCCCGGCCATGGAGCGGGCGAGGCCGCCCACCAGGCCTGGGCCGCCGGGGTGCTGCGGGCCTTCGAGCGCTTTCGGCTGCTGTGCGCCGTGCGCGAGGGCGAATGGGGCGTGTCGGGCCTCAACCGCGCCGTGGAGCAGGCACTGGAGGCTGAAGGCGTGATCCGCCGCAGCGGCGAATGGTATGCAGGCCGTCCCATCATGGTCACGCGCAACGACGCCCAACTGGAGGTCTTCAACGGCGACATCGGCATCGCCCTGCCGGCGGCGGCCGCCGGCCAGCCGCTGCGCGTATTCTTCCTGCAGGGCGAGGAACTGCGTTCGGTCGGCGTCAGCCGGCTCGCGCACGTGGAAACCGCTTTTGCCATGACCGTGCACAAAAGCCAGGGCTCCGAATTCGAACACACGGCCCTGGTGCTGCCCTCACAGGGCGGCAGCCTGCTGGGGCGGGAGCTGGTCTACACCGGCATCACGCGCGCGCGCCAGGCCTTCACGCTGTTTTCGCAGGTGCCCGGCCTGCTGGCCTCGTCCGTGGCCAGCCCCACGCGGCGCGCCAGCGGGCTGCTGCGCTGGCTTGAGTGACCCCGGCCCCTAAAATGGGGGCCATGTCCCGCCGCCGCCATCCCGTGCTGTCCGCCTGCGCCCGCTGGGTGCTGGGCGCCTGGCTGTGCGTGGCGCTGGCCTCTGCCCTGTCGCCGCTGGCGCGGGCCGGGGGCTGGGAGCGGCTGTGCTCCGCTGCGGGCGGGCCGCTGTGGGTGCCTGCCCCGGCGGCTGGCGATGCGGGGCCTGTGGCCGTTCACGGCATGGACTGCCCGCTTTGCCTGCCGCCGCTGGCACCGCCACCGGCGCAGGCCGGCCCAGGCATGCCGCCTGCCGCGCCCGGTGCCGCGCCTTTGCTGCGCACGGCCCGTGCCTGCGCGGCGGACATGCCGGCGCTGCCGCCTGTGCGCGCGCCGCCGCAGTGATCCACGATGAATTTCCCCCCTTTTTTTGTCTTGCATGCGGCGCAGCCCTGGCTGCCTGCGAATGATCGATTGGAGAAACCGTGATGACACTGCGTCAATGGACCACCCCCTTCCTGATGGCTGCCACCCTGTCCCTGGGCCTGGCCCACGCCCACCCTGATGCTGCCCACGTCAAGGCCGATGCCGCCTGGGCCCGCGCCAGCGTGCCTGGCCAGCAGGCCACAGGCGCCTTCATGCGCCTGACCGCCGAGGAGCCGCTGCGTCTGGTGGGTGTCGAAACCTCTGTGGCAGGCGTGGCCGAGGTCCATGAAATGAAGATGGAGGGCGATGTGATGCGCATGCGCGCCATCGACGGGCTGGACCTGCCCAAGGGCGTGCCCGTGGAGCTCAAGCCCGGCGGCTACCATGTGATGCTGATGCAGCTCAAGGGCCCGCTGCTCAAGGACAGCCAGGTGCCTGTGACCCTGGTGTTCAAGGATGCCAAGGGTGAGACCTCGCGCCTGAACCTGCAGCTGCCTGTGCGCGCCATGGCGCCCGCAGGCGCCGCGCCTGCCGCAGGCCATGGCGGTCACGCCGGCCACGCGCACTGATCACGGGCCTGCCTGGGGTGGCGCTGCGCCGCCCCCCGGCAGTGCTTGCGGGTTTGCACGATCCTCTGTGCATGGGACTTGGCGGGCTCCTGGGTTAAGCTGCATGCATGGCCGGCAGATGCCGGCCATGCATGCCATTTCCTTTCCTGTCTTGAGCGAGTGCTGCCATGAGTGATGCGTCCCCCTTCGGTTTCGGCAAGTTCATCCCCGGCTTCGATTTTCTGCAGGGGCTGGCCCAGAGTGCGGGCTCGGCCACGGCACGCCCGCTGGGCAGCCTGCCCCAGTGGGTGGCTCCCACGGTCAGCATCGAGGAGGTGGACAAGCGCATCTCCGAACTCAAGGCGGTCCAGTTCTGGCTGGAGCAAAACGGCAAGGCGCTGGCCGCCACCATCCAGGCCCTGGAAGTGCAGCGCATGACGCTGTCCACGCTCAAGGGCATGAACGTCAGCATGGCCGAGCTGGCCCAGTCCTTCCAGTTCCCTGCGGCAGCTGCCACGGCGGCCACGCGGGATGCGCCAGCGGACCACTCGGGCTGGCCCATGTCATCGGCAGGCCGTGCCAAGCCTGAAAAAGAGCCGGCATCCGCCGAGGCGCCGGCAGCTTCTGGCAGCCAGCCCCAGGATACCCCTGCGCCAGAAGACAGCGCATCCTCACCCGCGCCGGAACCCGCCCAGGCGGATGCCGTGGGCCAGGCCATGCAGTGGTGGGGCGCGCTGACCCAGCAGTTCCAGCAGATTGCGGCCAAGGCCATGGCCGAGCCCCTGCCGCCCGAGGCGGTGGCTGCCGCCCAGCGCGCCACCGGCATGGCCAGCGATTTCGCCAAGGCCACCATGGACCACATGGCGGCGCAGACTGGCGCCTTTGCCGCCCAGGCCGCAAAGGCGCCTGCTTCGGCTGCGTCAGCGGCAGAGCCTGCTGCCGCGGCCCGCAAAAAACCGGCTGCCAAGGCGTCCCCGACGAAGGCGTCCCCGGCTAAGGCGCCCCCGGCTAAGGCGCCCCCGACGAAGGCGTCCCCAGCCAAGGCACCAGCAGCCAAGGCGCCTGCGCAGAAGGCTGCAGGCAAGACCGCCCGCAAGACGGTGGCACCCCGCTGAATCCGCCAGGCGCGGCGCGCCTGGTCCGTCCAGAAAAGAGGTGGGAATGTCTTTGTTTCCCGTAGGCCATGCGAGCCATGGCGACTGGCGCACGGCGGCTGATGCGGTGCTGCAGCAGCTGCGCGGGCAGATGGCGGCACCTGGCCATGCGTCTCGGCCCCGCCTGGGCCTGGTGTATTTCTCGCAGGTGCATGCACGCCATGCCGCGCCGCTGCTGCGGCATCTGGCGCGAGCCCTTCCCCAGGTGGCCGACTGGGCCGGCTGTTCGGCCAGCGGCGTGCTGGCCATGGGCCATGAATACCTGTCCGAGCCGGCACTGGCCGTGATGCTGCTCGATATTCCTGCTGCGCATTACCGGCTGTATTCAGGCCTGGCGCCGCTGCCAGCGCCCGGTGGCGAGGCAGGCTTTGCCGCCCGCTCGGCCCTGGTCCATGCCCAGGGCGGTCAGCCCGAGCTGGCCGAGCTGCTGTTCGAGCTGTCCGATCGCACCGACTCGGGCCTGCTGTTCGGTGGCCTGGGCAGCGCGGGCGACGAAGGCGTTGAGGGCGTGCAGATTGCCTGCCGGGCCGAGGATCTGGCGGCATTGCACGCTGGCTCGTCGGCCGGCATTTTCCGGGGAGGCTTTTCCGGCGTGGCCTGGGGCGATGGCGTGGCTTGCGCCACGGGCATGGCCCAGGGCTGTGTGCCGCTGGGCGAGGGGCTGGAGATTACCGAGGCGCGCGGCGCTCTGGTGACCGGCCTGGACGGCGATCCTGCCCTGCAGCGCCTGCTGCAGCTGCTGGGCGTGGAACTCGAAGGCGGCGACTGGCAGCCCGCACTGACCACGGTGCGCTCCACGCTGGCGGCGATTGCGCCTCCGGGCCGTGGCGTGGCCCATGGCGTGCTGACCGAGGAGGCCCAGGTGCTGACCCTGGTCGGGCTGGACCCCTTGCGCCAGGGCGTGGCGCTGTCCTCTGCGGTCGAGGCGGGGCATTCGGTGATTTTCTGCCGCCGTCAGGCGCAGACTGCGCGCCAGGAGCTGATGCAACTGGGCGCCGCACTGCGCGAAGCGGCGGAATCCGACGAGGCGCAGGCCGGACCGCGCATCCGTGGGGCGCTCTACATCAGCTGCCGTGGCCGTGGCAGTGCGCTGTTCGGCGCGCCCGATGCTGAATTGCGCACGCTGCGCCATGCCCTGGGCGATGTGCCGCTGATCGGCTTCATCGCCGAGGCCGAGATCATGGATGCGCGCCTGCACCGTTTTGCGGGCGTGTTGACGGTGTTCATGGCGTAGCAGCGGCAGGCCGCAGCCATGCGCCTGTCCTGGCCCTGAAAAAGAGGGCTGGGCAGGCGGCGCGGCTGCTCAGGACAGATAGACCTCTTTGCCCAGGTTCAGCATCAGGCGGTTGGCCCAGCCGAACAGCGCGGCCGAGTGCAGCATGTCCAGGATCTCCTGGTCCGTCAGGCCAGCCTCGCGCAGCGGCTGCAGCTGGGCTGCGCCGAAGCTGCCGGGCGCGCGCGTCAGCGCCAGCGAGGACTGGATGATGGCGCGTTCGCGGGCATTGGTGCCGGCAGTGTCCGGATCGTCGAACATCTGCGCCATCACATCATTGCGCTTGGCCAGTTGCTCGAAGCGCTGGGCATGGACCGAAGCGCAGTACACGCAGCCGTTGGAGCGCGACACGGCCGTGGCCGCTACTTCACGCTCGGGGCGCGACAGGCCGCCGGGCGCATACATGATGGCGTTGAACGCCTGCGAGCGCTCCGACAGCACGCGCGGCTGGCGCGCCAGCAGCAGGTAGAAGTCCGAGGTGCGGGCCTTGGGATGGCTCAGGTCCAGCACGGCCTGCTGCTCGGGCGTGGCCGTGGCCGGGTCCAGCACGGGCAGCCAGGACTTCCAGTCCAGCGTCTCGCTGGTATAGCCGTTGCGGCGCAGCGGCTCGCCGGGTGCCGGCAGGTTGGCCGGGTGCACGAAGGGAGCGGACGGCGCGGCATCGGCCGCAGGCACGCTGGCCTGGCCGCCCAGTTCAGCCATGGCCTTGACGCCTGCGAACAGGCGCAACTGGTAGGCGATGAAGCCGACCAGCTGCGCCAGCAGCACGGTGTCATCGACGGACAGGCCGGACTCGGGCAGCGCCAGCAGCGCCGCGCGGTCGCTTTCTGCAGGATGCAGGGCCAGCGTGCGCACAAAATGCAGGGCCGCATCCAGGCGCGCATCGCCCGTGGTGGCGCCAGGAGTAGCCAGCACGCTGCGCAGCGCGGGCGTCAGGGCATCGTCCAGGGCCTGGGCGCGCTGGCGGTACTCATCGGCCAGGGCCTGCACGCCGCTGACGCGGCATTGCTCGCTGGCCAGCACCAGACGCTCGGCCTGCGACAGGCTCTCGGCCAGGCCATCGCCCAGCAGCAGGTCTTCGCAGGCCTGGGTGGCGATGGCCACCTTGTCGCGCTGGCGGCGTGTGGCGAAGACGGGGGACTGCTCGGTCAGGCCGGCCAGGCGGTCAATGGTGTCGTGAAGGTGTGCGGTGGTCATGGGGGTATTCAGTGCTGGTTTGCCAGGGCGCGCATGCGGGCTTCGGGGTCGGCGGGCGTCCATTCGCCGCCGTCCAGTTCAGGCTCCGAATAGGCCTGCAGCTGGGCATAGTGGTGCTCCATGTCCTCGCGGTAGAACAGCGATGCCAGGCCCTGTGCCAGCTTGCGAGCGCCGTCGCTGATGGCGGGAATGTCGCCCGAGACCGTTCCGTGCGAAAGCGCGGCGGCGTAGCAAAAGCAGTGGATGCGGTCCAGGCCGGGCCGGGTGCCGGGCGTCTTTTCCTGGAATTCGAACAGCGGCCCCAGGTCGGGCGAGTCCGACAGCTCCTGGTCCTCGGCGCCTGCCTCGGGCGTGAAGCGGTCGCTCCACACGCGCACATGGGGTGCGATGTCCGCGAACTCGGGACGCTGGCTCCAGTCGATGGCAAAGCCCGTGGACACGATCAGGAAGTCCAGCACGAAGACGCCGCGCGGTGTGGACACATGCAGCTTGTCCGCCACCTGCTCCACCTTCTGCACGGCGCAGCCCATGTTGAAATGGGCGTTGGCGTGGCGCGAAACGCGCAGCGTGCTGCCATGCGGCGGCGGCACCTGCTGCACATTGATGTAGTGGCGGATGCGCCATTTCCATGCGTCGGGCAGCAGGAACTGGCCATGCGTCAGGCCTGGCGTGCCAGAGCCCTTGGACTTGTTGATGCGCGGCAGATCGGTGCGCCGCACCAGCAGGTCCACGCTGGCCGCGCCGCTCTCCAGCGCCGTGGCCGCGCTGTCCATGGCCGATGAGCCCGCGCCCACCACGCCCACATGCAGTCCGGCCAGGCGGCCATAGTCGAGCACGTCCGACGAGTGCGCCCAGCGGCTGCGGTCCACCCCTTGCATGAAGGCCGGAATCTGCGGTCCGCCCAGGCCGTCGCGGCCCGTGGCCAGTACCACGCGGCGCGCCAGCCAGGTGCCGGATGCGCCGCCGGCCGTCACATCGACCTCGGCGATGCCATCGGCGCGCGCGCGGATGGCCGTCACCTGGTGGCCGTTGCGCACATCGCAGCGCATCACGCGCCGGTACCAGCGCAGATAGTCCATCCATTGCAGGCGCGGGATCTTGTCCAGCGCTTCCCAGGCTTCACGGCCCCACTGGGCGATGAACCAGGCACGGAACGTCAGCGAGGGCAGGCCCAGCGCGGGGCCGGTCAGCTCCTTGGGCGAGCGCAGGGTTTCCATGCGTGCCGTCGTGGCCCAGGGGCCCTCGAAGTCCAGCGGCGCCTTGTCCAGCAAAACGGCCGCGATGCCCAGCTGGGACAGCGCGGCCGACAGGGCCAGGCCCGCCTGGCCGGCGCCGATGACCAGCACATCGTGCACGGGCTGGCCATTGTGAAATGAGGGGGGAATCCAGGCCTTGGCAGGCCAGCCCAGGGCGACGAGATCGTCGCGCAGGCGCTCTTCAAGAGCAGCCAGGCCCGCAGGGGCCGTGGCTGCCGTATCGGTCAGGGACATAAACTCACCAGGAAACGCGGCATGGAATGCGCGCCGGCGGCAGGCGCTGCCGGGCGCGGGGGCATCAATCGATCGTGATTTTCGCGTCTTTGACCACCTGCGCCCACTTCAGGCGATCGTTATGCACTGTTTTCTTGAACTGATCGGGTGTTTCGATGCGAATGGCGTTGCCCTGGGACTCGAAGCGCGTGCGCACCTCGGGCAGGTCCAGCACCTCGCGCACGGCCTGGTTGAGCTTGCTCACGATGGCCGGGTCCGTGCCCTTGGGCGCGAAGATGCCGAACCAGATCGAGCTGTCGAAGCCCTTGGTGCCGGGCAGGCCGCTGGAGGCGATGGTCGGCACCTCCTTGACCACTTCCACGGGCTTGGCCGTGGTCACACCCAGCAGGCGCACCTTGCCGGCCTTGTAGTGGGGCAGCACGGTCTGCACCTGGTTCATGATGCAGCAGGTCTCGCCGCGCAGCACCGAGGTGATGGCCTCGGGGCCGCCCTTGTAGGGCACATGGACCATATTCAGGCCCAGGCGCGCATTGAACTCGGCAAAGGCCATGTGCGTGCCCGCGCCGTTGCCGGTGGAGGCATAGTTGTACTTGCCGGGATGGGCCTTGACCTCATCCACGAACTCCTTGAGGTTCCTGACGTTGATGACGTTGGGATTGATGGTCAGCACGTTGGAGACATCGATCAGCGGCGCCACGGGCACGAAGTCGGCCTCCACGTCGAAGGGCAGCTTCTTGTACAGCGCCGCATTGCTGCCGTGCGTGGCTGCCGTGCCGAAGGCCAGCGTGTAGCCATCGGGCTTGGCACGCGCCACGAACTCGCTGCCGATATTGCCGGCCGCGCCCGACTTGTAGTCGATGATGACCGGCTGGCCCAGGCGCTGGGACAGGGGCTCCTGCACACCGCGTGCGATCACGTCCACGCCCGAGCCGGCCGGAAAGCCCAGGATCAGGGTCACGGGCTGGTGCGGCCATGCCGTGGCATCGGCGGCAAGCACAGCGGCGCTGCCCAGAGTGGCCAGGGCCGCTGCGGCGGCGGGAATCCAGGTGCGGAAAAACGAGGGGCGCATGGTATGCAGGCAATCCGGTGAATCAATACCCATATTTTCCTGGGAACTTAATGATCCGGTTTTATATGCATATGTTGGTATGAAGCCTGTGGGGCCATGTCATGGCCGTCCAGCAAAAAGCCCGCCGATAGGGCGGGCCTGGGCACATGTGCTTCAAAGAAGCTCAGTGGCGATAGGGGTTGTGGGGGCGGCGGTCACGGCGGTCCGGCACGCCGTCGCGGTCGCGGTCCCAGCGTTCCGGTGTCCAGTCCCAGCGGCCGCCGCGCTGCGCCCACACGGGCTGGCGATAGACATAGCCGGGACGGACCTTGACCCAGTGGCCTGCCACCCAGGCATGGCGATGGCCCTGGGGCCGCCAGTGGCCGGGCGCCCAGACATAGCCGCGGCGCGGCGCCGGCACGGCCTCGTAGCGCACGGGCGGCGGCGCGCCCAGCTGCACCGTCACCTGGGCTCCGGGGGCGACGTAGGCCATCCGGGCCTGCGCCTGGGCGGCACCGGTCCAGCCGGCCAGGGCCAGCGTGGCGGCCATCAGCGGTATGCGAAGGTTCATCATGGCAGCTCCTTGGTTCTGTGGGCTGGAGCCTGCCGCGTGGCGGGTCAGGCATCCATGGCGCCATGGTGCAGGCGCTGCGTCAATCGGCGGTTGCCGTGGCGCGAAGTCTTGCAATCTTGTGTATCGCCTGTGTGAAGCATTGTTGCAAGGCGCTGCAGGCCCTAACTGCGGCGCAGCGCCCGGAAGGCCGAGAACTCCCAGCTGCGCATGGCCAGCACCAGCGTATAGCCTTCGCGCTGCTCCGGCGCCAGGCGCTGGTCCTGCAGGTGCTGTTGCGAGAAATCGTGGGCCAGGCGCTGTATGCGCTCTACGAAGCTGGGCGCCAGGTGGCGGGCGATGGAGCCGTGGACCATCAGCATGCCTTCGCCCGGATGGTCGAAGCCGCCACCGAAGTAGTCGAGCACAGCGTTCTCGCGGAAATACTCCATCACGGGGCCGCGCGCATGCCAGCGGAAGGTCTTGGCCAGGCGCAGCCGGTAGCGGTTGCCCGGGCGCAGTTCGATGATGCCGATGCGGTCGAGCTGGGCCAGATAGCCGATGCCCTCGGCCTCGGTCAGCCGGTAGGTGGCCACGATCTGCTCCAGCGTCCATTGGCTGAGCACGCAGATGGCCATCAGCAGCAGCTTGCGGTCCGCGACCACGGCCCTTTCCTGCTCGGGGGTCATCTCCTGCAGCAGCGGCTGGCTGTCCGCGACGCGGCGCGCCAGATCGGCGAAATCCAGGCTCAGCGCGCGGCAGATGGCATCGATGCGCGACAGCGGCATATCGCCCTTGGCCAGCATGCGCTTGACGCTGGACTCGGCCATGCCCAGGGCGCACGCCAGATCGGCATAGGTCATCTGGGCGGCCTTGAGTTCTTTCTTCAGGGCAATCACAAGGTCGTTGGTGGTGCTCATGGGGGCAATTATCGATACCGGCGGTGCCGCCAAGCGCTCCAGGTGCACAAATACGATGCCTTTGAGCGTCCTCCTCATGACACTGCGCCCTCCTGTCCCGAGGAGGAAGAAATGCCCTTACCGTCGAATCCACGCCTTGGCGTGCCACATGCCCTGGCCAGTGGCGCTGCTGTGCTGGGCCTGCTGGCTCTGTGCGGCCCCTTCGTTGCCCAGCCGCCCGGCTACCATCACTTTGCCGACCAGCGTGCCTGGGGCGCCTTGCCCCATGCGCTCGATGTGCTCAGCAACCTGGCCTTCGCGGCGGCTGCCGTGGCCGGCGCGCGGCTGCTGGCATGCGGGCGCGCGCAGCATCTGCCCGCCGCCTTGCGCTGGCTGGCGGCCCTGTTTTTCACGGGCCTGGCCTGCTCGGCCGTTGGCTCGGCGGTCTACCACTGGGCGCCCGGCGACGCCACCCTGGCCGGCGACCGCCTGGGCATGGCAATCGCCTTTGCCGGCATGCTGGGGCTGGCCGTGCATTCGCGCGTCGCCGGCGGTGCGGGCGTGGCGGCGGCCCTGGGCATGCTGCTTGCGGCCGTGGCGGCCGTTCTGGTCTGGCTGCACAGCGGCAATGTGCTGCCCTGGGCGCTGGTGCAGGCGGGCGGCATGCTGGCCGTGCTGGCGCTGTCGCCCATGGCGCCGCGCATCGGCGGCCTGCCTTTGCGGCTGGGCGCAGTGATCGCCTGGTACGGGGCGGCCAAGCTGCTGGAGTGGGGCGATGCGGCCGTCTTCGATGCCACGGCCGGCCTGGTCTCCGGGCACAGCCTCAAGCATGTGCTCGCAGCGGCGGCTGCCTGGCCCGTGCTGGCGGCGCTGCGCACGGCCTGTGCGGGCACAATGTGCGCCGGTGCAGGCGTCCACGGCGGCGCCGCCAACCGTTGAGGCAAAACAAGATGTACCAGCAAGACTCCGGCAGCCCGCGTACCGCCGCATCGTCCGCGCACGAACACCCCAACCAGTTTGCCCTGCTGGGCCAGCGGCGCTTTGCGCCGTTCTTCTGGACCCAGTTCGCGGGAGCGGCCAACGACAACCTGTTCAAGTTCGCGCTCACCGTGATGGTGACCTACCAGCTCAGTGTCTCCTGGCTGCCGCCCTCGCTGGCGGGGCTGGCCATCGGCGCGTTGTTCATCCTGCCCTTTCTGCTGTTTTCGGCAACCTCGGGCCAGTTGACCGACAAGTGGGACAAGACGCGCATGTTCCGCCTGGTCAAGAACCTGGAGATCGCCATCATGGCGCTGGCCGCCTGGGGCTTCGTGCAGGCCCATGTGCCCGTGCTGCTGGCCTGCGTCTTTCTCATGGGCCTGCACTCCACGCTGTTCGGCCCCGTCAAGTTCGCCTATCTGCCTCAGGTGCTCAACGAGCGCGAGCTGACGGGCGGCAACGGCATGGTGGAGATGGGCACCTTCGTGGCCATCCTGCTGGGCAATGTAGCAGGCGGCCTGCTGGTGGCCGTGCCCGAGGTCGGCCATGCCCAGGTGGCCGTGGCCTGCCTGGCGCTGGCGGTGACAGGGCGTCTGTGCGCACAGTTCATCCCCAATGCGCCGGCCACCGACCCCCACCTGGTCATCAACTGGAACCCCTTCACCGAAACCTGGCGCAACCTGCGCCTGGCGCGCGAACAGCCCGCGGTGTTCCGTTCGCTGCTGGGCATCAGCTGGATGTGGTTCTTCGGCGCCGTGTTCCTGGCCCAGTTCCCCAGCTTCGCCAAGGAGGTGCTGCATGGCGACGAGCATGTAGCCTCGCTGCTGCTGGTGGTGTTTTCCGTGGGCATCGGCATCGGCTCGCTGCTGTGCGAGGTCTTCAGCCGCCGCCATGTGGAGATTGGTCTGGTGCCGCTGGGCGCCATCGGCATGAGCGTATTCGCCGTGGACCTGTTCTTTGCTGCCAGCGCGCTGCCGCCTTCCGGGCTGATGGGCGTGGGAGCCTTCTTCGCGCAGCCCGCCCACTGGCGCGTGATGGCCGATCTGGGCCTGCTGGCCTTGTCGGCGGGCATCTACAGCGTGCCCATGTACGCGCTCATCCAGATGCGCAGCCAGCCCACGCACCGCGCGCGCATCATCGCGGCCAACAACATTCTCAATGCCCTGTTCATGATCGCCGCCAGCGTGCTGGCTGGCGCCCTGCTGTCGGCAGGCCTGAGCATTCCCCAGGTGTTCCTGGCCACGGGCATTGCCAACGCCATCGTGGCCGCCTACATCTTCCTGCTGGTGCCCGAATACCTGCTGCGCTTCGTGGCCTGGGTGGCCTCGCGTTTCGTCTACCGCTTCAGGGTGCAGGGCGATGAGCACCTGCCGACTGCGGGCGCGGCCATCCTGGCCTGCAACCATGTGAGCTTTGTCGATGCGGTGCTGCTCATGGCCGCCAGCCCCCGGCCTATTTATTTCCTCATGGACCACCGCATCTTCCGCGTGCCGGTGCTGGGCTGGCTGTTCCGCCTGGCCAGGGCGATTCCCGTGGCGCCCCAGAAAGAAGATCCGGCCACCTACGAAGCCGCATTCGAGCGCGCTGCCCAGGTGCTGCGCGAAGGCGACCTGCTGGCGATCTTCCCGGAAGGCGGCATCACGCGCGACGGGCAACTGCAGGAGTTCAAGGGCGGCATCATGAAGATCGTCGAGCGTGCGCGCGGCGAAGGCCTGCAGGTGCCCGTGATTCCCATGGCACTGACCAACCTCTGGGGCTCGTACTTCAGTCGCATCGAGCAGGGTGGCGCTATGGTGCGGCCATTTCGCCGGGGCCTGTTCAACCGCGTGGGCCTGCATGTGGGCGCGCCGGTGGCGCAGCATGAGGTGCAGCCGGCGCTGCTGCGCGAGCGCGTGCAGCAGCTGCTGGCCAGCGGGTCTTCGTGACCGCTGCGGGCCGCAGGCAGGAGGGCGTGCTGTGCAAGGATGCGCAGCACTCTGGCAAGGCGGGAAAGTATCGTTTGAAGATACCGAATAGCCAGCGGATGGGCACTGCAGCAGTTGGTTGCAGACATGCCGGCGGTGTGCGGGCACGATGCGTTCCGTGTTCAACCAACGCCCTTCAGGGCCTCGCGGCAAATGTCCTCCTCCCCTATCGTCGTTCAGCGTGATACCCGTGCCTGGCAACTGCAGGTGTGGATTTCCTTTGGCATCGCGGTCTTCCTGTGCGGCGTCGGTCTGGCATGGCTGCCCGGCGAGGAGATGGAGATGGCCTTCATGGTGATGGGCTATGTGTTCTGCCTGTCCGCCGCCTTCGTACTGGCTAAGTTTGTGCGGGACAACGAGGGTCGCCGCCGTGGTGCAGGCGACACGCCCTTGTGGGGTCTGGTGGTCTGGGGCGGCTTTGCCGTGGCCATGGGCCTGACGGGCTGGGGCCTGCTGGGCATGGACATCAACGTGACCTACAAGGCTTTCCTGGGCGTGAGCTGGCTGTACCTGATCACCACGGCCTTCACGCTGGCCAAGATGCTGCGCGACCGCCATGAAGCCGATCTGCTGCAGGCCCGGCTGCATGGCCGCCACGAATCGGGTCAGCAGACCCCGGCTGGCGGCAGCAGCGAATAAGTCCCGGCGAGCGTTCCATGTTTTCCGGATTGCCCTGCGCCTTCAAGGCGTGGCAATCCTCTGCATCCAGGAGTGAATGATGAGCAAAGTGTCTTTTTCCCGCCGGCTGTCGTGTGCGCTGCTGATGGCAGGCGCGCTGTGGGCGGCCGCTGCACCGGCAAGGGCCCAGAGCGAGGTTTCTGCCGCGCTGTCCATGCTGCCGGTGGCTTCCGTGGTGGGCACCGCTTCAGTGGCTTCGGCGGCGGCCGGCTCCGTGGTGGTGGTGCCCGCAGCGCTGCTGGTCAGCGGCGCGGTGCTGACGGTCAAGGCGGTCGAGGCATCGGCCACGGGGACCGTGTACCTGCTGGAGCGCGCATCCGATGGCGCACAGGTCAGCGTGGAAGTGGCAGGGCGTGCCACCTATGCCGTGGGCACGGCAGTGGCCTGCAGCGCGATCGGCGCGGGCACCATCATTTCCGCCGCCGGCAAGGTGCTGGCCTTCATCCCCAACGAAATCGGCAAAGCCCTGCTGCATAACGAACGCCTGTAACCATGCCATACCGCACACACATCCCTGCGCGCATGGCCTGCCTGGGCCTGCTGCTGGCCGCTGCCGTGGGCACGGCCCACGCGGGCCGCAGCTGCGAGGACAAGCCGCTGACGCCCCAGACCCTGCAGAAATCGCTGGACCTGGCACAGCGCATTGCCCAGGTGCTGGACGCCGAGCATGAAAAAAATGGCACGCGCGTCGTGCTGCTGGCGCGCGTGGGCCAGGACCTGAGCAAGTACGATCTGCGCTATTCGCATTACGGCTGGGCCTACAAGACAGCCGAAGGCCCCTGGCGCGTGGCGCACAAGCTCAACGAATGCGGCACGGCGGGCGGCCATATCTACCGCCAGGGCCTGGGGGAGTTCTTCATGGATGACCTGTGGCGCTACGAGGCCGGCATCCAGGTGCCCACGCCCGCCGTCCAGCAGGCGCTGTGGAGCTTTCTGACCCAGCCCCAGACCGTGCTGCGGCTGCAGCACGAGCCCTATAGCATGGTCAGCTATGCCTGGGCACAACGCTACCAGCAGTCCAACCAGTGGGCGACGGAAACCCTGGCTGCGGCGATGGAGCCGGCATCCGTGCTGCGGCGTGACCAGGCCCAGGCCTGGCTGCGCTTCAAGGGCTATGAGCCCGGCGTGCTCACGATACGCGCGCTGACCCGCCTGGGCGGGCGCATGACGGCGGCCAACATCGCCTTTGACGACCACCCGAGCGACAAGCGCTATGCCAGCCGCATCGAGACCGTGACCGTCGAGTCGGTGATGCAGTGGCTGCAGCGCAGCCAGCTTGCAGGTGCTCCACGCAGCCTGCCCTGATGGTTTTTCTTTGACGGAGTCAGCCCCATGAGCAAGGCTTTGCGATTGCCCGAGAAATGGTTCCGCCGCGGCCTGTGGCTGGTGGCGGTGATTTTTGCGTCCTTTCTGATCGGCCTGGGTGGCCTGGTGGTGGGCGACCTGCCGCAGGTCGAGTCACCGCGCAGCGTGGAGGATTTCATGGCGCCCGCGCAGGCCGAGCCTGTGAAGGCCGAAATCCAGTCGGCCAGGGCCGAGTACGACAAGGCCGGCAAGGCACTGGAGAGCGCGAACCTCAAGCACGGCACGGCCCAGGCCCGCTACCAGTCTGCGCGCGAGACATTTGACAACTGGGTGGCCACGCGCAAGGCGACGGCCCGACCGGACCAGGACAGCGAGCTGATTGCCCGCACCCGTGCGCTGGACGCCCTCAAGCAGGAAGAAAACGCATCGCGCGCTGCCGTGGAGCAGTTGCAGGAGTCCAGCCTGCAGGCGCGCCAGCGCCTGGATGCTGCCAATCAGCGCTGGAGCGAGCTGCGCGATGGCGCCGTGCCGGCCTGGCGGGCAGAGATGCGGGCCATCGAGCTGCGCGTATTCCTGTTGCGCCTGGCGGTGACGCTGCCTTTGCTGCTGGTGGCCGGCTGGCTGTTCGCCCGGCAGCGCAAAAGCACCTGGTGGCCCTTTGTCTGGGGCTTCATCTTTTTCGCGCTGTTCGCCTTCTTCGTCGAGCTGGTGCCCTACCTGCCAGACTACGGCGGCTATGTGCGCTATGTGGTCGGCATCGTAGTCACGGTGCTGCTGGGCCGTGCCGCCATCCTGGCGCTCAACCGCTACCTGGAGCGGCAAAAGCAGCAGGAATCCCTGCCTGAGACCCAGCGCCGCGAGGAACTGGGCTATGACGTGGCTCTGGCACGGCTGGCCAAGGGCGTGTGCCCTGGCTGCGAGCGCTCCGTGGATCTGAAGGACGCTGGCATCGATTTCTGCCCGCATTGCGGCATCGGGCTGTTCGACCGCTGCGGCCAGTGCAGCACACGCAAGAGCGCCTTCTCCCGGTTCTGCCACGCATGCGGCACGCCTGCACGCGCAGGCGAGTGCAGCGCCAGCCCGGCGGCAGACGGTCATGTGTAACGATTTGTGGTAAACACGGGACACGGGCGCCGCGATCCATGGCTGGCGCTCTTTCCTTGTCCACCGTGCAGGAGCTTGTGCACGCAGCGAGAAAGCCATGCCGCGCCCCATGTCCGAGACTGCAGAGGTACCGCCCGCATCCATCCGTGAAGCTGGGGCGTGGTCCTGGCTGCCGTTGTGCACCTGGGCGGCTGGCGCTGTGCTGCTGGCCTGCCATGTGGCAGCGGGTGCGGCTGCCTGGCGTGCCTGGGGCAGCTATGTGGCGTTGTCCGGCCTGGCTGGCATGGCCTGGGCATGGCATGGTCATGCCCGCCGCAGACGGCTAACCGCCGTGCTGCGCGGCCATGGCTGGGTGCAGGCCACGGCTGCGCTGGCGCTGGCGGCATGGCAACCGTCGCTGGCATGGCCCTCGGCCCTGCTGTGGTTTGGGGCGGTGGCCTGGCTGCCCTGGGATACGGAACGCGAGCCGGTGCTGCACCTGCCCCCGGGCCAACTGGCCCTGCTGTGCGCCATGCTGCCCCTGGTCGTTGCCGTGGTGGTGGCCAGGCCTGTGCTGGCGCCGGGCTCCGTGTCCGTGCGCCTGCTGTGGCTGGCGGGCATGCTGCTGCCCCTGGTCACCCATGGGCTGGTCATGTGGCTGGCGCTGGGCCGGCTGCAGCGGCACTATGGTCACGGGCTGGCGCAATTGGCCCGCCAGTGCGATGCGCTGTCACAAGAAGTCCTGCAACTGCAGGCCCGTGTATCGGGCCTGCAGCACTCTTCAGGCCGCGATGCCTTGACAGGGGTCTCCAGTTTTGAGCGTCTCATGGAGAGTGTGGACGCACTGCGCGAGCGCCATGCGCGCAAGCCCGAGCCGTTTTGCGTGGTGCTGCTGGCGCTGGACCCCTGGGTGGCGCGCGAGGGCGTCCCCTCCGTGCCCTGGGCGCCACCGCTGCAGGACCGGGTGCTGCTCATGCTCAGCGGCTTGCTGACCACGCATCTGCGTGCCGTGGATGGCATCGGGCGCTACCGTGGCGATATCTTCATGCTGGTGATGCCCGACACCTCTTGCGAGCAGGCGGTCTGGGCGCTGCAGCGCCTGCGCCATGGCATGCGCCAGCACCCTGGCAGCGAAGCGTCAGACCGTGCCATAGACAAGGACAGCCTGACGCTGACGCTGGCTGTGGCGCAGTTCCAGCCGGGGGAGACATCGCAACGGCTGGTGCAGCGTGCCGAGGCAGCGCTGGTGCAGGGGCACGCCTGCGGGCGCAATCAGATCGTGATTGCCGAAGACGTCAAGCCGCCGGACCAGTCCTGAGTGGCGTCAGGGGCTGTATGCCCCACAGGTCGGGATGCGGTCACAATGGCTGCCAACAGAGGCCGCCGGCCTCGTGCTTTTTCGCATGACCGTGTCTTTCCCTTCCTCCCGGAACGCTCCGCGACGGCTGCTGTGGGGGCCGGCTCCTGACTCCCCGCTGGCCGACGAGGCCGAACACCTGGAGCGCTGGCGCCGCCGAACCTGGCAGCTGCATATGTCCGTGCTGCTCAGCCATTCATATGCACTGGCCCTGTTCATTGCCCATGCCTGGCTGGGCTATGCCAGCTGGATGGCCGTAGGGGGCTATGCCCTGTGGATGGGAGCTGTCATGGGCTTCATCACCTGGGCCTATGCCAGCGGCTGGTGCCATACGCTGCGTGACCCGGGCATGTTCCTGCTGCACCAGCTGACGGCCATCTCCGGCGTACTGGGCCTGCTGGTGGCTGCGCCTCAGGTGGCGTTCCAGGCCCTGGTGATGCTGATTGCCTTTAGCGCCGACGGCTTTCTTGCGCGCAGCCGCACCAGCTTCTTGCTGACCTGGGTTGCCACGCTGCTGGCAGTGGCCGTCATCGTCGGCTGGCGCGGGCCGCAGATGCGCATGACCACAGATACCGCCATGGGCCAGATGCTGGCGATTGGCGTGGTGCTTGGCGCCGTGGTGCGTTGCAGCACGCTTGTCACTTTCTTTCGCAACATGCAGTACCGGCTGGGCATAGCCAATGAAAAGCTGGCCACGGCACTGACCCAGATCGAGGTGCTGGCGCGCCAGGATGAGGTCACCGGCGTGGCCAATCGGCGCGGTGTCATGGAGCGGTTGCACCAGTGCCTGGAGTCCGCGCAGCGCGACGGCACCCCCTTGTGTGTGGTCTTGCTGGATGTCGATCATTTCAAGCAGATCAATGACAGTTTCGGCCATGACGGTGGAGACCGTGTGCTGAAGGCTTTCGGCGCGCTGCTGTCATCGCAGCTGCGCGCCGGCGATGGCGCAGGACGCTACGGCGGTGAGGAGTTCCTGCTGGTGCTCCCGGACACGGATCTGCTCCAGGCCGGTGAGCTGATCGAGCGCCTGCGCCAGCGTATCGCGCAGGCGTCCTGGGCACAGACCATCGGCACAGGAGCTCGGGTCACGGCCACGTTCGGCATTGCGCAGTACCGGCCTGGCGAGTCGGTCGAGGCCATGATTGCGCGCGCAGATGCCGCCATGTACAGCGGCAAGTCGGCTGGGCGCAACCGCCTGGTGTTCGAGCAGGCCTGACGGGCAGCTCTGGCGTATATGTGAGACCAGATCACAGAAAATGCCAGAAAACATCGTTATTCATTCATGAGGAACATACGTAGCATGCCAACCTAATAAATGAATGGAGACGGCATGTTGGGACAGATGGCAGAAATCGCTGGGGCACGGTCTGTGATGCCAGGTATCAGCATGCACTGGCTTCAGGGCATGGACGGCACCACGCCGGATGGCATGCCGCCACGGCTGCTGTCAGCCGGTCCGGTCAGCGTGGCGCTGGAGGCTGGCCAGCTGCGGCACCTGCGTTACCGGGGGATCGAGATCGTCCGCAGCCTGGGGTTCGTCGTGCGCGATGGCGAGGGGGAGAAAATCGCGCCCCGCATCCACGGATGGCAGGCGCGCGAGGCACATGGCCGTTTCGAGATCACTGCCGAGGCCCGTGTCCTGCTGCATGGTCACAGCCTGTGCTACGTGCTGCATATTGCCGCTTGTGCGCGCAGGTTGCGCCTGACGGTCAAGGCCAGTGCTCGTACCGGCTTCAGCGCCGGTCTTGCGGGGCTGGAGATCCTGCTGCCGCGCAGCGGCATGGCCGGCCGGCAGGTGCAGGTGGAGGATATCGGCGGTGACTGCCAGCACACCTGGATGCCCGAGCCCCAGGCCCTGCTCCAGCCTCTGTCGATGCTGCATGCGCTGGCCTATGAGTCTCAGCCCGGCCTGCAGATCGGCTGCCGCGTGCTGGGAGGCCACTTCGAGCTGGCGGGACAGCGCCATGGCGCTGGCGGCCTCTTCAGGATCCAGGCGCGTGCGCTGGCGCAGACCGGCTGCCGGCTGCCCGAGCATGGGCAACTGCTGCAGATGGCCAGCTTCACTTTCGACGATGCGCCTGTGCCTGCGGCCTGTCCTGCACGTTAGCCGCAACCGGTGTCATCCACTTGGCCCGTGCCATCTCCCGCAGCATGGCGGTTACCCGCTGCGCTGACGGCGACATGAGCTGATCGCTGCGCGTAATGATGCCGAAGTCATCCATATGGCAGGGCAGGCTCACTGGCAGCACAGCCAGCATGTGGTGCGCGGCGTAGTAGGCCGCGACTTCGGCAGCCAGTACGGCCAGCATGTCGCTGCACTCCAGCATGCGGGTGGTGAACAGCAGGGCCGCTGTCTCGACCACATTGGCCGGCAGCGACAGGCTGGCGCGCTGGAACATGAGATCGAAGCGGTGTCTCAGCACGCTGCCCGCGGGCGGCACGATCCACGCGGCATCCGCCACGTCCGCCAGTTCCAGGCGCTGGCACGCCAGCAAGGGATGGCCAGGCCGCGCCACAGCGCACACCGGCTCAAAGGCCAGCGGCTCGTAGCACATCGCCAGCTTGTCATGGTCAGTGCCCATGCGGCCTATGACCAGATCCAGCTTGTCCTGGGCCAGCCGCTCCAGCAAAACGTTGCTGGTCTCGATCTCCACGGATAGCCGTATCCCCGGATGTGCACGCTTGACCTGCGCCACCACCTGCGGCAGCAGCCCCACGCCTGGCGTCGTGATCGCACCGATGGCCACATGGCCCAGCGTACCGCTTTTGAGCGCCTGCAAATCGTCGGCGACCTGATCCAGGCTGCCCACCACCAGGCGCGCATGGCGCAGCAAAGACTGCCCGTACACCGTTGGCACCACGCCGCGCGCCAGCCGCTCGAACAACGGCGCATCAAGGATCTGCTCCAGTTCACGCAGCAGCTTGGAGGCGGCTGGCTGGGTCATCGCCAGGGCCGCAGCAGCGCGGTGGATGCTGCCCTCTTGTGCCAGTGCCACCACCAGCCGCAAGTGGCGGGTCTTGATGCGCGAGCGCAGGTAACCGTCTGGAGGGGCCAGGTTCATAGGGTTTTCTGGGATGCCAAAAGAGATATCAAAAAAGACAAATTATTCATTTTAAGGATAACAAATCAATATCTAGACTGCCATTCCTGTCTATAGCGCCATGTTCCGCACCACCACATGACTTCTTCACGCACCCCGCCCAAGCTGCGCTCCGCCGAATGGTTCGGCAGCGCCGACAAGAACGGCTTCATGTACCGCAGCTGGATGAAGAACCAGGGCCTGCCCGACCACCTGTTCGATGGCCGCCCGGTCATCGGTATCTGCAACACCTGGTCGGAGCTGACGCCATGCAACGCGCACTTTCGCAAGATCGCCGAGCACGTCAAGCGCGGTATCTACGAGGCGGGTGGCTTTCCTGTGGAGTTCCCGGTGTTCTCGAGCGGCGAGTCGAATCTGCGCCCGACCGCCATGCTCACGCGCAACCTCGCCAGCATGGATGTGGAAGAAGCCATCCGGGGCAACCCCATCGATGCCGTTGTGCTGTTGTGCGGCTGCGACAAGACCACGCCCGCCTTGCTGATGGGGGCGGCCAGCTGCGACGTGCCGGCCATCGTGGTCACGGGGGGGCCCATGCTCAACGGCAAGCTGGAGGGCAGGAATATCGGCAGCGGCACGGCGGTCTGGCAACTGCACGAATCGCTGAAGGCGGGCGAGATCAATCTGCACCAGTTTCTCTCGGCCGAGGCAGGCATGTCGCGCTCTGCAGGCACCTGCAACACCATGGGCACGGCCTCGACCATGGCCTGCATGGCAGAGGCGCTGGGTACCAGCCTGCCGCATAACGCGGCCATTCCCGCAGTGGATGCACGCCGCTATGTGCTGGCGCATATGTCAGGCCAGCGCATCGTGCAGATGGCGCTGGAAGGGGTCACGCTGTCGAAGATCCTCACGCGCCAGGCGTTCGAGAACGCCATCCGCGTCAATGCGGCCATCGGCGGCTCGACCAATGCCGTGATCCACCTCAAGGCTATCGCAGGCCGCATTGGCGTACCGCTGGAGCTGGAGGACTGGGCGCGTGTGGGGCAGGGCATGCCGACCATCGTCGATCTCATGCCATCGGGGCGTTTTCTGATGGAAGAGTTCTACTACGCCGGCGGCCTGCCCGCCGTGCTTCGCCGAATGGGCGAGGCGGGTCTGCTGCCGCACCCCGATGCGCTCACCGTGAACGGCCAGAGCCTGTGGAGCAATGTCAAAGAAGCCCCCATCCATGGCGACGAGGTCATCCGCCCGCTGGACAGGCCCCTGATCGGCGACGGCAGCATCCGCATTCTGCGCGGCAACCTCTCACCGCGCGGTGCGGTGCTCAAGCCCAGCGCGGCCACGCCTGAACTGCTCAGGCACCGGGGCCGCGCCGTGGTGTTCGAGAACCTGGAGCACTACAAGGAGCGCATTGCTGACGAAAGCCTCGAAGTCGATGCCGATTCGGTGCTGGTGCTCAAGAACTGCGGCCCGCGCGGCTACCCGGGCATGGCCGAGGTGGGCAATATGGGGTTGCCGCCAAAGTTGCTGCGCCAGGGCGTGAAGGACATGGTGCGCATCTCCGACGCACGCATGAGCGGCACGGCCTACGGCACCGTGGTGCTGCACGTGGCTCCCGAAGCGGCGGCTGGCGGCCCCCTGGCCATGGTGTGCGACGGCGACTGGATCGAGTTGGACAGCGACGCAGGCCGCCTGCACCTGGACATTCCCGAGGACGAATACCAGCGCCGCCTGTCCGCCCTGCAAAAGAACGCTGCCCCGGCCGACGGCGGCTACCGCCGGCTGTATGTCAACCACGTACTGCAGGCAGACGAAGGCTGCGACCTGGACTTTCTCGTCGGCTGCCGTGGCAGCGCTGTTCCCCGGCATTCGCATTGATCCTGCATGCCGCATACCCCGGCAAGACTTTCATTCATTCAATCCAACGGGAGACATCCATGACCTCGATTTCCAGGCGCCAGCTCCTCGGCGCCACGGCAGCCGCCGCTGCATCCACGCTGGCGCCCTCTGGCGCTTCGGCACAGGCGGCCTGGCCATCCAAGCCTGTCTCGCTGGTCGTCGGCTATCCGCCGGGCGGTCTGACGGACGTCGGCGCGCGCTTCATCACCAACGGCATGTCCTCTGTGCTGGGCCGCTCGGTGGTGGTCGAGAACCGGCCTGGCGCCTCGGGCAACATCGGCGCCAGCGAAGTGCTGCGCGCCAATGACGCCCATAAGCTGCTGGTGGCCAACACCAGCTTCACCATCAATCCGCACACCTTCACCACGCCCTCGCCCAATCCGCTGGACTTCACTCCCATCGGGCTGATTCTCGAATCGCAATTGGTGCTCTGCGTCAATCCCTCCTCGCCGGCGAAAAACCTGGAGCAATTTCGCTCCTGGGTCATGGCCGAAACCAAAGCCGGCGGCTTCAGCTACGCCTGCGCGGCTAGCGGCGGCAACACGCACCTGGCGATGGAGCTTTTCCGCGAGCGCGCCGAGTTGCCCGTGATGAATCAGGTGTCCTACAAAGGCAGTGCTCCTGCCATCCAGGACGTGGTCGGCAATCAGGTGCCTTGCGTCATGGATGCCGCCTCGCTGCTGATTCCGTTCATTGCGGCAGGCAAGCTGCGTCCCATTCTGGTCACAGGCAGCACGCGGCTGCCGGCGCTGCAGGATGTGCCCACGGGCTCCGAATTGGGCCTGAGGGATTTTCTGGTGACCGTCTTCGTCGGCCTGTGGGGCAAGCCCCACCTGGAGCCCGAGATCGTGCGCGCGGCCAATGCGGCCCTGAACACCGCGATTTCAGCCCCTGCCGTGAGTGGCGCCATCGCCAAAAACGGCGACATGGTCGGCGGCGGCTCTCCCGAACGGCTGTCCAGGCTGACCCACGACAACTACAGGCTCTGGGGCGAAATCGCCAAGAAGAACAACATCCGGGCCGGCTGATCTGGCATCCCTCACCATGACATCCTCCCGCCTTGCACCCCGCTACCGGGGCATCTTCCCTGTCGTGCCCACTACCTTCCACGAAGACGGCACGCTGGACCTGGCCAGCCAGCGGCGCTGTCTGGATTTCATGATCGACTCCGGCGTGGACGGCCTGTGCATCCTGGCCAACTTCTCCGAGCAGTTCCTGCTGGCTGACGAAGAGCGCGAGATCCTCACGCGCACCAGCCTGGAGCATGTGGCCGGCCGCGTGCCTGTGATCGTGACCACCACGCACACCAGCACCCGCATCTGCGCCGAGCGCAGCCGCCGAGCGCAGGACATGGGCGCGGCCATGGTGATGGTCATGCCGCCCTACCACGGCGCCACCTTCCGCTTTGGCGAGCCGGCCATCCAGCGCTTCTTTCAGGGGGTGTCCGACGCCATCGACATTCCCATCATGATTCAGGACGCGCCTGCCGCAGGCACGCCGCTGTCTCCTGCCTTTCTCGCCACAATGGCCCAAGAGATCGAGCAGGTCAGCTACTTCAAGATGGAAACCGCAGGCGCAGCCAACAAACTGCGCGAGCTGATCGCTCTGGGCGGCGAGGCCATCGAGGGCCCCTGGGACGGCGAGGAGGCCATTACCCTGCTGGCCGACCTGGAGGCCGGCGCTACTGGCGCCATGACGGGCGGCGGCTTTGCCGACGGCATCCGCCCCATCATCGAAGCCCACCGCGCAGGCGACAAGGACAAAGCCTTTGCCCAATACCAGCGCTGGCTGCCGCTGATCAACCACGAAAACCGCCAGGCCGGATTCCTCGCGGCCAAGGCGCTGATGAAGGAGGGCGGAGTGATCGCCTGCGATGCGCCACGCGCGCCCTGGCCTGCTCTGCGCCCCGAGACCCGGGCCGAGCTGATCGCCATTGCACGCCGGCTGGACCCGCTTGTGCTGCGCTGGGGGAAGTGACTGCATCAAAGTCTGATGTATGTCCGGCAGGTCAATGGCGGCAGGCCTCAACTGTCACTGCGCATATGTGCTGCCCGTACAGCCTGCTCCAGCAGTTGCTTTTCACGCTCCAGATGGGCGATGAAGCGGTTTTGCTCCATGGTCATGGGCTGGAAGCCGGCCTCGGCGAGCTTGCGCACCAGAGCAGGATCGGTCAAGGCATCTGCGACTTCTCGCGCCAAGCGTGCGGCGATGCGTGCATCGGTGCGTGCCGGCAACAGCAGGCCTTGCCATGCCAGAACCTCGAAGGACTGCCATGGCGGCGTTTCCGACAGGCTGGGGGTGCCTGGCAGTGTTGCTGCACGCTGGCGCGAGGTCACACCCAGGCCTCGTACCTTGCCTTCGCGCACGAAGGATTGCACCAGGGCGACAGGCAGCAGAGCCAGGTCGATCTGACTTCCCGCCAGTTCGGTCAACACCTGCGGGCCGGATTTGTAGGGCACGTGCGTCCACGCAAGTCCGGCCTGCTGCTGCAGCATTTCGGCAGTCAGGTGCAAACTGGTGCCCACGCCATCGGTGCCTATGGTCAGCCTGCCTGCTTGCTGGCGCGACAAACGCACCAGCTCTGCCGCTGTGGTGGCCGGCAGGTCAGGGCGGCCTGCCAGAACAAAGGCCGACGCGGCGATGGGCGCTACAGGCAGCAACTCCCGAAGGCCGTCGTAGCGAAAGCGCTCCGGGTACACCAGGGGGGCGATGAGTACGCAGCTGGCCACGCCGAACAGCAGGGTGTGGCCGTCGGGCCGGGCTTTGATGACACGCTGCGTGGCGATGGTGCCCGAGGCACCCACGGTGTTCTCGATGACAACGGGCTGGCCCAGCCGCTCGGCCAGCTGTGGCATGACCAGGCGCGCCGCCACATCCACGCTGCCTCCCGGGGCGAAGGGAACGACCACGGTCAGCGGCTGGGAGGGCCATGCATCGGGTACGGCAGTGCCTGCCCGGGCGGATAGGGGCAGCAGCGGTGCGCCTAGCATCCAGGCAGCCAGCGGGGCCAGCTTGCGGCGTTGCAGGCTCATGCGCTCCTCCGTGCGTGCAGCCAGGGCAGTTGCTCTGGCTGGTAGCGCCAGGTCTGGAATACGCTGTTGAGCCGTCCCGGCCCTGTGCGGCGCGCAGCGGCGTCGGGGTACTCGGCGAACCAGGGCAGCACGTACTCCCAGACGACCTCGCCAGCAGGTGTGACCTCGAAAAGCCGGCCCGTGGCCGATTCGGTGATGTGCGTGTTGCCGTTGTGCAGGCGCTGGGCATTGCCCATGAATGCCGTATAGAAGGCGTTGACCATCTCGTCCTGGTAGCCCCATGCGATGTGGTTGTCCGCCGGGTCGATCTCTACCACGCGCGAGAAGGCCACATGGGCGCCTTCGCGGAAGTTGCCGTTGTCGAAAGCCAGGATGCGGCCATTGGCCAGCGCCACGGGAGCATGCTGGTGCGAGACCACGGAGGGGGGGATGTGCAGCTTGACCGCACCGCTGGCCCTGTCCACGCCGATGATGCCGGAGGTGGTGCGCAGGCTCATGAGTACGCAGCCATCGGCCATGACACCCAGGCCGTTGACCAGGGGCCAGTGGTAGCGTCCGAAGCCCGGGTGGATGGGGAAGGCCTGCGGGTCGAGGTGCTCCTATGCCTTCCATTCCCAGACCAGATGGCCAGAGCGATCCACTTCGCGTATGACGTCACCGTACATGATTTCATCGCAGCCGTGGGCCGTGCCGCCAGGCACGCTGCTGGCAAAGCCTTCGGGGACAGGAGCGCAGGCTGCGTACAGCAGGTGTCCATTGGGCAGCCATTGGGCGTCATGGTGGTGGTCCGGGTCCTCGTGGCGCCAGACGGTCTCGCCATCGGGCGTGACCTCGTAAAAATCGCCACCATGCCACATGGACCAGGGCGCGTAGCGGTCTGGCGAGCGTGGATGGTTGCCGTTGTAGCCCAGGTTGCCGTTGGGCAATATCACGGCGTGCCGGCCCGCGCGCACGGGCAGTTTCCATTCATGGGCCACGTTGCCAGCGATATCGATCAGATATACATGACCATCGGCCGTCTGTGGCGCTATCAGGGTGTATCCACCCGCCGACAAGGCCGGGTCATGGGCGATGAGGCCTACGCCTCGGCGGCGCTGGGTGATTTGATCTACGGTGCTTGCCATGGACGGGCTTTCAAAACAGTGCAGGGAATGCACGCCACTCTAGGCAGTCGCCAGCGTCAGGAATAGCGGTTTGTTTTGAATGAGGTGTCAGAAAAAAATCTACACTCGCCAGCATGCCGGCAATCTCACAGGCCTTTCGCTGTTTCGACGAAGTGGCGCGCCGTGGCTCGGTGCGCAAGGCTGCGGTGACGCTGCACCTGACCCCAGCAGCCGTGAACCAGCAGATCCTCAACCTGGAGGCCCTGGTCGGGGTGCCCCTGTTCGATCGTCTGCCCCGTGGCATGCAGTTGACGACGGCGGGTGAACTGATGTTGGCCTCCGTGCGGCGCAGTCAGCGCGACTTCGACAATGCGCTGGCCCAGATCGAGGACCTGCGTGCCCTGCGCCGGGGCCATGTACGCGCAGGCGTATCGCATGCCACTGCCGAATATCTGCTGCCCCAAGTCATCGCCAGCCTGCATGCGCGCTACCCTGGCATCACGTTCAGCGTGCGTTCGGGCACGGGTGAGGAGTTGCTGCGTGGCGTGGCGCAGGGTGAGTTTGATGTGGCCTATTGCCTGCGCCGGCCGCCGCCGCCTGGCGTACAGGAGGTTCGGGCCTGGCCACAGCCGTTGGGCGCGGTCATGGCTCCCAGCCATCCGCTGAGCACCCGGCCGCGCCTGCTGCGGCTGCGCGATTGCGTGGACTATCCCTTGATTCTGATGGCGCCCGGCATGGAACTGCGCAGCATGCTGGAGAACGTCGATAGCGCAGTCCTGCATGCGCAGCGGCCTCTGGTGGAAACCAGTTCTGTGCCCATGGTGCGGCGTCTGGTGGCCGGCAGCACGGCCCTGGGCTTCCTGGTTCCCGACAACGTGGCCGAGGATGTGGCCGCAGGCCGTCTGGTCTGGCGCGCCCTGCATGATGCAGGCGCGCAACTGCCCAGTTGCCTGTACCAGCGCACGGGCTATGCCAAGGCCGCTGCCATGCGGCTGTTTCTCGACGAACTGGAGCGCATGGCCGACGAGATGCGGGCGCGCTTCGAAACCGGCGTATCCTGGTCGCTCAAGGACCTGGCGATCTGAGCCTCGGCCCGCGAGCAGGCGATGTGTGGTGCAGCCCCGCGCCTCAGACGCCGCGTGCGCGCTCTGCCTTGAACCGTGCCCGGAACTCGCTGAAGCTGCCTGCATCCAGTGCCTCGCGGACCTCGCGCATCAGGTTCAGGTAGTAGTGCAGGTTGTGGATGGTGGTCAGCATGGGGCCCAGCATCTCGCCGCAGCGGTCCAGGTGGTGCAGGTAGGCGCGCGAGAAGCCCTCGCGCCCGCCTTGTTCCCAGCTCACGCCGCTGGCGCCCGCGCAGGCATGGCAGGTGCAGCTCGGGTCCAGCGGCTGGTGGTCGCTCTTGTGGCGCGCATTGCGGATCTTGAGGTCGCCGTAGCGCGTGAAGATGGTGCCGTTGCGTGCGTTGCGCGTGGGCATCACGCAGTCGAACATGTCCACGCCGTCTGCCACGCCCTGCACCAGGTCTTCGGGCGTGCCCACGCCCATCAGGTAGCGAGGCTTGTGCGCGGGCAGGCGGTGCGGCGTGTGGGCCATGATGGCCAGCATCTCATCCTTGGGCTCGCCCACCGAAACGCCGCCGACGGCGTAGCCGGGAAAGTCCATCTCGACCAGGGCCTGCAGTGATTCTTCGCGCAGGTTTTCGTACATGCCGCCCTGCACGATGCCGAACAGGGCGTTGGGGTTGCCCAGGCGCTCGAACTCGTCGCGTGAGCGCTTGGCCCAGCGGCGGCTCATCTCCATGCTCTTGCGCGCCTCGGCCTCGGTGGTCTTGTGGCCGTTGGTCTCGTAGGGCGTGCACTCGTCGAGCTGCATGACGATGTCCGAGTTCAGGATCGTCTGGATCTGCATGCTGACTTCGGGCGACATGAACAGCTTGTCGCCGTTGACGGGGCTGGCGAAGTGCACGCCTTCTTCCGTGATCTTGCGCATGGCGCCCAGGCTCCAGACCTGAAAGCCCCCCGAGTCGGTCAGGATGGGCTTGTTCCACTTCTCGAAGCCGTGCAGGCCGCCGAAGCTTTGCATGATGTCCAGTCCGGGGCGCATCCACAGGTGGAAGGTGTTGCCGAGGATGATCTGCGCGCCCATCTCCTCGAGGCTGCGCGGCATCACGCCCTTGACGGTGCCATAGGTACCCACGGGCATGAAGATGGGCGTCTGCACCACACCGTGGTTGAGCGTGAGCTGGCCGCGGCGCGCGTGGCTGGAGGGATCGGTCTTGAGCAGGTCGAATTGCAGCATAGCCCTGCATTGTCCCAGATGGCCGCGCCCGTGTGTCGGACAGCCGCTGCTGCCCCCTGGATGTGTCCGGCATGGCCTGTGCCGCGTCTACACTGGGGTCTTGCGAGACAAGGAGGTGACTGTGCTGAAGATCATGATTGCGGTCGATGGGTCCGAGCCTTCTCTGGATGCCGTGCACCATGCGATTTCACTGGTCCGCCAGGGGCTGAATGCCCATTTTGTGCTGGCCCATGTGCAACAGGAAGCCTCGCTGTTCGAGCTGGCCACGCAAGACTCGGACATGATTGCTGCCGCCAGCATCGAGGCGGGCATGCATTTGATGGAGCCTGCACTGGCCCTGGTCCGCGCCGCAGGCATTTCCCACGAAGTGGAGATCGGCCTGGGCGAGCCGGCAGCCACGCTGGCGGACATCGCCGAGAGCACGGGCTGCGAGCAGATCATCATCGGCGCCCTGGGCCATGGCGGCCTGCGCCGTGCGCTCATCGGCTCTGTCTCGCGCGAGGTGGCCCGCAACAGCGCGCTGCCCGTGACCATCGTCAAACATGCCGAGTCCGTAGCCGGCGGCGGCGAGGAGGAGGATGCGATCGGCGATGAGCTGCCTGGATGAGACGGCAGGCTCAGGCGGCGCGGCGTTGCCGTCCCGCGTGCGCATGGCCATGTGAATGGCTGTGCGCGTGCGAATGGGCCTGCAGCTTGCCGTGGGGCAGCGTGGACAGGCGCTGGAACATGCGCCGGCAGTAGCCGCGGATGCCCAGGCATTTGTTGATCTCATCCACGGGCAGGGGGCCTGAGACCACGACGATGCTGTCGGCCTGCTCCCAGTCGCCCGCCGCGCGCAGCCGCCGGCGTGTGCCCAGGGCCCATGCATGGATGCGGCTGGGCGAGCCGTGCTCGTGCACCTGGCCGGTCACCAGGTCGAAGGCGATGGCGACCAGCTCGGTCCTGAGCCTGCAGCGGCGCTCGCCGGTGATGGCGCTGGGCGCCTCACGCATGTCGTACAGGCAATAGCTGCCGGCTTTGAGCTGGTATTGCAAATCCATGGCGGTCCTTAGGGCTCGTGATGGGACGGGGCGCCGCTCCGGCCTCGATAGGCGCGATGTATCGGCACATTCTGGTACATTGTTTTGGCCGTTGGCAATGCCTGCGGCCACGCAGTGCGTCATCTCTTGCGCTGACGCACTGTTGGTAAAGCGGAAAACTGGCACCGCGTTGCGGCGACGGCATCCCAGGGGGCTGTCAGAAGTCCAGCAGGCTCAGGCCCACGCTGAACACGGTGCGCTTGTAGTTGTAATCGATCAGGCTGTCGCCATAACCGCTGAAAAGCTGGAGATGCAGGCGCAAATTGCTCTTGCCTCCGTTCCAGCCTTCGCCTAGTGTGCGCAGCCACTCCACCCGTGCGGAGCCGCGGCCCTGACCCAGGGACCCCCGGGCGGTGAAGCCCAGGTAGTTCTGCGCATCGATATTCCAGCCCAGACGCACTTCGCCACGGCCCAGGTAGTCCTGGATGCGCGGGTTGTCGTCATTGCTGGCGCTTTCGCGGATGCGCTGCCAGGCCTTGGCGTGCAACTGCCAGCGGTTGTCCAGCTCGAAGCCTGTCATCAGATACCAGCGGTTCCAGCTGCGCGACAGGGGGTCGCTCTGGCCGTTGGACTGGTGTGCCAGTCCGATGCCGCTGTAGCGCCAGCGCCAGCCCAGGGGCAGCCGGGCGTCGGTGGGGTAGACGTAGAAAATCTCGGGCTCATGGTCCGTGTTGCGGAAAGGGCGCGAGATGGCGGGGCTGAACAGCTGCCAGTAGGACTGCTGCGTGTAGCCAAACCACAGCGAGTCCTTGCCCGGCGAGGTGCTGCCGGTCAGCAGGCCCTGGGCCACCTTGGTGCGCACTGACAACTGCACGCGCATTTCCTCGGTCTTATAGGGCTGGTACAGCGAATCCTGCTTGCCCGGCGACGACGGCTGCTGGTTGACGCTGTTGGCTGTCACGGCGGACACGGTCACAGGGCGGTAGCCTCGGAAGCTGAAGGTGCCGCAGTCGCTGCCGGGTTCGAGCTCGTAGTAGCGCGACAGTTCGCTGTAGCGCGGGTCGCGGCAACCGCCGTTGGTCGGCGTGACAGGCAGTACCAGCCCTGGCGTGCTGTCCGCTGCCGGCAGGGAGGGCGTGGCCAGTGCTGCGGTGACTGCGGCATCGGCGCTGGCGCTGGCTGCCGGAGCGCTCCAGCCTGTGGCCGGTGGTGGCGTCAGCGGCTGCTGCTGCCGTGCCCAGGCGTCGAAGCAGGCCAGGCGCGATGCGTTGTCGGTGGTGGCCGCACACTGGCGCCAGGCTTTTTCATCCATGGATGCCGTGGCAGTCTGGGCCTGGGCTGTCAGCCAGGGGGTCATGCCAAGGCCCAGTGCCAGCGCCCATCGCACAGGCAGGGCGCTGCCGGGCGCCTGCCTGCAGTGGTCCAGTTGCTTTCGATTCATCATTGCGTATCCGGTGAAAACAGCCACGTCAGGGAAGGACTCTGCGCAGCACGAAGGCCCGGGGCGGGGCATTCTCGCCTTCGATGTAGTCGCCCCGGATCTCGCGTGCGCAGCTGCCCTCGACCGCTGTGCCCAGCCAGGTGGCGCTGATGTGCTTGCCATCGGCGCTTTCTTCGAGGGTGACGTTGCCGTCTTCCACATCGCCGACCATGGGGCGCACCGCTCCGGCGCGTTCTATCGTTCCTTTGACCATTCCCCGCCACTGCGGGTGAGGGCCGAGCTGCAGGTGCACTGCCGTGTCCTGCCCGTCTATGGAGCCTGCCCATTGGCCCGGCAATTGGCTGTCAGCCATGGGCTCATCCTGCTGGCAGCCAGCATCGCCAGAGGGGGTCGCCTGCGCCCAGGCTGCGGTACCGGCAGCAAACGCAGCGGCCAGCAGCAGGCCCCGAAGCCGGCTGCCGGTGGCCTGGTGCAAACATGTCGTGAATATTCTTGCGGGCATCAGGGGGTTCCAGGTGTGGGCTGCTGCGCCTTGCGTGCGAATTCGGCGCGCAGCTGGCGCAGCTTTTCCCGGGGGTCTTCGCGCGAGGTGGCGGCATCGAGCCCCATCTCCTTGATGAAGCGGCTGGGCTGGGTGGCCACCATTTCACGGCCTTTCTTGCGGCGCCTGGTCCAGCTGACGGCCAGCGTGCGCCGGGCGCGGGTGATGCCCACGTACATGAGCCGGCGCTCTTCCTGAAGGCGCTGCGCGGTTTCGTCGCTGACCTTTTGCTGGCGGCCATCGTCGTCATCGAGCTTGAAGGGCAGCATGCCCTCGGTCACGCCCACCAGCATCACATGCGGCCATTCCAGGCCCTTGGATGCGTGCAGCGTGGACAGGATGACCATGTCCTGTTCCTTTTCGCGTTCGCTGATGGTGGACAACAGCGCGATGTTCTGTGCCACTTCCAGCAGGCTGCGCACCTCGGTCTGGGTGGTGGTGCCCGCCGCGTCCTCGATCTGTCCGCCTGCGCGCTGGGCCATCCAGTCGCAGAACTCCAGCACATTGCTCCAGCGTGCTGCCGCGACCGATTCGCTGTCCTCGCTGTCGTAGAGATACTGCTCGTAGCCGATTTCCTTGAGCCAGTCGAGCAGGAAGCCGCGCGACGCATCGGCGCCCTGGGTGTGGCGAGCGCGGTATTCGAGGTCGTTGATGTAGCGGCCGAATTCCAGCAGGCTGTCGTGGGCCTTCTTGGGCAGAGCTGCCTCGAGCATATGGCTGAACAGCGCGCCGAACATGCTGAGTTTGTGCTGGGACGAGAACTCGCCGAGCTTGCCCAGCGTGGTGTGGCCGATGCCGCGCCTGGGCGTGCCGATGGCGCGCAGAAAGGCCGGATCGTCGTCGTTGTTGATCCACAGCCGGAACCAGGCGCACAGGTCCTTGATTTCGGCGCGGTCGAAGAAACTGGTGCCGCCCGAGACCTTGTAGGGGATGCTGGCCTTGCGCAGGGCCTTCTCGAAAGGCTTGGCCTGGTGGTTGGCGCGGTAGAGGATGGCGAAATCCTTCCAGTCCGGCGGCGGATTGCTGGCCGCGCGCAGGCTCTGGATGCGGGCCAGGGCCCGTTCGGCCTCGTGTTCTTCGGTATCGCAATCGACGATGCGCACCGGCTCGCCTTCGCCCAGTTCGGAGAACAGCGTCTTGGGGTAGAGCTTGGGGTTGGGCTGGATCACGTTGTTGGCCGCGCGCAGGATGGCCGAAGTGGAGCGGTAGTTCTGCTCCAGTTTGATGACCTTGAGCTGGGGAAATTCCAGCGGCAGCTTCTTGAGGTTGTCCAGCGTGGCGCCGCGCCAGCCGTAGATGCTCTGGTCGTCGTCGCCCACGGCCGTGAAGTGCGCGCGGCTGCCCACCAGCAGCTTGAGCAGCTCGTACTGCGTGGCGTTGGTGTCCTGGTATTCATCGACCAGCACATGGCCCAGCAGGCGCTGCCATTTCTCGCGCACTTCGGCATGGTTGCGCAGCAGGCGCATAGGCATGCCGATCAGGTCGTCGAAGTCCACGCTCTGGTAGGCGGTCAGCCGCTCCTCGTAGCGCTGCATGATCAGCGCGGTGCTGCGCTCGTTGTCGTCCTGGGCCATGGCCAGGGCCTTGCGGCTGTCCCAGCCCGCATTTTTCCAGTTGCTGATGGTCCATTGCCACTGGCGGGCCGTGGCCAGGTCTGTCGTGCCGCCCGCGCAGTCCTTGAGGATGCCCGTCACATCGTCGGCGTCAAGGATGCTGAACTGGGGCTTGAGACCCAGCACATGGCCATCCTCGCGCACCATGCGCACGCCCAGCGCGTGGAAGGTGCATACCAGCACATCCTTGGCCTGGCGGCCGATCAGGCCGGCAGCGCGCTCGCGCATTTCGGCCGCTGCCTTGTTCGTGAAGGTGATGGCGGCAATGCGCCGGGGCGCCATGCCTGTCTCGATCAGGCGCGCGATCTTGTGGGTGATCACGCGTGTCTTGCCGGAGCCCGCGCCCGCCAGGACGAGGCAGGGGCCTTCGGTGTAATGGACGGCCTGCAGCTGGGCCAGATTGAGTCCTGCGGACATGGAAGCGGTTGCGCGGGGCAGACGGTTGAAAAGCGGAAGCGGCAGCATACCGCTTCGGGGCGCAGGCCAGCGGTCCTTCGTGCGGGCAGCCACAGCCCTGTGTGGCGCATGCCGGCGCGGGGCGGCCCGTGCGGCTGTGGCGCGCAGGCATCAAGTGTAAAAGTTCACATTGTTTCCTGCAGGGCCATGGGTAAAAGCTATGGAAAAAGATAGGATTTCCATTGATCATTCATGATCGATTGCTTTTTGCTATCAACTGGTAAGTTATTTGAGGGAGGAGAGCACCATGTCCCAGACAAAGGAAGAGATTGGCCTGGCGGTGGCGTTGCGCTCGCCGTTGCTCCTGCAGCGGTTCGAGACGCTGTTTGCCGACGCCGCCGCCAGATCGCTGCGCCATTGGCGTCAGGTGCCTCTGGTGAGCGCCCAGGTGCTCATCGTGGACGGCCAGATGCCTGAGCCCGAGGCTGCGGCCTGGACGCCCTGCGTCATCTATGTGGGCGGCGCGCCTCAGGGGCTGGGCCAGACGCCCCAGCGTTGGGCCGCCAGCCTCGGTGTGGACTTCGCTGCGGCGGATCTGGTGGACGCGCTCGACAGGGCCGCTGTCTTTCTGATGGACTGGCGGGTACGCCAGCAACTGGTAGCTTCCCAGGCCCTGGAGCGCGCCCTGGCCGATCTGCAGCGCCAGGGCGCGGACTGCATGTACCGCTTCCAGCTCAGTGCCTGGGTGGCCCTGCCTGCACCCTGGAATCGTGCCGAATGCCTGCGCGCCCTGGCGATGCTGTGCCGGGGGCCGATGGATATACCGGCGCTGTGCGAGCACAGCGGCATCTCCTGCGAAACGGCCATTGAGTTGCTGCAGCAGCCCGGGCTGCGCAGCCTGCTGCACTGCAGCCTGCGGTCGGTCCGCCGCCGTACTGCCACCACACCCTTGCCAGAGGGAGGGACGAACCGGCACTGGGTGCGGAGGCTGGCGGGCTGGGTCCTGGGCCAGGGGAGCGCTGCATGACTGCCTTGCAGCCGCCACAGCCAGGGTCCATGCGTGGACGGGTGTGCCTGCTGGGGCCTGCGTGCATTGGCAAGACCACGGCACTGCGCAGCCTGTGCGGCGGCGACAGTCACGGCGCTGCGGATGCCGGCATGTCCACCTGCCCTGATGGCGGCGCCGGGGCACAACTGTGTGAAATCGATCTGGGGCAGGGGCAGTGGCTGCAGCTCATAGGCTGTCCGTGCCATGAGGGCTTTGGCTCCGTGCGCCAGTGGGCGCTATCGACGTCGGTGGGGGTGTTGCTGATGGTCGATATCCTGCAGGTGTCGGCGCAAGAGCATGCACTCCGGTGTCTGGACGAAATTGCCGCCCTGGATGCCGAGCCTGTGGTGATCGTTCTCAGTTGCCGGCCTGCCAGCGGCGCGCAGCAGCAGGCCTTCGGTGCCGCGCTGTTGGCCGCAGGGTATGGCGTGGTGCCGGTGATCCAGGCCGATCCCCGTGACCGTGCGCAGCTGCTCGATGCGCTGGGCGTGCTCGTAGCCCTGCTATCCCTGCAAAGTCCTGCCTGAAGCCATCTGCCTGGATTCAGCGGCCGGGCCGTGTGTCACCACGGTTCGTGTGCCGGCTGCAGGCTTGCTGCCAGAATCGCGGGCGTGCTGTCCGTCCTGCTCATCACCTTCCCGTTCTTTGCGCTGGTAGCCTGTGGCTTTGCCGCCACATGGCGCGGCGTGCTGCCGCATGCGGCCATCCCGGGACTCAATGCCTTCGTGCTGTACTTTGCGCTGCCCTGCATGCTGTTTCGCTTCGGCGCTGGCACGCCGGTTGCGCAGCTGCTGGATGTACGGGTGATTCTGGTCTACCTGCTGTGCGCGCTGCTGATGGTGGGGGCCGTGGTGGCGCTCACGCGCCGGCGCCTGGGCTGGAATGATGCCGCCTTCGGCGCGCTGGTCGCCGCCTTTCCCAATACCGGCTTCATGGGGGTGCCCATGCTCGTGGCCTTGCTGGGTCCGCAAAGCGCTGGACCTGTCATCGTCACCATGGCCATCGACATGGTGGTCACCACCTCGCTGTGCATTGCGCTGTCGCGGCTGGACGTGGCGGGTGGCCATGGCATGGCCGTGGCGCTGCGCAAGGCCTTCGCCGGGATGGTGGCCAATCCCATGCCCTGGGCCATCGTGCTCGGCGGCATCGCTTCGGCTGCGGGCTGGCGCCTGCCAGGGCCCCTGGACCGCACGGTGGCCATGCTGGCCGGCGCCGCATCGCCCGTGGCGCTGTTCACCATTGGAGCCGTGCTGGCGCGTTCGCAGATGAACCACCACGAGCGGGTTGCGGCCCGCGACTATCTGCCGGTGGCGCTGGCCAAGCTGCTGGCCCACCCTCTGCTGGTGTGGGCCGTGGGGCGCGCGGCCATCGCCATGGGGGTGGAGCTGGGGGAGCAGACACTGGTGGTGCTGGTGCTGCTCGCGGCACTGCCCAGTGCCAGCAATGTCTCCCTGCTCACCGAGCGCTTCGGCGCCCATGGCGGACGGGTGGCCCGGATCATCCTGGTGACCACGGCGCTGGCCTTTCTGAGCTTTTCGGGCGCCGTGGCCTTGGTGGCCTGAGTCCGAAGACCCCGGCAAGCCCCCACGAGCGCCAGGCATGGACGCTCTCTACAATGCCGCCCATGTTTTTTCCCCGTGAACGGTGCGCATGACACCATCTTCTTCTCCTGGCCTGGCGGCGGGAGCCCGAACGCTGTGGATGGTGACGCTGGCCTGCCTGGTCTGGACCCTGGTGTCCTGGCTGGCCAATGGCAATCTCGACGGTTATCACGACATGCTCGAGAACTATGCCTGGGCCCAGCCGCTGCAGCTGGGGACGCAAAAGCACCCGCCTTTTTTCGCCTGGGTGGTCGGCCTGTGGTTCATGGTGTTTCCACAGAATGACGGCTTTTACCGCCTGCTGTCCTATGCCAACGTGGGCGTGGGAATCTGGGGCGTGTATGTGCTGGGCCGCCGCCTCGGCCTGGTGCGCCTGGCGCCGCTTGGCGCGGCCTTGCTGCTGTGGTGCTTTCCCTACACCACTCTGGCTGGCAAGTTCAATGCCAACAGCCAGTTGCTGTCGCTGTGGCCTTGGGCGGCTGCGCTGCTGATGGCCAGCTGGCAGGAAAAGGGCTGGCGCGGCATTGCCTGCAGCATCGGCCTGGGGCTGGTGTCGGCCGCCTGCATGCTCAGCAAGTACTACAGCGGTGTGTTTCTTGCGGGCTTTCTGCTGCCCATCTTCCTCACAAGCCAAGGAAGAAAGTGGCTGCTCACGCCGATGCCTTATGTCGCTTTGACTGCCTTTGCATTGGGGCTGGCGCCGCATGTGGCCTGGATCGCGCACCATGACTGGGTGACGCTGGGCTATGCCATGGACCAGGGCGGCGGTCATGTCGCCTGGGGCTATGTGCTGCGCTTTGCGCTGTCGCCGATTTTTTACTGGCTGCCGGCCTGGCTGGCGGTTTGCCTGGTCTATGGCTTCGTGTACGCGCGCCAGGCGGGCCAGTCGGGCCTGGCGCCGCTGCGCGCAGGCATGCGTTTTTTGCGCATCAGCTGGGCCTGGCAGGGGCCGTCGGATGTGCTGTTCTGGCTGGCCCTGATGCCCTGGCTCATGACGCTGTGCTTTGGCGCCACGGGCGTGGTGGAGCTGTCCACGCCGTGGGCCATTCCCATCGGCTATGCCTTCGCGCTGCTGTGGCTGCGCAATCTTGATGCCCAGGCGCCTGCTGCCACGCAGGCCGTGCTGGCCGCGTTGAACCGTGCCTGGTGGCCCAGCCTGGCGGTGGTGCTGCTGATCGGGGCCGGCACGGGCCTGCGCAATGCGCGCGATGGCAGCTCTGGCTACTACCGCCCCACGGCCGAGGCCGCTCAGGCCATCGTGCAGTCCTGGAATCAGCGCCACCCGGACCAGCCGCTGCAGTGGGTCGGCGGTGCATGGGCCGAGAACGCCATGCTGTCCTTCTATGCCCAGCCGCACCTGCGCACGGTGCCCGGCCTGCCTGATGGCGAATACGCGCATGTGCTGGCCCCCCTGGACTGGCGCAGACAGGCCGGCCTGCTGCTGTGCCCGCGCGGCCCCTTGCAAGCCGAGCCGGGGCCTGGCGCACAGTCCGGCGACTGCGAGCGCGAGGCACGCGACTGGCTGGCCCGCCGGGGCCAGCCCGGCGAGCCTCGCGTGCTGACGGTGCAGCGCACGGGCTGGCGTTTTCCCGAAGCCCGGCCCTATGCCTATGCGGTATTCGATGTGCTGCCTGGCCGGGCGCTCGACAATGGAGATCTATGACCGAATTGCATGCTGACCTCGCTGCCGCCGCTCCCAAGGCGGCGCTGCCGCGCCCGCCGCTGCGGCTCAGTTGCGTGGTGCCTGCCCACAATGAAGAGGGCAATCTGGAGGCTTTCCTGCGTGCGCTCGATGCCGCAGCGCGCGCGCTGACGCCGGACTATGAACTGATCGTGATCAATGATGGCAGCCGCGATGCCACGCACGACATCGCGCTGCGCATGGCGCAGGAGCTGCCTGTGCGCTATCTGGCGCTGTCACGCAACTTTGGCAAGGAAGCGGCGCTGTCTGCGGGCATCGATCACGCGCGTGGCAATGCCGTGCTGCTGATCGACGCCGATTTCCAGCACCCGCTGGAGATGCTGCCCCAGATGTGCGAGCTGTGGCATTCCGGCTACGACATGGTCTACGGCGTGATCGCCGACCGTGGCAGCGAAAGCGGAGCCAAGCGCGTGGGCACCAGCCTTTTTTACCGGCTCATGAACGCTGGCAACCTGGTGAAGATTCCCCCCAACGCCGGCGACTTCCGCTGGCTGGACCGCCGTGTGGCCGATGCGCTCAAGGCCTTGCCAGAGAGCCACCGCTTCATGAAGGGGCTGTACGCCTGGGTGGGGTTCAAGTCTGCAGCACTGCCATTTGTTCCTGCCGATCGGACAGCTGGCACGTCGAGCTTCAATATCCGACGCCTGGGCGCGCTGGCGCTGCTGGGGCTGACTTCGTTCACCACCTTGCCGCTGCGGGTTTGGAGCCTCGTCGGCGGCATGGTGTCGCTGGTGGCGCTGCTCTATGGGCTGTGGATCACCGTGGAAACGCTGATTTTCGGCAATCCGCTGCGCGGCTGGCCGACGCTGGCTGCCAGCATCATGCTGTTTTCCGGCGTGCAGCTGATGTCCATCGGCATTCTGGGCGAGTACATCGGCCGCATCTACGACGAAGTCAAGCGCCGGCCCACCTATCTGCTGGCACGCGACGAAGACCGCAGCCCGCTGACGCCACGGGAGTAGCCATGGGCCGGGTGATCGCGTTGCTGCGCCGCCTGCCGCAGGCACTGCAGTTCGTGCTGGTGGGTGGCTGCGCGGCTGCCACGCATCTGGCCGTGGTGGCGCTGCTGGTACCACTGGCGGGCATGGCGCCGCTGCAGGCGAATGTGCTGGCCTTTCTGGTGGCCTTCGTGGTCAGCTACAACGGGCATGCGCTGTTCACCTTTGTGCAGGCCCGGGCGCGCGGGTGGGCGGTGGTGGCCAGGTATTTCGCCGTAGCCTGCGTCTCCTTTGCGGCCAACGAGCTGCTGTATTGGGTGGCCCTGCACTGGCTGGGCTGGCATTACTTCTGGAGCCTGGCCCTGGTGCTGGTGCTGGTGGCTGCCGGCACATTTGTCTTCGCCAAGTTCTGGGCTTTTGCGGCCCCCGTGCACAAGGAGTCTGCATGAATATCTCGCCAGCCACGGGCCTTGCCAAAACCGTTGTCCTGTGTGCGGACGACTATGCGCTGCATCCTCTGGTCGATGAGGCCGTGGAGCATCTGGCGCTGCAGGGCAGGCTGTCGGCCACCAGCTGCATGGTCACTTCACCACGCTGGAAGCAGGCTGCCAGCCGCCTGCCTGCACTGCGCCCGCGCCTGTCTCTGGGCCTGCACTTCAATCTGACCGAAGGCCATGGCATAGGGCCGGGTGCAGGCATTGGCGCAGTGATCGTCCGCGCCTACGCAGGCCGCCTCGGGCAGGCCGCGCTGCGTGATGCCTGGCGCCGCCAGCTCGATGCCTTCGAGGATGCTCTGGGCATGGCTCCCGATTTCATCGACGGCCATCAGCATGTGCACCAGCTGCCTGGCGTGCGTGCCGCACTGATGCAGGAGCTGGAGCGGCGCTATGGCACGCAAGCCCAGGCACTGCCCTGGGTACGCTCCACTGCACCGGCCGGACAGCTGTGGCGTGATCCCAAGGCCGTCATCATCGCGCTGCTGGGGGGCTGGACCATCACGCGCCGCCTGCGCCGCCAGGGCGTGCCGCACAACCATGGCTTTGGCGGGGTGTACGGCTTTGATGCGCCCTCGCCCGAAGGCTATGGCCGCCATATGGCGCAATGGCTGGCCCAGCTCGGACCCGGCAGCCTCATGATGTGCCATCCTGCCGTCGCGCCTGTGGAGGGCGATGCCATCGGCGCCCAGCGCGCCGTCGAATATGCCTACCTGCGCTCCAGCGCCTTCGCACTGGCCCTGGCCCAGTCCGGCGCCCTCGTCGCCCAGGGTCCCTTGACGCCGCTGTTTGCCGCAGGCTGAAACGCAAAAGCCCGCTCCAGAAATGGAGCGGGCTTTGGGCGTTCAGCGCTTCACAGGGAACGGATCAGTATTCCCAGAAGATGCGTTGCAGCTGCTTGGTGTCCTGGGTCTTGGTCAGAGCCACAGCGGCCAGCAGACGGGCCTTTTGCGGGTTCAGATCGTGGGCAACGACCCAGTCATACTTGTCGTCGGGCTGCTCGGCGTTGCGCAGCACGAAGCCGGCAGGAACGCGCGAGCTGCGCACCACGATCACGCCCTGCTTGCGCAGCTCGTTGAGCGAGGGGACGACGCGGTTGGCCACCGAGCCATTGCCCGTGCCAGCATGGACGATGGCCTTCACGCCAGCCTTGCCCAGGGCTTCGATGCCCGTGGCAGGCATATTGCCGTAGCCATAGACGATGTCCACGGCGGGCAGGTCGGTGATCTGCTCGATGTTGAACTCGCTGCCCTTGGTGTGGCGCTTGATGGGAGCGCGGAACCAGTAGGTCTTGCCCTCGACCACCATGCCCAGCGGACCCCACTGGCTGGAGAAGGCGTTGGTCTTGATGTTGGTGAGCTTGGCAACATCGCGTGCGGAGTCGATGTTGTCGTTCATGCTGACCAGCACGCCCTTGCCTGCCGCGTCCTTGGAGGCTGCCGTGGTCACGGCGCCCAGCAGGTTCAGCGCGCCGTCGGCCGAGATGGCCGTGCCGGGACGCATGGAGCCGACCATGACGATGGGCTTGTCGGTGGGCACCACCAGGTTCAGGAAGAAGCCGGTTTCTTCCAGCGTGTCCGTGCCGTGGGTGACGACGATACCGTCCACGCCCGGCTGCTTGGCCAGTTCGTTGACGCGGCGGGCCAGGATCAGCAGTTCCTTGTTGGTGAAGCTCTCGGAGGCGATCTGGAAGACCTGCTCACCGGAAACGTTGGCGATGTTGCTCAGTTCGGGCAGGCCTGCCAGCAGCTTGTCCACGGGCACCTTGGCGGCTGCGTAGGTAGCGCTGTTGACGGCGCTGGCGCCAGCGCCAGCAATGGTGCCGCCGGTGGCCAGAACGACCACATGGGGCTTGCCAGCCTGTGCGGTGGCTGGCGCAGGTGCCGGTGCAGGTGCGGTTGCCGTGGCGGGGGCTGCGTTGGACGCCTGGCTTGCTCCGGGCTGGGATGCGCAGCCGGCCAGTGCCAGCGCGACGGCCACCAGAGACATACGGAAAGGGGTGAACGGCATGTATCGCTCCTGGGATTGCATTGAAATGTTTCAGCCTTGTGGGCTGAAGCCCGGCACGATGCAATAAACATGCCGCGCACGCATTGGCGCAAGTCCTGATGGCTGCTGCGATAGATTTACGCTAAAAGCATTGGTGGGAAAGTACATGACAAGTGCACTATATTCCAGTCTGGATGCGAGTAAATCTTTTGTTATCAATGACTTAGGATATATCAAATGGCCAGCGGGTCCACATCGACCAGCCAGCGCACCAGGGTCCGGTGCTCGGGGCGTGCCCTGATCCAGTGCAAATGTCCTTGCCATGCCCAGAGAAAACGCAACAGCGCAGGGCGCTGGGCCGACTCGATCAGCATCTGCGCCCGCTCCACGTTGGCCACGCGCTGCACCGCCATGGGGATCGGGGGATAGAGAAACACCTCGTCCAGATGGGGCAGGCCTGCGTCGCGTGCTGCCTGTGCTGCGGCCTGCAGGAATGCCTGGGCCTCCTGCTGGCTGCGGGCATCGGCGCGCACCATGGCCTGGTAGGCAAAGGGCGGCAGGCCCGCCTCGCGGCGTTCCTGCAGCTGCCGCGCGGCAAATGCCGGATAGTCGTGGCCGCGCAGCGCCGTATAGACGGCATGCTGCGGGTCATGGGTCTGTATCCACATCTCCGGCCGGCTGTCCTGCGCTGCAACGTAGCGTGCATCGCGGCCTGCGCGGCCCGCCGCCTGCATCAGCAGGCAAAACAGCCGCTCCGGTGCCCGGTAGTCGCTGGAAAACAGGGCTCCATCCGGCTGCACGGCCGCCACCAGCGTGATGCGCCGGAAGTCGTGGCCCTTGGCCACCATCTGCGTGCCCACCAGTACATCAATGTCGCCGGCATGGACCTGCGCGAGCTGCTCTTCCAGCGCACCCTTGGCGCGCGTCGTGTCTGCATCGATGCGCGCCACGCGGGCAGGCTCACGGTCGGGGCGCTGGACGTTGCGCAGCAGCCTGGCCAGCTCCTCCTCCAGTTGTTCCGTGCCCTTGCCCAGCGGCAGGATGTCGGGGTTGCCGCAGCCAGGGCAGGCCAGCGGCACGCGCTGGGTGAAGCCGCAGTGGTGGCAGCGCAGGGTGCGGTCGGCCTTGTGGAAGACCTGATGGGCGCTGCAATGGGGGCAGTCGCTTTTCCAGCCGCAGTCGGCGCACCACAGCACGGGCGCGAAGCCGCGCCGGTTGAGCAGCACCAGGCTTTGCTCGCCGCGCTGCACGCGTTCGGTGATGGCCTGGATCAGCGGGGGCGAGAACACGGCACCCCGTGGCTGCTGCGTCATGTCCACGAGCCGCACGCGCGGCAGCGAGGCGGCCCCGATGCGGCTGGGCATGTGCAGCCGCAGGTAGCGCCCGCCCTGGGGGTCATCGCCGGCAGGCGGGCGGCTGGCATGCCAGCTCTCCAGCGAGGGCGTGGCGCTGCCCAGGACCACCTTGGCGCCCGCGTCGCGAGCGCGCCAGATGGCCAGGTCGCGCGCCGAGTAGCGCGCGCCTTCCTGCTGCTTGTAGCTGGCGTCATGCTCTTCATCGACCACGATCAGCGCCAGCCCCGGCATGCTGGCGAAGACCGACATGCGCGTGCCCAATACGATGCGCGCGGCGCCTGTATGTGCAGCCAGCCAGCTCTTGAGCCGCTGGGCAGGCGTCATGCCGCTGTGCATGCTGACCACGGCCGCCTTGCCATGCTGCTGCGCGAAGCGGGCCGTGAACCGCTCTTCGAGCTGGGGCGTGAGATTGATCTCGGGCACCATCACCAGTGCCTGTGCCTGCGGATCGGCATCCAGCACGGCCTGCACGGCGCGCAGATAGACCTCGGTCTTGCCGCTGCCCGTGCTGCCATACAGCAGGAAAGGCCCGGCATGGGCCGCGATCTGCGCGAACACATCGGCCTGCTCCGCGCTGAGTTCGACAGGCGATGCGTCAGCTGGCGCATCCGGCTCGGCCGCTGGCACGCCGGATGCCGCCCTGGACCGGGATGGCCTGGCCGGCGAGGGCGGCCGCAGTCGTCGCGCAAGCTGCTCTGCCGTCAGATCGCGCAATTGCGGCGGCAGCGCGGTGATGGCGATTTCGCCGATGCTGCGCTGGTAGTAATAGGCCGCGAAGCCCACAAGCCGCCGCCAGGCGGGGGCCAGCGGGTCAATCCCCTCCAGCACGGACGCGATGGGGCGCAGCTCCACGCCCTGCGGCATGGGCGAAGGCATGGCCGGAGCATCCCAGACCATGCCCAGCAGCTGGCGGCGGCCCAGGGGGACGCGAACCAGCGTGCCGGGCGCGAGCGCCCGGTCACTGGCGTAGCTCAGCAGCTCGCCGACGGCGCTGTGTGCCGGTGTGTGGACGGCGACATGGACGGTATGCGGGGAAGCGGACATGCGTGGAGATGGGCGCGGACGGGCGGCGGCAAAGCGGCCAAGCATACGCGCAGCGAAGGCCGGTGCAGACCTGTTCCGGGTTGCCGGTAGTGTCTGCGAGATTGTGGATAACTTTGTGGGAATTGTGCGGCGGCATGGCCTTTGGGCCGCATGGGCAACGCCATGCCATGCCACTCCATAGTTTCTGAAGGAAGATTTATTTCCTTTGAAAACAATAACTTGTGTTGTTTTTAAGGGGGGTGTCAAATCGACGGAAACCATCCCTGGAGTGACATGCCGCCAGCATTTTTCTGTGTATAAGATGGTCTGTGGTCAACTGTCTGCGGCCTTGCATCGGGTGGCCGCATTGCGCGACTGCGCCGGTGAGAACTGCCGTGCCAGCCTCCTGTGGATCACAGGGGAGTGCTCCCGGCCCTGCCCCGTGCAGGCGGTCCGGCGTGTTGCATGATTGTTAAAATAATACAATCAATATACAAAACCAATAGTTTTTTGCTAATATCTGGTCCGTGGTCAAGCCCGCTGCAATGTACAGCGGGCAATGCGACAGGTAATGGTGGGAGGGTGCGAAGACCTGGGCGATGTGCCGCATCACAGCGGCGCATCGCCCAGGTTTAGCGTTGGCGCATGGCGCGCGAGTGGCTGTGCACGGTCTCGACCAAAGCCGCCACATGTTCGGGGGGCGTGAACTGGCTGATGCCATGGCCCAGGTTGAAAATGTGCGTGGGGCCCGTGGTGGTCCTGTCCACATGGGGCGCGCCAAAGCTGTCGAGCACCGCGCGTGCCTGCTCGGCGATGCGCTCTGGCGGCGCAAACAGCACATTCGGATCGATATTGCCCTGCAATGCCTTGCCGGGGCCGCCTGCTTCGCCACCGACGATGGCGCGCGCACGGCCCAGATGGGCGGTCCAGTCCAGTCCCAGCACCTCGCAGTCCAGCGCCTTCATGTCAGGCAGCCAGATGCCGCCGCCCTTGGTAAAGACGATGCGCGGCACATCCTGGCCGTCGGCGCCCGTGCGCTTGAGCTGGGCCAGCACGCGGCGGGTGTAGGTCAGGCTGAATTCCTGGAAAGCGCCATCGGCCAGCACGCCGCCCCAGCTGTCGAAGATCATCACGGCCTGGGCGCCAGCATCGATCTGCGCATTCAGGTAGGCGGCCACGCTGTCGGCGTTGACGGCCAGGATGCGGTGCATCAGGTCGGGACGCGCATACATCAGGCTCTTGACGAGGCGGTAATCGTCGCTGCCCTTGCCCTCGACCATGTAGCAGGCCAGGGTCCAGGGGCTGCCCGAGAAGCCGATCAGCGGCACGCGGCCGTTGAGGGCACGGCGGATGCTGGTGACGGCATCGAACACATAGCGCAGCCGTTCCATGTCGGGCACAGCCAGCTCAGAGACAGCGGCCTCGTCGCGCACCACCTTGGCAAAGCGGGGGCCTTCGCCTTCGGCAAAGGACAGGCCCAGGCCCATGGCATCGGGCACGGTCAGGATGTCCGAGAACAGGATGGCCGCGTCCAGGGGAAAGCGCTCCAAAGGCTGCAGCGTGACCTCAGTGGCGTAGTCCACATTGGTGGCCAGGCCCATGAAGCTGCCGGCCTTGGCGCGCGTGGCCTTGTATTCCGGGAGATAGCGGCCCGCCTGGCGCATCAGCCACAGCGGCGTGTAGTCGGTGGCCTGGCGCCGGCAGGCGCGCAGGAAGGTGTCGTTGGTCAGGGGGGCGAAGCTCATGGCCTGGGATTGTCGCCGAGTCGTGCGTGCTGCGCCGCACGATGTCCGAGCGGGATGGAGCGTCAAGGCCCTAATATGTGCGCCAGTGCCCGTGCGCCGCCTGCGTGGCGCGCGCCATCCGTTCATGCGAGGAGAGAGTTTGCGATGCAGCGAAGAACCCTGATTCAGGCCCTGGCCGCTTCGGCCACCAGCACGCTGGCGGCCAGCGCCCTGGCGGCGCCCGCCGCAACCGAGCCGCTGTTGCCAGGCAAGGCGCCGCTGCGCATGATTGTCGGCTACCCGCCCGGCGGTGCCACCGACCGTGTGGCCCGCATCGTGGCCGACAAGCTGCAGGCGAAGCTGGGCTCGCCTGTGGTGGTCGAGAACAAGCCCGGAGCGGGCGGGCGGCTGTCAGCCCAGTACGTGAAGAATGCGCCCGCTTCCCAGCCCACGCTGCTGCTGGCCAATCCGGCGGTGATGCTGGTGGCGCCCATGGTGTTTGCCGAATCGGGCTACGACCCCGAGAAGGACTTTGTCCCTGTCAGCGAGGTCAACCGCTACGAATTCGGGGTGGCCGTGGGCGCGGCCGTGCCGGTCAGGCAGCTGTCGCATCTGCTGGCCTGGCTGCGCGCCAATCCCCAGCAGACCAACTTCGGCGTGCCGGCCACGGGCAGCCTGCCGCACTTTTTCGCGCTGATGATGGGGGAGGCCGCCAAGGTCCCGGTCGAGGTGGTGGGCTACAAGGGCTCTGCACCGCTGACCACCGATCTGATTGGCGGCCAGGTGCCTTTGGCCATCGATACCTTCGATGTGCTGCTGCCCCAGCACGAGGCAGGCAAGATCCGCGTGCTGGCCGTTTCGGGCGAGCGCCGCAGCGCCATGGCACCCGATATTCCTACGCTCAAGGAGTCCGGGATGAACCTCACGGGCCTGGGCTGGAATACCTTGTTCGCCCCCCAGTCCATGGCGCCGGCCCTGGTGGCCCGGCTGTCGCAACTGGTGCAGGAGGTCATGAAAGACCCCGATACGCGCCAGAAATTCGAGGCCAGCCGCCTGACGCCTGTCACCAGCAGCGCCGCGCAAACCGCGCAGATGCTCAAGACCTACCGCGCGCAGTGGACACCGGTGATCAAGGCCTCGGGCTTCAAGCCCTGAGCGGGCCTGCACATGACCGTGCCGTGCTTCGCGCGGGACATGCACAAGGGCCGCAAGGCCCTTTCTTTTTGACTGGCGCCGGGCTGGCGCCTAGGGGTTTTTCACAGTGCCCGGGCGCTTGTGAGCAGGTTGCCACGGCGGCTATCATTTACCGACCATTCGGTAAATTATATTTGATCTGACGCATAAAGACGTCAGACAGGCCTGGAGACAACATGCCCCCACCACTGGTTCTGGTTGAACAGCAAGATGCCGTGCGCACCCTGGTGCTGAACCGGCCCGAGGCGCTCAACAGCTTCCATGCGCCGTTGCACGAGCAATTGCTGTCTGCCCTGGAGCAGGCAGCAGGCGATGCATCGGTGCGCTGCGTAGTGCTGACGGGTGCAGGGCGCGGCTTTTGCGCGGGCCAGGATCTGTCCGACCCCGAGGCTGCGCCCGACCAGAACCTGGGCGACCTCATCGAGCGCCGCTACCAGCCCCTGTGCCTGCGGCTGCGGTCCATGCCCATCCCTGTGGTGGCAGCCGTCAATGGCGTGGCTGCTGGAGCGGGCGCCAATATCGCCCTGTCCTGCGATCTGGTGCTGGCAGCGCGTTCGGCCAGCTTTATCCAGGCCTTTGCCAAGATCGGCCTCGTGCCCGACTGCGGCGGCACCTGGCTGCTGCCGCGCCTGGTGGGGCGCGCACGCGCCCTGGGGCTGGCACTGCTGGGTGACAGGCTGCCTGCGGCCGAGGCCGAGCGCATCGGCCTGATCTGGCGCTGTGTTGAAGATGCCGAACTGCACACCGAGGCACAGGCGCTGGCGCAGCGGCTGGCCGCCATGCCGGTGCGTGCGCTGGCCCGCACGCGCGAGGCCATGGATTCGGCCCAGCAGCTGGATTTCGAGCATGCGCTGGTGCGCGAGGCCCGCCAGCAGGGCCTGCTGGGCGCGGCCCACGACTACCAGGAGGGCGTGGCCGCTTTCCTGGCCAAGCGCCCCCCCGTATTTTCAGACCGCTGAAGGAGCTGCCCAGATGGATACCGAGGCAAGCACCACCGAGGCCCGGCAACTGGCACAACAGGTGCGCGACGGCATGCTGGCGCGTGACCGCGCGGCCCAGGGCCTGGGACTGCGCATCGTGGACATCGCGCCGGGCGCGGCGCGCATCGAGATGGCCGTGCGTGACGACATGCTCAACGGCTTTGACATCTGCCATGGCGGATTCATCACGGCGCTGGCCGATACGGCTTTCGCCTATGCCTGCAACGCGCGCAATGAGATGACCGTGGCCTCGGGCCTGAGCGTGGATTTCGTTGCGCCCGGCCGGCCCGGCGACCTGCTGACGGCGCAGGCCCGCGAAGTATCGCGCGCAGGCCGCACGGGCGTCTATGACGTCGAGGTGAGCAACCAGGACGGGCGGGTGATCGCATTGTTCCGTGGCCGCTCGCACAGTTTCAAGGGCCGGCCCTCGGTGCCCGGCCTGCCCCTGCCAGCCTGAAGCGCCGCAGGCAACGCCATGGCACGAGGCCGCTCTTGCGGATACGACCATCAGCGCGGGCTGATCCTGGACCAGGCCGCCGCGCTGTTCGCGCACAGCGGCTACCCGGGCACCTCGATGAACGAGGTCGCGCAGGCCTGCGGGCTGTCCAAGCCCACGATCTACCACTACTTCCGCGACAAGTACGCGCTGCTGGTGGATATCACCGACGGCCATGTGACACGGCTGCAGTCCCTGGTGGACGAGGTGCAGCGCCAGAGCCTGGCGCCCGAGCTGCGTCTGCGCATGCTGATCGAGCGTTTCGTGCAGGAGTATGCCCATGCACGCCATGCCCATCGCGTGCTGACCGAGGACGTGCGCTTTCTGCAGGCCGGCGACCGCGAACGTGTGCTGGACAAGGAGCGCGCCGTGGTCGAGGCCTTTGCCCAGGCGGTGGCAGAGCTGCGCCCCGACACCGGGGGCGCGGGCCTGTCCAAGGCGCTGGCCATGCTGCTGTTCGGGATGATGAACTGGATGTTCACCTGGCTGCGGCCCGACGGCACGCTGGACCATGAGTCCATGGCGCCGGTGGTGGCCGATCTGTTCCTGGCAGGTCTGCCAGCGGTGCGGACCCCAGGCAAACCCGGCCATCGGAGCGCTGGTCAAAAAGTAGTTACCACGGTAAATTGTGACGCCTGACGAAGGCGGCACGCCCATCCAACACAAGGAGACAGACATGAAGCGTTTGACGACACTGGGCCTGCTGGCCGCAGCCCTGGCCACCGTCTGGGGCACGGCCCTGGCCGACATCAATGTGGGCGTGGTGGTTTCGGCCACTGGGCCTGCTGCCTCCCTGGGCATCCCCGAAAAGAACACGGTGGCGCTGATGCCGCGCACGGTGGCGGGCCAGAAGGTCAACTACATCATCCTCGACGACGCCTCCGACACCACGGCAGCGGTGGCCAATACGCGCAAGCTCATCAGCGAAAGCAAGGTCGATGTGATCCTGGGCTCCAGCATCACGCCCAATTCCCTGGCCATGGTGGACGTGGTGGCCGAGGCCAGGACGCCCATGATCACGCTGGCGGCCTCGGCCAAGATCGTCGAGCCCGTGGATGCCAAGAAAGCCTGGGTCTTCAAGACGCCGCAGCACGACGCCATGATGGCCGCCGCCATCGGCGAGCATATGGCCAAGTCCGGCGTCAAGACCGTGGGCTATATCGGCTTCAACGACGCTTATGGCGAAAGCTGGCTGCAGGAATTCCGCAAGGTGGCCGAGGCCAGGGGCATCAGGCTGGCCGCCACCGAGGCCTATTCGCGCAGCGACACCTCGGTCACGGGCCAGACGCTCAAGCTCATGGCGGCCCGGCCCGATGCGGTGCTGATCGCGGGCTCGGGCACGCCGGCGGCGCTGCCGCAAAAATCGCTCAAGGAGCGCGGCTACCAGGGCAGGATCTACCAGACGCACGGCGTGGCCAATGCCGACTTCCTGCGCGTGGGCGGCAAGGATGTGGAAGGCACGCTGCTGCCTGCCGGCCCGGTGCTGGTGGCCCACCAGTTGCCCGACAGCCATCCGGTCAAGAAGTCTGCGGTTTCCTATGTGGAAGCCTATGAGGCGGCCAACGGCAAGGGCACGGCCTCGACCTTCGGCGCGCACTCCTGGGATGCGGGCCGTGTGCTGGAGGCTGCCATTCCCGCTGCGCTCAAGAAGGCCCAGCCTGGCACGGCCGAGTTCCGCGCCGCGCTGCGCGATGCGCTGGAGCAGACCAAGGATGTGGCTGGCGCCCACGGCATCTTCAACATGACTCCCACCGACCACCTGGGACTGGATCAGCGTGCCGCTGTCATGGTGAAGATCGAGAACGGCACCTGGAAGCACCAGCCCTGAACCCGCTGGCCCGAGGCCGCAGCCGCCGCCGCATGCCAGCGGTGGCGCTGTGGCGCTCGGCCATGCCTGCCTGAAAGTCGATCATGGATCTGCAAATCGCCCTGCTGCTGGGGCAGGACGGCCTTGTCAATGGCGCCGTCTATGGCCTGATGGCGCTGGCCCTGGTGCTGGTGTTTTCGGTCACCCGCATCATCTTCATTCCGCAGGGCGAGTTCGTCGCCTTCGGCGCGCTGACCCTGGCCATGATGCAGGCCGGCCGCGTACCGACCACGCTGTGGCTGCTGCTGGCGCTGGCCGCCGCCGTGCTGGTGGTGGACCTGCTGCGCTGGCGCGCAGGCAGCCAGGTCAGCTGGCCTGCCACCTTCCTGTGGTGCCTGGCGCTGCCTGCCATTGCGGTGGCGCTGGCCTGGGCCCTGCGCCCGTCCTCGCTGATGCTGCAGGCGCTGACGGCGCTGGTGCTGATCACGCCCATGGGGCCGCTGCTGTACCGGCTTGCCTACCGGCCGCTGGCCCACGCCTCGGTGCTGATGCTGCTGATCGTTTCGGTGGCCATGCATGGTGTGCTGGTCGGCCTGGGCCTGCTGTTCTTCGGCGCCGAAGGCTCGCGCACGCCGGCCTTCTCCGAAGCCCAGCTGCGCCTGGGCGAGATCACCATTTCGGGACAGTCCCTGGTGGTGGTCGGCGTGGCCCTGGCGCTGGTGGCGCTGCTGTTCGTGTTCTTCGAGCGCTCCATGATCGGCAAGGCGCTGCGCGCCACGGCCATCAACCGCGTGGGCGCGCGCCTCATGGGCATTCCCACGGCCCTGGCCGGCGATGCCAGCTTTGCGCTGGCGGCATTGATCGGCGCCATCTCGGGCCTGCTGATCGCGCCGCTGACCACGGTGTACTACGACACCGGCTTTCTGATCGGTCTCAAGGGCTTCGTGGCCGCCATCGTGGGCGGGCTGGCCAGCTACCCGCTGGCCCTGGCCGGCGCGCTGCTGGTCGGGCTGCTGGAGGCCTTTTCTTCATTCTGGGCCAGCGCCTACAAGGAGGTGCTGGTGTTCACGTTGATCATCCCGGTGCTGTGGTGGCGCTCGCGCAACAGCCACCATGTGGAGGAGGAAGAATGAGCGCCCCTGTTTCCTCGCACAAGACGCGGGCGTCCGCGCCCCCGCATGCCTCCTGCGGCGGCATCGATACGCGCGTGCTCACGGCCGCTGCGATTGCGCTGCTGGCGCTTTCCTGGCCGCTGTTGCCCGATTTCACCGTGGTCATCCTCAGCTACATCGGCCTGTTCGCCATGGTGGCGGCAGGACTGGTGATGCTGACTGGCGTGGGCGGCATGACGTCCTTTGGCCAGGCGGCCTTCGTGGGCATCGGCGCCTATGCCACCGCCTGGGTCTGCACCTCGCCGGCGGCGGTGGCGGCGCTGGGCGGGCTGGTCGGCGCTGCAGGCCTGCCCTGGGTGGGGCTGGCACTGGGCCTGGCCATCACCTTCGCCGTGGCCTGGCTGCTGGGCGCGGTCACTGTCAAGCTGCAGGGCCACTACCTGCCGCTGTGCACCATTGCCTGGGGCCTGAGCCTGTACTACCTGTTCGGCAACATGGAGTTCCTGGGCGGGCAGACGGGCATCACAGGCATTGCGCCGCTGGTGATCGGCGGCATCTCCCTGGCCTCGCCGCGCGCCATGGGCGTGGTGATCTGGGCCGTGCTGCTGGTGGCGCTGTGGCTGCTACACAACCTGCTCGATTCGCGCGAGGGCCGGGCCATCCGGGCACTCAAGGGCGGCCGTGTCATGGCCGAGTCCATGGGCATCGATACTGCGCGCTACCGCGTCAAGCTCTTCGTGCTGGCGGCCCTGCTGGCCACGCTGTCGGGCTGGCTCTATGCCCACATGCAGCGCTTCGTGAGTCCGGCACCGTTCAACCTCAATGTGGGCATCGAGTACCTGTTCATGGCCGTGGTCGGCGGCGCCGGCCATTTGTGGGGCGCGGTGCTGGGCGCCACGCTGATCACCCTGGTCAAGCAAAAGCTGCAGGACATCCTGCCGGCCCTGCTGGGCACCAGTGGCAACTTCGAGGTCATCGTCTTCGGCCTGCTGATGGTGCTGGTGCTGCAGCGTTTCGCTGATGGCCTGTGGCCCACGCTGCAGCGCATCACCGCGCGCTGGGTACGCAGGCCCGCGCCCTCCCTGAATCTGGGCAGCGCCGCGCCGCTGGCGCGCCGCGAGCTGCCTGCCGCAGGGCAGGTGCTGCTGGCGGCCGAGCATGTGACCAAGCGCTTTGGCGGGCTGGTGGCCAACAACGATGTGGCCATGACGCTCAGGGCCGGCGAGGTGCATGCGCTGATCGGCCCCAATGGCGCAGGCAAGAGCACCTTCTTCAACATGATCTCGGGCGTGGATGCGCCCACCGAGGGCCAGGTCCGCTTCATGGGGCAGGCCATGAACGGCGCGCCCTCGCGCCGCTTCGCAGCCCTGGGGCTGGGACGCACCTTTCAGCATGTGCGCCTGCTGGGCCAGCGCAGCGTGCTGGAGAACGTGGCCGTGGGTGCGCACCGCCGCGCGCGCCGTGGCTGGCTGGCCTCCATGCTGCGCCTGGACCGTGCCGAGGAGGCCTCGGTGCTGGCCGAGGCCCGCCGCCAGATCGAGCGCTGCGGGCTGGGCGCCTTCGCCGACGCGCCAGCCGCCTCGCTGGCCCTGGGCCAGCAGCGCATCGTGGAGATTGCACGCGCGCTGGCCGGCCAGCCTGCAGCTTTGCTGCTCGATGAGCCCGCCGCCGGCCTGCGCCACCTGGAAAAACAGGCGCTGGCCGATCTGCTGCGCCAGCTGCGCGCCGAGGGCCTGGGCATTCTGGTCGTTGAGCACGACATGGAGTTCGTCATGAATCTGGCAGACCGCATCACGGTGCTGGAGTTCGGCACGGTGATCGCCGATGGCACCCCGGCCGAAATCCAGGTCAATCAGCGCGTGCTCGACGCCTATCTGGGCGGCAGCGACGATGTAGCCGCAGAGGAGGCCGCATGAGCGAGGTTCTTTTGCAACTCAAGGGCCTGAGCGTGTCCTATGGCCCTGTGGAGGCCGTGCACCAGGTGGACCTGGAAGTGCGCTCGGGGGAGATCGTCACCGTCATCGGCCCCAACGGCGCGGGCAAGACCACGCTGCTGTCGGCAGCCATGGGCCTGCTGCCTTCGCGCGGTGAGATCCATCTCGAAGGCCGGCGCATCGCGCGCCCCGGCGTGGAAGTCATGGTTGCGCACGGTGTGGGCCTGGTGCCCGAAAAGCGCGAACTGTTCGGCGAAATGTCGGTCGAGGACAACCTGCTGCTGGGCGGCTTCTCGCGCTGGCGCCGGGGCCTGCGCGACCAGGTCCAGCGCATGGACGAGGTCTTTGCCATCTTTCCACGCCTGAAGGAGCGGCGCGCCCAGATGTCTTCCACGCTGTCGGGCGGCGAGCGCCAGATGCTGGCCATCGGCCGCGCGCTGATGGCGCGCCCGCGCCTGCTGCTGCTCGACGAGCCTTCGCTGGGCCTGGCGCCGCTGATCGTGCGCGAGGTGCTGCAGGTGGTGGCCGGGCTGCGCGATCTCGGCGTGTCGGTGCTGCTGGTCGAGCAAAACGCCCGTGCCGCGCTCAAGGTGGCTGACCGCGCCTATGTGCTGGAGATGGGCGCCGTGGCGCTCAGTGGCAGTGCGAAGGCGCTGCTCAACGACCGGCGCATCATCGATACCTATCTGGGCATGGGGCACAGTGCGCAGGCGGCCGCAGCCTGAGGGCACAAAGCAAAAAGGCTGCCGGCAGCGGCAGCCTTTTTGCGGGCCTGGGCGTGGCGCTCAGTCCAGCTTGATGTTGTTGGCTGCGATCACGCGGCCCCATTTGCTGCGCTCGGTGCGCACGAACTGGCCCATCTGCTCGGCGCTGCCGGGCATGGGCTCCACGCCCATGGCGGCCAGGCGTGCCTTGGTGCGCGTATCGGCCAGCGCCTGCTGCAGCGACTGGCTGAATTTTTTGACGACTTCGTCTGAGCTGCCCACGGGCACGACGATGCCCTGCCAGGCATAGCCCTCGAAGCCCTTGAGACCCTGCTCCTGCAGGGTGGCAACCTGCGGCAGCACGGAGACGCGCGCCGGGCTGGCCACGCCGATGGCCTTGAGCTTCTTTTCGCCGAGGAAGGGGATGATGGTGGCGCTGTCCACCCACATGGCGGGTATCTGGCCGCCGACCACATCCTGCACGGCCGGAGCCGCGCCACGGTAGGGCACATGGGTCATGTTGGTGAGGCCCGCCTGCTCGCGGAACAGCTCGCCCACCAGGTGGTGGGGGCTGCCCAGGCCCGCCGAGCCCCAGCTCACGCCCGTCTTTTGCTGTTTGGCCCAGGCCAGGAATTCCGGCAGGTTGCTGGCGGGCACGTCGTTGTTGACCACCAGCAGCATGGGAAAGCGCACCAGCATGCCCACGGGCTTGAAGTCGCGCTCGGCGTTGTAGTTGAGCTTGTTGAACAGGAAGGGGTTGGCCGCCAGCGTGGCGAAGTCGGCCGTGAACATCAGGTTGCCGTAGTCGCGTGAACGCGCGCTGTATTCGGCAGCGATGTTGGTGCCCGCGCCGGGCTTGTTGTTGATGACGATGACCCGCTCCAGGCTGCGGCCCATGGCCTCGGCGATGACGCGGGCGACCACGTCCGAGCCGCCGCCTGCGGCGTAGCCGACCACCCATTCCAGGGGCTTGTCCTGTGCCAGGGCGGCAGGGCCTGCTGCCAGAGCCAGGCCAGAGCAGGCCAGTGCGGCCAGGAATTGTTTGCGTTGCATCCTTGTCTCCATGTTGTGATCGGCGCCCGTTGTGGTGTGTGAGGCAGGGCGCTTTGGTGGGGATGGGGCGGCCGCCACGGGGGCGGCGCAGGGTTTCAGGCGGTGGCGTGCACCGGGGCCACCGGTGTCACGGCGCCGTGCTCGGCCGGGTCTGCGGCGGCAGGCGCCAAGCCTGCGCTGGCGCGGGCCAGTTCGAGCGCATGCAGCAGGGTGCCCTGGTGGCCAATGTGATTGGCCAGCAGCAGCACCAGGCGGGCATTGAGGGCGTGGCTTTGCGCGGTATCGAGCCCCTGGTGGGTGGCGATCAGGGCTTCGTAGAAATCGTCGCAGGCCTGCAGATTGGGATGGGTGGACAGCAGCATGGCGGTCTCCTGTGTATCAAGGCGGAAAGAGGGTCAGGCAGTGGCTGCGATGGCGCCGGTGGCGCGTTGCAGCGCAGCGTGCACGCCGGCTTCATCGGGACGGCGCCAGCGCGCGCAGACATGCTGGTCGGGCCGCAGCAGGTAGCTGGTGCCTGGCCGTGCATCCAGGCGCTGCGCAGCCAGGCCACGGGCGTCGATGAGGTCGACGCCTGGCGCGTGGGCATCGTCTGGTGCCGCTATCGACAGGTTGAGCACGCCGGGCAGTGCCTGCGCCCATGCGGGGGTGGGGCCGAAGTGCAGCAGCGTGAAGTCCGGCCCCAGCGCGCGCAGCAGCCAGACCGTGTCCTCCTGGCCGGGACGGCGCATGGGGGCATCGGCCAGCACGGCGCCGGGCAGCTGCGTGCCGTCGAAGCTATCGGTGTCGGCGGTGTTGAGCGGTGAGCCGTGCAGCGTGGCGGGCACGGACAGGCGGCCGCTGTTGACGATGCGCCGCGCGAATTCGTGATCGCGTGCGAGGTCCAGCGCAGCGTCGCGGAACAGCCGGCTGATTTCGCTCTTGGGGGTGATGAAGTCGGTGGCGCGCGTGGAGTTGCGGATGTTCTCATCCGCTGCGTACTCGCGCTCGCTGCCGTAGCTGTCGATCAGCGAGGCATCGGCCTGGCCGCGCAGCACGCGGTCCAGCTTCCAGGCCAGATTCTCGGCGTCCTGTACGCCGCTGTTGGCGCCACGGGCCCCGAACGGCGAGACGCCATGGGCGCTGTCGCCCGCGAAGACCACGCGGCCATGGACGAAGCGGTCCATGCGCAGGCAGGCAAAGGTGTAGACGCTGGCCCATTCCAGCTCGAAGCCCACGTCCCGGCCCAGCAGCGCACGGATGCGCGGCAGGATGTTTTCGGGCTTTTTCTCCTCCTCGGGGTCGGCGTCCCAGCCCAGCTGGAAGTCGATGCGCCAGACATCATCGGGCTGGCGGTGCAGCAGCACGCTCTGGCCGGGATGGAAGGGCGGGTCGAACCAGAACCAGCGCTCGGTGGGGAAGTCGGCGTGCATTTTCACGTCGGCGATCAGGAAGCGGTCGCGGAAGATGCGGCCATGGCTTTCCTGGCCCAGCATGCCGCGCAGCGGCGAGCGCGAGCCGTCGCAGGCCAGCACCCACTGGGCATCGATGCTGTAGGCGCCGTCGGGCGTCTGCACGCTGACCAGTGCGCCGTCTTCGCGTGGCTGCAGCGCCGTGACTTTGCTGTGCCAGCGCAGGTCGATCAGCGGCAGCTGCAGCGCGCGCTCGACCAGATAGGCCTCGGCGTAGTACTGCTGCAGATTGATGAAGGCTGGGCGCTCGTGGCCGTCCTCGGGCAGCAGGTCGAACTGGTACAGCGCCTGGTCGCGGAAGAACACCTTGCCCAGGTTCCAGGACACGCCCTTGTCCACCATGGGCTGGCCCACGCCCAGGCGGTCCCAGATTTCCAGCGTGCGCTTGGAAAAGCAGATGGCGCGCGAGCCCGTGGACAGACGGCAGTCGTTGTCCAGCAGCACCACGCGCTGGCCGCGCTGGGCCAGGTCGATGGCCAGGGACAGGCCGACGGGGCCTGCGCCCACGATCACCACGGGGTGGGGCGCGGGCGCGCCCGCATCCTGGTCGGCATGGCGCTCGTAGGGAATCTCGATGGACTGGATTTCGGCGCCGCTGCCGCGCAGCGCTTGCAAGGAAATGGCGGGGTGGGACATGGTGTTCGTCCTCTGGCGTGGGCGGAGTGGAAAAAATGGGCGCAGCAACACCCCCCGGCGCCTGCAGGCGCCGGTTTGTCCGGGGGCGTTTCAGCGCGGGGCGCCGGCGCTCAGGCCGGCATGCCGCAGGGTGTCAGCCTTCGAGCGCCTGCCACATCTGGCGGTCGCGCTCGGCGGTCCAGATGCGCGGGTCAGCATGGCCCGAGGCCTCGTCGTAGGCGCGGGTCACGTCAAAGGGCATGCAGTGGTTGAAGATCACCCACTGGCCGTACTTGGGTTGCAGCTTGGCGAAAGCGGCTTCATAGACCTTGCGCAGATCCTGTTGGGCGTCGGCGCCGGCCTTGACCTCGGCCCACAGGTCGCTGATGAAGTCGCGCGTGCCGGCCAGGCCGGCCTGCACGTCGGCGGGGGTCTGCAGCGCCGCGCCACGGCCGGGCACGAGCTTTTCGGGCTTCAGGGCTGCAATGGCGTCCAGCGTCTGCGGCCAGTCCTGGAAGTAGGCATCGCCTGCGTAGGGCGTGGCGCCGAATTCCACAAGGTCGCCGCTGAACAGCACCTTGTCCTTGGGCAGCCAGACCACGGTGTCGCCCTTGGTGTGGCCCCGGCCCAGCTGCAGGATCTGCACTTCGAGCGAACCCAGCCACAGCGTCATCTTGCCGGTGAAGGTCATGGTGGGCCAGGTCATGCCCTCGGGCACGCTTTCCACGTTCTGGAACAGGCGCGGGAAGCGGCCGATCTCGCTGGCCTTGTCCTGCTCGCCGCGCTCGACGATGAGGTCGTAGGTGTCCTGGCTGGCGATGATGTGCTCGGCGCCGTAGGCGGAGGCACCCAGCACGCGCACTGCGTGGTAGTGCGACAGCGTCACGTACTTGATGGGCTTGTCCGTCACCTCCCGGATGCGGCGGATCACGTCCTGCGCCATCACGGGCGTGGCCTGGGTGTCGATGACCATCACGGCATCGTCGCCGACGATGATGCCGGTGTTCGGGTCACCCTCGGCCGTGTAGGCCCAGGCGTGTTCGGAGAGCTTGTCGAAGCTCACCTGCTTGACTTCGAGGTCGGCGGCGGAGGCAAAGGTCTTGGTGGTCATGGGTTACCTGCTTTTGAGATGAACAAATGCATTTGTTTTTATCGAATGCGTGGATGCTAGATAAAAATTCAACATTGAACAATTCATTTGGCATAGTGAAAAACCCTTGGGGGTGCAGAACCGACCATCCAGCGGTCACAATCCCTGCCATGTCCGATGCCGAACGCCGCCTGAACGATGCCCCCTTTCCCCTGGATGCTGCCGATGACGAGCCCGCGCGCGGGCCGCGCGGCATACAGAGCGTAGAGGTGGGTGGCCAGTTGCTCAAGGCGCTGGCACGCACAGGCCGGCGCATGGCCCTGAAGGATCTGGCGCGCGAGGCCGGCATGACGGCGGCCAAGGCCCATCCCTATCTGGTGAGCTTTTGCAAGCTGGGCCTCATGGAGCAGGACCGCGCCAGCGGCCACTATGGCCTGGGGCCGCTGGCTATGCAGATGGGGCTGATCAGCCTGCAGCAGGCCGATCCCGTGCGCCTTGCCATCAGTGGTCTGCCGGCGCTGGCCCAGGAAGTCGGCTACACGGTATCGGTGGCCATGTGGAGCGGGCAGGGGCCGGCCATCATCCGTGTCGAGGAGGGGCCGACCCATGTGTATGTCGCCATGCGCCACGGCACGCCAGCCTCGCTGCGGCACACGGCCACGGGCAAGATTTTTGCGGCTTTCGGCGAGCCGGGGCGCATTGCGCCGCTACTGCAGGCCGAGGGCCACCGCCTGGACGAGCCCGCTTTCGCGCAGGAGCTGGCAGCCATCCGGGACAGTGGTCTGAGCATTGTCGAAAACCAGCTGCTGTCGGGCGTGAGCGCGCTGGCCGTGCCGGTCTTCGATGGCTTTGGCCAGCTGGCGCTGGCCATTGCGGCCATCGGCCCTTCGGTCACGCTGGATGCGGACCCCCATGGCCGGCCGGCCCTGGTGCTGCGGGCCTGGGCGCGCAGCCTGTCCCAGCGGCTGGGCGCACCCGCCCGCGACTGAAGGTGCTCAGTTCAGCAGCAGCGGATCCCGGTGTCCGCGCGCTTCCAGCGTGAAGCCGCCCACGGTGCGCGACAGGTGGTGGGCCTGCTCGTTGAGCACGGAGGAGGCTGCCGTGGACTCTTCCACCAGGGCGGCGTTTTGCTGCGTGGCGCGGTCCATGTCCGACACCGCCTGATTGATCTGGCCGATGCCGTCGCTTTGCTCGGTCATGGCGCCATTGATCTCCACGATGATCTGGGAGACGCGCTGGATGCTTTCCACAATCTCGCCCATGGTCTGCCCTGCCGCGCGCACGCGCTCGGTACCGATGGCGACGCTGGCGCCCGAGGCGTCGATCAGGGTCTTGATCTCCTTGGCCGCCGTGGCGCTGCGGTGGGCCAGGCTGCGCACCTCGGACGCGACCACCGCAAAGCCCCGGCCCTGCTCGCCCGCGCGGGCCGCTTCCACGGCCGCATTCAGCGCCAGGATGTTGGTCTGGAAGGCAATCCCATCGATCACACTGATGATCTCGCCAATCTTGGCCGAAGCCCTGGAGATTTCGTCCATCGTGCTCACGGCGCTGCCCACGACTTCGCCCCCCTTGGTAGCCGATGCGCTGGCGCTCTGGGCCAGGCGCGTGGCCGTGGCGGCGGCTTCTGCCGACTGGCGCACATTGGCCGTGAGCTGGGACAGCGAGGCCGACGTCTGCTGCAGGCTGCTGGCCGAGGATTCGGTGCGGTTGGACAGATCGAGATTGCCCAGCTTGATTTCATCGGTCGCAGTCTTCATGGACTCCACGCCATTGCGCACATCCTTGAGCACGGAGCCGATCTGATCGACGAAGGCATTGAAGGCCGAGGCGATCTGGGCCACCTCGTCACGGCCGGTCACGGGCAGCCGCTGGGTCAGGTCGCCACCGCCCGAGCCGATCTTGTCCATGGCATCGCGCACCAGGGACAGCCGGCGGAAAGACTGGGTGGTGAGCGCTGCCGAAACCACCGCCGCAATCAGTGCCAGCAGCACGATGGCGATGACCAGGGTATTGATCACGCTGCGCAGTCCGGTGGTGGCTTCCGTCTTGTCCAGTGCGACCACGAGCAGCCAGTCCGTATCCTTGACGGCACGTGCCTTGAGCAGCTTGGCGCTGCCGCCCATGTCCACTTCCAGCGGCTCGGTGGCCGTGGCCAGCGCCGACAGCGCCTGCGGTGTCAGCAGCGGCGAAATTTCGGCCGCCGGCTTGAGGATGAGCTTGGCATCCGCATGGGCCAGCACCTGGCCATCGCGGCTCACTACAAAGCCCAGGCTGCCCGGCGTGGGCCGGATAGCGGAGACCACGTCACGCACGCCTTCCAGGGGAACGGCACCGCTGAGCACGCCCTGCAGCGCGCCCGAGCGCAGCATGGGCGCCACGAAGGCCACATAGGGCACGCCTGTCGTGGAGTCGCCATAGGGCTTGGTCAGCGTCAGCTTGCCGGCCTGGACTGCCGTCTTGTACCAGGGGCGGGCTGTCGGATCGTAGCCGGGCGGCGTGTTCGTGGTGGACTTGAATGTCTTGTCTTCCCAGCCCACGGTGGTGATGGGAAAGCCGCTGGCCTTGCCCATGTGGGCGGCGAAACCCTGGGGATCACCCGGCTCGATCACGGCGGCGGCCGCGCTCACGGCCAGCCCCTTGGCGGCAACCCACTGGTCGATCGCCATGGTGTTGCCGGCCGTGATGGCATCCAGGTCCTGTTCGATGGTCTGAAAGGTGCTGCCGCGCACGATGTGGTAAGTGGCAGCACCCGTGATTGCGAGAGCGCAGACCACCGTGGCGGTGCTGATGGCGAGGATTTTGGAGCGTAGGGTCTGTAGCATGGCGCGTCGCAAAAGGCGGGTCAGGCGCATGCCGCTGGGACCGGGCATGCGACATCGCCATTAACGCACAATTTGTTTCAGGTGCGGCGATTTGTTGATGCCACCGCTTGACACGATGCTGCCATCCATCCTCTCCAGCCTCTGTGTGCACCGCCATGGTGCGTATGACTTGTGGCTGTAACGCAACCGTCGCGGTACTTTCATGCCTGTTTTCCACAATGGCGGCACGCAGGCAAACAGAGCGGCACAGGCAGGCCGCCGACTGCGTCCAATACGACGAGGAAAGCTGGCATATGGACGTTCTGGACCCCATCCGCACCAAGGCGCTGGACGCCACCCAGTCCACGCTTTCCACGCTGCTGCCGCCCCGGCCTGCGCCCCAGCCCGTGCGGCTGGAGGTGCGCTGGGCCCGCCATCTCGACGAAGTCCGACAGGTACAGCGCCTGCGCCACATGGTGTTCGCGGGAGAAATGGGGGCCGTGCTGCAGACGCCGCTGGCAGGCCACGATGTGGATGCCTTCGACGAATTCTGCGAGCACCTCATGGTCTGCGATGCCGAGCGGGGCGTGGTCATCGGCACCTACCGCCTGCTGACCCCGGCCCAGGCGCGCCGCGCCGGCGGGCTGTACAGCGACCAGGAATTCGATCTCGCCCCGCTGGCCGCATGGCGCCCCCGCATGGTGGAGCTGGGCCGCAGCTGCGTCCATGCATCGCACCGGCAGGGGGGCGTCATCCTGGCGCTGTGGGGCGCCCTGGCCGAATTCATGCAGCGCAACCGCCTGGAAGCCATGGTCGGCTGTGCCAGCATCCCCATGCAATACCCCGGGCTGGCCCATGGCGAGGGCCCGGCACGGGTGTGGCAGCAACTGCGCCGCACGCATCTGGCCGAGCCCGCCCTGCAGGTGCGCCCCCGCGTGGCATTGCCTGAGCAACTGGCATCGGTCAGCGCCATCGGCCTGGATGTGGAGCCTCCGGCCCTGATCCAGGGCTATCTGCGCGCAGGCGCCAAGGTGCTGGGCGCGCCGGCATGGGACAGCGATTTCAACACGGCAGACCTGCCCATCATGATGCGCATGCAGGATCTGCCCGCACGCTACCAGCGCATGTTCCTGCGCGGCAGCAGGGCATGAGGAGTGCGTGTCCGGTTTTTGTGTGCCATGAAACCGGACCTTGGCATGGATCACACGGCTGTCACAAAGCCTGTGCATGATGCGGGATGTGGGCTGACGCAGATACCCGGACGGATGCAGGTCACCTGTACCCGGAATGCACCGGGCCTTGGTCCACGCCAATTCCAGGCCGCAGCCTTCATGGGCTGCGGCTTTTTTATCGCCCCTGCGCCCTGCGGCGCAGCGCCACGCCCCAGGCCAGCCCCAGCACGGCCGCTGCTGCCGATGCCATCAGCACCCCCAGCTTGGCTGCATTGAGCAAAGCCGCGTTGTCGAAGGCCAGTGTGGCAATGAAGATCGCCATGGTGAAGCCGATACCCGCCAGCAGCCCTGCCAGCAGCGTTTCACGCCAGCCCATGCCTGGCGGCAGCGCGCACAGCCGCAGGCGCACGGCCAGCCAGCAGCTGGCCAGCACCCCCAGCGGCTTGCCCAGCACCAGGGCCAGGGCCACGCCCCACATCACCGCCGAGCTTGCGGCCAGATCGCCGCCAGAGCCGTCCGCGCCTTGCAGGGGCACGCCGGCATTGGCCAGCGCAAACAGGGGCATCACGCCAAAGGCCACCCAGGGGTGCAGGTCGGCCTGCACGCGCTCCACCGGAGCCGCCGGCTCGCGCCCCGCCAGCGCATGCACGGGCGTGACCAGTCCCAGCAACACGCCGGCCAGCGTGGGGTGGGCACCGGCCTGCCAGATGCCCCACCACAGCACGGCGCCTGGCAGCACATAGGCCCAGGCGCGGCGCACGCCCAGCGACTGCAGCACAAAGACGCCAGCCAGGCCGCCGGCCGCCACCAGCAGCTGCCCCCACTGCAGCCCGCCCGAATAGAACAGCGCGATGATGAGCACGGCCATCAGATCGTCGATGATGGCCAGTGCCAGCAGGAACACGCGCAGCGCGGGCGGCAGGCCCCGGCCCAGCAGGGCCAGCACGCCCATGGCAAAGGCGATATCGGTGGCCGTGGGCACGGCCCAGCCGTTGCGCAGGGGAGGCGCGGTGTTGAAGGCCAGGTAAATCAGGGCGGGCGCCGCCACGCCGCCCAGCGCGGCAATCACCGGCAGCAATGCCTGGCGCGGCTGGGCCAGCGCGCCCGAATGCATCTCGCGGCGGATCTCCATGCCGACCACCAGAAAGAACACGCTCATCAGCGCATCGTTGACCCAGAAATGCAGGGATTGCGACAGTTGCCAGGGCCCCAGGCCCACCACCAGCGGCGCATGCCACAGCGCCTCATAGGCAGGTGCCCAGGCGCTGTTGGCCCAGGCCAGGGCCATGGCCGCCGCCGCCAGCAGCACGATGCCGCCTGCGGCCTCGGCATGGGACCAACGGTAGAGAAGAGCGCCGATGCGGTCGGCAAAGGAAAGCAGCAAAGGCGCGCGCGGGCTGGACGGCCGCGTGGTCGTGGGATGGTTCATGTGCAGGCAGCGAAAGGGCCATGCGGCCCCGTGCGCAGGCGGCCCGACCTGCGCTGAAATACCTGCCCTGCCGCCTCATGCGGTGTGGACACCCGGGCGCCATTATAAAAAATCAGGCCGCCGCGGGCTGGGGGAAAACCTTGCCCGCTCAGGGTTGGGACGGCTCCTGCCGCGAGACGCATTCGGCCAGCAGCCCCAGCGAGGACAGGGCCACCATGAAGACAATGAACACGTACGCGGCCGTCGCCACGCCCAGACTCAGGCTGAAGCCCCAGCGCAGCGCCTGGCAGGCCATGTCTGCCTGCGGGTACAGCGTCGTGCATTGCGCGGCAGCCGGCATGTGGGTGTACCAGACGAGTGCGCCCAGCATGGCGCCTGCCACCAGGGCCGCGTGGGCCCAAGGGCGCGACTGCGGCTGGTAAAGCGCGTACAGCAGCGCTGCGGGCACGGCCAGGCCCCAGGCGAACATCATCAGCCAGCTCAACCCCGGTGCGACGGCCAGCATCTGCTGCAGCCATGCGAGCTTGGGCAGGCTGTTGACGAAGCCCAGCAGATCCCAGACAAAGGGCAGCACAATGCCAGCGACCGCCAGGCTGGCCAGTACCAGCGCCAGCAGCAATCCTTTGCCGCGCGAACGATGATGCTGCGCCTGGCAAGGGTGCGAATCGGTGATCAGTGCATGCATGGCCCACCTCCTGTGTCGTACAGGGCGGGCAGCAGCCGCGCCGGCAGATCCGGGGCCCCGGGCGGCAGCCGCTCGCCTGGCATCTGGATGGCGAGAGTTCCCGGATGCCTCCAGTCTAGGACGTGGTGCGGCGCAACACCTGTAGGCCGGGAACGGACACCGATAGGGGTTTGCCCAGGGCAGGAGGGGGTCAGAGCGCGGACAGCGCGCCCAGCACCTCGTCCTTCGAGAGCAATTCGCTGAACACCACCGGCGGCTTGCCCGGCACATGGAGTACATAGACCGGCACGCCGCTGCGGCCCAGCTGCTGCAGCGCCGCCGTGATGGCCGGATCGCGCCGCGTCCAGTCCGCGCGCAGCAGGGCCACGCCGCGCTGCGCGAAGGCGGCCAGCACCTGCTCATGGCTCAGCGTGGTGCGCTTGTTGACCTGGCAGGTCACGCACCAGGCAGCCGTGAAGTCCACGAACACGGGTTGGCCTGCGGACTGCAGCTGTGCCACGCGTGCAGCCGACCACGGCTGCCAGCGCTCGCCGGAGCCCGCTTGCGCGGCAGCCTCCGGCGTGGCGGGAGCCGGTGCGGCGATCAATGGCGCCGCCGTGGCCAGCAGGGCGGCCGACAGCACCACCACCAGTGTCGCCAGAACGGCGCGCGTGCGGCCCTTGAGCGTCAGCGTCCAGACCAGGGCGCTGAAGGCCAGCAGCAGGGCCAGCAGCGCGGCAGCGACGTCCATGCCGCTTTGGTGGCCCAGCACCCAGACCAGCCAGACCACGGTGGCGAACATGGGAAAGGCCATGGCACGGCGGAAGGTGTCCATCCAGGCGCCGGGGCGCGGCAGCCAGCGCACCGTGGCGGGCACCAGGCTGGCCAGCAGGTAGGGCAGGGCCATGCCCAGGCCCAGGGCGGCGAAGACCGCCAGTGCCTGCAGCGCCGGCATGGCAATGGCCAGACCCAGCGAGGCCCCCATGAAGGGTGCCGTGCAAGGCGATGCGATGGCCACGGCCAGCACGCCTGACAGGAAGGCATCGGCCACCGGGTGGCGCGCATGGGCGGCAGCCCAGCGGCCTGGCAGCATGGCGCCGAACTCGAACATGCCAGCCAGGTTCAGGCCCAGCAGCGTGAACAGCGCAGCCAGCAGGGCCACAATGGCAGGAGACTGCAGCTGAAAGCCCCAGCCCAACTGCTCGCCCGCCGCGCGCAGCGCCAGCAGCAGACCGCCCAGCGCCAGAAAGGACAGCACCACGCCCGCCGCATAGGCCAGCCCGCCCAGGCGCTGGGCACGGCGGTCCTGGCCGTGGCGCGCAAAGCCCAGGATCTTGATGGCCAGCACGGGAAACACGCAGGGCATCAGGTTGAGGATCAGGCCGCCGGCCAGCCCGCCCAGCAGCGCCATCCACAGGCCGGTGGCGCTGGCGGCAGGCGTGGCGGCCTGGTTGGCAGCCAGGGCCGCCGCCAGCGCAGGGGAGACTTCGGCCATCGCTGCCGCCTTCCAGCGGCCTTCGACCGGCGCTTGGGCGCGCCATGCCACGGGCTGGCCCTTCTCCAGCGCGGCAGCCCGCTCGGCAGGCGGCAGTGCCAGCACCACGGGCAGTGTGGCTGGCGTCTCGCCCCGCATGTCGGACAGCGGCACGGTAGCCTCCCAGGCCGCGCCATCCCAGCGCTGCTGCCAGTCCTTGCCCAGCTCGGCGGCGTGGCGGAAGGTGTCGGGCGATTCAGGGTAAAAGTCCAGCGTGCGCCCCTGCAGGGCTTCGGGCAGGCCCTCGATGCGCAGCTGTACGCGCTCGTCGGGCAGCTTGCGCTCATCGGTGCTGCCGCTGGCGCCGAGGACCCGTGCACGGACCGTGGCGGCCAGTGCCTTGGGTTGCAGCGCCCAGGCCCGTGCAAAAGCCTGGCCCTGGCCCGCCGTGCTGCCCTGCGCGGGCAGTTGCAGCTGGAAGTCGCCTTCTTCGGGAATGCACTCCACGCGGCAGACCAGCCAGTTCGCATGCAGGCGCAGCTCCAGCCTGCCCGACGCAGGCGGCTTGAAGCCGGCATCCACCTGCACGGGCACAGGCAGCAGCACCTGGCCTTCATAGCCGTAGTTGGCCAGCGGGCCCACGCGCAGCACTTCGGGTACGGGCCATTGGATCGCGCCTGCCGTCAGGCCCGTGGGCAACTGCCAGTTCAATTCCGTGGCCAGACCCGAGTCCCCGGCATTCTTCCAGTAGGTATGCCAGCCGGGCTGGTGGGAGATGAGCAGGCCCAGCCACAGGGTCTGGCCGGGCTGCACGCCCTCTGGGGCCTGGGCCACCAGTTCGGCGCGCACACGCGGAGTCTCCACGGCGGCCCCTGGGGCGCCGGGGGCTTTCAGCCGGATCTGTGCGCTGGCGCTGAAACTGATGGCGCTGGCCACCGCCAGAACAAGGGTGAGCAGCCAGAAGGCAAGGCGCAGGCGCCCCGGGGAGTGCGAGAAGGGTTGAAACGGCATGGCGGACTGTGGGAGCTGGGGGCGTGGTTTTGGTTCCCACGGCGGCATGGCGCATCGTCGTTGCGCCGATTGGCAAAACATATCGTCGCATAGGCGCTTGGTATTGGACAGGCCAGCGCCTGCATAGCCATCATGCATCAGCCACCCATCCGGGATAGGGCATGACAGGAGACACATATCATGATGGAGACTTCACGCCGCCGCTTCCTGGGCGCCGTGGCAGCCACCGCTGCCGCCGGCTCCTGGCCCGCACAGGCCCGCGCCGCCGCCTATCCCGACAAGGCCGTGCGCGTCATCGTGCCCTTTGCCGCAGGCGGCACCACCGACATGGTGGCGCGGCTGACCATGCAAAAGCTTGCCGAGATCACGGGCCAGTCCTTTGTGGTGGACAACAAGGGAGGCGCCAACGGCGTGATAGGGACCGAGCTGGCGGCGCGTGCCGCGCCCGATGGCTACACGCTGCTGATGAACACGGCGGGCGCGCAGACGCTGAGCCCTGTGCTCTACAAGACCGGCTACGAGGCACTGGCCAGCTTCGAGCCCATCAGCCACCTGTGCGACGTGGGCTTTGTGGTCATCGCCCGCAAGGACCTGCCCGCCGCCAGCCTGCAGGAGCTGATCGCCATGGCCAGGCAGGGCCAACCGCTGAGTGCTTCCTCGGGAAGCAGCATGATTGCCCTCATCACCGAGCAGTTCAAGAAAGTGATTGGCGTGCCGGGCATCGTCAATGCCCAGTACAAGGGCACGGCGCCCCAGATGCAGGCCGTGGTCTCTGGCGAGGTGGATTTTTCGTTTGACTCCTTCGTCTCGGTCGAGATGATCCGCACCGGCAAGGTCAAGGCCCTGGCCGTGCTGCTGCCCCAGCGCGCCGAAGGCTTTCCCCAGGTGCCCACGGCCAGGGAGGCGGGCCTGGAGGGCATGGAGTTCAGTTCCTGGTCGGGCCTGCTGGCGCCCAGGGGCACGCCCCGGGAAATCGTGCTCCAGCTCGTGCAGCACATGGACACGGTCATGCAGATGCCCGATGTGCGGGCCCGCCTGCAGAGCTACAGCTACATGCCGCGCCGGGGAACGCCCGAGGCGTTCGCACGCCTGATCGAGTCCGACCACGCGCGCTGGAAGCGCATCGTCAAGGAGTCCGGCTTCCAGACGGAGTAGGCCATGGGCCGGGCTAAGATCACGCCCATGCCAAGTTCCCCGCTCCCGCAGACCTCTCTTGATGCATGGCCCTCGCGCTGGTGGGCCGAGGCCTCGGCCCGCGATTTCGCGCTGGCCCAGGCCAGCGGGCTGGCCGCCAGGACCGTGGCCGTGCTGCCCGTGGCCGCTGTGGAGCAGCACGGGCCGCACCTGCCCCTGTTCGTCGATGCGCGGCTGCTGCAGGGCGTGATCGATGCGGCGCTGGCGCTGCTGCCCGCCAGCCTGCCCGTGCTGTTTCTGCCGCCGCAGAACATCGGTTTCAGCGTGGAGCACCAGTCCTTTGCGGGCACGCTGACGCTGACGCCGGCCACGCTGATCGCGCTGTGGACCGAACTGGGCGCCTGCGTGGCGCGCGCCGGTGTGCGCCGGCTGCTGCTGCTCAACGGCCATGGCGGACAGGTCAGCGTGATGGACATCGTGGCGCGCGAGCTGCGCATGCGCCATGGCCTGCTGGTCTACAGCAGCAGCTGGTTCGGCCTGGTGGACGAGGCGGCCAATGCGCAGTTCAGCGCGCATGAGCACCGCTTCGGCATCCATGGCGGCGAGGTCGAGACCTCGATGATGCTGCACCTGGCGCCCGGGACGGTGCAGATGGCCCATGCACGCGACTTCCACTCCACCTCCGAGGACCGTGCCGGACGCCACGCCCTGCTGGGCAACGGGCGCAGCGCCAAGATGGGCTGGGCCATCGAGGACTACAACCCCTGCGGTGCGGTGGGCAACGCTGCCGGTGCCACGGCCGCGCGGGGGGCGGCCATGGTCGAGGCGTCGGCCCGGGGGCTGGTGCAGCTGCTGTCGGAAATGCATGCACTGGCGCCCGATACCGTGGGGCGTGCGCCGCAGCCCCTGTAGCCTGTCAGCCTGCCTGCTACTGCTTCGGTATCCTGGCCTGGACGATCACATCGCCCCAGCGCTTGATCTCCGACTGCAACAGCCGCGCCGCCTGTTCGGGCGTGCTGGACTGCGCCTGCACATTCATTTCGCGCAGCTTCTGCGTGACTTCGGGTGAATCCACGGCAGCGGCAATCTCTTTGTTCAGGCGGGCGATGATGTCCGGCGGCGTCTTCGAGGGCGCGGCCAGCGCGTTCCAGGAAGAGGCTGCAAACCCCTTGACGCCCGACTCCTGGGCCGTGGGCACACCGGGCAGCAGCGGCGAGCGCTTGTCGCCGGTAACGGCCAGCAGGGTCACTGCCCTGGAGCTGATCTGCCCCGTGATCGGCGCAAGGATTTCCACGGCTGCATCGATCTGCTTGCCGCGCAGGGCCGTGATCACGGCGGGCGTGCCGTTGAAAGGAACGATCTGGGCATTGATGCCGGCAGTGCTCTTGAACAGCTCGGCCGCCAGGTGCTGTGTGCTGCCGATGGCAATGCTGCCGATGTTGAGCTGGCCGGGATGGGCCTTGGCATAGGCCAGCAGATCGCCCAGGCTCTTGAAGCGCGAGTCCCCGGCCGCCAGGATGCCGATATCGAAATAGCCCAGCGTCGAAACCGGCGTGAAGTCCTTGACCATGTCAAAAGGCAACTGGCTGAACAGGCCCACGGTGACCGCGCTGCCATTGGACATGAGCAGCAGCGTATGCCCGTCGGGCGCGGACTTGGCCACGGCATCCGCCGCGCCGATGCCGCCCGCACCGGGCTTGTTGTCGATGATGACCGGCTGGCCCAACTGCGTGGACAGCTTCTGCGCCACGATGCGCGAAGTCACATCGGCCACGCCGCCTGCCCCGAAAGGCACGACGATGCGGATGGGCTTGCTGGACAGGGGCTGCGCCTGGGCCCCGGGGCCGGACAGCAGCAAGGCAGCGCAGGCCAGGGCACTGCACGCGAATCGGCGTTTGTTCATTGCGGTCGTTGTCTCCTGGCCTGCAAGTGTGGCGCAAAAGCACCGGCAGACCCAGAGGCTTGCTGTTCTGGCAGCTATGCCCTTGCGTGATAGCTGCGACATACAAGCCGTGCCACTTCAAGCATGCGTGATCCAGCTGCGGTGCTCGTCTGTGTCCAGGTGGTTGAGCGTGTTGAATGCCTGCAGCATCAGGTGCTGTGGCCGATGTGGGCTGCAGCCCGCTTGTGCGTGGTGATTCCTTGTCTCCTGGCGTCGCGCATTTAGTGCAAAAGGCGCACCGGCCTGAGTGCTGCGCTGTTTTGCCTGACTGGCAGCCGATAAGATATTTTCAATTCACTTCGTCGTCAGTTGTGTTTTGAAGTACGAGAGTCATTTGTGATGAAATGCATTTTCAAATCATTTGCCATTGTTTTGCTGGCAACAATGCTCGCCGCCTGTGGTGACAAGGAGCCTGAGCAGCGTGCTGCATTCATGCAGTTTCTTCAGACTCGTCTGATTGACAAACCAGGTGTGCGCGTGCCAAAGCTCACCGATGAAGAGAAAAAATCTTTGGGTGGCTATGCAGAGCATTACGCGGTCATCACCGAATTCAGCTCCGGCATGGATACATCGATCAAACCATTGGGCAGCCTGATTCAAAAGGCACGTTTGCGATCGCTGGGCGATATCATCGCGCACCGCGAGGATCTGGAAATGGTGCGCACAGCAGCGAACGATATTGCCACCGTGCTCAATACGCAGCAAAGCAGGGCTGATGCAGCCCGCGGGCAGCTCAGGCAACCCGATGACCTCAAGAAGGTTTATGACAAAGCCTACGACAAGACCGTCACTCTGCCCGCCAGTACCTATCGGGAGGTGCTGCCGCAAATCAACGCCACCATCGACAGCAGTCTGAAAATCATCGACTACGTGAATCAGCACAAGGCACAGATCGAAATATCCGGCTCGGCAGTCCGTGTCAACGATCCGGCGGTTCAGGAAAATCTCAATGCCCTGCTGCAAGACCTCAACACCCAGGCGCGCAGCACACAGCAGGCGCAGGCCCGCGTACAAGCCATCATGTACGGCCGATAGCCTTGCTGGATTTGCTGCCTGCCGTGACGGCTGCGTCGCCTCAGGCGTGCGTGATCCAGCTGCGGTGCTCGTCCGTGTCCAGGTGGTTGAGCGTGTTGAAGGTCTGCAGCATCAGGCGCTTGGAGCTGGTCGTGAATTCGGTCACGGCACTGTTGCGGATGCGCATGTTCAGCGCGATGGTGACTTCGGGCGCTGTGCCCAGCACATGGCCGACAGCCGTGGAGATGGGCCCCCCGCTGCTGACCAGCAGCACGTTTTCGCCGGCATGCGCGTGGCGCACGCGCTCCAGCACCTGGCGCACGCCCTCGGAAAAGGCCTCCCAGCTGGGCATGCCCTGGGGGCTGATGGTGCCGGCCATCCACTGGGCCAGCGCGTCGCACAGCAGCCGGAAGTGGTGGCGGTACAGCTCGGGCGTATCGGGCCTGGGCAGCGGCGCGGGATGGATGGCCTGCAGCAGGGCGTCGCTGTCGTATTCGTCCAGCGCAGGCATCACCTGCGGCGCGGGCGGCGTGGTGCCCAGCCCCTCTGTGATGCCTGCCAGGGTCTGCGCATGGCGCCGCAGCGAGCCTGTGTAGACCGCATCGAAGCGCAGGCCGCGCTCGCGCCAGTAGGCGCCCAGCCGCTGCGACTGCGCTGTGCCGCGCGCGCTGAGCTGGTCGTAGTCATCCGCGCCAAACGAGGCCTGGCCGTGGCGCACAAGATAGAGCGTTCCCATGCGGCGGATTGTGGACAGCGGCGCGGCCGCTGTTTGTCCTGCGTGCGACTGGCTGGCGCCTTGGCGACAGGGATACGGTGCCCAGGGCCTAGAGCAGCACCTGGCCTTTGACGCAGTCCACGACATGGCCGCCGATCCACAGGCTGCCGTGCCCGTCTTCGCTCACGTGGACGCGCCCGTCGCGTCCCACGCAGCAGCCCTGGCTGGCAATGTAGGGCGCGCGCAACAGACCTTCGCCGCGCAGCCACAGCGCCAGGCTGGCATTGAGGCTGCCCGTGACAGGATCTTCGGCCACGCCCATGGGACTGGCAAAGCCGCGCACTTCCAGGTTGGGCGGCACCCCGCCGGGCGACGCTTCGCCGGGCGGCACCCCGCTGGGCGACACACCGCTGGGCGACACACCGCTGGGCGGCACTCCGCCGGACATGCGCTGTCCTGTTGCAAAGGCGCGCGCCTCGCGGCTGCTGCGGCCGATCAGGGCCGGTGCCGCCTGTGCATCGCCATAAAGGGCGCAGGCACCCACCTTGGCATTCAACGCCTTCAGGCGTGCATGGTCAGGCTCCAGCGCCAGCACCTGGTCGGGATCCTCGAAGAGCACGCCCATCCAGCGCGGACCGTTGTCCAGCCAGGCCGCGCGCAGGATCTGCTGCGGCGCCACGCCCAGCGCCTGGGCCACGTCAGCCAGCAGGGCTGGCTCCACGGCGCTGATGGCGGTGGGCGGCGCCTCGAAGGCCAGGCGCCCGTCCTGGCGCACGATGCCGATCAATCCTTTGGCGCATTCCTGGACGATGCGCTGCGGCTGCCGTGGCATGCCGCCATGCGCCAGCCAGGCATGGCAGCTGCCCAGCGTGGGGTGGCCCGCAAAAGGCAGCTCGCCGCCCGGCGTGAAGATGCGCACGCGGTAGTCGGCGCCTGCCGCTTCGCCGGCGGGCGTGGGCGGCAGCACAAAGGTGGTTTCCGATAGGTTGGTCCAGGCTGCGAAGGACTGCATCTGCGCATCGCTCAGGCCCGTGGCGTCAAGCACCACGGCCAGTGGATTTCCCATGTAGGGCCGGGCCGTGAATACGTCCACAGTCATGAAAGGGCGCTGGCGGGGATCTGGAGTGGAAATCATGGTGCGGGACGGGTGCGCAAGTGGCGGTTGGCGATGAAAAAAGCCGGCAGCAAGCCGGCTTGTGCAGGCAGCCGCTGCGGCGTCAGGCTGGCAGCTGCGAGCGAATGGCGTCGGCCAGGGCGGCGATGCCCTTGTCGATCTGCTCGGCCGACACCGTCACAAACGACAGGCGCAGCGTGTTGGCCTGGGCCTCGCCGGCGTAGAACGGCGCGCCGGGCACGAAGGCCATGCCACGGTCCACGGCAGCGGGCAGCAGCTTTTGCGCATCCATGCCCTGAGGCAGGCGCACCCACAGGAACATGCCGCCGACCGGGCGGGTCCACTGCACGTCCAGGCCCGCCATCCGGGTCTCCAGTGCGGCCAGCATGGCGTCGCGCTGCTGCTTGTACATGGCGCGGATGGTGGGCACATGGCGCTCGAGGAAGCCGTCCTTGATGACTTCGGAGACCACGCGCTGGTTGAAGCCCGGCGTGTGCAGATCGGCAGCCTGCTTGGCCTGCAGCAGCTTGTTGTAGACGGACTTGGGCGCCACAAGGAAGCCGATGCGCAGGCCGGGGGCCAGCACCTTGGAGAACGAGCCCAGGTAGATCACGCCTTCGGGGTTGCGCGCGGCCAGCGGCAGCGGCGGCTGCTCCTCGAACCACAGGTCGCCGTAGGGGTTGTCCTCGATCAGGGGAATGTCGAGCTCGCGCGCCTTGTCCGACAGGGCCTGGCGGCGGGCATCGGCCATGGTGCGGCCCGTGGGGTTCTGGAAGTTGGGCAGCACATAGGCCAGGCGGGCCTTGTCGGCGCCGGTGCCAACCTTGGCGGCAAAGTCTTCGACGATGATGCCCTCGTCATCGCTGTCCACGCCCACGGCCACGGGCTCCTGGGGCGCGAAGGCCTGCAGCGCGCCCAGGTAGGTGGGCTTTTCGACCAGCATGCGGCTGCCACGGTCCAGGAAGACCTTGCCGATCAGGTCCAGTGCCTGCTGCGAGCCCGTGGTGATCAGCACCTGGTCGGGGTCCACTTCCCACGGCAGAAAGTCGGCCACTGCCTGACGCAGCGGGGCGAAGCCTTCGCTGGTCGCGTATTGCAGGGCCGATGCGCCGTCGCGCTGCATCACGGTCTGGCAGGCCTCGGTGAACGCGTCCAGCGGAAATGTCTTGGGCGAGGGCAGGCCGCCGGCCATGCTGATGATGCCGGGACGGTCGGTGAGCTTGAGGATTTCGCGGATGGCGGAGGGGTTCATCTTGGCAGCACGGTCTGCCAGCGTCCAGGTCGTCATAAAAAACAGTTCTCTATCTCTGCGGTGCCCGCCATGCGGGCGGGCTGTATGTGTTGCCACGCCGTCGTGGGGCATGGGCCGGCCGCATGCGAAGAGCGGTGTGCTCTTGTGCCGGCAATAAGGGTTACGACCTGCGCAAGCATGAACGGAACAGGCAGCTGGCTCTGGGGCGCGGCGCACAGCCGTATTCTGTTTGCGTAAGTCCTGAGGGTATTTTGTCGCGGCTTTGACGGGTTTGCGCATCCTCCCTTCAATAGCAGGGCGGGCCAGTACGGCCATTGCCGGGGCCGGGATGGCAGACCCTCATGCGGCAGCCATCCACAGCGCCGTCAGCGCCAGCAGCGCCGCCATGGCGCGGTTGAACCACAGCAGCCGCCTGCCCTGGGCCAGCCAGCCGCGCAGCAGCGCGCCCACGCAGGCATAGAGCAGGTTGCTGAAAAAAGCGTAGGCGGCCATGATGGGCAGCACCACGGCCAGGCGTGCCGCCATGTCCTCGCGGCCTGCGAGCCAGCCCGCCACGATGGCCAGCGCCAGCAGCCAGGCCTTGATATTGACGAACTGCAGGCCCACGCCCTGCCAGAATCCGACGCGCAGGGACTGGCCTGTGGCCGAAGCCATACGGGCGCTGCCGCTCAGGCGCCAGGCCATCCACAGCAGATAGGCAATGCCCGTGGCCTTGATCAGCCACAGCAGCGCGGGCGCTGCCAGCACGGCAGCGCCTATGCCTGCCGTGCTCAGCACCAGCAGCACGCACCAGCCCACGGGCACGGCGGCGACAAAGCGCATCGCACAGCGCAGTCCCTGATTGGCGGCCAGCGCCGTGGACAAAGCGGTATTGGGGCCTGGGCTGAAACTCATGGAGGCAGCCAGCAGCAGCAGGGCAGTCAGTTCGGACGGTGGCATGGGGCGCCGCGATGGTCTCCGGGCAGTCGTTGGCAAAGGCTGCCGTGGCCTTGCCGGTGGAGGGGCAGGCGGGCCGTTCTTGCAGCGTGAAGGCTATGAATGTATAGCGCAGACCTGTACAGTGCCAATACAGTTGAACCCTCAATGGCAGATTCTGTATCGCTGGCTGTCCCGATACAGTGCCCATCCGGTGACCTCTCCATGCCTGTCCTTCTTTCGCGCCTGGCGCCCCAGACCCTGAGCACCCAGCTGGCCGAACGCATCGGCGAGCGCATCCGCATGCGCCTGCTGCCTGCCGGCGCGCGCCTGCCCTCGGTGCGCGAGTGCGCGCGCCAGCAGGGCGTGAGCACCCATACGGTGGTGGCCGCTTATGACCTGCTGCAGGCCCAGGGCCTGGTCGAGGCCCGCCCGCAAAGCGGATTTTTCGTGCGCGACTTCGTGCAGGAGGCGCCTTTGCTGCAGTCCGCGCCTGCGCGCACGGCTGCGCACGATGGCGCGGCCAGCATCCCGCAGGGCACGCGCATCAATGCCTCCATGCTGGTGCGCGGCATGTTCCACCAGAGCGTGGGCGGCAAGCCCCAGCCGGGCACGGGCGTGCTGCCAGCCGAATGGCTGGAGGCTGGTTTTCTGGGGGCGGCCATGCGCCGGGCCAGCTCGGGCAGCTCCCTGCATGACAGCTGCGTGCGCTACGGCGATCCGCTGGGCGACATCCATCTGCGCGAGGCCCTGTCGCGGCGCCTGGCCCGTCTGGGCCTGGTGGCGGCGCCGCAGCACATCATCACCACCATGGGCGCCACCCATGCGCTGGACGTGATCAGCCGCGCGCTGCTGCGGCCCGGCGACCCGGTCATGGTCGAGGAGCCGGGCTGGACGGTGGAATTCGCCCGGCTGGTTTCGCTGGGCATGCGCGTGCTGCCTGTGCCGCGCGGCCCCGATGGCCCGGACCTGGCCGTCATGCAGCGCTACTGCGAAAGCTGCTCCCCCAAGATCTATGTGAGCGTCAGCGTGCTGCACAACCCCACGGGCTACAGCCTGTCGCCCGCCAGTGCCCATGAAGTGCTGCAGCTGGCACGGCGCTTTGGCTTCTATGTGGTGGAGGATGACACCTATGGCGACATCGCGCCCGACCATGCGGCGCGCGTGACGGTGCTGGACCGGCTCAGCCACAGCATCTATGTGAGCGGTTTCGCCAAACTGCTGGTGCCCAACTGGCGCGTGGGCTATCTTGCGCCGCCGCCAGCCCTGGTCGAGCGGCTGGTGGACACCAAGCTGCTGTCCACGCTGACCACGCCATCGCTGATGGAAAGGGCGCTGGCCCACTGCATGGAGCAGGGCCAGCTGCGCCGCCATGCCGACCGCCTGCGCCAGCATCTGGCCAAGGCCCGCACGCGCAGCGTGGCGCTGGCGCAGCAGGCCGGCGCCCGCTTCGCGTCTGAGCCCGCCGGCATGTTCGGCTGGGTGGACACCGGCGTGGACACCGAGACCCTGGCCCAGCGCCTGCTCGACGAAGGCTACCTGATTGCGCCCGGCGCCATGTTCCACGCGGGCCGCCAGCCCAGCACCTGCATGCGCATCAACTTCGCCACCACCCAGGAGCCCGCCTTCTGGCGCATCTTCGAGCGTGAAGTCAGGTCACTGCGCGGCAGCGCATAGCGTTCAATGCGCCCGCATCTTGGTGCGCAGGCGCGCGATGGCCTGGCTGTGCAGCTGGCACACGCGGGATTCGGTCACGCCCAGCACAGCGGCGATTTCCTTGAGGTTCATGTCATGCTCGTAGTACATCCCCATGATGTACTGCTCGCGCTCGGGCAGGGCCTTGATGGCCTCGACCAGGGCCACGCGCAGCCGTTGGTCGCGCAGCAGCGCGAACGGGTCTGCGCCGCTGTCGGCCACGTGACGCTCCAGGAAATCCTCGCCATCGTCGCCGTTGGGCGACATGTCTTCCAGGTACACGAGCTGGGTCCCGCGTACCTTGCCCAGCAGCGACTGGTATTCGTCCAGGCTCATGCCCAGTTCGTCGGCAATTTCCGACTCCATGGGCGTGCGGCACAGGCGCTGCTCCAGGCGGTGCAGCGCATGCTCGATGTCCTTCTGGCTCTTGCGCGAGCTGCGGCTCATCCAGTCGCCTTCGCGCAGTTCATCGAGCATGGCGCCGCGGATGCGCTGGCTGGCGAAGGTTTCAAATTGCACGCCCTGCTCGCTTTCGAAACGCGACAGAGCGTCGGCCAGGCCGATCATGCCAACCTGGATCAAGTCGTCCAGCTCCACGTTGGGTGGGAGCTTGGCGATCATGTGCAGTGCGATTCTGCGCACCAGCGGCACATGCCGGCGGATCAGCGCATCGCGGTCGAGTTGGCCTTTGGCTGTGTACATGGCAGTCAGTGGCTCCAGACAGAATATGCGGGCAGCGGCGCGAAGCCTGCAGCCAGTGTCTGGCTGCCATGGGGCATCACGCTGCACGCATGGTTGAGCAGGTGCAGTGCCAGGCGCTGCAGGTCCGGCGCGTGCTGCGCGCGCACCGTCAGCAGCTCGGGCTCGTGGCCCATGTGGCGTTGCGCGCACTGGCGCAGCGCGTCGATCTGCGCCTGATTGCGCGCCTCGTCCTGGGCACGGCTGCGCACGCTGCTTTGCTTGCGCTTCCAGTCGTAGCCTGCCACGCCATCATCATCATGGGCCTGCCGCAGCGAGGCCAGCACACAGTGCAGGCCCGCCTGCACGGCCAGTTGCTTGAGCTGGCGGTAACAGCCCAGCATAAGCGGTCCCTGGTCGGGCAGGACCATCAGTGGCTGAACCGCTTCGTTGGGCAGGATGCGAACCAGCGTATCAGCATCCGCATAGATCATCAGCAGGGCGAAGCCACGCATATGGCGCTGCAGCCAGTCGGTACAGGTGGTGCCGGCCTTGCGCGCACGCGCGTCAAGCAGTGCAAGGCCCTGGCGTGCCGGCAAAACGGCGACCGAGCGTCCCTGCGGGTCAGGGTGCAGGCCGGTACGGGCCTGCCAGATGCTTTGCTCCAGCAACTGCTCCAGGCCCGGCATATCGGCACGCTCGCTCTGGCTGCCGTCGAGCACCAGCACGGGATGGCCCAGCCGCTGCAGGTAATCGCACACAGGCCACAGCAGGGCTTGCTCATTGCTGCCATCAGGGTCGCTGGCACTGTCGCGCAGCATGGCCACCACCCGCAGGCTGGCGGGAGCCGATGCGCCCGGCTGTCCGTGCAGGCCCATGCCCTGGTGCACGGGGGAGAAGTTCTCAAGCATGGCCGACCTCGCTGTCGGTGGCTGCAGGGCCCGAAGGCGCGAAGAAGAAGTTCAGATCCAGCGACTTGAGGTCGAAGGCCGAACGCGCAGGCGAGCGCATGGAGGCCGCAACCAGCTGCTGGGCGTCGGCACGCTCCCAGTCTTCGGGCACGCGCTGGCCATTGGTTACGCCGCGCAGCTGCAGCTGGTGGCGGATCAGCGTGTCCACCGAGGGCCCGATCTTCACGGCTTCGTCCACCTTGGTCAGGATGGCCTGGTTCGAGCCGCGTGCCTTGAAGGCCTGCATCACATCATCCAGCGCTTCGCCCTGGCCGGCGGCATTCACGGCCAGCAGCTTTTGCACGCCGGGCAGATCCAGCACATCCAGGATTTCATCCTTGCGCGGGTCGCGCGGCGCCACGCCTGTGGTGTCGATCAGCACGATCTGCTTGTTGGCCAGCAGGCCCAGCAGGTCCTGCAGCGCCGCACGGTCATGGGCCAGGTGGGCCACCATGCCCAGCATGCGGCCATACGAGCGCAGCTGGTCGTGCGCGCCCACGCGGTAGGTGTCCAGCGTGATCAGGCCCACGCTGGAGGCGCCGTACTTGGCCGCGCACAGGGCAGCGAGCTTGGCGGTGGTGGTGGTCTTGCCCACGCCTGTGGAGCCGACCAGGGCAAACACGCCGCCCTGCTCGTACAGGGGGGCCTGCTCTGCATCGGTGCGCAGATTGCGCTCGAGCACCTGCATCAGCCAGCGCACGGAATCGGCCGCCGACAGATCGTGGGGCAGGTGTTCGATCAGCGCGCGCGACAGCGTCGGCGAGTAGCCTGCGCGGATCAGCTTATGCGTCAGGCTCGATTGGATGGGGCTCTGGCGGGTCTGGCCCAGCCAGGTCAGCGTGTTGAAACGCTCCTCGATCAGGTCGCGCATGGACTGCAGCTCTTGCATCAGCGCCTGGGGGCGTGCCGCCGTACCCGCTTCCGTGCGCAGCGGCTCGCGTGCCGGCGCCTCTGCAGAGCCGCGCAGCGGATTGTGGCGGGCCACCGAGGCCGACGCAGGCTGTGCTGCGCGCTGGGCGGCGGCAGGCTGCTGTACCGAAGCGTCGCGCAGCGCATCGCCCAGATTGCGGCGCTGGGCAAAGCTGGGCATCGGCTCATTCATCTCGACCGAAGCCTCGTGGCGGCGGCGCAGCATGCGCTCGCGCACATAGTCCTGGAAGGACAGGGTGCTCATGGCCAGCTGCTCGGTATCTTCCTGCACGCTCTGGCGCATGCCGGCCAGCTCGGCGCCTGTGTCGGCGGGCTGGGGAACCTGCTGCGCGGCACGCGCCTGCAGCGAAGGTTTGGCAGCCGGTGCCGGTGCCTGCTTGGGCGTGGCGCGCGGCAACTGGCGTGTGCCCGCGCTTTCCTCTGCGGCGCGGCGCTCCAGCGCCTGCTGCAGCTGTGCGCCCACGGCCTGTGCCTGCGCTGCATCCAGCGTATCCTCGGCCGTGGCCATGATCTCGACGCCATCGGGCGTGGCCCGGTTGGAGAGGATCAGCGTGCCCGCTCCGAAAGCCATGCGCGCCTTGGCCAGGGCCTCGCGGGAGGTAGGGGCGTAGAAGCGTTTGATGTTCATGCGGATGCACCTTTAAGAATCGGGCCGATGCGGATGGTGTGCGTCTCCGGGATCTCGCTATGGGCGAGAACCTGCAGACGCGGCGCCACGCGGCGCAGCAGCCGGGCAAGGGAATTGCGGATGGAGTCGGGTACCAGCAGGCAGGCGGGCAGGCCCAGTTCTTCCTGCTGGTTGGCCATGTCGGCGGCCTTTTGCGTGAGGATCTCGGCGACGCCGGGGTCCAGCGAAGGCGCGCCGGGATTCGAAAGCGCCTGAACCAGCAGGCGTTCCAGCCCGGGCTCGATGGCGATGACATTGAGTTCGCGTGTGGGGCCGTAGATCTGCTGCACGATGGCCGGCGCCAGTGCGATGCGCACGCGGCGGGCCAGCTCCACAGGGTCCTGCGTGGCAGTGCAGTGTTCAGCCAAGGTCTCGATGATGGTGCGGATATCACGGATGTGCACCGAGTCCTCCAGCAGCAGCTGGAGTACTTTCTGGAACGTCGTGATAGGCACCATTTTCGGAATGACTTCTTCGATCAGCTTGGGGGCCAGTTTGGCGACATGCTCAACCAGCTGCTGCGTCTCTGTACGGCTGATCAGCTTGGCGGCGTGAACTTGCATCAAGTGTGACAAATGGGTCGCCATCACGGTTTCCGAATCAACGACCGTAAAGCCTGCCATTTGTGCCGCTTCCTTCTGGCGCTCGTCGATCCAGTGGGCAGGCAGGCCGAAGGCCGGGTCGGTGGTCTGCGTGCCGATCAGCGGCGTGCTGATGCCGCCGGGATTGATGGCCAGGAACATGCCGGGGAAGGCCTCGCCTTCGCCCACCATCACGCCGCGCAGCGTGATGCGGTAGGCGCTGGGCTTGAGTTCGAGGTTGTCGCGCACATGCACGGCCGGCGGCAGAAAGCCCACTTCCTGCGCGAACTTGCGGCGCACACCCTTGATGCGCGTGAGCAGATCGCCCTGGCGCGTCTTGTCCACCAGCGTGATCAGGCGGTAGCCCAGCTCCAGACCCAGCAGGTCCACGGGCTGCAGATCGTCCCAGGTGGCTTCGCCCTCGTTTTGCGCCACGACGGGAGCCTGTGCCTGCGTCTGCGCCTGCTTGATGGCTGCCTGCTGCTGGCGGCGCGACAGGGTCCATGCCAGCCAGCCCATCAGGGCGCCAGTGCTCAGGAACACGATGTGCGGCATGCCGGGAATAACGCCCAGCAGGCCCAGCACGCCCGCCGTGATGCCCAGCACCTTGGGCGACATGAGCAGCTGCTGCGCAATCTGCTGGCCCATGTCCGATTCCTTGCCCACGCGCGACACCACCATGGCCGCAGCCACCGAAATCAGCAGGCCGGGAATCTGTGCCACCAGCGCGTCGCCGACGGCCAGCAGGATGTAGCTGTTGGCGGCCTGGCCTGCCGACAGATCGTGCTGGATCATGCCGATGGTGAAGCCGCCGATGATGTTGATGACCAGAATCAGAATGCCGGCAACCGCATCGCCGCGCACGAACTTGCTGGCACCGTCCATGGAGCCGAAGAAATTGGCTTCTTCCTGCACCTCGGCACGGCGGCGCTTGGCTTCTGCCTCGTCGATCAGTCCCGCGTTCAGGTCGGCGTCCACCGCCATCTGCTTGCCAGGCATGGCATCCAGGGTAAAGCGTGCCGAGACTTCAGCGATACGTTCGGCACCCTTGGTAATCACCACGAAATTGATCACCACCAGAATGGCGAAAACGATCAGGCCGACGGCGAAGTTGCCGCCGATCAGGAAATGCCCGAAAGCCTCGATCACCGCACCTGCGGCGCCCGGGCCGGTATGGCCTTCCAGCAGCACCACCCGGGTCGATGCCACGTTCAGCGACAGGCGCATCAACGTCGTCAGCAGCAGCACCGAAGGAAAAGCCGCGAAATCCAGCGGCCGGATCATGTAGGCCGCAACCATCATCACCATCAGCGCCACGGCGATGTTCAGCGTGAAGAACGTGTCCAGCAGCCAGGGCGGAATCGGCAGCACCATCAGCGCCAGAATGGCAACCACCAGCAGCGGCGTCATCAGGCCCTGGGCCAGCCGTGTCTGATCTGCGGACCACAGTTTCAGGGATTGGAGCGGATTCGTTGTCATGGTGCAGTACCTTGCGCGGTGGCAGCGCCCTGCGGCGCGCGGCGGCCGTGATGCGGGTCAAGCTCGACAGGCACCGGAGGCTGGTTCAGGTCACCGGGCATGGGACCTTCGCCGCGCAGTGCTGCCTTGAGGCGGTAAACATAGGCCAGAACCTGGGCCACAGCGGTGTACAGCGCTGCCGGAATGGCCTGGTCCAGATCGGCGTGCGCATACAGCGCGCGTGCCAGCATCGGAGATTCGAGCACGGGAATCTTGTGCTCACCTGCCAGCTCGCGGATCTTCAGGGCCACCAGGTCGGTGCCCTTGGCAATCACCTGCGGGGCAACCATCGTCTTGTCGTCATAGCGCAGCGCCACGGCATAGTGCGTGGGATTGGTGACCACGAAGTCGGCGCGCGGCACGGCGCTGACGCTGGCGCGGTCGGCGATCTCGCGCTGGCGCTGGCGGATCTTGCCCTTGATCTGGGGATTGCCGTCAGAGTCCTTGTGCTCCTGCTTGACTTCCTCATGGCTCATTTTCAGGCGCGACTTGAACATGAAGGCCTGCAGTGGCACGTCGATGATGGCGACCATCATCACGACCAGCAGCAGCAGCGCCATGCCGCTGGCCAGCCAGTCGCCAGCCATCGACAGCGCCATCGGCGATGGCTGGGCCGAGATGGAGGCGATCTCGGCAATGCGGCTGCTGACGAACTTCCAGGCCACGAAAGTCAGAATGCCTGTCATCAGCACCATCTTCACCACCGTCACGAGCTGGTGCTTGGAAAACAGATTGGCCAGACCGGACAGCGGATTGAGCCGGTTGAACTGGGGCTGTATGGGCTTGAAACTGAAGATCCAGCCGCCAGCCATCACACCGGCCAGCAGGGCCACGGCCGAGGTCGCCACGGCCACGATCAGCGAAATCGCCAAGCCCAGGCCGCCAATGGACTGCAGGCGCTCCAGCATCATGGCTGGCGTCTTGGCCACCTGTGCATCGAAAGCGAGCTGCTGCGCCAGTCCCAGGCGCAGGTGCTGGATCAACGGCTCGGCGCCCATGAGCACCATCAGTGCACCCGTGCCCAGGACGGCCAGATGGGACAGATCCCGCGAGCGCGCACCCTGGCCATCCGCACGCGTTTTCTGCAGCTTGCGCTGGGTGGCTGGAAGGTCTTTGTCTTGGCTGGAGTCCATGGCGCAATGACGGAAGGATTTCTGCCATTGTCGGAACAAGCCATGCGCGCGAAGCTCCGATAAGCGGGGCTCAAGCGCCGCTTATGCACTGTCTGGGGTCATTCAATGGGCGCGGCCCATGCGCGCCGGCATGCGCGGCGGTCCGCTGCGCATGCATGGCACCAGCACCCTGCGCCAGAGCCTGGGGCTGAAAACACGGCCGCACTGCGGTGCGGCAGGGGCAGCGCTGACACCTCTGTCAGGCGCTGCTCTGGTCTGCCAGATGGAGGTCAGAACCCCAGGCTGGCCAGCAGATCGTCCACCTGGGACTGCGAAGTCACCACATCGGGCGTCTTCTCGGGGTCCACCACGGGACCCGCCAGATGCTCCTTGGGCTTGCTCGGCTCCTGGATGGTCTGTGGATTGGGCGAGGTCTGGATCAGCAGCTGGACCAGCTGATCTTCCAGGTCGGCCGCCAGCGCAACGACACGCGCGATGACCTGGCCCGTAAGATCGTGAAAGTCCTGGGACATCATGATCTCGGTCAGGTGCTCATCGGCCTGCTGCGTGGCCTCCTCGACTTCCTGGAGGTAGTTCATGACCCGACCCTTGGCCACGGCGGCCACAGGGTCCTCGATCAACTGCGCACGCATGGCACGGGTGCGCTCAGCCAGCGCATCCTGCTGGCCCTTGGCCAGCTCGACGCGGCCTAGCACCTTCTCGGCTGCCTCGCCGGTCAGCCGTGCGATGTAGGACAGGCGGCTTTGTGCGTCCGGAAGCGCGCCCATGCTATCGCGCAGCCGATCGGCATAGCCCAATTCATTGAGCGAGTCGTGAAGCTGGCGCGTGAGAACGCCAATCTTGTAATGGACGCTCTCGGGGACATCCGGATTGCTCATAACAGCCCCCCTACATGCTCAGCTTTTTGAGAATCAGATTGACCTTCTCTTCCAGCGTGGCCTTGGTGAAAGGCTTGACGATGTAGCCTGCGGCACCCCCCTGGGCCGCTGCCACAATGTCTTCCTTACGCGCTTCGGCCGTCACCATCAGCACCGGCAGGTGCTTGAGCTTGTCATCTTGCTTGATTTCGGAGAGCAGCTGGAAGCCGTTCATGTTGGGCATGTTGATGTCCGTCACCACGAAATCGAATTTGCTGCTGCGCAGCTTGTGCAGCGCCACGACGCCGTCTTCGGCTTCGTCTGCATCGGGGAAACCGCTCTCCTTGAGCAGGTTGCGCACGATGCGCCGCATGGTGGAGAAGTCGTCAACGATCAAAAAACGCAGGGCATTAGCCACGTGAGGCCCTTTCGGTCTGTAGGTGCTCGGTACTGATAGAGATCATCCACCCAGATGGTAACAATTCGAAACCATCAAGGTGCAATGTGGGAATTTTCCTGCTTTTCGGCAGCATTGGGCTTAAACCTTAATTTGTTACAAACCCTTATCCCGGGGCGAAGCCGCCGCCGGGGCCTTTTCATCCGGATCGGACGGCTTGCCGTTCGTCTGGGACTGCGTGCTGCCTGCCGCTGGCGTGATACCCGGCGGCAATGCGTTGCGTGTGATGGGGCCACGGTGGCCGAGCAGCCGTTTTTCCGCCTCCTGCGTCAGCACCGTGATCGTGATGCGGCGGTTTTGCGGCGCGCGTGGATCATCGGGCAGCAGCAGGTCGCTGCTGGCCAGCCCGGTGATGCGTGCCAGCTGGTTCAAAGGCATGCCGGCTGCCGCCAGCTCGCGCCGCGAAGCGTTGGCACGGTCTGCAGACAACTCCCAGTTGCTGTAGCCCCGGTCTGCATTGCCATAAGGGGTTGCATCGGTATGGCCCGAAAGGCTGATGCGGTTCTCGGCACCTGCCAGCGCAGCGCCGATCTCGCGCAGGATATCGCGCATGTAAGGCTTGACCACGGCACTGCCGCTGTCGAACATCGGGCGGTTTTGCTCATCGACGATCTGGATCTGCAGGCCATCCGGCGTCACGTCGGTGCGGATCTGTGAGCGGAACTCGCTCAGGCGCACATTGGCAGTGATCATCGCGTCCACCTTGGCCTTGAGCGCCTTGATGCGACTGGCGTCAATCTTCCCCTGATCGCCACGGCCCGCATCCGTGCTGCTGCGGCGGTTGGAGTTGTCTTCCGACTCGGAGCGGCGCACCTGCCCATGGACCTTGGCCAGATCGTTGCCCCCGCCTGGAATGACGCTGGAGCTGTTGCCTGCGCCATCGCCACCGGCCATGGACACCTTGAGCGGCGAAGCAAAGTAGGCAGCGATGCCCTGCAGCTCGCCCTTGGCCGTGGAGCCCAGCAGCCACATCAGCAGGAAGAAGGCCATCATGGCCGTCACGAAGTCGGCGTAGGCGATCTTCCATGCGCCGCCGTGAGGCGCGTGACCACCCTTCTTCACGCGCTTGATGATGATCGGCTGTAGCTTTTTCTCTGCCATGGCGTGCTGCGGCTCGCGGGATTATTTCTTGCCCTTGACGTGGGTCTCAAGCTCCAGGAAACCGGGGCGTTCCGTGGAGAACAGCACCTTGCGGCCGAATTCGATGGCCGTGGCAGGGTTGTAGCCCTGCATGCTGGCCAGCAGTGTAGTCTTGACGCAGTCGAGCTCCTTGGCGGCATCCTGAGCGCGTTGCTCGACAAGGCCGGCGATAGGCTCGACCAGCGCATAAGCCAGCAAAATGCCCAGGAAGGTACCGACCAGCGCCGACGCAATCATGCCGCCCAGCACGGAGGGCGGCTGGCCCACCGAACCCATGGTGTTCACCACACCCAGCACGGCCGCAATAATACCGAAAGCTGGCAGTGCGCCAGCCAGGCGCGTCAGCGCGTTGACGGGAGCGTGGGCCTCGGCGTGGTGGGCCTCGATCTCGTTGTCCATCAGCGACTCGATCTCATGCGAATTCAAATTGCCCGACACCATCATGCGCAGATAGTCGGTCAGGAACTCCACCACATGGTGGTCTGCCAGCAACTCGGGGTACTTGGAGAAGATCGGCGACTCGTTGGGCGCCTCGACATCACCTTCGATGGACATCAGGCCTTCCTTGCGCGCCTTCTGCAAAATTTCGTACAGCAGGGCCAGCAGCTCCATGAAGCGCGCCTTGGTGTAGCGCGAACTCTTGAACACGCTGGGAATGGCCTTGGCCGTCGCCTTGAGCACCTTGGGCTGGTTGCACACGATGAAGGCACCGAAGGCGCCGCCACCGATGGTCAGCATTTCGAAGGGCAGCGCCTTCAGGATGACAGAAACGTTGCCACCGTGCACCACGTAGGTGCCGAAGATGCAACCGAAGGCGACGATGTATCCGATGATGACGAGCATGGGTATGGATTGTGCGCGCGCGCAGTGCTGTTGTTGTGCAGAAAAGCCGGGTGATTGCTTGTTAGATCGGCATCTTGAGCAGGGGATGTAGGGGCGGTGCGGAAAAACCTGCGGTGACAGTGTGCCGCACCTGCGGGGGATGTGGGCAGATTCTGAGCAGGCAATTTGCCTGTGCTGACTGTGAACTGGCGCGCGGCGCGTGTCGCCGGGCTGTTCCATCCATGCTCTGTGTGGGTGGCGCCGGAGCAAGTCCTTGCCTGGAGCGCGTCTGCAGGGGTCGCAGCAGAAAGCCTGCTTCTGGGCATTCTGCTGCGGGTGATGAGAGCTCGCTTACGGGTCAGCGCAGAGCGGTTGCTTGCGGGTACTGACGCTCTCGGATGTGTGGCATCTGACGATCTTGCAACTGCCTGCAAGGCAATCGATGCTTGGTGCTCATTGATGCAGAACTGTATCCGGCTTTGTGTGCATTGAATCCGTCAGTCTGCATACCAGCGCATCGGAAATCTCCACTGATAGGTGTTGAGGATTTCGTGATTGCTGAGCCGGATGCTGATATGTGTGTACTGGCCTCTGGTATTCATCGTGATGGCTACGGATTGTGGTGGGGAATACGCAGTACCAAACTGCGATCCTGGATTTGCAAGTGTCCATAAATCCAAGCTGCTGCCGCAAAGGACATCTTGAGCATCATTGTCATGCCTCACAGACACATTGGCACATAGAAGCTGGAAGTCATGTACCCCCGGAGGGCTTGAAACTACTTTGATCGAAGAGCCGTTGGATGCAGCGTTTCTGAGCGTCTGCAAAGATCCTGCGGTAGGGTTGCCATTGGCATCATGGGCATAGACCAGCGTCCATGCGTAGGAGTTGCTTGCCAGAAGAATGAGCGATGCAGCAGAGATGATTTTTGAGATTTTCATGAAAATGCAATTTGTAAAATTTGAGATTTAATTGTATATGCACAAATTTGGTGCTTGCAAGTGGTAGGTGATGTTGCCACTGATTTTTTATGTTTCGCAAAGCTGTTCAGGGGCATTGCTGCACAAACAGCCTACTCTGGGGAAATCTCCTGATCACAGGGTTTGGCGTGTCCTTGGAGATGCGCCTACCCCCTGAAAAACGAAAAACTCGAATCTCGCCATCCACAGGTTGGAGAGTGCAAACAGCGTCACGATCTGCACCGTATTCTTCTTGGGCATCGGTCGTGATGCGGCTTGATGTGCTCAAACTGTCCTGTGCGGCATCCGTAGCAGCTCACCGCAGTGCTGCGCGTGATGCTGTCCGCCTGTGGCGATCCTTGTCAGGCCCACGATCGTTGTGAACATGGCGCTATGTGCTATGAGTCAAACTACAGGGTGCCCCGCCGCTTATTTCTCGCCATCACCCCCCCTGGCTTCATGGTCCAATGATCGGGAAGCTGCCGGGTGTGCGTCCATGTGCATGCATCCGTCGCATCCGGCTAGCTGGCACAGGCATTGAAACACTTCTTCTCAGCTACTTATGTCGTCCCTTCCTTCCGGCGAGAACTCAGAAACCCCCCCCGTCGTGCTGCAGGAGCTTGAGCAGATTCACCGGCAAATTCTGGGCAACGAGTTCGTTCCTGCTCTCGCCGCTCTGGCGCAGCTCGTTGCGCGTGACATGCGTAACCCGAGGCTGTGGCTCTACATCGGCCTGGCCTACACCCGCATGGGCAACTGGAAGCCGGCCATCAGTGCGCTGGAGACCGTGCTGCAGATCAATCCCCAGGAGGCCCAGGCCAAGCACCTGCTGGCCCTGGCCCTGTTCAGCACGGGGCGCCAGCAGGAGGCTGGCGACCTGATCGACAAGGTGGTCAAGGGCAGCCATTTCGGGCCCCATTGGCTGATGCGCGCCTATATCCATTCACACACCAGCAGCGATCCCTTGAGGGCTCTGGAAGTGGCACGTGACTGGGGCAAGCGCTTTGCAGACCCGCTCACGCGGCAGGCCCGCCCGCTCAAGGTGGCTGACCGCAGCCCGCGCAAAAAGCTCAAGGTGGGTTACGTCACTGCGGACTTCCGCGAGCACTCGGTTGCGTTTTTCATGCAGCCTGTGCTGGCCCACCATGACCATGCCAACTTCGAGGTGCACGTCTATTCCAACGGGCCTGTCGATCGAGTCACCATCCTCATGCATAGCATGGTGCCCCACTGGCATGACATCCAGCACCTGTCCGACGAGGAGGTGTACGAGCAGATTCGGGCACAAGGCATTGATGTACTGGTTGATTTGTCAGGCTTCACGCATGGCCACCGCCTGGGTGTGTTCGCGCGCCGCGCCGCGCCGGTGCAGGTCACCTGGCTGGGCTACATGCAGACCCTGGGCATGAAGGCCATGGACTACCGCCTGGTCGATGCAGGTAATGCGCCGCCCAGCCATGCGCCTTATTATTCCGAGGCGCTGTTTCATCTCCACTGCATGGCCAGCTATGCACCGCCAGTCTATGCGCCACTGTGCGAACAGCCACCCATGCTGCGCAATGGCTATCCGACGTTGGTTTCGCTCAACAGCTCAGCCAAGATCACCGATGACATGTTGCGGGTCTGGGCCCGCATCTTGCAGTTGCGCGAAGATGCGCAGCTGATCATCATGGTCAAGGAAGAGAATGCCGACGCTGCCCAGTCGCATATGCAGCCCCGCGTGGAAGCGGCAGGCATGCCGCTGGACCGTGTATCCGTGCTGCACCAGCAGCCACTGAATCAGTTCATGGAGATGGGACATATTGCCGACATTGCTTTGGACACTTCCCCTATCTCGGGTGGTACCACCACCTTGCATGCACTGTGGATGGGGGTGCCTCTGGTCACACTGGATGCAGAGCGTGGCGTGGATGCATCGACCGCACGAACCCTGCAAGGCCTGGGTTTTGGCGGTGAAATTGCACAGAGCGTGGATGAGTATGTGCAGGCAGCGCTCAACCTGATGGCTGACCCTGAGCGGCTGCAGCAGCACCGACTGACAGCGCGTGAAAAGTTGCGACAGAGCGTGTTAATGGACTATCGTGCCCGTACGGCGGAATTGGAAAAAGCTTATCGCCTGATGTGGCTCAATTACCTGGGAGGCCACCGCCGCCACCTGAACGTGGACGTGGATCTGGATTCCTTGCTCGCTGATATGGACGCCTCCGTATGACCGCTCGAGAAGCTGCTGATCCTGTTCATGACTGGGTACCATTGTTGGTACCCGACATGCCATCTCCGCAGACACTGATGCCATGGCTTGAGCGGATGCATGCCGCCAGGCACTATTCCAACTTTGGACCTCTGGTCAAAGAGCTGGAGGAACGGTTCTCCCTAGGTTTCGGCGTACCTCTGGAGCAGCTGACCACTGTGGCCAATGCCACGCTAGGGCTGGAGTTGGTGCTGCAGGCATTGGATCTGCCAAAAGGCTCGCATGTCCTTGTGCCTGCATTCACATTTGTGGCTACGGCAACCGCAGTTGTTCGTGCTGGGCATGTGCCCGTGCTGGCAGATGTTGATCCCGACTGCTGGATGCTGACGCCCTCTATTGCGCGCAGTGCCTGCCATGCTACGCGCATCGACGCCGTGATTCCGGTGGCCACGTTCGGTATGCCGCATGATATGTTTGCATGGCAGCAATTCGAGCAGGAGACCGGCTTGCCTGTGGTAATCGATGCGGCTGCCGCATATGGCAGTCAGTCGTTACAGGGCGCACAGTGCACTCTGGTCTTCAGTCTGCATGCGACGAAAAGTCTGCCTGCCGGCGAAGGTGGGCTGGTCATTTCCACACGTCCCGGACTGGCTGCGCGCGTGCGGCAGCTTTCCAACTTCGGTATCAATCTTGACCCCGATGCTGGCATGCCTGTAGGAGCGTTGGCAGATATTGGATCCAATGCCAAGATGAGTGAATACCATGCTGCAATTGCTCTGGCGTCGCTGCAGGTTTGGGAAGATCATGCACGGCAGCGGCGTGCGCTGCAAGCGGAATTCATGGCAGAACTCGATGAATCCAGCGGCCATCGTCTGGTTTGGCAAGCCCAAGGGGCTGGCGGTGCTTTGATGGCCCCTTCCCTGCTGTGTGCAAGGCTTCACAATCAGGCGGCTCGACAAGCATTGGAGCATCGTTGTCAGCAGGGTCGCATCATGGTTCGGCGTTGGTACCAGCCTTTGCTACAGCAAATGCCAGCCTTGGCATCTGTGGTCAAAGTTCTGGATACATGCCATGCTGATGAACTGGCTGCCACTTTGTTAGGTATGCCTTTTTTTCTAGGAATGACACAGGCCCAACGCAAGCTGATTCAGCTCGCCGTAAGCACGAGTAAAAAAGACTTGGCTTGAATGTTTATGTGAAATTATTGGATGGAATGTGCAGATAAATGAAAGAAATATGATTTCGTTGCACATATTTCTATGTCAAAGATATTTGATCTGTCTCAGGAAACAGTGATCTTTGACTTTTATTTTTGTTTCATTTGCGTCATTATCTCTGTTCATTAAAAATATTTCTCATAGAAACGATATTTTGAAAGAAAAATATGAATACATCTGTGGCTGATAATGTGGAATACGGGATTCCTCCAAGAGCATATTGCTCATCTGAATATTATGCGGAAGAATTGAGTAATATTTTTTCTAAAAATTGGCTTTTTGCTGGCCTGATGTTGGAGCTTGAAGGGAAGAAGCATTATGGTGTTCGGTTGGGTAACACTGAAATTATTTTGCAGCGTGATGAGCAAGGGAAACCGCGAGCATTTCTGAATGTTTGTACTCATCGCCATGCAAAATTGTGCGATCCTGGGGCACATAAAGGTCCTATACGCTGCCCCTACCACAGTTGGGTATTTGATCGGCAAGGCATTCCTTCTGGAATTCCGCAGAAGAAATCCTTTCCTTTGGTCATGGAGTTTCCTGAAAAATTCCGCCTGACGGAATTTTCGTGTGAGGTAGTTGGGCAATTTATATTTGTGCGAATTTCGCCGCAAGGACCTGGTCTACGTGAGTACCTTGGCAATCAATATGATTTCCTGGAGCGTGCCAGCAATGGAATGAATGGTGTACTTGATGAATTCCATGCAGACGTAGATGCCAACTGGAAAGTGGTCATCGAAAATTCATTGGAGGGTTATCATGTTCCGGCTGTTCATACTAGAACCTTCGGCCAAGTTGATGGGATGAGTCGAGAGGAAGCTGCACCGATCTTCTTTCTGGATGATCCATTGCATAGCCACTTGGAACATGCTGCTAACCCAGACTGGGTGAGTCGGTTTGCACGTATGGGGAAAAAAATTGGTCAATGGCCATGGCGCTTTGAACACTACACCCATCACCTGATTTTCCCCAACTTGACTGTTACATCTTTTATGGGGTATAGCTTTCACGTGCAGCGTTTTGACCCCATTTCGGTAAACCGGACACAAGTGCATTCGAGGACAGTTGGTGTCAATTTTTCGGATGGAACCGAGGCGGGAGCAAAGATGATGGAGCGCATCTATATGGATGGCCATTCATTTACTCGGAAGGTCTTTGCCGAGGATGGCGGTATTTGTAAAAAAATACAAGACGGTGTTGAGCAAGCATCTCGATACGCAATTCTTGGAGAGGGTATTGAAGATCGAGTTCGTCATTTTCAAAAAGCATATCAATCCATGAATATGGGTGAATAATAGTTTTAAGCAATTTATTTTATGATAATGAGTGATTATCAAATGATGCAAGAAAAATCAACACATATGGCTCGTAAAAAGTTGCTTGATATTTATCAGCAATGTCAAAAAAATCGCTATGCATTTTTTTCTTCAAATATTACCGATATTATTCATGATGCTCAGCCGCTGCGAGTAGTCCGGTGCGTGTCAAGATAGTTGTCGCCTGATTCATGCGCGCCGTGGCGTTTTATTCAGTGCCGATGCCGTCGCCCCAGCCGGTTCTGAGTCCCGCTCCGAATTGAGCTTGACCACCGCAATGTGATCCCAGTTCCTGGTGTGTCTTGCCCATCTGGCCGGATGCTCTTGGCGGGCCCGCTGGTACAGCTCATGCCGGTGCTTGAGGATCTGCACATCCTGGCCGCTGTGGCGCTGCGCCGGTGTCACGTAGCGGATGCCGCTGTGGCGGTGCTCCAAGTTGTACCAATGCACGAATTGCGTAGCCCACGCTCTCGCATCGCTCAGATCGGCAAAGCCGCTCTTGGGGTATTCGGGGCGGTATTTGGCCGTTCTGAACAGTGCCTCGACAAACGCGTTGTCATCGCTCACCCGGGGCCGTGAGTAAGGATTTATCCGTAAAACTACTGCCTTGAGTCGCCAAAGCGGCGACGCAGGAGCAGTGGATGGCCAAGGCGCACGCCAATTCTTGGGAAGTGACAGACGAGTTCTGGGAACGTGTAGAACCCTTGATACCTCAGCCAGTGCGCGACCCCAACAAGCAGTACAAACGAGCAGTTGGAGCAGGTCGCCCTACGAAGCCACCGCGGCTGGTGTTCGAGGCCATCATGTATGTGCTGCGCACTGGCTGCCAATGGAAAGCATTGCCTGCTGAGCGCTTCGGCAGCACCAGCGCGATCCATCAAAAATTCATGGTGTGGTCCAAGGCCGGGTTCTTCGAGGACTTGTGGCGCACGGGTCTGGCCGAGTACGACGATTGCGAAGGCATCGCCTGGCGCTGGCAGAGTATCGACGGGGCGATGTTCAAAGCGCCGTTGGCCCAAGAGGCAGTGGGACGCAACCCGACAGATCGGGGGAAAAAAGGGCAGCAAGCGCCACTTGCTGGTGGACGGGCGTGGCGTCCCGTTGTCCCTCGTCGTGACGGGAGCCAACGCGCACGACGTGACGCAACTTGAGGCGGTGTTGTCCTCGTGCATGGTCAAGCGCCCCACACCTGCGCAGCGCCGAAGCAAGCACCTATGTGCTGATGCGGGCTACCGGGGCAAAAACGCCCTAAAGATCATGCTAGCCCACGGGTACATCCCACACGTGGTGGGCCGCAAGAGCGAAGCACAGCGCAAGAAACGCGATCCACAGAAGAAGGCACGCCGCTGGGTAGTGGAGGCATGCCATGGGTGGTTCAACCGATTCCGCAAGCTGCTGGTGCGCTACGAGAAACTTGAACACACTTTCCTGGCGCTCAACCACCTTGCTGCTGCCATCATCGCCCTGCGCAAGATCGACCTGCCCGTCAACATTATTTACGGATAAATCCTAAGTGTTACATGAAAAAGAGATCATGCAGCACTTTCGAGGGGGAGCCAGTCTTTGCGAGGAGTCGCGTAAAGAATGGTGTCGTAAAAATATCCGAAATGATGGCGCAGATAGAAAGTATATCCTGGCGCTAGCTCATCAATAGTTTGAGCAATATCAAGAATATCGGTTGCGTAGTGATAACCAGTGACAGCTAAACGTGGGCGGTGGCGTTTTAGCAGTTCACTCGCACCGCGTAGTGCTCGTGCTTCAAAGCCTTCTACGTCAAATTTAATGAAGCTTGCTTTCTCTACAAGGCTATCAATCGTTACGCAGTCAATGTTAACATTGCCATCTTGTGTGATATGACTGCTCACTGTACCAGTCTTTAAGAAGCGCAAGGTCTGTGGCTTATCGGCAACTGCATAAGGGTGTGCATGGAAATTTTCTAGCGGCCAGGGTGTGATGTTCTTTAGGCTAGAGAAGTTATCAGTATCTGGTTCAAATGCATGAATGCTAGAATAATTCCAGGAAGTGACTGAAAGTAGTTTTTGTATGATGGTGCCTCGGTGTGCGCCGCAGTCTACAAAATCTTCATTTTTTCCTAATACGAAGGTTTTGCTATCAGAATAGCCAAAGTACTCATGATGACCACCTATTTTTATATCTTTTATCCAGTGGCGATCATATTCTAGGCGTTGTAATAGAACGCCATATAAAGTTTCTCGACTGAGATCGTCGCCTAGACGATGCGAGAGTTTTATCCAGTCATCTGCACGCTTTAGGGTATTTTCTCTGTAGGTTTGAGTGCTTTCATATACTGATGGTGCGTTAAAGCATGCTAGTGCTTGAAGTACATCACGCTGCTCAACGTGTGCATGATGTGCAAGCTCTTTGAAGTAGCACATTGCATAGTTTTGCTGGGAGAAATCAATTGCAATCGAGTTTTTGGGAAGATTTTTAAAATTTTCCAAAAATTGAGCGGATCTAACAACTGGTATGCCATTAATGTGAGATTTTGGACTGTAATCGTCAACTGCTAGTATGAAGTTGGCGCCTGCAGATTGAAGGAATTGGAGATGAGTTATGGCTAGACTAGATTCAGGACCAAAAGCAATTAGAGGTCGATCTTTGATGTCTTGAAATTCTTCTGGATTTTTTTTCTGAGATAGTGATTTAATTAGTTGATTGTATAAACTCATTTTATATCCATGTTTATTAAAAAGAAAATCGCTTGGCAGGGTTGCCTAGCACAGTGATCCCAGCAGGAATTTTCCCAATTACTACACTTCCCGGGCCGACAGTGACTCCATCACCAATCACGGCACGGCTTGTAATGACGCTATTTGGGTGAATGGTGACAAAGTGACCAATCCGTGCCCCCCCTGCGATTGTGCAATGACTATTTATTTGGCACCAGTTGCCGATTTGTGCATCGTGCCCTATGACCGTGTATTCTTGAATGTGGGTAAATTCACCAATTTGCACATCTACTGAAATTCCGACATGGGGTGTGATGATGCAGCCATGGCGCATGTGGGCATGACGATTGACACGTGCGCGTGGATGTACGACCGTAGCAAAGTCGACATGGTGGTCATCGCGCAATGCAGCGGTGTATTTGAATCGCTGCTTAGGGTCTCCTAGCGCTGCCAGGAATACGTCCTCTGGGACTGGTTTATAGGTGAGTGGATCGCCAATGATTGGTACGTCGCGTGGTGTTGCATTGAGTGCATTTGTGCGGCTGTCTAGAAAACCTTTTATTTTGAATAAAGGATTGTCGTCCTCTATGTAGCTTAAAACCTCTCGCCCAAATCCTCCGGCGCCAACAATCAGTAATGGGCGTCTGGTATCTTTTGATTGCATATGGTTAATTGAATTAGCTAATAGTCAGTCCGCCATCCATGACAAGAGTAGTTCCGGTAATCCAGCGACTGGCTCCTGAAATCAAAAATACAGCTGCGTTGGCAACATCTTCGGGCTTACCAAAGCCAAGAGGATAATTTCCTCGTTCTTGCTCCATTGATCCGATCATGGTTGCCGTGGCTTCCAGCAGAGGGGTTTCAACCAATGCTGGAGATAGGCAGTTCGCTCGAATCCTGCGCTTGACTACTTCCATAGCTAAGCAGCGCACCATGGCTAGCAACGCAGCTTTTGTGCCTGAGTAAGCTGCAACACCGGGGACGCCAATATGAGCAGCGATACTCGCGATAAAGACCATTGAGCCTTCAGGTGCTACTAGATTGCGCTTAAGCAGTGCCTGTGTAATTAGCATAGGTGCATCTACATTGATAGACTGCACTTCGCGCAAATGCTGTTCAGTTATCATGCGCACAGGGCTGAGGCGAGATATCCCTGCACTATGTACCACTCCATTGAGTGGTTTTTTTTCGATGCTTGTAACCAACGCATCGCGCCCTGATGCTTGGGTTAGATCTGCTTGTATGGCCTGATGTGATCGGTCTGAAATGGATTGCAGTTCGGTTAGCGTTTTTTCAAGTCGATCTTGATCACGACCCGTGCAAATAACTTCTGCCCCCATGTGTGCACATGTCAGTGCAATTTTTTTCCCTAAACCTGACGTAGAGCCTGTAACCAGGATGCGTTGATTTTCTAAAGAAAATGGATTGAAAGAAGTTGTCATTGCATTATGCTTCCAACATCGCCGGGAAAGCAGCGTTTTCGATATCCAGAATGCATGTCCCCCACGAAAGTCCTATACCGAAGCCACTGAGCAGTAGTTTATGGCAACCAGTTGCTAGCTTTTCATGCAGGCGGGCTGTCATGGTTACAGGTAAGGTGGCACCGCTGGTATTTCCGTAATCTGCCAATGTACTAGGTACCTTTTCCACAGGTAGTGCCAGTTTTTTACGAATGGTTTCATTGATCATCCGATTGGCTTGATGGAAGATAAAATAGTCAATTTCATCTTTTTGCACGCCTGCATGATCTAATGCACGCAAGACAGCGGGCGGAACACGCTGAGTAGAAAAGCTCAATACTGCAGGCCCATCGAGTACCAAATCACTGGGCCATGATGAGATTGTGCCGTCTTCTGCACGAATAGGGCAGCCGTGGTGCGGTGCAAAGGGTTCCCGGTGGCCTCCAACAGGCTTGAAGATCGCTTTGTGGCCACTGCCATCGCTATTCAAGTCGAAGAACATCGGGGAGGCGTTGGCGTCAAACTCCAGTGCTGTGGCTGTGGCTGCATCAGAGAATAACGGGTCGTGGTAGTTCCCAGATTTATCTCCAACCAGGAGCAATGCTTTTTTGACGCCTCCAGCCGAGATCATACTGCCCAGCAGATGCAAGCCGAACGGGTAGCCCGAGCAGCCCAGGTTCACATCGAAGGCGATGGTACTGTGGGGCAGGCCCAGGCGATCCTGCAGGATGATGGCTGTTGACGGGATCAGGTAGTCTGGAGACTGCGTGATGACAATCAGCGCATCAATCTCTTCGCGCTGCCACTGCAATTCGTCCAGCAGCTTCTCGGTAGCCACGACAGCCAGATCCGAAAAGCACTGCCACTCCGGGCATAGGCGCCGTGTCTGGATGCCGATGTTGCGCACCAGCCGCTCGCGCTCGGAGCGCTGCGATGGCGGGCAGTCCTCCAGATTCGAGACGATGCGCTTGGGGACGCAACTGGCCATGCCAGCGAAGCGGACGTTGTGCAGTGTGGACAGCGCCATGGTGTGATCAGCCCAGCAGCTTGTAGAGATCGTTGAGGGTCACGCAGCCCTTGATGTCATCGCCCACGATGGTCTTGCCGAATTCGACATCGAACATCACGATGACGCCCAAGGCGGCCAGGGAGTCCCATTCGGGCAGGCTCCTGAGCTCGGTCTCGGGGGTGACTTCAACCGCTTCCTGGAAGTCGACGGCGGCCTGGAAACTTTCAATGAACTGATCAATAGAAGGCATAAGGTGTCCTGGTAAATCGCCACTTGCTTATCCACTCATGCAAGTGACCCTGCGTAGTTTGGCACGGCGGCTGCACGGGTCGTGCAGCATTCGCCGTTTATTTTTGCAGCAGCTGCAGCACCTGTTGCGGGATCTGATTGGCCTGGGCCACCATGGCCGTGCCTGCCTGTTGCAGGATCTGGGTGCGGCTGAGGTTGGCGGTTTCTTTGGCGAAGTCGGCGTCCACGATGCGGCCACGGGCTGCCGAGAGGTTTTCTGCCTGGATGTCGATGTTGCTGACCGCGTTTTCGAAGCGGCTTTGCATGGCGCCCAGCGTCGCACGCGCGCTGTTGATCTGGTCGACTGCGCTGTCGATTTTCTTGAGACCGATCCAGGCGCCGGACTGGGATGTGACGTCGATGTTGTCGATGCCCTGCTGGTTGGTGCGCGCCGCAACGCTGGAAGCCGTCGTGTTGTCGATGCCGGTGGATGCCGCAGAGAAGCCGGGTGTGCCGCCGAACGAGACAGCAACGGGGGTCATGGCTGCAGGCGTGCCGCTCAGTTCTTGCCGCAATGACACCAGCTCCACGGTGTAGGTGCCGCTGTCGTTCTTGCGCAGATAGGCGGTGACACCCGTGTCCGTGCTGCGGTTGTTGATGGCTTCCACGACCTGGCCCAGGCGTTCCACGCCCGATTGGGCGACCGGAATGGCGCCCAGCGAGATGGTGGTGGAGCCCGCCGTGATGGTCAGCCCCCCGGATGGGATGGCGACCAGATCGTTGACGGTATTGGCGTCGACGCTGGGTGCCGATCCATAACCATATGCAATATTGGACAGTTGGCCCGAGCGCGTGTCGGCCAGTGCGCCCAGCGTCACGTTGTCGCCCGAGTTGGCACCCACCTGGAAGACTGCGCCCGCAAAGCTGCCGTCCAGGATTTTTTGGCCATTGAAGTTGGTTTGCTTGGCGACGCGGTCGATTTCGTCAGCCAGTTGCCTGACTTCAGCCTGCAGTGCCTGGCGGTCGCTGGTGCTGTTGGTGGCATTGCCTGCCTGCACGGTCAGCTCGCGCATGCGCTGCAGCATGTCGCCGACCTTGCCCAGCGCGCCTTCGGCCGTCTGCGCCAGCGAGATGCCGTCGTTGGCATTGCGCGATGCCACGGTCAGGCCGCGCACCTGGGTGTTCATGCGCTCGGAGATGGCCAGGCCGGCCGCATCGTCCTTGGCGCTGTTGACGCGCAGGCCCGAGGACAGGCGCTGCATCGAAGTCGCCAGCGAACTGCCCGACTGGGCAAGGTTGCGCTGTGCGTTGATCGAAATGATGTTCGTGTTGATGGTCGCTGCCATGTCAGAAAACCTCCGCAGATAAGGGCTTGGAACGTCGCTGCAGGGACCAAAGACACCGGTTAAGCGATTGGCAAACCTAGCGATGGGGGAATTCTTCTATGAACGGCCGCTGCGCATACGACGGAATAGAGCGCCAAATCCCCTGCTTTCCGGCTTTTCCCTTGAAGGCGTGGCGCGGCCCACGGTGCGCGGTGGAGGTGCCCTTCATGCTGCGCAGCCGTGTTGAACCTGCAGCGCCAGGCAAGGCCGCTTCAGCCTGCGGAGCACCCTTGAACAGCAGGATCAAAAAAAAAGCTAAAGAAAAAAACGGGCAGCCCGATAACAGGTTTGTACGGAGCAGGCAAGCCGCTGAAAGGCGGAAAAGCCAGGCCCAAAGAGGCCGGCGCCAAAGCCCCGACACAAAGCAAACCCTCATCAATACCGCTTGCACAAAGGAAGTTCATCATGGCAATGACCATCAACACCAACGTCGTCTCGATCAACGCACAGCGCAACCTGAGCCTGTCTGGCAGCTCGCTGGCCACCTCGATGCAGCGTCTGTCGTCGGGCCTGCGCGTCAACAGCGCCAAGGACGATGCGGCTGGCCTGGCCATTGCCGAGCGCATGAGCACCCAGGTGCGCGGTCTGGCAGTCGCTTCGCGCAACTCCAACGACGGCATCTCGCTGACGCAGACTGCTGAAGGCGCACTGGGCAAGGTCGGCGACATGCTGCAGCGCATGCGTGAACTGGCTGTGCAGGCGAGCAATGCCACCAACAGCAAGAGCGACCGCGAGGCCCTGCAGTCCGAACTGTCTCAGCTGCGCGACGAAGTGGACCGCGTCGCCAAGAGCACCAGCTTCAACGGCCAGAAACTGCTGGAAGGCAGCTTCTCCGGTGGCGTGTTCCAGGTGGGTGCCAACTCGGGCGACAACATCACGGTGGGCGCCCTGGCCGACACCCGTGTGGACAAGCTGGGTGCATCGGTGTACGGCACGGGTTCCGTGGCTGCTACAGATGTGACCACGACCATGTACGGCTCTGGCGCTACCGGTATGACCTCGGTCGACACCACGATTACCGTGACCGGTGCCAATGGTGCGTCCGCCGCATCGGTGACTATCAAGGCCGATGCCGGCATGTCTGCGGCACAGGCTCTGGGCAAGGTTGTCGAGGCAGTCAACGCCAAGAGCGCCGAAACCGGCGTCACAGCCTTCCTGAACGAAGACAAGAGCGCGATTGAGTTCCGCGCCACGGCGACTACGGTGGGTGATGTTGATGCCAATGTGCAAGTCAGCTACCAGGTGGGTAGCGGTGCCGCTGCCGATCTGGTTGCCGTGGGTGGCGTGACGGATGGTGGCGAGGCCTCTGTGGGTATCGACCAAATGGATATCTCCACCCAATCGGGTGCCTGGGAGGCTCTGCAGCGCATCGACAGCGCCATCAACAAGGTCAACAGCAGCCGTGCTGACCTGGGCGCCATCCAGACGCGTTTCGAGAAGGCGATCGAGAACATCGACTCCATGAGCGAGAACATCACCACTGCACGTGGCCGCATCGTGGATGCCGATTTCGCCAAGGAAACGGCCAACCTGAGCCGCACCCAGGTCCTGCAGCAGGCAGGTACCGCGATGGTGGCGCAGGCCAACCAGCTGCCTCAGCAAGTGCTGAGCCTGCTGAAGTAAATCGCCGGCAAGCACTGAGGTTGCTCTCTCGCCAAAGTGCTTGCCATGAAGAACATGAGTCTTGTGCCACATACCCCACAACCCGTGGCACGGGGCTCTTGCAAGAACGGGTGGCCAGAACTGCCTGCGTACAACGCTGGCGCCCCAGGTGCATGGTCTCCATGTGCCGACAGGCAGCCAAGCGTCATATCACTGAGTGAGCGTTAGAAAGAAGGGGAATCCAAATGGCTATGACCATTAACACCAATGTTGTGTCCATTAACGCACAACGCAATCTGGGGCTGTCTGGCAGTTCGCTGGCCACCTCGATGCAGCGCCTGTCTTCGGGCCTGCGTGTCAACAGCGCCAAGGACGACGCGGCCGGTCTGGCCATCGCCGAGCGCATGACCACACAGGTGCGCGGTCTGACTGTGGCCTCGCGCAATGCCAATGACGGCATCTCGCTGGCGCAGACGGCTGAAGGCGCGCTGGGCAAGGTCGGCGACATGCTGCAGCGTATGCGTGAACTGGCTGTGCAGTCCAGCAACGCCACCAACAGCAAGAGCGACCGCGAGGCCCTGCAGTCCGAGCTGTCTCAGCTGCGCGATGAAGTGGACCGCGTTGCCAAGAGCACCAGCTTCAACGGCCAGAAACTGCTGGAAGGCAGCTTCACCGGCGGTGTGTTCCAGGTGGGCGCCAATTCTGGCGACAACATCACGGTGGGCGCCCTGGGCGACACCCGTGTGGACAAGCTGGGTGCATCGGTATACGGCACAGGTTCCGTGGCTGCTACGGTGGTGACCTCGACCATGTACGGCTCTGGCGCTACCGGTATGACCTCGGTCGACACCACGATTACCGTGACCGGTGCCAATGGTGCGTCCGCCGCATCGGTGACCATCAAGGCAGATGCCAGCATGTCGTCGGCAGAGGCTCTGGGTAAGGTCGTCGAGGCAGTCAACGCCAAGAGTTCCGAAACCGGTGTCACGGCCTTCCTGAACGAAGACAAGAGCGCCATCGAGTTCCGTGCCACGGCCGACAATGTGGGTGATGCAGACGCCAATGTGCAGGTCAGCTATCAGGTGGGCAGCGGTGCAGCAGCCGATCTGGTTGCCGTGGGTGGCGTGGTGGATGAGGGCGCTGCCTCCATCGGCATCGACCAGGTGGATATTTCCACCCAGGCTGGTGCCTGGGAGGCGATGCAGCGTATCGACAAGGCAATCGACAAGGTCAACACCAGCCGTGCTGAGCTGGGCGCCACCCAGACACGCTTTGAGAAGGCGATCGAGAACATCGATATCCAGAGCGAAAACATCACGACCGCGCGTGGCCGCATCACCGATGCCGACTTCGCCAAGGAAACGGCCAACCTGAGCCGCACCCAGGTTCTGCAGCAGGCGGGTACTGCGATGGTGGCGCAGGCCAACCAGCTGCCTCAGCAGGTTCTGAGCCTGCTGCGCTGACAGCGGAACTTGCTGGCGCCGTCTCGATGAGGGCCAGCGCTGGCAAGCTTTGTTGAGTTTGCTTTTTGATGGCAGCCCTGTGCAAGCAAGGCTGCCTTTTTTCATGGAGTCACGCAAAATGGGCTCAAGTTTTGCGTTGCCGTGCCGTCAAGCATTCAGGGCTTCGGGTTCGCCGCGCGGCCGTACGGCTTCGCCCAAGGCGCAGGCTGGCAAGGTCCTGTGCCGCTTTTCGGGCTTTTGACGCTTGCGCCATCGGTCAAAATCTGCGGTATTCAATGGCATGGGCTTGGGTTGCCCAGGCTGTCAAGGAGCGTGACATGGCTATTTCCTCTATTGGTATCGGCAGTGGCCTGAAGGTCACGGACATCATTTCCCAGATGGTGGCTATCGAGAAGAAGCCGCTGGATGGCTTGCAGACCAAGGCCACGGCGATCCAGTCCCAGATCTCCACCTATTCCAAGATCAAGTCGCTGACCAGCACGCTGGCCGATGCGGCAGCCAAACTGACGCGCGACAGCGGCTGGAGCTCGATGGGTATCACCTCCAGCAACACAGCGGTGTCCATGACGGTGACTGGCATCAGCAGTGCAGCATCGTATGACATCGGCGTGTCGCAGTTGTCGCGCGGTCAGACCTCGGTCAGTGCCGCTGTGGCTGTGGATTCCAAGATGAGTGCCAACGGAACGTTGACCATTGCGGCTTCTACAGGAGGTACCTCCGTCGATATCGATTACACGACCAGCGATACGTTGACGACACTGGCGGCCAAGATCAATGACAAGGCCAGCAATGTGCGGGCTTCGGTGATGCGCGATGCCTCGGGCAACGAGCGCCTGATGCTGACCTCCAAGGAAACTGGCGCCAAATCCGCTTTTAGCGTGACGGGCATGACCTTCACCACGCCGACAGGCCAGGCAGCCCAGGATGCCAAGATCACCATCAATGGGGTCGAGCAGGTCTCCAGCACGGACAATTTCGAGAATGTGCTGCCAGGCTTGAAGATCTCGGTCAATGCCGTCACGGACGTCGGCAAGGATGCGCGCGTGACCGTCGCCAGCGACAAGACCACAACCAAGAAGAACATCCAGGACTTTGTGGATGCCTACAACGCACTCAACGATCTGCTGTCCACTTCGACCAAAAGCGTGCGCGGCACGGATGGCAAGGTCGACGCCACGGCTCAGGCCAATGGGGATGGCGTGCTGCAGGCCGATGCTGCCACGGTGAGCCTGCAAAATACCCTGCGCATGCTCACCATGGGCACGGCCACCAATGCCACGGGCACCATCAAGCGCCTGGCGGATATCGGCATACAGGTCCAGCAGGGCGGTGTCCTGAAGATCACCGACACTGCCAAGCTGGACAAGGCGCTGGACACCCCTGATGCCATCAAGTCGATGTTTGCGGCCAAGTCGTCCAGCGACGGCACGGGCGGCGGCATTGCGGTGAACTTCAAGAAGTTCACAGACCAGTTGCTGGCCTATGACGGCACGCTCAACAGCAAGACCGACTCCCTGCAAAAGCGGGTCACGGCAAACCAGAACGATCAGGACAAGGTGACCGCGCGCGCCACGGCACTGGAGACCCGTCTGACACGCCAGTACACGGCGCTGGATACACAGATGGCCTCCATCACGGCCCTGAGCACGTACATGACGCAGCAAGTGGCCAACTGGAATAAGAGCACGTCTTAAAAAACATTTGATTTTGGACGGCGGCTGCCGATACACAAGGCAAGCCGTTGTTAAGGATGTCCACCATGTATACCCCCGCTTTTTCCCGCGCTGCGAGCGCCTATCGTCAAGTGAGTGCGCAGTCGGGTGTGGAGAGTGCTTCCCCCCACCGCCTTGTGCAGATGCTGTTCGAAGGCCTGCTGCAAAACCTCAACGCCGCGCGTGGCGCCATGCTGCGTGGCGAGGTTGAGGCCAAGGGCGTGCAGCTGGGGCGTGCTGTCCGCATTCTCGAGGAAGGCCTCAAAGGAGGCCTGAACCGTGAGCAGGGCGGCGAACTGGCCATGAACCTGTGGGCCTTGTATGACTACTGCATCCGGCGGCTGACCCATGCCAACCTGCACAACGACGCGCAGGCTGTGGAAGAGGTTGTGTCTCTGGTGGAGCCCGTGGCACAGGGCTGGCAGGCGATTGCATCCACACCCGAAGCGGCAGCACGTCAGTGATGCCATGCACTTATGGAGCACACATTGATCGATTTCTACCGTGCCATTGAGGAAAGCAGCGCCAAGATGCTGCAGGCCGCCCAGAACAAGGACTGGGAGGGTGTCGCGCGTTACGAGGGCACCTGTGCGGTCCTGATCGAGCAGCTGCGCCTCAAGGCTCAGGATGAGCCTCTGGCGCCTGAACAGCGCAAGGAAAAGGCACGCATCATGCAGCGCATTTTGCGCAACGACGCTCAGATTCGCAATCTGGCCGAGCCCTGGCTGGCGCAGTTCGAACATATGTTCGACGGCCAGCCCCATGTGATGCACTGAGGCAGCGGTCTGCATCAGTCCCATGAAAAAACCCCGCCGGACTCCGGCGGGGTTTTTTCATGGCCTTGTGGAAGGCTGCACTGCAGTGTCAGTCCTTCTTCAACTCGCTGAGCATGCGCAGCAGGGTGCGGTTCACGTCCTCTGTGTCCAGTGCATGTTCTTCGCGCAGTTGGCGCAGGGGGGCCGGGTCATCGGATTCGAGCGCGATGGCCAGCTGCAGGGCGTTGGCATAGGGGCCTGTGCGCGTCACCGCAGCATCAAAGACACGCTCGGACAGGGGAATGCGGCGCAGTGCCGTAGCCAGGGGCTCGCCCAGCAGCAGGTCGAGCTGCGAGAACAGGCCGACGAGGTAGACCTCGCGCTGCAGCTCATGGCTGACACCCGCCTCGATCAGGCGTTCGGCCAGATTGGCACGCAGCCGCATGGAGGTGCGGATGGGAATGAGGCTGGGCTCGGTGCAGGCATGTGGCAATTGGTCTGACAGCCAGCGCTGCAGCGTGCCATAGCCCAGCATCACCAGGCCGCGGCGCAGCGAGTCCACATTGCCGCGCAGGCCCAGGGCTGCCGAGTTCGTGTACAGCAGAAAGCGGTAGGACAGGATGGGGTCTTCCCCCAGGATCTGCTCGAAGGCTTCCAGCGATTGTTCCGCATCGACGGCCCGCATCAATGCCAGCACGGTGTCGTGGCTGGGCAGCGCCTGGTAGTTGCGCTGCGCGTACAGTGCGTCGGCCACGGGCCAGCCGGCGATGGCGCCTGCATGGAAATGGTCCAGGCACAGGTCTGCCAGGGCCAGGCTTTCCAGCCCTTCGTACATCTGCCCTTCCAGCAACTGCAGCGGCGGCAATGCGTGCCGAGGCGCTGTCTTGAGCACCTGCTGGAGCTTGCCTGGCGTCTCGGCTGCGGCCTGTGCCTGCTGCTGCTGTGCTGGCGCGCTCTGGTTGGCGATGCCGGATGCGCCCTCGGGCGGAAGGTACAGCAGGCTGCTGGCAAACCAATGGGCTGCCTGCGCGTCGGGCACGTCGGACAGCGGGCCGCGCCATACCAGCATCACGCCGCGCTCATGGGCGCGGCGCACCAGCTCATAGATGCCGGAGTCCTGCAGCCAGTCGCCACGCACTTCGATCCAGGGGCTGCCCTGCGGCGCATGATCTAGCAGGTTGCACAGCACCTGGCGCGACTGGGGGGACAGCAGCACCGGTGGCGATTGCGTGCCCCAGATTTCCTGCAGGATGCGCAGCAGGTGCTGCACGTCGGCCGTGGTGCCAGGTTCTTCGTGCAGATAGAGCTGTACGCCTGCCAGGCGGCGGTCACGGTTCCAGAGCGGCCTGTAGCCGAGGGTCAGGGAGCTCAGGACGGACTGGGCCATGGATGGTCTGGTAGCGGATTATCAGTTGATGAAGTTGAACAGCGACAGCTTCTGTATCGAGGCATACGATTGCAGCGCGGCCTGCAAGCCGACCTTCTGCATGTCCACATCGGAAAGGGCCTTGATCATATCGATGTCTTCGGCCCGTGAGCGGTCTGCTTCGAGCTGAACTTCACGATCTTTGATGCCATCTTCGATGCGGTCTGCCCGGTTGAGCATGTCACCAGCCAGTCCTTGCGCAGTTTGCAGGCGGCTCATGCCGGCGTCAATCTCGGTGAGGCCACGGCCAATGGCCTGGGTCAGGCTGGAGGCGGTGCTGCCATCGGCGTTGGCGCCATTGCGCACAGCATCGATGGCACGGTCCATGACGCTGAACAGGTCGGAGCGTGTGCTCTGGTTCAGCGTAAAGCTGTCACCGGTCTTTGGCGTGCCCGAGACGGTGACGCGCATGCCCTGTACCGTGATGGCATCGCCCGACTTGAACGGCGTCTGGGTGGTGCCGCCATCGGCGCTGTACTGCAGGTTGCCGCTGGCATCTGTGGAAAATGCCACCGTCAGCGGCAGCGTCGCTGCGGCGGCAGCGGTCGGGTTGGTGATGGTGCCGACATCGGTCCAGAATTTGCCGCCACCGGCATTGCCCAGGCTGACCTGGTAGACGCCGTTGCCTGTGGGCACGTTCATCCAGGCGGCTGCACCGTCGATGGTGTTGGGGATGCTGCTGTCATTGCTGCCGGCCTGGCCGGCTTGGCCGGCGAAGTTGTAGCCCTGAATGGGTTGCTCGGCACTGTCCAGGCCGCGGAACAGCGGCAGGCCGTTGGTGTCCTTGCGGTTGGCATAGGTCATCAACTGGTCGCGCAGGCTGGTCATGCGCGCCAGCAGAGCATCGCGCGATGTCTGGTCATATGTGCCATTGCCAGCGCTGACCAGCTGGTCGCGGAATTCCTGCAGCGCAGACACAGACTCGCCCAGGGTGGATTCCGTGTACGACATGATGTTGCGCTGCGCATCCAGGGCGCGCTGGTCCGTGGAGGCCCGCGTCAGCCGTGTCTGGGCACGTTCGGCCTGGGCGGCTGCCACAGGGTCGTCGCTGGCGCGTACCACGCGCTTGCCGGAGGTGGTCTTCTCCATCAGGTCCACCAGATTGCTCTGGCGCGAACTGAGGTTGCGCACCGTGCTGTCATACATGTTGGCGGTGCCAATGCGTGCGTAGCTGCTCATGGTCAGAACTCCTGGCTAATCAACGTGCGACAGTCTGCAGGACGCTGTCGAAAATGCTTTGTGCGATCTGCAGCATCTTGGCCGAGGCCTGGTAGGCCTGCTGGTACTGCAGCAGTTTGGCGGCTTCCTCGTCGAGGTTCACGCCCGACACTGCGGTGCGGTCAGCCTCGAGATTGGTGGCGATGGTGCCCGAGAGTTTGGCGGCATAGCTGGCGCTCTGGGTGCGCGCACCGATCTGGGCAATGATGTTCGAGAAGCCGTCGCTCAGCGATGTGCCTCCATCGAACAGCGTCTTGTCGCGCAGGTCCATGAAGGCCGTGCCATTGCCGGCATTGCGCTTGTAGTTGTCGCCGTACTGCGGATCCAGCGCATTGCCTACCAGCAGCGAGTCGCCGTCATGCGGCGTGCCGGTGAGCGTGATGGACCAGCCGTCAATGGTGATGGGCTGTCCGGACACATAGGCATTACCCGAGCCGTTGCCGGAGGCTGCGCCTGCCACCGTGTAGGTCACATTGCCACTCGCATCAACCTGGAAGCTCAGTTGCACACCTGCCGGGGTGGGGGGCAGTGTGGCATTGGGCGACTGCATCTTGAGCGCTCCCAGTTGCAGATTGCCCTTGTTGCTCTGCGACATGCCCGCCGTGATCGGGTTGGCCACGGCCAGGTCCCGTGGCGCTGATACCAGAGCTTTGAGATTGCCAGCCGCAGCGGCGAAGGGCTGGAACAGCACCGATTCATTCTTGGCGCCGGCTGCGGAGATATCGAAGCGCAGGCCATCGACCGTTGTGTTGCGCAGTGCAGTGACGTCGGCGAAGGCAGTGGTCTTGTTGTCTGACAGGCGCACCAGGGTCAGTGCGCCGCTGTCGCCGAAGACCACCTTGTAGTCCGAGGCTGCGTAGGCCGTGTAGTCGTAGGCTGGCTTGGGGTTGCTGGCGGAAGACTGGTCCACGAACTGGGCCGTGGCCGTGATGCTGGGAATAGTCGTGCTGCCATTGACGGATGTAGGCGATGTGAACAGTGCCGAGCCGCGCGTGCCATCCAGCGTCAGGCCGCTTTGGTGCTGGGCGTTCAGTGCCATGCTCAGGCTGGCGGCCATGCGTCCCAGCAGGTTGCGCCCTTCCGGGAGATCGCTGTTTTGGAATTGCAGCAGACCTGAGATTTCGCCGCCACCCAGCATGGAGGGGGTGAACTCCACATTCTGGCCGCCGGTTTGCTTGAAGTACAGCGTCATTTTGCCGCTGCCAGGGTATTGCGTGGCTTCCTTGAGCTCCAGCTTGCCCGCCTCGGTACCCATGACCAGTGGCTGGCTGCCGCCCACGAACAGGGTGAGCGTGCCATCATCCGCTTGGATCTGGCTGGTCTGCACGTATTTGTTGAGGTCGCGCACCAGCTGGTCGCGCTGATCCAGCAGATCGTTGGGGGTGTGTCCGGAATTGATGGACTTGCTGATCTGCTCATTGAGCGTGGCGATCTGGCCTGCCAGGCTGTTGACGACGTTGACGTCGTTGCCCATCTGCTGGCGCGTGCTGTAGTCCAGTTCGTCGATCTGGGCCGATGCGGCGCGGAAGCGCCCTGCCAGTTCGCTCATGCGCGTCAGCACCACGTTGCGGGCCGTGAGGTCCGTGGGTGCGCTGACGATATCTGCGAACGAGTTCATCGTATCGCTGATGGCGGCTCCCAGGCCGGAAGTGCCGCCGCTGAAGATCTCCTGCATCTGCGACAGGGACTGCGAGCGCGCGGAGTCGCCTGCGCTGATGGCACTGGCAGTGGCCGACTGGCGCGACAGCAGGTCGTTGTAATTGCGCACGATCGTCGCCACATCCATGCCGTTGCCGATGTAGCCGTTGCCCATGTTCTGGCCGGCAACGGTTTTCAGCCCCACGCTCTGGCGCGAGTAGCCGGCGGTGTTGACATTGGCGATGTTGTGGCCGGTCGTCTGCAGGGCCACCTGGTTGGCCAGCAGGGCGCGGGCTCCGACGTTCAAAAGGCTCATGGCGTGTTCTCTGGTTAGGCTTGTGCACGTGCCGCGCTTTGCACGGCGCCCTGGATGGCGCGGCTGAGCTTGCTGGCGTATTCGGGGTCGGTGGCGTAGCCGGCCTTTTGCAGCTCGGTCGCATATGCCAGGGCGGAGCCCGTCTGGCCCATGGCTTTTTCGTAGCGCGGGTTGCTCGTGATCAGGCGCGCGTAGTCGCGAAAGGACTCTTCGTAGGAGTCGTAGGCGCGGAACTTGGCCGTGACCTTGCGCGGCACGCCATCGATGTACTCGGTGGTCGTGACTTCGGCGACCTTGCCGGTCCATCCCTTGCCTGCCTTGATGCCGAACAGGTTGTGGGCATTGCTGCCGTCCGCGTTCTTGATCTCGCTCTTGCCCCAGCCGGTCTCGTGGCCTGCCTGTCCCAGCATGAAGGCGGCAGGGATGCCGCTTTCCTGGGCCACGCGGGCGGCTGCATTGCTGTGGTGGGCAACGAAGTTGTCCCGCCCCTTGGGCGCTGGCGCGTAGGCGTCGATGGACTGCGCCACGCTGGCGCTGCGGTTGCCCGTGCCTGTTGTGCCGCTGGTGCCTGCTGCGCTGCTGGTTCCGCTGGCGTTGCTGGCGCTGTTGCTGCTGCGCCAGGCGATGCGGCTCATGCTCAGCGTCGATGGCACGGCGATTTCGGCATCCTCGGCCGGCTCCGCGCCCATGCTGCGCGCCAGCTGGCGTGTGATGGCATCCGTCAGTCCGCCTGGCTGGCCCGACATGGCCACCGACAACTGCTGGTCGAGCAGGTCGGTGCTCAGATTGCCCTGTGCGCTATCGAGCAGGCCCGACTTCATGGTGGCCTCGCGCATGCTCTTGATCATCTCGCGCATGAACAGCGATTCGAGCTGCTTGGCCGTCTCGCGCGCTGCCTGCGGACTGTTTTCTCCGGCGGCTGCCTTGAGTGCGTTGAGTGCCCGTGCATCCGCTGCCAGCGCATTGCCCGATGACAGCTGAGATCCATTGGGAAGTGCGATGCTCATATCACCTCCAGTTCGGCGTTGAGTGCGCCTGCCGCCTTGATGGCCTGCAGGATGGCCAGCAGGTCCTGCGGCGTGGCGCCCAGGGTATTGAGTGCGCGCACCACATCGGTGAGCTGCGGGGAGCTTGGCATGCTGATGACGTTGCCGGGCTCCTGCTTGATCTGGATGTTGGCCTTTTCGGCGACCACGGTCTGGCCCTGGGAGAAGGGCGCGGGCTGGCTGACGACCGGGGTCGAACTGATCGTGATGGACAGGTTGCCGTGGGCAATGGCGCAGGGCCCCAGGGTGACGGCCTGGTTGAGCACGATGGAGCCGGTGCGCGGATTGATGACCACCTTGGCCGAAGGCTTGGAGGTCTCGATCGGCATCTCTTCGATCTCGGCAATCATGCGCACGCGCGAGCCTGGGTCCTGCGGCGCTGCCACGCGCACGGTGCGCCCGTCCAGTGCCTGTGCCACACCCTGACCCAGGCGCTGGTTGATGGCGCGCACCACCCTGTCTGCGGTCTGGAAGTCGGTGGCATTGAGGCCCAGCGTGATGCTGTCGCCCTCGTTGAGGGCCGTGGGCACGGCGCGCTCGACCTGCGCGCCCTGGGGGATGCGCCCCGCGCTCAGGTGGTTGATCTGTACCTTGGAGCCGCCGGCCGATGCGCCCGCACCGCCGACGACCATATTGCCCTGTGCCAGTGCGTAGATCTCGCCATCGGCGCCGCGCAGCGGCGTGGCGATCAGCGTGCCGCCCTTGAGCGACTTGGCATTGCCCATGGAGGAGACGTTCACATCAATGGACTGCCCAGGCTGTGCAAAGGCGGGCAGTTCCGCTGTGACGATGACGGCGGCAACGTTCTTGAGCTGCAACTGCGCCGCGTTGCCTGTGGCCGGCAGCGTGATGCCCATCTGCTCCAGATAGTTGGACAGCGCCTGCTTGGTATAGGGCATCTGCGTGGTCTGGTCGCCGGTGCCATCGAGGCCGACGACCAGGCCGTAGCCGGTCAACTGGTTGCTGCGCACGCCTTGTATGGCAGCAACCTCTTTGATGCGGGTGGCATGCGCCGGCAGGGTCAGCATGCTGGCGCCGACGGCGACGACTGCCCACAGGGGGAGGGACGCATGGCGCATGGTCAGGAGCATGGACGGTACTTTCATGCCGTCCATTCTCGAGACAATCAGAAGGGCATAACGTTCAAAAAGAACCGGGACAACCAGCCAATTGACTGGGCTTCGCCGGACTGGCCACGGCTGCGCGATTCGATGCGCACATTGGCCACCTGCGTCGATGCGACCACGCTGCCGGGCTGCAGCGTGCGCGGATCCACCGTGCCCGAAAAACGCAGCACATCCACGTTGTGGTTCACGCCGATCTGCTTTTCTCCCGTGATGACCAGATGCCCGTTGGGCAGCACATCGACCACGGTCGCGCTGATGGCGCCCGTGAACGTGTTGTTGCTGGTGGTCGAGCCCGAGCCCGCGAAATCATTGCTGTTGCTGAAGCCGATGTTGGAGCGGTCCTTGAGGTTGGCCGCCGCTCCACCCGAGAACAGCGGCAGCGCCGTGATGCCGGCCGTGGTCTTGTTGGCGCGCTTGAGGTCCGAATCCGACTTCTGGCTGGCCGTGACGCTTTCCACGATCTGCACTGTCACCATGTCGCCGACCAGGCGCGCGCGCCGGTTCTCGAACCCTGGGCGGTAGCTCGATACATTGAACAGGCTGCCCGTGGGGCGCGCTGCCGTGGGCTGCGGCGGCTGCAGCAGCGGCGGGGTGGTGGAGGGCATGTCCACGGGCGGCGGCTCATTGAGCGTGGCGCAGCCGGACAGCGTGGCCAGCAGTGCCAGGCAGGCACCGGTCGCGGACAGGGAAATGGGGCGTTGGGTCATGGCGATGCTCCCGGTGTTTCAGTGATCCATGCATGGCGCTGCGCATGCACCTGCGCGATCCTGGAAACTGGAGCGTCCCAGTCCAGGGGCGCCGTGCATACGTATGCATACGGGGTAGGCGGCAAAGCCGCCCGCAGAGTATTCAGAGCTGTGCCAGCTTGGCCAGCATCTGGTCGGAGGTCTGGATGGCCTTGGAATTCATTTCGTAGGCGCGCTGGGTCTGGATCATCGTGACCAGCTCCTGCACCACGTTGACGTTCGAGGACTCCAGGTAGCCTTGCTGTATGGTGCCCAGGCCGTTGGCGCCTGGCTGGCCCTGCTGGGGCTGGCCCGAAGAGGCGGTTTCAGCAAACAGGTTCTGGCCGCGCGGCTCCAGGCCGGCGGGGTTGATGAACTGCGCCATCGCGATGTTGCCGACCTGCTGCGCAGCAGCCTGGCCGGGCACGTTCACGCTGACCACGCCTTCGGCGCTGATGGACACCTTGGTCGCATTCGCCGGAATGGTGATGCCGTTGGCCACCGGCAGGCCGGCGGCGGTGACCAGCTGGCCTTGCGAGTTGACCTGGAAGGAGCCATCGCGGGTGTAGCCGATGGTGCCGTCGGGCATGTTGACCTGGAAGAAGCCGTTGCCGTTGATGGCCACATCCAGTGCGCCGTTCGACTGCTGCAGGCTGCCCTGCAGAAAGTTGCGCGATGTGGCCACGGTGCGCACGCCCAGGCCCAGGTGCAGGCCTGTGGGCAGCTGGTTTTGCTCGGTGCTTTGCGATCCCGACTGGCGCAGATTCTGGTAGATCAGGTCCTCGAACACCGCGCTGCCACGCTTGAAGCCTGTGGTCGAGACGTTGGCCAGATTGTGCGAGATCACGTCCAGCTGGGTCTGCTGGGCTTCCATGCCGGTTTTGGAGATGAACAGCGAATTGATCATGGCGTATTCCTTTCAGTGGTCCGTTGCGCCTTCATCCGTTGATGCTCAGCAGCTGGGCGGCGGTCTTGTCGTTGCTCTCTGCGGTCTGCAGCAGACGCATCTGGCTTTCGAACTGGCGGGCGGCGGCAATCATGCCGACCATGGTTTCCACCGAGTTCACGTTCGATCCTTCAATGGCGCCCGAGAGCAGGCGCGCGTTTTCGTCATTGGGCAGAGGGTCGCCATCGGCCGTGCGAAACAGCCCGTCGTTGCCGCGCACCAGCGGCGCGTCCTCGGGCGGCGTGGCCAGCTTGACGCGCCCCACAGCCACGGGCAGCTGGTTGCCGGTCTTGGCGGTCAGCGTGCCGTCGGAGCCCAGGGAAATCGTCGATTCGGGCGGAATGTCAATCGGGCCGCCGCCATCCGACAGCACGGCCTGTCCGTTGCTGTTGACCAGCTGGCCCTCGGGCGAGACTTCGAATACGCCATTGCGCGTATAGGCTTCCTGTCCATCCAGTCCCTGCACCGCGAACCAGGCGCGGCCCATGGCCATGGCGTCCAGTGCCCGGCCAGTGCGCTGTGTGGGGCCTGCCGTCTCGACATAGCCCGAGGTGGCCTCCAGCGCAAACACGCGCGTTCCGGCGCCGCTGCCCTGCATGGGCACGGCGCGGAAGGTGGACATCTCTGCCCGGAAGCCGTTGGTGCTGGCATTGGCCAGGTTGTGGGCCAGCACGGACTGACGCTGCGCCGCTGCGTTGGCGCCCGTCATGGAGGTATAGATGATGCGGTCCATGCCGGCTCTCCTGACTCAGTTGCGGGAATTAACGCAGGTTCACCAGGGTCGAGAACACCTGGTCCTGGGTCTTGATGGCCTGGGCGCTGGACTGGTAGGCCCGCTGCGCGGTCATCATGTTCACCAGTTCTGCCGTCAGATCCACATTGGAATCCTCCAGCGCGCCAGCCTGCAGCGTGCCCAGCGTGCCCGTCTGTGCCAGACCGGCCACGGCCAGGCCCGACTCGGCGGTGGCCACCCACTTGTTGTTGCCCGTAGAAGCCAGGCCCTGGGGATTGGTGAAGGAGGCCAGTGCCAGCTGGCCTTCCGTGCGCTTGACACCGTTGGAGTAGCTGGCCACGACGGAGCCGTCGCCGCTGATGCTGATGCCGGTCATCGAGCCGGCGGTGTAGCCGTTTTGCTTGTTATCGTTGACGGCGAACTTGGTGCCGAACTGGGTGACCTTGGACAGGTCCAGGGCAAAGTCGATGGTGGCCGGCGTCGGGTTATTGGGGTTGTTGGTCGCGTCCAGCGAAATGTTGATCGCGGGCAGCGGATTGGGTGTGGGGTTGCCCGATGCATCGAAGGCAATGGTGGCCACAGGGCTGCCAGGGGCCTGCACGGTTTCATCCAGCGTGGTGTAGACCTCCCAGGTATTGGCCGTGGCGGACTTCACAAAGTACAGGCTCAGGGGTGTTGCCACGCCCTGGGTGTCATACACATTGAGCGAGGTGCCATAGGTGGCACGTGGCGTGGCAGGAATCGGCGGGGTTGCTGCCGCGTCGCCAGCGCCTACCTGGGCGCGTGCATCCAGGTTCATGTTGACGCTTACCTCGGTCGTGGTCTTGGCTGCCATGGTCTGGCCCGGCGAGAACACCATGGGCACCGGCGGCTGGCCGGTCTGGGCCTTGCCGGTCACTGTGTCCACGGGGTAGCCCAGCACCTGGTCGCCGGTCAGCGTCTTCAGATTGCCGGCCTTGTCGGTATTGAAGTTGCCGGCGCGCGTGAAGGCGGAGCTGCCATCGGGCTGGCGCAGCATGAAAAAGCCGTTGCCGTTGATGGCCACATCCAGGTTGTTGCCTGTGGAGGTGATGCCGCCTTGCTTGAACTGCTGCGTCACCGCGCCCACGGACACGCCGATACCCACGGACTGGCCGCTGGCCGAACCCGATGCGCTGGCCATGGCTTCGGAGAATTCGGTGCGCGAGGCCTTGAAGCCCGTGGTGCCCGAGTTGGCGATGTTGTGGCCGATCACATCCAGGTTCCTGGAGGCGGCGTTCAGGCCGGAGAGGGCTTGTTGGAAACTCATGGTGTACTCCTGCGGGACGGGTGAATTTGGGGTGGTCGGGGCGTCAATAGACGGCCTTGACGGACGAGTAGGCGACGTTGCTGCCGTTGTCCAGCTCCAGGCTCAGTGCGCCGTTGTTGGAACTGGTGGCGATCACGGAATGGGGTGCGAACGTGGTGGCCGCGACGGGCGTGGCGCCATTGGCCGCCTGCACCGCGTAGCGCAGCTGCGAGGCATCGCCTGTGTACTTGCTGGCATCCCAGGTGAAGTAGTTGCGTCCTGCAGCGGCGCTGCCCAGGTCGATGGTGTCCACCAACTGCCCGCTGGCCGTGGTGATCTGCACCTTGGTGCTGGCGGCTGCGTCCGAGAGGTCGAATGCCGCCGTGTATTTGTTGTCCTTGCCCGCGCCCAGGGTGTTGCCCTCGGTCAGCACGGTGCGGCCGATCATCTGCGTGCCCTGCAGCACCTGCATGGCCGTGAACTGCCCGGCCATGCTCTGCATGGTCTGGTTGAGCTGCTGTATCCCGGTCACGGTGTTGATCTGCGCCATCTGCGAGGTCATCTGCGCGTTGTCCACCGGGTTCATGGGGTCCTGGTTCTGCAGCTGCGCAACCAGCAGTTTCAGGAACCGGTCCTGTGCTGCATTCGGATCGGTGACCGAGTTGCTGTTGGAGGTGCTGGTGCTGCTGGAGGTGCCGCTGGTACTGCCGACGCCGCTGGTTGTGGTCATGGAAACTCCTGGGAAATGGTCGGGCCGGGGCTTATTGGCCCATCTGCAGCGTCTTGAGCAGCAGCGACTTGGTCGTATTCATGACCTCGACGTTGTTCTGGTAGGAGCGCGAGGCCGAGATCATGTTGACCATCTCGTCCACGGCGCTGACGTTGGAGTGCGTCACATAGCCCTCGGCATCGGCCAATGGATGCTGGGGGTCATGCAGGCGGCGGCCCGGGGTGGTGTCCTGGCTGATGGCGCTGACGCGCACGCCCGAGGAACCTTCCTCGCCCATGGGCACGGTCTGGAAGACGACCTGGCGCGCCTGGTATGCCTTGCCGTCCGGACCGGCCACGGCATCGACGTTGGCCAGATTCGAGGCCACGACGTTCAGGCGCTGGGATTGGGCGCTGACGGCGCTGCCGGAGATGCTGAAGATGGAGAACATGGACATGGAAAGACTCCTGTGGTCTGCAAGGCGGCTTGTTACTGGCCCTGAATGGCGCTGAGCATGGTCTTGGCCTGGCCGTTCAGAAAGCGCAGCGTGGCTTCGTAGCGCACCGCGTTGTCGACGAAGTTCGCGCGCTCGCGGTCCAGGTCGACGGTGTTGTTGTCAAGGTTGGGCTGGGCCTGCACCGAGTAGCCCAGGTGGCTTTGCGCGCTCTCGCCCGATGCAGCGGCTGGCAACGGGATATGGCCCTGGTGGCTGGTGCTGGCCAGCGTCATGGGCGAGGGCGGCGATGTGACCGACTGCAGTGCCTCGCGGAAGTTGTAGTCGCGGGCCACATAGCCGGGCGTGTCGGCATTGGCGATGTTGCTGGCGATCGCGCGCTGGCGCTCGGCGCGCAGCACCAGTGCCTTGCTCTGGAAATCCAGCCGTTCGTTCATCTTGTCGATCATGTCGGCCTCGCCCTCGGGAGATGTGTTCGGTTGACGAAATGGCTGCAGCCCACGGACTGCGGCATGCGCCGATTATGGAAATCGGGCGCTGCGGCTAAAGCGCGAAGAACGCGCGTTTGCCCGCGCAGTTCGGTGCTTCGGAAAAGCCCGGCCGTCCTATATTTGCTGACATTGCCTGTGGCGCTCTGGCCTGTCCTGACGGGGTGCCCATGTGCCTGTCAGGAGCTGCCATGTCCTTGTTTCGCACCGATCGTCCGCCGTTCACCGTCCGCGCTGCCTGTCTGGCGCGTGCGGCGCTGGCCGTGGCTGCCGCCGCAGGCGGCGCGTTGCTGGCGCAGCCTGCCGCTGCGCAGGATGGCACGGCCCAGCTCATGCAGATCGGCCAGCGCTTTGCCGACGAAGCCCTCAAGCAGGGGCAGGCGGGCGGCATGCCGCTGCGCATGGAGGTGCAGATCGGCCAGCTGGACTCCCGCCTGCGCCTGGCCGCCTGCGCCAAGGTCGAACCCTATCTGCCTGCGGGCTCGCGCCTGTGGGGCCGCACCCGGCTGGGCCTGCGTTGCCTGCAGGGCGCCGTGGCCTGGAATGTGTTCCTGCCTATTACCGTCAAAGCATGGGGCCCTGCCTGGGTGTTGCAAAATGGCGTCGCTTCGGGCCGTGCGCTGACCGCTGGCGATGCCGTGCAGGCCGAGGTGGACTGGGCTGAAGATTCCGCTGCCGTTTACGCCAATCCTGCTGACTGGATCGGTTTGGTGGCTGCCCGGCCGCTTTCCGCCGGGCAGGCGCTGCGGCAGAACATGTTGCGTCCACCGGCCCTTTTTGCCGCTGGTGCCGAGGTGCGTGTCATGGTCAGCGGGGGCGGTTTTGCCGTCACCTCCTCGGGCAAGGCCATGGCCGCTGCCGGAGAAGGCCAGACAGTACGTGTTCGCATGGATAATGGGCGCCTCATCTCCGGGGTGGTGAACCCCGAGGGCGTCGTACTGGTTCAGTAAAAAATAGCCCTCAAGTTCCATCCCAGGCGGCCGAAAGTTAGGCTACAGCGCCCTGCACCGCCGGGGTGATTGGAGAATCAATATGAAAATAGGTCAAAAACCGGAACTGCCCGCTGGTGGGCCGCAAGCTGTTGTCAACAAGCAGCACACCAAGACCGCGAGCGCCGTTGCCACTGAAGAATCGAGCCAGGTTGCGCCCGCCAAGGCTGCAGGCGTGCCTGTGTCGTTTTCCCTGTCGGCGCGTGCTCTGGATCAGACCGGCCGCGCCAGCGATGACTTTGATGCCAACCGCGTCAAGGAAATCCGCGAAGCCATTGCCAACGGCACGTTCCGCGTGAACGCCGAAGCGGTGGCAAGCAAGCTGCTGGCCAACTCCGAGGAATTCCTCTCGTACTCGCGCGCCTGAGCGCCGGGCACTTTTTCAGCGGGGTCTGATTCATGACGCTCAAAGAGATGCTCGATTCCCTGGACGCGGTGGTCCGGATGGTGTCCGCGTCCCTGTCATCGCGCAACGCCGACGCGCTGGAAAAATCCAGCGGCCGGCTGCGTGACGCCATGATGGCCTTCTCTGAACTTGCACGCCGTTTCGGTGCCGACGACTGGACGGACGAGCTGCGCCAGCGTGCGCGTACGCTGGGCGAGCAGATGTCGCTGCAGCGCGACCAGCTGGCACGCATGTCGGTGGTTGCGCAGCACCAGGCGCAGGCGCTGGTGCCTCAGGTGGCCGGCGGCGATGCAACCTATGGTCGCAATCTCTATGGCCAGCCCCATGGCGGACCGGGGCGCGCCCGCATCTACCACGCCAAGAGTTGAGTGTCTTTGGCGTGCCTGTGTGATGGCGCGCAGCAGTATGGCCTTATCCCGCTTCGGCGGGTTTTTTGCTTTGTGGGTCGGGTAGTGGCGCAGTTGCCATCCTGTACATGGATGGACGCTGTGGCCTGATGTGCCCACCTTGGGCGATGGTATGTGCTGATGGCGCTTTTGCACCCTTGCGGTGCATCTGTGGTGGCGCAGCGCAGGACTGGCGTGGCTGGCGGATGTAGATACATGCACAGGTGCATGCGGCCATGGCGGGTATGCCAATGCCTTCGCGCCTGGATCGTCTGTGTGGTGCGCGCACCATGGCCGAAGCGGCGCCGCCCTGGCGCTTGCTCGGCAGATGCGGGGGGGAATGCAGGTCTTCAGACCTGCATGTTCATCACATCGGTATAGGCCTGCACCAGGCGGTTGCGCACCTGCATCGTTGCCTGGAAGCCGATCTGGGCCTTTTGCATGGCCACCATGGTTTCTTCCAGGCTGACTGCCGGGTTTTCCAGCTGCACTTCGCGCTGCAGCTGGCTGGAGTGGTTCTGCGCTGCGCTCACGGATTGCAGCGCGCCTTGCAGGGCCTGGCTGAATCCGCCAGCCGCCACTTTGGACGAAGCGTCGCCGGCGCCCACGCCTTTGGGAAGCTGGGTGCCATACAGGGGAGAGGTGGTGCTGGGGATACGGAGGTCCATGACACGTTCCATGGGAGTTTGCGATATGGGTTGAATCGTAGGGCGGGGCGTGTCCGTGCATCGGTGCGAATAGACGGTCAAACGGCGCGCTTATCGAGCGAACGTCAAACGGTGGACTTTCAATAATCCTCAGCACGCTAGGGCTCTGTCTGTGCAGGGGCCGAACGAACACACCTGGAACCAAGATGTCTGCTGTAGCCGAAATCCCTGTCCCGAATGCCTCTCCCGTCCCCCAGCCTGCGCTGTCGCAGCGATGGACGGCCATGGACCGTGGCCAGCGCCTGCGCTGGGGTGCGTTGGCCGCACTGCTGGTTGTCGCCGTGGCGGCGGCGGCCATGTTCTACCGGCAGCCCGAGTACAAGGTGCTGTTTTCGGGCCTGAACGACAAGGACGGCGGCGCCATCGTCGCGCAGCTGTCGCAGATGAACGTGCCCTACCGGTATACCGAAGGCGGAGGGGCCATTCTGATTCCTTCCGAGCGTGTGCATGACGTGCGCCTCAAGCTCGCCACCCAGGGCCTGCCCAAGGGCTCGGTGACGGGCTTCGAGCTGATGGAAAACAGCAAGTTCGGCATCACCCAGTTCCAGGAACGGCTCAATTTCCAGCGTGGCCTTGAGGGCGAGCTGACCCGCTCCATCCAGGCACTGGCCGCCGTGCAAAGCGCCCGTGTCCACCTGGCCCTGCCCAATCAGAACGGGTTCTTCCGCGAGCAGCAAAAGCCTTCGGCATCGGTACTGCTGAGCCTGCACCCGGGCCGCGTGCTTGACCGTGCGCAGATTGCCGGCATCGTTCATCTCGTGGCCTCCAGCGTGCCCGAGATGTCGCCTACGGCAGTCAGCGTGCTCGACGACTCGGGCAAGCTGCTGTCGCAGTCGCCTGACAACAACAGCGCGATCGAGCTGCAGCAGCTGGCCTACACCCAGCAGATCGAACAGCAGTATGTGCGCCGCATTCTCGAAATCCTCGAGCCTGTGGTCGGCAAGAACAATGTCAAGGCCCAGGTCTCTGCCGAGATGGACTTCAGCCAGACCGAGCTGACTTCCGAACAGCACCGCCCCAATCAGACCGCCGATGCCGGCGTGGTGCGCAGCCAGCAGGTGGTGGAAAGCACGGGCGAGCAAAAGCCGCCCCAGCCCACCGGCATCCCTGGTGCAACCAGCAATCAGCCGCCCCAGAACGCCACGGCCGCCATCAACGGCGCCAACCCTGCGCCCCAGGCTGCCGATGGCCAGAACGCCGTGCGCTCTGCCAGCAAGCGCGAGTCCATCACCAACTACGAGGTGGACAAGACCGTGCGCCACACCCGGGGCAGCACGGGCAGCATCAAGCGCCTGACCGCCGCAGTCGTCATCAACACCCCGGCAGTGGCCGCTGCCGCTCCTGCTGGTGCCGATCCCGCAGCCGCAGCAGCGGCAGCCGCCGCCGCGCGTGCCGCAGCAGCCAAACAGCAGGAGCAACTGCTGGCGCTGGTGCGCGAGACCGTGGGCTACAGCTCCGATCGCGGCGACTCCGTGAACGTGGTCAGCACCCCCTTCGTGCAGGACGAGGCGCCGCCCGAGCTGCCGCTGTGGCGCCAGCCTGAGGTGCAGGCCATGGCCCGCAGCCTGGGCATCCCGATCGGCCTGGCACTGTTTGGCGCCATCGTGCTGCTGGGCCTGGTGCGCCCGATGATCAAGAACCGCAAGGGCAATGCAGTGGGTGGCCAGCTCAACGCCATCGAAGGCGATGCGCTCGACCGTCCGGCCCTGCCGGCGCCGTCCACCGAGCTTTCTCCGACACAGGAGCAGCAGCGTCTGGAGCAGGCGCGCCAGCTGGCCAAGCAAAACCCGATTGCAGTGGCCAACATCGTCAAAACCTGGATCAACGGCGAGGCCGCCTCCTGAGGCCCCGCATTAACGGATTGCTGAGATATGGATGAACGAGGCCTGAACGACGCCGCCATCTTGCTTGTCTCCCTGGGCGAGGAAGAGGCTGCAGAGGTGTTCAAGCACCTCACGCCCAAGGAAGTGCAAAAGCTCGGTGAGACGATTGCGCACATGCGTGGCGTCTCGCGCGAGAAGGTGGACTTCGTCATCAACCGGTTTGCCGACGACGCGGCAGCGCAGAGCCTGCTCGTGGACGACGCCAGCGGCTACGTGCGTTCGGTGCTCAAGCGTGCGCTGGGCGACGACAAGGCCGCGCTGCTGATCGACCGCATCTTGCAGGGTGGCGACGTCTCCGGCATCGAAAGCCTCAAGTGGATGGATCCGCTGTCGGTGGCCGAACTGCTGCGCAACGAACACCCGCAGATCGTGGCAGCCATCCTCGTGCACCTGGAGTACGAGCATGCTGCGGCCGTGCTCATGCAGCTTCCGGAGCGCTTTCGCAGCGAAGTCATGCTGCGCGTGGCCACGCTCGAAGGCATTCAGCCGACAGCGCTCAAGGACCTCAACGAGGTACTGTTCAAGGTGCTGGCAGGCGGCGACAAGATCCGCAAGACCTCCCTGGGCGGCGTCAAGACGGCGGCCGAGATGATCAACAACCTCGGCGGCAATGCCGACGTGGCCGTGCTCGACACCATCCGCAACTACGACCCGGACCTGGCCCAGAAGATCATGGACAAGATGTTCGTGTTCGACGACCTGGTCAAGCTCGACGACCGTTCGGTGCAGCTGGTGCTGCGCGAGGTGGTGTCCGAGACGCTGATCGTCGCGCTCAAGGGCGGCTCGATGGAGGTGCGCGACAAGATCCTGGCCAACATGTCCATGCGCGCTGCCGAATCGCTGCGCGAAGACCTCGACGGCCGCGGCCCCATGCGTCTGTCCGAAGTGGAAGCCCAGCAAAAGGAAATCCTCAAGGTGGTGCGCCGTTTGGCCGAAGAAGGCCAAATCACCATAGGCGGTGGTGCGGAGGACAGTTATGTCTAGCGGAGTGCACTCACGCTTCATTCCAGCCGAGGAAATCGAGGACGGCCAGGTCGTGCAATGGCGCTTTGGCGCCGTGGAAAGCGCGCCACAGGCCGATGCAGCTGTGGTGATGCCAGTGTTCCAGCGCCTGTCCATGTCTGGCCTGCCCGAGGTGCCACAGAACGCCACTGCGCACACTTCCCCGGTCGTTCTGGAGCATCAGCAGGCTCAAGAGCCGCCCTCCGAGCCGGCCGCACCCGCCTGGGACGAGGCCCAGCTGCAGCAGATGCTGGAGCAGGCCCACGCCGAAGGCCGTGCCCAGGGCCAGGAAGAAGGCCGCCAGGAAGCGCAGCAGCAATGGCAGCAGCACATGGATGCCTATGTGGCCGGTGCCGGCCGCGAGGCGGCGCAGCGTGCCGAAAGCATGCTGTCCGCACTGGATGCCAGCCTGCGCCAGCTGCAATCCGGCATGGCCCAGGAGCTGCTGCAGCTGGCCTGTGACATTGCGCGCCAGGTCGTGCGCCAGGAACTGCGCAGCCAGCCCCAGGCACTGCTGCCCGTGGTGCGCGAAGCGCTGGACATGCTCGTATCCGAGAACCGCCCAGCCATGGTGCGCCTGAATCCTGTGGATTTTGCTGCATTGGACGAAGCACTGCGCGCCGAACACGGCGCGCACGGCAAGGTCCAATGGAGCAGCGATGCCAGCGTTGCTCCGGGTGACGTGCGTGTGGACTCCGGCGGATCGCAGATCGATGCCGGCCTGGACAAACGCTGGCGCCGTGCCGTGGCTGCCCTCGGTCTGGTCTCCACCTGGTACGACGGAGAGCAGCATGGCGGCTGAAAACAGCGCCATGGCGCCTGCCGCCCACCCCTGGCAGCAACTGCTGTCGAATGCGCGCGCACGCCTGCAGGGTGAAATCCCCCTGGAAAGCCACGGCACGCTCACGCGCCTGACGGGCCTGGTGCTCGAAGCCACCGGGCTGCGCGTGCCCGTGGGCGCGCAGTGCTGGATACGCCAGCAGGGCCAGGCGCCCGTGCTGGCCGAGGTCGTGGGTTTTGCCGGCGAGCGCGCCTTCCTGATGCCTGCCGGCGACATCCAGGGCCTGTCCAGTGGCGCCACCGTGACGCCTGCCGAACCTTTCATCCCTGCGCTGCACTTTGGCGATGGCCCCGAAGCACCCGTATCCCAGACCGTAGGCGTGCTGCGCCTGCCCATGGGCGATGGCCTGCTGGGCCGCGTCGTCGATTCCCAGGGCCTGCCGCTGGACCATGGCGGCGCGCTGGACGATGTGGTGGCAGAGCCCCTGGACCGCAACCCCATCAACGCCATGGACCGCGACCCGGTCCGCGAGTCGCTGGATACCGGCGTGCGTTCGCTCAACGCCCTGCTCACCGTGGGCCGGGGCCAGCGGCTGGGCCTTTTTGCGGGCTCCGGCGTCGGCAAGTCCGTGCTGCTGGGCATGATGGCGCGCTATACCCGTGCCGATGTCATCGTGGTCGGACTGATCGGCGAGCGCGGCCGCGAGGTCAAGGAATTTGTCGAGGACATCCTGGGTGCGCAGGACCGCAGCCGCGCCGTGGTCGTGGCCGCGCCGGCCGATGCGCCGCCGCTGCTGCGCATGCAGGGCGCCAGCTATGCAACAGCCATTGCCGAGCATTTCCGCGACAAGGGCAAGCACGTGCTGCTGCTCATGGATTCGCTGACCCGCTATGCCATGGCCCAGCGCGAAATCGCGCTGGCCATCGGCGAGCCCCCGGCCACCAAAGGCTATCCGCCATCGTGCTTCGCCAAGCTGCCTGCCCTGGTCGAGCGCAGCGGCAATGGCCTGCATGGCGTGGGCTCCATCACGGCCTTCTATACCGTGCTGTCCGAAGGCGATGACCAGCAGGACCCGATTGCCGACGCGGCACGTGCCATTCTGGACGGCCACGTCGTGCTGTCCCGGGCGCTGGCCGAGTCGGGCCACTACCCGGCCATCGACATCGAGCAATCCGCATCGCGCGTGATGCACAACGTGGTCACGCGTGAGCATTTCGAACTGGCGCGGCGTTTCCGCGCCGTGTACTCGCGCTACCAGAAGGGGCGCGATCTGATCCAGGTCGGTGCCTACGCGGCCGGCTCGGATCCGCAGATGGACGAGGCCATCCGGCTGCAGCCGGGCATGGTCGCCTTTTTGCAGCAAAGCATGTTCGAGTCGGCTTCCATGGACGAGAGCATCTCGGGCATGGCAGCGGCACTCGGTGCGGCGTGACGCAGCAACTGAACACAGGGAGGAGAGCACAGCATGTCGTCCTTGAATGCCTTGATGGTGGCCATTGATGCCGCTTCGCGCAAGCGTGATGAAGCGCTGCAGACCGTGCAGGAGCGCCAGCGTGCGCAGCAGGCCGGCCAGGCGCAGATGGATCAGCTGCAGTCCTATGCCCAGGAAATGCAGCGGCGCTGGGGGGCGCACGAAAGCCAGTCCGTGCAGCCCGAGGTGATGTACCACCAGTACCAGTTCATGGAGCGGCTGCAGCATGCCATCGACCTGCAGACCCGGGTGATGGCCGATCTGGCCATTCGCCTGGAAACCGCACAAAAAGCCCTGATGGCCTGTGAGCTGCGCGTGAGCAGCCTGCGCAAGGTCGTCGAAGTGCGCCGCCGTGACATTGCCCTGGCGCAGATGCGCCGTGAGCAAAAGGAAACCGACGACCGTGCGGCCATCCAGTTTTTCCGTCGCAGCTTCGGGCTGCAGTTGCATGAGGCCTGAGCCATGGCGAATACCCGCATAGAAAACCGCGTCGAAGCACGCACGGAACTGTCGCGCAGCCAGGACTCCGCACGCAGCGGCCGTCCTCAGTCCGCGCAGGGTGAGGGCCAGGCGGCAGGCTTTGCTGCCGTTCTGGCCACGCTCGGCGATGGCAGCGCATCGACGGCAGCTTTGCCGCCACTGGACGGACTGGTGCAGGCGGCTGCCGCTGCGGCAGCCATGGCGCTGGAGCGAGACCCCAAGAGCGCTGCACCGGCTGACGCAGTGCAGGCGCTGCCAGGCGATGCAGTGTCCGCCACGGCAGGGGATGCCGGCATGCTCTCGTTCGCCGCTGCAGCAGCTGCTGCAGCGGCGGCAAAGGCGGGCAACTCCACTCAGCCTGCGCAGGCGGCGCAATCCGCAGCACAGGCTGCACAGGCCGCGCAAGCTGCGCAGACAGCAGCCACAGCCCAGCCAGCGACTGCAGCGGCTCAGGCTGCGGCGCAGGCTGCAGATGCCTCGCTGGCACAGGCTGCGGACGCTGTGCTGGCACCCGCCACGGGTGCCAAGACGCGGCCGCCCTCTGACGACAAGCCGGAGATTGCCACTGATCCCATGCTGTTGGTGGCCAACGGCCACATGCCCTGGGCCAGTCTGGTGGCACAGACGGCACAAATCGATGGCAAGGCAGACCGTGATCTGGTCCAGGGCGCTGCAGGCGACTGGCTCTCCGGCCGCGGCAATGCGGCCCTGGCCATGTTGCGCCAGGAACAGGCAACGACAGCGCATGCTGCTTTCATGTCGCCACAGCGCACGGGAGCGGGAGGCTCTGCGGCATTGTCTGCGGCGCCGGCTGATGCGGCATTGCCCTTGCCGGCAGATGCGGCGGGCCCGGCCTCCGCCCTGCTGGCGACTGCCTCCGGCAAGGCGGTGTCTCTGGCAGACGCCGCAGATGCCGCCGCTGCCCGCTTGGGCGATGCGGCTGCCACGGCGCGTGCTGCAACCACCGTGTCTGCGGCCACCAGCGATGCATCATCCGGCAATGCGGTGCGTCAGGATGCTGCGCTGGCATCGGGTATTGCGCTGCAAGGCATGGCAGCTGTCAAGCCAGAGGAATGGCGCGGGCTCTTCGGGCGCGCGCGCGAGTCGGGCTCCGAAGCGGGCACGAGTGCCGTGGAGGCGGCCAAGTCCGCCTCGCACGGCATGGCCGCCGCCGTGGGGGCTGCGCACGCCGGCCAGCAGACAGGGCAGCAGGCCGCCGGACAGGATGCATCCGCCATGCCCCAGCCGCAGCCTGATGCGCGTGCGGATGCCAGCCAGCGCGAACAGGAGATTTCCGAGAAGGTGGCTTTCTGGGTGCACAACAAGAACCAGAACGCCTCCCTCTCCGTGGATCATGAGGGGCGCACCATCCAGGTGCAGGTCAGCCTGCAGGGCAACGAAGCCCATGTGCGCTTCGGCAGCAGCGAGGCCCAGGCCCGGCAATGGCTGGGCGATGGCGCCCAGCAACTGCGCGAGCTGCTGCAGTCCCAGGGGCTGCAACTGGCGGGTGTCAGTGTCGATGCGGGCAGCCAGTCGGACACAGACAGCCGCCAAAGCGCTGGCGGTGGACAGGCCCGGCAGGGCCGTGTCAATGCCATGGTCGATGCTGCAGGCGCCGCTGGCAGCAGCCCGGTGGCCTCCTCCAGTGGCGGGCGCCGCGCGAGCGGTGTCGATTTGTTCGTCTGACCGCCCGTTTTTCAGCCGCTGCCGCATGTTTTGCGGCATATTCCCGCAGGCCGGGGCGTACAGCGCCTGCGGCCTGCCGCCGTTGGCGCTTTGCATGGCTGACGCTAGCCAGCGAGAAACCGGGGTTTATCGCGCTTATTCGCGGCATGGCTCGCAAGGCAAACACCGAATAATTCCTGCCATGGGCCTGCTGCGTCATGGCGCCGCGCACAAAGCGCGAGCGCGTGGCGGTCCCGCTCACCCTGAGGAATTCCAGTGTCTGCCAAACCCAATGCCGCCAACAACAATGCGCAAGCTCCTGCTCCCGGCAAGGGCAAGAAGAAGCTGATCATATTGGTCGCCATCATCGCCGTGCTGGCCATTGCCGCTGCAGCCGCTTTCGTGCTGCTCAAGCAGCGCCATGGGCCGGAAGAAGAGGAAGCTGCCAGCAAGGCGGTCGTCACCGTCCCCACATTCCTGCCTCTGGACAGTCTGGTGGTCAATCTGGCCGATCCGGGGGGGGACCGTTTTGCGCAGATTGGCATCACGCTGGAGCTGGCCGACGAAAAAACGGCCACCATGGTCAAACAGTACCTGCCCAGCATCCGCAACGGTGTCCTGATGCTGGTCTCCCAGCGCACCTCCGAGGAACTGCTCGAGCGTGATGGCAAGGAACGCCTGGCCGCCGACGTGCTGAACGAAGTTTCCGCACCGCTGGGCTATGGCAAGCAGGCCAAGAAGCGTGTGCGTGACGAGGATGCTGAGGAGGAAGATGGCGAGCGCCGCCGTCCTCCCAAGAACCCCGTGCGCCGTGTGCTGTTCTCCAGCTTCATCATTCAGTAACGGGCGAAGGAGGCTCGCATGAGCGATTCTTTTCTCTCTCAGGAAGAAGTCGATGCCCTCTTGGAGGGCGTGACCGGCGAGAGCCAGAAATCCTCGGTCGAAGAGGTCGAGGCCGGCATCATCCGCCAGTACGACATCTCCAGCCAGGAGCGCATTGTGCGCGGGCGCATGCCGACGATGGAAATCGTCAACGAGCGCTTTGCCCGCAATTTCCGCATCGGCCTCTTCAATTTCATCCGCCGCAGCCCCGAAGTGTCCGTGGGCACGGTCTCGGTGCAGCGCTACAGCGCCTTCCTGAGGCAGCTGGTGGTGCCCACCAACTTCAACATCGTGGCCATCCGTCCGCTGCGCGGCAGCGGCCTGGTGGTCTGCGACCCCTCGCTGGTGTTCGGTGTCATCGACACCCTGTATGGCGGCACCGGCCGGCTGCAGACCCGTATCGAAGGCCGTGACTTCTCGCACACCGAGCAGCGCGTGATCAACCGCCTGGTCAACGTGATCTGCGAGGAATACAAAAAAGCCTGGCATGGCATCTATCCGCTGGAGCTGGGCTACCAGCGCTCGGAAATGCAGCCGCAGTTCGCCAACATCGCCACGCCCAGCGAAATCGTCGTCTCCACGGCCTTCCAGCTGGAAATTGGCGATATCTCGGGCTCCATCCACATCTGCATGCCTTATGCGACGCTGGAGCCCATACGCGATGTGCTGTATTCGTCCACGCAAGGTGACTCCATCGAGGTGGACCGCCGCTGGGTCAAGGTGCTCAAGCGCGAGATCCAGGCGGCCGAGGTGACGCTGGTGGCCGAACTGGCCCGCGCCGATGCCACCGTGGAGCAACTGCTGGCCATGCGCCCTGGCGACTTCATTGAACTCGACCGGGAGCCGCTGATCCGCGCCTCGATTGGCGGTGTTCCGATTTTCGAGTGCCAGTACGGCACTCACAACGAAAAGTACGCAATCCGCGTCGAGCACTGCCTGAGGGGTGCCGACGTTGGCTGGATGGGAGAAAACAATGGCAATTGACGATACACAAAAGCCGGAAGGCGACGATCCGTTCTCGGGCTGGGCCGAGGCCATGGAAGAGCAGCGCGAGCGCGACGCGGTGCTCGAATCCGAGCAGGGTGGACCCCTGTCTGGCGAATCCGTGCGCTCCTTCTCGGGTGGCACGGAGGTGCCGGTCAACGACATCAACATGGTGCTGGACATCCCGGTGCAGCTGTCGGTGGAGCTGGGCCGCACCAAGGTGCCTATCAAGTACATCCTGCAGCTGGCCCAGGGCTCGGTGGTCGAGCTCGATGCGCTGGCAGGCGAGCCCATGGACGTGCTGGTCAACGGCTACCTGATCGCCCAGGGCGAGGTGGTCGTCGTCAATGACAAGTTCGGTATTCGCCTGACCGACGTGGTCACGCCGTCCGAGCGCCTGCGCCGGGTCAGCCGTGGTTGAGAGCCAGGCCATGGGCCCGATGTGGCCCACTTTGCTCATGGTCGTGGGTCTGGTCGCTGCCATGGGCGCGCTGCCCTGGCTGCTGCGCCGACTGCAGCAGCGCACGGCGGCGCTGCGCGGCACCGCCGGCCTGCAGTCGCGCGTGCTGGGCGCCGTCGGCATCGGCCCCCAGCAGCGTGTCGTCACCGTGGAAGTCGGCGAAGGCGTGCAGACTGTGCGCCTGGTGCTGGGTGTGACGGCCCAGAACATCCAATGCCTGCATGTGCTGCAAGCCCCAGGCGGGGCAACTGCTGCAGCGCCTGCTGCTTCTGTGCCTGATTTTTCCAGCGCCATGGCCCAGGCGCGCAACCAGTCCGTGGATGGTGCCAGCCATGTCTGAGTCTTCCCGCATGCGCCGGGCGGCTGGCCTGGCTCTGATGGCGCTGTGCGCCGCACCCCTGTCCTCCTGGGCCCAGGGTGCGCCCGCCAGCCTGCCGCTGGTGATTGGCCAGGGCAGTGGCGGCGCCAGCTATTCCGTCCCCATACAGACGCTGCTGTTTTTCACGGCGCTGTCCTTTCTCCCTGCGATCTTGCTGATGATGACGGGCTTCACCCGCATCGTCATCGTGCTGTCACTGCTGCGCCAGGCGCTGGGAACGCAGTCGGCGCCGCCCAACCAGGTCGTCATCGGCCTGTCGCTGTTCCTGACCATGTTCGTCATGGGACCGACGCTGGACCGAGTCTACAAAGAGGCGTACGTGCCCTACACCACGAATGCCGCAACGTTCGAGCAGGCCGTGGCCAAGGCCGAGGTGCCCATGCGCGAGTTCATGCTCAAGCAGACGCGCCAGTCGGACTTCGCCCTGTTCGCACGCCTGGCCAGGCTGGAGGCGGGCGTGACGGCCGAGAATGCGCCGCTGCGTGTGCTGGTGCCTGCCTTCGTGACCAGCGAGCTCAAGACCGCCTTCCAGATCGGCTTCATGATCTTCATCCCCTTCCTGGTCATCGACATGGTCGTCTCCTCGATCCTGATGTCCCTGGGGATGATGATGCTGTCGCCGGTGCTCGTGGCGCTGCCGTTCAAGCTCATGCTCTTCGTGCTGGCCGACGGCTGGAACCTGCTCATCGGCTCGCTGGCTGCGAGCTTCAACGTCTAGATACCTGGAACGACCGCCATGACTTCCCAATACGTGCTGACCTTCGGCCGCGAGGCGCTGATGCTGCTGCTCATGATTTCCATGCCCGTGCTCGGTGTCGTGATGGTGGTGGGCATGGCGGTCAGTATTTTCCAGGCCGTGACACAGGTTCAGGAAGCCACCCTGGCCTTCGTTCCCAAGCTCATCGCCGCTGTCGTGGTCTTCGCCATTGCCGGCCCCTGGATGCTCGCCTCGCTGGTGGACTTCATCCGGCGGACCATCGAATCCATTCCACAGGCGCTGGGCTGAGGCCGTGCCGTGATCACCTTCAGCGAAGCCCAGCTGGTCTCCTGGCTGTCCCCCATTCTCTGGCCCTTTCTGCGCGTGCTGGCCATGTTCTCCGTGGCGCCCGTGTTCTCGCAGCGGGCGATCCCTGCGCGGACCAAGATCGGCCTGGCTTTCCTGATTGCCCTGTGCGCCCAGCCCGTGCTGGGCAATCAGCCTGTGATCAGCATCAACTCCTCCGAGGCGCTGGGCACACTGGTGCAGCAGATCGGCGTGGGCATCGCCATCGGCTTTGCCGTGCGGCTGGTCTTTGCTGCCATCGAAATGGCCGGCGAACTCGTGGGCCTTCAGATGGGGCTGAACTTTGCCAGCTTCTTCGACCCGGTCAGCAACGCGCAGCTCAGCGCTGTGGCGCGCTTTCTGGTGCAAATCTCCACATTGCTGTTCATTGTCATCAATGGCCATCTGCTGGTGCTCATGGCCGTGCTCAAGAGCTACGAGGCCTTCCCCGTGGATGGCCATTTCCTGCAGTCCATCCAGCAGATGAAGCTGCATGAAATGGGGACGGCGGTGTTCTCCAGCGCTTTCTGGATCGCGCTGCCCATGGTGGTCATGCTGCTGTTCGTCAACCTCGTGCTGGGCATTATTTCGCGTGTGGCCCCCCAGATGAACATCTATGCCGTAGGTTTTCCTGTCACACTGACCATGGGCCTGACAGGCCTGGTGGCGACATTGCCGTTGCTGGAGCAGCCGTTGCTGGCGCTGCTGCAGCGCGGCCTCTCGCTGTTTGGCATGCCCATGTAGGCTGGAGCGGATTCAATGTCAGATCAACTGGTTGCGTATGGCGTAGGCAGTGAGTTCGGCATTGCTGCCCATCTGCAGCTTCTCCAGAACGCGCGCGCGGTAGACGCTCACGGTCTTGGGGCTGAGCATCAGCTCGGTCGCGATATCGGTCAGCCGCTGACCTGCCGCAATCTTGACCAGTGTCTGCAACTCGCGCTCGGACAGGCTCTCGTGCGGCACCTGCTGAGCCGGCTGTGCGAGGCTGTCGGCCAGCATCTGTGCCACCTCGGCGGTCAGGTACTTACGCCCGGCTGCGACCGTGCGCACCGCCTCCACCAGCAGCACGGGGTCGCCCGCCTTGTTGGCATATCCCTGGGCGCCCGCCTTGAGGCAGCGCAGCGCGTACTGGTCCTCGGGGTACATGGACACCATCAGCACCTTGATCTGCGGATGCGTCTCGCGCACGCTGGCCAGCGCCTCCAGCCCTCCACGGCCCGGCATATTGATGTCCAGCAGCAGCACATCGCAAGGCGAGCTGCGCAATTGCTCGCGCAGCTCGGCATAGCCACCGGCTTCTGCAGTGACGGTGATGTCCACCGCTTCGGCCAGGGTGTCGCGGATGCCTCGGCGCAGCACCGCATGGTCGTCGCACAGCACCACGTGGATCAAGGTCGCTCTCCTGGAAAAAAAGTCAGTCCGCGATGGCGGTCAGGATTCTTCATCAATGCCCGGGATATTAGGGCAAGCGCCGTTGCCGGACAGCGGGATGGAGACGATGACCGAGGTTCCACGTCCGGCTTGGCTGCTCACATCCAGCCAGCCATGCACGGTACGTGCGCGCTCACCCAGGCCGCGCAGCCCGAAAGAGCGGGGCTTGTCACGGGCATGCGGTGCCAGTCCCACGCCGTCGTCCTTGACTTCCAGCGTAAGGAAGCCCTCATGATCGGACAGATCGATGTCCACATGCTGCGCCTGTGCATATTTGCCGACATTGGTCAGGGCTTCCTGAGCGGTTCGATATGCAACAACTTGTATCTCCGGGGCGATATCCATGCTTTCCCGGCTGCTGCGTACCCGTGTACGCACGCCGGTGCGGCGCTCGAAATTCTCTGCCAGCCACTGTACGGCTGCCACCAGGCCCTGATCGAGCACGGGCGGGCGCAGATTCATCATGATGCGCTGGCTTGCGCCCAGCGCATGTTCGAGCATCTCCAGCGCCGACTGGGCATGCTCGCGCAGCGGGCCCTCGGGCGCGTTGCGCATGATCCACGCCAGGTCGAACTTCACCGAGGTCAGCGACCCGCCAATGTCATCATGGATTTCCCTGGCGATATCGGCCCGCTCGCGCTCCGTCGAGGTCTGCAGATGCTCCGTCAACTCAGCCAACCGCCGTTCCGAAGCGGCCAGTTCGGCTGCTGCGCGCTGGCGCGCGCGCCGCGCCTCATGCACCTCCAGCGCATGCGACACCACATGGGGCAGGCGCGTGATGTGGTCCTTGAGCAGATAGTCGCTGATGCCTTCGCGCATCACTCCCACGGCCGCCGACTCGCCAATTGCTCCCGAAAGCAGCACAAAAGGTGGATGATCGGGGCGGCTGCGTACCATCTCCCAGGCGTGCAGCGCCGTGAAGCCCGGGAGATGGTAGTCAGCCAGGATCAGGTCGAATGTCTGGGTGTCAAGCGCTTGCGCGACATCATTCAGCACATCGACCACGGTGACCTCGCAGTTCAGGCCGCCCCGCAGCAGGCTCAGGCGCGCCAGGGCCTGGTCGGCGGCAGAATCTTCGATATGCAAAATTCGCAAAGGCCGTTGCAGCGGTCTGGCATCCACAGGGGCGCTATCATGAGATACATTTTGGAACATAAATGTAAGTGGTTGGATTCATCAAAGGGTGTGCCGCACCCGGATGCGCGACTGACAAAGGCTGGCCATGCCATGAGGCTTGGCCCACGATGGGCTGACACGCTTGTGGAGTAACAATGCAGTCAATGCAAAAGCTTTCGGGCGAGCCGGCTGTTCCCATGCCCGTCATGGTGGCAGCAGGCCTGCAGGACGCCCTGCTGGTGGCGATGCACGATCTGCATCGCCTGGAAGGCCTGCTCAACCATGCGACGGAAAATCTGATGGCCCGCTTTGACGAGGCCCACAGCCAGCTGGGTGTTCAGGCGCTGGCAGCGCTGCCTCAGCTGGAGAATGCCCAGGCATCGTTGCGGCTGGCGGTGACAGAGTTGCAATTCCACGACATGTCCTCCCAACTGATCGCCCATATTACGAAGACTTTGCAAGGTTGCGCAGCCCAGCTGGCTGCCGTCACCATGGGAGTCGACGAGGTGGAGGAGGAAGGGGCCTTGAGCCTGCCCCCGATCCCAGACCGGCCCAATCCTGTCACGCAAAGCGAGATGGACGCGGGTTCGGTTGAACTTTTCTGAGCGGTCCAGCCCATGCTGAAATCCACTTCTTATTGCCCATCTGTTGGAGCTGTACATGCGATCGATTCTGGCTGTTGATGATTCCCCCTCGATGCGGAAGATGGTTTCCTTCACCCTCGCCGGTGCGGGATTTCGGGTCGTTGAGGCCGTGGACGGTGTAGATGCACTCGAAAAGGCCCAGGTCGAAGAGGTTGATCTGGTCCTGGTCGATCAGAACATGCCTCGCCTGGATGGCATCGGCCTGACACGCAAGCTGCGTGAAAATCCCCGCTTCCAGAACACCCCCATTCTGATCCTCACCACCGAATCCAGCGATCAGATGAAGCAGGCCGGGCGTGCGGCAGGCGCTACTGGCTGGCTGGTCAAGCCCTTCGATCCGAATCGTCTGATCGAAGTCATTCAAAAAGTGATGCGTTGAGCCGATAAACCAGGGCAACAGCGAAAAAACAGGATCAATGATGGCGGATCTACACCAGGAGGGAACGGGAGCGGGCGCGGATTTCGACCTGAGCCAGTTCTATCAAATCTTTTTCGAGGAAGCGGCCGAAAATCTCGACCAGATGGAGCAGATGCTGCTCAATCTGGATCTGTCGGCTGCCAACGACGAAGAACTCAACGGCATTTTCCGTTGCGCCCACTCGATCAAGGGTGGCGCAGCCACCTTCGGCTTCGCCGACGTGACCGAGCTGACGCACCGCATGGAGTCGCTGCTCGACCGTCTGCGCCGCCACGAAATCACGCCGATACCTGAAATGGTCGACGTGCTGCTGGAGTCTGCTGACGCCAGCCGCAGCCTGCTGGCCCGCCATCAGGCTGGCGATGGGGGCGAGGCCATGTCCACGACCGACCTGGTGGCGCGCATCGAGGCGCTCGCCGAAGGCCGTGGCGCACCTGCCGCGCCCGCGCCTGCTCCGGCCCCCGTGGCCGAGCCGGCTGTGGCATCGGCGCCTGATGCTGCTGCGGCGCCGGCCGGTGGCATCGTGGGCACTCCGCCTGCCTCGGGTGGCCGGTCGCTGCAAGTGCTGATCGGCCCGCTCGAGCGCCCGGAGATGGTGGATGCCATCAAGGATCTGTTCCGCGACATTCCCGGCCTGGGGTGCATCGAGGAGCAGCCCTGCGAGCAGCCGCAAAGCCGGCGCTTCGCCGTGCAGACCACCTCCACCGATGAAGACCTGCTCGACCTGTTCGTCTTCCACGTGGCCAAGGAGCAGGTCCGCATCTCTGACGCTCCTGCACAGTCTGCCGCGCCTGCAGCCCCTGTCCACCATGATCCCGACGCGGGCCTGTCCTCCGTGGCGATTCCGTCTGCGGGTGACGCCTACGGCTTCTTCAGCGGTGCGCCAGGCCTGCCCAGCGCCGAGGCCGGCGCTGCCGCCAAGCCTGCCGCTGCCAAGGTGCCAGCCCAGTCGCAGCAGGCCCAGATGGAGTCGACCAGCATCCGGGTATCGGTGGCCAAGGTGGACCAACTGATCAACCTGGTGGGCGAACTCGTCATCACCCAGGCCATGCTGGCGCAAAACAGCCGGGGCCTGGATGCCTCTGCCTACCAGCAGCTGCTGGCGGGCCTGGCCGACCTGGACCGCAACACGCGCGATCTGCAGGAATCGGTGATGTCGATCCGCATGATCCCCATGTCCACCGTGTTCAGCCGCTTCCCGCGCATGCTGCGTGACCTGGCGAGCAAGCTGGGCAAGAAGATCGACTTGATCACCCTGGGTGAAGCCACCGAGCTGGACAAGGGGCTGGTCGAGAAGATCACCGACCCGCTGACCCACCTTGTGCGCAACAGCGTGGACCACGGCATCGAAATGCCCGAAGACCGCCTGGCGGCCGGCAAGTCCGAGCATGGCACGTTGACGCTGGCAGCCTCCCACCAGGGCGGCTCCATCGTCATCGAAGTGCGCGATGATGGCCGTGGCATGAACCGCGAAAGAATCCTCAAGAAGGCCCGCGAGCGCGGCATGGACGTCTCTGACAGCATGCCTGACCAGGACGTCTGGCAACTGATCTTTGCGCCGGGCTTCTCCACCGCCGAGGTCGTCACCGACGTTTCGGGCCGCGGCGTGGGCATGGATGTGGTCAAGCGCAACATCACGGCACTGGGCGGGTCGGTCGAAATCGAGTCCAACCAGGGCAAGGGCATGCGCGTGGCCGTGCGCCTGCCGCTGACGCTGGCCATCATGGATGGCATGTCGGTGGGCGTCAGCGACGAGGTCTACATCCTGCCGCTGTCCTCCGTGGTCGAGTCCTTCCAGGTCAATACCGAGGATGTCAACACCGTGGCCAACGGCACGCAGCTGGTCAAGGTCCGCGACGAGTACATGCCGGTGATCGCGCTGGAAAAGACCTTCCAGGTGCCGCGCAGCGATGCCAGCCAGTCCAGCAACATCATGGTCGTGGTCGAATCCGACGGCAGCCGTGTGGCCCTGCTGGTCGATGAACTGCTGGGCCAGCACCAGGTCGTGGTCAAGAATCTGGAGACCAACTACCGCAAGGTGCCCAACGTCTCAGGCGCCACCATCCTGGGCGATGGCACGGTGGCGCTGATTCTGGATACGGGGGCGCTGGTGCGCCGTGCGCGCCACTGACCTGGATGCGCGAGACTGCGGGCAGGCACGCCTGCCCGCATAGAAACAAACCATGGCGCGCGCCAAGAGCGCGAGCCAGTCGAGGAGCCTAGCAATGAGCGTGACCGCTAAAAGTGCAGAAGGCGTGGCCACCGGAGCACGCGAGTACCTGACATTCCGCCTGGACCAGGAGGAGTACGGCATAGACATCCTGAAAGTGCAGGAAATCCGCGGCTACGAGCCGCCGACGCGCATCGCCAACGCGCCCGACTTCATCAAAGGCGTCGTCAACCTGCGCGGCACCATCGTGCCCATCGTCGACATGCGGCTGAAGTTCCACTGCGCACAGGCCGAGTACAACAGCTTCACCGTTGTCATCATCCTGAACCTGCGCAACCGTGTCGTAGGCATTGTCGTTGACTCCGTCAGCGATGTGATGGAGCTGGCGGCAGACGCAGTCCGTCCTGCACCCGACATTGAAAGCTCCATCGACAGTGGCTGCATACTGGGCCTGGGCTCGGTTGGTGAGCGCATGCTGATCCTGCTGGATATCGAAACGCTCATGAACAATGTGGACATGGGCCTGGTCTCCATCGCTGATTGAAGCACCAGTACGCGAGTGCGCTGATGCGATCCGGTTCACCTACAGCCGCGCTGGTTCCGCGGCCTTCTGCCGACGAAGGCTCTGCCAGCGGGCCTTTGGCCCAGGGGCGGGAGTTCGAATGGTCCTCGCGCGATTTCGCGCGGGTACAGGCCCTGATCTACCAGCGTGCCGGCATCAGCCTGCACGACGGCAAGCACGCCATGGTCTACAGCCGCCTGTCGCGGCGCCTGCGTGAAACCGGCTATGACAGCTTCAGCGCCTATCTGGACTGGCTTGAATCCCAGGCGGATGGCGTCGAATGGCAGGAGTTCGTGAATGCGCTGACCACCAACCTCACGGCTTTTTTTCGTGAGCAGCACCACTTCGAGATCTTTGCCCAGTATCTGCGCAGCAAGCCTGCCGGCACGCCATGGAAGGTCTGGTGCAGCGCAGCCTCTACGGGGGAAGAGCCTTATTCCATCGTGATGACGGCCATCGAGGCGCTGGGTGCGACCCCGCATTTTCAGCTCCAGGCCAGCGACATCGACTCGCGTGTGCTCGATACCGCCTCTGCAGGCGTTTACCGTCTCGAAAGCACCAAAGGCATGAGTGCCGAGCGCCTGCACCGCTTCTTCCTGCGCGGCAAGGCTGGCAACTCTGGCCTGGTCCGGGTCAAACCCGAGCTGCGCAAGCTCATTGAATTCCTGAACGTCAACCTGATCCGTGATGACTGGCCGTTCCGCGAGCCTTTCGACGCAGTGTTCTGCCGCAACGTGATGATTTATTTCGACGCCGCCACTCAGCGCCGCGTGCTTGAGCGTATCCACCGGGTCATGAAGCCCGGCGGGTTGCTGTTCGTCGGTCACGCAGAGAACTTCAGTGATTCGCGTGACCTGTTCACGCTCAAAGGAAAGACCGTTTATGAGCGCCGCTGACGCACGATGTTGCGCTGGCTGCGTGTGCATTGCCCTGCATCGAAAGGCATGTCCATGATTTCCGGCCGTCCTCCCATGCCGCCGCCTGCGCCTGAACGGCGCAATGCAGCGCGCATCAACAGCTACTCTGCCAGTGACTACCCCGCTGCGGGTGCTCCTGCGCCACGTTCTTCCCTGGAGCAGCTCAAGCGCATGCCGCGCAACCCTGGAGAGGCCTCCTTCTTCTATTACGATCCGCATTTCCAGCACAACGCAGTCAAAGTGCTGCCAGGAGAGTACTTTGTCTCCAAGGAAGATGTCATCCTCGTCACCGTGCTGGGATCGTGCATTGCCGCCTGCCTCTGGGACACAGCCATGCGCGTGGGCGGCATGAACCACTTCATGCTGCCCGATGGCGACTCATCCGATGTCTCGGGCCGTTATGGATCGTATGCGATGGAGTTGTTGATCAACGAAATGCTCAAGCTCGGTGCGCGGCGGGAGTATCTTCAGGCCAAGGTCTTCGGAGGCGGCCAGGTGATGCACAACTTCACCACCATGAACGTCGGGCAGCGCAACACGACTTTCGTCACGCAGTATCTTCATACCGAGAAGATTCCCATCGTCTCGCAGGACGTGCTGGACATCTATCCGCGCAAGGTGGTGTTTTTTTCCGCCAGCGGCAAGGCCATGGTCAAGCGCCTGGCACATGCCCATCCCGAGGAACTGGTGCAGCAGGAGCTCACGCGCGGCAATGCTGCGGTCGTGGCTCGCAATACGGCAGGCGGCTCGGTCGACCTGTTTTGAGGAAGGTGTCAAAGGAATGGACAGGAAAATCCGGGTGATCGTCGTGGACGACTCTGCGCTGGTGCGCAGCCTGTTGACCGAGATCATCAATCGCCAGCCCGACATGGTGTGCATAGGCTCGGCCAATGATCCGCTGGTGGCGCGGGAAATGATCCGCGAACTCAATCCTGACGTGATCACGCTCGATGTGGAGATGCCGCGCATGGACGGCATCGATTTCCTTGGGCGCCTCATGCGCCTGCGCCCCATGCCCGTGGTCATGATCTCCACCCTGACCGAGCGTGGCGCCGAAGTCACCATGCGTGCCCTGGAACTGGGTGCAACCGACTTCGTTGCCAAGCCACGCGTTGGCGTGGCCAACGGATTGCAGGAACTGGCGTCGCAGATCGTGGATAAGATCCGCGTTGCCGCTGTCGCTCAGGTGCGCCGGCTGCCCGTTCCCCCGCGTGGCGTGGCTGCGCCGCCCGCAGCCGCCAGTAGTGGCGGGGCCGCTGCGCCAGCCGCCGCTGTGCCAGCCACCGCTGCGGTGCATGCCGCGGCCACTCACGTGGCGCGGCCGGCCTCGCCGCTGGGGCGTATCTCCACCGAAAAACTGATTGCCATCGGTGCCTCCACCGGCGGCACCGAGGCTATACGCGAAGTCCTGATCCATCTGCCTGCGGACTGCCCGGCCATCGTCATCACCCAGCACATGCCGCCAGGCTTCACCACCAGCTTTGCAGCCCGGCTCAACAGCCTGTGCCAGATGACCGTCAAGGAAGCGCAGCACGGAGAACGCCTGCTGCCAGGACATGCCTATATTGCGCCTGGTGGCAAGCACTTTTCCGTGCAGCGCAGCGGTGCCAACTACGTTGCCGTGGTGGATGACAGTCCTCCGGTCAACCGCCACAAGCCCTCGGTCGAGGTGCTGTTCAAGTCGGTAGCTGCCTGCGCAGGCCGCAATGCCTACGGCATCATGCTGACCGGCATGGGCGCCGATGGCGCGGCCGCCATGCGCGAAATGAAGGATGCCGGCAGCTACAACTTTGTGCAGGACGAAGCCAGCTGCATCGTCTTCGGCATGCCCCGCGAAGCCATTGCCCACGGTGCTGCCGACGAAGTGCTGCCGCTCAATCAGATCGCTGCAGCCCTGATGGGCAAGCTGCGCATAGGTTCCGACCAGGTTCACCACCGCATCTGAGCAGCATCAGATGCATCGCTGCAAAAGGAGCGCCTGGCGCTCCTTTTGCTTTTGCCACATTCATTCAGACAGCGCCGTCCAGCGCTCCAGCGCTTCCAGCAGCTCCTCATCAATGGCCGCGTCGCGCTGGTGCAATGCCACGGCGCGCGCATTGTCGCTCGCATAAAGCGAACCATCGGCCAGTGCCTCCTGAATGGATTTCTGCTCTGCCTCCAGTGCCGCGATGCGTTCGGGCAACTGCTCCAGTTCGCGCTGCTCCTTGTAGCTGAGCTTGCGCCGGGCCTTGCCATCGTTGCGAGGCGCTGCCGGCCGGGCTTCCTCCTTTGCGGGCCTGGGTTGTGCGGCCTCGGCCAGATCACGGCTGCGGCGCGACTGATCCAGCCAGTCCTGCACCCCGCCTTCATATTCGCGCCACTGTCCGGGGCCCTCCCAGGCAATCGTGCTGGTGACCACGTTATCCAGAAAGCTGCGGTCATGGCTGACCAGGAACACCGTGCCATCGTAGCCCTGCAGTAGCTCCTCCAGCATCTCCAGCGTCTCGATGTCCAGATCGTTGGTCGGCTCGTCGAGCACCAGCACATTGGCTGGCCGCGCAAACAGCCGTGCCAGCAGCAGTCGGTTGCGCTCGCCGCCAGACAGAGAGCGCACGGGAGAGTGCGCCCTGGCGGGAGAGAACAGGAAATCCGACAGATAGCTCTTGACGTGCTTTTTCTGGCTGCCGATCTCGATCCACTCGCTGCCGGGGCTGATGAAGTCCTCCAGCGTGGCATCCAGATCGATCTGGTGGCGCATCTGATCAAAATAAGCCACCTGCAGATTGGCTCCCAGCCGTACCGTGCCGCTGTCGGCTGCCAGCTCGCCAAGAATCATCTTCAGCAGCGTCGTCTTGCCGGCGCCATTGGGGCCGATCAGTCCCACCTTGTCGCCGCGCAATATGGTGGCGCTGAACCGCGACACGATGCACCGGTCTGCGAACGCCTTGCCCACATCCGTCAGCTCGGCCACGATCTTGCCCTGATAGCCATCGCCCTTGCCCGACGCGATGTCCATCTTCACCCCGCCCAGAACCTCGCGGCGTGCAGCGCGGTTGGCCCGAAGCTGCTCCAGGCGGCCGATGCGGCTCTGGCTGCGCGTGCGCCGTGCTTCCACCCCCTTGCGGATCCAAATCTCCTCCTGTGCCAGCAGCTTGTCGGCCTTGGCGTTGATCACCGCTTCCTGTGCCAGCTGCTCTTCCTTTTGCAGCTGGTACTGCGCGAAGTTGCCCGGGTAGGTGCGCAACTGGCCGCGGTCCAGCTCCACGATGCGCGTGGCGATGCGGTCCAGGAAAGCCCGGTCGTGGGTGATGGTCACCACGCTGCCCTTGAAGGCCAGCAGCAGCTCCTCCAGCCACTCGATGGCATCGAGATCCAAATGGTTGGTCGGCTCGTCCAGCAGCAGCACATCAGGGCGTGCCACCAGCGCCTGTGCCAGCGCCACCCGCTTTTTCATGCCGCCAGACAGCGTCCCCACCACGGCCTGGGGATCCAGGTGCAGGCGCTGCAGCGTCTCTTCCACGCGGCGTTCCCAGTTCCAGGCGTCATAAGCCTCGATTTGCGATTGCAGCGCATCCAGATCCTCACCTTCGGCTGCTGCAAGGTAGCGGTCACGCAGTGCAATCACCGATGCAATGCCCGCCGATGCCGCTTCGAAAATCGTGTGCTCGGGCGGCAGCACAGGCTCCTGCGCCACATAGGTGATACGTACTCCTGACTGCGTCTGCACCTGGCCGTCATCGGCCTTGGCCAGTCCACCCAGAATTTTCAGCAGCGAGGACTTGCCCGCTCCGTTGCGGCCGATCAGGCCAACGCGCTCACCGCTCTCCAGGGAGAACTGGGCATGGTCCAGGAGCGCCACATGCCCGAACGCCAGTTGGGCGTCCAACAAAGTAATCAGTGCCATCGTGCATGCATTATCGATGGCTGCCTGCTTTCTGGTGCGTGCAGGCAAGCCTGATGTCCGGCACCTGCCCGCCAGGGCAGGTGCCGGACCGCCAGCGAAGGGCGTGGTGCGGGGATACCCTCTGTCCGCAAAAGATTTTCAAATTTTCATGCCATAGGTGGAAACCCATGCTATAGTTCATTCCCTCGTCGCTGCACTGCCCTGCAGACAGTGACAAGACAAAAAAATTCTTGCCGGCAACGCAAAAAACTGTGCTAGAATTCAAGGCTTCGCTGATCACAGCAAGTCGGAAGCAAAACGAGAAATCGCCAGCTTCGATCCTTAAAAATATACAGCCGATAAGCGTGGGCGTT
>NZ_JACSYA010000040.1 GCF_029870285.1 Delftia sp. PS-11
TATCGCATCAGAGCCTGAACGGGGCCCCGCCGCCACCAGCGGCGGCACCGTCGCGCGCAACCCGGTCGGCCTGTACACCGCCCACTACGACCCCACCAAGGCATGGAAAGGCTGGATCACCGGCCAGACCATGGCCCCCGATGGCACCATCAGCGCCGCCCCAGGCTGGCAGGGCAAAACCACCGCCGACCACCTCGACAGCCTGAGCGACGCCAGCAGCCGCACCATCCTGACCTGGACCCGGGAAGACAGCAGTATCAGCCCTGACCCATACAAGGCTGTGCCCTTCCGCTGGAATGCACTGAACACTTGGCAAAAAAACGACCTCAACCAACGGGCCGACGGCACCACCGATGCCCTGGGCGAACAGCGCCTGAACTACCTGCGCGGCGACCGCCGCATGGAAGGCACAGGCTCACCGCCCCGCTATACGAGCCAGCAGCCCTTTCGGCAGCGCCATTCGCGCCAGGGCGATACCGTCAACTCGCGCATCTGGTACACGGGCGCGCCGTCCAGCATGAACGCCCTGCCCAGCTACCGGGACTTCGTCAAAACGCACAAGGACCGCACACCCATGCTGTATGTGGGCGGCAATGACGGCATGCTGCATGGCTTTTCCGCCGTGGATGGCACGGAAAAACTGGCCTATGTGCCCCATGGCCTCACCATCGAACTGTCCCGGCTGACCGAGCCGGCCTACGACGACAGGCACCGCTACTTTGTCGATGGCTCGCCCATGACTGGCGACATTCAGGATGGCAGCGACTGGAAGACCCTGCTGGTAGGCACCCTGGGCGCGGGTGGCAAGGGCTACTTTGTGCTGGATGTGACCAACCCGGCAAACTTCAGCGAGAACAATGCGGCCTCTCTGGTGGTGATGGACAAGACTTATGACCTCAACTTTGTTCTCCCCGTCGCCCCCCCCCATGTAGATAGATGTGTTTTTTACAACTACCTGCCTCATTTGCACATCGGTCATATCTTTGCCGAGCCAGTGCGGGACGATGCCACCCCCCAGCAGAGCTCGCAGATCGTCAAGCTCAACAATGGCCGCTGGGCCGTGGTCATGGGCAACGGCTACAACAGCCCCTTAGGCTTCGCCACGCTGCTGATCCAGTACCTGGATGGTGCCAAGGAATTACGAGCACTACCCGCCGAACGTTGCGTCGATTTCCAGCAGCCGCAGGACAACGGCCTTTCCGCCCCACGCCTGGTGGATATCAATGGCGATGGCCGGCCGGATGTGGTCTATGCCGGCGACCTCAAGGGCAACCTGTGGAAGTTCAACATCGCCAGCACCGATGATGTTCAATGGCATGCGGGCTTGCACCATTCAGGGCCTGGCCGTAACCAGCCCCTTTTCACGCCCACACAGGCGCGGGCCATCACGACCGCCCCAGTGGTGCGCGTCAATAGCCGCAAGGCAACCCTACCCACGGGCCAGGGCCAAAGTCAAAGCATGCCCGAAGGCATGATGATTGCCTTTGGCACCGGCCGCAACCTGACCCCCAGCGACCCCGACGACAGCACGCCCGGCGCCATTTACGCCGTGCTGGACCCCACCCGCTACAAGGCGCAAGGCGCCCATGTGCAGCCCTGTACGGAAAGCGTGCAAGACACCAGCGACGGGTGCTACATGCCCGCAGCCCTCTGGAACACCCTGCAGCCCAAGACTATCCGCGAAAGCGAACTGGCCACGCTGTCCGTGGACCGCCAATCCACCACCGAAGGCCAGCAAGCCAGCGCCGACCGCACCTTCTGGAAGGTCAGCGGTGACGGCGCCAACGTGGGCCTGCTGAAAAAACCCGGCTGGCGCTTCGATCTGCCCGAAGCGGGCGAGCGCCTGCTCAAGCCCCTGGGCTTTTTCGACCACAGCAACATCCTGACCATCTACAGCCAGATTCCCGCCAGGGTACCCACAAATCCCGCAACGGGCGCAGCAGCAGAGAGCTGCAGCGCAGCGCTTGAAAACGAGCGCCAGTTCCTGACCCTGCTCAATATCCTGGATGGCAAGCGCCCTTCGGTGCAGATCATGGACACCAACGGCGATGGCATCTACAGCGCCGCCGACCAGGGCATGCACCGCATGAGCATTCCCCGAGGCGCCCAGTCGCAGGTCATCCGCAAGGACGACCGCATCGTGCTGCAAGGCGGCGACGGCGAGCAAAGCGTGATGGCCCGCATGCCCGAGCAGCCCGTGCGCCCGAGCTGGCGCCAGCTGCAGTAGGGCCGCGTCAGGGCTGTCGGGATTTTGAACATGCCCTCAGAAGCTTTCCCATTCATCCTGGCCACCCGCAGAAGCAGTGGCAGCAGGCTGCCTGGCCGGCCTGGACAGCGCCTGCGGCTTGGCCGCTTCGGGCCGGACCACTGGTTGCTTCAGCGCCTGTGCCGTGCGTGCCGGTGTCTTGCTGTCTTCCCGCGCCTTGTGTTCGGAAGGGGCAAGGCGCGGTGCGGTGGAGGCAGGGCTGGGGCTGGGGCTGGCGCCCTGGCCCAACTGGAATACGGCCACGGCCTGGACCAGTTCATCGGCCTGCGAGCGCAGGCTATCGGCTGCAGCCGACATTTCTTCGACCAGGGCAGCGTTTTGCTGCGTGGTCTGGTCCATTTGATGGACCGCCTCGCCGATCTGGGCCACGCCTCTGGATTGTTCGGAACTCTCGGCTGAGATGGCATTCATGAGATCGCTGACGCGCTGAATGCTGGTCACGACCTCGCCCATGGTCATGCCTGCACGGTCCACCAGGGCCGAGCCGGATTCCACGCGCTCGACGCTCTCCTGTATCAGGCGCCGGATTTCCTTGGCTGCCTCGGCGCTGCGCTGGGCCAGAACCCGCACCTCGCCGGCCACCACGGCAAAGCCCCGGCCCTGCTCGCCCGCGCGGGCAGCTTCCACAGCAGCGTTAAGCGCCAGAATGTTGGTCTGGAATGCGATGCCATCGATCACGCCGATGATGTCGGCAATCTTGCGCGAGCTGTCGCTGATGCTCTTCATGGTGCCAACCACCTCGGCCACCACAGCGCCGCCCTGGCTGGCCACGCTGGCGGCCGTCTGCGCCAGTTGATTGGCCTGGCTGGCATTGTCCGAACTGTGTGCGACGGTCGAGCCCAGCTCTTCCATGGAAGCGGCCGTCTGCTCCAGCGCGCTGGCCTGCTCCTCGGTGCGACTGGACAGGTCGCGGTTGCCCGAGGCAATCTGGGCGCTGGCCGCTGCCACCGTCTCGCTGCCCTGGCGCACAGTGCCCACCACCTGGGCCAGGCTGGCCTGCATGCGCTGCACGCTGGCCATGACACTGCTGCTATCGCCTGCACGCAGGGCAACGCGCTGGCTCAGATCCCCTGCAGCCACCCGGCCCACGGCCTGCGAAACCTCGTGCGGCTCGGCTCCCAATGCCCGGGTGATGCTGCGGGCGATGGCCAATGCCAGCAGCGTGCCCACCAGCAGGCAGATGCCTGCAATCGCCATGATCTGGGCACGGCCAGAGACCACGGCAGCGCTGGCCTCCTCCCCCACCGCCCGGGCCAGTTCCTGCTGCATGGCCACCGAGTCATCCACAGCCTTGAAAATCAGATCCTGCCGTGCAGACACCTTGGTGAGCAGGATGTCCGTGGCTGCATGGGCATCTTCGGGCTTGCCGGTCAGGCCCAGCTTGATGGCAACATTGATGTCGTTGTCATAAGGTGCAAGATTGTCCTGTACCACCTTGAGCAGTTCCCGGCCCTTGGGTAGCGTGATGGCCTTGTCCAGTTGCCCGACCAGCTCCTGGATGCGCGCGCGCAGGGGAGTAATTTTGTCTGCCTGTGCCTGAGCGTCCTTGACATCTTCAATGAGAGCAACGGTGCGGGTGATGCGCGCCACCGATTGCATCTTGTCCTTGAGTTCGCTGAACTGAGTCACCTTGACTATGCGGTTGTGGATGAGCTGGTTCAACTGCTCCTGCAGCAGAGAGAATTTGAGCAGTCCAATCGCTCCCACCAGCAGTATTCCAGCCAATAGGATGCCGAATCCCAGGGTCAGGCGGGTGGAGACTTTCATGGGGTTGGATCTGTCTGTGTTCATTGGAGTATTCCTTGGTGGCTGTCGAGGTCGAATCGATCTGGCTGCGCTCGGCATGTCCTGTCTGCTGGAGAGGGCATTCGCTTTACCGGGAATAGCCTGCCAGGGGGAGGGAGCCTTCCAGGCATGGCGGTGCATTTCGATACCTTCCATACATCGACCTTACAACCCATAGCTTAAGGAGCTTTTTGCATGCTTCCTTGTTGCACGGAAGACCCTTGCAAAATCCTGGTGCTCACAAGCTCAGTCCCACACATTCCATGGCAGCCATGGGAGATACGGCCCTGCCTGGCCGAAAAACGCAGGGCAGCCCTGCTCCCAGCCCACAAATCAGACCAATCTGAATGACAAACGGCTGGCACCTTCCTAGATTCGTCAGTAGCAGGCCATTGACAAAAACAGCCTATGCACAAAACGGGTCAGGGAGGGAATACAAGGCATGTCGCACATACGGCCACCATCGGGCTTCACCACCATCGAGTTGATGGTGACCATCGCCATTCTGGCCATTCTGGCAGCCATGGCTGCGCCCAGCTTCACCCCGATCATTGAGCGCTGGCGCGTGCGGCAGACGCTGGAGGGCCTGCAATCGACCCTGTACTACGCGCGCTCCGAAGCCATACGGCGCGGCGGCGGGGTCATTCTGGAAAAACTGCCCCAGGACAGCAATGGCTGCCAGCTGGCGCAAGGCCAAAGCGACTGGGGCTGCGGCTGGGTGCTGTACGCGGACACCAACGGCAATGCGCGCCTGGACGACGGAGAGGAAATCCGGCGCATGGACACCGCCGCACGCACCACCGTCACCCGGACCACGGCCAGCGCACAGATGAAGCTGGACCGCTGGGGCAACATGGGGGGCCTGGGCGCCCAGGGCTTCACCATCGCCCCCTACCCCGCCGGCATCTCGTCACCCGCCACCCGGGGCCTGTGCGTGGCGGCAGGCGGGCGCATCAAGGTCATCGGCCAGGAGGATGTGCCATGCAACTCCTGAGCCGCCACGCGCCGCAGGCAGGGATCACCCTGATCGAGTCGCTGATTGCACTGGTCATCGCCTCGCTGGCCGTGCTGGGGGTGCTGGGCTCGCAGCTGCGCACCCTGGCCGACAACCAGAGCGGCGTGCGCCGCGCCCAGGCCATCCGGCTGATCGAGGATTTCAGCGAACGCACGCGGGCCAACCCCAACTCGCTGGGCCAGATCTCCGCCTACGTGTCCGACTGGGACAGCGCCACCGCCGCCCCAGCCACCGACTGCGCAGCCAGCGCCTGCAGCGCAGCCCAGTTGGCCGCGCACAACCTGGCGCACTGGAAAGCGTCGGTCAACCAGGTGCTGCCCGGCGGCAAGGCCAAGGTCTTCATCTCCGAAGACGAAGCGACAGCTGCCAGCGGCAACCAGCGCCAGTTGGGCATCATGATCAGCTGGAGAGAGAACGAACAGTCCGGCGATGCCAGCTACAAGACCCCGCTGGGGATCAACAGCGCAGGCGAACGCGGCACAAATGCCACCACCTGTCCCGCCGACAGAACCTGCCACCTGCAGTACATACCGCTCAGTGCCCGTTGCGCGCCGTACTTCTCCGACTCAGCAGTTCAGTTTTTCTGCGCAGGCGGCTAAGTCCATGGCTCTCCACACTCCGTACAGCCGAGCGCGCGGCATCAGCCTTGTGGAACTGCTGGTGGGCCTTGTCCTGGGCCTGCTGGTCATCGGCGTGGCAATGGGCGCGCTCATGGCATCGCGCAGCGTCTCCGGCACCATCAGCGATGCCAGCCAGTTGCAGCAGCAGGCTTCCCATATCTTTCGCACCATGGGGCGCCAGATACGGCAGGCAGGCTCCCTGCGCCTGCTGATGGCTGTGCGCAAGGCGGCCACGGAGCCTGTCGATATCGGGGATACCGTGGCGTTTGTGGTCCGTGCCGAAGACTTCGACCCTGCCAGGGACACCATCCAGGGCAACGATGCGCCCGCCAGCGGCCAGTACAAGCTGACCGTGGGCTACAGCAACTACACGCAGCCGCTGCACATCGCCGCAGCCGACGCGTCCCTGCAGCGCAACTGCCTGGGCGCCGTCAACAGCGACACCCTGATCCAGAGCCACTTTGTGCTGGACACCAGCAGCCACACGCTGCGCTGCGCAGGCAAGGCCAGCGCCGGGCAGCAGCCCTTTGCGGAAAACGTCGCCAACTTCCAGGTGCGCTACCTGATGCAGGCGCCGCACGGCATCGCGCAACTGCAGTACGTGAATGCGGCTGCCGTGGCAGACAACTGGCACCGTGTCTATGGCGTGGAAATCTGCCTGGTGCTGTTCGGCACCGAGCCCATCGACATGCCGGCGGGCAACACCTACACCGACTGCGTGGACAGCAGCGGGGCTGCGGCCACCGTGGACATGACCACACTGCCTGCCCCCCGTACCCGGCGGCTGCACATGGTGTTTCGCAGCGTGTACCAGTTGCGCGGCCAGGGCGCGGCAGCCACGGGGCTGGACTGAACCATGAAAGCACCGGACATGCAGCCCACCCCTGCGCGCTCCCCGCAGCAGCCCATCATGGCGCGCCCTCGCACCTATCGCCACCAGCGGGGCGTCACGCTGTTCGTCGTGATCGTGCTGGCCATGCTGTCCATGCTGCTGGCCCTGTGGGCCTCGCGCAGCGCGCTGTTCAACGAACTCATCGTAAGCAACGACGCCGACTACCAGCGCGCTTTCGAGGCAGCGCAGGCCCTGCTGCAGGATGCCGAACTCGATATCCGGGGGGAACGCGCCGACGGCAGCCATTGCGTGCCCGACCGCAGCAATCCCCAACACTGCCGCAGCACCAGCAGCATCGCCCAACTGCCACAACAGGACACCACGGACGACATCACGCAACTGCTGATCGCGCTGGATGCCGCACAGCCCTCGCGCTGCGTTGACGCGCTGTGCGTCAAGCGCACCGGCAAGCAGGACTTCTGGAACAACAGCGATGCATCACAGGGCCCCACCCTGGCACAGATGCAGGCGGTCGGCGCGCGCTACGGCCAGTACACCGGCGCGACCACCGGCACCGGCAGCAATCCCATCCTGGCCGAAAGCGATGACAACCGTGGCGGCTGGTACTGGATCGAGATCCTGCCCTACGAAGGCGCAGCCGGCAGCTCCGCGGTGGTGCTCAACACCAGCGATCTGCTGGAGCTGCGCATGGTCCCCCAGGCGGTCTACCGCATCACGGCGCTGGCACGGGGCAGAAAAGCCAACACCCAGGTAGTGCTGCAGCAGACCTATGCCCGCAAGCGCCGGGAGAACTGAAAACCACAGAGCCAGGAATCGGGCAGGAAAGAGAGAACCCATGAACCATGCCATTCCCGTCAAGGCCACGCTGCTGGCATCGCTGGCCGCCCTGGCACGGGCGCCCGCAGCCAGCCGGGCACAACTGCTGGACCTGGCGCAATCCCCACCCGCCGCGGTGGAGCCGTATGTGGCGCCGAATGTGATCCTCAGCCTGGACAACTCGGGCAGCACGCAGTGGTGGCCAGCGCACGGACTGCGCCACCGGGGCTTCACGCTGATCGAACTGATGATGGTGGTGACCATCGTGGCGATTCTGGGCGCCATTGCCCTGCCCAGCTACAGCGAATACATCCGCCGGGGCCACCGCGCCGATGCCCGCACCGGCCTGCTGCAGGCCCAGCTCTGGCTGGAACGGGCCGCCACCGCCAAAGGCGTCTACCCCAGATCGCTGCCTGATGCACTGACCTGGCAGGGGGATGCCAGCAAGCGCTACACCATCAGTCTCCAGTCAGGCACTGAGACTGCCTTCACGCTGATCGCCATGCGCCGCTCCGGCAGCGGACAGGAGAGCGACAAATGCGGCGATTTCACGCTGACCCACACGGGCGTGCGCGGCGTGTCATCGGCCAGCCTGTCGGCGGCGGAGTGCTGGAGCCGCTAGGGTCTTTCCGACGCGAGTGCGCTCGACGGTCAGCGGGCTCGCCGAGCGAAAGCGACATACCGCTTCGTGCACAGCACTTCATGTCAGGCACAACGGACAGTCGCATGGGCATGTTTGGCGGACATTGATAGTAAGGCGTTTTTGCATTACCGTGCAAAGCATTAACCTGACGAGATTGCGAGGCACATCACCATGACCACATTGACCGTTACTGCACGGGGACAAGTGACATTTCGCAAGGACGTGCTGCAGCACCTCGGCATCAGGCCTGGCGACAAGATCGAGCTGGACTTACTGCCAGATGGTCGGGGCGTACTCAGGGCGGCGCGGCCTGCCGGAACGATCACCGGTTTTGTTGGTCTGCTCTCAGGCAGAACGCAGAAGGTTGCCACCATCGACGAGATCAACGAAGCGGCTGCACAAGGATGGGCAGGCAAGAAATGAAGGTCGCCGTCGATACCAACGTCCTTGTGCGCGCTGTTGTGTGCGACGATCCGGCACAAGCGACCGTCGCTGCCGCAGTCTTGACCGACGCCGAATTGATCGCAGTCGCGTTGCCGTGCCTATGCGAATTTGTCTGGGTGCTGCTGCGCGTATATGGCTTGCCGCAAGCCGACGTGGCCAGCGCAATCCGGGCGCTGCTGGCCGCAGCCAACGTGGAGGTGAACCGGCCCGCCGTGGAGGCCGGTTTGATGGTGCTCGATGCAGGAGGAGACTTTGCCGATGGCGTCATTGCATACGAAGGTCATTGGCTCGGCGGGGAAACCTTCGTTTCCTTCGATAAGAAGGCAGTGGCACTTCTCGCAGCCCAAGGACAATCAGCACGCCTCTTATGAATAAGGCTGTACGACCTCGCTGCGGGCACCGCCTCAGGCATATGGCCCGAAGCGGTCTGCGCCCTGCTGGCGCAGCAGCACGCGCAGGTCGCAGCCCACAGACTCCACCGAGTGGAAGGCCATGGGCTGCGCATCAGCGAGCCGCTCCAGTGAAGGCAGGTGCGCCCAGCCCGCGCCGCCCCACAGCAGCTTGGGCGCCAGGTAGGCCAGCCATTCATCGATGAGCCCGGCGCGCGCCAGCGCAGCGTTGAGCCGGTGGCCGGCTTCGACATGCAGTTCGTTGATTTCCCGCCGTCCCAGGTCATCGATCATGGCGCGGACATCGACCTGACCCTGGCCATCAGGCAGGCAGATCAGTTGCGCGCCACACGCCGCCAATGCACGGGCGCGGTCTGACTCCAAGTCGGTGACTGCGGTGTAGATGAAGACCTTGCGCTGCGCCGCGAACAGGGCTGCGCCGGGCGGGGTCTGCAGGCGGCTGTCCACCACAACCAGGGCGGGTTGCCTGGGGGTTTCAATCTCGCGGACATCCAGGCGCGGATCATCGCTGAGCACCGTGCCGATGCCCGTGAGGATGGCGCAGGCGCGGGCCCGCCAGGCATGGCCGTCGCGCCGTGCATCGGGCGCGGTGATCCATTGGCTTTGCCCGTTGTCCAGGGCCGTCACGCCATCCAGCGAGGCGGCAACCTTGGCACGCATCCAGGGACGGCCGCGCAGCATGCGGCTGAAAAAACCCAGGTTCAGCTCCCAGGCCTCTTGGGCACCAGGGCCGATGTCCACGGCAACGCCTGCAGCGCGCAGGCGCGCAAAGCCCTGCCCGCCTACCTGGGGGTTGGGGTCTTCCAGCGAGGCCACCACCCGGGCAATGCCCGCTTCGATCAGCGCATCGCAGCAGGGCCCGGTGCGCCCATGATGGGCGCAGGGCTCCAGGGTGACATAGGCCGTAGCGCCCCGCACGGACAGGCCGCGCGACTGCGCATCGCGCAGGGCCATGATCTCTGCATGCGGCCCCCCGGCGCGCTGGGTGCCGCCTTCGCCCAGCAGATGGCCCTGGGCGTCGGTGATGACGCAGCCCACCCGGGGATTGGGGGAGGTGCGGTAGATGGCTTGCCGGGCAAGCGCCTGCGCCCTGGCCATAGGTTCGGGCACCATGGGCCCGGTCTGTGTGTCCAACATATTCTCTTTAGCCCTCTCAACCGGCTGAGCGGTCGATTCCCGTGCATGAACGGCCAGAGCCGATGCATCCAAAACGGCGGCTCATGGATAGCATTCTGGATTATGAATGCACGAAGCTTGGACATGACCCGGCAGCGGCGCCGTGCGCCGGTCCTGCGCCCGCGCGGCTTCACCCTGATCGAAGTCCTCGTGGCAATTGTCGTCTTCTCGTTCGGCCTGCTGGGCATGGTGGGCCTGCAGGCCACTGCCATGCAGGCCAACAGGGAAGCCCGCATGCAGAACCAGGCCACGGCCCTGGCACGTGAGCTGGCCGAAATGATGCGGGGTAACAAGGACATTGCCATCAAATCTGCTGCTGCCGACAACCCGTATCTGGGAGCATTTGCGGCAGGATCGCTCGCACTGACCACGCCTTCCTACTGCCTGAGCGTTTCCAACGCGGCCAATGGCTGCACCAGCACAGCGGACATTGCCTCTGCCCAGATGACCGAATGGCTGGCACGCGTGGACGCTGCGCTGCCTGATGCGCGGGTCTCCATCTGCTTCGATGGCGCCCCTTATGACTCGAATGGAATGCCTCAGTGGACCTGCAATGCCACGGGAGCCGATGAAATCATTTTCATCAAGATCGGCTGGACGCAAGGCTCGACCAACCGCAGCCTTACAGGCGCCAGCGCTTTCCAGACCGCATCGCAAACAGGCTCGCGGCCCAACTTGGTCCTGCCAGTGACTGGCGGCAACAGCATATGACACACGCTACGCACGCATATCGGCAGCGCCTGCACATGCAGGGTCAGCGCGGCCTGACGCTGATCGAGCTGCTGGTGGCAGTCACCCTCAGCATGCTGATTGCACTGGCAGCTGCTGCGGCCCTGGTCGTCGCACGCCAGGGATTTAGCAATGTGGATGCAGCATCGCAGCTGCGTGACAACGGCCGCTTCGTGCAGGACCTTCTGCAGCGCCTGGGGGCGCAGGCTGGCTTCAAGAGTCTGCAATACGCAGCCACTGCCAAGCCGGCCAGCACGATTGGTGTCACCAGCAGCCCCGTGCCCAATATCTACGGCATCAACAATGCTTCGCGCGCAGACACCGATGCCTGGAATGTCGGCACCACGCGCACCAGCGGCACCGTAGGCTATGGCAGCGACATCCTCGTGCTGCGCTACCAGAACAGCGCTTCTACCATGGGCATGGGCAATGCAGGCGTGGATGCAGCAGCAGCCGCCGCCGCCGCCGCATCCAGCGCTGGAACAACATCGACCGTCAAAGGGGATGAGGGCGACCAGACCATGATTGACTGCTCTGGGCAGTCAACCACCATTTTTCCAGAGGATCGGGATCAGCGCATCCTCAGTATTCTTCATGTGGGTACTGGCTCGGACGGCGAGCCTGCGCTGATGTGCACCTACATCAAACCAGATGGCTCTACACCTTCGACGCCCTTGGTACAGGGCGTAGAAAATTTTCAGGTGCTTTATGGCGTGGATGGCATCGGACCTGGCAATACAGCGGCACTCAGTCCCAGCACCGCTGACTCTGTGCCCGACCGCTATCTGCGTGCAGACCAATTGACGATCGCCAACAACACTGCTGCCACCTATGCCAACTGGCAGCGCGTGCGCAGTCTGCGCATTGGTATGGTGCTGCGTGGCCCCCTGGGCTCAGCAGTGGACTCCAGCAGCCAAACTCTCTATCCGCTGGGTCTGGCCAAAAGCGCGAGCAACGGCACGGCGGGTTCGGCCTTCGCCAGCACAAATGATCCGGGTACAACCCACTCACCCGCCGCAGACAGTCGTCTGCGTCAGGTCGTGACCTTCACCATCCATTTGCGCAACAGTCAGGGAGACCTCTGAGATGCCGCGCCAGATTTTCCACGCCAATGCGGCATGGGTTCACTCCCAGCGAGGCGTCTCGCTGGTCATCGTGCTGATGATCCTGGTCATCGTCTCCATCGTCGGCGTCAGCGGCATACAGATCTCGATGATGGGAGAGCGCAGTGCGCGCAATGACCGCGATGCACAGATTGCCTGGCAGGCAGGCGAAGCGGCGCTGCTTGATGCCGAATTTGATATCGAAGGCCAGCCGTCCACCTCCAGCACCAAGCGCAATACGGTTTTTGCACTGGGCAAGACGGATACCTCCAAGTTCGTGAGCGGCTGCGGTACCTCGGGCCAGTCACAAGGACTATGCGCCCTCAACATCACTGGCAAAGCTGCCTGGCTCACGGTGGATTTCACGGCCACGGGCAATTCAGCACCGACCACGGCCTTCGGCACTTTCACAGGGCGTGACTTTCCGTCAGGCGCCAAGGGCCTGCAACCAGCCAAGCCACCACGTTATGTGATTGAGGCGATCCCGGACCCCGAGCTCGCTCGCACTGCCAAGCCTTCCGATATGAAGTACATCTACCGCATCACTGCCATGGGTTTCGGCCCCAACGCCGAAACCCAGGCCGTGCTGCAGACGCTGTACCGCAACTGAGCACGAATCGCCTGCCATGCACACCGTCATTCATTCGATCCTGCACAGACTGGACCTGCTGCTGCCGCGAACATTTCGTTCCTGGCTGGCCTGGAGCTGTGGCCTTCTGGCCATCACGACCTCTTTTCTTGCCACAGGCACGGGTACGCCACCATCGATTCCACAGGTCACACTGTCGCAGGACCCCCTGTACGCTGCCACCGTGGTGGACAAGCCCACGATCGCACTGGCGCTGTCGGTGGAATTTCCGACCGTGGGTGCGCAATATGTGACGACCACCGCCACGGACAGCACCTACAGCAACACCAACGAATACCTGGGCTATTACGACGCCGAAAGCTGCTACACCTACAACGATGCACCCACGGAAACCCCTGCAACTGGTCTGACTGCAGCCGACTACAAGCGTTTTGACCGCAGCGGAGCGGCTGTCGCTCGCAAATGTACCAATGCATTCAGCGGCAACTTCCTGAACTGGGCCAGCAGCTCCGCAATCGACATGCTGCGGCTCTCGCTGTCGGGCGGCGACCGCTATATCGACACCGACAACCTCACCATTTTGCAGCGCGCCTTGCTACCCAATGGTGATCCCATCTGCATGTGGAACAGCAATAATTTTCCCGCCAAGCAGTTGACCAAGGATGGCGGAGGCACCAACAGCTACTGGGGTGCCGTGCCACAGGCCATGATCACACAGGCCAATGGCAACGATATCTGGGTGGCCAACACGCTCAACCGCATTTATTTCGGTACCAGCAGTGGTGGGGGGTGCGGCAATACGGGGTCCTATACCCTGGGCGCCAGGCAGTCCTCACTGGGTCCCATCACGAATGGCAATAACCGGCCGAATGGATCGGTCAAGTGCGCTGACGAGAATGGCACCTGCACATCCAACGGAACCCAGGAGATCTGGTACGGTGCGCAGAACTCCTGGAAGCGTGCCCCCCTGTCAGGCACTACCGCCTGCTCAAACGGTGTGTTCGGTGATCCGCTGTCGGGCGTGGTCAAGGCTTGCTATCTGGCGCCATACACAGGAAATTGGCAGCCCAGTACAGCATCCGCACTCAATAGCGATGGTTTCTTTTATGCACGTGTGCAGGTCTGCAACAGCAGCGGTGGGACTCTGCAGGATAGCCGCGACTACAACCTGTGCCGCCAGTACCCAAACGGCAACTTCAAGCCCACGGGCGCCATCCAAAAGTACAGCGACCAGATGCGCCTGGCCGCCTTCGGCTACCTGATGGACCAGACCGCCAGCTACGACGGAGGCCGCTACGGCGGCGTGCTGCGCGCGCCCATGAAGTATGTGGGCAGCAAGACTTTCAACGTCTATGGTCAGGACAATACGCCCAGCACCGGCAATCCCAAGGCGGAGTGGAATGCCAATACCGGCGTATTTTATGCCAACCCCGAAAACGACACCATGCAGATCAGCGGTGTCATCAACTATCTCAATAAATTCGGGCGCACCGGTCCGGTGCAGGGCCGCTACAAACGGTACGACCCCGTGGGAGAGTTGTATTACCAGAGCCTGCGCTATCTGCAGGGCCTGCAGCCTACGCCAGACGCCATCATCGGCGACACCAACAACAACACAACCATGTCGGACACACTCAAGGATGGCTACCCTGTGTATACCACCTGGACGGATCCCTATGGTGACAGCCGCAGCGATACTGCCGACTACTCCTGCCTGAAAAGTAATATCGTAGTCATTGGCGATATCAACACCCATGATGGCAACTGGCGCAATATCCCCACAACCGATAATTCTGCTGGCAATGTCCCAAATTTCCGCACATGGCATAGCTTGGTACGGTCGTTTGAACGAAATCAGGCTGTCGACTATGTAGATGGTCAGGGCACGACACGGACCACGGGCAACCCCAACGGGGCTAACAACAGCGTGCCCAGCAGTTCACAGACCAGCCAGATCATGGGCTATGCCTATTGGGCCCACACCCATGACATCCGGGGTTCAGATTGGACCACTGGCGTTGGTGACAAGCGCCGTCCGGGCCTGCGCGTCAAGACCTTCATTTTCGACGTCAACGAAAACGGCACCCAGAGCAGCGCCAATACACGGCGAACTTCCAACCAGTTCTTCATGGCGGCCAAGTATGGTGGCTTTGAAAGCGACCCACGCAGTGCCAACAACCGGACATACAACACCTGGGGCAACCCGTTCAAGAACCAGGACGGCGTCAACGACAACAATGTCTGGCAAAAGACCTCCGATCCTGGCGAGGCATCAACTTATTACCTGCAAAGCAATGCCCGTGGTGTACTGAACGCTTTTGATGAAATTTTCAGCCGTGCGGCCACTGCGGCACGCAGTATCTCGGCGCCTGTCATGCCTGCCAACACTGTCAGCGCCACCAGCGGCACCACCATTTACTCGGCCAAGTTCGACACCAGCAACTGGAGCGGCGATGTGGTAGCAGAAACAATCAATCTGGGCACAAGCAGCCAGTTGACAGTTTCAGCGCCGCTGTGGAGTGCCTCCGAGCAGTTGACGAACATGACGTCTCCAGCAGCGAACCGCAAGATCTTCGTAGGTGCGGGCTCGGCCACCAGCAATCCTGCGGCCACGACTTTCACCTGGAGCACGATCAACTCGACACTGCAAGGCTATCTCAACAAAGCCAGCCCCACAGCAACAGCAGACTCTCGTGGTGAACAGCGCCTGAACTACCTGCGCGGCGATCGCAGCCAGGAAGGCTCGCTTTTCCGTGTGCGCAGCTCGCTGCTGGGCGACATCATCAACTCCTATGTCGTGTATTCCGGCGCCCCCAGCACAGGCTATTCGGGCACTGGCTATGCGGCATTCCGCACAAGCTACGACAACCGTACAGCTGCCGTTTTCGCAGGAGCCAATGACGGTATGCTGCATGCGTTCAATGCCAGCAACGGCAGCGAGTTGTTCGCCTATATCCCTAGCTGGCTGGGACCCAGGCTCTCAGCCCTCACGGATAACAGCTTCACCAACAGCCACCAGAGCTATGTTGATGGTCCACTGCAAGTGGGTGAAGTGCAAGTTGCATCCAATGGCACGGCTTCAGACTGGAAGACTGTCCTGGTGGGAGGCACCGCTGCAGGCGGCTCTGGCGTATTTGCACTGGATGTCAGCAACCCCAGCAACTTCACTGCCAGCAACGTGATGTGGGAATTCACCCGCGCTGATGATTCAGACATGGGGCAGGTCATCGGCCAGCCACAGTTGATCAAACTCAAAGTCAGCGAAGCAACGGCCACTAGCGCGGCCACTTACCGCTGGTTTGCAGCTGTTGGCAGCGGCGTCAACAACTATGTACCTGAAAGCACAAATGGCCCTTATAGCGCCACAGGTAACCCTGTGCTGTTCCTTCTGGCTCTAGATAAAGCTGTAGGCACGGCATGGGTTGCCGGTACAAACTACTACAAGATCACGCTGCCCATGGATACCAGTCTGGCTGCCACCACTGCACCAGGCTTGGCCGGCTTTACACCGCTCTACGGCGGCAATGGGGAAGTGACTGATATTTTTGCCGGTGATCTGCATGGCAATGTCTGGAAGCTGCGCTTTTCCAATGTGCTGCCAGCCAACTGGAACATGAGCAGCCTGTCATACTTCACCAATGGCAACAATGCCATACCGATGTATAAGGCGCGCGATGGCAGCACCACACCCAAGGTTCAACCTATTACCGTCCCGCCTACTATCTTTACAGGCCCCAAGGTTGATGGACTTGAAACATTTTATGTAGCCATCGTCACAGGAAAATTCCTGGAGGCAAGTGACGCCCGCTCCAGCGACACCAACAGCTTCTATGTACTTTTCGATAATGGATCAAATGCAGCAGACAGTGCATCTGCATCAGTGGTAATCGCTGGCCGAAGCCGCCTTGCCGCAGGCACAGTCAACACCACCAATCTCACCGTCAGCGTTTCCGCCTTCACTTGGGGTCGAGCCTCCAGCAGTACAGACAGTACACAGCGATCAGGATGGTATTTTGATTTACCAAGCACTGGAGAGCGGGGATACACAAAGATTGCGGACTATGGATCAAAAAATGCCGCGCTCAACTCACTCATCCCTGGCACAGCAGGCACTACTGCAGGAACCTGTAATAACGGCAACGGCAGCGGCAATGCATATGTAATGAATGTCGCCACTGGCGCCACGAATTACACGGTATCTTCTTCGGGAGTACTGGGTCCTGCCATGTCGATTGTCAAAACAGAAGAAGTACAGACCAGCACTAGCGACAGTACAGGGCGCCGTATTCGCACCACGCCTGTTCGCTCGGTGATTTTCAGCACTGATGGCCCCAGGCTGGGACAGACAACAAATGTCAGTCAGGCTGTAGGGAGGCTAAGCTGGCGCCAGATTTTTGACTATCAGGACCGAAAGAACCAATGAATATGAACACGATGCGTAGTGCGCATGGCTTCACGCTGATTGAGTTGATGATCGTGGTAGCAGTCGTCAGCATACTTGCAGCGATTGCCTACCCCGCATACACGGACTCTGTACGCAAGGGAAAGCGTGCGCAGGGACGTGCTGCACTGGTTGAATTATTACAGCAGCAGGAACGTTACATGACCCAGAACAACTGTTATCTGGGTTTCAGCAATAACAGCAGTGGTGCAGCAAGTGCTTCGGCACCCAGCCCGTCTACAGCCTGCGGAGGGGTCACAGCGTCCAACGTGCCCTTCAAGAATTTTGCAGGTGACAACCTGACAAACGCAAGCTACATGCTGTCAGCGACTACATGCCCTGGCAGTGGCACATCTACTCTGTCGATCGCGACCTGCGTCAAGGTGGTGGCAACTCCCGTACGATCAGATCCTGCCGTTGGCAATCTGGAAATGACCAGTTCTGGCAACAAGAGCTGTACCGGCACTGCAGCATCGACCAATCCTCAACTGTGCTGGCCATGAAATGCAAAAAGCCACTGCGGCAGGGAGGATTCTCCCTGATCGAACTGATGGTGGCGCTAACGATACTGGGTGTCTTGGCATCCTTTGCAGCCCCCAGTTTCGTGAGCTTCCAGCGCAACTCCGAACTCACCTCCGCCACCAACAAGCTGCTGGGCGCCATCAATACCGCCCGCAGCGAGGCGATGAAGACCGGACGCAACGCCTATGTGATTCCTGCCAGCGGCACCGACTGGAGCACAGGCTGGAGAGTCTATGTGGACCTGGATGGCAGCGGCAGCTACAGCGACACATCGGATGCATTGGTGCTGACGGAGCGCGCGCCACCTTCCTACATTTCTGTCGCCTTGGCTGGCACAGCTACTTCACTGGGTTTCAACAGCTCTGGCTATGCGCGTGATGCGTCCGGCAATTTACTCAATACGGTCATGACCATCCGGCGTACCGATACATCGACCGCATCCGCCAACGAAGAAACCCGCCGAATCGTCGTCGCTCTTACAGGGCGCAGCCGGGCATGCAAACCATCTACTGACACCAGTTGCACCACGAGTGCAGCCAATTGACGATGGGCGCCTGCTGTCGCACTCTCCAAAGGCGGGCCGTACGCGATGCGGCTATACCGTAGATGCCGAGACTCGCACTCACTATTGCCCATGCCCCCTGCCGCTGCCCCATTGCCATCGCCAGCTCAGGCGATGCGCGCTCTGCTCATGACGGTGCTCTTGGCCGTCGTTCCAGTTCTTTGGCTGTCGGGCTGCGCCACCAGCTTGCCAACCCAGGTGGAGCGGCCTGTATCCACCGCTTTTGAAGCGCCTCAGGACACCCCTCTCGGCAAGCTGCTGCAGCCGCACAAGCCCGCAGGCATTGCCCCGACAGCATCGGCCTTTGCCCTGCTGTCCGGTGCCCAGGCTGCGTACAGCGCACGCCTGGCGCTGGTCGATGGTGCCCGGCAGACGCTGGATTTGCAGTACTACGCCATTCATGCGGATGCCAGCACGCAGCGGCTGCTGCGCAGCGTCGCCGATGCAGCGCGGCGCGGTGTGCGTGTACGTGTGCTGCTGGACGATTTTCACAGCACGGGGGCCGATGCCCAGGTCATGCGCCTGGCTTTTGTGCCCGGCGTCGAGATGCGCATGTTCAATCCGCTGGCTGGCCCGCGCAACTCATCGCTGGGGCGGGCTTTCACGCTGCTGACCGATTTCCAGCGCGCGCAGCAGCGCATGCACAACAAGCTGTTCATTGCCGACAACGCGATGGGCGTGATCGGCGGGCGCAATCTGGGCGATGCCTATTTCGATGCCGCCAGCAGCGGGAATTTCGTGGATCTCGATGTACTGGCCGTAGGCCCCATCGTGCGGGATCTGTCGGCCAGCTTCGACAGCTACTGGAACAATCCGCGCGCCTATCCGGTTCAGTCGCTGATCAGTCTGCAGGAGTTGCAGCAGATGCGAGCCCGCTTCGCCAGCGAGGCCGCGCAGGAGCCCGGCGGCGAAGCCGCAGATGCCGTACGCAGCGCACAGTCAACAGCCGAGCTGCAGCGCATGCCAGCACACCACGCTATTTGGGATCGTCAGCCCATGGACCTGCGCCAAGCGCCCTGGACATGGGCTGCCGCAGCCGTGCTGGCTGACCAGCCTGCCAAGATCGCCTGGGATGGCGATGGCGCTGCAGAAGACGCTCAGCAGCCTGCCAGCGGCACGCTGCCACTGGCGCGCACACCGGCCGATCTGCATCCGGCAGCCAGGCCAGTGCTGGCGGCAGAATCGGTGGTCGATGGCCTGCTGGCCCTGGTGCGTTCCGCACGGCGCGAGCTGCTGGTGGTCTCGCCCTATTTCGTGCCGGGCGATGACATGATGCAGGTTTTCCGCCAGGCCAGGGAACGCGGGGTGCGCGTGCGCATCCTGACCAATTCCCTGGCCTCCAATGACGCGCCACTGGCCCATGCAGGCTACGCAAGGCACCGCAGGCAATTGCTGGACATGGGGGTCGAGCTGTACGAGTTGCGCAGCACACCGGCAGGGCTGCGTTCGGCCCTGCGCGCCGGCAGCAGCGCCTCGGGGGCATCCGGTGCTTCGCGGGCCATGCTGCATACCAAGCTGCTGGTGGTCGATGGGCGGCTGGTGGCGGTGGGCTCGATGAATCTGGACATGCGTTCGCAGTTGCACAACACGGAGATTGCCGTACTGATTGCCAGCAAGGCCTTTGGCCGGCTGGCGACCCGCAGCATCGAGGAAGGCCTGCAGGACGGCAGCTGGCGCGTGGAGCTCGATGAAAATGCCCGCCTGGTATGGAGGGCGGCGCAAGACAGTGACCTCAGCGACGCAACGAGCGAGCCCGACGCCAGCTGGAGCCTGCGCCTGCTGCTGTGGCTGATCGGGCCACTGGCGCCCGAACATATGTTGTAGCGACAGGCGCTACAGGCCCGGCCATGGCCTTTGCGCCAGCGCACCGACCCACATGGTGATTTCGCGCTGGTCGGTCTGCGTGCGCAGTTCCTGGTAGGCCTGCTCGGCCTGCGGGAAGCGCCGGCGCATCAGGTTCAGCCATTGCTTGAGGCGTCCTGCGCGCTGGCGCGGCTCCAGGTCTTCGCAGACCATTTCCCAGAAGCGCTGCACCTGGGGGATCAGTTCATGCCACTGCACGACATGCGGGCGGTCTGCCTGCCCGCCCTCGACGGCAGCGCGTATGGCATGTGCCAGTCCCGGATCGGCGACAATGCCCCGGCCCAGCATCAGGTCGTCACAGCCCGATTGCTCGCGGCAGCGCAGCGCGTCTTCGACGGTCCAGATTTCGCCATTGGCGATGACGGGTACGGCCACAGCCTCGCGGATGCGCGGGATCAGTTCCCAGTAGGCCGGCGGCCGGTAGCCGTCGAGCTTGGTGCGCGCATGCACGACGATTTCGCAGGCGCCGCCGTCCTGCATGGCCTGCGCGCATTCGGTCATCAGGGTGCTGTCGTTGAAGCCCAGGCGCATCTTGGCCGATACCGGCATGTGTGCGGGCACCGCCGCGCGCACTGCCGCCACCACACGCGCAATCTGGCCGGGGTCCTGCAGCAGCGCGGCGCCACCGCCGTGGCGGTTCACGACTTTGGCAGGGCAGCCGAAGTTGAGATCAATCCCCTCCGGCCCCAGCCGGGCCAGATTGGCTGCGTTGGCCGCCATGCTGTCCGGGTCCGAGCCCAGCAGTTGCGCACGCACGGGAACGCCTGCCAGCGTGCGGCTGCCGTTGCGCAGTTCGGGCATGGTGCGCAGAAACACCTTGTCAGGCAGCAAAGAGCCCGTGATGCGGATGAACTCCGAGACACAGCGGTCCGCGCCACCGACGCGCGTGAGCACATCGCGCAGTACAAAATCGAGCAAACCCTCCATGGGTGCCAGCAACAGTTTCATCGCCTTGGTTCCAGCCCGCCGGGGGCCTTTCATCTTCCATATTTCAAACAAAACCGGCCTGCGGCCCTGCCACGGCTGGCGATTGTGCCTTTCATGGCACGCATTGATGCGGTCGTCACGCCAATGTCATGGAGTCAACGTGCAATCGGGGCTTTGACGGACGGACCCGGATCGCCATGCAGCTGCAAAAAACCGCCAAGGCACTCGAAGAGCTACAGCCCGGCCGCCGGAGTCTGCCTCTGCGCGCCCGCTCCCTGCTGCTGATGGCTGACCGCCACCCCGAAGCAGAACTGCGGGAAATCTTCGGCATGGAGGCCGACACCCTCATTGCCGAGCTCATCGCCAGCGGCCACCTGCTGCGCATCGCTGACAGCGCGCCCGCGCCAGCTTCTGCGCCACAGCCCGGCATGGCTGCAGCCACCGCAACGACTGCCACGCCCAGTGCCCCAGCCGCCGCCCTGCCGCTCAGTCTTGCGGGTACGCGCATGTACCTTTTCGACCTGTGCGAGCGCATGTTTGCCAAACGGCACGACGAACTGGCGCGGCAATTGCGCGAGCGGCTGCGCGAAGCGCGTGATCTGCCCGCATTGCAGGCCAGCGCGCAGGCCCTGCTGGAGGCCGTGCAGCAGCATGCGGGAGATGAGCGCGCAGACGCGTTGCGCGAGCGGCTGCAGCATCTGCTGCACCAGGAGGCTGTGGCCTAGGCCACCCCCAGCCGCCACAGCGACGTCACTTCGGCACCACGGGCTGCGTGCAGCGGATCGGCGGCATCCATGGACTTGCCATGGCGTGGACGGATGTCTTCGCGGCCCAGCACGCGCAGGCCTGCGGCGGCAATCCAGGCCAGCAGTTGCTCGCGCGAGCGCAGCTGCAGATGCTCGGCCAGGTCGGAGAGGATCAGCCAGCCTTCGCCCTGCGGCAGCAAATGGCCTGCCAGCCCCTGGAGAAAGCCGCGCAGCATGCGGCTGTCTTCATCGTAGACAGCCTGCTCCAGAACGGAGCTGGCCTTGCCAGGCAGCCAGGGCGGATTGCAGACCACCAGCGCGGCGCGGCCTTCGGGGAAAAGGTCGGCGCGGCACAGCGTGGCCCGGGCCGAAAGGCCCAGGCGGGAGAGATTGCTTCGGGCACAGTCCAGCGCACGCTCGCTGAGGTCAGTGCCCACAACCTGGTGCACACCGCGATGCAGCAGCAGGGCCGACAGCACGCCCGTACCCACGCCAATATCCCAGGCACAGGCATCGGACGCACGCAGCGCCGCTGGCAAAGGAGCGCGCGCCACCAGATCCAGGTATTCTCCGCGCACTGGCGAAAACACGCCGTAGTGCGGATGGATGCGCATGCCGTCGATGCCGGGCAGGGTCAGCTCCACACCCTTCTTGCGCCATTCATGGGCACCCAGTGCACCCATCAGTTCGCGCAGCGGCACGACCACGCGCTGCACATCGCCGGCAGGCAGCTCGCCCCAGGCCTCGCGGCAGGCCATGCTCCAGTCGGGTGCACGGCGCAGGGCGCAGTGCCATTGCGCATCCAGCTCGATCATCAGGCTGGACAGCACACGGGCGCGCTGCGCCTGCGCCTGGCGGTACAGGTGGAAAGCATGGGGGAAGGCCGCAGCCTGTGCCGCTGCGCTGCCGGGCTTGCGGGCCTTGGGCTTTTTGTCGAGGCGCCGGCCCAGCGCCTGCAGCAACTGGCGGGCGTTGTGGAAGTCACCGCGCCACAGCAGTGCCGTGCCCTCACAGGCCTTTCGGTAGGCCGTGTCGGCAGACAGGCTGTCGTCGGCGGTTTCGACACGGCGCGGCGGGGACATGCTGCTGTCCGTGCGCCACCATGCGCTGTGCGCCTGGCCCTGTTCCTGCCAGTGCAGCAGGGTCCAGCTCGGGGATGAGGGCATGACCTGCTGCACCATGCGGAACAATCAGTTCAGAGGGCGCTTGAGGCGCACTTCTTCAATCTTGAGGCCACCGATCTGAGCCGTCTTGGCAGTGGACATCTCGCGCTTGAAGCCAGCCAGCTCATGAAAGCGCAGCGCGCGCTCATTGCGCAGCGGCACCCAGGCGGTGACATTGGTGCAGCCTTCTTCGAGCAGGCCATCGCGGGCAGCATCCCACAGCGCAACGCCTACGCCCTGATTCCAGTGCGTGGGAGCCGCATAGATGGCCCAGATTTCGCCAGTGGTCTGGCGGGACTTCTCGTCACGGGAGCGGTCGAAGCCCACGAAGCCCACGATCTTGTCGCCCTCGATGGCCACTTGCACCTGCGGCTCGCAGAACTCGATGGCTTCGCGCCAATAGGCCTGGCGCTTCTCGACAGACGACATGCTCTTGAGCTGGTCGTCAGGAACAAGCCCTCGGTAAGCCTCCATGGCGGAAGCAGTATGGATCTGGGCAATCGCTTTTGCATCGCGGAGAGTGGCTGGACGGACCTGGATACTAGACATGGAAAAACCGAAACGAAAACAGGTGAAAATGCGAGGGCGTGATTTTTACAGGAAACACGCGTTTTGCCTGCGTCTTGGCTCTTAGCCATGCACGCAAGTACGGCTGTGCGCGATTTCTTGCCCTCAGCTATGGTATGTGCTAGGTGCTCATCAAAACGGAGCACCTCATGCATTGTTTACAAGGCTTTGCACGGAACCTATTGACAACCCACCGCAAAGCTGCGATGCAGTGATACCTGCGCAGACGGGTCATAGCCAGCGCCGCACCATGTCCATGAGGCGGTCGAACCGGGCGCCATACGGCGGATACAGCAGTGGCGCCAACGACCAGCGCGACTGCACAAACACGGCCTTCTGGTGGCTCATACGGACGAAGCCCTGCTCGCTGTGGTACGCGCCCCAGCCGCTTTCGCCTACGCCGCCGAAAGGCAGATTGTCATGCGCAAAATGCAGCAGCGTGTCGTTGACGCACACACCGCCGCTGACCGTGCGGGCCAGCACGGCATCACGCAGTTTTTCATCGTCACCGAACCAGTAAAGCGCCAGCGGCCTGGAGCCGGCCCCGAGGGCTGCGATCACATCGTCCGGGCGGTCGTAGCTGATCACAGGCAGGATGGGGCCGAAAATTTCCTCCTGCATGAGCTGCATCTGGCTGGTGGCATTGAAGACCAGGGCTGGCGGCATCTGCCGCGCCACGGCATCGCCCTGGGCCAATGCGTCTGCGTCATGCAAGCCGCCCGCCTCCTCCATCCATTCGACATGCGCTCCCAGGCTCTGGGCCTGGCGTAGCATCTGGCGCAGCCGTGCCAGATGGCGCCGGTTGAGGACAGCGGCATAGTCGGGGTTGCCGGCAAAGCGCGGGAACAGTCGCAGCGCCGCACTGCGAAAGGCCTGGGCAAAGGCGGCCTCCTGCCCACGGGGCAGCAAAACATAATCAGGCGCAATGCAGGTCTGCCCCGCGTTGAGCAGCTTGCCGTGGGCAATCTTGAGGGCTGCCGCACGCAGGTCGCAGCCAGGGGCGATGATGCAGGGCGACTTGCCGCCCAGCTCCAGCGTGGTGGGCGTCAGGTGGGCGGCTGCCGCCAGTGCCACGCGCCGCCCCACCGCCGTTGATCCGGTGAACAGAAGGTGGTCAAAGGGCAGGCCCGAGAACTGGGTTGCCACGCTGACATCGCCCTGGATGACGGCAAATTCCTCAGGCGCAAAAAACTGGGACACCAGTGCTGCCAGCTGGGCCGATGTGTGAGGCGTCAGTTCGCTGGGCTTGAGCATGACGCGGTTGCCGGCTGCCAGCGCCGTGATGGCAGGGCCCAGCGCCAGCTGCACGGGGTAATTCCAGGGCGCGATGACGCCCACCACGCCCAGGGGCTGGCGCTCGATCCAGCCCCGCCCAGGCATGAGCATCAGGGGCGTGCGCACACGCTGGCGGCGTGACCAGCGCGGCAGATGGCGCAGCGTATGCCTGAGCTGGTTGCGCAGCACCAGCAGCTCGGCCACTTCGGTGAGCCGGGACGAGCGTATGCCGAAGTCGGCCTGCACGGCAGCTGCCAGCACAGGGCCGTGCTCGTCCAGCAGCTTTTGCACCCGCAGCAGGCGCTCTCGGCGCACCAGCAGCGGCACATCGATCTGGGCCCGGCTGGCCTGGTACTGGAGATCGAAGATGCGGCGTAGATCCGTCTGGGTCATAGGGCTCGATGAGAAGAAGACATCTGCGCGTCCCCCTTGCACGGACAGCCTCTGCAAGGGCCGCCCAGGGGATAAAAAAAGGGAGCCCCGCTCGGGCTCCCCGGTATGCCGACTATAGGGGCGGCATGGCGGCGCGCCCTGGCTGCGGATGGACAGGCCGCGTAACGGCTGCTGCAAAACGCATCAGGGTTCGCGCACTTCGCGGGGCTGAACGTCCACCACATCGCCGCCCCCCGGCAGCACGCCTGCACGGCGGCTGCCGGCCCCGTCGCCGCCGCCCTGGGCGCGCTGAGGGCGCTGCGCCATCCACTCGGATCCCGAGCGGTAGACGGTCTGCCAGCCTGCACGCGGGCTCATGCGCATGGACCAGGGCATCACGGGCTGGCCCGTCAGCTTGGCCCACAAGGCGCGTGCGCCCCACAGCAGCGCCAGCAGTGCAGCCACGGTCAAGAGGCTGACAAAGAAGACCAGGCCGATCAGCATCAGCGCGATGCGAACCGTCCAGCGGGTCAAGGTGGCGGCGAAATCGTTCAAAGCAAAGCCTTTCTGGGTTCCCGGCGTCAGGCAGAGCCTGCCGCGTCGAACCGGAATACGCCCGGCTCCAGCACCGGGTCCACATGCACCGCAATCGTACTCTTGGGCGGGAAGCGCCCTTCGAGCAACAACTTCGACAGCGGGTTCTCTATGCGCTGCTGGATCGCGCGCTTCAGAGGCCGTGCGCCAAAGACCGGGTCGAAGCCCACCTTGGCCAGCTCGGCCAGCGCCTGATCGGATACCTGCAGCGCAAGGTCCATTTTCTCCAAACGATGTTCGAGCAGCCTGAGCTGAATCCTTGCGATGGACTCGATATTTTTAGCATCCAGCGCATGAAAGACCACGGTTTCGTCGATGCGGTTGAGGAATTCGGGTCGGAAATGGTTCTTGAGTTCCCCCCAGACCGCATCTTTCACATCATCGTAGTCCTCGCCCACCATGGACTGGATCAGCAGCGAGCCGATGTTGCTGGTCATCACGATGACCGTATTCTTGAAGTCCACTGTGCGGCCCTGTCCATCGGTCAGGCGGCCATCATCGAGTACCTGCAGCAGCACGTTGAATACATCGGGGTGGGCTTTTTCCACCTCGTCGAGCAGCAGCACGCTGTAGGGCTTGCGGCGCACGGCTTCGGTCAGGTAGCCGCCTTCCTCATAGCCCACATAGCCGGGCGGCGCGCCGATCAGGCGGGCCACGGAATGCTTTTCCATGAACTCGCTCATGTCGATGCGCACAAGGTGCTCCTCGCTGTCGAACATGAAGCCGGCCAGGGCCTTGCACAGCTCGGTCTTGCCCACGCCCGTGGGGCCCAGGAACAGGAAAGAGCCAGTGGGGCGGTTGGGGTCGGACAGGCCCGAGCGCGAGCGGCGGATGGCGTTGGCCACGGCCGAGATGGCCTCGTCCTGGCCGACCACGCGTTCATGCAGGCGGTCCTCCATGCGCAGCAGCTTGTCTTTTTCGCCCTGCATCATCTTGGCCACGGGAATGCCGGTGGCACGGCTGACCACTTCGGCGATTTCCTCGGCGCCGACCTGGGTGCGCAGCAGCCGGTGGGCAGGCGCGCCCGCCTGCCCCTGCTCGCTGGCCTGGGCTTCGTTGAGCTGCTTTTCCAGGGCCGGCAGCTTGCCGTATTGCAGCTCGGCCACCTTGTTGAAGTCGCCCTTGCGCTTGAGCTCTTCGATCTGGATGCGGATCTGGTCAATTTCCTTGCGGATCTGCTCGGAGCCCTGGGCGCTGGCCTTCTCGCTCTTCCAGATGTCCTCCAGATCGGCATACTCGCGCTCCAGGCTGCCCAGCTCTTCCTCGATGAGCTGCAGGCGCTTTTGCGAGGCTTCGTCCTTTTCCTTCTTCATGGCCTCACGCTCGATCTTGAGCTGGATCATGCGCCGTTCGAGCTTGTCCATGGCCTCGGGCTTGGAGTCGATCTCGATCTTGATCTTGGCTGCGGCCTCGTCGATCAGGTCAATGGCCTTGTCGGGCAGGAAGCGGTCGGTGATGTAGCGGTGGCTGAGTTCGGCGGCAGCCACGATGGCAGGGTCGGTGATGTCCACGCCATGGTGGGCCTCATAGCGCACCTGCAGGCCGCGCAGGATGGCAATGGTGTCCTCGACTGAAGGCTCCTCGACCAGCACCTTCTGGAAGCGCCGCTCCAGCGCAGCGTCCTTTTCGATGTACTTGCGGTACTCGTCCAGCGTGGTCGCACCGATGCAGTGCAGCTCGCCGCGCGCCAGCGCCGGCTTGAGCATGTTGCCCGCATCCATGGCGCCATCGGCCTTGCCGGCACCGACCATGGTGTGGATCTCGTCGATGAACAGGATGATGCGGCCCTCTTCCTGGGACACTTCCTTGAGCACGGACTTGAGGCGCTCTTCGAAGTCGCCCCGGTACTTGGCGCCCGCCAGCAGGCCCGCCATGTCCAGCGACAGCACGCGCTTGTTCTTGAGGCTTTCGGGCACTTCGCCAGCGACGATGCGCTGGGCCAGTCCCTCGACGATGGCGGTCTTGCCCACACCGGGCTCGCCGATGAGCACGGGGTTGTTCTTGCTGCGCCGCTGCAGCACCTGGATGGAGCGGCGGATCTCGTCGTCGCGGCCGATCACAGGGTCGAGCTTGCCGCTGCGCGCGCGCTCGGTCAGGTCCAGGGTGTACTTCTTGAGGGCTTCGCGCTGGCCTTCAGCCTCGGCGCTGTCCATGGCCTGGCCGCCGCGCACGGCATTGATGGCGGACTCCAGGGACGAGCGCGTCACGCCGCTGTCCTTGAGCAGCTGGCCCGCACGGGTAGAGGCGCCATTGCCATCGGTCAGCGCCAGCAGGAACAGCTCGCTGGCAATGAACTGGTCAGCGCGCTTGAGCGCTTCCTTCTCGGTGGCCTGCAGCACCCGGCCCAGCTCGGAGCCGACCTGGACCTGGTCCTGGTGCTGCACGCGCGGCAGGTCGGCCAGGGCCTTTTCGGCGGCCGCCTGCAGTTGCGCCACATTGGCGCCGGCACGCTGCAGCAGCGAGCGCGGGCCATCGTCCTGGCGCAGCAGCGCCACGAGCAGGTGCAGCGGTTCGATATTGGGTTGGTCACCGCCCAGAGCCAGCGTCTGCGCGTCGGCCAGGGCTTGCTGGAACTTGGTCGTCAGTTTGTCGATTCGCATGGTGTTTCTTTCCGTTGCTGGAACAGCGTCATTGCGATTTATCTGATGCCCGCCGGGAAAATTTCAAGACATGCGCCAAGCGCAGGACCATACTCGCGCCTGCCTCCAGACAGCGCCTTGCGCCAGATCAAGCCCGCAGGAGCCCTGCCATCAGCAGGCGTGGTACCGCAGACGCGCGAATTGCGCGGGCGTCACCCCCCAATGCGCACGAAAGCTGCGCACCAGGTGGCTGGCGCTGGAAAAGCCGCACTCCTGTGCCAGGTCGGCCAGCGGCGGCACATGGCGCCCCGCCAGGGCCCGCTGCACGCGTTCCAGGCGCTGCTGCATCACCCATTCGTGCACAGTGCAGCCCATGCTTTGACGGAACATGCGCGCAAAGTGGAACTCGGACAGGCAGGCCTGCTGCGCCAGCGCCGCCAGCGTCAGCGCCTTGCCATCGTGCAGATGCTCCTCGACATGGGCCAGCACCTTGCGCCGCGCTGCCTGCGACAGCCCGCCCAGAGGCCGCTGCAGCGCCTGCAGCTGGCGCGGCGTGGCGGCCTGCAGCACCATGCGGTCCAGCAGTTGCTGGCCGATGGCATCAGCGGCAAGCGCCTGCGCGCCATCGTCCCAGTCCAGCCGCGCCAGCGCCTGTGCACCTGCATGCACCACCGCGTCGTCCACATAGACCTGCGGGCGTAGCGTGCGCGAGCGCGGCTCGGCGTCGAGCATGCGCACCACGCGCCCGGCCCAGGCCAGATCGGACACATACAGGTGCAGGAACTGCACGGGCGATCGCACCAGCCAGTGCGACTCGTCGTCGGGCGTGAAAATGCACACGCGCCCGGGTGCGCCCGATGCCTCGGGCCGGCTTTTGAGCTGGGAGCCTTGACCGCCGGCCAGATAGACCGACAGCGTGTGGTGGCCGGGCTGGCAGTAGCGCACCTCGTCGTCCACATTGGCCCAGACAGCCAGCTCCACGCCCTGGCTCAGGCGCACACGGCGCTGCAGGCGGGCCTTGGAGCGAGACAGCACCTGGCACAGGTGGCTGGAAGGCAGCGCAGGCAGTGGCGTGGGCGTCATGCCAGCGATTGTGGGGGAGCGCAGGCGCGGGCGCTGGCCTGTGCGCCATCAAAGCGCAGGAATCTGCCATGGCTGCGCCGCCTGCAACGCCATCATCCGAGACCATGACTGCCTCTCTTTATGCCCTGGTCGTGCTGATCTGGGGCTCCACCTGGATTGCATTGAAGCTGCAACTGGGCACCGTGCCCGTGGAGCTGTCGATTGCTTACCGCTTCGCGCTGGCCGCCACCCTGATGTTTGCCTGGCTGGCATGGGCACGGCAGTTGCGCGTGCCACGCGGCGCGGCGCTGCCGCGCGTGCTGGCACAGGGCCTGTGCCTGTTCAGCTTCAATTTCGTGTGCTTCATGCATGCCAGCGAAACGCTGGCCAGCGGCCTGGCAGCCGTCGTCTTCTCCAGCGCCAATCTCTGGAATGCGCTGATGGCACGCATCATCCACGGCAGGCGCCTGGAGCCCCATGTGCTGGCGGGCAGCGTTTTCGGACTGGCGGGGCTGGCCGTGCTGTTCTGGCCCGAACTGCGCGAAGGCCGGCATGCCAGCCTGCCCGGCCTGGGCTGGGCCGTGCTGGGGACGCTGTGCTTTTCCTGCGGCAACATGCTGTCGGCCTCGCTGCAGTCCATGGGCTGGCGCCCGGCGCAGACCAATGCCTGGGGCATGCTCGCAGGCACGCTGCTGCTGGCAGGCTATGCGCTGGCAGCGGGTCTGCCCTGGGGCTTCGACACCCGCTGGGCCTATGTAGGCTCCCTGCTGTACCTGGCCATACCGGGCTCGGTCATCGCCTTCACGGCTTACCTGACCCTGGTCGGACGGCTGGGCCCCGAGAAGGCGGCCTATGCCACCGTGCTGTTTCCCATCGTGGCGCTCGGCATTTCGGCCATGTTCGAGGGCTATGTCTGGACACCCCTGGCCGTTTGCGGCCTGCTGCTGGTGTTGCTGGGCAATCTGCTGGTCTTCCGGCCGCCACAGTGGCTGCGGGGCGCCGGATTGCAAAAAGCCTGAGCCTTACTGGCGCCAGCGGGCCAGCGCCTGCTCGTCGCTGACGCGCGCGTCCACCCAGCGCGCGCCCTGCGGCGTCTGCTCCTTTTTCCAGAAGGGTGCCAGCGACTTGAGATAGTCCATGATGTACTCGCATGCCTGGAAGGCCATGCCGCGATGCGATGCGGTGACGGCCACAAGCACGATCTGGTCCATGGGCAGCAGCGGGCCGATGCGGTGGATGACGCGCGCGCCGTGGATGCCAAAGCGCTGCACCGCCTCATCGATGATGGCTTCGATGGATTTTTCGGTCATGCCGGGATAGTGCTCCAGCTCCATGCTGGCGACGGCATCGCCCTCGTTGCGGTCGCGCACCGTGCCAACGAAGCTGCACACGGCGCCCACGCGCGCATCGCCGGCGCGCAGGGCCGCCAGCTCGGCAGAGACATCAAAATCCTCGGTCTGAATGGAAACACGGGCAGCTTGCATGCCTGCATTGTCGCAGGCGCCAGGGCCGGCTCGTGAACGCGGTAGCATTGCCGTCCCCCGCCGCCGGACCTTTTGCCGCTGCGGGCCCCACATGGCCACACTCACCATCAACACCGCCGAATACACGCTCTACCCTTCGCCGCGCAACGAGCACCGCGTGGTCTTCGAGCACCAGCTTTTCGTGCCTCACCCCTATACCATCATCCACCTGCCCGACTACCACTTTCGCGGCAAGGCCACGCTGTTCGCCGCCCACCGGCTGGCCGACGGCAAAATGGGCCAGCTCGTGAGCTGTGAGCTGGCCGAGGACCTCGCGCGCTTCGAGCGCCTGTTCGAACCCGATTGAGGCACACCATGGACGACACCAGCCAGATCCAGCCGCCCCCAAGCTTCGCAGCCCTGTACGCCGACCGCCATGGCCGGCTCAAGACCCCGATCGCCGAGGTCGTCGCGCGCTACGAGCTGTGCGAAGACCTGTCCTGCCACCTGGTCGAACAGGCGCAGACGCTCTACCACACCGGCAACTCCTCGGAGGTAGGCGTGCTGCTGGGCATTCACGCAGGCCTGGCGGAGCCGGGCTCCATCGTCAGCGCGGGCGAGGCCGGCTGGATCGTGCAGCGCCTGGCCGAACTGCTGGAGTGGCAGGCGCCGCTGCTGCCGGACGCATCAGCGGATACGGCCTGAGCCATCAGTTGCCGGCCACGCCTGCATAGCGGTTGAGAATGCGCTGGACCTGCCCATGGGTCCATTCGCCGCCCCGGGCCGCTGCAATGCCGCGCGCATTGAGTTCGGCAGCCATGGCGCGGTGGGTGAGGCCGCGCGACTGCATCTCGGCGAACAATGCCTCATGCTGCCGGGCGAAGGCATCGGCGGCGGATTTGCGCTTTTCCACGGTGGCGCGCAGGTTGTCCGCCCCCGCGCGGCCCAGCTGCACGCCACGCGAACGGGCTTCGGACAGGGCCTTGCGCGTGCGCGCGCTGATAGCGGGGTCCACGGGCTTGTCTGCAGCCATGCGCTCAACCTCCGGTGACAGGGGGGAAAAAGGCCACTTCGTCGCCCTGTCGCAGGGGCGCCGCGCTGTCGCACATCACCTGATTGAGCGCCATGCGCACCGCCCGGCCGGGCGCCAGCGCCTCGGCTGCCGCGCCGCCGCGAGCGATCAGCTCGTCGCGCAGCGCACCCACGGTGGATGCCTGCGTGGACAGGGCTTCGCTGCCCGTGCCCAAGGCCTCGCGGATGGAGGCGAAATAGCGCACAGTGAGAGTGATGGACTGGCTCATGACAACAGCTCCGAGAAGGCGATGAAGCGCACGGTGTCGCCGGGCGCTATGGACTGGCCCGGCGGATTGTCCACCACGCCATCGCCCCAGGCCGCCGAAGTCAGCACACCGGAGCTTTGGTTGCGGAACAGTTCCAGAGCGCCGCTGCCGTTGTAGCGCACGCGCAGGAATTCACGGCGCTTGTCTGCGCGCGGCCATGCAAATTCGGCACGGGCCTCGACCGGGCGAGGAAGCACCTGCTGCACGCCCTGCAGGCGCAGCACGAAGGGGCGTACCAGCATGAGAAAGGTGACGAAGCTGGAGACCGGATTGCCGGGCAGGCCGATGAAATGGGCAAAGCCCTCGGCATCGCCGCCGCTGCGGCGCACATGCCCATAAGCGAAAGGTTTGCCGGGCTTGATCGCGACTTGCCAGAGGTCGAGCTGCCCCAGGGCCTGGACGGCAGGCTTGACATGGTCTTCCTCTCCGACCGAGACTCCGCCGCTGGTCAGGATCAGGTCGTGCGAGCGGGCCGCTTCGCGCAGCGCATCCACAGTGGCTTCACGCCGGTCCGGCACGATGCCGAAGTCCGTGACTTCGCAGCCCATGCGCTGCAGCAGGGCGCGCAGGAAGAAGCGGTTGCTGTTGTAGATGCTGCCCGGCGGCATCTGTTCGGGCGCGATGGTTCCGGGCATGACCAGTTCGTCGCCCGTGGAAAACAGGGCCACGCGCGGCCTGCGCGCCACTTTGAGGCGGGCCAGGCCGATGCTGGCAGCCAGTCCCAGCTCGGCTGGCGACAGCCGCGTTCCAGCCGCGATCACGGTGGCGCCGCGCCGGATGTCCTCGCCCGAGCGGCGTATCCACTGCCCGGCCTCGGGCCGTGCATTGATGCGCACACGGCCGTCTTCAAGCGCTTCGCAGTCTTCCTGCATGACGATGGCATCCGCCCCCGGCGGCACGGGTGCGCCGGTGAAGATGCGGGCCACCGTGCCCGGCTCCAGCGGCTGGCCCGGGGAGCCTGCGGGAATGCGCTGCGAAACCGGCAGCACGGCATCGCCCGGCGCGCACTCGGCGCTGCGCACGGCATAGCCGTCCATGGCGCTGTTGTCCTGGGGCGGCACCTGAAGCGGCGAGATGGCATCCTCGCGCAGCACGCGGCCATCGGCGTCGAAGCTGTCCACGGTGTCGTCGCCCGCCAGCGGCAGTGCCTGCGCCAGCAGGTCGGCCAGCGCGTCATCGAGGGGCTTGAGTGGAGCTCGCATGGTGGATTCTCCTGGTTTCATCAGTGGCCTGGGCCACGGTAGTGCAGCAAGGCGGCATGCGCCAGCAGCCATTGCAGTATCTGCTGCGGGGCGTTGAGATCCAGCACGGGCTGGCTCGGCGGCTCGGGCAGGCGCTGTGGCGCATCGGTGGCCACGGCAATCACATGGGGGTCATGCGGGTACAGCGGGGCCTGGGGCTTTCCTGCGCTGGCCCGCTCGGGCTGCTCACGCCAGATTTCCACTTTGGGCAGGTCGGCATGCTTGAAGCCTTCGACCAGCACCCAGTCCACGCGGGCATCGAGCTCGGCCAGCATATCGTGCACCGACAGTTCAGCGGGCTGCGGGAACTCGCGCATCAGTGCCAGGCGCCGGTCGGAGGCCAGTACGACCTCGTAGGCACCCGCCTTGCGGTGGCGCCAGCTGTCCTTGCCCTCGTGGTCCACATCGAAATGGTGGTGGGCATGCTTGACCACCGAGACACTGAGCCCCTGGGCACGCAGCAGCATGATCAGGGGCTCCACCAGGCTGGTCTTGCCCGCGCCGGAGTAGCCGGCAAAGCCGATGACTTTCATTGCGGCGCACTCCGGCAGAGGGCGGGCCGGCAGCCCTGCCCCTGCATCAGTTGCAATGCTGCGCGATGTAGGCCTTGACCTGCTCGGCGTCGGCAGGCATCACGGTCACCCGCTTGGGCAGGTCCTCGATGCCCTCGAACCTGGCAGGACGCTCGGGCAGGCGGCCCAGTGCTTCCTCGATGGTCGCAGCGAACTTGATGGGCAGCGCCGTCTCCAGCACGATCATGGGCACGCCGGCCTGCAGGTGCTCGCGCGCCACCTTGACGCCGTCGGCCGTGTGCGTGTCGATCATGGTGCCGAAACGTTCGAAGGTGTCGCGGATGGTGGCCAGGCGGTTGGCGTGCGTGCTCTTGCCGCTGGCAAAGCCGTAGCGTGCGGAGGCTTGCTGGAACAGGGGATTGCTGCCCAGGTCGAAGCGGCCCTGGCGCGCCACGCCTTCGGCGAACAGCTCGCGCGTGGCCTGGCCGTCGCGGCCCAGCAGGTCGAACACGAAGCGCTCGAAGTTGCTGGCCTTGGAGATGTCCATAGAGGGGCTGGATGTCTCGTAGGTGTGCTCGCTGCCGCGCACCACATAGGCACCCGTGCGGAAGAACTCGTCGAGCACGTCGTTCTCGTTGGTGGCAACGATCAGGCGGTCGATGGGCAGGCCCATCTGGCGCGCCACATGGCCGGCGCAGATGTTGCCGAAGTTGCCGCTGGGCACGGTGAAGCTGACCTTCTGGCCGTTGTCCTGCGTGGCCTGCAGGTAGCCCGCGAAGTAGTAGACGACCTGGGCCAGCAGACGCGCCCAGTTGATCGAGTTCACGGTGCCGATCTTGTAGCGTGCCTTGAAGGCATGGTCGTTGGAGACCGCCTTGACGATGTCCTGGCAGTCGTCGAACACGCCTTCGATGGCGATGTTGTGGATGTTGGCGTCCTGCAGGCTGAACATCTGCGCCTGCTGGAAGGGGCTCATGCGGCCATGGGGGCTGGTCATGAACACGCGCACGCCCTGCTTGCCGCGCATGGCGTACTCGGCAGCGCTGCCGGTGTCGCCACTGGTGGCACCCAGGATGTTGAGCTGCTCGCCACGCCGGCCCAGTTCATACTCGAACAGGTTGCCCAGCAACTGCATGGCCATGTCCTTGAAGGCCAGCGTGGGGCCGTTGGACAGGGCTTCGAGCCACAGGCCGTCTTCCAGCTGGCGCAGGGGCGTGATCTCGGCCGTGCCGAACACCTGCTGCGTATAGGTCTTGGCGCACAGGGCACGCAGATCCTCGGCAGGAATGTCGTCGATGTACAGGCTCAGGATCTCGAAGGCCAGGGCCGCATAGCCGTCTTGCTTGTAGATGCGGCGCAGCTCGCTCAGGCGAGCGCTGTCGATCTGGGGATAGCGCTCGGGCAGGTACAGGCCGCCATCAGGCGCCAAGCCTTCGAGCAGGATGTCACAAAAGCGCTTGCGGTCCGCATGGCCGCGCGTGGAAAGATAAAGCATGTCGCTTCCTCGTCAGTATTCCGTGAAACGGGGCACGGCCCATGCCAGGGACGCCGAGCAAGGGCCTACGCCGGCCGCGCCACCCCGCAGCGAGGGCATCGTCCCCCTCCCGCATGCGAGAGAGGGCGCCGTGCATACGGGGGAAGCTGCGCAGCCGCTCAGGGGGGCTTAATTCAACTCTTCCTTGCGGATGCGGTTGATCGGAGCCAGCACCGTGGGCAGTTGCTGGATCTGGCCCAGAGCTGCGTCCATGTCGCCTTCGCGCGTGGCGTGGGTCAGGATGATCAGATCGGTCTGGGGCACGCCCTGGCTGCCTTCGTTATCACCCACCACTTCGCCAGCCTCGCGCTGCAGCAGCGCATCGATGCTGATGCCCGCATTGGCAAGAATGCCAGTGATCTTGGCCAGCACGCCCGCCTCGTCGGCCACGCGGATGCGCAGGTAGTAGCTGGTGACCACCTCGCTCATGGGCAGCACGGGCAGCTCGCCGCCTGCAGCGGCCAGGGTGCTGGACTGGAAGGCCAGCGGCGGCACGCGGTGCTCGGGGTCGGCCGTGTGCAGGCGGGCGATGTCCACCAGATCGGCGATCACGGCGCTGGCCGTGGGCTCGGAGCCCGCGCCCTTGCCGTAGTACAGCGTCGTGCCGACGGCATCGCCATGCACGACCACGGCATTCATCGCGCCCTCGACATTGGCGATCAGGCGCTTGGTCGGCACCAGGCTGGGGTGCACGCGCAGCTCGATGCCCTTGTCCGTGCGCTTGGTGATGCCCAGCAGCTTGATGCGGTAGCCCAGCTGCTCTGCATACTTGATGTCGGCAGCCGACAGCTTGGTGATGCCTTCCACATGGGCCTTGTCGAACTGCACCGGGATGCCGAAGGCGATGGCGCTCATCAGCGTGACCTTGTGCGCGGCATCCACGCCTTCGATGTCGAAGGTCGGATCGGCCTCGGCGTAGCCCAGGCGCTGGGCCTCTTTGAGCACCACATCGAAGTCCAGACCCTTGTCGCGCATCTCGGACAGGATGAAGTTGGTCGTGCCGTTGATGATGCCGGCCACCCACTGGATTTCGTTGGCTGTCAGGCCTTCGCGCAGCGCCTTGATGATGGGAATACCACCGGCCACGGCCGCCTCGTAGGCCACCATCACACCCTTGTCGGCAGCGGCCTTGAAGATCTCGCTGCCATGCACGGCCAGCAGGGCCTTGTTGGCCGTGACCACGTGCTTGCCGGCCGCGATGGCTTCGAGCACCAGCGCCTTGGCGATGCCATAGCCGCCGATGAGCTCGACCACGACATCGATGTCGGGGTTGGCAATGATTTCGCGCGCATCGCCAACCACCTTGGCGGTGTCGCCCACGACGGAGCGGGCGCGTTCCGTATCCAGGTCAGCCACCATGGCAATCTCAATACCGCGGCCCGCGCGGCGGCGGATCTCTTCTTGGTTGCGCTGCAGCACGTTGAACGTGCCGCTGCCCACGGTGCCAATGCCCAGGAGGCCTACTTGGATCGGTTTCATAAACTTGCTTGCCAGTCAAAAATCGCTGCGGCGAGCGGGAGACACCCGCCTGCAGCCGTGAAAAAACGGGTTGCGGGCGGGACAGCAGCCCCACCCGCGCGAACAGGTCAGCCGCGGTCCGTGCCGTGGCGCTTGCGGTACTTTTCCAGGAACACGGCCAGGCGGCGGATGGCCTCGCGCAGGTCGGCCTCGTGCGGCAGGAACACAATGCGGAAATGGTCAGGGTGGGGCCAGTTGAAGCCCGTGCCCTGCACCAGCATGACCTTGGTCTCCTGCAGCACCTCCAGGAAGAACTCCTGGTCGTCCTTGATCGGATACACCGCGGGATCAAGGCGCGGGAACATGTACAGCGCCGCCTGCGGCCTGACACAGGTCACGCCGGGAATCTCGGTGATCAGCTTGTGGGCCAGATCGCGCTGCACACGCAGCCGCCCGCCTTCGCGCACCAGCTCGTCGATGCTCTGGTGGCCGCCCAGCGCCGTCTGCACGGCCCACTGGCCCGGCACGTTGGCACACAGGCGCATGTTCGAGAGCATGTTCAGGCCCTCGATGTAATCCTTGGCAGGCTTTTTGTCGCCCGACACCACCATCCAGCCGGCACGGTAGCCGCAGCTGCGGTAGGCCTTGGACAGCGAGTTGAAGGTCAGCGTCAGCACGTCGGTGGACAGGCTGGCCAGCGGCGTGTGCCTGACATCGTCGTAGAGAACCTTGTCGTAGACCTCGTCGGCGAAGATCACCAGACCGTGTTCACGCGCAATCTCGACAATGCTCTGCAGCAGCTGCCGGCTGTAGAGCGCGCCCGTGGGGTTGTTGGGGTTGATGACGACGATGCCCTTGGTGCGCGGCGTGATCTTGGCGCGGATATCGTCCAGGCTGGGCATCCAGCCGTTGTCTTCCTCGCACATGTAGTGCACCGGCGTGCCGCCCGACAGGCTGGTGGCAGCCGTCCACAGCGGATAGTCGGGCGCGGGCAGCAGCAGCTCATCGCCGTTGTCGAGCAGGGCGTTCGTGGCCAGGCTGATCAGCTCGGAGGCGCCATTGCCCAGGTAGATGTCGTCGAGCGTCACACCCACGATGCCCTGGCGCTGGGTTTCGTGCATCACGGCCTTGCGCGCCGCAAAGATGCCCTTACTGTCCGAGTAGCCTGCCGAGTTGGGCAGGTTGCGGATCATGTCCTGCTGCACTTCCTCTGGTGCATCGAAGCCGAATACCGCGAGATTGCCGATATTGAGCTTGATGATCTTGTGGCCGTCCTCTTCCATTTGCTTCGCCGCGTCCATGATGGGCCCGCGGATGTCATAACAGACGTTGGCTAGTTTTGCGGATTTGCGAACGGTTTTCATGCTGAAGAGAGGAAAGAGGCCGGCAACAGGCTTGCGGCCATCGAGCACGCCAGAAATGCCCCATGCACCCTGGTGAAACCTATAATTTGACCACAGTTCCGCAACGCAGCATCGCCCCCGCCCCGGCTGCATGGCGACCACCCCCATCGCGCGCCCTGCGCCGCCGCACACATGAAACTCCACGCCGACAAATCCAACGTACAGACCATCACTGGCTATGGCCCCGGATGGCTGGCCGTGGACAAGGAAAAGTTCGATCACAGCCTGATCGTCAGCGCCAAGGGGTTGCGCCAGGCCTGGGACTGCGCGCGCTTTGAGGACCTGACGGCAGAGCACTTCGAGGCGCTGGCCCAGCTCGATGCCGAAGTCATCATCTTCGGCAGCGGACGGCGCAACCGTTTCCCGCCGCCTGCATGGCTGCGTCCCCTCATGGCCAGGCGCATCGGGCTGGAAAGCATGGACACCCAGGCTGCGTGTCGCACCTACAACATCCTTTCGGGCGAAGGCCGCAATGTCGTCGCGGCCCTACTCTTGGAGTAGACTCCTGCCCCCCGGATTCGGACAAATCCTATTTTCAGGGTAAAATTGCAGGTTGCGGTTGGGGGCAATCGATAAAAGCAAGAACACCAACAACGCCCTCGGCATTTCAACGACTACACCCGAGAGATACAAGCGCATGGCGATCGTTGTCAACAAACCCCTGCCTGAATTCGAAGCCAACGCGACTGGCGGGATCAAGGTGACCAACACCTCCCACACGGGTCAGATTCTGATCCTGTATTTCTACCCCAAGGACAATACCCCAGGCTGCACCACCGAGGCAATGCAGTTCCGCGACAAGTACAAGGATTTCGTGAAGGCCGGCGCCACCGTGTTCGGAGTTTCGCGCGACAACATGAAGTCGCACGACGACTTCAAGGAAAAGCTGGAGCTGCCGTTCGAGCTGATTGCCGACACCGAAGAAAAGATGTGCCATATGTTCGGCGTGGTCAAGAACAAGATCATGTACGGCAAGAAGGTCAAGGGCATCGAGCGCTCGACGTTCCTGATCGGCGCCGACGGCGTGCTGGTGCAGGAATGGCGCGGCCTGAAAGTGCCGGGCCACGTTGACGAAGTCCTCAAGGCTGTCAAGACGCTGAAGTCCCTCAAGCAAGCCGCCTGAATCCGCACATTCGGACAGCAGATAGGGACAAGCAGCCACATTCGCGTCATTGGCCTATGCATAATGGGCCAATGCACCAGTGCAAAGCTGTTTTTTCCCGCCACCCCACCAAAGCCGCCCTGGTTTCCAGGCGGCTTTGTGCTTTTTGATCCCTGTCGAGGAACGGTTAGTCCACCATGCCCCTGCCTCCCGCACCCGGCCGCCGCGCCGCCAAGCTCCCCCCCGAAGCCTTCCTCACCGTGCGTGGTGCCAAGCGCGCAGATACCGCGCCCCAAGACACATCCCCAACCCCTGAGACCGCCAGCGCCGCCCTCGCAGTAGAGGCTGTGGCAGCCAATGCTGCGGCAGCCGGTGCTGTGGCAGCCGAAGCTGTGGCAGCCAAAGCTGCGGCAGCCGAAGCTGTGGCCAGCACACCACGCAGCCGCAAGCCGGCAGCCGCCAAGACCGCCACGCCCGCAAAAAAGGCCACCGCCACCACTGCAGCCAAGCGCAGCAAAGCTGCAGACGCACCGGCTGCGCCAGCCACCACAGCAGGCAAACAGGCCGCCGCAACCCCTGCTGCGGCACGCCAGCGCCGCGCGCGCACCGGCCCCAAGACGCTGTTCGTGCTCGACACGAACGTGCTGCTGCATGACCCGAGCAGCCTGTTCCGCTTCGAGGAGCACGACATCTTCCTGCCCATGGTGGTGCTGGAAGAGCTGGATGCCCACAAAAAGGGCATGACGGAAGTCGCCCGCAATGGCCGCCAGGTCAGCCGCACCCTGGATTCGCTGGTCGCCTCCCAGCCCTCGGAAACACTGGACAAGGGCCTGCCGCTGAACGCCACAGGCCAGCGCAGCGCCACCGGCATGCTGTATTTCCAGACCGAGCCGCTGGAGACCTCGCTGCCCGACAGCCTGCCCCAGGGCAAGGCAGACAACCAGATCCTCGGCGTAGTTGCAGCGCTGCGCAAGAAATTCAGCGAGCGCGATGTGGTGCTGGTGTCCAAGGACATCAATATGCGCGTCAAGGCACGCGCGCTGGGCCTGGCCGCCGAGGACTACCAGAACGACAAGGTCCTGGATGACGGCGACCTGCTCTACGCAGGCGCCCTGGCACTGCCCCAGGACTTCTGGAGCAAGGCCGGCAAGAACGTTGAAAGCTGGCAGGAAGGCGCCATCACCTACTACCGCATCAGCGGCGCCATCGTAGACCAGCTGATGATCAACCAGTTCGTCTACCACGAAGCGCCCGGCGAGCCCAGCCTGTTCATGCGCGTGACCGAGATCCGCGACAAGACAGCCGTACTCAAGACGCTCAAGGACTTCGGCAACCCGAAATACGCCGTCTGGGGCGTTTCGGCACGCAACCGCGAGCAGAATTTCGCGCTGAACCTGCTGATGAACCCGGACATCGACCTGGTCACGCTGACCGGCACGGCCGGCACGGGCAAGACCCTGCTGGCCCTGGCCGCCGGCCTGTCCCAGGTGCTGGACGAGCGCCGCTACACCGAGATCATCATGACGCGCGCCACCGTCAGCGTGGGCGAGGACATCGGCTTCCTGCCAGGCACCGAGGAAGAGAAAATGGGCCCCTGGATGGGCGCACTCGACGACAACCTCGAATTCCTGGCCAAGGGCGATGGCGGCAACGCAGGCGAGTGGGGGCGCGCCGCCACCAATGAGCTGATCCGCAGCCGCATCAAGATCAAGAGCATGAACTTCATGCGCGGCCGGACCTTCCTGAACAAGTACGTCATCATCGACGAAGCCCAGAACCTGACCCCCAAGCAGATGAAGACGCTGATCACGCGCGCCGGCCCCGGCACCAAGATCATCTGCATGGGCAATCTGGCCCAGATCGATACGCCGTACCTGACAGAAGGCTCCTCTGGCCTGACCTACGCCGTGGACCGCTTCAAGGGCTGGCCGCACAGCGGCCACATCACCCTGGCGCGCGGCGAACGCTCGCGCCTGGCCGACTTCGCCAGCGAGGTGCTCTAAACCATGTCTTCCAGCTGGATCACGGCGCTCAAGATGGTGCCCTGGAGCGATGTCATCGAGGCAACGCCCCAGGTCGTCAAGGCCGCCAGGAACCTGCTGCGCAAGAAGGAAGAGACACCGCCCTCCCCCGAGCCTGCCGCAGCGTCCGAGCCGCATGCCATACCCCGCTCCGCTGGAGAGCAGGCGCTGCAGCTGCTGCAGGCACAGGAGGCGCGCATCGCACAGCTGGAGCAATCCCAGCGCCAGACACTGGAACTGATCGAGAAGCTCGCCGAGCAGAACACCCAGATCGTCGCCACCGTGGGGGCGCTGCGCACCGGCGCCCAGCGCCTGGCCTGGGCCTGCACCCTGCTGGGCGCCTGCGTGGTGGGACTGCTGGTCTATCTCTGGCGCACCTAGCA
>NZ_JACSYA010000041.1 GCF_029870285.1 Delftia sp. PS-11
GACAACAGCCCCTTTTGCAAGGGGCTGTTTTTTTTAGGGGGTGCTGCACATGCAGGCCATCGGCATGGCCAAGGCGCTGGCCTCGAAGACGTGCGTGCAACTTACGCAGTGCTAGCCATCAATGAAAATTATCAGGGAGCATAGCCTGCTGCGGTATCTGATCGGTGCTGACCAGGCGAAGCACATCAACATAGGCGGTCTCTTCAACGTACCAGAACCAGAGCTTGGTCTTGCCCACGCGTTTCCATTGAAGACTTGCCGCAGGGCGACGGCGTACCGGCTTCATTCCTGCCCGGTGGCCGGCGAGCGTGCTACAGCGCGCAGTGCCGCCCAATCCTCATCAGTCATCAGTACCGGTTCACCGCTGTCGATGCCGGCCTGATAGATAGCGCGAAGCTGGCTGGCTGCTTCCTCGTCACGCCGGATCAGCTCGCGCACGTACTCGCTGGCATTGTTGTACAGGCCAGAGCGAAGACGTTCATCAACCACGCCCTGCAGGGCGTCGGTAAGAGAGACGTTCATGGTGGGCAGCTTGGCACGCATGCCGCTATTGTTGGTCATTGGCAAAGTTTGTCAAACCGGGGCATGCGCTGGTCTGAAGAAAAGCAGCAGGCAAAGCAAAGACCACCGCAATACCCTCGCCATCTTCTCTTCGCAGCGGGGCCATCTGCGCAGGCATGCGGCAAAGGAGACAGGGGGCGGCAAGCCGCCCCGCCCCTTACCGGACCCGCGCGCTGATCACCGCCTCGGCCACATTGCGCGGGGCTTCGGCGTAGTGCTTGAACTCCATGGTGTAGGTGGCGCGGCCTTGCGTCTGCGAACGCAGCGAGGTCGCGTAGCCGAACATCTCGGACAGCGGCACTTCGGCCTTGATGGACTTGCCGCCGCCGACCATGTCGTCCATGCCCTGGACCATGCCACGGCGCGAGGACAGGTCGCCCATCACGGTGCCGGCGTAGTCTTCGGGGGTCTCGACTTCCACAGCCATCATGGGTTCCAGGATGACGGGGCTGGCCTTCTTGGCGGCTTCCTTGAAGCCGAAGATAGCGGCCATCTTGAACGCCTGCTCGGACGAGTCCACATCGTGGTACGAACCGAAGGTCAGCGTGACCTTCACGTCCACCACGGGGTAGCCGGCCAGCACGCCGCTGGTCAGGGCTTCGATCACGCCCTTTTCCACTGCGGGGATGTACTCGCGCGGCACCACGCCGCCCTTGATGGCATCCACGAACTCGAAGCCCTTGCCAGCTTCCTGAGGCTCCAGCGTGAACACCACGTGGCCGTACTGGCCCTTGCCGCCGGACTGGCGAACGAACTTGCCGTCCACGTCGGTCACGGTCTTGCGCACGGTTTCGCGGTAGGCCACCTGGGGCTTGCCCACGTTGGCTTGCACGTTGAACTCGCGCTTCATGCGGTCCACGATGATTTCCAGATGCAGCTCGCCCATGCCGGCGATGATGGTCTGGCCCGATTCTTCGTCGGTGCGCACGCGCAGGGACGGGTCTTCAGCGGCCAGGCGCGACAGGGCCAGCCCCATCTTTTCCTGGTCGGCCTTGGACTTGGGCTCGACGGCCTGGGCGATCACGGGCTCGGGAAAGACCATCTTCTCCAGCACGATGGGCGCGGCCGGATCGCACAGCGTCTCGCCCGTGGTCACCTCTTTCAGGCCCACACAGGCGGCAATATCCCCGGCGCGGATTTCCTCGACCTCAATGCGCTCGTTGGCGTGCATCTGCACGATGCGGCCAATGCGCTCCTTCTTGCCCTTGACGGAATTGAGAACGCTGTCGCCCTTGGTCAGCACGCCGGAGTACACGCGCACAAAGGTCAGCTGGCCGACGAAGGGGTCAGTCATCAGCTTGAAGGCCAGGGCCGAGAACTTCTCGGCATCGTCTGCCTTGCGCACGAGGGTGGCGCCATCATCGGCGTGGCCCTCCACGGACGGCACATCCAGCGGCGAAGGCATCAGCTCGACCACGGCATCCAGCAGCCGCTGCACGCCCTTGTTTTTGAAGGCAGAGCCGCACAGCATGGGCTGGATCTCGCCGGCAATCGTGCGCAGGCGCAGGCCCCGCACAATATCAGCCTCGGGCAGGTCGCCCTGCTCCAGGTAGCGCTCCATCAGATCCTCGCCGGCCTCGGCGGCAGCCTCGACCATGGCCTCGCGCCACTTCCTGGCGCTGTCCACCATATCGGCCGGAATGTCCTGGTACGAGAACTTCATGCCCTGCGTGGCCTCGTCCCAGACAATGGCCTGCATCTTGAGCAGATCCACCACGCCCGTGAACTGCTGCTCGGCCCCAATGGGCAGCACGATGGGCACGGGGTTGGCATTCAGGCGCTCGATCATCATCTGGCGCACGCGCAGAAAATCCGCGCCCGTGCGATCCATCTTGTTGACGAAGGCCAGGCGCGGCACCTTGTACTTGTTGGCCTGGCGCCAGACCGTCTCGGACTGCGGCTGCACGCCGCCCACCGCGTCATAGACCATGACGGCGCCATCGAGCACGCGCATGGAGCGCTCCACCTCGATGGTGAAATCCACGTGGCCGGGGGTGTCGATGATGTTGATGCGGTGCTGCTCGAAGCGGCCGTCCATGCCCTTCCAGAAACAGGTGGTGGCCGCCGAGGTGATGGTGATGCCGCGCTCTTGCTCCTGCTCCATCCAGTCCATGATGGCCGCGCCCTCATGCACCTCGCCCAGCTTGTGGCTCACCCCGGTGTAGAACAGGATGCGCTCGGTCGTGGTGGTCTTGCCCGCGTCGATGTGCGCGGAAATGCCGATGTTGCGGTAACGTTCTATGGGGGTGTGGCGGGCCATGAAAGGACTCCTGAGTGCTGCAAAAGCGCAGGTGCGTGGATCTGCCGTAGGGTCGGATTCTCGCGGGGGTTGAACAGAGGTTGATGACAATTTAAATGTACGAAGACAATCGTACTATTTTCTGCAACTTCCTGCAGACCCGCTATGTTTGCACCTGGCAATACCCCTGCTGGCCGGATATCTACCCGCGCCGCAGCCCACCACCACGGTGCGGCACTGCATCCATGGCACAGTGGCGCCCCATCGACAGGATGACCCATGCTTGCAAACCACCCCGAACGCGAACAGATACGCCTGGAAAACCTGCTCAACGCGCTGGGCAACCCCCTGCGCCTTGCCGTGGTGCGCGCGCTGTCCAACGGACAGGAGCGTGCCTGCGGCTCGCTGCTGCAAGGCCAATCTAAATCGACCATGACCCACCACTGGCGCGTGCTGCGCGACAGCGGCGTGATCTGGCAGCGCCCCTACGGCCGCGAAAACCTGCTGTCACTGCGCCGCGAAGACCTGGACGCCCGCTTTCCCGGCCTGCTGGATGCACTGGTGCAGGCCCTGGACCATGACCCCCTGACCGAACAGACCACCGCGGCGCACCTGAAGCCCGACGCCTGAAGCACAGAACGCTCAGGCGAGCATTACCCAAAGTTAACGCCTTGAATTTTTCATTTGCCCCCACTCCCGCCCCCTTCAAATCTATGGAGCCTTGTTAAAGCCGCGACATTGCATGCAAAAAAACACCTCAGCGCGCCGTTTTGCATACTCCACCTGCATCACCATGGTTGTTTTTTGTAATAAATATTGACAGACTTCAGAAAAGACAATTACTAGTATTTATTGAAAAAGCTGCAACAATATCTCAGGCAGCAGCTGTTAAACTGACAAACTTGCAAGACCGTTGAAATTCCATATTCCTGCTGCCACCACCTAAAAACCCACCCACAAGAAAATTTCAACACCTTGCACAACAAGGGGGAATTTTTGAATGGCAAATATTTCAGCAAGCGTAGGTAACGGCGGAGCCAACAAGACAAATGAAGTCAAATTTATTCAACACCTGATAAATTTACATTTTTCACGCACAAGAATTCTTTCACCAATATCTGAAGATGGCATTCCAAGTCAAGAATTAAACAAAGCCATCCGGATATTTCAATTTTCCATGGGCATCAAGTCACCGGACAGCCTTGTGTCGCCAGGAGGAAGAACACTGCAACTACTGTCAACCAAACCCGAAAACTATCGCCTGGAGGGAAAAACAATCAAAGGCTACAAAGAAGACGGCACATACAACAGAAAAAAGAGAGCGCTCATAGAAAAAATCGCCATCAGCCATAACGCAAGCAAGTTGTGGGCGTACTCAACAAAGAAAGACAACTTTCCAGCCAACTCAAACAAATGCAATAAATTTGTCTATGACGTCTTGCAGGAAGCTGGAATTGATGCCAGGATTTCCATCCATGGCCAACGCAGAGCACCACTGGCTGCTGAATGGGCAGACAGGAACACTGAAATCCAGAACTGGCGAGTTATCTCTGCACCGGAGTCCAGACAGGCAGGCGATGTAGCCGCTTACAGCCTTCCAGGAGGGGGAACCAGCTTCTCTGGGCACACAGGATTTATCGTTCACATTGCTGGTGTGCTGTCGAACATCAGCGCCCATGACGATGCCGTGTACCCCATCCCGAATCAATTCGAGTTCGAGACCAAAGTGGCCTACCGCCGATATATTGGAGATTGAATCCATGAAAAGCATACTATTATTTTTACTGAGCACTTGCATCAGCATGACTGTACTTTCTGCTGAATTGACCGTGATCGAAATAAGCAATGCAAGAAGCCATGAAATTCAGTACCACCTGGATGGCAAATTACACAGCTTGATTCAAATAAAAGATGCACTCTCAAAGAAGCTGACTGCTGCACCAGACCAGAAAGGCATGGTGAGGATTGCCGTACTGATAGATACAGATGTCAAGGTGGGGGCACTTTCCGAACTTCGTGGACTGATAATGAAAATTGGCTTCGATACGCCACGTTATTTCATGACATCCAAATTGAATAGCAACCTGTCTGAAATCAACATAAACTACAGTCCAGTTTTCCATAGAAGCTCACTGGACGCTGTGATGGCATCCGATTGACAGCATAGCCCCCACTGCAGGGATGCACTCGCACGGCGCCACACTACTCTGTATGGCGCAGACAGACCCGAAGCCCGCCCGCATTCCTCCCACCATCACAGACGCGCCGACACTCCCTCGTCCGCCAGCCGTCTGGAGGCCCTGAGCAGGTAGCTCACCGCATACAAAATGGGGTCGTCCGCTTCATCATCGTTGAGCATCTCCAGCACCTCGATTGCATGGCCCAGTTGCAAGGACATGCCGCACAGCGCATCGGGCCCCAGCGTCTTGGCCTGCACGGCCTGCGCGTAATACACCCGCAGCAGGTCACGGCATACGCAGTTGATCGCCGTGATCCTGTGCCGGGCATGCAGCTCCAGCACATCCAGTGCAGCCCTCATATGGCAGACGGCGTCCAGGGCATGGTCTTCGAGGTCGGGCATGGCGCAGGAGGTTGGTTGCTTCACCGAAGCTGGCAGAGCACGAGTCATGGCGAGCCATTGTTGTCCCTGCAGATGACCTGGGCCACGTTTTTTTTTAACTCATGGAGTGATGGGCAAGGCAGAGCAAGTGCTGGCGGCGGAGGCTGCAGGTGAGAGCGGTGACTTGCCGATACCTTGAGTGGGAGAACTGATTTTTAACGGCCAGTCGGCTACCTGCTGCGCCGCTGCCGGCGAAGACGTTGCGGCGTCTTATTGGCAACGTCGCAGCGCAGTCGATCGCGCTGCTATCGGCGCTTGACGCCTAACGCGCCAAGATGGCCTGAATTTCACGGGCGGAGGTGGTCCAGCGGTTACCGCCAAATTCGCAAGCGAAACGCTCATCCATACTGAGGCCTTGCTCGATGAGCCAGCGAGCCAGCAGATCATCCCCGGCTATCTGTGCATAGACGAGCAGATCCATCTCTGCACACAGGCTGAAGAACTGCACCAAAGGGTTGTCGAAGCGTTTTTTTGCATAAGCACTCATTTTTTCAATGTTCTTGATGGTGAGTGCATCTTCAATTGCCACGCCAGACTCCAGGCCAGAGATCGGCATGCCAGCACGAAGATTCATTCCATTATTTTGGTAAATTTTCAACAACTCAATCCGGTCATCTCTTTTTTTGTTCAGTCCCCACAACAAGGTCAACTTGTGCTGCGGCAGCCCCTTTCCTGCCTGCACCCTTTTTTCAAAATAAGGGTAGTCGCCTTGCATCAGACGATCCAATGGATCGTCCATAGACGATTCCAAAGATGCCTGGATCACATCCATCTTGCGGTCAACAGTTTCCAGCTTTTCCTGGATTTGATGGGTATCTTCGCGCAGCCCCAAAAGCACCATCTGTACATTGCGAAAATTCGGCAGTGCACTGGCAATCAAGCCGCCAGCTTCTGCGCGTGCTTTTGATGCCTGCCCCAATGCTATTGCAAGCAGCGAAATAATTCCAACGACTTGCCAGCCTGGAGACTTCCAAACCGGCCCCGGCGACTGGCGCAAACGATTGAGCAGGCCAGCACTCCACGAAATTTCCGAACCTTTTGCATTCTGCAATAATAATTCAAAGAATATCACCAAAAGCACCACACCTGCTATTGCATAACTGAGCCATGCCAGATACGCAGCCTGCGGCGCCAGAAAATCAAGCACCGCAGCAACGGTGATAGCCATTGCAATCACCGAGTTGAATGGAACAATATGTGTTTTAACGAAATCGTAAATACGCATTTTGCTGTTTTCAATCTTTTATGTTGAGATGCTTATTTTTTAATACGCAACCAATCATCAGAGTAAACTGTGCATTTCACGACTGTTGTGGAACTTTCCTTGATCTCTGCAGACTGATTTTTTTGCTTTCCTGAACCTTTTCCATTTTTCATATCTTGATATATTGGTTCTTTTTTCAACTGCACACTCCAAGAATAATCATTGGATTTGAATTCAAGGATTTCCTTGATAGTCCCATAAGGAGTTTTAAGCGGCTCGGCATCCGGATGGATTTGATTTGCAATTGATTTAAATCCTGAAATACCCGCATCAAGGTAGATTTCAAGTGTCACCTTGGTCTGCCCATGATCACCATGCACTGACTGCTTGTAATAGGTAATTTTGCGCACAGGAAAATCCAGAATTTTCAGTTGACTGGATGTCCACACTGCGTCTTGCAAATTGAATTTTGCAACGGGTTGCCTGATGGATTTTGTCAATCCATCTTTTTCCATACCCTTCAGAGCAGCCAGCAATTTATCTTCATGGCGAGCATCACATCGCAGCCAGGAAGTAATTTCATCAGCATAGAGCTTTTCTCTATCCTGTGGGCTGATGGATTGTGCCCGCCACAGATGAAATTCACTGATCGGCTCGACCAGCCACTGAGGTTTTCCTGGGCTTGTCAGCAGAATGACTGCTGCGCAAGTCAGTGCAATATATTTGACTGGATTGCGCCGCTTTGGACTATCTGGCGAATTTTCCTGACTGAAAACATATTCAACCCAAGAATCGGAAAAATTCCTGTTCTGCGTGAATTTAAGCAGCTGACGCGGTATGACAACTCGCCTGATCAAGAAATGAATAAATGCCACGAACACTGGCCACAACAGTGTTGCAATCCAGTCGTATCGGAAGCGTGTACCGCTCAAAAGGAACATCAACAATGGCAACAATGTTCCCAAATAAAGAGTCCACGCAACCGCTTTGGCACGCCGCTCCAACCCCAAAAAATACGATTGAACTATAGAAAATGCACTGCGGACATCCTGATTGAATTCGCCTTTGGGGTGCTTCTGGTGCAGAAGAACCGATTGGACGTGCTCATCGGTGGTCAGATATTCTTTAATAACCTTTTGAGCAGATTTTCCACCCACACGGGCTGCATCAATCACTCTTGTGCGATCGGCTGTGAGAATATCCTGTATGGCTGAATTTTCGCCAACCAAATCTTCCTCGTTGCCAACAGCAAACATGCTGGCCACTGATTCATTGACCTGCACCTGCATGTCCCATATCGGCACACTCCCTCCCCAGGTGCGCGAGAGGCTTATTTCAGGACCAGGCAGCAGCGCTTGCGAGACAAGCGAAAATTTGCCCGCCATCGATGCATTGGAATATCCAACAGACGCCTCAATGGCTTGGCGCCAGTCAGCAGGCGTTTCTGCTGAATGTTCGATACGCTGCTTGAGGATAAGCCTTGTGAAGATGTCTTCTCTAACATGGGTCCACCCTCGGGTGCCACATGGCGAGCATGCAAGCTTTTTTTCCCCTTTGCATGTTTCGCAATCAATCAATCCACTGGCATTGCAGGTGGAGCAATTCACCATGCCGGCTTCATTACAGTTACTGCATAGAATATTCCCTGTTGCTGCGCAGGTTTCGCAATCGATTTTTTTTCGCCCACTGCATCTCGGGCAAGGGGGTGGCGTGCCACCACACGACCGGCAGCTCACCTTGCCATCACCATTGCAGCTTCTGCAGGTCACATCTCTATTGATCATGGCCGGCCCCTTGCCATGATCAACCATCACCGTCTCATTGATACATCCCCGCCCACCGCACCCATAGCAGTTGACTTTTCCATTATCGCACCCAGAATAACATCTCCCAGCACCTGAGCCGCTGCATGAATTGCATTCATGGCTCTTATACCCCTGGCAGGATGTGCATAGCAACGTTTTTCCACCGCCACAAAAAGAGCACGATATTTTTTTAACCCCTATGCATCTGGGGCATGTATTTTTTCCGGTGCATTTGCAATTTGTGCATGGAATATATCCAGCTTGATTGCAAGTTTTGCATTCAGAATCAATACCAAATGCCTTCACCCCCTTGTCCAGCTCTCCATTTGCAGGCATTTTTTGAGCCTCTTGGGACGCGTTGCAAAGCCATTGCTCCGCCATCGCCGGGAGCGCATTTTGCAATCTTTTTCGCTCCTCTTCAGCCAGAAAATCCAGTTGCGATTTATCCGCAGCCAGTTGCACACCTGATTTTCCGAAGCCTTTGCTATGCCTTCGCTCTGCGCGGACGATCTGCTCCTGATGGATAGTAACCGCGCAATCCTTGTGCTCATCCTTGATGATTTTTACATCGCTCTCTTTAAACCGTGTTTTATTTCCGAGGATGGATAAGAAATTTCGCCACCGTGGAGTTTTGGATTTTTCGGTCATGCTGCGATGTGTTTGGTTTTATATATTTAATAATATTAAGCACCAAATTTTACAATTTTCACAAAAATATGCAACGCTGATTTTTGATTGCATTCATTTTTTGCACATTCGATCATCGTCTTAGAACCGCTAACACGACCCAGCAAATCGAAGATTTGCGATTAAGACGAGGCGCCGGGCCGCAATCGGCAAGCCGCAGGCAGTACAACCAGTACGACAAGGCTGGGCGCCACCGGCGAAGCAACGACGTATCAAGGGTTGTGTTAGCGGGTCTAACTGTGCAGCAAATGGCAAGCGTTACTGCAACCTATCGGGTACTAGCGCGCGTTGCGGGGCATGTCGAACATTGCAGCACAGCCCAGTTTGAGCCAGCGCCCTGCTTCACCGCCGGGAATCACCGCGCCGTCTTCTGGGCTTGCGCCAGTGGCATCACTGCGCGCTGGCGGGGGCCGATGCCAGCACCTGCGCGCGAAACGCACGGGGTGACAGGCCCGCGTCGCGCGTGAAAGCGCGGGTGAAGTAGGCCGGGTCGGCGTAGCCCAGCGTGTAGGCAATGGTGGCCACGCCCAGGTGCGTGTAGGCCAGATTGCGCCGTGCCTCGCGCATCAGGCGCGCCTCGATCAGCCGCTGGGCCGATACGCCGGTAGCCGCCCGCGCCACGCGGCTCAGGTGCGTGGGCGACACGGCCAGCGCGCGTGCATAGTCCGCCACCTGCCAGTGCTCCAGGAAGTGCGCTTCGATCAGCGCCTGCAGCCGCTGCACCAGGCTGGACTGCGGCGCGGCGGCGCCCTCGGGGCTGTGGTCTTCGATGGCGCGGGCCACCCAGCCCAGCAGCGTGGCGCTCAGGCCCCGCAGCACCAGCGCGCGGGACTTGGCGCAGCCCGAGAACTCCTGCCAGATGTCGCCCATGGCCCGGCGGATGAGCGGGCTCGCACGGAGCACGGCGGAGCGCCCCAGGTCGCTCCTCACGTCGCCCACGCGCACGAAGATCTCGTCCATCAGTTCGTCGGCCAGCGTGGCCACCCAGCCCTGCGTGTGCTGCGTGAAGCGAAACGCATGCACATGGCCGGACGGCACGTTGATGAGCGCACCGGGAAACAGCGTGTGCCGCTCGCCATCGAGGTGCGCCACGCCACCGCCCGATTCGATCAGCAGCACCTGGTGCAGCCGCGTGTGCCGGTGCGGCGCCAGCTCCCAGTCGTGCAGCACCGAGCGTTCGGCAATCGTCTCGCAGTGCAGCACGTCCGGCAGATGGAGCGATTCGCCGAACAGGCTGTACGACTGGATGCCTTCGAGGTTCGAAAAGTGCATGTTCTGGATCAATCCGCCCATTCAATCGGGCGACTGTGCCACGTATCTTTGGTGGGTCGTTTTGATCAGCGTCATGAACCAACCACGCAAGGAGACATCCATGAAAACCCAGGTTTGCATCATCGGCGGCGGCCCTTCCGGCCTGATGCTCTCGCAGCTCTTGCACCTCAAGGGCATTGACACCATCGTGCTGGAGCGCCAAAGCCGCGAATACGTGCTGGGCCGCATCCGCGCCGGCGTGCTGGAGCACGGCTTTGCCCAACTGATGCGCGAAGCCCAGTGCGGCGAGCGCATGGACAAGGAAGGCGAGATCCACGACGGCTTCATCATCGCCCACGACGGCAAAATGGACCGGGTCGATTTGCACAAGTACAGCGGCGGCAGCTCGGTCGTGGTCTATGGCCAGACGGAGCTGACGCGCGACCTGTACGAAGCGCGCGACCGCATGAAGGGCATCGTCATCCACAACGCCGAAGACGTGCAGCCGCACGACCTGAAAAGCGCCACCCCTTACGTGACCTATCGCCAGGGTGACGAAGTGGTACGCATCGACTGCGACTTCGTGATCGGTGCCGACGGCTTCCACGGCGTGAGCCGCAAGTCCATTCCGCGCGATGTGCTCAAGGAATATGAAAAGGTCTATCCCTTCGGCTGGCTGGGCGTGCTCTCGCGCACCAAGCCCGTCTCGCCCGAGCTGATCTACGCCAAGCACGAGCGCGGCTTTGCGCTGTGCTCGCTGCGCTCGCAGGTGCTGAGCCGCTACTACATCCAGGTGCCGCTGACGGACAGCGTCGAGGACTGGTCCGACGAAGCCTTCTGGGCCGAACTCAAGCGCCGCCTGCCTGCCGAGGTGGCACAGCAACTCATCACCGGCCCGTCCATCGAAAAATCCATTGCCCCGCTGCGCTCCTTCGTGGCCGAGCCCATGCGCTATGGCAACCTGTTCCTGGCGGGTGACGCTGCGCACATCGTGCCGCCCACGGGCGCGCGGGGCCTGAACAGCGCGGCATCGGACATCTATTACCTGTACCACGCCATGGTGGCGCACTACCAGCGCGGAGACAGTTCGGGCCTGGACCAGTATTCGCAAAAGGCGCTGGCGCGGGTGTGGAAGGCGCAGCGCTTTTCGTGGTGGATGACTTCCATGCTGCACACCTTCCCCGATTCGCTGACCTACGACCAGAAGCTGCAGGACACGGATCTGGCATACCTGTTTTCGTCGGAGAAGGCGCTGGGATCGCTGGCGGAAAACTACGTCGGCCTGCCGTTCTGAGCGCAGGGGCACGCCCGCTGCGGCGGGCGCGCAATCGCGTTTTGTCCCAGGGAAAGAGGGTTCCTGGAACCTGGCCGCTGGGGCGCTCGGACAGCGCCCGGCCTCCACCTGAAAACCGGACGGGGCAGATACAAATCCATCAACGCGATGAACCGCTGGTTGTGCGTGGGCTCCACGCAGATGCACCAGCTCATGCACCACGATGTATTCCAGGCACTCGGGGGGGTCTTGGCCAGATCGGTATTGAGGCGGATGTAGCCTGTCTCTGGCGTACAACTGCCCCACTTAGTCTTCATGCGCTGCACGAAGACGTGATTTGCCTTCACCCCCAGCAGGGGCTGCCACTTGTCGAGTCGCGCAGGCACCGCATCACGTACCTGCTGGCGGTACCAGGCATCCAGCACCTCTTCGCAACGGCACTGATCGGCATCAGGGCGCACCTGGAGGTACAGCTTCTTGGGGCTCAAGCTGACTGCGGGTGCAGCATCCGCGCGGGAGATCTCCAGCAGGTAGCGCTTACCCCACAGGTAGTGGCTTTCCTTGTTCAGAAACTCGCGGGGTGTCTCGCGTTCCTGCAGTTGCAGCTTGCGCTGTTGTGAGCGAATCCAGCCCAGCTTCGACACCACAAACAGGCGGATAGTATCCAACGGCATGCTTTGGGGAGCAGCCATGCGGTCCAACACGCACATAGCCTTGGGCTGGCCGAGCGCTCCCATCGCTTTGCAGCGCTCTCAATCAATACTGCAGGGGGTCACGCATGCTGGGGGCCTTATTTCATGGATCATGCCCAGCGACTGGCAGTCTTAAATTATAGGTAGGGTTCTGATGTATCAGGCTCCAGGCCGCAGTGCCTGAAAGTCAAACGAAAGCAGCCTTTGGTGACGTATCGAAATCAGACAGACCACGCCCCTCCAGGGGCTCTCACAACATGGGCCGATGCCGCACCAGCACAGCGCACCACTGGATAAACTGCGCCAGCCGTATTGACCAGCCCCACCGACACGACCATGCAAGCCTACGACCTTGAAATCCAGCACCGCAGCATTGATGACGATGGCCTGCGCGGCCATGGATGGTGCTTTGGGCTGCCGCCCGGCATACGCCCCGAGCAATGGCCGCTGGACCCGACGAATGGCTACCCGCTGGCACATGGTTTCACGCTGCTGCTGCCTGAGGACTACCGCGTGCACGGCCCCGAGATTGTGGCGCTGTCCTTCTTTGCGATTGCCTGCGACCACAACGAAGGCGGCCCCAGCAGCAACGAGGCCATCCATGCGTTTTTCAGCGGCTATGCCCCAGGCATGCCCTGCCCGCAAGACCCGCTGCTGGCGCCGTTTTGGGAAGCCGAGCGCCAGCGGCACCCGCGCATGCACCGCATGGCAGACCTGCTGGGCTGCCCCTATGCCGTGATTTTGCTGACGCGCGAGGAGTTTGAAGGCCCGCTGTGCACGCCGCCGGCCCTGGCGCCCAATGCGCTGCGCGACGCGGTGGCGCCCCCCGCCTGGCTGACGGTGGGCGCGGCAGCGGCCTTCTGGGGCTATGACAGCTTGGATGAGCCGCTGCTGGAGCATGACCACTACCAAAGCCTGATGGGTGAGCAGCCGCGCCGTGACCTGGCCTACCACCGCGCACTGGCATGGACCGCGCGCCGCAACGACCCCAATGCAGGTCATGCGCCGCTGGAGGAACCGGGCGAAGGCGATGCCTACCAGCGCGAGTTTTACTGGGAGGGCGGCGAGATCACGCGAGAGAACTACCGCGAGCACGGCTGGAGCCAAGGCCATTTGCCCAACCACATCGGCGGCACCATGCGCCCGGCGCAGGCCATTCCCGATGGCATCAGCCCTTTTTACGTGGAGTTCGAGGAGTACCTGGGCGGCTACAACTTCGGCACGGGCAATGGCTGGCTGGACTTCAAGGACATGAAGTTCGACTGGAGCCAGTGACGCCATGGCCATGCCATGACACACACGCAGGCGCGGTCCAAGCTGGCCGCAACCACCCTGGTCAAGGCACTTGAAGAGGGTGTGGCGTGCACGCTGTCGCAGGCCTTTGCGCAGGGCAGGCACGATGCTGTTATCGCGGCGGACTACGGCGCCCATGTGCAGCCAGCCCTGCTGCGGCGCTGGCGCTGGCACTGGCGATTGTGCTGCACCGAAACGGCATTGCCGATGCGCACCTGAGCGCCGCCGCACGCACGGCCAACTGGCGCTACACCGTGTCGGATATTTTCGAGCTGCAGGCAGCGGCGGATGCCATGTTCGGCACTGGCGGCAAGCGCTGAGCCTTGTCGGCTGCGTGTTGCGCGCAGACACCACATGACGCCGCACTGCGCGCGCCCCCACTCAGCGCAGCAGCACGGCCACGGCGCCACAGGCCAGCCCAGCGCCTGCCAGCCCCAGCCAGGCCCGCAGCGCGCTGCGCGCGGCAAAGCACCAGGTGGCTGCGCCGGTGTACAGGGCAAAGCCCAGCAGGCTGGCAGACTGCACGCCTTCGGCGCGTGTGCCCAGACCCAGCCATGGCAGGGCCAAGGCCAGCGCCGAGGCCGCCAGCGCAGCCAGCGCATAGCCCCCCAGCAGGGCGGCCAGCACACGGCTGGCGATGGCGGCCCAGGGCGTGGCTGTGGCGCGCGGCTTCATGCTCGGGCCTTTGCCATGGGCGCCTGCCCGCCGCGCCACACATGCCAGGCCATGGCGGACAGCGCCAGCCCCAGGGCCAGCGCGGCCAGCTCCACGCCCGCGCGCTGCCAGTCGCCTGCCAGGGCATAGACCCCCAGGTGCTGGCCGGTGGTGCACAGGTTGAGCAGCGGCAGCAACAGGCACAGCAGGGCTGCGCACGCCAGTTGCTCCAGCCAGGCGCGGGCTGCGGGCCGCAGTGCGGCATGGGCCAGCGTGGCCAGCCAGACGCCGAAGAAGCCGCGTATCTCCCAGTGCTGGCGGTCGGCCAGGCTGGCAGGCAGCAGGCGGTTGACCCAGAAATAGGCGATGCAGGCCAGGGCAATGCCTGCAACGGCGGCGATGTTGAGCACTTCGATGGCGCGGTAGATGGGCGGCGTGCAGGCACCGAACTCCATGGCGCTTTTTTTGCGGCGCTTGACCGAGAACAGCACCGTGCCCGTGGCGACCATGGCCGTGCCCATCAGGCCGCTGGCGAAGTACAGCCACTTCATGGTCCAGCCGCCAAAGGTCACCAGGTGCAAGGCATTGAGCACGCCATGGACCGGGCTGGCGCTTTTGCCTCCACCGGCCAGTTGGGCCTGCAGCAGCGCGCCGGTGGCGCCGTCAAAGCTGGCCTGGGGCGCATGCATGAGCAGGCCGGGCCCGTCCTGCGGCGCGGTGCCATGCACGCGCACCAGCATGGCGGCGTCGCCCGGCTGCTCGACCACCACCATCCAGGGCGCGCTGGCGCCCAGGTCACGGACCTGCTGCAGCATGGGCGCCAGGTCGTGGAGCGCGGCAGCCGTGCCGGTGCGAGGGCGCGGCAGCGGGGCGGCCTCACCGGCGGACAGTTCGGACTGCATGCGCGCATAGGCGTCGTTGGCACCGTTGGCGTCTGTTGCGTAGGCGGCCTGCAGCGGCCAGGGCATGTAGCTGGTGTAGAAGATGGACAGGCCGGTGTAGGCGATCATGAACAGAAAGGGCAGCGTCAGCACGGCCGTGGCGTTGTGCGCGTCCAGCCAGGAGCGCTGGCCCTTGCCGGGCCGGAAGGTGAAGAAGTCCGCAAAGATGCGCCGGTGCACCGCCACGCCCGAGACCAGTGCCACCAGCATGCACATGGTCACCCAGCCCACGACCCAAAAACCGGCCATGCCGCCGTGCAGCGCGTAGTGAAAGGACATGAAATGGCGCCCGCCCTGGGTTTCGCGGCCCCAGGGCATGGGCAGCAAGGCGCCGGTGGCCGGGTCCATGGCCTGCATGCCGTCACCGCCGCTGGCGGGCCAGGCCAGCAGCAGCGCATCACCGCTGCGCTGGGGCAGTTCGATGCGCCAAAAGCGGGCACCCTCGGCATGCACTGCCAGATACCCGGCGGCGGCACGCAGCGCGGCGCTGCTGGCGGCAGCCGGTGCTGCGGCAGCCGATGCTGCGGCAGCCGATGCTGCGGCAGCCGGTGCTGCGGCAGCCGGCGCAGAAGGGACGGCGGGCCGCGCCTGCATCCAGAGGGTGATCGGCTGGCGCCATACGCTGAGCGTGCCTGTCAGCAAAATGGCGCACAGCAGCCAGCCGGCCACCAGGCCGCACCAGGTGTGCAGGCCGGACATGCGCTGCCGGAAACCGGCCTTCACGTCAGAAACTTCCCCGCAGTGTCAGCATGGCATGGCGCGGCATGCCGTAGTAGGCGCCGTTGCGTGCGCTGCCCAATGCCGCCCAGTAGATCTTGTCGGTCACGTTGCCGATATTGAGCGTGGCCGACCAGTTGCGGTTGATGCGGTAGGAGGCGCGCAGGTCCAGCACGGCGTGGCCGGGGTTTTGTACGGTGTCCACGTAAGCGCGGCTTTGCGCGCTGAGGTTGGCACCAAGGGTCCAGGCCGACCATTCGCCAGGCAGCGCATAGCTGGTGGATACGCGCAGCAGGCTGCGCGGCGTGTCGGTGCTCAGGGAGCTGCCTTCGTCGTCGCGCGTGGTCAGCCAGGTGTATCCGCCTGCGATCTGCCAGCCGCGCGCGATCTCGCCGCCCATCTCGATATCCAGGCCCTTGCTGCGCAGCACGCTGGCGTTGCGGTAGCAGTCATTGGTGGTCAGGCCCGGGCACAGGCCTTCGTTGCCCAGATCGAGCACGGCCACGTCGCGCTTTTTGATGTTGAACACCGAGACGGCGACGTTGAGCCTGCGCTCGAACAGTTCGCCCTTGATGCCGGCCTCGTAGTTGCTGCCCACGGCCGGCTTCAGGCGCCCGCCCTGCACGGTGGCGTACTGGGATTGCGGCACGAAGGTGCTGGTGTAGCTGGCATAGGCCGACCAGCGCGTGTCGATGTCATACACCAGACCGGCGTAGGGCGTGAACTGGCCGTTTTGGCGGTATTCGTTGAGCAGCGCGCCGCTGTAATGGTCGTCGGAGAGGAATTTGTACCAGTTCAGCCGCCCGCCCAGGTGCAGGTGCAGGCGTTCGGCCAGTTGCAGGCGCCCGCTGCCGTACAGGCCCAGCATCTGCCGGCGGTCCTGGGAGCCGTTGTCATAGGCAGGCGCCACGGGTTCGGGGTAGCGCGAGTGGTCGAAGTGCCAGGGGTCCATCGGCGCGCTCTGGCCCGATGAGGCGGAGCGGGTGAGCACGTCCTGCTGCGTCCAGCTGGCGCCGAACATCACTTTGTGCGTGCCGCCCAGCGCCTGGAAGCTGCCGGTGACGCTGGCGTCCAGCCCCGTGGCATCGATGTCGCGGGCGATGAAGTCATTGCCCGTATAGCGCAGGCCCTGCAGCGTGTCAGGGTCGATGGCGCCGCGCGCCGAACCCAGCGTCTGGTCTACCGTGGTCTTGCTGCGGTTGAGCGTGAGCCTGGCCACCCAGTCGCCGCCCATGCGGTGCTCCAGTTCACCGAACACATCGTCCACCTGCGCATCGCTGCGGTTCCAGCGCTGGCCCAGCGAGGTCGAGCGCGGCAGGCCCAGCGAGGCGCCATTGGCGTAGCTGGGCAGGCCGAAGATGGTGTAGCCATCGATGTCCGACTGCTGGTGGCGGTAGCCTGCCGTGGCCTTGGTGCCCGCGCCCAGGTCCGCCTCGATCACGCCATACAGCATGGGGGCGCGGGTGTGCACCAGGTCGATGAAGCTGTGGCGGTCGGTGTAGGCGGCCACCACGCGCCCGCGCACCGTGCCGGCCTCGTTGAGGGTGCCGCCGCCGTCGATCTCGGTGCGCAAATGGCTCCATGAGCCGATGCTCTGCGCCACGTCAAAATGCCTGTCGGCGCGGGGGCGCTTGCGCACCATGTTGACCACGCCGCTGGGGTCGCCCGCCCCCACGGCCAGGGCGCCAGCGCCGCGCAGCACTTCCACGCGGTCGAATATGGCCGTGTCCATCGGCACCCAGCCGGTGGGGCTGTAGGCGCCGCCGGCCACGCCGTCGATCAGGTAGTTGGCGTCCGGGATTTCATAGCCGCGCATCATGTAGACATGGGCGCCATAGTTGCGCTGGGATTTGGAAGTGCCGGTGGTCTGGGCAATCACATCTTCGACGGTGGACAGATTCTGGTCGTCCATCTGCTGGCGGGTGACCACGGTGACGGACTGGGGCGTCTCGCGGATGGACTGCTCCATCTTGCCGATGCTCAGCGCACGCGTGGTGTAGGAGCCGGTCTGCTCGGTGGTGGGGCTGACGATGGCCTGGGCCGTCACCTGCACGGGTGCCAGGGCCTGGGCCGGGGCCGGGGCGGCGGGCCGTGCGGCGGCACCTGTGCCGGCAGGTGCCGGAGCCGGTGCCGCCACTCGCAGGCCCCAGCTTCCAGAGCCCGTGCGCACCAGCTCCAGGCCGCTGCCTTGCAGGGCAGCGCGCGCGGCCTGCTCGGGCGTATAGCTGCCGCGCACGGCGGGCGCCGTGCGTCCGCGTACCAGTTCGGCGTCGATGCTGATCTGCTGGCCGCTGCCGGCGCCGATGCGCGCCAGAACGCTGCCCAGGGGCTGGGCGGGCAGGTCATAGCTGCGCGGGGCAGCCGCGCCGGAGGCGTCCGGGGTCAAGGTCTGGGCCTGGGCGCCCAGCGCGCAGGCCAGGGCTGCGGCAGCCAGGGCGCGCAGGGGCAAGGGGCAGTGAAGCAGCATGCTGTCTCTCTCGGCAAGGAGTTTGGATGGGCCAGGGAAGGTGCTCCCGGGCGGGTTTCCAGGGCTTGTCGAGCAGGCTGCCAAAAGTGTTCATGTTTTTTGCGCGGCCACAGGCAGGCAGGCGCCCTGCCCTGCGCCAGGTCACTCGATGGTCACCAGCCAGCCGCGCTGGTAGACGGTCACCGCAATGGGCAGTGTCTCGGCCAGCACAGCCAGGGCGCGGTCCGTGTCGTCCAGCGAGAAGGTGCCGTAGACCTGCAGGGCGGCCGCGCGCGGGGCCACGCGGATGAAGCCGGCCCGGTAGGCGCGCAGGGCCTGCACGATGGCGCCCAGCGACAGGTCATGCGCCTGCAGCATGCCGTGCTGCCAGGCCGATGCGGTGCCCGGATCGGTCGCGTCCGCCTCGATGCCCCCGGCGCCGAAGCGGGCGCTGCGCCCCTGCTCCAGCACCTGGCGCTGGCCCTGGGCCGTGGTGATTTCCACGCTGTGCTCCAGCATGCTCACCAGGGTGTGATCCGCTTCGTGGCGCACCACGAAGCGCGTGCCCAGGGCGCGGATCTGGCCGTGCGCGGTCTGCACGGTGAAGGCGGCTTCCTGCACCGATGCCTGGGGCGCAGCACGGGCCAGCAGGCCACCCTGGCGCAGGGTGATGGTGCGGCGGCCAGCGCCGAAGTCCAGGTCGGCGGCGGAGCGCGCATCCAGCAGGATGCTGCTGCCGTCAGGCAGTGCGAAATCGCGCCGCTGGCCTGTGCCCGTGCGCAGGTCGGCGCTCCATTGCGCCAGCGGCGCATGGCGGTCGGCCACCAGGGCTGAGCCCAGGGCCATGCCGCCCAGGCCCAGCGCGCCGCGCAGCATGCTGCGGCGCCGGCGCGTGCGGGACTCGGCCTGCTGCAGCGCCTGGCCCATCAGGCCGCCCATGGCCGGACGCAGCGGGGACAGCATCTGCTGCAGCGGACCCTGCAGCTGCTCCCAGGCCGTGCGGTGGCGGGCATCGGCCTGCAGCCACTGCGCAAAGCCTTCGCGTTCACTGTCGCTGACCGCGCCGGAGTGGAGCGTGACCAGCCAGCCCACGGCCTCTTCGGTCACGGCATCCAGGGTCGCACCGCTTTCTGACAGGCTGGCAGCCATGTGGGCCACGGGCTCAGTCCCTCGGCAGGGCGTCGATGCCCGCCTGCTGGCGCGCCAGCGCAATCGCGATGCGCCGAAAGCCCTCAGCCATATGGCGGCGCACGGTGCTCAGCGAGATGCCCAGCTGGTCGGCAATGGCCTGGTAGGTCAGGCCATCGACCTGACTGAGCAAGAAGGCCTGGCGCGCCTTGAGCGGCAGGCCGTCCAGCGCGTGGGCGATGTACTCCAGCGTCTCCAGCAGCACGGCGCGCTCCTCGGGCGAAGGCGCCAGTTCCTCGGGCCGCTGGCTCAGGGCCTCCAGATAGGCCCGCTCCAGTTCGCGGCGGCGCCACAGCGTGAACAGCAGGCGCTTGGCGATGGTGGTCAGAAAGGCGCGCGGCTCGCGCAGTGGCGCCGCCGGGCTGGCAGCCACCACGCGCACAAAGGTTTCGGAGGCCACATCCTGCGCCTCGGCCGTATTGCGCAGCCGTGCCTTCAGGCGCGACAGCAGCCAGGCATGGTGCCCCGCATACAGCTGCTGGACCTGGAGCATGGAATCTGGGGGCGTGTGGGGCACGGGCATGGGGCGCTATTCTAGCGCCGCAAACAAGAATGGTTTGCATTCCATTTATTTATGACAACCTGCGTATGCTCAGGCCAGGGTTGATGAAGTGCTGGAAGAATTAAGCCAATAATTCAACAAACGTTGTATCATTGAATAATGAATGAAGCACAAGCCATCTCCGCCCTCGCCGCCCTGGCCCACACCCAGAGGCTGCGCGTCTTTCGCGCCCTGGTGGTGGCCGGCACCGGCGGGCTGACGCCCAGCGTTCTGGCCGAGCAGCTGGATGTGGCGCGCAACACCCTGTCATTTCATCTCAAGGAGCTGGCCCATGCGGGGCTGGTCACCATCGAGCAGCAGGGCCGCAACCTCATCTACCGCGCTGAATTCGCCCACATGAATGGCCTGCTGGGCTATCTGACCGAGAACTGCTGCCAGGGCGCTGCCTGCGCCCCGGCGGCCTGTGCCCCCTGCAACTGCTGATGGAGTCCATGATGAAACGCTTTCACGTCCACATGCATGTCGATGATCTGGCCAGGAACATCGCCTTCTATTCCAAGCTGTTTGGCGCCGAACCCACCCGCGTGGAGAGCGACTATGCCAAGTGGATGCTGGACGATCCCCGGGTGAACTTTGCCATCTCGACGCGCGGCGGCAGGCCGGGCCTGGACCACCTGGGCCTGCAGGTGGATGAGGCCAGCGAGCTGGCGGACCTCAAGGCCCGCGCCCAGGCAGCCGACATGGCGCTGCTGGACGAGGGCACCACGACCTGCTGCTACGCGCGCAGCGACAAGCACTGGATCACCGATCCGCAAGGCATTGCCTGGGAGCATTTTCATTCGCTTGAAAACATTCCCGTGTTCAATGAGGCGGCCCAGGCACCCGCCAGGGCACATGCCTGCTGCGCCCCTGCGGCACCGGCTGCGGCATCCGCCTGCTGCGCACCCCGCAGCGCCACCCCATCTTCCTCCAAGCCCTGCTGCTGAAGTCCCATGGCCGATCACCACACTCCTTTGAATGTTCTGTTTCTGTGCACCCACAACTCGGCGCGCAGCATCCTGGCCGAGGCCCTGCTCAACGACATGGGCCAGGGCCGCTTCAGGGCCTATTCGGCGGGCAGCAGCCCGCGCGCCAGCCAGCAGCCCAACCCGCTGGGCCTGCAGGTGCTGCAGCGCGCAGGCGTGGCGATCGACGGCCTGCGCAGCAAGAGCTGGGACGAGTTCGCCGCACCGGGCGCGCCGCACATGGACCTGATCATCACCGTCTGCGACAACGCGGCAGGCGAGGTCTGCCCCATCTGGCCCGGACACCCGGCGACGGCGCACTGGGGCTACCCGGACCCTTCGCAGGGCGATGCGCCCGAGGACACGAAGCTGGAGGCTTTCCGCCAGACGATGCACATGATGCGCCGCCGCCTGGAGCTGCTGGTGAGCCTGCCAGCGGACAAGCTGGAAAAAGCCTGCCTGCAGGGCACTGCCCGCGAGCTGTCCGCCCACTGATGGCACTGACGGCCTTGCTGGCCTTGCTGGCAGGCGCCCGCACCCACGGGCGCCTGCCGCTTCTTCCCCACCGCACGAACACTCGCCTGCAAGATGCTCACGGCTCTCCTGATTTTTGTTTGCACCCTGGTTCTGGTCATCTGGCAGCCGCGCGGCCTGGGCATCGGCTGGAGTGCCTCGCTGGGTGCCATCGCCGCCCTGCTGCTGGGCGTTGTCCAGTGGACCGATATTGCCGTGGTCTGGCATATCGTGTGGAATGCAACGGCCACCTTTGTGGCGGTTATCGTCATCAGCCTGCTGCTGGACGAGGCCGGCCTGTTCGAGTGGGCCGCGCTGCATGTGGCCCGCTGGGGCGCAGGCAGGGGGCTGCGGCTGTTTGCCTTCATCGTGCTGCTGGGCGCGGCGGTGTCGGCCCTGTTTGCCAATGATGGTGCGGCGCTGATTCTGACGCCCATCGTGATGGCCATGCTGGCGGCACTGGGCTTCACGCCAGCGGCCACCCTGGCCTTCGTCATGGCGGCAGGCTTCATTGCCGACACGGCGAGCCTGCCGCTGATTGTCTCGAATCTGGTCAACATCGTGTCGGCCGACTTCTTCAAGATCGGCTTCAGCGAATACGCCTCGGTGATGGTGCCGGTCAACATCGCATCGGTGCTGGCCAGCCTGGGCATGCTGATGCTGGTGCTGCGCCGGGGCATTCCCGCCGCCTATGACCTGGCCCAGCTCAAGCCCCCGGCACAGGCGATCCGGGACCGTGCGACGTTTCGGGCAGGCTGGGCTGTTTTGCTGCTGTTGCTGATCGGCTTTTTCGGCCTGGAGCCGCTGGGCGTGCCGGTCAGCGCGGTGGCGGCGGCTGGCGCAGCGGTCTTGCTTGCCGTGGCAGCGCGCGGCTGCGTCATCAGCACGCGCAAGGTGCTGGGCGGTGCGCCCTGGCAGATCGTGGTGTTTTCGCTGGGCATGTATCTGGTGGTCTACGGGCTGCGCAATGCCGGACTCACCGCCTACCTCGCGTCGATGCTGGACCGCTTTGCAGAAGGCGGCATCTGGGGGGCGGCGCTCGGCACCGGCGTGCTGTCGGCCCTGCTATCCAGCGTGATGAACAACATGCCCACGGTGCTGGTGGGCGCGCTGTCGATTGACGCCTCCAGCGCCAGTGGCGTGGTCAGGCAGGCCATGGTCTATGCCAATGTGATCGGCTGCGACCTCGGCCCCAAGATCACCCCCATCGGCAGCCTCGCCACGCTGCTGTGGCTGCATGTGCTGGCACGCAAGGGGACGGTGATCGGCTGGGGCTACTACTTCAGGGTCGGCACGGTGCTCACGATTCCCGTGCTGCTCGTCACCCTGTGCGCACTCGCGCTGCGCCTGAGCCTCTTTGCCTGAGATGCCCTTTCACAGGAAGACCTCCGGGGGCATGCGCCCGACCTCGCCCACGCGGGGCCTGAAATCCATGTGCTGCAGGATGTCGCTGGCGATGTCCAGGCCCGGCGCGGCCTCGATCAGCGCCAGGCCGCCAGGCTCCAGCCGGAAGACGGCCCGTTCGGTGACGAACAGCACCTCTTGCCCTCGGGCCATGGCGAACTGGGCGCTGAAGGTGATTTTCTCCACGCGGGAGACGAACTTGCGCACCTTGCCCGGCTGCTGAATCTGCAGCCGGCCCTGGGCAAAGGCCATGCGGGTGCCTTGCGCGTCCAGCGTGCCGCAGAACACGACCTTTTTGGCGTTTTGCGAGATGTCAACAAAGCCGCCGGGCCCGATCAGGTTGCCGCCCAGGTGGGAGACGTTGACATTGCCCTGGGCGTCCACCTGCCCCATGCCCAGGAACGCAATGTCGATGCCGCCGCCGCTGTAGAAGTCGAACTGTTCGACCGAGGACAGGATGACTTCGGGGTTGCGGGCCGCGCCGAACAGCGCGTCATCGAGCATGCGGCCGTTGTGCACGCCCTGCTCCACGCTCATCCAGAGCTGTTCGCCCATGCCCTGCTCGGCAATCACGCCGAAGATGCCGCCGGGGATGCCGAAGCCGAAGTTCAGCGAGGCGCCGGCCACGATTTCCCGGGCGGCCCGCCGGGCGATGATTCTGCGTTCGAGTTTCTCGGGCAGGCCGGCAGCGGCAGCCGTCAGATGGGCGCGGCGTGAGCCGCTGACCGTCATGTCGTAGTCCAGGCCGTAGAACGGCTGCTGCTGCGGCGCCTCGACCACGCAGTCCACCATGATGGCCGGGATGCGGATGCTGCGCGGGTTCAGCGACCCCGCCGCCAGGACCTGGCGCACTTGCGCCAGCACCAGCCCGCCGCTGTTGCTGGCGGCCAGCGCCATGGTGTGCAGATCGAGGTCCACGGGCTCGTCCTCGGGGCTGATGTTGCCCCGCGCATCCGCGTAGGTGCCCCGGACGATGGCCACATCGACCTTGAAGGGCTTGTAGCGCAGGATGTCCTGGCCATCGATCTGCATCCGCTCCACCCACTGCTGCCGGCTGCGCGCGTTGCAGGCGCCGCCGCCGTGCAAGGGGTCTGCAAAGGTGCCCAGGCCCGTGCGGGTGAACAGGCCCGGGCGCCCCGCGCCGATTTCCCGCAGCAGTTGCTGGATGACGCCAGCCGGAAAGCTGTAGGCCTGCACCTTCTCCTGGCGGATCAGCTGCTGCATGCGCGGCGACCAGGTGAAATGGCCTGCGATGACCGTGCCCACCAGCCCCTCGTGGGCCAGCCGGTTGATGCCGCGCTGGTCCCGGTCGCCGATGCCGACGGAGTGCACCAGGGTGATGCCACGGGGGTGGCCGGTGTCCAGAAACCGCCGCTCGATCGCGGCCAGGATCTCTTCGGCTGAGCCCATGCCGGCGCCATTGCCCGCGACGGCGACGGTCGCGCCATCCTGGATCAGTGCGGCCGCATGCGGCGCGCTGCAAAACTCGACTGTGGCCATCCGATGCCTCCGGGAACTCAGGTGGAACTGGGCTGACGGGTTTTTTGGCCGTCCTGGGCAGCAGATTTGAATCGTTTCAATCCATGATGTCAAATTGCAGACAACAGAATCTGAACCAAGGGAAAGCACCAGTATGCAGATAATTTTGAAACGATTCAAATTTGAACCGTTTCAAGACAGTTTCAAGACAACACGGCAAGGGGCTTGCATGCCCAGGGCGCCAGGGATACCCCCTGCGCCTTTGTTCACCGCCCCTTGCCACCACCGGGAGAAACCGCCATGAGCCTTTCGCAAGACCCTCCAGCACTGCGCCTGCATGTGGACGGCCCGATCGCCCGGATCACCCTTGCCCGGGCCGACAAGCTCAACGCGCTGACCCTGCCGATGCTGCAGGCCCTGGATGCGGCCTGCGAGCAGCTGGAGCGCGCGCATGGTGTCAGGGTGGTGGTGCTGGACTCGGACCACCCCCAGGCTTTTTGCGCGGGCGCCGATATCGGGCAATGGGGCCCGCTGACGCCCGCCCAGATGTGGCGTTCGTGGACCCGCATGGGCCACCGGGTTTTCCATCGGCTGGCCACCCTGCCCCAGCCAAGCATTGCCGCAGTCCACGGCATGGCCCTGGGCGGCGGGCTTGAGCTGGCCCTGGCCTGCGATCTGAGGGTGGCGGAGCCCGGCAGCAGCTTTGCGCTGCCGGAGGCCTCGGTAGGCGCCGTGCCGGGCTGGGGCGGCACCCAGCGGCTGACGCGGCTCATAGGGCCGGGACGGGCCAAGCACATGGTTTTGCGGTCGGCCCGCATCGATGCGGCCACCGCGCTGGACTGGGGGCTGGTGCAGGAGGTGGTCGAGGCTGCGCCGCTGCTGTCCGCGCGTGTCCATGAACTGGCCCAGGAGGTGGCGCAGCGCGCGCCCGAGGCCGTGCAGCTTGCCAAGCAACTGATCGATATCGAGGCCGGCGGACTGAGTGCCGAAACGATGGCCGCCGGACTGGCGCAGGCCTTGCCCAATGCGCGCGAAGGCACCGAGTCGTTCAAGGCCAAGCGCCCTGCCCGCTTCACAGACCTCTGAGGACTGCGCCATGGCACACCATCGCCCCCTCGCGGCCTGCCGTCGCGCCGTTCAGGAGATGTCCGCGCCGGCGCATGCGGGCCTGTGCGCCGCCCTGGAGGCCGCATGAAGCTCCCCATAGAACACCAGCAGGTGGCGGACATGGCGCGGCGCTTTGCCAATGAGCGGATCCGGCCGCAGGCCGAGCGCCTGGACCGTGAAGAGTGCTTTGCCGGGGACATCTACCGGGCCATGGGCGAGAGTGGCCTGTTCGGCATCACGGCACCCGAGGCCCATGGCGGCGCGGGCATGGATGCGCTGGCCTACAGCCTCGTGATGGAGGAACTCAGCCGGGGCTATGCGTCGGTCGCCGACCAATGCGGCCTGGTGGAGCTGGTCACCACGCTGCTGCATGCGCACGGCACCGGGGCACAGCAGCGGCAATGGATTCCTGCGCTGGTCAGCGCCGGCAAGCGGGCGGCCTACTGCATCACGGAGGCAGGGGCCGGCTCCGATGTCTCGGGCATTCAGACGACGGCCACGCGCAGCGGCGATGGCTGGACACTGCAAGGCTCCAAGCTCTGGATCCACAACGCCCCGGTGGCGGATGTGGCCTTTGTGCTGGCGCGCACGGATGTGCAGGCGGGCAAGCGGGGCATGAGCATCTTCATCGTCGATTGCGCGCTGCCGGGCGTCTCCAAGGGCCCCAGGGAGCACAAGCTCGGCCAGCGATCTTCCCAGGTGGGCGAGCTGCACTTCGAGAATGTGCGCCTGCCCGCCGATGCCTTGCTCGGCGCCGAGGGCCGGGGCTTTCACATGATGATGAGCGTGCTGGACAAAGGACGGGTGGGCATTGCCGCGCTGGCCGTGGGCATTTTGCAGGCAGCGCTGGAGGCCTGCATCGAACAGGCCCGGATGCGCAGGCAGTTCGGACAGGCGATTGCCGAGTTCCAGTCCATCCAGTTCATGCTGGCCGACATGGCCAAGGACACGCAGGCCGCACGGCTGCTGGTGCGCGCGGCCGCCTGCCAGCTCGATGCGGGCGAGGACGCGACCGCCGCCGCCGCGATGGCCAAGTGCTTCGCGGCAGATACGGCGGTGGCGCAGACATCCAACGCCATCCAGATCTTTGGCGGCAGCGGCTACATCCGGGGCTATGAGGTCGAGCGCCTGTACCGCGACGCCAAGATCACGCAGATCTACGAAGGCACCAACCAGATTCAGCGCGTCATCATCGCGCGCAAGCTGTTGAAAGGCTGAAGGCATGCAGGCGAAAACTGCCATCGTGACGGGGGCATCCCGTGGCATCGGCCGGGCCACGGCGCTGGCGCTGGCCGCCGAGGGTTTCGATATCGCGGCAGTGGCCTGGCGCGATACGGAGCAGCTCAAGGCGCTGGCCGCCGATATCGCCAGGCTGGGCCGGCGCTGCCAGGTCTTCGACAGGGACATTGGCGACTGCGCGGGGCACGGGCCGTTGCTGGACGAGGTGGCGCACACCTTGGGCGATGTGCATTGCCTGGTGAACAACGCCGGGGTGTCGGTGCTGGAGCGGGGCGATTTGCTCGATGTGCGCCAGGACAGCTATGACCGCTGCTTTCACATCAACACGCGCGGCACCTTCTTTCTGACCCAGGCCGCAGCGCGCAGGATGCTGGCCGCGCCTGCCACGGACGGCGTGCACCGCAGCATTGTGTTCGTCACATCGTCGAACGCTGCCGCAGCGACGGTCGAGCGTGGCGAGTACTGCATGTCGAAGACCGCCCTGCACATGGCCGCCCGGCTGTTCGCCCTGCGGCTGGCGCCGTCAGGCATCGGCGTCTATGAGGTGCAGCCCGGCCTGATTCTGACGGACATGAGCGCCCCGTCGAAAGACCGGTATGACGGCCTGATCGCCAGGGGCATGACGGCCACGCCGCGCTGGGGACAGCCCGAAGACGTGGCGCGGGTGATCCGCACGATGGCCGCCGGGCTGCTGCCCTACACGGTGGCCCAGGAAGTCCGCGTCGATGGCGGCTTGCTGATCCAGCGCTTTTAGAGCGTGTCTTTCACCATTGGCACAGCAGGACTTTCACCATGGCATCCATTTCACTGCCGGCAGCACCCCGCCGGTTCAAGATGTACATCGGCGGGCAATTCACGGACGGCCTGTCCGGCGAGGTCTGCACGCGGCACAGCCCGGGCCATTCAGTCCCCGTGGCGCAATGGCCCCAGGGCTGCGAGGCCGATGCGCTGCAGGCGATTGCGCAGGCACGCCAGGCCTTCGACCATGGCCCCTGGCCGCGCATGGCCGCAGGCGAGCGCGCGGCACTGCTGTTCAAGGTGGCCGGTCTGATCGAGGCGCATGCGCAGGAGATCGGCCTGATCGAGTCGCTGGAAACCGGCAAGCCCATCACCCAGGCCCTGGGTGAAATCAGGGCCGCCGCCGATGTCTGGCGCTTTGCCGCAGGCGCCGCACGGGTCGTGAAGGGCGATGCGCACAATAACCTCGGCGACCGCGTGCTGGCCATGGTGCTGCGCGAGCCCATCGGGGTGGTGGGCCTGATCACGCCCTGGAATTTCCCGTTCTTCATTCTGGCCGAGCGCCTGCCCTTCATCCTGGCGGCTGGGTGTACGGTGGTCATCAAGCCGTCCGAGGCCACCAGCGGCTCGACCCTGCGGCTGTGCGAGCTGCTGCATGGGGCGGGCCTGCCGTGCGGCGTGGTGAATGCCGTGACAGGACTGGGAGACGCGGTGGGCCAGCCGCTGCTGGACAGCGGCCTGATCGACATGGTGTCCGTGACCGGATCGACCGGAACCGGCCGCAAGGCCATCCTGGCGTCGGCAGGCAACATCAAGAAACTCGGCCTGGAGCTGGGCGGCAAGAACCCCCATATCGTTTTTGCCGATGCCTGCCTCGATGACGCAGCCGACGGCGTGGCCTTCGCCATGGCCTTCAACGCCGGCCAGTGCTGCGTGGGGGCCAGCCGCCTGCTGGTGGAGCGCCCGGTCGCGGCCGAGTTCACCGCGAAGCTGGCAGCGAAGATGGCGCGCATCCGCGTGGGCGATCCGCTCGATGCGCAGACCCAGGTGGGCGCGCTGTTCGGCCAGGCCCATATGGAAAAAGTGCTGGGCTTCATTGAGCAAGGCGTGCGCATGGGCGCCCATATCGTCTGCGGGGGCGCCCGCACGGACCACCGCGACGGGTATTTCGTGCAGCCCACGCTGCTGACGGATGTGCGCGCCGACATGCCGCTGATGCGCGAGGAAATCTTCGGTCCGGTGCTGGGCGCCATGGCCTTCGACACCTTTGACGAGGCGATCCGCCTGGCCAATGACTGCGAGTTCGGCCTGTCCGCCTCGATCTGGACACAGGACCTGAGCCGGGCGCTGCGGGCGAGCCGGCAGGTGCGGGCCGGGCGCGTCTGGGTCAATACGACGCTGGACAACGGACCGGAAACACCGCTGGGCGGCATGAAGCAATCGGGACTGGGGCGCGAGACGGGGCTGGCGGGCATCGAGGAGTACACCGAGCTCAAGACCGTTCACGTGAACCTGCAGCCGCGCACGCACTGGATCGATTGAGGTTTGGCCATGGCTGCATACGACTACATCGTGGTGGGAGCCGGCTCCGCAGGCTGCACTCTCGCGGCGCGCCTGTCGCAGGACGAGCATGTCACGGTGGCCCTGCTGGAGGCCGGGCCGCCCGACCGCAACCCCTACATCCATTGGCCGGTCGGGTTTTACAGGATGACGGCTGGCCCATTGACCTGGGGCCTGAAAACCGCGCCCCAGCGCCATGCCATGGACCGCGAGATTCCCTATGCGCAGGGCCGGGTGCTCGGCGGCAGCGGCTCCATCAATGCGCAGATTTTCACGCGCGGCTGCCCCGAGGACTATGACGCCTGGGCACGGGATTTCGGCTGCGAGGGATGGTCCTTCGCCGATGTGCAGCCCCTGTTCATCCGCAGCGAGGACAACGACACGCTGGCCGGCGCGTGGCATGGCACCGGCGGGCCGCTGGGCGTCTCCACCCCGTGCCCTGCCCCCTTGACCCGCGCCTTCGTGCAGGCCTGCCAGCAGGCGGGCATGCCCTACAACCCGGATTTCAACGGCCCACGGCAGCAGGGTGCAGGGCCTTACCAGACCACCACCCGGGGCGCGCGGCGCTGCTCGGCGGCGGCCGGGTACCTGCGGCCGGCCCTGGGGCGCAGGAATCTGACCGTGCGCACGCATGCCGAAATCCACCGCATCAGGATCGAGGCAGGCCGGGCGGTGGGCGTCGAAATCATGGAGCACGGACGCACGACCCTGCTGCGCGCAGACCGCGAAGTGCTGCTGACGGCGGGCGCCATCGGTTCGCCCAGGCTGATGCTGCTGTCGGGCCTGGGCCCGGCCCGGGAGCTGCGCGAGATCGGCATCGAGGTTGCCGCCGACCTGCCCGAGGTGGGCCGCAACCTGCACGACCATTTCGGCATCGACATCGTCTATGAGCTGAACGGCCCCCACAGCTTCGACAAATACGCCAAGCCCCACTGGCAGGCCTGGGCGGGCCTGCAGTACGCGTTGTTCAGGAGTGGCCCCGTGGCGTCCAACATCGTCGAAGGCGGGGCGTTCTGGTACGCCGATGCCCGGGAGCCAACGCCCGATCTGCAGTTTCACTTCCTGGTCGGGGCCGGGGTCGAGGCGGGGGTACCCCGCATCGGATCGGGCTCGGGCGTGACGCTCAATTCCTATGCGCTCAGGCCGCGCGCGCGGGGCAGTGTCCGGCTGCGCAGTGCCGACCCGAGGCAGGCGCCCATCGTCGATCCCAACTTTCTGGGCGATCCCTACGATCTCAGAACGTCCGTGGAGGGCCTGCGGCAAAGCCGGGACATCATGGGGCAGCCGGCACTGGCCAGGTATGTGCGCCAGGAGCATTTCCCGGGCGGGCATACCCAGTCGCTGGCGCAGCTCGAAGCCTACGCCCGCCAGTACGGGCGCACCTCCTACCACCCGGTGGGCACCTGCCGGATGGGGGGCGATGCGAATTCGGTGGTCGATCCGCAGCTGCGGGTGCGCGCCATCGCCAACCTGCGGATATGCGACAGCTCGGTCATGCCGAGGCTGGTCAGCTCCAACACCAATGCCCCCTCCATGATGATCGGCGAAAAAGCGGCCGAGCTGATCCGGGGCACGGCAGCCGCAAGGCCGCCAGGCCAGTGAGCCGATGGGCGCGGCAGTGCGCTGATCGGAAAAGAACACCACCACCGGAGATCCACATGGCGTTCATCCAGACCTTCATCGAACAGGAAACCGCGCGCCGCCGCGATGTGCTGCTGGCAGCCGCCTGTGGCCTTGCCAGTGCGGGCGCCGCCATGGCGCCGCTGGCCGCAGGGGCACAGGCCAGGCCGGCGCTGGCCTGGAGCTACCGCGCCCGCAACAACCCCTACTGGCACGCGATCGTGTCCGGGGCCGAGTCGTTTCTGGAGAGCATGGGCATGCCCAAGTCCGGCCTGGTCCATTTGCTCAACAACGGCAGTTCGGAGAAATCCCTGGCCGATATCAAGTCCTTCCTGGCCAAGACGGCCGGCAAGGCGGCGATTGCCTGCGATGCCAACGATGCGCCCAACTGCCGGCCCATCGTGGAGTCCGTGCACAAGGCAGGGGCCCATGTGGCAACTATCTGGAACAAGCCCGATGACATGCATCCCTGGGATTTCGGCAACCACTGGGTGTCGCACATGACCTGGTCCGATGTGCAGTCCGCCGAGCAAACGGCGCGCATTCTGTGCAGGGCCATCGGAGGCAAAGGCGCCATCGTCGGCGTGGGCGGCATCGCCTCCAACAACCCGGCTATCGAACGGCGCGCCGGACTGATGAAGGCATTGAAAGACTTTCCGGGCATCGAGCTGGTGGATTACCAGCCCGCAGACTGGTCCACGCAAAAGGCCAACCAGGTGATGCAGGGCTTTCTGACACGGTTCGGCCCCCGGATTTCCGGCGTGTTCTGCGCCAACGACTCGATGGCCTATGGCGTGCTCGAAGCGCTGAAGGCCGATGGCCGCAAGCTGCCCGTCGTGGCCTATGACGGCAACCCGCAGGCCATCGAACTGATCCTCAAGGGCGAATTGCTCGCCACCTGTTTCACCAATCCCTATTGGGGCGGCGGAATCACTGCCGCGCTGGCCTGCCACGCGGCCATCGGGAGCTTCAAGCCATCGCAGGAACCCCGGGCGCACCGCGAGTTCTATGGGCCCTCGATAGTGGTGACGCAACAGGATGCCGCCGAATTCAAGAAGAAGTACATCACGGGCACGCCTGCCTACGACTGGAAGGACTTCTGGGGTTCTTCGCGCGGGCAGATCCAGTACGCGGCCAGGTCCTAGCATGCGGGCCGCACTCCTTGCTGCAGGCGCCCTGCCAGCGCGTCAGGCATTTTTCTCACGCTGGGCGCCCGCGCTGACTCTGGGCGCACTGGTGGCAGCGCTGTCGGCAGCGCACGCCCACTTTCTGTCGGTGGGCAATCTGGCGCGCATCGCCATCGCATCCGCCCCGGCCCTGATGATCGCGCTGGGCGTGACGTTCATCGTCATCATGGGATCGATCGACCTGTCCATGGAAGGCACTGTCTCGGCCAGCGCCGTCCTCTTTGCCCTGGCGTTCAATGCGCTGGGGGGCAGCGTGGCGGGGCTGGGCGGCCTGGCGGTGGTCCTGGCCCTGCTGGCGGGCGCCGCCGCCGGCCTGGTCAACGGGCTGGTCCATGTCCAGCTCAGGATTCCATCGTTCATGGCCAGCCTGGCCATGGGCTTTGTCGGCATGGGCCTGTCGGTGCTGCTGACAGGCGGGGACATCGTGCGGGTGGAGGACGAGGTGTTTCGCTCCTTGCTGTTCCTGCGCATCCTGGGCTTTCCGCTCATGGTCTATGTGGCGGCGCTGGTGGTGCTGGCGGCGTGGTTCATCCAGCGCAACACCACGCTGGGGCGCCATTTCCATGCGGTGGGCGGCGGCGAGGAACTGGCCCATGCGTCGGGCCTGAATGTGCAGCGCGTGCGCATTCTGGGGTTCACCCTGGCAGGCGTGTTCTATGCCATCGGGGCGATTTTTGCGGTCGCGCGCGGTGGCATGGCGGAGTCGCTGACCGGCTCGAACTACATGTTCACCTCGGTCACGGCGGTCGTCGTGGGCGGCACCTCGCTGATGGGAGGCAGCGGAGGTGTCTGGAACACGGTCGTCGGCGTGCTGATCGTCCATGTGATTGCCAATGGCATGGTCGTGCTCGGCCTGCCCGGCTACCTCCAGGATGGCACGCTGGGCGTGCTGATCATCGTGGCCGTGGTGCTGTCGGCGCGCCGCCTGTCCCATTCCCCCGTGAAGTGAGAGCGCCATGCTGGAACTGCGCAAAGTGGAAAAAACCTTCCCGGGCGTGCACGCGCTCAAGGCGATCGACTTCACGGTCGCCAGGGGCGAGATCGTGGGCCTGGTGGGCGAAAACGGCGCCGGCAAATCGACCCTGATGAAGGTCATCTACGGCGCCTGCCAGCACGATGGCGGCGAAGTGCTGGTCAACGGCAGGCCGACCCGGTTTGCCCATCCGCGCGAAGCGATGCTCCAAGGCATCGGCATGGTGTTCCAGGAGCAGTCGCTGATTGCCAACCTGTCGGTGATGGAAAACATCTTCCTGGGCTTCGAGCAGCAGTTCGCCACCTGCGGCGTCATCCAGTGGCGGCGCATGGCCCAGGCTGCCCGGCGCCAGCTGGCCAAGGTCCATCTGCAGGTGGACCCGCGCACCACCACATCGCAGCTGTCTTTCGCACAGCGCCAGATGGTGGAGCTGGCCAAGGTGCTGGCCCTGCAGGAGCGGGTCGAGGGGGATCTGGTCATCTTGCTGGATGAGCCGACCTCCGTGCTCTCCAAAGACGAGGTGCAGCTGCTGTTCTCGCTGGTGCAGGAGCTGCGCGAGCGGGCCGCCTTCATCTTCGTGTCGCACCGGCTGGACGAAGTGATCAGCCTGTGCGACCGCATCTATGTGCTCAAGGATGGCCAGGTGGTGGATGTGGTGCCCGGCAGCACCGCGCAGGTCGAGGCGATCCAACACAAGATGGTGGGCCGCGAAATCAGCAAGCAGTACTACCGGGAGGAAAAGCAGCACCCCTACCAGGACGGCGTGCTGCTCGAAGCCAGGAGCCTGGGCCTGCAGGGCCGCTACGAAGACATCAGCCTGACCCTGCACCGTGGCGAGGTGCTCAGCCTGGTCGGCGTGGAAGGGGCTGGCGGCGAGGACATCATGCGCAGCTTCTTCGGCCTGCAAACGCCTGACCGGGGCGAATTGCGGATCAAGGGCCGGGCGGTACGGAAGTTCTCGCCGGTTCACAGCGTGCGCTGTGGCGTCGGCTATATCCCGCGCGAGCGCAAGATCGAAGGCATCGTGGGTGGCATGTCGGTGGCCGAAAACATCACGCTGGCGCAGATGGGCAGCTACAGCGTGGGCGGCGTCATGCAACGCAGCGCCGAGCAATCGGCTGCGCGCCAGTGGGTGCAGCGGCTGCAGATCAGGACGCCATCGGTCGATACACCCGCAGGCAGGCTCTCGGGGGGCAACCAGCAAAAGGTCGTCATCTCCAAGTGGCGCAGCGGCGGCTCGGACATCATCTTGCTGGATCACCCCACGCGCGGTGTCGATGTAGGGGCCAAGGAAAGCATCTACGAAGTCATCCGCGAGATGTCGGCGCAGGGCTGCGGCATCGTCCTGATGGCAGATACGCTGGAGGAAGCCATCGGCCTGTCCCACACCATCGTGGTGATCAAGGATGGCCGGATCCGCCAATGCTTCGATGGCAGACCCGGCGCCAAGCCGTCGCTGTTCGACCTTGTGCATTGCATGACCTGAGGGACGCCCCATGCAACTTGAAAAACTGCGCCCCCACCTGCCCTGGCTGACACTGGTGTGCCTGACGCTGATCGTCAGCGCCATTGCGCCGCAATTCCTGGCACCCCGCAATCTGGTACAGATGGTGGCGGACATGTCCAGCCTGTTCGTGCTGGCGCTGGGCATCACGCTGGTGATCTATATCGGCGGCATCGACCTGTCCTCCCAGTCGATCGCCAACATGAGCACCGTGCTGGTCACGCTGGCGCTGCCGCCGCTGGGACTGTGGTCCGCCCTGTGCGTGCTGCTGGCGGGAGCAGCGACCGGCCTGGCCTCGGGCTATGCATCGACCCGGCTGAAAGTGCCCTCCTTCATCGCCACGCTGGCGATGGGCGGCATCGCGCTGTCGGTGGGCCAGTTCGCCTCGGGACAACAGGCTGTCTTCATGGACCCCCAGGCGCGCGACGCGGCATTCGGCTGGGTCATTGACAGCACGGCAGGCCTGCCCCACGAGATCTTCATTGCCGGCGCGCTGCTGGCGATCGTGCTTTTCATCGAGCGCCGCACGACGCTGGGGCGGGCGCTCAAGGCCATTGGCGCCGGGGAGCCCGCCGCCATTGCGTCGGGGTTGCAGGTGAATGCCTGCAAGATGGCCGTCTATGCCATGGCCGGCATGATCTCCGCTCTGGCGGGCGTGCTGTTCGCGGTCAGGCTGGCAGGCGGAGCCCCCCAGATTGCGGAAGGCTTTCTGCTGCCCGCGATTGTGGCCGTCCTGATTGGCGGCACCCCGCTCACGGGCGGAGTCGGCGGCGTGCTGAACACCTTGATCGGCGCGCTGATCGTGGCCGTCATCCGCACGGCCATGGTGTACCTGGAGGTGCCGGCCACCGCGCAGCAGATCGTGTTCGGCACGGTGCTGATCGTGGCCATTGCCGTGACGATAGACCGCAGCAAGCTCACCACCGTGAAATGACGGCAGCCGCCCCTGCATGGCCTGCGGCAGCGCCGGCGCAAAGCATCACCCTGGCTGGCGCCGGCGGGCTGCTTTGGGCTTGGGCGGCACGCGGCTCGACTGCCGCACCGTCAGCACCGGCTCCAGCACGACGCTTTCCACCGCACGGCCGGGCTCCGCAATCCGGCGGGTCAGCAGCCGCGCTGCCTCCTGGCCCATTTTTTCCCGGTCCGTGCTCACCGTCGTCAGCGCCGGATACCACAGTGCAGCCTCGGCCACATCGTCAACGCCCACGACCGAGCAGTCCCGCCCCGGCTCCAGCCCCAGCTGGCGCAGGCCGAGCATGGCGCCAAAAGCCAGGTCGTCGTTGAAGCAGACCAGACCCGTGGGCGGATGCGCCGCCTTGAACAGATCCAGCACGGCATTGAAGCCATTTTTCCGGCTGGGGCCGCATTCGATGACGTGACCTGCCGGATCGAGCCCATGCGCCTGCATGGCTTGCTGGAAACCTGCAAAGCGGTCCTGACCCGTGGAGGTGTTTTTGTTCAGCCCGATATAGGCAAGCCGCTCGTGGCCAAGGGACAGCAAGTGCCTGGCCGCCATTTCAGTGGCCAGGCGATTGTCGATGCCCACATAGTCTGTTTGCACCCCATGTATGTAGCGGCTGACCTGCACCACAGGAATATTCCATTGCAGCACCTGCTGCAGATGATCGGTGGGCGTGCCAATGGCAGGCGTGATGAGAAGGCCTTCGGCGTTATATTCGCGCAGTGTTTCCATGAAACGAAGCTGGCGATCCGTCGATTCGGCGCAATTGCCCAGCACCAGCGCAAGGCCCAACTGCTCCAGCGTCGCCTGGATGCCCGCAGTCACGTCGGCGTAATAGGGGTTGACGAGATCGCAGACCGACACCCCGACAATGCGCGAGCGCCTGTTGCGAAGGTGGGCTGCGGCGCGATCGTAGACGTAGCCCAGCTCGCGCATCACCTGCCGGACATGCGCGCGGGTCGCCTCGGCAACCAAAGGACTGTCGTTGAGCACCATGGAGACCGTTCCGGTGGCGACACCTGCGGCACGCGCAACATCCTTCAGGGTAATTCGGCTTGTGGTCATGCACGTCAAATCAATGAAACGATTCAAGCGCTAGCATACTACCTTTATCTTCGCCTGGGGGCGGTATTTCAAGGGAGATTCTCCGTCATAACCCTGCATATTCAGTGCTGCTACGCGCGCAATTTTCCAATTTGATTCGGAACTGAACCGATTAAAAATTGAATCGCTTCAATTTTCAGGCAACACTATTGGCTTTCCCAGGCCTGAATCTGCGCATGCCCACCACCCCGCCCCCGACTCTCGAAGACCTGCGCCGCTACGCGATTGCCCGCAGTTTGTTGACCCCTGCCACGCTGCTGGCGGCCGTGCGGCGCCTGGGCTTCGTACAGGCCGACCCGATCCGCGCCCCGGCCCGCGCGCAGGACCTGACGCTGCGCCACCGGGTCAAGGACTACCGTGCCGGGGATCTGGAACGCTGCTACCCGCGCCTGCCGATCGACGAAGACTGCCAGGTCAACTATGGCTTTATGCCAAGCGAACACCTGGCGCTGCTGCATCCGCGCCAGCCCCGCAAGGCATGGGATGAGCAGACACAGCGCAGGGCTGCCGATGTGCTGGCCTTTGTGCGTGAACACGGCGCGGTCCATCCGCGAGAAGTCGATCAGCATTTCGCGCATGGGCGCGTGACCAACTACTGGGGCGGCTCCAGCAACGCCAGCACGCAGCTGCTCAATGACATGCACTACCGTGGCCTGCTGCGGGTGCAGCGGCGCGACAGCGGCACGCGTGTCTACGAGGCTGCGGCGCATCCGCCTGCAGACGACAGCCCCGCCGCATGCGCGCGGCGGGCCGATGCACTGATTGACCTGGTGGTGCGCAAATACGCACCGCTGCCAGCCCCCAGTCTGACCTATCTGGTGCGGCTGCTCGGCTACGGCGCGCCCCATCTGGTGCGACCGCTGCAGGCGGCGCTGCTGCGCGCGCGCGGGCACCTGGCAAGCTGCCGCATCGAGGGAACCACCTGGTACTGGCCTGCCGATGAAAACCCGCGCTCGCGCCGCCACACCACCGACGACCGGCTGCGGCTGCTCGCGCCGTTCGACCCCGTGGTCTGGGACCGGCGCCGCTTCACGCTGCTATGGGGCTGGACATACAAGTTCGAGGCCTATACCCCGGCAGCCCTGCGCCAGTTCGGCTACTACGCCCTGCCAATGCTCTGGCGCGGCCACATGCTCGGCTGGGCCAACATACAGGCGCGCGATGGCCAGCTGGCACCTGCCTTCGGCTATGCGGCAGGCGCAGCGCCCCAGGAGCCTGCCTTTCACAGCGCGCTGGATGAGGAACTGCAGCGGATGGGCGACTTTCTCATGCCGCAGCGCTGAAGCCCACGCATAAATACGCCAGCGCGCACCTCGCACCTGCTCAATCTGGATCTTTCCGTCCGGCACGATTTGGGCGAATTGCGACCGCCCCAAGGCATCATCAGCCAACCCTGTCCTACCATACGATGCGCCGCGCAGATCACCCCGTGCGCCAGCACAGCAGCGCCAGCCGGGATGCCGAGGTGGGACACGCAGCGCAGCACCACGTTGCCAAAACCAGCACAACCATGGCAGCCTGCGCCTCACAGCGGCACGCCCTGCAACAGGCCGCGCGCGGCCAGGTTGGCCATGAAGGCCCGGATGCCAAAGCGCCAGGGCGGTGCGCTCTCGCTGTGGGTCACGGTGTTGTGCAGTGCGCCGAGCCATGCGCTGCGGATGGTGACGCTGTCGCCCAGATGGTGGGTGAAGCCGCCGCCGGGCGGGCCACGGTCTTCGACAGGAGCGAACAGCGTGCCCAGAAACAGCATGAACCCATCGGGGTACTGGTGCGCGGCCAGGGTCTGGGCCACGAGATCCTGCGGGTCGCGGCTGATGCTGGCCATGGTGTTGATGCCGCGCAGCACGAAGCCGTCCGCGCCTGTCACGGTGAGATGCACCGTCTCGCTGCGCACCTGGTCCATGCCGAAGCGGGCATCGAACAGGCGGATGAAGGGGCCGATGGCGCAGGAGGCGTTGTTGTCCTTGGCCTTGCCCAGCAACAGCGCGCTGCGGCCTTCGATGTCGCGCAGGTTGACGTCGTTGCCCAGTGCGGCGCCCACGATCTCGCCCCGGCTGTTGACCGCCAGCACCACTTCGGGTTCTGGGTTGTTCCAGGCCGAGTCGGCGCGGATGCCGATTTCTTCGCCCGTACCTACCGAGGCCAGCACCGGCGCCTTGGTGAAGATCTCGGCATCGGGGCCGATGCCCACCTCAAGGTACTGGGACCAAAGGCCTCATAATCCTTTGGTCGCGGGTTCAAGTCCCTCACGCCCTACCACCAAATACATGAGAAAAATCAATGACTTGCGTCTGATTGTCGAGCAAGTTAACGTGTCTTTGGGAGCCGGTTATGCCAAATCTATGCCACGGATTTTGCGTATCGGTGCCAGGAAGCCATTAGCCACTGCCTGGCTCTAAAGACGCCGGCGCTTTGTCTTAAAGCGCCTGATACCTGACGGTTTCTTCACTTCCAGCCGGATGTCCGGTGTTTTTCTAGGAAGTGAACGTGAATCAAGGTACTTATGCCGCACCGTCGGCACCCTCACACCGGCCCAGTGACTTATCCCCCAAGCGGGCAACGTCGACGACGTCAGTGCCCGAGAGCGACCCTCGGCAGTCTCGCGCGTGGAGCGCCACGGGCACCCTGCCGTTACCGCAAGGAGGTCGCTGATGGCCAGCTACTTCAAGCAAAGCGGAGCATGGTGCGCCCGTATACGCGTCAAAGGGCATCCAGAACTGTCCAAGTCTGCGTTCCGGACCAAACAAGACGCCCAAGCCTGGGCCAATGTTGAAGAGGGTAAGCTGCGTAATTCCGGTACGAGCCAGGGCCTTGGCCCCACGAAGACGACCCTGGCCACGGGCCTACTTAGCTACGCCCGTCAGGTCACCGCTTACCAGGCGGGATGCAAGCAAGCGCTCACGAAAATCAATAAGTACCTGCGTGCTGGCGGGATGGTGCCGCTGCGTGCCGCGCAGGTGGCTGGTGGACGGGAGTTCGGGCTCGGCGCTGATGGCAAACCCGATGCAAAGCTGCAAAAAGTCACCAAGCCGCGTTTCGAGCTCATTGAGCAACCCGTTTCCGCAGTGTTCGAGGCCAAGCAGCAATCGGCATTTGCCACCCGCGCAGCCAAGAACGAGCAGCGGGATGCCAAGGTTCAGCCCC
>NZ_JACSYA010000042.1 GCF_029870285.1 Delftia sp. PS-11
CTAAGAACCGCTAACACGACCCAGCAAATCGAAGATTTGCGGTTGAGACGAGGCGCGAAGCCGCAGGCAGTACAACCAGTACGACAAGGCGAAGCAACGACGTATCAAGGGTTGTGTTAGCGGTTCTAAGGTGCACGGGGTCAACAGGCATCAACGCTTCGCCTTCTGGGGTAGTTGTCGCATCCCGGATGATTGCACATGATTGCCTTCGAACAGTGCTGCAAAAAGCGCTGCATCGGTCTCGTAGCGCAGGCTCAGCGCCTGCACCACTGTGGCTGGCATGGACAGGCAGGATGCCAGGCTGTCTGGCGCGCAGCCGGCGCGGTGCGGATGCGTGGTCTCGAACAGGCCCAGCAAGTCCAGCCGGTCGTCCAGTGCAGCACCGGCATCCGCTGCATTCACATGCCACCATGCTGCCAGCACAGCGCACAGGGAGGGCGCAGGCAGGTCCATGCGCGGCCACGCAGCGCCGCCATAGTCCAGATACGCGCACAGCAACCGCAGACACTGTGCCGGCGTCAGGTCCAGGTGCTGGCGCAGCCGCTCCAGATTGCAGGCCGCCGGGGCGGTCTCTGCCGGCAATGGCGGACACGGCACTGCCATCAGACGCTCCACCACCTGCGCGGGCGCCATCGGCTGATCCGGGGGCAATGCGCCCAGGAATGCCGGTACTTCAAAGAAGCATGGACGTTGTGCATGGCCCAATACCTGCCAGTACAGCAGTTCCAGGTCGCATGACACACAGGCCCACTGCGCTGCGTCCAGCACGGGCGCCAGCGCTGCAAGCAGGCGCTGCAGCATCCGCATGCGGTGATGGCGGCGAAATGCCAGATTGCATGGTGAATTCAATCCGGCGAGAAAGCAGTGATTGGGGTGGAAACGTGGTTCGGTCATAGGTGCCCATGCCCACTGCCCGGTGGCCCCCTGGCGAGGCACTCTCAGTCCCGCGTCACCCGCAGCACTTCCTCGCGCGTGGTGATGCCTTCGCGCACCAGGCGTTCGCCGTCGTCGCGCATCAGGCGCATGCCGGCGGCCAGCGCGGTGTCGCGGATTTCGGCTTCGCTGGCCTGGCGGTGGATTTGCGCGCGGATGGTGTCGTCCACCACCAGCAGCTCGAAGATGCCGGTGCGGCCACGGTAGCCGCTGGGCTCGGTGGCATCGGTCTTGCGCACCAGGCGCTGGGCCAGCACGCCCAGCAGCGAGGACGACAGCAGGAAAGGCTCCACGCCCATGTCGATGAGGCGGGTGATGGCGCTGGCGGCGTCGTTGGTGTGCAGCGTGGCCAGCACCAGGTGGCCGGTCAGCGAGGCCTGGATGGCGATCTGCGCAGTCTCGAAGTCGCGGATTTCGCCGATCATGATCACGTCCGGGTCCTGGCGCAGGATGGCGCGCAGGGCCTTGGCGAAGGTCAGGTCGATCTTGGCGTTGACCTGGGTCTGGCCCACGCCGGCCAGCTCGTACTCGATGGGGTCTTCCACCGTCATGATGTTGCTGTGGCTGGCGTCCATGCGCGACAGCGCCGCGTACAGCGTGGTGGTCTTGCCCGAGCCCGTGGGGCCGGTGACCAGCACGATGCCGTGGGGCTGGGCCGTCAGTCGGGTGAAGCGCTCCAGCGTCTCGCCCTGCATGCCCACGGCTTCGAGGCTGAGCTTGCTCTCGCTCTTGTCCAGCAGGCGCAGCACGGCGCGTTCGCCATGGGCGCTGGGCAGGGTGGAGACGCGCACGTCGATGGCGCGCGTGCCCAGCCGCAGGCTGATGCGCCCGTCCTGGGGCAGGCGCTTTTCGGCGATGTCCAGGTCGGCCATGATTTTCAGGCGCGAGATCAGCGCCGCGTGCAGCGCGCGGTTGGGCTGCACGACTTCGCGCAGGTCGCCGTCCACGCGAAAGCGTACGCTGGAGTGGCGCTCGTAGGGCTCGATGTGGATGTCACTGGCGCCGTCGCGCGCGGCCTGGGTGAGCAGGGCGTTGAGCATGCGGATGATGGGCGCGTCATCGGCGGTCTCCAGCAGGTCTTCGACGGCCGGCAGCTCCTGCATCATGCGCGAGAGATCGGCATCGGACTCGACCTCGCTGACCACCAGCGCTGCGCTGGATTCGCTCTGGGAGTAGGCCGCGCTGATGCGGTGGGCCAGCGTGGCCGCGTCCAGCATCTGCCAGCGCTGCACCGCATGCTTGCGCTGCACTTCGGAGATGGCCTGCCAGTCCGGCGAGGGGCCGTGCCACAGCAGAGGCGCATGGCCGTCATCTTCGATCAGCAGCTGGCTGCTGCGTGCGAAGGCATAGGGCAGGGGATGGCGCATGTCGGCTTTCCTCAGAGCGCGCCGCCCGGAACGGCCGGCGTGTCTTTGGCGGGCGGCTGCGGCTGGGTGAAATCGACCAGGCCGGGCCGTGCGCCGGGCACATTGAGGATGTTGCCGGGGCTGGAGAAAGAGCCCGGCTCCTGCTTGGGCGGCAGCGTGGGCAGCAGCGGCGCGGAGTTGACCGAGCGCAGCAGCATGTTCTGTTCGGGCTGGTTGGCCTGCTGCAGCGCCCGGATGGTGTCGTAGCGGTCCGAGGAGACCTGCTGTGTGGAGGCCGCGTCGCGCATGACCACGGGCCGCAGGAACACCATCAGGTTGGTCTTGTTGCGCTTGCGGTTGGTGTTGCGAAACAGGTTGCCGACCACGGGGATGTCGCCCAGCAGCGGAATGCGGTCCTCGGCCTGGGAGTAGTTGTCGTCGATCAGGCCGCCGAGCACGACGATGTTGCCGTCTTCGACGAGCACGTTCGACTCGATGGAGCGCTTGTTGGTGGTCAGGCCGTTGGTGTCCTTGCGGGTGGCCTCGTCCACTGACGAGACTTCCTGGAACACGGCGAGCTTGACGGTACCGTTTTCGTTGATCTGCGGGCGCACGCGCAGCATCAGGCCCACGTCCTTGCGTTCCACGGTGGTGAAGGGGTTCACGGTGGCGGAGCTGGTGGAGTTGGCGTAGGAGCCCGTGACCATGGGCACGTTCTGGCCGACGATGATGCGTGCCTCTTCGTTGTCCAGCGTCATCAGGTTGGGCGTGGACAGGATGTTGGCATCGCCGCTGTTTTGCAGGAAGTTGGCCAGAAAGCCCAGCGTGGTGTTGCCGTTGACGCTCTGCGTGAAGCCGAGGTTGGTGCCGCGCATGCTGGTGACCGTGTCGCCGGTGATGCCCCCCGTGCTGGTGTTGATGCTGCCGTCCTTGTTGAAGGCATTGAGCAGGCTCAGGATGTTGGCGCCTGCCACGCTGGAGTTGTTGCCGATGCTGCCCAGCACCTTGCCGTTGTTGCTCAGGATGGCCTGCCACTGCACGCCGAACTGCGCCAGACGGTTGTCCTTCATCTCGACGATCAGGCTTTCGATCAGCACCTGGGCACGGCGGCCATCGAGCTTGTCGATCACGGCGCGCAGCTGGCGGTAGATGGGCGGCGGGGCGGTGATGATCAGCGAGTTGGTTGACGGGTCGGCCTGGATCATGCCGCCCGTGGAGGGCTGCTGCGCCGTGCCCAGGGAGCCGCTGCCGCCTGTGGACGAACCCAGGCCCATCGAGGCCGTGCCGCTGGAGTCGCGCGAAAGCACCGGCTGCGTGTTGGTGGCAGGTGCCTGGGTGGCCATGGTGGTGGACTGCCCGCCTGCGGCATTGGCTGCGCTGGCCGCCGTGGCCTGGGCGCCGATGGCCGCCCTCAGCGTGGCTGCCAGCGCCACGGCATCGGCATTCTTGAGGTAGACCACATGGATGTTGCCCTGGTCGCTGCTGCCGTTCATGGCCGGCTGGTCCAGCCGCGCGATCAGCGAGCGCACCTGCGCCAGCCGCGCGGGATTGGCGGCGCGCAGCACGATGGAGTTGCTGCGCGGCTCGGCCATCAGGGAGGTCTTGAAGGCATTGTCGCTCTGGCCTGGCATGTTGGCCGCTGCTGTGGCCGTTGCCATGCCGCCGGCGCCTGCCGTGCCGCCCTCGATGAGGCGCGAGACCAGGGCCACCATGTCGGTGGCGACGGCATGGCGCAGCGGGATCACTTCGACATCGGTGGCGTTGGAGACATCCATGCTGGCCACGATGCGCGAGATGCGCTGCAGGTTGTCCGCGTAGTCGGTGATGACCAGGGAGTTGTTGCCGGGGTTGACGTTGATGGTGTTGTTGGGGCTGATCAGCGGGCGCAGCACGGGCACGAGGTTGGCCGCGCTCTCATAGTTGAGCTTGAAGATCTGCGTGATGATCTGGCCGCCGCCCGGGCCACGGCCCGTGCCCACAGCGACCTCGCTGGACTGCAGCTTGGCATCGGCCTCGGGGATGACCTTGTACAGCCCTGCCGCCTCGACGATGGTGAAGCCCTGCAGACGAAGCGCTGCCAGAAACTGCTGGTAGGCGGTGGCCGGCGGCACGGGCTTGTCGGTCAGCAGCGTTATCTGGCCCTTGACGCGGGGATCGACCACGACGTTGCGCTGGGTGATGGCGCCGATGGCGCGCGCCACGGCCTCGATCTCGGCGCCCGTGAAGTTCAGTGTCACCGGCTCGCCAGGGCGCAGGCCGGGAGCTGCGGCCGCTGCTGCGGGCGCCGGTGCCGCAGCCGGTGCATGCGCGGGTGCCGGGCGTTTGGCATGGGCGGCGGAGCTGGCGCAGGCCAGCAGGGCACTGGCTGCGATCGTGTGCAAGGTGTTGCGCCAGAACGGGGTCGGATGCTGCTGGGTCATGGATCAACCGAAGGAAATGATGGAGCGGGGCCCTTGGCGCCGCCCCAGAATGTTGAGCAAGTTGGACAGCGCGGTTTCGCGCTCCGGACTGGCTGCGGCTTCGCCGCTGAAATGCAGGCGCTGCCCCACCCACTGGCCCTGGCCGCTGAGCTGCAGGTCGCCGTGCAGTGTGCTCAACTGTAGCTGGGGACTGTCGCCGCCCAGGATATCCAGGCGGTAGCTGCCAAGGGGGCGCAGTGGGGACAGGCGCGAGGAGACAGCCAGCGCTTCCAGGCGTGTGAGGCCTTCGCTGCGCCAGCGGCCGGCCTGCCATTGCAACTGCAGGCCCTGGGTGGCCAGGCGCAGCTGGCCCTGCAGGGCCACGGTGTTCCACGGGGTGCCCAGTCCGGCGAGCAGGCTGGCGGGCAGGCGGGTGTCGCTGTCCTGCACGGCCACGCGCAGGCCCTGCCAGCGCGGCTGCACTTGCAGGATCACGGGCGTGGAGGTGCAGCATTCGCTGCGCAGCTGCAGGCGTGCGCCATCGTGCCGGGGCCGCAGCGTCCAGTCCAGGCGAGTGGGCAGCGCGGCGCGGTCATGGCTGCCGCTGCCGCCCGTCAGCACCAGCAGGGCCGAGCCGTTCCATACGCTGCCGCGTGCCTGCTGCAGCTGTACCTGTCCCTGGGTGGCGCCTTCCACGGCGCGCGCCAGCCAGGTGGCGGGTGCCCACAGCACGGTGGCACCTGCCAGGCCGCACAGCGCACCGGCCACCGCCCAGCCGCGCGGTGTGCGCTCTGTCGCCTGGGATCGGGTCGGGCGTCGCATGGCTCAGGGCGCCTTGGCCGGGTCGGCCGGCAGGTCCAGGGCCACCGTGCCATCCCAGCGCATGGTTTCAGGGGTGGCAGCGCTGCTGCGTACCAGCTTGACTTCCGCCGCGACGGCATGGGTATTGCCGCGCACCTGGGCCAGCCAGCGCGCCAGTGCAGCGGCTGGCGCTGCCTTGAGCGTGACCTGTGCACGGTCGCCCAGCCAGTTGAGCTGCGCCGTGGCACCCAGCTCCGCAGACAGCGAGGTCTGCAGCAGCGATCGGGCATCGCCTACCAGCGGGCGTGCATTGGCACGCAGCTGCTCGGCCTCGGCCTGCAGGCGCAGCATCTGGCGCAGTTGCCGGTCGGCCTGGGCATGGCGTTCGGGGGCGGTGCGCAGGCTGCCCAGCGCAGGCGCCAGGGCCAGCCACCACAGCAGGGCCAGGCCGACGACGCCGCAGGCCAGCAGCAGCATGTTCTGCTCGCGCGGGGCCAGCGCCTTCCATCGCGTCTGCAAAGGGGCCAGTTGTCGGGTCAGGGAATGGGGGCTCATGGGGCGGTCTCCGCAGCCAGCACCAGATCGGCGCCATCGCGCTGCAGGCGCAGTCCGCTGCCTGCCAGGCGTTGCTGGGCCTCGGCCAGCGCCTCGGCCTCCAGCGTGATGCCCTGCAGGCGCAACTGGCGGTCATGGAAGTCGAGTCCCTGGGCCTGGGCGGACGCTGGCAGCGCCTGGGCCACGGCTGCCAGCAGGGGTTCAAGGTCTCCCGGCGTGAGTGCGCCCGAGGCCTGGCGCAGCGCAGCGACCTCGCGCTGCATCTGCACGGGCGCATCAATGATGACCGGAACCTGGGGAAAGCTGCTGGCCAGCGCAGCGCGCGCCTGCATCTGCTTGGCGGCGATGGCATGGTTTTCCTTCCAGGCCCAGGCGTTGAGCCCTGCCACCTGGGCCACCAGGGCCAGCATGAGTGCGCCGCGCGCACCCCGCCATTGAGGCGCGCGCCAGAAGCTTTGCCAGTGCTCCAGCAGCCGGCGGCGGGTGCGGCTTTGCCCGCCCTGGTCGAATTCGAATTGCGCAAGATCCCAGTTCTGGGCGCTGGCAGCCAGGCCGCGTTCGGCCTCGGTCACCAGGCTGACGGGGCGCTGCAGGCCCTCGGCCAGTCTCACCAGCGCAGGCTCGGCCTGGATGGGCGTATCCGGCAAGGCCTGCAGCACGGATGCCACGGCGGCGGGGTCTGCCCGTTCACAGCCCAGCGGCAGGCAGGCCAGTGCGCCCGAGGGCAGCCCCGTGGCCAGCAGCCATGCCGATTCGGGCGTGCCCACGGCATGCAGCTGGGCGCCCATCTGGGGCGTGAAGGCCGGCACGATGCGACCGACGGCGCGCCCGGCAGACTCCAGGGCCTGCAGGTGGCTGCGCAGCCAGGCCTTGTCGCAGGCAGCCACCCAGCAGGGGCTGCCGGCCTGCGCCTGGGGCTGCAGTGCCAGATGCAGCTGTGAGGGGTCGTCTAGCAGGCGCTCTTCCAGCAGGCCATCGAGCACGGCCCGCAGGCGGGCATGGCCACGCCTGCCGCCCGTGGGAACCCCCTGGGGCAGATGGACCAGATGCCAGGACAGTGCCTGGTGGGGCACCACGGCAACCGTCTGGCCTGCGCGGCCCGGGTCGGGCAGCAGGGCTGCTGCGGCATGTCCGTGGCGGTCAGCGCGCTGGCCATCGCTGCTGAGCGCGTAGGCATATTCGCCAGCGGGCCCCGCGGGCAGGTGGAGAATCAATGTGCTCATGGACGGAATCGGGCATTGTAGGGGCCGAGTGTGACAGCTGTCTGCCACGGTGCCCGAGTTGGGGACAAATCCTATGGACTGTTCATGCGGGCGGCGGCGGTGCGCCACGTTCGCGCCACAGTGTGTTCACGGTCATGCCGTTGCGGCGCAGCACGGAGCGCTCGCTGACGATGACCTCGCCCAGGCGCAGCTGGCCCCAGGTTTCAAAGTAGTTGCTGAACACGGAAAAGCCCGTGGCACTGAGCGGATTGGGCAGGCCCAGCAGGCGCGTGGCGTCGGCCAGCGTGCGCAGGGGGCTGGCGGCGCGCAGCTGCACGAGCTGGTTGGCCTGGGCCCACGACAGCTCATCGGTGCTGGCCCAGATGACTTCGGCGCTGGCCGTGTTGATGTTGACCGGGGTGGGCGTGGGAAGCAGCGCCACATAGGGCTCCAGCCGCACCGCCATTGCAGGCGGCATGCCCAGCCAGCCCAATTGGCGCATGGTGCGTGGCATCAGCGGCTGCGCGCCCTCGCTGGCGCTGGTGGCCTGGCGCAGCGCCAGCAGGATCTGCTGCCCATAGGCGGGCGGCAGGCCCAGCCGCCCGAGCAGGCGTGTCAGCGGCGCCAGGGTCTGGGGCTCGTCAGGCGCATTGAGCAGGTTGCGCAGGTTCAGGCGCGATTGCAGATCGACAATGCGCCCCGACAGGAAGGCTTCCTGGACATCGGCCATGCCGTCATCGACCTGGCTGACGTTGTTCTGCGCCGCCAGAAAGGTGGACAGGCGCGCCTCCTGCAGCGGCACAGCCCAGGGTTCGGCCAGATGGTCCACCGGCTGGCCTTTGTCAGAGCGTGCATCCTCGGCCAGCACCACGCGCGACCAGTCGAGAGCGCCCAGCAGAATCCATGAGGCCTGCACGCGGTTGCGCTCGGCCGTCTCGATTTCGACGCTGCGCCACTGCTGCCACAGTGCCGCTGCCGCGAACGTGGCGACCAGGGTCACGGTCAGCATGGCAGCCAGCAGCGCAGCCCCCCCCTGGCGGGGCGGTGGCTTGATGGACAGTGCAGGGCGTGTCATGAGCGGGAGTTCGAGCGCAGAGGGTTGACCCAATCGACCGTGAGCCGGCCCGCGACAGCGCCATCGGGCGGCAGCGTCAGCTCCAGGCGTATGCCATCGGGCACATAGGGCAGCTCAGCCGCTGCGCTGCCCGTGCTGCCTGTGCCTGCCGTGCCACTGCTGGCGTTGCTGGATTGGGGGTTGCTCCAGGAATTTTCCCGGTAATAGTAGATGCGCCACAGGTCCAGCGGCAGCAGCACGGTTTCACGGCGGCGCTGATCGTCGGATGGGTTGCGCCCCCATTGCGCTGCCTGGTTCCAGGCATCACGCCATTGGGCGCGTGTGCGCAGCGGCGGCGACTGCCAGCGCAGCCACTGGTAGCGGCCATCGACCAGCCTGCGCGTCCATGCCGCCACCAGCGCGCCATCGTCGATGGCGGCGCTGGTTTTGCGTGTCAGGCGCAGCACCTGGCCATCCCAGTCCACGGTCTGTGCGTATTCCAGCGGCATCAGCGCGTCGAGATCGGCATTCCACTGGGACAGAACGGTTTGCAGCACCAGCTGTTGCGCGCTGCGCGCCTTGGTGGCCTCCTGCGCCCGGACCATGCCGTCCAGGCCCCGCCAGCTCATCAGGGCCAGCAGTGCCATCACGGCGATGGCTACCATCAGCTCCACCAGCGTGAAGCCTCTCAAAGCGCGGCGGTACACAGGGTGCGCCATCTCAATACCGTCCGACGATGGTGGAGACGCTCAGCACCGGGTGCTCGGCCGTGGCGACCAGCGCATCGACGCGGCGGAAACTGGGGTTGGGCGTAGGGCGCACGCTGAGCCGTACCTGCAGCTGCATGCCTGCCTGCTCGCAGGCCACGGTGCTGTCTCCGACAGCGGGCATCTGCAGCGACAGGCGCATGCGCACCAACTCGTTCTGGGCGCACAGATGGGCCAGCAGCACCTCTGACTGGCGCTCGGCATTGCGCACCAGCGCCGATGTGGCCTTCAGGCCCGCCATCAGTGCAATGCCGACAATGCCCAGCGCGACCAGCACCTCGATCAGCGTAAAGCCGCGCTGGCGGCCCATTGCGGCGGATGTCATGGCAAGGCCTGCACGGTGAACGGGCGCAGCCCGTCGCTCGCCACTCGCAGCGGCGGCGTGGCCGAGTCCTGCAGTGTCAGCGTGACGGACTGCGGCGGCAGTAGCGGCTCCGGGCCCAGAACCAGTGGCGCAGCGGCCTGGACCTGCACGCCCGGCTGGAGCCAGCCCGACGGCAGTTTCGCCGAGGCAGGCAGTCCTTCAAAGCGAAAGCCCAGCGGCACAGGGCGCCAGCGCACGGGCACGCCATTGGCGCGGGCCTGCGCGCGCGCCGCTTCCAGCAGCGCCGCCAGCCGCTCAGCCTCGCGTTCCAGCTGCGCCTGCCCGCTGTCGCGCAGCGCCAGGCTCACGCCCGCCGTGGCCAGCGCCATGATGGCCACTACGACCAGCAGCTCCAGCAGGGTAAAGCCCCTGGAGTGCCGTATCGGTGCTCCACCCTGTTTTTTACTGCCAGCTGCCGATATCCGCATCCTTGCCCTCTCCGCCCGACTGTCCGTCGGCGCCGAAGGACATGACGTCGATGGGGCCCTTGATGCCAGGGTTCAGGTACTGGTAGGGACGGCCCCAGGGGTCGTTGGGCAGCTTTTCGAGGTAGGGCTTCCAGTTGCCCGGAACCGGGCCGGCCGTGGGCCTGGCGACCAGCGCCTGCAGACCTTGCTCGGCGGTCGGGTAGCGCTGGTTGTCGAGGCGGTAGAGCTTGAGCGCCTGGGAGATGTTGGCGATGTCGGTGCGCGCTGCCGTGACGCGGGCGTCGTCGGCGCGGTCCAGCACGTTGGGAACGATCAGGGCCGCCAGCACACCGATGATGACCAGCACCACCATCAGCTCGATCAGCGTGAAACCGCGATGAATCATGCCGGGCAGGGTGGCCTGTGGATGGCGTGAAGCACTGGTCGGAAAACGTTGCAGCAATTTGGACATATCACTCCATCATAATCGGGCGATGGTGACACTTTCATTGAACCGTGGTAGGCCCAGGCTCTGGCATGTCAGGACAGTCACGTTCGCACTGTGGCTGCTGACCGGCGGCGTGGCGGCGTTCTGGGCGCTTCACCTCGCCGGAGGCGGGGTGGCGGCACCTGTGCCACCGCCGGCTCCTGAGCCCCTGCAGGTCGATGCCCAGGCCATGGCGCGGGCATTAGGCGCGGTGGCGCCCGCAGCCACGGCAGCGCCCGTGGCTGCCCCTGTGGCTTCGCGCTATGCGCTGCTCGGCGTGCTGGCCGGGCGCGACAGCGGCGGCGGCGCTGCGATCATTGCGGTGGGCAGCGCTGCGGCCAAGCCATTTCGCGTGGGCAGCAGCGTGGACGATGGCGTGGTGCTGCAGTCGCTGTCGGCCCGCGAGGCGCGCCTGGGGCCCAGCCTCAACGGGCCCGCCTCGATCACGCTGAAGCTGCCCCAGCCCGACAAGCCCTGATCCTTCATGCAGGCGGCAGCGCCACCTGCAGCCATTGCCCTTGCGCAGGCGCGGGCATGGTCCATTGATCCGACCGGGGAGGCTGTGTGCCATGGGCGAGCAGCCACTGCACGCAGCGTGCGACACCGGCATGCGTGATCCAGACCCTGTCCATGCCATCTTTTGCGGCGTGCGCCCGGGCCTGCTGCAGCGCTGCATCCACCCGCTCCAGCATGGCCGCCAGAGGCTCGCCCCCGCCGGGGGCATGGCGGGCGAGGTCGGCGGCCCAGGCCCCGATGGCCGTGGCGCCGATCGCATCCCAGGACTGGCCTTCCCACTGTCCGAAGTCCATTTCCCGCAGGCGCGCATCCTCGGCAGACGGGGCGCTGCGCCGCAGCCCGTTCAGCGCCTGCGCCAGCTGTGCGCAACGCCGCAGCGGCGAGTGCTGCACCTGGCAGTGCGCTGGCAAGGCCTGGTGCAGCGCCTGTGCGGCAGCGTGTGTGGCCTGCATGTCTGCGTCAACGTCCAGGCGGCCGTAGCAGATGCCCGCGCCAATCAGGGGCTGCGCATGGCGTACCAGCCACAGCCGGGGGGCTGCGCCTGTCATGGGGCAGGCCACCGCAGCACGATGGCCGCTGCCGCCAGCAGCATGGCCAGTTCGCTCACCTGCTGCGCCGCGCCCAGGCAGTCGCCGGTCATGCCGCCCAGCCGGCGGCGCAGCCAGCGCGTCATGGTGGCAGTCACCAGGGCGCCTGCCAGCAGCAGACCTGCAGTCAGCAGCGCTGCCTGCAAAGGGGCTGGCGCCAGCCAGCCCGGCAGTGCCAGGGCCGGTACGCACCAGAGCGCGCCGGTGGCCAGGCCCTTGCCGTCCAGTGGATGGCCTGCCATGTGCGTGGCCTTGGCCGTGGCTGCCAGACTGACATAGGGCAGGGCACGCATCAGCACCAGCGGAGCCATGCGCGACAGCACATGGATGCAGCACAGCAGCAGCGCAGCCCGTGCCGTGCCGCTTTCCGCCAGGATGGCCAGCAGCGCTGCCTTGGCCAGCAGGGCCATGACCAGGGCCATGGCGCCGTAGGCGCCCAGCCGCGAGTCTTTCATGATTTCCAGTGCGCGCTCCGGCGTGGCGAAGCCGCCCAGGCCATCGGCTACATCGGCCAGGCCGTCCTCGTGCAGGCCGCCGGTCAGCCACAGCGTGGCCAGGGTGGCGGCCACGGCAGCGGCCAGCGGCATCCAGGCACTGGGCGCGAGCAGCCAGCCGGCGGCCATCAGCCATGCGCCGCCCCACAGGCCGACCAGCCAGCCCACGCCGGGCAGATGGGCGGCGCTGGCGCGCTGCAGCGCAGGGCTCCAGCCAGCCCAGTCAGCGAGCCGGCCCGTGACAGGAATGCGGCTGAAGAACTGGACAGCCAGCAGGAAGTGGCGCAGGGACTGCATGGCTGCGCGGCCGGTCGGCCTTGTTACTTGAGGAACAGCTGGTAGGCGGGGTTGCCGGTTTCCTCGACCCACGGATAGCCGAGGTTGTTCAGGAAGGCATCAAATTTCTTGCCATCCTTGGCCGGCACCTGCATGCCCACCAGGATGCGGCCATAGTCTGCGCCCTGGTTGCGGTAGTGGAATAGCGAGATGTTCCAGGTCGGCGCCATCAGGCTCAGGAACTTGAACAGTGCGCCCGGCCGTTCGGGGAAGACAAAGCGCAGCAGCCGCTCGTCCTGGGCCAGCGGCGAATGGCCGCCCACCATGTGGCGCAGATGCTCCTTGGCCATGTCGTCGAAGGTCAGGTCCAGGGCCTCGAAGCCCTGCTTCTCGAAGTTCCTGGCGATTTTTTCGGACTCGCCGCGCGCTGCCGTGGTCAGGCCCACGAACACATGGGCCTTGCTCTCGTGGCTGATGCGGTAGTTGAACTCGGTGACGTTGCGCGGTCCGCCCGGCAGCTTGCCCACGACTTCGCAAAAGCGGCGGAAGCTGCCGCGCTCTTCGGGAATCGTCACGGCGAACAGCGCCTCGCGCTCCTCGCCGACTTCGGCGCGCTCGGCGACAAAGCGCAGGCGGTCGAAATTCATGTTGGCGCCGCACAGGATGGCGGCGTAGGTCTCGCCCTTGGTCTTGTGCCTGGCCACGTACTGCTTGATGGCAGCCACGGCCAGCGCGCCCGAGGGCTCCACGATGGAGCGCGTGTCCACGAAGATGTCCTTGATGGCGGCGCAGACAGCATCGGTATCCACCACCACGTAGTCGTCCACCAGGTTCTGAGCAACACGGAAGGTTTCCTCGCCCACGAGCTTGACGGCCGTGCCGTCGGCAAACAGGCCCACGTCCGGCAGTTCCACCCGCTGGCCGGCGCGCACGGACTGCAGCATGGCGTCCGAGTCCTTGGTGTGCACGCCGATGACTTTCACGTCGGGGCGCACGGCCTTGATGTAGTTGGCCACGCCCGAGATCAGGCCGCCGCCGCCGATGGCGACGAAGACGGCATCCAGGCGCGGGCTGCCGAGCTTTTGCAGCTGGCTGAGCATTTCCATGGCGATCGTGCCCTGGCCGGCGATCACGTAAGGGTCGTCGAAGGGGTGCACGAAGGTCAGGCCCTGCTCTTTTTGCAGCTTGACCGCATGCTTGTAGGCGTCCGAGTAGCTCTCGCCAGCAAGCACCACCTCGCCGCCCAGCGCCTGCACGGCATCGATCTTGACCTGGGGCGTGGTGGTCGGCATCACGATCACTGCACGGCAGCCGAGCTTGCGTGCGCCCAGGGCCACGCCCTGCGCGTGGTTGCCGGCGGAGGCGCAGATCACGCCCTTTTGCAATTGCTCAGGCGACAGGTGCGCCATCTTGTTGTAGGCGCCGCGCAGCTTGAAGCTGAAGACGGGCTGCTGGTCTTCGCGCTTGAGCAGCACCTTGTTGTGCAAGCGCCGGCTCAGGGCCTTGGCGGGCTCCAGGTCCGACTCCACGGCCACGTCATAGACGCGTGCGGTGAGGATCTTGGTCAGGTAGTCTGCAGGGGTCAGGGGTTGGTTCATCGTCGGCGAAGTGCAGGATCGGCAGGCCGGCCCCGGCCTGCCACAGAGGCAGGGGGCCATCATAGGCGCTTGCGCGGCAGGCTGCATCCCGCTCGTACCGGCGGCGGCGCAGGTAAAAAAAAGCCCCAGGCTGTGAAGCCGGGGGCTGAATCCACCATTAGAGGAGGTGGAGGAGACAAGTGGTGCGTGCCAGAGGTGAATTGCTTCACAATCTGCTGTCCGCCTGGAGGGATCAGGGTTAACCCTTCAGGTAACGCGTGGGTTCATTGTATGCCTGTTGGGTGCTGCGTTGCAGCAAAATCAGGGTTTTTGTGTATTTGATGCAAAATAGCAACAGTTTTTGAGGACGAAACAATGGAATGCACAGTAAGTTGGACCGGTGGCACCACCGGAATGCGCTCGGGCATGGGCTTTGTGGCGGAAACGGGCAGCGGCCATGTGGTCAACATGGATGGCGCGCCCGATGCGGCCCAGCCTGCCAATGGCGGCCAGAACCAGGCGCCCCGCCCGATGGAGATGCTGCTGGCAGGCGCGGGCGGCTGCACTGCCTACGATGTGGTGCTCATCCTCAAGCGGGGCCGCCATGCGGTCAAGGGCTGCAGCGTCAAGCTGACCTCGGAGCGTGCCGCGACCGATCCCAAGGTGTTCACCAAGATCCACATGCAGTTCACGGTCAGCGGCACCGGCCTGCCGGCTGCGGCCGTGGAGCGCGCCATTGCCATGAGCCATGACAAATACTGCTCTGCCACCATCATGCTAGGCAAGACGGCCGAGATCACCACGGGGTTCGATATCGTCGAAGCCTGATCAGGCCGGCCGCCACCGGAAGGCACAATGCAAAAAGCGGGCACTGCCCGCTTTTTGCATTGTTCTGCCTGATAAAGAAGGTTGAGTTCTTCAAATGCGATGGGCCGTGGTGGTCATGACCTTGGCCGCAAAGCGCATCAGGGCCCGTGCCGGGGGCGGCAGCTCCAGCGCGCCCGCCTCGCGGGCAGCGGAGGCGTGGCGCTCCTCGTCATCCTTCATGCGGGCCACGACGGCCAGCGAAGGGCGGTCTTCCTCGGGCAGCCGGTCCAGATGGCTGGCCAGATGGGCCGAGACCTGCTCTTCGGTCTCGACGACGAAGCCCAGGCTTGCGGCATCGCTGATCTTGGCTGCGACCAGCCCGATGGCAAAGGCCCCCGCGAACCACAGTGGGTTGAGCAGGCTGGGCCGGTCGCCCAGTGCTTCCAGCCGCTCGCGGGTCCATGCCAGGTGATCGGTTTCCTCGCGCGCTGCTTCCAGCAGGTGTTCGCGCAACTGCATGTCCCGTGTCACCATGGCCTGTGCGTTGTACAGCGCCTGCGCGCAGACTTCGCCCACGTGGTTGACACGCATCAGGGCGCCCGAGAGCCTGCGCTCGGCTTCGGTCAGCTCGCCTTCGGGCATGCCGGCAGCGGGTGAGCGCTGTGCTGCGCCGGGGTTGGCAAACAGGGTGCGAAGGGCCGCATCGGCGGCAGTCAGTATCTTGTCCATGGTGTGGTGTCGCAGCAGTCCAATTGGGCGAAAGCCTCGGCCGGGAAGGTACACCAAACCCCTTTTCCCACGCTTTGTGCAAGCGCAACAAGACCGGTCCGGTGTTGGGGTTGCGCCTGATTGTGCAGCCTCTTCGGTTTGTTGCGGCAGTGCAACGAAAAACAGTATGCAAGGCCCTGTTTTGGGTGAATTGCTTTGCATGGGTTGCAACGGTCTGGTGCAATAGGCCCCAACTTCCCCACCAGGAGGTTGGCGCGGGAACCGGTGGAGAAACAGGTCTGGCCCTTGTTTTGGCACAGCCTTTCTTCCTCAAAACCGGCGCCCTTCTAAACCTTGGAGTAACTCGCAATGAAAAAATCTCTGATTGCCCTGGCAGTGCTGGCTGCTTCCGGCGCCGCTATGGCTCAGTCTTCCGTGACCCTGTTCGGTATCGTTGATACCGGCATCGGCTACGTGAACAAGAACGCCTCCGGCGACAACGTGTACGGCCTGGGCGGCAGCGGCAACACTACCAGCCGTCTGGGTCTGCGCGGCACGGAAGACCTGGGTGGCGGTCTGAAGGCCGGCTTCTGGCTGGAAGGCGAAATCTTCGCTGACGACGGCAACAACGCCGGCTTCAACTTCAAGCGTCGTTCGACCGTGAGCCTGTCGGGCAACTTCGGTGAAGTGCGCCTGGGCCGCGACCTGGTGCCCACCTTCGCCAAGCTGACCTCCTACGACCTGTTCAGCGCCACCGGCATTGGCCAGTTCATGGGCTTCCGCAACTGGGCTACCGGCCAAGGCGCTGACGACAACGGCATCCGCGCCAACAACCTGGTGTCCTACTACAGCCCGAACTTCAACGGCTTCAACGCCGGCTTCGGCTACGCTTTCGACGAAAAGCAAACCATCGGTACCGCCAACAGCGTTGGCCGCTACGTGGGTGGCTACGTTGCATACGACAACGGCCCCCTGAGCGTGAGCCTGGGCCTGGCACAGCAAAAGACTGCCATCGCCAACCTGGCTACCGACCGCAACGAAATGACCCTGGGCGCTTCGTACAAGTTCGGCGTGGCCAAGGTGACCGGCCTGATCCAGCAGACCAAGTTCAAGCGTGACATCGGCGGCGAAGTCAAGACCAACTCTTACATGCTGGGCGCTTCCGCTCCCGTGGGTGGCGTGGGCGAAGTCAAGCTGCAGTACGCTCTGTACGACCAGAAGGCCATCGACTCCAAGGCTCATCAGCTGACCCTGGGCTATGTCCACAACCTGTCCAAGCGCACTGCTCTGTACGGCAACCTGGCATTCCTGAAGAACAACGACAAGTCCACCCTGGGCCTGCAAGCCAAGGGCGTGTACGTTGGTGGCGTTGCTGCTGGCGAAAGCCAGACCGGCGTGCAAGTGGGTGTTCGCCACTCCTTCTAATCCATGGCCGGCGTGAGCCGGTTGTGATTTAGAAAAAAGGGCCAGTCTTCGGACTGGCCCTTTGTTTTTTGTGCTAGGGAAATACCTGTGTTGTGCTTGTACCAACAGCGGTGGCGTGGAAAAAGCGTTTCTAGAATGAAATTTCCACCAACCAATTGTTAACAAGAGAGAGACAACACAATGAAATCCTCATTCGTGAAAAAGACTGTGGTGCTGGCGGTTCTGGGTTCGGCGGCACCTTTGGCCGCCCTGGCCCAACAAAGCAGTGTGAAGCTGTATGGCATCGTCGATGCCGGCATACGCCACACCACCAATGAAGGCGCCAGCAAGAGCGGCAAAACCCAGATGGTCGGCGGCGGCATGTCGCAAAGCCGCTGGGGCATCAATATCACCGAGGATCTGGGCGGCGGGCTGGCAGCCATTGCCAACCTGGAGTCCCGCTTTCTTGCCGATACGGGCGAGCAGGCTGCAGCCAGCTATTTCCAGCAGTCCTGGGTCGGCCTGCGCAGCAGCAGCCTGGGCCAGATCACCATGGGCCGCCAGTACAACATGTTGTTTGATCTGGTGACTTCCACTTACGCCTCCTTTCCATATTCGCCGTACATGGAGGCCTACAAGCCCGAGATCGGCATGTCCATGGGCGCGCGTGCCAGCAACATGGTCAAGTACCTGGCCGAGTTTGGTCCCGTGCGCGGCGCGCTGCAGTACTCGTTCGACGAGAACAACACCTTCGACAAGGCGGGCACTGGCGTGAACGCCGGCGGAGCAGTCAAGACGGCAGGCGGCTATCTGCGCTATTCGCAAAATGGCATTTCCGCAGGCGCCGGCTATCTGGGCACCACGCTGCCGGCCGGCACCAAGGTCGATGCCTGGACCCTGGGCGGCTCGTACCGCGTAGGTCCGTGGTACCTGAACCTCGGCTATGGCCTGAACAAGCGCAAGGACGCCTTCCCGTCCGCTGCTGCGGGCGGAGCCATCGATCAGGCGCTGCTCAATTCCTACTGGACGGGCTCATCCAATGGCGGCTTCGTGGCCGGCGATGCCAACAAGCGCCAGATGTACAAAATGGGCTTCGGCTACCAGCTCACGCCGCAGATCAACGTTGGCGCGCATTACTACCATGCCAAGCAGTCGGGCTCTGTCACCGGCGCGTTCAATGGCAAGGCTGACTTCCTGGTCGCCGTGGTGGACTACGCATTCTCCAAGCGCACCGATGCCTATGTGGCGCTGGACCACACCAAGACCAGCGGCGGCTCGGGCGTGATGCTCGATGCCAACGGCGCGACCAAGCGCACAGGTTTCACCGTGGGCCTGCGCCACCGCTTCTGAGTGCCTGCGCGCTTGCGCGCCTGATGCCCTGGCCTCCTTCGGGAGGCCTTTTGCATGGCTTTTGCGTGCACGCCATGGCCGCTTGCTGCGTTAAGGTGACAGACCCATCCACAGAAAGAAGATGCCGATGCAAGCCCAGCGCTGGAAAGCGGGAAGCCGTGCCTTTGCCCATATTGCCCAGTACCACCCCGAGCTGACGGCTTTCCGCCGGGAACTGCATGCACACCCCGAGCTGGGCTTTGAGGAGCGTTTCACGGCGGCGCGCGTCAAGGAGGCGCTGCTGCAGTGCGGCGTCGATGAAATCCATGAAGGCCTGGGGACCACGGGCCTGGTGGCCCTGATCCGTGGCCAGGGACACAGCTCGGGCGCCATGGTGGGCCTGCGCGCCGACATGGATGCATTGCCGATGGTGGAGCACAACGATTTTCCCTGGAAGTCCGGCAGGCAGGGCCTGATGCACGGCTGCGGACATGATGGCCATACGGCCATGCTGGTCGGCGCGGCGCGCTATCTGGCCGCCACGCGGCGCTTTGACGGCACGGCGGTGCTGATCTTCCAGCCTGCCGAGGAAGGGCGCGGCGGCGCACGCTCGATGATCAGCGACGGATTGTTCGAGCGCTTTCCCGTGCAGTCCATCTATGCCATGCACAACTGGCCGGCCATGCGCGCGGGCACCATCGGCATCAACATGGGGGCCATGATGGCTGCGGCCGACCGCATCACCATCGAGATCACGGGCCGTGGCGGCCATGGCGCCCACCCCTACCAGACCGTGGATGTGGTGCTGGCTGCCGCGCACATCACCACGGCCGTGCAGAGCATTGTCTCGCGCAATGTGCGTGCCATCGACAGCGCCGTCATCAGCCTGTGCGCCGTGCAGGCGGGCGATCTGGGGGCCTTCAGCGTGATGCCGGGCTCGGCCACGCTGGTGGGCACGGTGCGCAGCTTTGATCCTGCCATTCAGGACCGTGTGGAGCAGCGCCTTCAGGAGCTGTGCAGCGCCGTGGCGCTGGGCATGGGGGCCACGGCCAAAGTCCAGTACGAGCGCATCTATCCGGCGACCATCAACTCTGCGGCCGAGGCGGCGTTCGCCGCCGATGTGGCGCAGTCGCTGGTGGGGGCCGAGAACCTGGACCGCAACCTGGAGCCCAGCATGGGGGCCGAGGATTTCTCGTTCATGCTGCAGCGCAGGCCCGGGGCCTATCTGCGGCTGGGCCAGGCCGCTGGCCCGCAGCCGGGCGTGCCGCTGCACAGCAGCCGCTACGATTTCAACGATGAGGTGCTGCCGCTGGGTGCGGCATTGCATGCCAGCCTGATCGAGCAGGCCATGCCGCTGCCTTCGCAGGACGTGTAGCGTCCGCGGCTTCAGCCGCCCTGTGTCTCCCGTGCGGTCAGATGGGCCAGCACGGTCTGCAGGATCTCATCGGACAGGGCTGGCCGGGCCGCCGCCGTGGCGCGGGCCAGCACCAGCGCGCCGACCATGCTGCTGAGCATGGCCATGGCCTGCGCGCGCAGCGCTGCATCCGGCATCTGATCGTCACCCAGCGCGCCGATCACGCGCGCGAATCTGGTGATGTTGCGTTCCACCCCTTGCGCGAAGACCTCCGACAGATCGCCTCCGGCCCGCGCCACATCCACGGCCAGCGCTGCAGCGGGGCAGCCGTTGCCTGGGCTGTCGCGGTGCTGCGGTGACAGATAGGCCTGCACGCGTGCGGCCAGGCTGCTGGCCTGTCCGTCCGGCTGCCCGTCCAGCGGTGCAATCGACCAGTCGAAGGCCCGCGCGCAGGCCTCGCGCACCAGCGCGTCCTTGGAATCGAAATGCCGGTACAGCCCGCCATGGGTCAGGCCTGCATCCCGGGTGACGTCGGCCACGCCAATGCCGTCCAGGCCGTGTTCACGGTACAGCCGGGCGGCGGCTTCCAGGATGTCCTGCCGGTTTTGCGCGGCCTGGGCTTTCGAGACTTTCATGCAATGCTACCTATTGATTGCGACCGTTATCAAAATGCATTTATGATGACGATCGTTATCATAAAACCGGACAGCGCGTGCCTGCGGGCTCTGGCGCTGGCCATCCGTTCGATATGGAGCATCCTATGAGCGTTTGCATGGGTTGGTGCGGCAGCGGCCGTGTGTGCAGTCAGGCGGGCATGCCATGACGCGGCGCGTGGTCATCACCGGCATGGGCATGGTCGGCCCTCTGGGCAGGGGCATTGAGCTGGCCTGGCGCCGCCTGCTGGCGGGAGAGTCCGGCGTGCGCCGCCTGCCCGAAGGGCTTGCACCCGATGTGCCGGCCCAGGTGGCAGGCCAGGTGCCCGATCTGGCCAGCGATCCCGAAGGCGGCTGGGACGCCGGTGCCGTGGCATCCTCCAAGGACCAGCGCAAGATGGACCGCTTCATTCCGCTGGCGCTGGAGGCCTGCGGGCAGGCGCTGGCCCAGGCAGGCTGGCAGCCCGCCAGCGAGCATGAGCGTACGCGCACGGCCTGCATCATTGCATCGGGCATCGGCGGATTTGGGGCGATAGCCCAGGCGGTGCGCACCACGGATGGCAAGGGCGTGTCGCGCCTGTCGCCGTTCACCGTGCCGTCGTTCCTGGTCAACCTCGCGGCAGGCCATGTCTCGATCCGCCATGGGCTCAAAGGGCCGCTGGGTGCGCCCGTGACGGCATGCGCTGCCAGTGTGCAGGCGGTCGGGGACGGGCTGCGGATGATCCGCTCTGGCGAGGCCGATGTGGCGCTGTGCGGCGGAACCGAGGCGGCCATCGACCGTGTGAGCCTGGGTGCTTTCGCGGCCGCCAAGGCGCTGTCCACAGCCTACAACGACCGCCCCCATGAGGCTTCGCGCCCCTTCGATGCCGGCCGCGACGGCTTCGTGATGGGCGAGGGCGCCGGCGCCCTGGTGCTGGAGGGGCTGGACCATGCGCTGGCACGCGGCGCCGTGCCGCTGGCCGAGGTGGTGGGCTATGGCACGAGTGCCGATGCCCACCACATCACCTCGGGCCCCGAGGACGGCGATGGCGCGCGCCGCAGCATGGCACTGGCGCTGGCCATGGCCGGGCTGCAGCCGCAGCAGGTGCAGTACCTCAATGCCCACGCGACCTCCACGCCCGTGGGCGACCGGGGCGAGCTGGCCGCCATGCGCGCGCTGTTCGGTGCGGACAGTGGCCCCGCCTATGGAGGCCCCGCCTATGGTGGCCCCGCCATCAGTTCCACCAAGTCGGCCACGGGCCATCTGCTGGGGGCTGCCGGCGCAGTCGCTGCCATCTTCACGGTGATGGCGCTGCGCGACCAGATGGCGCCTGCCACGCTCAATCTGGTGCAGCCCGATCCGCTGACGGCCGGGCTGGACATGGTGGCCGGCACTGCACGGCCCTGGGCCATGGAGCATGCCCTGGTCAATGGCTTCGGCTTTGGCGGCGTCAATGCCTCGCTGGTGCTGCGGCGCTGGCAGGGCTGAGGGCGTGTGCCGCCTGCCTGCGGCGCTGGCTGGCTAGGTATAGCGCTTGGCCCGCAGGTTGTTTTTCATCTGTTCCAGGGCAGGCTGCAGGGCCGGGCCGATGCGCAGTGCCACGCAGGTGGCCAGCACGTCGATGACCAGCAGGTGCAGCAGGCGCGAGACCATGGGGCTGTAGCGGTCATAGCCTTCGGGGTGGTCTGCGGCCAGATGGACATGGCATGCCGAGGCCAGCGGCGAGCCGCTGGCCGTGATGGCGATGGTGGTGGCGCCGTTCTTGCGCGCGATGTCTGCGGCGTCCATCAGGTCGCGCGTGCGTCCTGAATTGGAGATGATGACCACGCAGTCGCCCGGGCCCAGTAAGGTGGCGCTCATGACCTGCATGTGGCCGTCGCTGGTGGCCAGGCTGGTCACGCCCAGGCGGAAGAACTTGTGCTGGGCATCCTGTGCCACGATGCCCGAATTGCCTGCGCCGTAGAACTCGATGCGCCGTCCGGTCTGCCAGGTGGCTGCAATGGCTTGCGCCGCCTGTTCGATGGCGGCAGTGCTGGCGGCATTGCGGTACTGCAGGAAGGCGGCGACGGCGTTGTCCACCACCTTGACCATGACGTCACTGGTCTTGTCGTCGCTGTCCACGCTGCGGTGGATGAAGGGCACCCCCTCGCTGACGCTGCCGGCCAGCTTGAGTTTGAAGTCCGCCAGGCCGTCATAGCCCATGCTGCGGCAAAAGCGCACCACAGTCGGTTTGCTGACATGGGCGCGCTCTGCCAGTTCGCGCACGGGCAGTCGTGCAAAGGCCCGGGGATCGGCCAGCACCAGACGGGCCACGCGCTGTTCGGCGGGAGCGAGCGAGGGCAGTGAGGCGGTGATGCGATCCAGCATGTAGTCGTAATGAGGGCGATGTTCGGTGGGGCGTGGCGCGAGCGGCGAATGCGCATTTTGCATGAGGCGCATGCCTGTGCCCGCTTTCGCGAGGCGTGATGGGCATGGCCGGGCGCATACACTTGGAAGATTTCCGCAAAAATGCGCACCAGCAGGGTGCGTCCGGGCACTCCCGCCCTGCGCTGTGACCAGAGGATGAGCCATGAACCAGCTTGACGCGCTTCGACAGTACACGACCGTGGTGGCCGATACCGGTGATTTTCACCAGCTGGCCCGGTTCCAGCCCCAGGATGCGACGACCAATCCCTCGCTGATCCTCAAGGCCGTGCAAAAAGCCGAGTATGCGCCGCTGATGCGTGCCACCGTGGCCCAGTACAAGGGCCGTGGCCTTGATGAGGTCATGGACCGCATGCTGGTGCGCTTCGGCTGCGAGATTCTCAACACCATCCCGGGCCGGGTCTCCACCGAGGTCGATGCGCGCCTGTCCTTCGATACGGCGGCCACCGTGGCGCGTGCCGAACGCCTGATCGAGCTGTACCAGGCCCAGGGCGTGCACACGCAGCGGGTGCTCATCAAGATCGCCGCGACCTGGGAGGGCATCGAGGCTGCGCGCCAGCTGGAGCTGCGCGGCATCCACACCAACCTCACGCTGCTGTTCTCGTTCTGCCAGGCCGTGGCCTGCGGGCAGGCCCGGGTGCAGCTGATCTCGCCTTTCGTGGGCCGTATCTACGACTGGTACAAGAAGCAGGCCGGCGCGCAGTGGGACGAGGCCGCCATGGCCGGTGCCAACGATCCCGGTGTGCGTTCGGTGCGCGCCATCTATGAGCACTACAAGCACTTCGGCATTGCGACCGAGGTCATGGGCGCGAGTTTTCGCAACACCGGGCAGATTGTGGCGCTGGCGGGCTGCGACCTGCTGACCATCGCGCCCGAACTGCTGGCCCAGCTCGGTGCCAGCGAAGCGCCGGTCGTGCAGGCCCTGGATGCCGAGGCAGCGCGCACCCTGGCGCTCGATCCTGTGCACTACGACGAGGCGGGTTTTCGCCTGGCGCTCAACGAGGACGCCATGGCCACCGAGAAGCTGGCCGAGGGCATCCGTGCCTTTGCCGCAGATACGCGCAAGCTGGAGCAGCTGATGCAGCAGGCCGCATAAGAAGAATGGAAAAAAATCTTGCCCCCACTGTGTGATTCCCTGCCTGCCTGGAGTGCGCTGCAGGCCCATTACCGCGACGAGGTCCAGGCGCTGGACCTGCGCCAGGCATTTGCCGCCGATGCAGGGCGGCTAGATGCGCTGAGCCAGCAGGCGCCCCATGTGTTCGCCGATCTGTCCAAGAACCTCTGGACCGTGCGCACCGAGGAGCTGCTGCGCGCCCTGGCGCAGCAAAGCGGCGTGCAGGCCCGGCGCGATGCCATGCTGGCCGGCGCGCATGTCAATGCTTCCGAAGACCGTGCCGCCATGCACTGGCTGCTGCGCATGCCCGCCGACCGGGGGGGGCTGCGTGAATGCGCTGTCGTGCAGCAGTGGCAGCCCGGCATGCACCAGGCCCTGCAGGATGTGCACGATACCCTGGACGCCATGCTGGCGCTGGCCGAACAGGTGCGTGCCGACGAAGGCATCACCGACATCGTCAATATCGGCATCGGCGGCTCGCACCTGGGACCCGAGGTGGTTGCCAATGCGCTGGAGGACTGGGTCGATTCGGGCAAGAACTTCCACTTCGTCTCCAATGTGGACGGCCATGAACTGGGCCATGTGCTGAGGCGCGTGCGCCCGGCCAGCACGCTGTTCCTGATCGCCTCCAAATCCTTCACCACGGCCGAGACCATGCTCAATGCGCGCTCGGCCCGCCAGTGGTTCCTGGCGCAGGGCGGCAGCGAGGACCCTCAGGCTGCGTGCTCGATTGACCGGCATTTCGTGGCCCTCACCACGAATGTGCAGGCAGCGGCCGAATTCGGCATCCGCCGCACCCTGGGTTTCTGGGACTGGGTGGGCGGGCGTTTCTCGCTGTGGTCGGCCATCGGCCTGCCCGTGGCGATTGCCATCGGCGCCGTGCAGTTTCGCGCGCTGCTGGCTGGCGCCCATGCCATGGATGCCCATTTCTTCACGGCGCCCATGGAGGCCAACCTGCCGCTGCGCCTGGGCCTGCTCGATGTCTGGTACCGCGATTTCTGCGGCTTTTCCAGCCGCTGCATCGCGCCCTACAGCCATGGCCTGCGCCGCCTGACGGCCTACCTGCAGCAGCTGGAAATGGAGAGCAATGGCAAGGGCGTGACGCGCGAGGGCCAGCGCCTGGCCGTACCCACGGCGCCCGTGATCTGGGGCGAGCCGGGCACCAATGGCCAGCACGCCTTCTTCCAGATGCTGCACCAGGGCCAGGATGTGATCCCGGTGGAGTTCATCGCGCTGCGCGATGGCGGCAAGTACCTTGGCGCGCACCACCAGAGCCTGGTAGTCAATGCCATCGCCCAGGCGCAGGCTCTGATGGAGGGGCGCCATGGCGAAGGCGCAGAACGCCATTGCGAAGGCAACCGCCCCAGCAGCTTCCTGCTGCTGCAGCAGCTCGATCCGGCCTCGCTGGGCGCGCTGATCGCGCTGTATGAGCACCGTGTCTTCACAGCCGGCGCTGTCTGGGGCATCAACAGCTTCGACCAGTGGGGCGTCGAATTGGGCAAGCACCTGGCCCGTCAGCTCCATGCGCGCCAGGACAGCGGTGACTGGCAGGGCGTCGATGCATCGACCCGGGCCCTGATGCGCAGGCTGGCGGCGGGCGCTGCAGGCCCTGCACCATAGCCGGGCACCAGCGCAGTGCGGGGTCATGTGACGCAGGCATGACCTTCTTCCATTTCATCGTTATGCAGTGCGCGCATATTGATTGATAGTTGATGCAAGCGCCTTGACGGCGGCCTTGTTCCGGGTGCATGGGCATCCGGGGGCTGCTCCAGGCGAGGGAATGCCCAGCCGGCGTGTTCCCGATTTGCAACCTATTCCAAGGAGACCCTCGATGCGATTCGTACTGGCCCAAGTGGCATTGGCATGCATGGTGGCAGGATCGGCCACTGCCCAGGCGCAGGAGGCCGCCAGCACCCTGGACAAGATCCAGAGCGCCGGCAAGGTCGTGATCGGCGTGCGCGAAAGCTCGGCGCCCATGGCCTATGCCTACGGCACGACCCAGAAGTTCGTCGGCTACCACGTGGAACTGTGCGAGAAGGTGCTGGCGCAGGTCGTGCCCAAGGCCAGGATCGAATACATGGCCCTGACGCCGCAAAATACCTTGCCCCTGGTGCAGAACGGCACGGTGGACATGGGCTGCGGTCCGACCACGAACAATCTGGCGCGCCAAAAGCAGGTGGCCTTCGCCGTGACGACCTATGTGAGCCAGGTCCGCATGGCGGTGCGCGCCGACTCGGGCATCACCTCGTTCAAACAGCTCGATGGCAAGACCGTGGCCGCCTCGGCCGGCACCACGGCAGTGCAGTTGCTGCGCAAGTACGCACGCGAGCAGAATGTGAGCCTGCCCACCTCGCTGGGCAAGGACCATTTCGAAAGCTTCCTGATGCTGGAGTCGGGCCGCGCCGATGCCTTCGTTCTCGATGACAACCTGCTGGCGGGCGTCATCGCCAACTCCAAGAACCCCGACGGCTTCAAGATCGTGGGCGAGGTGCTGGGCTCCGAGCCCATTGCCATCCTGTTCCGAAAGGACGACCCGGCATTCAAGAAAGCCGTGGACGATGCGCTCATGCGCATGATGGCCTCGGGCGAAGTCGCCAAGATCTATGACAAGTGGTTCGTCCAGCCGATTCCGCCCAAGAACGCTCCCCTGAACCTGCCGATGAGCGACATGCTCAAGCAACTGCTGCAAAAGCCCAACGACAAGCCGCTGGAAGCCTACGCCAGCTGATTGCGTGCGGTTTCCCGCATGAAATCCTGGGCCGCCTGCTGCAGCCAGTCCCTGAAGCTTTGCAGCGGCGGATGGCTGCCACGGCTCGTGGGCCAGGCCAGGTAATAGCGCTCTGCGCTCTCCATCTCGGGCAGGTGGGGCAGGGCGCGCACCAGATCGCCCTGCTGCAGTTCGCGCTCGATCAGAAAGCGCGGCAGCAGGGCCACGCCCACACCCGCGATGGCGGCCTGGGCCGCTGTGGCAAACTGGTCGAACAGCATGCCCTGGCCCTCATGCAAAGGCGCCTGGTGCACCGACAGCCAGCGCTGCCAGGCGTCGGGCCGCGAGGCCAGGTGCAGCAGTGGCGCGCGCAGCAGATCCTGTGGCTGCAGGAAGTTGTGCTGCACCGCCAGTGCCGGGCTGCAGGCTGGCACCACCGTTTCGCTCATCAGAAATGCCAGCTCGGCGCCAGGCCAGTGCGGCAGGCCGAAATGGATGGCTGCATCCACGGCTTCGAGCTGGAAGTCGAACTGGGACAGGCGCGTCGTCAGGTTGATGGTGATGCCCGGATGGGCGTTGAAGAACTGCGGCAGCCGGGGCGCCAGCCAGCGCGTGCCAAACGTGGGCAGGATGGCCAGGTTCAGGCTGCCGCCGCGCGGATTGGCCCGAAACCCCAGCGTGGCCGTGGAGATGCGCATCAGCGCGCCACGGATTTCCTGGGCATAGGCCTGGCCGGCCGGGCTCAGGCGCACGGTCTGGCGCTCGCGCACGAACAGCTCTGCCTCCAGCCTCTCCTCCAGCGCACGGATCTGGCGGCTGACGGCGCTTTGCGTCAGGTGCAGCTCGGCGGCAGCGGCCGTGAAGCTCTGGTGCCGGGCGGCCGCCTCGAAGGCGCACAGCAGGGACATGGGGGGCAGGAATCGGCGGGACAGCAGCATGGGCAGGTGATCGTGGGCAGGGGGCATTCTGTTTGGGAATGACCTATGCACCGGATTATCGTTTGACCGTGCTCAATGCGCAGACCTAGCATGCATGCCAGGAATCCAACCCGCCGTGGCACCGCTGCCACGGCCCCCTATTTTTTGTCCTGCAGCCACCACCATGTCCGATACATCCCCCCACGCCTTTGTGTCCAGCGATGAAATCCGTACGCGTTTCTCCAGCGCCATGTCCGAGATGTACCGCAAGGAAGTCCCTCAGTACGGCACGCTGATCGAGCTGGTGGCCGACATCAACGCACAGACGCTGCAGGCCCAGCCCGCGCTGATGGAGCAGATGCAGCGCAGCGGCGAGCTGCCCCGCCTGGGCGTGGAGCGCCATGGCGCCATCCGTGTCGGCACGGCAGCCGAACTGTCCATGCTGCGGCGCCTGTTTGCCATCATGGGCATGGAGCCTGTGGGCTACTATGACCTGTCGGTGGCGGGCGTGCCGGTGCACTCCACGGCTTTCCGCCCGGTGGGCGACGCCGCGCTGCTGGCCAATCCGTTCCGCGTCTTCACCTCGCTGCTGCGCCTGGACCTGATCGCCGACGAGGCGCTGCGCGCCGAGGCCGCAGCCATCCTGGCGCGGCGCAGCATCTTCACCGAGCGCGTGCTGGCGCTGATTGCCCAGGCCGAGGCGGCAGGCGGCCTGACCGATGCCCAGGCCGACGAGTTCGTGCGCGAGGCGCTGGAAACCTTCCGCTGGCACAGCGAATCCACGGTGGATGGCGCCACCTACGAGGCGCTGCACAAGGCCCACCGGCTGGTTGCCGATGTGGTCTGCTTCAAGGGCCCGCACATCAACCACCTGACGCCGCGCACCCTGGACATCGACGCTGCCCAGGCGGCCATGCCCGCACGCGGCATGGATGCCAAGGACGTGGTCGAAGGCCCTCCGCGCCGCGACTGCCCCATCCTGCTGCGCCAGACCAGCTTCAAGGCGCTGAAGGAAGCGGTGCATTTCGCAGGCGGCGCCTCGCACGCTGGCTCCCATACGGCGCGCTTTGGCGAAATCGAGCAGCGCGGCGTGGCGTTGACGCGCAAGGGCCGTGCGCTGTACGACCAGTTGCTGGCCCAGGTGCGCGACATGGGCAATGCCGGCAGTGCTGCGCCTGACTATGGCCAGCGGCTGGCCCAGGCCTTCCAGTCCTTTCCTGACACGCATGAGCAGCTGCGCAGCCAGGCGCTGGCCTTCTACCGCTATGCGCTGACCGACGAGGGCCGGGCCCAGTCCGGCGGCGCAGCAGACGGCACCGACCTGCAGGAATGGCTCGAACGCGGTTGGGTGCGCGCCGAGCCCATCATCTATGAAGATTTCCTGCCCGTGAGCGCTGCCGGCATTTTCCAGTCCAACCTGGGTGGCGAAGAGCAAAAGCAGTATGCCGCCCATGCGGCGCAGCAGGCTTTCGAGGCCGATCTGGGCGCGCGGGTGCATGACGAGATCGCGCTCTACGAAGCGGCCCAGCAGCGTTCCATCGACCAGGTGCGCGCGGCATTGCTCGGCCCTGCCTTGCGCGGCCCGGTCATGGCGGCTCTGTAACCGAACGCCCATCCTGCGCCTGCGGGCGCTCCATCGATCTTCTCCGGGCGCATGCGCGGCGCCATGTCCGCGCATGCGCCTTTTGTATTGGCCACAGGACTTCACGCCATGAGCATTGCAGAGACAGGCGCTGCGCCGTCACCCACCGCCCATTTGTTCAGCCCGCTGTTCGCGCAGCCCGAGGGCTCGCCCATCCGCGAGCTGTTCCCCTACCTGAGCCGCCCCGGCATGCTGTCTCTGGCAGGCGGCTATCCTTCGCCCGGCCTGTTCGATGCCGAAGGCCTGCAGCAGGCTGCCATCGATGCCTTGCAGCAGGACGCTGCGGCCAGTCTGCAGTACGGCGCCAGTGAAGGACAGCCTGCGCTGCGCGAAGCCCTGGCGTCGCTGTGCGCCATGCGTGGCATCGCCTGCACGCCGGCAGACATGCTGGTGACTACAGGGTCGCAGCAGGCCTTTGATCTGCTGGTCAAGGTGCTGATCGAGCCTGGTGACCCTGTGCTGGTCGAGGTGCCGGCCTATCCGGCGACGCTGCAGGCGCTGAAGCTGGCCCGGGCGCAGATCGTTGCCGTACCCACGGACGGCCAGGGCCTGGACACCGAAGCCCTGGCCAGCCTGCTGGCGCAGTGGCCGCATGCGCGCGCGCCCAAAATGCTCTATACGGTGCCCAACTTCTCCAACCCGGGCGGCACTTTGCTGCCTGCATCGCGGCGTGCCGCCCTGGTGGAATTGGCACGGCGGCATGGCTTTGCGATTGTCGAGGACGACCCCTATGGCGAACTGCGCTTCGAGGGGCAGCGCGAGCCATCCATCTACGAAACCGCGCAGGCCTTGTATGGCGCCCAGGCCCATCCTGTGGTCTATCTGTCGAGCCTCTCCAAGACCGTGGCGCCTGCATTGCGCATTGGCTGGATGCTGGCCGATGCGCAGCTGCTGCGCCGATGCACCATTGCCAAGCAGACCGCCGACCTGTGCACCTCGCCGCTGGCGCAGTTGATTGCAGCCCATTACCTGCGTTCTGGCCGCTATGCGCCGCAGCTGGACAAGGCATGTGCCGAATACGCGGCCCGCATGGGGGCTCTGTGCTCAGGACTGCAGCAGGCGCTGGGCGGACAGATCCGCTTTGTGCGGCCGCAAGGCGGCATGTTTGTCTGGGCGCAGTTGCTGGCGCCGCAAGGGTATGCGGGCACGCCCGAGGCGCTGGCCCGCGCATTGTTTGCGGCGGCCGTCGGGCAAGGCGTGCTCTATGTGCCGGGCAAGGCCTTTTTCCCGGCCGAGGCGGCGCAGCAGGCCGGGCTGTGCATGCGCCTGTCGTATGCGGCGCCCACCGTGCCCCAGATCACCGAGGCCGTCGCGCGCCTGGGCCGTGCCTGGGCACAGGCTGCCGCTGCCTGAGCCATCCCTGGCGCCAATGACAAAGGCCGCTCGAAAGCGGCCTTTGTCATGTCAGGCGAACCGGGAGGCTGGGCAGGCGCCTGCTCCCGGCTGCGCGGCAGGCAATTACATGCCCATGCCGCCCATGCCACCCATGCCGCCCATGTCGGGGGCTGCGGGTGCTGCGTCAGCCTTGGGGGCTTCGGCGATCATGGCTTCGGTCGTCAGCAGCAGCGAGGCCACGGAAGCGGCGTTCTGCAGGGCCGTACGGGTCACCTTGGTCGGGTCCAGGATACCCATTTCCAGCATGTCGCCGTAGGTGTCGTTGGCAGCGTTGAAGCCGTAGTTGCCCGAGCCGTTGAGCACGGCGTTGACCACCACGGAGGGTTCGCCACCGGCGTTGGCCACGATTTCGCGCAGAGGTGCTTCGACAGCCTTCAGGATCAGCTTGATGCCGGCGTCCTGTTCGGCATTGCCGGTGGTCAGGTTGCCCACAGCTTGCTTGGCACGCAGCAGAGCCACGCCGCCGCCGGCCACGATGCCTTCTTCCACTGCAGCGCGGGTGGCGTGCAGGGCGTCTTCGACACGTGCCTTCTTTTCCTTCATTTCGACTTCGGTGGCAGCACCCACCTTGATCACGGCCACGCCGCCGGCCAGCTTGGCCACGCGCTCTTGCAGCTTTTCGCGGTCGTAGTCGCTGGTGGCTTCTTCGATCTGGATGCGGATCTGCTTGACGCGGGCTTCGATTTCGTCAGCCTTGCCAGCACCGTCGATGATGGTGGTGTTTTCCTTGCCGATTTCGACGCGGGCAGCCTGGCCCAGGTCTTCCAGCGTCACCTTGTCCAGCGCCAGGCCCACTTCTTCAGCGATGACCTTGCCGCCAGTCAGGATGGCGATGTCTTCCAGCATGGCCTTGCGGCGGTCGCCGAAGCCGGGAGCCTTGACAGCCACGACCTTCAGGATGCCGCGGATGGTGTTGACCACCAGGGTCGCCAGGGCTTCGCCTTCGACGTCTTCTGCAATGATCAGCAGGGGGCGGCCGGCCTTGGCCACGGCTTCCAGCGTGGGCAGCAGGTCACGGATGTTGCTGATCTTCTTGTCGAACAGCAGCACGAAGGGGTTGTCCAGCTGGGCAACCTGCTTTTCGGGATTGTTGATGAAGTAGGGCGACAGGTAGCCGCGGTCGAACTGCATGCCCTCGACGACGTCGAGTTCGTTGGCCAGCGACTTGCCTTCTTCAACGGTGATCACGCCTTCCTTGCCGACTTTGTCCATGGCTTCGGCAATGATGCTGCCCACGGATTCGTCGGAGTTGGCGGAGATCGAACCCACCTGGGCGATTTCCTTGGAAGTGGTGGTGGCCTTGGATTGCTTCTTGAGCTCTTCCACCAGGGCGGCGACAGCCTTGTCGATGCCGCGCTTGAGGTCCATCGGGTTCAGGCCGGCAGCCACGTACTTGGTGCCTTCGCGCACGATGGCCTGAGCCAGCACGGTGGCGGTGGTGGTGCCGTCGCCAGCGATGTCATTGGTCTTGGAGGCCACTTCCTTCACGAGCTGGGCGCCCATGTTCTGCAGCTTGTCCTTGAGTTCCACTTCCTTGGCGACCGACACGCCGTCCTTGGTCACGGTGGGGGCGCCGAAGGAGCGCTCCAGCACCACGTTGCGGCCCTTGGGGCCCAGGGTGACCTTGACCGCGTTGGCCAGGATGTTCACGCCTTCAACCATGCGTGCGCGTGCTTCGCCGCCGAAAACTACGTCTTTTGCTGCCATTTCAATTCTCCGGATTCAGTTGGAAAGTGCGATTGCGAAGGATTACTTCTCGACGACCGCGAACAGGTCGTCTTCCTTCATCACCAGCAGTTCATCGCCGTTGACCTTGACGGTCTGGCCGCTGTACTTGCCGAACAGAACGCGGTCGCCGACCTTCACGTTCAGGGCGATCACTTCACCCTTGTCGTTCTTCTTGCCGGGGCCCACTGCCAGCACTTCACCCTGATCAGGCTTCTCAGCAGCGTTGTCGGGGATCACGATGCCCGAGGCCGTCTTGGTTTCGTTCTCGAGGCGCTTGACGATCACGCGATCGTGCAGGGGACGCAGGTTCATACCAACTCCTAAATCATCAACAAAGTTGAAACAAGACTTGCCGGCCCCAGGGGCCGACGTTCGGAAGCAATGTGGCTGAGGTTGTTAGCACTCATGTCCAACGAGTGCTAATAATAAGGCAAATCTTGCAGGTTTCAAGAGGTGGCAAGCCGAAGGATGTGTTTGTAGGGGTTTGCGGGCGGGCTGTGCCGCACAGGGCGCCGAACCGGCAAAGGTCTCCACGGATTTCCCGTGGTTGCCGCTCCGGCGCCTGCCCTGGCTATTTGAGCCGTGGCTGCACAAGGATCTTCACTGCCGACTCGTTGTTGTGGATCAGCGTCTCGAAGCCCTGCGCGATCAGGTCGTCCAGCTGGATGCGCTGGGTGATGAAGGGTTCGAGGTTGATCTTGCCCTGCTCGACCAGCCGGATGGTTTCCTGATGGTCGTTGCAGTATGCGATGGTGCCGCGCACGTCCAGCTCCTTCATGACCACGCTGTGCACATTGATGGTGGCCGGATGGCTCCAGATGGACACGATCACCACCACGCCCGTGGCCTTCGTCACGGCCACCAGGGTGTCGAGGACCTTGTTGACGCTGGAGCATTCGAACGACACATCCACCCCCTTGCCGCCGGTGAGCTTCATCACCTCGGCCGCCACGTCCACTTCGCTGGGGTCCAGGATGTGATCGGCCACGCCCGATTCACGCGCCTTTTGCTTGCGCTTGGCGCTCAGCTCGGTGATGACGACGGTCAGGCCCTTGGCTTTCAGGATGGCCGACAGCAGCAGGCCGATGGGGCCGGCGCCGCCCACCAGCGCCACATCGCCTGCCTTGGCGCCGCTGCGGGTGTAGGCATGGTGGCCCACGGACAGCGGCTCGATCAGCGCGGCCTGGTCCAGCGCAATGGCATTGGAGATGGGATGCACCCAGCGGCGCTTGACGGCAATCCGCTCGGACAGCCCGCCGCCACGCCCGCCCAGGCCGATGAAATTCATGTCCTTGGACAGGTGGTAGTGGTCACCCGGTCCCGTGGGCACGTCGTCGGCCACGATGTAGGGCTCCACCACCACATGCTGGCCGATCTGGATATCGTCGACGCCCGCGCCCACGGCATAGACCACACCGGAAAACTCATGGCCCATGGTGATGGGGGCGGATTCGCCCGAGATGGGATGCGGATGGCCGCAGGGCGGGATGAAGATCGGCCCTTCCATGAACTCGTGCAGGTCCGTGCCGCAGATGCCGCACCAGGCCACTTCAATGCCCACGGTGCCGGGCTCCACCACCGGTTCAGGGATGTCTTCGATACGGATGTCGCCACGGTTGTAAAAACGTGCTGCTTTCATGGTGCAACTTTCAGGGTTGTCGATGGGGTCGGAGGGCGGCGCAGCCGCCCGATCGGGGTTCAGCGGGCCGGATCCGGCCCTGGCCTTAGCGCAGGTGGTGAACCTGCTGCAGGCCGTAGACCTGCACGGGCAGTCCTTCCTGGCGCGCCTTGAGCTGCAGCGCCAGGTACAGCGAGTAATGGCGCGATTGGTGCAGATTGCCGCCGTGGAACCACAGCGCCTGCTGCTGCGTGGGCTTCCACATGTTGCGCTGCTCGCCTTCCCAGGGGCCCGGGTCCTTGGTCGTGTCCGAGCCCAGGCCCCAGACCTTGCCCACCTTGTCGGCCACTTCCTGGCTGATCAGGTCGGCCACCCAGCCGTTCATGGAGCCATAGCCGGTGGCGTAGACCACCAGGTCGGCTGGCAGCTCGGTGCCGTCGTCCAGCACCACGGCGTTTTCCGACAGATGGCTGATCTGTTTGCCTGCCTGTAGCTTGATGCTGCCGTCGATCACCAGATCGCAGGCGCCCACGTCGATGTAGTAGCCCGATGCGCGGCGCAGGTACTTCATGAAAAGGCCCGAGTCGTCATCACCGAAGTCCAGCATGAAGCCGGTCGCCTCCAGCTTGCGGTAAAAGTCCGCGTCGCGCTCACGGATGCGGTTGTACACCGGCACCTGGAAGTCGGCCATGATGCGGTAGGGCAGGGAGGCAAAGATCAGGTCCGCCTTCCTGGTCGTCACGCCGCTGGCCACGGCGCGCTCCGAATACAGGTCGCCCAGGCCGATGTCCATCAGCGAATCGGAGCGGACGATGTGCGTGGACGAGCGCTGCACCATGGTCACATCGGCGCCATGCTCCCACAGGGCCGCGCAGATGTCGTGCGCGGAATTGTTGGCGCCGATCACCACCACCTTCTTGCCTGCATAGGCGTCCGGGCCGGGGTGCCGCGATGAGTGCTGCTGCTCGCCTTTGAAGATGTCCTGGCCCTTGATTTTCGGCACATTCGCCTTGCCCGACATGCCGGTGGCGAACACCACATGCCTGGGGCGCAGCACCTGCCTTTCGCCATTGCGCTCCACGGTGACTTCCCATTCCTGCCGGCTCTCATCGAAGCGGGCGTTCAGGCAGTTGGTGGATGGCCAGTAGTTGACTTCCATCACCTTGGTGTACATCTCCAGCCAGTCGCCAATCTTGTCCTTGGGCGCGAATACGGGCCAGTTGTCCGGAAACGGCATGTATGGCAGATGGTCGTACCAGACCGGATCGTGCAAGCACAGCGACTTGTAGCGGTTGCGCCATTGGTCGCCAGGGCGCGCCTGGCGGTCGATGACGATGTGCGACACCCCCAGCTGGCGCAGCCGCGCGCCCAGCGCAATGCCGCCCTGGCCGCCGCCGATGACGAGCACGAAAGGCTGCCTGTCCCGGCCCAGTTCCTCGGCCTCCTGCTGGCGGCGCTCCAGCCAGGTCTGGCGGCCGCGCCGGATGCCGTGCTCGGCTCCCATCGGACGGCGCGTGCCCAGGGGTTCCTCATGTCCCTTCAGTTCCTGGGCGGCCGTCAGCAGCGTCCAGATGTGCCCGTCCCTGATGCGTACATGGCCGCCACCGCGCGCATGGCGCGTGTCGATCACGATCCATGCAGACACCACGCCATCGGCCTCTTCCACCGACTCGCGTTCGTCCAGCGAAAAGCGCACGGGCGCCGCAGCGTCCAGCTGCGCCGCCAGCATGTCGGCAATCTGGCTTTGTCCTTCCATGGTTTTGATGTTCCAGGTCAGCAACACCAGGTCGCGCCAGTAGCACTCTTGGGTGAACAGACGGCTGGCGGCCGCGAAATCGCGGTCTGCCAAGGCATGGTTGAGTGCGTCAAGCAGCGCCTGCGCGCTGGCGCTGGCGGTTGTATGGGTCATGGTTTGTCTCCTTGATGGCGGTCACGCCCGCTGGTTTTTCTTCGGGCAGGGGCTCTTACGCAATCGCCATGCCAGGAGGGACAGGCAGGTCCGGCGTGCCATTTGTGCGAGAAAAATCAAGGGATTGCCTGGCAGCCTTGCGGGCAAACCCTGGGCCTTGTGCCATGCCGGTGGCTGTCGCTGCACGCGACAGGCGGCGCACCCATGCGACACCTGTCGCACCGTGCCTGCTGCAGTGCAGCAGGGGCAATGGGTAAATCTTGATTGGCGCTGTACCGTTCAGGTCACAGAATCGGTTCAAGCACGTTCAACGCCCGCATCGGCTCCTCCCCATGTCCCTGCAGTCCTATGCCTCGCACATCCAGGAAATCGAAGCCTTTGGCCTGGGCTATCCCCAGCGCGGGCAGGAGCGCGACCGCGCAGTGCTGCGCAGCTGGCGCCGCTGCATCGACTCCCACCGGCTCGACCCGGCGCATACCAGCGAAGCCCATATCGTGACCGAAGGCCAGCTGCGTGCGCACCGCGAAGAATCCGAGCCGCTGATCCGCATTGCCCGCCACGCGCTGGAGCGGCTGTACCAGCAGCTCAAGGGCCTGGACTATGTGCTGCTGCTGGCGGACCGCCATGGCGTAGCCGTGGACTTTCTGGGGCACGGGGCCGACACCGGCGACCTGCGCCGCGCAGGCCTGTATCTGGGCGCGCAATGGCGCGAGGATCACTCCGGCACTTCGGCCGTGGGGGCCTGCCTGGAAACGGGCGAAGCGCTGATCGTGCACCAGAGCGACCATTTCGACTTCACCCATACCGGCCTGTCCTGCACTGCGGCGCCCATCTACGACATGCGCGGCGAACTCGCAGCGGTGCTGGATCTGTCGCTGCTGCGTTCGCCCGCCGAGCGGGCCAGCCAGAATCTGGCACTCAATCTGGTCGTGGCTGCAGCGCGGCGCGTGGAGCAGGCCAATCTGATGGCGCAGTCCGGCCAGGACTGGGTGGTGCGGCTGGCCCAGTCGCCCGATTTTCTCGATGTCGATCCCGATGCCTCCATCAGTGTCGATGCACGCGGCCGCATCCGCGCCATGACCCACGCGGGCGCCCGCCTGCTGGCTGGCGCCGTGCAGCTGGACTGGCGCCAGCGCCAGACCCTCATTGGCCAGCCGCTGGATCGTTTCTTCGACATGGACCTGCGCCACCTGCCCGAGCTGCGCCGCAATCGCCCGGCGCAGGAGCGCATCATCCGCGCCCGCGACGGCAGCATTCTCTTTGCCCATGCCATGGAGCCACAGCGTCTGGCACGCCGCACGGGTGCGCAGGCAAGGCCTGCGCCACCTCCGCTGCCGGCAGCGCTGCAGGCGCTTGACACGGGAGATGCTGCACTGCACACGCTGCTGCGCAAGGCGTCCCGGCTCGCTGTGCAGGAGCTGCCCATCCTGGTGCAAGGGGAGACTGGCGCAGGCAAGGAATACCTGGCCCGCGCCCTGCATGCCTGCAGCGGCCGCAGCGGCGCCTTCGTTGCCATCAACTGCGCAGCCATTCCCGAGACGCTGCTGGAAAGCGAGCTGTTCGGTTACCTGCCCGGCACCTGGACCGGCGGTGCCAGCAAGGGCCGCGAAGGGTTGATCGCTGCAGCACATGAAGGCACGCTGTTTCTTGACGAGATCGGCGACATGCCGCTGGCCCTGCAGGCCAAGCTGCTGCGGGTGCTGTCCGAATCCGAAATCACGCCGCTGGGCGCCCGCGCGCCACGGCCGGTGGCGGTGCGCTTCATCTCGGCCTCGCACCGGCCGCTGGCCGAGCTGGTGCGGCGCGGCAGCTTCCGTGAAGATTTGCTGTACCGCCTCAACGCGGCCGTGCTGCATCTGCCTGCGCTGCGCCAGCGCAGTGATCTGCAAACCCTTGCCGACCAGATGCTGTCCACTTTGGGCAGCCATCTGCACCTGGGCGACGCGGCCCGCGCCCTGCTGGCCGCGCACGCCTGGCCGGGCAACCTGCGCGAGCTGCACAATGCGCTGCGCTACGCCGCCGCCCTGTGCGGGTCCGATGGCGACGGCACCATCCAGCCCGAGCACCTGCCCGATGCCCTGCACAACGCTCCATGCGGCACTGCCTGGGCCGGCCACCCCAGCGAGCCCGCCGCCGCGCAGGCGCTGGAGCAGTTGCTCGCGCAGTGCCGGGGCAATGTCTCCGAGGCTGCACGCCAGCTCGGCGTCAGCCGCTCCACCATCCACCGCCGCATCCAGCAGCTGCAGCTCGGCGTGCGGCATGCCCAATGGCGCGGGTCATAGGCAGGGATTTTCACGAAAGCCAATCCCATGTCTCGCGGCCAAGCCAGTCCAATGGGCCGGCCTATCGCCTGCCATTTTTCTGCCGGCGCAAGGCATTGCCGGTCAACCCTGGAATCCATTCAGGGTAGCGGGCTGGATGCACAGGCATTCCAGCGAAAGCATTCCGTCCCAAACCTCTCGCACCGCCTTCGCCATGGAGCCGGATTGGCTCCACTCACCAGATTTTGCCGCCATGCAACTTTCCATTCATATCATTGACGCTTTCACCTCGGAGCGGTTCAAAGGCAACCAGGCCGCCGTCGTTCCACTGGATGCCTGGCTGGCCGATTCCGTGCTGCAGGCGATTGCCGCCGAGAACAATCTGTCCGAAACCTCGTTTCTGGTCTGGAATGCCGACCGCGCAGCATTCGAAATCCGCTGGTTCTCCCCGCTCAAGGAGATTGCGTTCTGCGGCCATGCCACGCTGGCGAGCGCATTCGTGCTTTTCGAGGCCGATCCTGCGCTGCGCAGCGTCCGTTTCTGGGCGGCGGCCGTTGGCAATGTCACCGCGACGCTTGAGGAGGGCGGGCGCATCCGCATGACCTTTCCCCGCCGTGATGCGCGGCCTGTGGACGCGCCGCTAGCCGCGCTGTGCGAGGGACTCGATCCGGCGCCCCTGGCCTGTTTCGTGAATCAGCAGGCCTATATGGCCGTTTATGCGTCCGAGGCCTGCGTGCGCGCGGTCCGGCCGGACCTTGAAAAGCTCAAATCGCTGGGGCCGCTGGATGTGGTGGTGACGGCACCTGCGGACGAGGGCGCTGCCCATGATTTCGTCAGCCGCTATTTCTGGCCGGCCAACGGCGGCGATGAAGACCCCGTCACAGGCTCCATCCATGCGGCGCTGGCCCCTTACTGGGCCGGGCGGCTTGGCAAGAGCCGCCTGGTCGGTCTGCAGGCATCGCAGCGCACCGGCACGCTGTTTTGCGAGGTGACGCAGGAGAGCGTCGAAGTGGCTGGCCACTGCGCCCGCTACCTGCGCGGCACGATCACCCTCTAGATGCCGGCTCCGGGCGTTACGTCTGCATGCTGTCCGCCAGGCGCAAAGGCTGTGGTGCCGGCATGGCCACGGCAGCGGCGGCCCTGGCCGTTGCCGGGGTGAAATGGAAG
>NZ_JACSYA010000043.1 GCF_029870285.1 Delftia sp. PS-11
CTAAGATGCTTCGCATGAGCACTTCCGACCTGCAGATCAGCACCCACCTCATCCACCACCCCTACCAGCCTCCCGAGGGCTTCGTTGCGCCCCAGCCGCCCGTGCACAAGGCCTCGACGGTGATCTTCGAGAACGTGACGGCCATGCGCCAGCGCCAGTGGCTGGACAAGAGCAGCTACACCTACGGCCTGCATGGCACGCCGACGACCTTCGTGCTCGAAGAGCGTCTGTGCGCCCTGGAAGGCGGGCTGCAGTGCCTGCTGGTGCCCAGCGGCCTGGCCGCCATTGCCACGGCCTCGCTGGCGCTGCTGCGCACAGGCGATGAAATGCTGCTGCCCGACAATGCCTACGGCCCCAACAAGACCCTGTCCGAGGGCGAATTGGCCCATTTCGGCGTGCGCCACCAGTGCTATGACGCCATGGACATCGCCGACCTCGAATCCCGGATCACGGACAAGACCCGCCTGGTCTGGCTGGAGGCGCCGGGCTCGGTGAGCATGGAGTTTCCCGATCTCATCGCCATGGTGCGCCTGTGCCGCGAGCGTGGCATTACCACCGTGCTGGACAATACCTGGGGCGCGGGCCTGGCTTTCAACCCCTTCGATCTGCTGGGCGATGGCTCGCACAGCCTGGGCGTGGATGCCACCGTGCATGCGCTGACCAAATACCCCAGCGGCGGCGGCGACGTGCTCATGGGCAGCATCATCACGCGCCAGCCGGCATTGCACATGCGCATCAAGCTGGCCCACATGCGCCTGGGCCTGGGCGTCAGCGGCAACGATGCCGAGGCGGTGCTGCGCTCCCTGCCCAGCATCGCGCTGCGCTACCATGCGCAGGACCGTGCCGCCCGAGAACTGGCGCAGTGGCTGCAGCAGCAGCCGGATGTGGTGCAGGTTTTGCACCCTGCGCTGCAGGGCGCGCCCGGACATGACCACTGGAAGGCGCTGTGCGGCGCTGCAGCCGGCGGGCAGGGCGTTGCCGCCGGCCTGTTCAGCGTGGTCATCGACCCACGCCATGGCCAGCAGGCCGTGGACCGCTTTTGCGACAGCCTGCGCCTGTTCAAGATCGGCTACAGCTGGGGCGGCCCCATCAGCCTGGTGGTCCCCTATGACCTGCCGTCCATGCGCAGCCGTGCGACGCCGCAGCTGCGCAGCGGCACCGTGGTGCGTTTCGCCATCGGGCTGGAGGCCGTCGAGGACCTGCGCGCTGACCTGCAGCAGGCACTGGCCGCAGCCTTCGGCCAGCCAGACGCAACGGCCTGAGAGGGCGCGGGCAGGCATGTCCCGGACGGGCATGTCCCAGACGGGCATGTCCCAGACGGGCATGTCCCGGACAGGCATGTCCTCGCCTGCGCCTTGGTAGTTTCCGCCATGGCCGGGACGGCCATGCTGCGCTAACTTGCATGCCAAGGCGTGTCCGCGCGCCTCAAGGAGGTCCAGGCATGCAGGCATCCCCCGCTTCCGACAAGGCTCCAGAAGATACCAGCGGCGCACTGCAGGTGTGCGTGCTGCGCATGGCAGATCCCTGGCGCTGGCTGGCCCTGGGCTGGCGCGACCTGCGCCGCGCCCCGGGGATTGCGCTGTTCTACGGCGCCTGCTTCTGGGTCATGGCCCTGCTCGTCGGCTGGGTTTTCCGAGCCAGCCCCGAATACAGCATGGCCATGGCCAGTGGCTGCCTGCTGGCCGGCCCGTTCCTGGCCATGGGCCTGTATGACACCAGCCGCCGGCTGGAGCGCGGCGAACCTGCCGATCTGGGCAGTTCGCTGACCTGCTGGGATACGCAAATGGGCGCCATGGGCATGCTGGTCATGGTGCTGCTGGTGCTGGAGATGCTCTGGGCGCGCGCCTCCATGGTGGTGTTCGCCGTGTTCTTCGAAACCGGCATGCCGACGACGGCGGGCGTGATCCAGGCCGTGCTGCACCGCGAAAACTGGGAGTTCCTGGCGGTTTATCTGCTGGTCGGTGGTGTTTTTGCCGCCCTGGTGTTTTCCAGCATGGTCGTGGCATTGCCGGCCATGCTCGACCGAGGCAGCGATGCGCTGACGGCCTGTATTGCCAGCATGCGTGTAGTGGGCATGAACTTCGCTGTCATGCTGCAATGGGCCGCCATCATCACCTCGCTCGTGGCTGTGTCGCTGTGGTGGTGGGGGGCGGGCCTGCTGCTGGCGGGCCCCTTGCTGGGGTGCGCCAGCTGGCATGCCTACCGCAGCAGCATTGCCGGGCGCCAGCCAGCGCCGCCAGCCTGATTCTGGCGCTGTTTTGCGGGTGGCGTTTCTCTTGCGGCTACAGTGGGGCTTGCAACAACAGAGGAGGTCACCTGTGGCGACACCAAACTACGCCTATGAAAAGCGCCAGCGCGAACTGGCCAAGAAGCAGAAAAAGCTCGAGAAGGAAAAGGCCAAGGCCGAACGCAAGAACGATTCCGACCATGACCCGGCCGACGGTTCTGGCTCCGATTCGGCGCTGGACAGTGCGGACAGCTCCGACGGCGGCGGCAGCAGCAGCAGCGGCGATGGAGGTGGCAGCAGCGACTGAGCCTGCCTGCGCGCTGCCCGCCCTCAGGGCAGCAGCTTGCTGAGCTGCAGCCAGACGTTGTCCAGCATGCGCGGCTGGGCCTGGGCGTTGGGGTGGATGCGGTCGGCCTGGAACCATTGGGCCGCATCTGCCGCATCCCCGATGCCGGCCAGCAGGAAGGGCACCAGCGCCACTTTCTGTGCCTGCGCCACTGTGGAGAACATCTGCTCGAACTGGCGCGTGTAGCTGCTGCCGTAGTTGGGCGGCACCTGCATGCCGACCAGCAAAACCCGGGCGCCTGCCTGCCGTGCTGCCTGGACCATGGCATCCAGATTGGCCTGCGTGCTCTGCAGTGGCAGGCCGCGCAGCGCATCGTTGCCGCCCAGCTCGATCACCACGACCGATGGCTTGTGCAGATCCAGCAAGGCTGGCAGGCGCGAGCGTCCGCCCGAGGTGGTCTCTCCGCTGACGCTGGCATTGACCAGCGTCACATGCTTCTTTTGCGCCTGCAGGCGCTGCTGCAGCAGCGATACCCAGCCTGTGCCGCGTGCCAGTCCGTACTCGGCGCTCAGGGAATCTCCCAGCACCAGCAGCGGTCCCGTGGCCGCCTGAACTGCTGCAGGCAGCCATGCACCCAGCAGGCCGAAGGCCAAGCCGGCCGATATAAAGTGGCGGCGTCGGCGCATTGCGCGCAGCTTGTCTTGCATTGTTTTCCCATCCTCCATGTCACAAAGCACTGCCCAGCCCCTGATCGAAGTCGAGCATGTCTTCAAGTCGGTCAGCGATTCGACCGGAACACTGGATATTTTGCGGGATATCGATCTTCGCTTTGCGGCGAGGGAGACCGTGGCCATCGTCGGCGCATCGGGCTCCGGGAAAAGCACGCTGCTCTCCATCCTGGCCGGGCTGGACACCCCCACGCGCGGCACAGTGCGGCTGCAGGGGCAGGATTTGTTTGCGCTGGGCGAGGATGCGCGTGCCGCCGTGCGCGCCCAGAAGCTGGGGTTCGTGTTCCAGAGCTTTCAGCTGCTGGGCAATCTGACGGCGCTGGAGAATGTGATGCTGCCGCTGGAGCTGGCCGGCAGCCGCGATGCGCGCCGGCGTGCGTCACAGATGCTGGAGCGCGTGGGCCTGGGCCAGCGGCTGGGCCACTACCCCAAGCTGCTGTCCGGCGGCGAGCAGCAGCGCGTGGCCCTGGCGCGGGCCTTCGTGGTCGAGCCTGCCGTGCTGCTGGCCGATGAGCCCACGGGCAGTCTGGACTTCGCCACCGGCGAGACCATCATGGAGCTGATGTTCGCCCTCAACCGCGAGCGCGGCACCACCTTGGTCATGGTCACGCACGACCGCTCCATCGCGGCGCGCTGCGAGCGCCGCGTGACCATCGAAGCCGGGCGCGTGGCCTGCATCGAGCAGGGCCAGGCACTGGCTGCCTGAGCTTCAGGCTTGCGCGCGGCGCTTGGCCGCTTCGCAGGCTGCTGCGGTGAACAGCACATCGGTCGAGGAGTTCAGCGCCGTCTCGGCCGAGTCCTGGATGACGCCGATCACAAAGCCCACGCCCACCACCTGCATGGCCACGTCGTTGGAGATGCCGAACAGGCTGCAGGCCAGGGGAATGAGCAGCAGCGATCCACCGGCCACGCCCGAGGCGCCGCAGGCGCAGACGGCTGACACCACGCACAGCAGGAAAGCCGTGGGCAGGTCCACCGCGATGCCCAGCGTATGGGCAGCGGCCAGCGCCAGTACGCTGATGGTGATGGCTGCCCCCTCCATGTTGATGGTGGCGCCCAGCGGGATGGACACGCTGTAGGTATCCTCATCCAGGCCCAGGCGCTTGGCCAATGCCAGGTTGACGGGAATGTTGGCCGCCGAGCTGCGCGTGAAGAAGGCCGTCACCGCGCTTTCGCGCAGGCAGGTGAGCACCAGCGGATAGGGGTTGCGGCGGGTTTGCGTCCAGACGATCAGCGGGTTGACGATCAGTGCCACGGCCAGCATGCAGCCCACCAGAACGGCCAGCAACTGGGCGTAGTCGAGCAGCTTTTCCAGTCCCGATTGAGCGAAAGTGCCTGCCACCAGGCCAAAGATCCCCAGCGGCGCCAGCCGTATCACGGCCTGGATCACAGCGGTGATCCCCTGGCCCAGGTCCTGCATCAGCCCGCGCGTTGCTGGCGACGCATGGCGCAGCGCCATGCCCATGGCCACGGCCCAGACCAGGATACCGATGTAGTTGGCCTGAAGCAGCGCATGGACAGGGTTGTCGAAGGCGCTTTGCAGCAGGCTGAGCATCACTTCGCTGATGCGGCCAGGCGCCGCCTGTGACTGGACGGCGTCCTTGAGCTGCAGCGTCGAGGGAAACAGCATGCTGGCCAGCACGCCGACGATGGCCGCGCTCAGCGTGCCCAGCAGGTACAGCCACAGCACGGGGCGTATCAGCGTGGCGCGGCCGGGCTGGTGGTTGCAGGTGGCCGCGGTCACCAGCAGCAGCACCAGCACCGGCGCCACGGCCTTGAGTGCCGAGATGAACAAAGTGCCCAGCAGGGACACGGAGTGGGCAGCATCGGGCCACAGCCAGGCCAGAAGGCCGCCGGCGATGAGTCCGGCAGTGATCTGCGCCACGAGGCTGCCGCGGAAAATCCAATCGATCAGGGCTTGGGGCATGTCGGAGGGAGAAGGAGCGAGGTCAATGCAAAAACGAAACGGCATGCCCATCAACAGGTGCATGCCGCGCGGTGTGAGAAAAATGGCCGCTCCTGCGAGTCCGGGCAGCGGCCGGGGCGCGCAGTGTAGCGGCTACGCAATAACCACATGCCAGCGTCTGCCCCTGCGTGGCATGGCGGCCTGTTTGCAGAGCCTGGCCGAATTGGCGGGATAATTGCCCCATGTCGTCCCCCAAAGTTCTCTTCGGCTTCCACGCCGTCGGCGTGCGCATGAAGACCGCGCCCCAGTCCATCATCGAGGTTTACTACGAGGCCACGCGCCGGGATGCGCGCATGCGCCAGTTCCTCGAGCGCGCCAGGGAGGCCGGTGTGCGCCTGATCGAGGCCGACAGCCTGCGCATTGCCAAGCTGGCCGGCAGCCACGGCCATCAGGGCGTGGCCGCCCGTGTCGAGCCCGTGGCCCAGGTGCATTCGCTCGATGAACTGCTGGAGCAACTGGAGGCCGATGGCATCGCCAATCCGCTGCTGCTGGTGCTCGACGGGGTGACTGACCCGCACAACCTGGGCGCCTGCCTGCGCGTGGCCGACGGCGCCGGCGCCCATGCGGTGATCGCGCCCAAAGACCATGCCGTAGGCATCAATGCCACCGTGGCCAAGGTGGCCAGCGGCGCGGCCGAGACCGTGCCTTATTTCATGGTCACCAATCTGGCGCGCACGCTCAATGAGCTCAAGGAGCGCAATATCTGGATCATCGGCACCAGCGACGACGCGCCCAAGACTCTGTACCAGGTCGATCTCAAAGGCCCCACGGCCCTGGTGCTGGGTGCCGAGGGCGACGGCATGCGCCAGCTCACCCGCAAGACCTGCGACGAGCTGATCGGCATCCCGATGATGGGCGCGGTCTCCAGCCTCAATGTGTCCGTGGCCAGCGGCGTGTGCCTGTACGAGGCGCTGCGGCAAAGGACAGGCGCCCAGGCCTGAGGAAAGTCAGCCACGGCCCCTTAGAACCGCTAACACAACCCTTGATACGTCGTTGCTTCGCCTTGTCGTACCGTTTGTACTGCCTGCGGCTTCGCGCCTCGTCTCAACCGCAAATCTTCGATTTGCTGGGTCGTGTTAGCGGTTCTTATTGGCGCGCAAGCTGTAGGCACGACCGCAGGTAGCTTCAGCCAGTGCTTTGAGCGTGTCGCAGTGGCGGCATCTGGTGCGCTCAGATCCAGCCCAGAGCCCCCAGCAGCGCGCCCGCGCCCAGCAGCCACAGCAGGTGAATGCGCGTGCGCCAGACCAGCAGGGCACAGGCCAGGGTCAGCAGCCACAGCCGCCAGTCCTGGGCGGGGCGTCCGCTGGCGCTGCCCAGCAGCCAGCCTGTGGCCAGCAGCAGGCCGATCACCAGTGGCGCCATGCCCTGTTTGAAGGCCCGTACCCCGCGGCGGTCCTTGTTGCGCTGCCCCCAGCGGGATGCCTGCCATGCCAGCAGGGAGCTGGGCAGCAGCACACCGACCATGCACACGGTCACGCCCAGCGCGCCCAGCGCCCAGGCGGCGGGGCCCACGCCGCCGCCAGCGTTGAGCCCCAGGTTCCAGCCCAGCAGGGCGATGAACAGCACATTGGGGCCAGGCGCAGCCTGGGCAATCGCAATGGAGCTGCTGAACTGCGTCTCGCTGAGCCAGCCCTGGCCATCTACCAGAAAGCGGTGCATGTCGGGCGCCGTGGCAATGGCGCCCCCCACGGCCATGAGCGAGAGCGACATGAAATACAGCAGCAGGTGCAGCCAGTCCGAGGGCTGCAGGTGCAGGGCAATTTGTGGTGCGGTCATGGCGCGAGCTTTCTCCAGGTCAGCACGCAGCCGGCGCCGCCGACCACGAGCAACACCCATGCCAGGGGAATGCGCAGCACGGCCATGGCAATGAACGATGCCAGCGCCAGTGCCGCGCTGCACCAGCGTCCCAGCGGATGGCGGGTCAGCGAGCCCGCCAGTTTCATTCCCATGCCGGCGACCAGGCCTGCAGCCACTGCGCCCATGCCGCGCAGCGCGCCTGCCACAGCGGGCAGGTCGGAGAACTGCGCATAAGCCACGGTCAGGCACAGCACCAGCAGCATCGGGAAGCACAGCATGCCGCAGACAGCGACCACGGCGCCGCGCCAGCCAAAGTAGCGCTCGCCAATGGTGATGGACAGGTTGACCACGTTGGGGCCCGGCATGATCTGTGCCACTGCCCAGTCCTCGATGAATTCCTCGTTGGTCAGCCAGCGTTTTTTCTCGACCAGCTCACGCTGGACCACGGCCAGCACGCCGCCAAAGCCTTGCAGCGCCAGCCAGGTGAAAGACCAGAACAGATCGCGCAAATTCGCTGGCGCGGCGCGCGGCGGGGCATCGGCAAGGGCTTGTGCTGCGGGGTCCTCAAGGATCGGTGCAGGCATGTTCTGGTGGGGGTCGGGCCTGCTTCGGTGGTGCCGGTGCCTGCCGGGGGTTGTTGTCGCGATCTGCTCCGTCCGGTACCGGGGCTGGCCGTGCAGATCCTGTTTTCCTGCATGTTAATCCGGCCTGAATGCCCTGGCATCCGCGCACCCATCGGCAACAGCGATGGGCCCATGGCGTTCGCAGATGGGTCCGCCATGGCTGCAACTGCCATGCAACAGGAGTAGATTCATGCTCCCGACCCCACGTATGAACAGTATGCAAATGGATTGGAGCAAAGCACTCCAGGAGAGTCTTTCCTGGCTGGCGGCAGCGTCATTGATCACCGGTTTTGCGTTTGCCGCTGCCGCCGCGCTGGCGATACGCTGCACGGTCTGGGGGCGCCAGTTCTGGCAGTTGGCCGGCCCCTATCTGCATCCCCGGCGGGACTGGCGGCCACTGGCCGTATTCGCACTGCTGCTTTTGCTGGCCCTGGTATCGGTCCGCATGGATGTGCTGTTTTCCTTCTGGTACAACGGCTTTTACAGCGCGTTGCAGGATCTGGATAGCCGGGCTTTCTGGCATTTCATCGCCATCTTCACCGTGCTCGCCTGCATCCATGTGCTGCGTGCATTGCTGAACTTCTATGTCACCCAGGCATTTGCCATCCGCTGGCGTGTCTGGCTCAACGACCGGCTGACCGCGGACTGGATGCGTGGCGATGCCTACTATCGCAGCCAGTTTCTGGCCGAGCCCGTGGACAACCCGGACCAGCGGCTGGAGCTGGACGTGAAGGCCTTTGTCACGAACTCCATCTCCCTTGCGCTGGGTGCCGTCAGTGCTGTCGTGTCGCTGGTGGCGTTCACGGGCATTCTCTGGGGGCTGTCCGCGCCACTGGCCGTGGCAGGCGTGGAAGTTCCGCGCGCCATGGTCTTTGCGGTATATGCCTACGTCTGCGTGGCAACGCTGGTCGCTTTCCGCCTGGGCCGCCCGCTGATCCGGCTGAATTTTTTCAACGAAAAACTGACGGCGAACTTCCGCTACGCCCTGGTGCGCCTGCGCGAGTATGCGGAGAATGTGGCTTTCTACCAGGGGGCTGCCATAGAGCAGCATACGCTGCGCACCCGGTTCGCTGAACTGATCGCCAACGCCTGGGCCATGGTCTACCGCAGCCTCAAGTTCGACGGATTCAACCTTGCCGTCAGCCAGGGGGCCGTGATTTTTCCCTTTTTGCTTCAGGCGCCACGCTTTTTCAGCGGCGCCATCAAGCTGGGCGACGTGATGCAGACCTCACAGGCCTTCGGCCAGGTGCAGGATGCGCTGTCCTTTTTCCGTACCTCGTATGACAGCTTTGCGCAGTACCGCGCCACGCTGGAGCGCCTGTGTGGCTTTCTGGATGCCAACACGCAGACCCGCGAACTGCCGCAGGTGATTCTCAGGGAGCAGCCGGATGCCCTGGACATCGATGGCCTGCAGGTCAGGCGCCCCGACGGCCATCACCTGCTCGACAGCCTGCAACTGCAACTGCGGCCCGGCCAGGCGCTGCTGATCAAGGGGCCGTCGGGCAGCGGCAAGACCACCTTGCTGCGCTCCATCGCCGGGCTGTGGCCCTACGCCGAGGGCGCGGTGGGCCGTCCTTGCGGGCATCAGGCGCTGTTTCTGTCGCAGCGGCCCTATCTGCCGCTTGGCGATCTGCGCACAGCCATCGCCTATCCGGCCGAAGCCTCGCCCCAGGACGATGCGCGGCTGCGGCAGGTGCTCGGGCGGGTCAGCCTGTCCCATCTGGGCGCAAAGCTGGATGTCACGCAGGACTGGTCCCGCATTCTTTCCATCGGCGAGCAGCAGCGCCTGGCCTTTGCCCGCGTGCTGTTCAACCGGCCTGCCATCGTTTTTCTGGATGAATCGACCTCTGCGATGGACGAGGGGCTGGAGCATGCGCTGTACACGCTGCTGCGTGAAGAGATGCACTCCACCATGCTGGTGAGCGTGGGCCACCGCAGCACGCTGGCCGCTTTTCACACCCACTGTCTGCAGATCGATGCCAAGGGCAGCTGGACCCTGTCTCAGGGGCAGCCACCGGCCTGATGCACCCTGTTGCGTGGCGGGCGTCTGTGTTTGTCCGCCATCAGGCTGCGCCATCTGCCGGCGCCTGGCCTGCCATCCGCTGGGCCATCAGCTCGCGCAGGATGGACAGGGCCGGTGCCTGGCTGCGCTGGCGCAGCGTGACCAGCCCGAAACGCGCGGTGTTGCGCATCACAGGGTTCATGCGCAGTTCTGCCAGGTTCGGGGCGATGGCGCGCACGGCCAGCAGTATGGTATCGCTGTGGCACGCCACCTCGCTTTGCCGTGCTGGTCTACAGCGCGGCCATGGGGGCGCTGGCCGAGCAGGGGCGGATCAAAATTCTCGCGCAGCTGGGCGAGCGGCGCTCAGAGCTGCTCAGGGACGTTCCGACCGTGCAGGAAGGGCGGGAGCTCAAGGGGTTCGCCTACAAGACATGGACCAGTTTCTTCGTGCGCAAGGACACCCCGAACGAGGTGGTGCAGCAGTTGCATGGCGCCATAGGCACCATGCTCAAGGACCCTCGCGTGCGCGAGCAGCTTGCCGCCCAGACGCAGGTGGCGGCGGCGCCCATGTCGTTGGCCGAGGCGGACCGCTTCTACGCGGCCGAGATGGCGCGCTATCGCGACATCGCGCGTTCCATCCGGCTCCAACCCCAGTGAGGCGGTGCACATGACCATGAATCCTCTTGTGCAAACCCTGAGAGACCGGGCCCGGGCCTTCATTGATGTACGCCGTGACATTCACCGGCATCCCGAACTGGGCTTTGAAGAGCACCGTACGGCGGCCCTGGTCGCGCAGCTGCTGCAGGACTGGGGCTATGCCGTGGAGCGCGGGGTGGGCGGCACCGGTGTGGTGGGCCGTCTCGTGCGGGGCAGCGGCCGCCGCCGCCTGGGCCTGCGCGCCGACATGGACGCCTTGCCCATCTCCGAAGCCAACGGGTTCGCCTATGCGAGCGTGCATGCAGGGGTCATGCATGCATGCGGCCATGACGGGCACACGGCCATGCTGCTGGCAGCGGCGCAGCATCTGGCTCAGGGGGGCGCATTCGACGGAACCCTGACGCTGATCTTCCAGCCTGCCGAGGAGGGTGGCGGCGGAGCCCTGCGCATGATGGAGGATGGCTTGTTCGAACGCCATCCCTGCGATGCGATCTTTGCCATGCACAACATGCCCGGGCTGGCCCAGGGCCGGCTGGCGCTGCGCGAAGGGGCCGCGATGGCTTCCTCCGACTATGCCACGCTCACACTCACCGGAGTGGGCGGGCACGGTGCCATGCCTCACCACGCGGCCGATCCGATCGTGGCCGCCGCCAGCATCGTGATGGCCTTGCAGACGGTGGTCTCGCGCAACATCGATCCCATGCAGATGGCGGTTGTCACGGTCGGCGCCCTGCATGCGGGCAAGGCCAACAACGTGATCGCGCACAGCGCTGAGCTGGCGCTGAGCGTGCGCGCGCTGGACGCCGGGGTCAGGCGCCAGCTGGAGCAGCGCATCCGTGAGCTGGTGGCGGCCCAGGCCCAAAGCCTGGGGGTGCGGGCGCAGCTGGACTGGCGGCCCGGCTATGCCGTGCTGGTCAACTCGCCTGAGGAGACCGAGTTCGCGCGCCAGGTCGCGCTGGAACTGGTGGGGCCGCAGCGCGTCACGCTGCAGGCGCCGCCGCTGCCGGGCAGCGAGGACTTCGCCTTCATGCTGGAGCGGGTTCCCGGCAGCTACCTGCTGATCGGCAATGGACAGGGCCAGGAGCACGGTGCCTGCATGGTCCACAACCCGGGCTACGATTTCAACGACGACAACATCGCCGTGGGTGCGGCGTACTGGGTCTTGCTGGCTCAGCGCTTCCTGGTCGCCAGCTGAGCCGTGCAGGCGTCAGCCGGCACCAGGGCTGTCGTGCGTCTGCAGCCAGCCCACGCGGCCCTGGCCGGCGTCGTTCAGGCGTGTGACGAAGGCCTGGGCCTGGGCCTGTGGCAGGCGCAGCTCCAGGTTGACCAGCGAGCCATGCACAACCTGCAGCAGTTCGGCTCCTGCCGCCTCGATTTCGCGGCGCACCAGGCCTTCCAGCGCATAGGGCACGCTGCAGTGCAGGTTCTGCATGCGCTGCAGCGCCACTTTTTCCGCTGTCAGCAGGGCCTGGGCCACGGTGTCAGTATAGGCGCGCACCAGGCCGCCTGCGCCCAGCTTGACGCCGCCGAAATAGCGCACCACGGTGGCCAGCACGCCTTCGAGGTCCTGGTGGCGCAGCACGTCGAGCATGGGCCGGCCTGCCGTGCCGCCGGGCTCGCCGTCATCGACGGCCGCAGACTGGCCGCCCGCCAGCAGCGCCCAGCAGACATGCGCAGCGCCAGGGTGCTCGCGGCGCAGTGCATCGACTACGGCCTGGGCGCTGGCGCGGTCGGCCATGGGCTGTACGCAGCCGATGAAACGGCTTTTCTTGATCAGGAGTTCGCTGTGCGCGGGAGCGCGGAGAGTCTGTGGCATGGCGGGCGGCAGCTTACCCGATTGCGGGCATCGCACCGGCCTTGTCGCGCATAGGGCGTGGACGCCTGTGCGGCGGCGCATGCATGTTTGTCCTACAAAAAGAAGTGCAAGTCGATAGTAAGCTTTCTGTCAAGGAGGCGCACCATGAACATTCCACCGTCCCACGATGCCCTGCTGGCCGAGCATACGTTTGGCCGTGACCGCATCAGTCCACCGCCGCTGGCGCTGGAGACCCAGTCCGACGACCACACACTGGCGGCATGCCACGACGGCTGCGTGCCGCTGGACCTGGACCAGCGCATCCGCAACGTGGGCGAGTGGTGATGGCGCGCTGACGTGCGCTGCGTGGCGGCAGGCGCATGCGCGCCCCGGCCTTTTTCCGTTTGCCGTGTGAGCGCGATGGCATTGCGGCAAGATGGCCATCCGCCATGAAACACCCCGATCCGCCCCGATCCCACGAAGGCACGTCCCCCGAGCCGCGCCATTGGCTGCTGCTGCCTGCCGCTGCCAGCGAAGCGGCATTGCCCGTGCCGCTGGCCGATGCAACCGCCTTGCTGGCACAGGTGGGCCGGCCCGGCAGCGATGGCGTGGCGGAACAGCTGCTGCATCTGCTGGGGCGGCATGTGCCGCTGGCGCAGTGCACGATCTTTTCCTTCCAGGGGCGTTCGCGCCCGCGCATCGTGGGCCTGGGCGACAGGGCGCGCACGGGGGCGCTGCCCATGATCTCCCAGGACTACAGCGAGCGCTTCTATCCGCTCGACGGCGCGCAGCGCGTGATGCATGCCGAGCTGGAGCGCATGCGCCGCCATCCGCACGCGCACCCGCGCGTCTGGCTGCACCGCCAGTCGCCTGCGGATGTCTCCCATCCCGAATACCGGCGCGTCTGCTATGAACTGCCGCGTCTGGCCGAGCGGCTGTCGCTGCTGACACTGCAGCAGGGGGCACGCTGGATCGCGGTCAATCTCTACCGGGGCGAGGAGCATGGCTGCTTCGATGCCGCAGCGGTGGCGCGCATCGAGGCTTTTGCACCCCTGATCATGCAGGCCATGCGGCTGCATTACGCAGGCCAGACCCTGGAAGATGATCTGGCGGGCCTGGTGCTGGCAAGGCTGGCCCGGCGCTTTGATGCGCTGACGCAGCGTGACCTCGATGTGGTGCGCGGCGTGGTCCAGGGGCTCGATGCCCAGGCCCTGGCCGCGCAACTGGGCATTACGCTGGCCAGCGCGCGCACCTACCTGAAGCGGGTGTGCGCCAAGCTGGGGGTACAGGGACAGCGCGAGCTGTTCGCCTTGCTGCTGGAGCCCTCCCCGAGGGAATGACACGGTGCGGCGCTGTGCGCTCAACGTCCCCAGGTGGTGACATTCTGCACAGGCGGGCTGCCTACACTGCGCAGCCTATGACCCAGACCTCCACGCACCAGCCCCTTGCCGAGCCCAGGCGCTCCATTTATTACCAATACCGGGTCCACCAGCCCTGGCTGCCGTCCGCGCATGCCGGCCCGCAGCGCCATCCGGTGGCCATTGTGGGCACAGGCCCCGTGGGCCTGGTCACGGCGCTGGAGCTGGCGCGCCATGGCCAGCGCTGCGTGCTGCTTGAGTCGGAGCTGCAGGTATCCGAAGGCAGCCGAGCCATCGTCTTCACGCGCCGCTCCATGGAAATTCTCCAGCAGGCGGGAGTGGCCGGACGCATCAGCGCAAACGGCCTGCCCTGGCGCTTCGGCAACTCGATGTACCGTGGCCAGCGCGTGTTTCGCATGCAGGCGCCGCATGACGACGATGACCGTTTCTTCCCCATGATCAACCTGCAGCAGCAGTATCTGGAGGAGTACCTTGTGGATGCCGTGCTGTCCCACCCGCTGATCGAGCTGCGCTGGGGCAACCGGGTCAGCCATGTGGTGCAGTCAGGCAAGGGCGATGGCACAACAGTTCAGTTGCAGGTCGATACGCCCGAGGGCAGCTATCCGATGGATGTGGATTGGCTGGTGGCTGCGGATGGCGCCCGCTCGGGCATCCGCACGGGCATGAATCTGGTCATGGAGGGCGCATCCTACGAGGGGCGCTTCGTGATCGCCGATATCCGCATCGCGCTGCCGCTGCCCACCGAGCGGCTGGCCTTTTTCGATCCGGTCTGGAATCCGGGCAATACCATTCTCATGCACCGTGAGCCGCACGGCATCTGGCGCGTGGACTATCAGCTGCCCGCAGGGGAGGATGCCGAACAGGCGCTGCGGCCCGAGTCGCTCAAGGCCCGCATCGATGCCCAGTTGGAGATGATCGGCTTTGGCGGCACACCCTGGGAGATGGACTGGAGTTCCGTCTATTCGGCGCGCGCGCTGACCTTGCCCGACTATGTGCATGGGCGCGTGATTTTTGCGGGCGACGCCGCCCATATGCTGCCGATTTTCGGCGTGCGTGGCGCCAACACGGGTTTGCAGGATGCCCAGGCCCTGGCCTGGCGCCTGGCGCTCGTGGCACGCGGCGTGGCGCCGTCCCGGCTGCTGGACAGCTACAGCAGCGAGCGCGTGGGTGCGGCACGCGAGATCATCGATGAAGCGGGCAAGAGCACACGCTTCATGGCTCCGCCCTCGCGGGGTTTTCGCCTGCTGCGCGATGCCGTGCTGTCGCTGTCGCTGACCCAGCCTTTCGTGGGGCCGCTCTACCATTGGCGCACCTCGCGGCCGCACGAGTACGCGCACTCGCCGCTCAACAGCGCAGGCGATGACAATCTGCTGTTCGCTGCCGGGCCGGGCCATGGCGCGCCGCCGTGCAATGTGCGGCTGGCCCCTGATGATTTTCTGCTGGACCATCTGGGAGGCGGCTTCGATCTGCTGTATTTCAGCGATGGATCGCCCATTGCGCCGGGGCTGCGCGAAGTCGCCAGCGCTGCGCGCGCCAGGGGGGTGAACATGCGCATCATTGCCATATCCAGCCAGGCAAGCTCCGGTGCCGTGCCAGGTGCCTGCCTGACCCTGGACGACTCCCGGGGCCGCTGCCGTGAACGCTATGGCGCGCCGGCCCACGGCGCAGCCTACCTGCTGCGCCCCGACCAGCATGTCTGCGCCCGCTGGATGGCGCTGGATGCAGGCCGCCTTCAATCCGCTCTCGACAATGCCTTGGCCGCCACAGGAGTACAAGCATGAATCACGCCATCTCCCCTGCCCATCCGCTGGACACAGCCGGCCTGGAAACCGTCTACGACCAACTGGCCACGGCTCTCGATGAGGTGGGCGCGCAAAAATCCGAGCTGTTCCTGGTCAAGCTGGCGCTGCTGGCCGCCCACCAGCTGGGCAGCGCGCCGCAGTTTGCCGAGCTGGTGCGTGTCGCCCAGCGCGATCTTTGAGCAGGCTGCGCAGCAGCCTTTGCAAGACCCTGGTCCAGCAGGGTTGAGTGCCCAAACGTAAACTGGCGGGTTGTTTTCGAACTGGCCTCACGAGCCCGAGCCCACCATGAACGCCCCCGTTGACGTTTCCTTCTTCCACCGTGCCGCCAAGCCGCTGACCAGCTACCGTCCGTACTGGGCCAAGCGCTTCGGCACGGCGCCGTTCCTGCCTATGAGCCGTGCCGAAATGGACCAGCTCGGCTGGGACAGCTGTGATGTGATCCTGGTGACCGGCGATGCCTATGTGGACCACCCGAGCTTCGGCATGTCGGTGATCGGCCGCGTACTGGAGGCCCAGGGCTTTCGCGTCGGCATCATCGCCCAGCCCGACTGGCACAGCGCCGAGGCCTTCAAGGCCCTGGGCCGCCCCAATCTGTTCTGGGGCGTCACGGCGGGCAATATGGACTCGATGATCAACCGCTATACGGCTGACCGCAAGATCCGCTCCGACGATGCCTACACGCCGGGCGATGTGGGTGGCAAGCGCCCGGACCGCGCGGCCATCGTCTACAGCCAGCGCTGCCGCGAGGCGTACAAGGATGTGCCCATCGTGCTGGGCGGCATCGAGGGTAGCCTGCGCCGCATCGCCCACTACGACTATTGGAGCGACAAGGTGCGCCGCTCCATCGTGGTGGACAGCAAGTGCGACATCCTGCTGTATGGCAATGCCGAACGCGCCCTGGTCGAAGTGGCCCACCGCCTGGCTGCGCGTGAGCCCGTGGAGAACATCACCGATGTGCGCGGCACGGCCTTTTTCCGCCGTGCCTCGGAAGACGGCTGGTTCGAGCTGGACTCCACCGTCGTGGACGAGCCCGGTGTGGTCGAGCCCCATATCAACCCCTACATGACGACCAGCGAGCAGGCCGAGGCCCAGGGCCAGACCTGCTCCAAGGAAGAGGGCGGCGGGGCCGCTGCGCAGGATGGCACCTCGGTGGCCTCCGTGCAGCCGGTTGCGGCCCAGCCTGTTGCGGCCCAGCCTATTGCGGCCCAGCCCATCCAGTTTGTGCCCAACCCCTCGCTGCGTGGCAGGGGCAAGCAGCCGCCGCGCGAGCGCACGGTGCTGCGCCTGCCCAGCTACGAGCAGGTCAAGTCCGACCCCATTCTTTATGCCCATGCCAACCGCGTGCTGCATCTGGAGACCAACCCCGGCAATGCGCGTGCCCTGGTCCAGGCCCACGGCGAGGGCGTGACGGCGCGCGATGTGTGGCTGAACCCGCCGCCCATCCCGCTGACCACGGCCGAGATGGACTGGGTCTTCGGCCTGCCCTATGCCCGTAGCCCGCACCCCAGCTATGCCGACGAGAACGGCAGCCATGAGGGCGCGACCAAGATTCCTGCCTGGGAGATGATCCGCACCTCGGTCAACATCATGCGCGGCTGCTTTGGCGGCTGCACCTTCTGCTCCATCACCGAGCATGAGGGGCGCATCATCCAGAGCCGCTCCGAGGATTCCATCATCCAGGAGGTCGAGGACATCCGGGACAAGGTCAAGGGCTTCACCGGCACCATCTCCGACCTGGGCGGCCCCACCGCCAACATGTACCGGCTGGGCTGCAAGAGCCCCGAGATCGAGGCCGCCTGCCGCAAACCCAGCTGCGTGTTCCCCGGCATCTGCCAGAACCTGCACACCGACCATGGCCCGCTGATCAAGATCTACCGCCGCGCGCGCAACCTGCCGGGCATCAAGAAGATCCTGATCGGCTCGGGCCTGCGCTATGACCTGGCGGTCAAGTCGCCCGAGTACGTCAAGGAGCTGGTCCAGCACCATGTGGGCGGCTACCTGAAGATCGCGCCCGAGCACACCGAGGCCGGCCCGCTGTCCAAGATGATGAAGCCCGGCATCGGCAGCTATGACCGCTTCAAGCAGATGTTCGAGCAGTTCAGTGAGGAAGCGGGCAAGAAGCAGTACCTGATCCCGTACTTCATTGCAGCCCACCCCGGCACCAGCGACGAGGACATGATGAACCTCGCCATCTGGCTCAAGAAGAACGGCTTTCGCGCGGACCAGGTGCAGACTTTCTACCCCAGTCCCATGGCCACGGCCACGGCCATGTACCACTCGGGCCGCAACACCCTGACCAAGGTGCGCCGCCAGATGCGCGACGCGGGCGAGGAGTCGGTGGACATCGTGCGCGGCGAAAAGCGCCGCCGCCTGCACAAGGCCTTTCTGCGCTACCACGACCCCAACAACTGGCCTGTGCTGCGCGAAGCGCTCAAGGCCATGGGGCGTGCCGACCTGATCGGCAACGGCAAGCACCACCTGATCCCGACCTACCAGCCGCTGGTCGATGGTGGCTACCAGAGCGCCCGGCGCAAGAACAGCACGCCGGGAACTGGCGTGGCCTCGCGCGCCGTGGTCTCCCAGCAGGCCAAGGCCCATGCCATCGGCAAGGCGGGTGGCGCTGGACGCAGCGCTGCACCAGGGCGTATGCAGGAGGATTCACGCGAGCCCAGGGAAGATGTGCGCTTTCGCCCGGCCCAGCCCCAGCCGGGCCGCATGCTGACCCAGCATACGGGCCTGCCGCCGCGCGCCGGCACGGGTGCCACTGGCCGAGCCAAGGGCACGGCCGGCGGCAAGCCTGCCAAGGGGGCGGCCAGCGGCAAGCCCCAGTCAGGTGCGCGCAGGCCGCGCTGACCCCAGGCACGTACGCAGGCGGCGCACGTGCTGCTCAGGCGCTGCTGCCTGCGTGGGCTGCCAGTGTGCCTTGCCAGCGGCGCAGCACAGCCTGCGCGCCGCCCTCGAAATACTCCGCATCCAGGGGCACGGGCGGCGCCACCGCAAAGCCCTGGGCATAGTTCACGCCGATGGACTGAAGGGCCTGGGCGGTTTCGCTGGAGGCCACATATTCCGCCACCGTGCGCTTGCCCAGGATATGGCCGATGCGGTGGATCATCTCCACCATCGCATGCACCGTGGGGTCGTGCAGCATGTCCCGCACGAACTCGCCATCGATCTTCAGGTAATCGACCGGCAGCTGCTTGAGGTAAGTCAGCGATGACATGCCCACGCCGAAATCATCCAGCGCGAAGCGGCAGCCCAGCGTGCGCAGGGACTGGATCAGCCGGGCGGCACCTGACAGGCTGGCGATGGCGCTGGTCTCGGTGATCTCGAAGCACAGCAGTTGCGGTGCGATCCCGTGCATGCTCAGCTGCGCCTGCACGAAGCCCAGCAGTCCGTCGTCATCCAGGCTGGCCGCTGAAAGATTGATGGCGCAGGTATCGACATGCCTCAGCATTGTGGGGTGTGCGGCCAGGATGGCAATGGTGCGGGCAATCACCCAGCGGTCCACGGCAGGCATGATGCCGTAGCGCTCGGCCGCAGGCACAAAGGATGAAGGTGCCACGATCTTGCCCTGCTCGTCGCGCAGCCGCAGCAGCACCTCGAAGTGCAGGCCGGTCGGGTCGTCGAGCTGCAGCGGTGCCAGGGTATGCGCGTACAGGCAAAAACGGTCCTGTTCCAGCGCCGAGCGGATGCGCGCGACCCACTCCATGTCGCTGACATGGCGCGTGTACTCGCCGTTGTCGCTGCGGTAGATGTAGACGCGGTTGCGTCCCCGTTCCTTGGCCCGGTAGCAGGCCATGTCGGCCATGCGCAGCAACTCCTGTGCCGAATGGACATCTCCAGCCAGATGCACAAGGCCGATGCTCAGGCCGGTGCGCAGGGTCTGCTGTCCCCACTGCACATGCAGCGATTCCACGGCTGCACGCAGCTTCTCGGCAATCTGCACCGCAGCCTCGGGCGGGCAGTTTTCCAGCAGCACCCCGAACTCGTCGCCGCCCAGGCGCGCCAGCGTATCCGTCTCGCGCAGGCTGTGCAGCAGCAGGCGGCATACCTCGCACAGCATTTCATCGCCTGCCGGATGGCCGCAGGTCTCGTTGACAAGCTTGAACTGATCGAGGTCGATATGCAGCAGCGCCGAGGCGTGCTGCCGATGCTGTCCCATGTTGAGCAGGCGCTGCAGCCGCCGCTCGAATTCGGCACGGTTTTCCAGCCCTGTCAGGCTGTCGTGGCTGGCATGCCATGACAGCTGGTCCAGATACTGCTGCTCACGCGAGACATCGCGCAGCACGATGACCGCGCCAGACCGCTGGCCATGGTTGGTGATGGCGGCCCCCATCAGCTTGACAGGCACGACGCTGTGGTCCGTGCGCCTCAGCCAGCGCGTCTGCTCCTCGCGCAGGGCCTGGCCCGACAGCAGCTGTGCCAGCAGTCCTTCTGCGGTCTGGCTGGCATCGATGCTGTTGAAGTGCAGCTCCCTTGACAGCGGCTCTCCCCTGAGCTGCGCATCCATGCAGCCCAGCAAATCCAGTGCGGCCGGATTGGCATAGTCCACGATGCCCCGGACGTCAGTGGTGATCACCGCATCGCTGAGCGATGCCAAGGTGGTCTGTGCACGTTCCTTTTCCGTGAACAGATCATTCTTGAACTGCTGGCGCTGCAGCAGGATGCGCCGCGTATGCCATGCGGCCAGCAGGATCAGTATCACTGCCAGCAGCAGATGGATGCCCTGCAGCCAAAGCACCAGCTGGCGCGAGCTGCGTCCCAGGGACGCACTGAATTGCTGCGCGACGGGCGAGACGCCCAGGTTGATCTGCTCGATCTCCCGCTTCCAGGTGGCAGCGCTTTCGGCGCTGACATGGCCCAGCGCGTGGCCCTGCTCTATCTCGGCAGCCAGCTGGCTCAGCTGGTTCAGATACTGCTGGCCCACGGCCCAGTGGCGATAGGGCTCCTGAAGCCACGCCACATCGCGCAGGTACTTGATCAGCAGGGTCAGCGCCTGCACATCATCCGGATGGTTGCCGCCCACCACGATGGCTGCCTGCGCGTCCGCGATGCGCGGCGGGTTATCGTCCATGGCTACGCGGGCATCCCAGTCGCCAGCGGGAATGCGCATGGCCTGCCGGAAAAGCTTGAGATCGCGCGATGAGCCGCTGTCCACGTAGCGGCTCAGATAGTAGATGGCATCTTTCTGGGCCTTGGACCACAGGCTTTCGCCTGCCACGAAAGCCCGCACGGCCGAGACCAGTGAGAGGCTGATGCTGGCAGTGAGCATCAGTACCAGAACGATCAGCGCCAACGGCCAGATTCGCTGCATCAGCTGCAGCGGGGAAACCGGAGCGGGGGGGCTGGGGGACATGTGCCCGACCTGCGCGCTGTGCCGATTTCCTGGTGTCAGGCGCAGCGTGGCGCCACGGTCTCGCAGGCGCGGCAATGGCGCAGTGCGCTGTGCGGATGGCGTCTCGGGGGGGTGCTGACCATGTCCATGCGGTAGTCTCCAGATACGCCGATTATGGAGGCTTCCATGGGCGTTTCCGTGGTCCGTGGCATGTGCGTCAGCAAGAAAGGCGGTCTCTCTCCGTTCCCTCTCCGTGCCCAGGTCCGGGCATGCAGTGCACAGGCAGATCATGCTGCCGGGCCAGCGCAGCGATCTGCCCGCAGTCGAGCCCGCGCAGGAATGCGGCAATCGCCGCATGGGTTTCGGGCCTGCGCAGCAGGGCCGCATCCCCCAGCGGCGGCAAGCCGGCAACAGCGCAAAGGCGGGCTGCGAAATGCGGCTCCAGCGCTGCCACAGCGACGGTGCCTCCCACACAGTCGTAGACCCGGTAGCCTGCGTGCGCGCCTCCCACATCGCCATCGGGCGTGGTCAGGCCCCAGTGCCATGGCAAGGCCAGCCACTGCGCCGCCTGGGCCAGGCCAACCTCCTGCAGGCAGCCCTGGCCGCTGCGCTGGCGCAGCAGCCATGCCTGCAGCACGGCCTCGCTGGCCATCAGGGCACCGGCCATATCGGCGAACAGGCTGGGCGGCATGGCACCGCGCTGCACCAGCCCTGCCTCGGCCTGGTAGGTCAGGTCATGGCCTGGCAGATCGGCCAGGGCTCCGGCACTGCCGACGACGCGGACCATGGACAGATGGGGGTACTGCTGGCGCAGTGCCTGCCAGTCCAGTCCCAGCTTGACCAGCGCAGCCGGGCGAAAAGAGGTCAGCAGCACGTCCGTGCCGGCCAGGGCCTGTTGCAGCGCCGCCTGTCCGGCCTCGCTTTTGAGGTGCGCCTGCCAGACATCGATTCCGGCATGCATGTCGGCATACGCCTGGGGACTGTAGTGCGCCATCGGATCGCTGCCCTGCGAGTCCGGGCCTGCCGCTGGCGGCTCCAGCTTGCGGCAAAGCGCTCCCATGGCGGTGCACCGCATCAGGGCGGCAGGGCCCGGCAGGTTCAGCGCCAGGCTCAGTATGCGCACGCCGGCCAGTGCCTGTGTGCCTGGAAGGGTGCTGCGCAGGTCGTTGGTAGGCATGCAGTGTCTGGGTCTGGGTCTGGAGATGGGGCATTGTCCCGTTTCCGCCATCCCTGCGCTGTTGCCAAGGCGTCAACAGCCCCATGGTTTGGCCGCAGCAAGAAAAAAGCCCCGGCGGTGAAGCCGGGGCTCTGAGGACTCCGCCTAGACTTGGCGCGAGACAGTTGGATGTCGTTGCTACAACCCCACCAGATTGCATCCTTTGACTGTGTATCGGCAGTGGTGCGCCGGGCTTTAGGGTCTGTGGATGCAATTTGCTGCGCTCGCGCCAGGTGTGCTGCCGGCGGTTACTGCCTTTCCAGTTTCGCGGCCTGGATGATGGTGTTCCAGCGCAGGTACTCAGCCCGCGTGAACTCGCGGAAAGCCCTGGCATCCATGAGCCGCACCTCCCCGCCCAGCGCCGTCACTTTGGCCTTGAAGTCCGCGCCGCCCGCCAGTTTGAGCGTGGCCTCCTCGATGCGCTTGACCACGGCGGACGGCGTTCCCTTGGGTGCGAGCACGCCATTCCAGGTGCCGGTGACGAAGGTGGCGTAGCCGCTTTCCTTCATGGTGGGAACATCGGGCAGCGCTGGCAGGCGCTGCTCCGATGTCACTGCCAGCGCCTTGAGCTTGCCTGACTGCACGAAGGGCAGGGCCGGCGTGATGTTCTCGAAGATGAAATCGATCTGCCCGCCCAGCAGGTCGGTCAGCGCGGGGGCGCTGCCCTTGTAGGGTACATGCACCATGTCGAGCTGGGTGGCGCTCTTGAACAGTTCGCCGGACAGGTGCACCGTGGAGCCGCTGCCCGGCGAGCCATAGCTCATCCCTGTCTTTTGCGCGCCCGCGCGCGCCACCAGATCTTTGACCGACTTCACGGGCGTGCGCGCCTCATTGACCACCAGTACGTTCGGAATCGTGGTCACCAGCGCGATGTATTCGAAGTCCCCCAGGTTTTTTTCGCCCATGTTCCTGTAGAGGCTGGGATTGATGGCCTGCGTGCCTGCCGTGCCGAAGAGCAGCGTATAGCCGTCGTTGGCGGCCGAAGCCACACGGCTGGCGCCGATGGAGCCATTGGCGCCGGAGACGTTCTCGACCACCACCGGCTGTCCCAGCGATTCCGTGAGGCCCTGGGCCACCATGCGTGCCAGCAGGTCGGTGTTGCCGCCGGGCGCAAAGGGGACCACCAGCTTGATGGGGCGGGATGGGAAAGTCTCCGCCATGGCCAGCGGCTGTGCGAGCAGGGCTGCTCCCAGCACCCCCAGGGTGCCGAGGAAGCGCTTGCGTGAAAAAAGCGGGTGCATGAAATGTCTCCTGATCTGGGTTTTTCAAATGGTGCGAAGGCAGGGCGGACGGCGCCCGCCATACGGGCAGCCTATCCTCTGGGGGGAAGTCATTGACGTCAATCAATGATTTGGCAGGACATCATTCATAAACCGAATGACCTCAGGACTTTCTGGCAGCTCAGGCGGGCAGCGCATGGCCTCCGTGCGGAGGCATTTCTCAGATTAGTCTGATAAATAATTCTCATTTGCGTATTTATCATGGATGTCTGCCGAGCCTGCCGCTGATGGTGTGGCGATATGTCCTGGAGAGAAGTACGTAATGCAAAAAAACTACCGCGATACCGATGTCCATCAGGCCGCCAAGGCCCGGCTGCGGCTGGTCTTTCAGCACTTCGAGCAGGTTTGCGTCGCGTTTTCCGGCGGCAAGGACAGCACGGTGCTTTTGCATCTGGCCCTGGAGGTCGCTGCCGAAATGGGGCGCGAGCCAGTGCATGCGCTGTTCGTCGATCTGGAGGGCCAGTACCGTGCCACGATCGACCATGTCGCTGAGATGCTGAGCCGCAGCGATGTGCGCCCCTGGTGGGTATGCCTGCCCATCAATCTGCGCAATGCATCCAGCCTGCAGGAGCCTTTCTGGTGCGCGTGGGAGCCTGGCCGGGAGCAGGACTGGATCCGGCCCATGCCCAGCCATCCCGCCGTCATCAGCGATCCCGGCTACTTTCCCTTCTTCCGCCACCGCATGGAGTTCGAGGATTTCGTGCCGGCATTCAATGAGTGGCTGGCGCGCGATGTTTCCACGGCCGTGCTGGTGGGCATCCGCTCGGACGAGTCGCTGAACCGCTACCTGGCCATCAAGCGGCGGGCCCGCATCAAGAAGCGCGCCTGGCGCACACCGGCAGGCGATGCGATTGCATGGAGCGCCAAGGATCGCCCCAACAGCCAGGCCGTCAGCTTTTTCCCCATCTACGACTGGGGGTTTGAAGACCTCTGGCGCTATACCGCCGAGCGTGGCTGCGCCTACAACCGCATCTATGACGCCATGTACCGCACAGGCATGCTGTTTTCGCAGATGCGCATCTGCCAGCCTTACGGAGACGACCAGCGCAAAGGACTGGACCTGTTCCAGAAGCTCGAGCCCGACACCTGGGCGCGGGTGGTCCACCGGGTCACTGGCGCCAACTATGCGGCACGCTACAGCCGCCAGCGCTTTCTCGGCTACCGGGGCGGACTGGGGCTGCCACCCTCGTTTGCGTCCTGGCATGCCTACTGCCTTTTCCTGCTGGGCAGCTATCCGCAGCCGCTGCGCAGCGTCTACGAGCGGCGCATACATCGGTTCATCGAGTGGTGGAGCGAGCATGGCTATCCGCTGGCGGTGTGGCCCGATGCCGGGACCCCGGCGCTGGAAAACCGCAAGATGCAGCCTTCCTGGCGCAGGGTGGCGCTGTCCCTGCTCAAGCAGGACATGGCGCGTTCGCTGTCGTTCGGCTTTGCGCAGCGTGACCTGGATACTCTGGTGAGTGCCTCCGTGCCAGGAACTGCGCCATGACTGGGGCGCCGCCATGCGATTTCTGCATCCTGCGTTCCGGCGACGGCGAATCCGCATTCTTTGCCTGCATGGGCCGGTTTTTCGCCTGTCCTGAGGTGCGCCGCGATTGCGGAGGCTATCCGCTCAATGATGGGCCGGCCTATCTCTGGTTTGTCGCCCGGCGGCGTTGCGATGGGCGCGTGCTGGGCTTTGTCAGCATCGAGCAGGGAGCTGGCATCGTGCGCATTCGCCATGGCTATGTCGTTCCCGAAGCACGCGGCCTGGGCCTGTTTCGCCAGCTGCGCAGGCAGGTTCTGGCCCATATCGATGACCAGGGAGTCCGCTGCGCCACCAGCGTGCCCCTGGCCGATCTTCCTTTTCTGGCCCCCTGGGGCTTCAGGCTCCGGCACCAGCGCGGTGGCTGGGTCACTTTGGAGAGAACCGTCAATGCAAGAGTTGAGCCACCACATCCTTGAAAAAGCCTCGGCCCTGTTCGGGCAACTGCAGGCGCTGCCCCTGGAGCGCAGGATCGAGACGCTCAATGCACTCAGAGCCCTGCTGCATGCGCACAGCCCATTCGCCCATGAGCCTGTGGACTGTGTTCAATGGATACCTGGCGATTGCCTTCAGGCCAACGACTACAACCCGAATGCAGTCGCTCCGCCGGAGATGCGGTTGCTGGAGCACTCCGTGCGCACGGATGGCTTCACGCAGCCCGTCGTGGTGCACCGGCACGATGACGGCTATGTGGTGGTGGATGGATTTCACCGCCAGCGCATCGCCAAGGAGGTGCAGGATATCCGGCAACGGCTGTCCGGCCATGTGCCGGTCGCCATCATTGCGCCGGAGCGCTCGGAGCGCGGTGACCGCATGGCCGCGACGATCCGGCACAACCGGGCCCGGGGCGTGCATGCGGTCATGCCCCTGATGGACATCGTGACGGAACTGCTGGGCAGCGGCTGGAGCGATGACCAGGTGGCGCAGGAGCTGGGCATGGACGACGACGAGGTGCGGCGCTTCAAGCAGGTGTCCGGCCTGCCGCAGCTGTTTCGTGACCACCCCTACTCGAAAGCCTGGGAGTGAGCGCAGGCGGCCCGCTCCCGGCATTTCGCAGGCCCGCCTGCCTGGGGCCATCCGCTATTGCACGGCGCAGACAAAGCTGGCGGCATCCTCCACGCTGCCCGAACCCTTGTACTTAGCGAACTTCGGGTATGCGCACAGCGGGCGTGTGCGGTTGGGGAAGTCCGTGCTGGAGGGCAGGGCGCGGGCGGCAATGGTTTCGGGCGCGATGCCTTTCTCCACCCAGTCCACCATGGTCTGTATGGAGTCGAAGGTATCCGTGGCCGGACCGCCCGAGCAATGGTTCATGCCTGGGACCAGGAAGGTGCGCGCAAAGCCTTGCGTGGATTCCATGCCGCCATTGCGTGCGGCCAGCCGCTCGTAATAGTCGATGGTGTCCTGCGCCGAGAAGATCGGATCGGACATGCCGTGGATGAACAGCATCTTGCCGCCGCGCTGGCGATAGGCACTGAGCTGGTCGTCACGGTAGGTATCGTAGATCGCCGAATAGGCCTGCATGCGCGCCGGATCGGTATCGAAGTTGAAGGTCAGCGGATTGAAGGTCAGATCGGGGGGCGTGAAGAACTCATTGACCATGGCGTCCACGATCAGCGTGATGTAGCGGGAGTCCGGCGTGGCCGTGGTGGAGCTGCCCAGCGTCCAGTTGCGCCAGCCGGGCGCGGCCAGGCCCGGGTCCCAGGGCTGGCCCGCGTACAGGGCCTGCCCGGCCGTGTTGCGTGGCCCCGCGAAGACATTGCGCAGCGCGTTCACCTGGGCGCCGCTGAGGCAGTCGGCTCCCTTTGCGCCTGTGCATTGCAGTACCCCGGGGTCGAAGCGGCAGGCCTTGACGTTGTTCACCATGCCATCGGCCACGCCATCGGCGGCATCGCATGATGCGGTCACGGCCTTGGCCACCAGATTCAGGTCTGCGTTGCTGAAGGCCTGGGACAGAATGCGCTTGCCGCTGGCATCGGCCGGCGCGATGGCATCCATCTGTATGGTGTTCCACATGGCGGCAATCGTGGCGCCGCTGGACACCCGCATCGCGGGCGCGCCCGCCGTGATGGCATCGAAGTAGTCGGGAAAGCGCTGCGAGAACACCATGCCCTGGCGCCCGCCGCCGGAGCAGCCGGAAAAGTACGAGTGGTCGGGCTTGCGGCCGTAGCGCGTCGCAATCAGCGACTTGGCGGCCACGGCTGTTTTGTCATAGGCGTTGTAGGCATGGTCCAGGCGCGCCTGCGGGTCTGCTCCGAAGCTGGCCGTCGTGCCGCTGTGCCCGGCGTCGGTGGAGACCACGGCAAAGCCCTGGCCCAGCGGCGAGGGCGTGCCGCCCGAGATGCTGGAGCTCAGCGAGGTGTCGCGCAGAATGCCGTCGTTGCCGCCGCCGCCGATGAAGAGGAAGCGGCCATTCCATTGGTCCGGCAGGCTCAGTTGAAAGCCGATGGCGTAGTCTTTGCCATCCACGCCGACACGCGGATTGATGGCGCCGGTGACCACGCAGTGGCCGGGCAGAAAGGCGCCGGTGCTGGCGCCACCGGGCCGGCGCGTATCCGCCGCCACATAGCTGGTGGACAGGCGGGTGTTCGCCAGGCCCGCCCTGGCGGGCAGGTCGGAGCAGGCAGCGGCTGGCGTGGCCTGTTCCGCCAGGATGGCTGTGCTGCCGCCGCCGCAGCCGGCCACCAGCAAGGCGGCCGCCAGGGCGGCCATGGTGGAGGGAAGGGCAGGCCGCAGGGCCTGTGTGCAATAGGTGGTTTTCATGGGGTGTCTCCTGTCGCCCGAGCGTAAGTCCGGGGACCGGGGACACCTGTCATCTCAGAGGATGACGGGATAACCCGCCCATTGCCATCCGGGATCAGAGGCGGCGCAGCCGCTGCACGGCCTCGCGCAGCGTGGCGTCCTGCTTGGCAAAGCAAAAACGCACCACGCGCTGATCGAAGCCATCGCCGTAGAAGGCTGACAGCGGAATGGCAGCCACGCCGTGCGTGCGCACCAGCCACTGGCAGAAGGCGGCCTCGCCCAGATCCGAGACCTGCGAAATGTCGGCGCAGACAAAATAGGTGCCAGCTGTGGGCAGCAGCTTCAGGCGCGAGCCGGCAAGCCCCTCGCAAAACAGGTCGCGCTTGGCCTGGTAGAACGCCGGCAGCTGCAGATAGGGCGCGGGGTCGCGCATGTACTGCGCCAGGCCCATCTGCATGGGCGTGTTGACGGTGAAGACATTGAACTGGTGAACCTTGCGGAACTCGGCCGTCAGCGCGGCCGGTGCCGCCACAGTGCCCACCTTCCAGCCTGTGACATGGTAGGTCTTGCCAAAGCTGGAGATGATGAAGGCGCGTGCTGCCAGCCCCTCGAAGCGCGCCGCGCTCTGGTGCTGCTGGCCGTCGTAGACCATGTGCTCGTAGACCTCGTCGCTGATCAGCAGCACATCCGTAGGGGCCAGCAGCGCCTCCAGCGCGCGCATGTCGGCATCGCTCCAGACGGTGGCGCTGGGATTGTGCGGGCTGTTGATGATCAGCAGCCGCGTGCGTGGCGTGATGGCTGCTGCAATCCTGGCAAAGTCGGGCTTGAAGGTGCCGGGCGTCAGCGGCACGCGCACCGCCACGCCGCCCGCCAGCTCGATGTTGGGCACATAGCTGTCATAGCAGGGGTCGAGCACGATGACCTCGTCGCCCGGATGCACGGTCGCCAGAATGGCCGTCAAAATGGCCTGCGTGGCGCCGGCCGTGATGGTGATGTCGGTGGCGGCATCATAGCGGCGGCCGTACAGGGCCTCTATCTTGGCGGCCACGGCTTCGCGCAGCGGCGCCAGGCCGGTCATGGGTGGGTACTGGTTGTGGCCGGCCTGCATCGCTGCCGTGACCGCATCGACCAGGCGCGGATCGCAGCCGAAGTCTGGAAAGCCCTGGCCCAGGTTCACGGCCTGGTGCTCGGCAGCCAGGGCCGACATGGTGGTGAAAATGGTCGTGCCCACATTGGGCAGGCGGCTGGGGAAGGCGGGAGTGCGGTGTGTCTCGTGCTGTGCAGAGGTCATGGCGATAGCGGACAAAGGCGCAAAAGGGCCCGCAGGGGGCCTGGGGCAGTGGGTTTCAGAGTTCGTAGTCGTGCACGTGGCCGCTCATGGCACGCATGATGAGGTCGCGCGTGAGCCGGTCGCTGAGCAGCTCGGCGAACTTGTAGACGAAATTGCGCAGATAGGCCCCGCGCTTGATCGCGACGCGCGCCACGCTCTGGCCGAACAGGTGGCCCATGGGGCGCACGGCCAGATCGCCGATGGGGTCGTCGCGCATGGCCATTTCGGCCACGATGCCGACGCCCAGGCCCAGGCGCACATACGTCTTGATCACGTCGGAATCGATGGCCTCCAGCACGATGCGCGGGCGCAGCCTGCGCATGGCGAAGGCCTGATCGATCTTGCCCCGGCCCGTGAACGAAGGGTGGTAGGTGATCAGTGATTCATGGGCGATGTCGTCCAGCGTGATGCGCTCTTTCTGCGTCAGTGGATGGCTGTTGGGCAGCACCAGCACATGCTGCCATTCGTAGCAGGGCAGGGTGACCAGATCGGGGTAGTCGGCGAGGGACTCGGTGGCCATGCCGATGTCGGCCACCTCGTCGATGACCATGCGCGCGACTTCGGCCGGCGTGGCCTGGTGCAGGCTGATCGTGACCTTGGGATAAATTTCGCGCAGCCTGGCCACAGCCGGTGGCAGCACATAGCGCGCCTGGGTGTGGGTGGTGGCAATCGACAGCGTTCCGCTGTCCTGGGCGCTGTACTGCTCGCCGATGCGCTTGAGATTGCCGATCTCGCGCATGATGAGTTCGATGCTCTTGAGCACCTCCAGGCCTGGCTCGGTGATGCGCTTGAGGCGCTTGCCGTGGCGGGCAAAGATGTCGATGCCCAGCTCCTCCTCCAGCTCGATGATGGCCTTGGAGACGCCGGGCTGGGAGGTATGAAGGGCTTTGGCGGCTTCGGTGAGATTGAGGTTGCGGCGCGCCGCCTCTTGTACGAATCTGAATTGGTGGAGGTTCATGGCGATGACAGCGGGGAACTGTGCGCCATTATGCTTCACTTGTATAAAGAAACGTTTCGTTATCTCAGTATTCGGTGCTTGCCAGTGCCACCTCGGCCAGCAGCGCGGTGACACGGGGGTTCTCGCCTGCCGAAGGCTCCAGCACGACCTGCAGCGCCGGATGGCGCTCCCGCAGCGCCTGCACCTGCCTGGGAATGTCTTCCCGTGCATGCTTGCCCGTGCCCAGGAACAGGGGCATCACCGTGATCCGTGTCACGCCTGCAGCCAGCAGTTCCTGCGCGGCCTCCAGCAGGTCGGGCGCGCAGGACTCCAGATAGGCGCAGCAGCACAGCAGGGATGGTGACGACTGGCGCACCGACTGGAGAACGGCTTCGATGGGCTGGCGCCACTGCGGGTCGCGCGAGCCATGGGCCAGCAGAATCAGGCCGGGAAGAGATGCAGCTTGCATGGGGTTATTCATGGGGTCAGCGGCGCAGTACCAGCCAGGTGAAGGCGGTCAGCGACAGCAGGGTATAGAGCATGCCCGGCGCCGCCGCAGTCAGCCAGGGGGACCATGTCTGCAGCGTGCCGATGTAGCCGAACACATTGTTGAGAAGGAAAAAGCTGATGCCCGCCATGACGCCGCCGAACACATAGGCGGCAATGCCGCCCGAGCGGAAGTGCAGGTAGGCGAAAGGCAGGGCCAGCACCACCATCACAAGACAGCTCAGCGGGTAGAAGACCTTGCGCCAGAACTCGATTTCGTACTTTTGCGCGGCCTGCCCGTTGGCCTCAAGGTGGCGGATGTACTGGAACAGGGAAATCGTGGACATGCGGTCCGGTTTGAGCAGGGCGGCCGATACCATTTCGGCGCTGATGCCCGTCTCCCACTCCAGGCTGTCGTGCTGGCTGCGCTCCAGCCGGGTGCGGTCGCCCTCGTGCGTCAGGCGGCTGCTCTGCACGCCCTGCAGCTTCCAGTTGCCGGTCTCCTCATCGACCTGCGCTGTCTGTGCATGGATCTGGGCTGCAATGCGGCCCTGCCCGTCAAAGTCGAAGATGCGCACGTTGACAAAGTCTCCAGGCCCCTTGATGGCGCGTACGTTGATGGCAATGGAGTGGTCTGCCTGGCGCTCCTTGAGCCATGCGCCGGTGGCGCCGCTGGACAGCTGGCCCATCTGCGCTGCCCGCAGCTTCTGCCCGACATTCTCGGCGGCGGGGGCCAGGTAGTCGCCGGTGGCGAAGGTGAGCACCACGAAGCCCAGGCCCAGCACCAGCAGGGTGCGCAGCGCCAGCCACGGCCCCATGCCGCTGGTGCGCATGATGGTGAATTCCGAACTCTGCGCAAACCGCGCCATCACGTAGATGGTGCCGATCAGCACGGTGATGGGCGCCAGCTCGTAGAGATGGCTGGGAATGCGCAGCGACACGAACAGCAGCGCATGCGTGATGGTGTAGCCCTCGCTGCCCATGCGCCCGACCCAGCGCAGCTCATCGACCAGATCGAAGAAGAAAAACAGCGCCAGAAAGGCCAGGGTGACATAGCCCACGGCCGCAACGATGTCGCGGTAGAGCAGTTTTCGCAATACCTTCATGCCGATGCCCCTTTGCGGCGCCACAGGTCACGCGGGGACCACCGGTGGTGGCGCGCAGTCAGCACAGCCACGGCCAGCGCCAGTGTGCCGCCGTGCAGCAGGGCCGTCATGGCCGGCATGCTGAGCTTGGCGGAAGCGACCCAGCTCTCGCCCAGCGTCATCAGGTTGTAGTACACGATGAAGGCGAACAGCGCGATCATCAGGCTGCTGCTGCCTCCCGCGCGTGGGTTCACGCTGGCGACCGCCAGGCCCAGAATCACGAAATTCAGCGCCGCCAGAGGCAGCCCCAGGCGCCAGCCCAGCTCGGCGCGGTAGATGGGCTCGGTGCGCGGCAGCAGCAGGTGTGTGGGCGTGCTGCGTGCGGCCAGTTCCTCGGCTGCGGCCAGATTGCCGTCGCTGCCGATCTGCGTGCCGTACTCCTTGAACTGGCTGACCTTCACCGAGCCATCGCGGGCCTGTGTCTCCATGCGCTGGCCATCGCTGAGAATGGCCACCCGTTCGCCCTGGATGAATTCCAGCCGCGCGCCGCGTGCCGAGGTGACCGACTCCCGTCCGCGTTCATTGGCCACAATGAAGACATTGGTGGCCGCCGTGTCGCTGGGCACATCCTTGTCGATGAAGAACACACGCGCGCCGCCTGCGGATTCCTGGAACTCGCCGGGCGCAATCCGGTCAATGTCGCTTCGCTGCTCGAACTGCGTCTTGATCTGCTCGATCTGCCGGTTGCTCCAGGGCAGGATCAGCAGCCCCAGCACGGTGATCACGGCCAGCACGGGCCAGGCAAAGCGCAGCAGCGGGCGCAGCAAGGTGGCCAGGCCCTGGCCGGCGGCGAACCAGATCACCATTTCGCTGTCGCGGTACATGCGCGACAGCGAGCCCACGACGGAAACGAACAGGCCCAGGCCCAGAATGGTCGGCAACTGCCCCAGCACGGTATAGCCCATGACGAGCAGCACGTCGGAGGGGCTGACATTGCCCTTGTAGGCTTGGCCCAGCGTGCGGATCAGCATCATGGTCATGACCACGGTCACGAGCACCACGACAGTCGCACCGAAGCTGCGGGCCAGCTCTTTGCGTATGGACGAATCGAATAACATTGGATGAAAGGAAAACTCCGATTATGAACTTTGAACTGAAGGCATTGACGACTGCGGCGGCTGCGCGTGAAAAGTGCGACCTGCTGCTGGTTCTTGTGACCGAGGCATCGGCGGGCGGCAGCGATGCCCTGTCCACCCTGGTGGCCCATGCGGTCAAGGCCGGGGATTTCGAGACATCCGCTGGCAAGCAGCTGGCGCTTTACGGCCTGCCCGCCGTTGCCGCACGGCGCGTGTTGCTGCTGGGGGCCGGCAGCGGCTCGGCGCGCGAGGTGCGCCAGGCCGTGGCTGGCGCAGCCAGCGCACTCAAGGCTCAGGGCGTGGCCAAGGCACTGCTGTGCTTCGCCTACGAGGCTTGTGCCGCCGCTGTTGCCTCGGCCGTGCTTTCGGCTTCCGAAGCGGCTTACAGCTATACCCACACTAAATCCCAGGTCAAGCCCGTGGCGCTGAAGAAGCTGCTGATCGGCACCAGCGGCAAGGCTGACCGCCATGGCGTGGAACAGGCATTTGCCATTGCCGTGGCCCAGGCCGAGGGCGTGGCGCTGGCGCGCGAATGGGCCAACCGGCCGGCCAACCACGCAACCCCCACGCTGCTGGCCGATGCTGCGCGCTCCCTGGCCAAGCTGCCGGGCATCAGCTGCAAGGTCCATGGGCCTGCCGAAGTGGCCAAGCTGGGCATGGGGGCCTTCATGGCCGTTGCCCAGGGCTCCGAGCAGCCGCTGCGCTTCATCGAACTGCACTACAACGGCGGCGCCAAGGGTGCTGCCCCCGTGGTGCTGGTGGGCAAGGGCATTACCTTCGACACGGGCGGCATCTCGATCAAGCCTGCGGCCGAAATGGATGAGATGAAATTCGACATGGGTGGCGCAGCCAGCGTGCTGGGCGTGTTCCAGTCGCTGGGCCGCCTGCAGCCCGCCATCAATGTCGTGGGCCTGATCCCCGCCTGCGAAAACATGCCCGATGGCCGTGCCGTCAAGCCCGGCGACGTGGTCACCAGCATGAGCGGGCAGACCATTGAAATCCTCAACACCGATGCCGAAGGCCGGCTGGTGCTCAGCGATGCGCTGACCTACGCCGCCCGTTTCAAGCCTGCAGCCATGGTGGACATCGCCACCCTGACCGGTGCCTGCGTGATCGCCCTGGGCGGCCTGCGCAGCGGCATGTTCACTGCAAGCGACGCGCTGGCACGTGCCCTGGAGCAGGCAGGCGATGCCGCCCTGGATCCCTGCTGGCGCATGCCCCTGGATGACGAGTACGGCGAGGGCCTCAAGAGCAATTTTGCCGACATGGGCAACGTGGCGGGCCGCGCTGCGGGCGCCGTCACTGCGGCCAAGTTCCTGCAGCGGTTCGTGGGCGACATCCCCTGGGCCCATCTGGACATCGCAGGCACGGCCTGGAAGAGCGGCGCTGCCAAGGGCGCGACAGGGCGACCCGTGGGCCTGCTGCTGCACTACCTGCTCGCAACTGCGCCAGCGGCTGCCAGGCCCGCACGCAAGACCGCTGCGGCCCGCCGCAAGGCGGAGCCGGCGGCCGGGTCCGCACAGGGCTGATGGGAGTGCGCATGCACAGATGCAGCGACAGGGAGGCCGCTTGACCGAGGTGGCATTCCATTTCAATGCCCCGGACAAGCTGGGCTATGTCTGCCGCTTTGCACGCAAGGCACTCAGGCATGGCGCCAGGCTGGCCATCCTGGGCAGTCCCGAACTGCTCGGCCATCTGTCCACCCGTCTCTGGAGCGTTGCGCCCACGGAGTTCCTGGCCCACGCCCGGCAGGGCGAGGCTGAACACATCATGGCGGCATCCCCCATCGTGCTGCTGGAGCAGCTCGATGGCACGCCTCACCATGAGGTTCTGCTCAACCTGAGCGAGCAGGTGCCCCAGGGCTTCGAGCGCTTTGCACGCGTTGTCGAGGTAGTCGGAGCCGAGGACGAGCAGGACCGCCACCTGGCACGCCAGCGGTGGCGGCATTATGCAAGCATGGGTCTGGCCATCGTGCGCCACGACCTGGTGCTCAAGGATTGAAACCGGCCATGAGTCCCCCCAAAGTTCCTCCCCGCTTTGTTCCTACACTGACGGACGTCGTGCCGGGCCATGCCGGTACGGCGCCCGATCTGCGTCCGGACCCTGCTGTCACGGATTCCATGGCCAGCCCGCAGGAGCCGTCTTCCTGGGGCAGCGAAAACATGCCGCCTGAGCCACCACGCCGTGGCGTGGTGTCTTTGCCTGCGTCACTGCCGCCCTTGCCGCCAGGATTGGCACCCCAGTTCCCGCTGGCCGACGGTCCGCTGCCAGAGCCGCCGGCCATGGAGCCCGTGCTGTCTCCTGCCGCGCCTGTTGCGCCGCCGCCGCTGCCTTTGTACGAGCACGATCTCCTGGGCGAAGCGCCGCAGCCCCGGCAGGCCGAAGCAGCCGTGCCTGCCTCGATGGATGACGCCATGGATGGCCTGTGGGAAGTCCATGCACAGAAAGTCACCGAGGAATACCTGGTGCACCGCCTGATGCAGCGTGTGGACCTGGTGCTTGACCAGCGCCTGCGCGATGCCATCGCCACTGTGGTGCAGGAGCAGACACGCTCCATTGTGGTGCGGCTGCGTGAGGAGGTGGAGTCCGTCGTGCGCCAGGCTGTCTACGAGGCGGTGGCCGACGAACTGGCTCAGCAGGCCAGGACGGCCCGTGACGGATAGCATGCGGCGGGGGAGCGGCTCCCCCGTCATGCGCCAGATCAGGCTGTTGTGCGTGCTGCCGTATGGCCCGGCAAGGCCTCGGGGTTGAGAATGTGGCTGGGCTGGCCTGCGATGAAGTTCACCACATTCTCGAATGCGGCCCGGAAGTACAGCTCATAGCTGTCCTGCTCGACATAGCCGATATGCGGCGTGCAGATGCAGTTCTCCAGGCGCAGCAGCGCATGTCCCTGGAGAATCGGCTCGCTCTCGAAGACATCGATGGCTGCCAGGCCGGGCCGGCCACGGTTGAGGGCTCCCAGCAGGGCATCGGCCTCGACCAGTTCGGCGCGCGAGGTGTTGACGAACAGCGCCGTGGGTTTCATCTGCGACAGATCCTGCGCCGTGACGATGCCGCGCGTGGCATCGTTCAGCCGCAGATGCATGGACAGCACATCGCAGCCCGCGAAAAAGTCCTGGCGGGTGGCAGCCGCTTCAAAGCCATCGTCCCGGGCCCGCTGGCGCGATGCCTCGCTGCCCCAGACGCACACCTTCATCCCAAAGGCCTTGCCGTAGCTGGCCACCATCTTGCCGATGCGCCCATAGCCCCAGATGCCCAGTGTCCGGCCATGCAGCACATTGCCCAGCCCGAAGTTGCTGGGCATGGATGCTGCCTTGAAGCCGGACTGCTGCCATGCGCCGTGCTTGAGGTTGGAGATGTACTGCGGCAGGCGCCGCATGGCGGCCATGATCAGTGCCCAGGTCAGCTCTGCCGGCGCGACCGGCGAGCCCACCCCTTCTGCAATGGCCACGCCATGCTCCGTGCAGGCCTGTACATCGATATGCGCGCCTGCCTTGCCCGTCTGCGCGATCAGCTTGAGGCGCGGCAGCTTCTCGATCAACTGCCGGCTGATCTGCGTGCGCTCGCGAATCAGCACGATGATGTCGGCATCGCGCAGCCGCACGGACAACTGGCCCACGCCCTTGACAGTGTTCGTGAAGACCTTGGTATTGAAAGGCTCCAGCAGGCGCGCGCAGTCCAGTTTGCGTACGGCGTCCTGATAGTCGTCGAGGATGATGATGTTCACGGATTCTTTTGCTTCCATAACTCGTTGATTTCCTGCGGAAATTTTTGCAAGCCTTTGTCGTGTATGGGTTTTTTGAAAAAATCACTATCCCTGAAAATCCCATCAGTGCCCGTCTGAACTCCTCTGCACTTCACCATCTTGTATAGGTTGTGTGTGGCTTTGAAGTGTAGGTTACCGATGTACTTTGACGCTCGCGCAGCCGAGGCCTTGAACCCAGGCGACCACATTGTCGTTCAAGGATGCCCAGGCTTGAGGCTCGAAGTCTCGGCCACGACAAAAACATGGACATACCGCTACAGGTGCCCTCTGGATGCGTTCAGGCCTGGCCCTCCATGCCGCCTGCCCAGGCAACTGCAGCGTGACATGCAGCACGTGGACTGCGAGAGTTTGACGTAGATCCTGCGGACACACGTAAGCGTGAGCGATCTGCTCGATCTGCTGCTGTCGCCAAGATGATTGGTGCCTGCGCGATGTTGTGTATGGTGGGCGACTATGTCGAGGGCTACCTGAAGGTCAGCAGAGAGCCCAAGTATGCCAAGAGTATCGAGCAGCTCAGGCATCACATAGGTCGGGGCGTACCGTCTGAAATTTATGCACAGAGCCCTGGAAATTTGCTGAACCATCGGCTGCGATGGCATGAGAATTCAAGCTAATTGGGCTCCGTAAAACCCGTGGCGGGTCACTTTGGCAAGAAAAGCCCATTTTTCAAAGTGGGCTTTCTTATAAATGGTGTTTACCGCGTGAGGCTTCGAACGTCTGCGTCGTTTGGCAATGCGTAGTCGTGCGCACGAACAACCTGTCCAGAGTCAGTGCTGACGATCTTGATGCTTACAAACGTAAACTGGCTTGCAACAGAGTAGGTGCCAACCAAAACTGTTGATGCATTATGAACTTGAGCGATGTCTTTAATCTCTCGTGAAAGCAGTAGCTCGCCAGTTAGCTCTTTGACAAAGACATCGCCTCGGAGTTTGAGCTCTTTCACACTGAAGCCATTTGAAACCATGGCTGAAGAGTACTGCTCGGATAGCGTCCTGCCGAGAGGTGCGGCTTTGCGAAGATCATTCACATCAACAACCGTTGCAATCAGCATGGGTGATGCTGTTGATGGATCAAGCCCCGTAACCAGTTTTGCAACTGCATCGCGGCTCGATTTGATGAAGGCGTTAGCTGATGCATCTTCAAAAGTCGGCGTCCTCGCTAGAACTGGGCGCGGTGTTGTTTCGCAGCCGGTAAGCGCGAGGATGACTGCACAAGCAAGAGTGAGAGTCGTCAGTTTCATTGCGAAACAACCTTCATTTGATTAGAGGTAACAGGCGTGAACAGAGATGCATCCAGATTTTCAATGTAGTAAACATCGGTGTTCCTTACCAGGAAGCGTTTTTGCCGTTCAACGGTAGTCGTTAAAACGAGTTCGTGCGCGGTTGGGCCCCCGGTGTACTGTCCAGCACCAAGATCTGCCAGTGCGGCAAATCCAAGTACCCCAGCTATCGCTGCGCCAGTGCTGGCGTTGGCACCAAGTCCGTGTGCTACGAACAGCCCTGTTGTCAGTGCTGTAGCCGCACCTGGTACAAAGTGTGGGCGTTCGCTGTTATGGCGGACAAGTTGTGTTTTGTAGCTAACATTCACGGCGTTGGAGGTTCGCTCGCTTGTTACAGAGTAACCCGCATTAACCAGTTCCGTAATAAGGAAGTCATTGAACGCTCGATCGAATACTGTAGGCTTTTCGGGTAGCACCACAAAAAGATCGGCTTCTTTGGCTACCCCGGCCGCAGAAAGACGCTGAGTAGTTTGCTGAATAACGTCCCTGGACAAAATTTCCCAGTGCCCGGCAGAGCGTACTTTCTTTTGGGTAGTCAGCGGAAAGTTCTCAGCGACTGGGATAGGGGAGTGAGTGCAAGCACTCAAGATAGCCACAGCACCTGATGCAAGGGCTAGCTTGATGAAAGTTTTCATGGGGTTCCTCTCTTACATACATTTTGAAGGTACAGACGGATACCACGATACCTTACATCAATATTGCCTGGCGCTACTGCATAAACCGCCTTGTCTGTCACCCTGGCCTTGCGGTGTGACAGAGGCGAAGAGCAAGTGGTAGACAAAGACTTGCGGATGAGACGAGGTGCCTGGCGGTGATCAGCAAGCTGCAGGCTGTACAACCC
>NZ_JACSYA010000044.1 GCF_029870285.1 Delftia sp. PS-11
CTGCTTGCCTTCGTGTTGCCCGGCAGCGGGGCCATCTGCGGCGTTGCACGCGCTTGCAAGGCATGTGCATTGCAAGCGCGTGCGCCTTGCATCTGACCCGCTGCCGGGCAATGCGATCCCCAGATCAGTGTGGAACAGGCCCTCGTGCGCAAGGTTCAGCGGCTGGCGGCTGCGGTGCCTTGCGCGGGCAGCCCGTCGCATGCGCGGGCCTGCCTGCCGGCCAGCCAGCCCAGGGCCCACATGGCGACGCCGGCCAGCAGCGCGACCACGAAAGAGGTGCGCGCGCCCCAGAGGTCGGTGGCCCAGCCTGCGGCAGCCGCGCCCAGTGCCACACCCATGGCCAGTCCGGTCAGCAGCCAGGTCATGCCCTCGGTCAGCCGCTGGTGCGGCACCTGCTGCTCCACCAGTCCCATGGCCACAGTGATGGTGGGCCCGAAGGTGACGCCGGCCAGCAGTACGCCCAGCGTCAGCGTGAGTACATTGGTGGCCAGCAGCAGCGGCACGGCCGTGATGCAGACCGAGGCGCCGACCCAGGCAATCTGGCGGTGCAGCGGCGCCTGCAGCCTCAGGGTGCCGAAGACCAGGCCCATCACGCAGGAGCCCAGGGCGTAGAAAGACAGCACGATGCTGGCGGCGGCTGGCTGGCCCTGCTGGGTGGCGAAGGCCACGCTGGCCACATCGACCGTGCCTACGATGACGCCCTGTGCCAGCATGAACAGCGCCAGCGTGCGCACGACCGGATGGCGGGCCAGCGATTGCTGGCGCATGCTTTGCAGCGTCCCGTCCACTGGGGGCTCGGTACGGCGCTGGGCCACGAACAGGCCCACGCCTGCCAGCAAGAGCAGGGAGGATGCCATGGGGCCGGCCTCTGGGAACAGCGCCATGCTCAGTCCCACGGACAAAGGAGGACCGACGATGAAGCAGACATCGTCGAGCACTGCCTCCAGCGCATAGGCGGTCTGCAGCTGCGGCGTGCCGCGCAGCAGCACTGTCCAGCGCGCCCGCACCATGGCTGGCATGCTGGGCAATGCCCCGACCAGTGCAGCCAGCGCCAGCAGCAGCCAGTCCGGTCCCTGCCAGTGCGAGCATGCCAGCAGCGCGAACATGGCCCCCGCGCTGATGGCAGCGGCCCAGGGCAGCACCTTGCGCTGGCCATGGCGGTCCACCAGGGCCGAGATGCGTGGCGCCAGCAGGGCGATGGACAGCGCGAAGCTGGCCGACACCATGCCCGCCAGCGCATAGGCGCCGCGCTGCTGCGACAGCATGGTGATCAGTCCGATGCCGGTCATCGACAGGGGCAGCCGGGCCAGCAGCCCGGCCAGCGCAAAGGCAGCCGTTCCAGGCAGTGTGAACAGCTGGCGGTAGGTGTTGAACATGGCAGTCTTGTGGGAGTCCGATGGGCCGCCGCGATGACATACGCAGCGTATGTCAGTCATTCTACGGGGCGCGCATGATGCATTTATCATTGGCATACGTTTTGTATGTAAATGGGCTGCCATGCGCAAAAGCCGAGCCAGCATGATTGAGGAGACGCGCGCCAAGCTCGTGGCAGCAGCGCGCGATGCTTTTGGCCGCCAGGGGTACGCCCAGGCATCTATGGATGAGCTGACGGCAAGCGCCGGGCTGACACGCGGCGCGCTCTACCACCACTTTGGCGGCAAGCAGGGCCTGCTGGCGGCGGTGGTGGCGCAAATGGATGCCGAAATGGATGCGCGCCTGGAGCAGGAGCTGGCTGCCCATGCCGATCCCTGGGAAGGGTTTCTGGCCTATTGCCGTGCCTATCTGGCCATGGCGCAGGAGGCCGAGATCCGCCGCATCGTGCTGCAGGATGCGCGCGCCGTGCTCACAGGCACGGACCAGGGCGAGCAGCATCGGGCCTGCATCGCCTTCGTGGCCGGTTATCTGCAGCGGCTGATGGACAGCGGCGTGATCGTGCGCGCCAGCGCGCAGGCGCTGTCTCGGCTGCTCAATGGCTGTTTGGTCGAGTCGGCGTTCTGGATTGCCGAGGAAGGCGCCCCTGCCGAACGCCTGCAGCAGGCGCTGCAGGCGCTGGAGCTGACGCTTCAGGGATGGCGGGTGCCTGGCGCCTGATGCCTGCCCCGCGCCGTGGGTGCTACTGGTACTTCTTTTCCAGATCGTCCCAGAACGGCTTGCCGACCAGGCGCTGGCGCTCGGCAAATGGCGTGACCACGGCGGTGTTCTCGTCCACCTTGCGCTCGCTGCGCAACTGGCCCAGCGCCTTTTGCATGCCGGCGACGGCGCCCTGCAGCGCGGCGTTGGCATAGAGCACCAGGCCGTAGCCCAGCCCGGCCAGCTCATCGGCGCTGGTGATGGGGGTCTTGCCGCCGATGACCATGTTCATGAGCTGAGGCTTTGCCAGACGCCGGGGCAGGGCGCTGATTTCCTCGGCCCGGGTCACTGCCTCGACAAAGAGGATGTCTGCGCCTGCTTCGGCAAAGCGCTGGGCGCGCTCGACGGCAGCCTCGAAGCCCTGGGTGGCGCAGGCATCGGTGCGCGCCATGATCAGCGTGTCCTGGTCGCGGCGCGCGTCCACGGCGGCCCGGATCTTGCCCAGCATCTCTTCGGTGGAGATCACCTCCTTGCCGTTGAAGTGGCCACAGCGCTTGGGGCTGACCTGGTCTTCGAGCTGGATGCAGTCGGCGCCGGCACGCTCCAGCGTGCGCACGGCATGGTAGGTGTTGAGCGCGTTGCCGAAACCCGTGTCGGCATCGACGATCAGCGGCAGCTCCACGGCGTCGCGGATGCGGGCCGTGTGGTCGGCGATGTCGCTCAGCCCCATGAAGGCCTGGTCGGGCAGGCCGAACCACATGTTGGTGACCCCGGCGCCGGTCACATAGATGGCCTCGAAGCCGAGGTCGGCCACGACACGTGCTGACAGGGCATTGAAAGCCCCGGGCACGAGTACGCCACGGCGCGCTTCGGCCAGCGCCTTGAGTTGTTGCTTGGTGTTCATCTGCGGAGGATCGAAGTGGAGAAAACGAAAAAGCAAGGCTGGTGGCAGTCCAGCCCGATGCGGGAGGCGGTTCTTACTTTTCCTGCATGTTCGCGGCCTTGACGATCTCGCCCAGGCGCTTGCGCTCTGCATCGACGAACTTGGTGAATTCGGCACGCGTGCCGCCGATGGGCTCGATGCCCACGGCCTTGAGTTTTTCGGCGGTGGCGGGCTCCTTCATGGCTTTGTCCACGGCAGCGGCCAGCCTGTCCAGAATGGCCGGCGGTGTGCCTTTGGGCGCGTGGATGCCGGCCCAGTGCGCGATCTGCAGCTCGGCAAAACCCTGCTCCGTGGCCGTGGACAGTTGCGGGTAGGCCGAGATGCGCTGGGTCCAGGTCGTGGCCAGGGCCTTGAATTTGCCCTCATGCAGGATATGGGGCAGGGCGATGATGCTGGCCTCGGAGGTGCCCTCGACCTGGCCGCCGAGCACCGCCGTCGTGCTTTCCGAGCCGCTCTTGTAGGGCACGGGCTGGAGCCTGGCGCCATATTTCACATTCAGCATCTCGGCCACGAAATGCGGCGTGCTGCCCGTGCCGGCCGTGGCGAAGTTGAAGCCCTGGCCCTTCCTGGAAGCCTCGACGAAATCGCGCAGGTTCTGGTAGGGCGCGTTTTTGGGAACCACGATCACCGAGGGCGCCAGGCCGATCATGGCGACGGGCACCAGCGCATCGTCCTTGAAGGGCATGGTCTTCTTGATCATGCTGTTGGAGATGACGCCGGCCGCGCTGACCAGGAAGGTGTAACCATCGGGCTGCGCCTTGGCCACGATGTCGGCACCCACGGTGCCGCCCGCGCCGGGCCGGTTGTCGACGACCACGGGCTGGCCCAGGATCTTTGAGGCGCCCTCTGCAGCCGAGCGTGCCATCAGGTCATTGGCGCCGCCAGCGGAAAACGGCACGACCAGCCGGATCGGACGGCTGGGCCAGGCATCCGCCGCCCGGGCAGCGCCCAGCCCTGCCAGCGGCAGCGCGGTGGCCAGCAGCGCTGCGATGGCAGCGCGGCGGTGCAAGTGTTGTGTCATGGGCATGGTGTCTCCTGGCAAATCTCGCAATAGGTGAAACATCTGCCCAGATTGCAATCTCCATGCCACCGGCTTTCATGGAAGAGGGGGGATTACTAAGTCATTGATTGTTTTAATTTTTTTGAATGATGGGGTACTCTGCCAAACATCTTTTTCATGAAATTCACCAAGTCTGTTTCACAAATGAAATAATTTATTGCATGAATGAAACAAATGCCGCACCTTCCATGCCGCTGCAGTCCGCACTGCCGCGCATCGTCACTGTGGGGCGGCACCGTATTGGCCGCGTGCTGGAGCGCATGGGCCCTGCGGTTGCCGGGCAGGTCCGGGTTGGGCATGTGAGCGCGGCTTTCGATGAGGCGGTGCAGGCCGTGTGTGCCCTGCATGCGACCGAGCCTGTCGATGCCCTGGTGGCGGCGGGCGCCAGCGGTGCCTGGGTGCGCGAGCGCGTCGATATTCCCGTGGCAATGGTCGAGGTGCGCGGCTTCGATCTGCTGCAGGCGCTGGCCAGCGCGCGTGCCATGGCGCAGGCGCGCTCCGCTGCGGACACGCCCCGCATCGGTCTCGTATCGTTCGGGCAGCCGTCGCCGCAGCTGGCCCGGTTCGATGCCTTGTTCGGTTCGGGCATTGTGCAGTTCAGCTACCACGGTCCCGAGGATGCGCCTGCCTGCGTGCGGGCGCTGCAGAAAGCGGGCGTGGGCGCCGTGGTCGCGCCGGGCCTGGTGGCCGATCTGGCGGAGCAGGCTGGCATTCCCAGTGTGCTGCTGTACTCCGATGCCGCGGTGCTGCAGGCCTTGCACGATGCCGTGCTGCTGGCCCGTCACCGCCATGCGGAGCGCGCGCGCCACCAGCGGCTGGAGACTGTGCTGGGCCAACTGCAGGATGGCGTGGTGGCCGTGGACACCCGTGGCGCGATCCAGGCGCTCAACCCCGCCATGGCTGCACTGCTGGGTGCTCCCGCACAGGCTTTGCATGGCCGTCTGCTCGATGAGGTGGCGCCAGCGCTGGGCATGGCCCAGGTGCTGCGCAGCCCGGGCCTGGAGCCCGAGGGCAGCGAGGATGTGGTTCAACTGGCTCTGCGGACCCTGGCCGTGCGGCGTGCGCCCATCCTGGAGAACGGCCAGTTCACGGGCGCCTTGCTGGTGTGCCGCGATCCTGCCGCCATTCAGCGCGCCGATCGCCACCTGCGCGCCAACCGCAGCCTGCGCGGTGCGGGCGTGCGCTGGCGCATCGAGGACTACGCGGGCTACAGTGTGGCAGCCCGGCGCGTGCGCCGCTTTGCGCGCCAGTTCGCTGCCAGCGATGCGACGGTGCTGATTCAGGGCGAAAGCGGCACAGGCAAGGAACTGCTGGCGCAGGGCATGCACCGCGCCAGCCGCCGCGCGGCTCAGCCCTTTTTGGCCGTGAACTGCGCGGCGCTGGGTGAAAGCCTGCTGGAGAGCGAGCTGTTCGGCTATGACGAAGGCGCCTTCACGGGGGCGCGCCGTGGCGGCAAGACGGGACTGGTCGAGGCTGCCCACACGGGCACGCTCTTTCTGGATGAGATCGGCGATATGCCGCTGGCGCTGCAGTCACGCCTGCTGCGTGTGCTGCAGGAGCGCGAGGTGCTGCGCGTGGGGGCGACCACGCCGGTGCCCGTGGACTTGCGCGTGATCGCCGCGACCCATGCCGACCTGGCGCAACTGGTCGAGCGCGGCGCATTCCGCCGCGACCTCTACTACCGGCTGGCCGTGCTGCGGTTGTCCGTGCCTGCATTGCGCGAACGGGGCGCGGGCGATGTCCAGGCCCTGGCGCAGCGCATGCTGGCGCAGCGCCTGCATGCGCTGCACCAGCATGCGCTGCGCCAGCATTGCTCAGCGGCATCGCAGGCCGATGCCCTGCGGCTGCAGCGGCTGCTGTCAGTGTTGCTGGAGCACGCGGCAGGCTATGGCTGGCCGGGCAATGCGCGGGAGCTGGACAATTGGGTGGAGCGGCTGCTGGCCTGCCGCGATGACCTGGATGATGGCCTGTGCGATGGTGCGGGCCCGGCGGGCGTGCAGCCATGGCTGGAGGTGTTTCCCGAGTGCCGACCGCGCGCGCCGGACACGTCTGCAACTGCCGGGCGGCCTGCCATGCTGCGCGATGCACGGCGCGAAGCCGAGCGCCGGCGTGTGCGCGAAGTGCTGCAGGAAGTGCAGGGCGATCAGCGACGCGCCTGCGAGATCCTGGGCATCAGCCGGGCCACGCTGTGGCGCAGGCTCAGGGCGCAGGATTGACGGCTACGAGTCGGTGACAGACCATTTTGCTGCCCTGTCCGCATCGCGCTACAAAAAAATCCTAGGGTTTGCCCTGTGCAGGGCTTTATCTCAGACTGGTTGCGACGATAGCGCATATGTAACGGTGGCGGTAAAGCCGTCTTCTGTTTGTCCGACTGGTGCATAAATCCATTTATCCTCCGCTCTCGGCTCCGCATGGGCTACTTCCTGATCGATTTTTCGTGACCGCCTTTTCCGCCTTCGCCGTTTCATGTCAGCTTTTGCCCAGCGCACTTTAGTGGCCGTCCGGTCCGTCTGGCCTGCCATGACCGTCATGGCGGCGGGCGTCTGCATCAGTGCTGTGCTGGCATTGATGCAGCAGCGCAGCCTGGAGCAGATGGACGCGCAGCGCCATCTCAAGGAAGCTCAGGCCGCTGCGCAGGCACTGCAGACGCGGCTCGGCGCTTATGCAAGCGCGGTACAGCACGCGGCCTACCGGCTGGCCTCATCACCCGAGATGGGGCAGCAAGCCTTCTCCCGCATGGCGCAGTCCCTGCGCGTGCATGCCTTGCCGGGCATGCAGGCCATGGTCTTTACCCGGGCCATGCCAGGCAGTTTGGTGGCGGACTTTGGTAAAACTGCCGAATTCTCGCCGTTGCCGCCGGATGCGCAGCGCTATTTCGTGATCGATTACCTCTGGCCCCTGGATGGCAATGAGTCCATCGTGGGGCTTGATCTGTATGGCCGTCCGGGCGGTGTGCCCAGTCTGCTGAGGGCCCGCGACACTGGCTCGGTCGTGATTTCTGCGCCCTTTGCCCTCAAACAGCCGGGCGAGCATGTGACCGGTATTCTGGTGCGTGCACCCGTTTTTGTGCCCCCGGCCCCCCCTGAGGCGGGTGGTGAAACCATCTCCCGCCGCTTTCTGGGGACCGTGGATGTGAGCATCCGTATCCAGGGTCTGATGCAGGACCTCTATGAGCGTGGCCTGCTGAGCCAGTTGGCGCTGGCCGTCCATGATGTCGGGCTGGCAGGTGCGCCTGCGGGCAAGGCGCCGCTGCCGTTGTATCTGGGGGCCGCATGGCCCCAGGCCGGTGTGGATGATGCAGGCCAGGGTCTGTTCGAGCAGTCGCTCCAGATCCAGGACCGCCTCTGGCGGCTGCAGTTCATGCCCACGGGCTCTTCCCTGTCCTGGCCGGAGCGTGCCCAGCCTACGCTGTTGTTCACCCTGGGGCTGCTGGCTTCGGGCGTGCTGTCCGCCCTTGTCATGGTCTGGTGGCGGCGCCGGCATTCCGGCTGGGCTCAGCTGCGTGCGTCCTCGCGCTCCATGCGCGAGAGCGACGCGCGGTTCCAGGCTTTGTTCGAGCAAGCTGCGGTAGGTGTCGTACAGATCGAGGCGGCCAGCGGCCTCGTGCTGCATGTGAACCGGCGCTGCTGCGAGATCACCGGCCATGAAGTCCAGGAGCTGTGCCGCCGCCATGTTCTCTCCTTGCTCGAGCCCGAGCAGGTCCAGGCCGACATGCAGCTGCTGACCAGCATGGCCCAGGGTCGGTGCCGGGAGCTGCAGATCGAACGCCAGCTGCGCCGCAAGGATGGCAGCCTGGTCTGGGTCGAGGTCAATGTCTCGGTGCTGGGGCGTGGCCGGTCCATGCGGCTGCTGGCGCTGGTGCAGGACATCAGCGCGCGCCGGCGCCTGCTGCAGATGCAGCGCGATGGCTCGCGCCACCTGCGCATGGTGATACAGCGCCTGCCCGTGGGCCTGGCCATGCTGCAAGGCGATGGCCGCTTTGCCTACTGGAACGAGGAGTTCCTGCGCCTGGCCGGCAGCGGTGCCTCGCCAGGCATGAATGGTGATGGCTGGTGGTGCAACATGTGCCCCGACGAGCCTCGGCGCGAGCGCATGCAGCGCCGTTTCGAGGCGGCCCAGGCCCGAGCCCGCGTGGCCCAGGATGTGCAGTCTGGCCCCCAGGACAGTGCGGGCGGCGCCCTCAGTCCCGAAGAGTACATGCTGATCGGCAGCGACGGCAGGAGCCGTGCGGTTTCCCTGGGCGGCCTCTTGCTCGATGAGGGCTGCCTGCTGATTTTGCAGGACCAGAGCGAGCGTAAGATGGCCGAGGAGGAAATCCGCCGGCTGGCCTTCTACGATGCGCTGACCGGCCTGCCCAACCGGCGCCTGCTTGTTGACCGCCTGCAGCAGGCGCTTGCCGCCGGACGCCGGCGTGGGCGCTTCGGGGCCGTATTGCTGCTGGATGTGGACAATTTCAAGGGCTTCAACGATGCGTTGGGGCTGGAGCGCGGCGATGTGCTGCTGCGCCTGATCGCCGAGCGCATGCTGCAGTCCTTCGGGCATGAGGCAACAATCGCGCGCCATGGCGGCGATGATTTCGTGGTGCTGCTCGAAGACCTGGGTACCGACTCGATGCAGGCGGCGTCGCATCTGGAGGGCGAAGTTCAACGGATGCGCGATTTGCTGCAGGAGCCGCTGCGCGTGGGCGACCTGCCGTGCCACATCACGCTGAGCGTTGGCGTGAGCCTGTTCAGCGACCAGGAGCTTACGGCCGATGAAGTGCTGCGGCGGGCCGAGATGGCCATGTACCAGGCCAAGGGCATGGGCCGCAATACGCTGCAATTCTATGATCCCCAGCTTCAGGCCGTGCTGCGTTCGCGCACGTCCATGGAGCAGGAGATGCGCGAGGGCCTTGTGCATGCGCAGTTTGCGCTGTATTACCAGCCTCAGGTCTCGAACGGGCACATCGTTGGCGCCGAGGGGCTGCTGCGCTGGAACCACCCCCGTGAAGGCTTCATCCCTCCAGCGGTCTTCGTGTCGCTGGCTGAGGAGACCGGTCTGATCCTGCAACTGGGCGAATGGGTGCTGGACGAAGCCTGCCGGCAGCTTGCGTCCTGGGCGGCGCAGCCTGAAATGGCCGAGCTGGTGCTGGCTGTCAATGTCAGCCCGCGCCAGTTCCATCAGGCACAGTTCGTGCAGCAGGTTCTGCAGGCGCTGGAGCGCCATGGCGCCGATCCGAGGTTGCTCAAGCTGGAACTTACCGAAAGCCTGCTGCTGGCGGATGTCGATGATACTGCAGCCAAGATGGCGCAGCTCAAGGCCCATGGCGTAGGCTTTTCGCTGGATGACTTCGGTACGGGCTACTCCTCGCTGGCCTACCTCAAGTGCCTGCCGCTGGATCAGCTCAAGATCGACCGCAGCTTTGTGCGCGATGTGCTCAGCGACCCCAATGACGCAGCCATTGCGCGCACCATCGTCGCGCTGGGCACCAGCCTGGGGCTGCAGGTGATTGCCGAAGGCGTGGAAACCGAGGAGCAACGCCAGTTCCTGGAGGAGCAGCATTGCCACGCATGGCAGGGCTATCTGCTCAGTGCGCCAGTGCCGGTAGGGCAGTTCGAGGCGCTTGTCAGGCGATTGAATGCTGCTTCGCGCAATCTTGCAGATATTCCGGTCCAGATGCCATTTGCCGACTGAGATTTTGCTTTGGCGATGATAAGCATCGCCTTTTGAGATGTCTGACAAGTTTCTCGCATTTTAAAATTAATCCCTGACGGTTTTAGGGATTTTGATGAGAAACATGAAGATTTCCACGCGCCTGATGGTGCTTGTGGCGGGTGTTGCGGTTTTATTGGTGGCTCTTGGAATGCTTGGGCGGTTTTCTTTGCAAAAAGCCAATGCATCCATGCAGACGGTGTATGAAGACCGGGTGGTCTCCCTCAAGCAACTGGGCGATCTGGCCTATCTTGTGCCCCGCAATCGCATTCTGGTCATGGACATGCTGTTGAATCCTGCAGCTGAAAATATTGAAAAGCGCACGGCTGAGCTGGAGTCCAACATCCTGAAGGCGAATGCCATCTGGGCGGACTACATGAGCACCTATTTGACGGAGCGCGAAAAAATTCTCGCGGCGAACTATGCCCGATTGCGGACCGCATTCGTACAGGAAGGCCTGAAGGCTGCTATCGCCGCCCTCAAAAACGCTGATCAGCAGACTGCGCTCAAAATCTATCATGAACGCATCAGCCCTGTAGCGATGGAGATGCAGAATTTTGCGGATCAGTTGTTCCGGCTCCAAGCCGATGAAGCCAAATTGGAGTATGACGCCCAAGTGGCCATGTACAACGCCTTCCAATGGATTTCGTTTCTGTCCATCACAACAGGTGTCTGCCTGGTGGTCGCACTGGGCTGGGCCATCATCTACAGCGTGCGAACCTCCTTGCAGCAGGCGCAGAAAGCTGTGAATGCCGTGGCCCGTGGAGATCTTTCCTACCCGATCAAGTCATCGGGGCGTGATGAAATCGGCCAGCTTCTGCTGGCGCTGGCGGGCATGCAGCAGGCACTGGCCACGGTGGTCGGCACGGTGCGCGGCGGGGCTGACAGCGTTGCCACGGCCAGCGCCGAGATTGCACAGGGCAATAGCGACCTCTCCAGCCGCACGGAGCAGCAGGCCAGCGCGCTGCAAGAGACCGCCGCTTCCATGGAGGAACTGGCCAGCACGGTCAGGCAAAACGCCGACAGTGCCCGCCAGGCCAACCAACTGGCAATGACCGCTTCCACCGTGGCGCAGCAGGGCGGTGAAGTGGTGGGCCAGGTGGTCAACACCATGAAGGTGATCAATGAAAGCTCCAAGAAGATTGCCGACATCATCAGCGTGATCGACGGCATTGCCTTCCAGACCAACATCCTGGCGCTGAATGCCGCCGTGGAAGCAGCACGCGCGGGCGAACAGGGCCGGGGTTTTGCCGTCGTGGCGGGCGAAGTGCGCAGCCTGGCCCAGCGCAGTGCCAGCGCAGCCAAAGACATCAAGGCACTGATTGACAACAGCGTCACCGAAGTCGAGCATGGCACAGGCTTGGTGGATCAGGCCGGCAGCACGATGACCGAAGTGGTCAGTGCCATCCAGCGCGTTTGCGACCTGATTGCAGAAGTCAGTGCGGCCAGCCATGAGCAAAGCCAGGGCGTTGCCCAGGTGGGAGAAACGGTTTCGCAGATGGACCAGGCCACGCAGCAAAATGCTGCGCTGGTGGAGCAAAGCGCGGCAGCCGCCAGCAGCCTGAATGCGCAGGCGCAACAGCTGCAGCAGGCGGTGGCGGTGTTCAAGCTGGCCGGCGGCAGTGGCTACCAGGCCGTGCCCGCTGCATCGGTGCCCAAGGCAGCTCCAGTGCACAAGGTGGCCGCCAGGGCCGGCAGCCCCTCAATCGGGCTGAACGCGCCTGCGCAGCCAGCTGTGCCCAAGACTGGCAATTGGGCAAGCTTCTGACGTGGCGCCTTGCCTGCACACATTCGCGGTGGTTTGTGGGGGCGTGAAATGGGCAGGGCGCATTCGAGCCGCTCGCTGCGGGCTGCGGGCTGCGGGCTGCGGGCAGGAGGTGCCTTGCCATTCCTGAGCAGAGTGTGGCGCACTGTATCATTCTGGATCCTTCACGACCCTGCTTTTGCCGGCTTTGCCGCCGGCCGCCACTGCCCGCACCGTGCGCCTGAACTCCATCAAGCTCTCCGGCTTCAAGTCCTTTGCCGAGCCCACCAACTTCATGCTGCCAGGCCAGATGGTGGGCGTGGTCGGGCCCAATGGCTGCGGCAAGTCCAACATCATGGATGCAGTGCGCTGGGTGCTGGGCGAGAGCAAGGCCAGCGAGCTGCGCGGCGAGTCCATGCAGGACGTGATCTTCAATGGCACGACACACCGCAAGCCTGCCAGCCGCGCCAGCGTGGAGCTGACGTTCGACAACAGTGACCACCGCGCAGGCGGGCAGTGGGGGCAGTTTGCGGAAATTGCCGTCAAGCGCGTGCTCACGCGCGAGGGCAACAGCAGCTATTTCATCAACAACCAGCCGGTGCGCCGCCGCGACGTGCAGGACGTGTTCCTGGGCACGGGCCTGGGGCCGCGCGCCTACGCCATCATCGGCCAGGGCACGATCAGCCGCATCATCGAATCGCGGCCCGAAGAGCTGCGCCTGTTCCTTGAGGAGGCTGCGGGCGTCTCCAAGTACAAGGAGCGCAGGCGCGAGACCGAGAACCGGCTGTCCGCCACCACGGACAACCTCACGCGCGTCGAAGACATCCTGCGCGAGCTGCACAGCAATCTGGAGCGGCTGGAAAAACAGGCCGAAGTGGCCGCCAAATACAACGCGCTGCAGTCCCAGGCCACGCTCAAGCAGCATCAGCTGTGGTTTCTCAAGCGCTCCGAAGCCGAGGCCGAGCGCGACCGCGTGCGCGTCGAAGGCCTTGAAGCTGTCAATGCGCTGGAGTCGAGCATGGCCGATATCCGCAGCAACGAAAGCGGGTTGGAGACATTGCGCCAGGCCCACTACGAGGCCAGCGACCAGGTCAACCAGGCACAGGCCCGTCTTTATGAGGCCACGGCCGAGGTCGGCCGCCTGGAGGCTGAGATCCGCTATGTGGTCGAAGGCCGCCAGCGCGTGCAGCAGCGGCTGCAGCAACTTGCCGAGCAGATTCTGCTGTGGAACAGCCGCCGCGAAGAGGCCCAGGCCGAGATGGAGAATCTGGAAGGCGCGGGCATGGATGCCGAGGAGCATGCCGAGATGCTGGCGGCCCAGGTCGAAGAACAATCCATGCGTCTGCCCGATCTGGAAGAGGCGCTGCGCCGTGCCCAGAAGGCCGATGCCGACCAGCGCGCCAGCGTGGTCCAGGTGCAGCAGCAGATCCAGGTGCTGGCCGCCGAGCAACGCAGCCTGGACGAGCAGCGCCGCCAGCTCGATACGCGCTACGAGCGCCTGCGTGCCGATCGCAATGCGCTGGATACGCCCGATGAGGCGCGCCTGAACCACCTGCAGGCCCAGCTGGCCGAGGCGAGCGAACTGGCCGAGGTGGCCGAGGCCGTGCTCAACGAGCTGCAGGAAGCTGTGCCTCAGCTCGATGAAGACCGCCGCACGCGCCAGCAGGCCGTCAATGCCGAGGCGGCGCGCCATGCCGACCTGTCGGCGCGGCTGGAGGCTCTCAAGGCCTTGCAGGAAAAAGTCAAGACCGATGGCAAGCTCCAGCCCTGGCTGGCCCGGCATGGCCTGGACGGGCTGCAGGGCCTGTGGAGCCGCATCGGCATCGAAGCGGGCTGGGAAAACGCGCTGGAAGCTGCACTGCGCGAGCGCCTGGGTGCGCTCGAAGTGGGCCGGCTCGACATGGTGCGCGGCTTTCTGGGCGCGGGCGGGCAGGACGCGCCGCCTGCGCGCCTGGCTTTTTTCAGTCCGCCGCAGGCAGGCATTGCGCAGGCTGCGGGCCGCTGGCCGAGTCTGGCAGACCTGCTGCGGGTCGGCGATGCCGGGCTGCGCGCCGTGCTGGCCGGCTGGCTGCAGGGTTGCTACACCGCGCCATCGCTGGACGAGGCCCTGGCACGCCGCGCCGAGCTGCAGCCGGGCGAGACCATCTACGTGCCCACGGGCCACGCCGTCAGCAGCCACAGCGTCAGCTTTTATGCCCAGGACTCGGAGCAGTCGGGCATGCTGGCGCGGGCCCAGGAAATCGAACACCTCGAAAAAGAGGTGCGCGCCCAGGCCCTGATTGCCGATGAGTCGCGCACGGCCCTGGTGCGTGCCGAAAGCGCCTACGCCGACGCTGCGCAGCGCCTGGTAGGCGCACGGCGCGAGGCCAGCGAGTCGCGCAGCCGGGCCCATGAACTGCAGGTCGAAACCCTGCGCCTGTCCCAGCTGGCCGAGCAGGCACGTGCCCGGCACGCTCAGATCGGTGCCGATCTGGCCGAGGTCGAGGCCCAACTGTCGGATATCGAGGAGCGGCGCGTTGCCGCCGAGGCCCGCTTCGAGGAGCTTGACATGCAACTGGCGGACAGCCAGGAGCGCCATGCCCAGTTGGGCGACCGGGTGCTGGAGGCGGAGCGGCGCCTCAACGAATCCCGCGAGCAATTGCGCACGCTGGAGCGCCAGGCGCAGGAGGCCACGTTCTCGCAGCGCAGCCTGCAGGCGCGCCGTGGCGAGCTGGGCCGCACCATCGAGACAGCCAGCCAGCAGGCCCGTGAGCTGGCCGACGAGCAGCAGCGTGCCAGGGATGAACTCGGGCGCCTGACCGATGCCGCAGCCCAGGGCGGGCTGCAGGATGCGCTGGACCTGAAAATGCAGCGCGAGCAGGCCGTGGCTGCACGCCGCAGCGAGTACGACGACCTCACCAACAAGCTGCGCGCCAGCGACGAACGCCGCCAGCAGCTTGAAAAGGCGCTGGACCCGCTGCGCCAGCGCATCACCGAATTGCAGCTCAAGGAGCAGGCCGCGCGCCTGGGCCTGGAGCAATACGCCAGCCTGCTCGAAGAGGCCGGCGCCGATCTGGCGGCCCTTGCCCAGTCGATTGCCGAAGGCAACATACGCATGCACGGCATGCAAGGTGAGATCGACCGGCTGCACCGCGAAATCGCAGCCCTGGGTGCCGTCAACCTGGCGGCGCTGGACGAGCTGCAGCTCGCCCGCGAGCGCAAGTCCTTCCTGGATGCGCAGACCGAGGATCTGACCCAGGCCATGAATACCCTGCAGGAAGCCATCCGCAAGATCGATGCCGAAACGCGCGAACTGCTGTCGGGCACCTTCGAGACCGTGAACCGGCATTTCGGCCGCATGTTCCCCGAGCTGTTCGGCGGTGGCCAGGCCCGGCTCATTATCACCGGCGACGAAATCCTCGACTCCGGCGTGCAGGTGCTTGCCCAGCCGCCCGGCAAGAAAAACCAGACCATCCATCTGCTGTCGGGCGGGGAAAAGGCGCTGACTGCCATTGCCCTGGTGTTCGCCATCTTCCAGCTCAACCCTGCACCCTTTTGCCTGCTGGACGAAGTGGACGCGCCGTTGGATGATGCGAACACCGAACGCTATGCCAAACTGGTCGCCAGCATGAGCAAGATCACGCAGTTCCTGTTCATCAGCCACAACAAGATCGCCATGGAAATGGCGGGACAGCTGATTGGCGTGACCATGCAGGAGCAGGGCGTGTCCCGCATCGTGGCCGTGGACATGGAGTCCGCCCTGTCGATGGCTGAGCTATCCTGAGTCCCGCAACCTTCTGAACCTATTCGCCGGAACGACGCTTCATTCCATGAGTACCCTGCAAATCAGTCTGGCCGTCCTGGGCTTTGTGCTGCTGGCCCTGATCTTCGCCTACAACAGCTGGTCGGCACGCCGCAACGCGCCCAAGCGCGCCGATCCCACCGATGAGGCGCAGCGCGACGCGCCACGCCAGGAGCCTGGCATGGATACCGTAGGGCATGGCCCTGATCTCACGCACAGCCTGCGTGAGCCCGTGCTCGGCGATTTCGGCACAGCCACTGCGGGCCAGGGGGCTGGCCGCTTTGCTGAAACCGACGCCGAACTGGCCCATTTGATGAAGGTCGAGGAGCAGCGCCGCCAGGCCGACGCCCAGGCTGCTCTGGCGGCCAAGGCGGCGCAGGCCGTGCAGTCGCTGCAGGCTGCCGAGACGACAATCTCCCGCGACGAGCCGTCTTCGCCGCAGGCTGCGTCCGCCACAGGTACCGCCACCGAGGCGGCGGCGCCTGCTGCTGCGCCCGCTGCTGCACATGCCGCAAACCGCCCTGGCCTTGATGCGCTCATCGATGCCATCGCCACCGTGCAGGTCGCCCAGGCTGTGCCCGGAGAGCTGGCCCTGCAGGCCCAGCCCGCCACACGGCGCGCGGGGAACAAGCCTTTTGCCATTGAGGGCATGAACCCGCTCACGCACCAGTGGGAGCCGCTGCAGCCCGGCCAGCGCTATCTGGGCTTTCAGGCGGGCGTGCAACTGGCCAACCGCACGGGTGCGCTCAACGAGATCGAGTTTTCCGAGTTCGTCGCCAAGGTGCAGCGCTTTGCCGATGCGCTGGGAACGACCCCCGATCTGCCCGACATGCTCAATGAGGTGGCCCGCGCGCGCGAGCTGGACCAGTTTGCCAACGAGCACGATGCGCAGCTGACTTTCATGCTGCGCGCGCGCCAGGCATCCTGGAGCGCAGGCTATGTGCAGCAGAACGCATCGCGCCAGGGGTTTTTGCCTGGCTCCATGCCAGGGCGCATGGCCTTGCCGTCGCCCACGCCGGGCATGCCCCCCGTGCTGGTGCTCAACTACGACCCGCAGGCGGCCATGGCCGACGATCTCGATACCTCGGTGGTGCGCGAGTTTCTGCTGAGCCTGGACGTGCCCCAGGTGCCGCGCGGCGAGCAGCCCTTTGCCAGACTGCGCCAGGTCGCCGAGCGCCTGTGCCAGACCATGGACGGCGTGCTGTGCGACCAAAACGGCTACCTGCTGCCTGCCATGGCGCTGGATCCTATCCAAAACGACCTCGAACAGCTCTACGACAAGCTCGACAGCCGCGAGCTGTCGGCCGGCTCCATGCTGGCACGGCGGCTTTTCAGCTGATGCGGCAGTGACCCGGTGCCCCAGGGCATTTCCCCATGACCGATACCTTGGATCTCTTTTCCGACATGCCCGCCGCGCCGCCTGCCGTCCCTGACAAGGCGCGCGCCAAGGTGCTGGCGCTGCGTGCACAGCTCAACCAGTGGGCGCATGAGTACTATGTGCTCGACGAGCCCACCGTGCCCGACGGCGAGTACGACCGTGTCTTCCAGCAACTGCAGGCACTGGAAGGCGCCTACCCCGAACTGGTCTCGCCCGATTCGCCCACCCAGCGCGTGATCGGCGCGGTGCTCGATGGCCTGGCGCCGGTGCGCCATGCCGTGCCCATGCTCAGCATCCGTACCGAGACGGACAACGAGGCCACGGGGGCCGAGGCCTTCGATGCCCGCATCCGCAGGGAACTGGAGCTGGCCGAAGGGGCTCCGCCCGTCGAATACGTGGCCGAGCCCAAGTTCGATGGCCTGGCCATGAACCTGCGCTACGAGAACGGCCGCCTTGTGCAGGCCACCACGCGTGGCGACGGCGAAGTGGGCGAGGATGTGACGCACAACATCCGAACCATCCGCCAGATTCCGCTGGTGCTGCCCCAGGATCAAGGCGTTCCGCCCGTGGTCGAGGTGCGCGGCGAGGTCTACATGGGCCGTGCCGACTTCGTGCGCCTCAACGAACGCCAGCAGGCCCATGGCGGCAAGACCTTCGCCAACCCGCGCAACGCCGCAGCCGGCTCTGTGCGCCAGCTGGACTCGGGCATTGCCGCGCAGCGGCCGCTGTCCTTCTTTGCGTATGGCCTGGGCGAGATCACGCCAGCCGCGCAGGGCGGACCCGCCTGGACTACGCACCACGCCATGCTGCAGGCGCTGCGCGCCTGGGGATTTCCGGTGGCGCCCCAGGTCTGCACCGCGCGCGGCGCGGGCGAGCTGGTGGCCTTTCACCAGCGCATGGGCGCCGAGCGCGCCACGCTGCCCTACGAGATCGACGGCGTGGTCTACAAGGTCAACAGCCTGGCCCAGCAGCGCCAGCTGGGATTCGTCTCGCGCGAGCCGCGCTGGGCTGTGGCCCACAAGTATCCGGCCCAGGAAATGCCAACGCGCATGGAAGGCATGGATGTGCAGGTCGGGAGAACGGGCAAGCTCACGCCCGTGGCACGGCTGGCGCCGGTGGCCGTGGGCGGAGTGGTCGTCACCAATGCCACGCTGCACAACCTGTTCGAGGTGCGCAAGAAGCGTGTGCGCGTCGGCGACACCGTGGTCGTGCGCCGCGCAGGCGATGTGATTCCCGAGGTCGTGGGCCGTGTGCCGGGTGAGCGCCCTGCCTACGTGCCCAATTTCCGCATGCCGCTGCAGTGCCCCATCTGCGGCAGCGCCGTGGTGCGGCCCAAGGGCGAGGCCAATCACCGCTGCACGGGCGGGCTGTTCTGTCCTGCCCAGCGCAAGGAAGCCATCCTGCATTTCGCCGCCCGGCGCGCCATGGACATCGAGGGCCTGGGTGACAAGCTCGTGGACCAGCTGGTCGATGGCCAGGTGGTGCGCACGCTGCCCGATCTCTATCGCCTGGGCCTGGTGGCGCTGGCCTCGCTGGACCGTATGGCCGAGAAATCGGCGCAGAACGTGCTGGATGCGCTGGAGAAATCCAAGAGCACGACGCTGGCGCGTTTTCTCTTCGGCCTGGGAATCCGCCAGGTGGGCGAGTCCACCGCCAAGGACCTGGCACGGCATTTCGGCCAGCTCGATGCCATCATGGACGCCAGCGTCGAGCAACTGCTGCAGGTGCGCGACGTAGGGCCCATCGTGGCCCAGAGCATCCACACCTTCTTCGCCCAGCCCCATAACCGCGAGGTGGTCGAGCAGTTGCGCGCCTGTGGCGTGCACTGGCCGGAAGACGCCGTGCGCGAGCCGGCGGCGCAGCCGCTGGCCGGCATGACCGTGGTGCTGACCGGCACGCTGCCCACGCTGGGCCGGGATCAGGCCAAGGACATGCTGGAGGCCGCAGGCGCCAAGGTCTCGGGCTCGGTCAGCAAGAAAACCAGCTACGTGGTCGCTGGCGCCGAGGCCGGCAGCAAGCTGGCCAAGGCTCAGGAGCTGGGCGTGCGCGTGCTGGACGAGTCAGGCATGCTGGCACTGCTGGCTGGGCAGGCCGAGGCCGGTTGATGGCGCTCAAGCCGCGCAAGCCGGTCGTGGGCCTGGCCCTGGGCAGCGGATCGGCACGTGGCTGGGCGCATTTCGGCGTGCTGCGCGCTTTGCAGGATGCCGGCCTCAGGCCCGACATTATCTGTGGCGCGTCCATCGGCGCCCTGGTGGGCGCCTCCTACGCAGCAGGCGAGATGGAACGTTTCGAGGAGTGGGTGCTGGGCCTGGGCATGCGCAAGGTTTTCGGCTTCATGGATTTCAAACTCTCGGGCGGCATGCTCAAGGGGGAAAAGCTGATCTCCTTCTGGCGCGAGCACTTCGTGGATTCGGCCATCGAGGACCTGCAGATGCCTTTCGGCGCGGTGGCCACCGACCTGCATTCGGGAGCCGAAGTCTGGCTGCGCGAAGGCTCCATTGCCGATGCCGTGCGCGCCTCGATCGCGCTGCCGGGCCTGTTCACGCCTGTGCACCGCTGCGGGCGCCTGCTGGTCGACGGCGGCATCGTCAATCCCGTGCCCGCCTCGCTGGCGAGGGCCATGGGGGCTGACATCGTGATTGCCGTGGACCTGAATGCCGACATCATGCGCCGCCATATGCAGCCGCTGGCACCTTCCCTGGCGCAGGAGTCTGCCGCCATGCAGCCAGATCCCGAGCCCGAGGATCTGTCGGGCCAGGCGAGCGCCGTGGCCGGCAAGGCCTGGGTGCGACGGCTGCAGCGTGGCGTCACGGACTGGATGCCGGGCTGGATGCCAGGGCATGCGCGCGGTGAGGCTCCCCAGGATGCCGTGCCGCTCCCGCGCCTGCCCTCGATGCTGGATGTGGTCATGACCAGCGTCAACATCATGCAGATGCGCATCACGCGCAGCCGCATGGCAGGTGACCCGCCCGAACTGGTCATCGCTCCCCGTCTCTCCCACCTGGGATTGCTCGATTTTCATCGTGCACGCGAAGCCATCGACGAGGGTTATGAAGCAGCGCAGGCCGCGCTGCCCGGCCTGCGCCACTGGGGCCTTTGAGAGGGCCCCGCCGCCGAGGCGCTCTGCAGCCTATGCGGCCTCGCGCTCTTGCTGCAAAGCGCGTACTGCCACGGCGGCGCTGCTGGCAGGCTGGAGCCTGCGCATCAGTGCCGCAGGGTCCAGGCACTGGATCAGCGGCAGTCCTGCATCGGCGTGCACCAGTTCACGCACCAGGGCTGCGTACTGCGACAGTGCGGACTCGACGCTGGCTGCTTCCCGCATGGGTGAACTCACCAACGCCGTGGAGGGCACGCGGTGCACCCCCTGCAGCGCGCTTACCAGCAGGCCTGCCCGCAGCCCTTCATGCTGGAACACAATGACCTGCGACTGCTCCGTGACCACACCGGGGCGGCCCTGAAGCAGCGCCGCAAGGTCGAAGACCCAGACATATCCGCTGACATGTCCCAGGCTGCGCCTGGCGAGCGCGCCCACACAGCACGGCAGCCGCCCCGCTGCGACCGGCGCCACGGCACTGGCGGGCAGGGTGCGCGCAGGGCCATCAGGTTGGCTCCGATGTAGAAGCTGGCCAGTTCCACGGGGTGCTCCATGCTGCCTTGCGCCATGGGTGCAGGCGCCATGGCTGGCGCCCTGTCCGGTCGGGGGGCCGAGCGGCGCAGCGCGCGGTCGTGCGCATCTGCATGCACGGGACCCAGGCGCTGCAGGCTCAGGCTGACCAGGCCCGCCAGGGAGCCGCCATCCGAGCCCTGGTCCAGGCGGAACTCGCGGTAGCCGCGGCCTGCCGCCATGCCAACGATGCAGTAGTGCCCCTCGATCTCCTCGATGCTGCAGCGTACCTCGCCATCGGCCAGAGAAGCCAGGCCGTCCAGGCCCTCGATGCGCTCGCCCAGGCGGTGCCCGCCGCCATGGCTGGTGGCAACGATGCGGCCGTCACGCGCCACGTAGAACGCTTCCATGGGCAGGGACGGCAGGCCGCTGTCATGCGCGTCAGTGGCTTGCGGCTGCGCGGATGCCGCAGCCTGCAGCATGGCCTGCAGCTCGCGCCGCGTGTGGAACAGCAGGGCGATGCCACCGATGACCGGCGCCGGTGCGCTCCCCTGGCCGGGGGCGCGTATGGCGGCGTGGTACACATGCACCGGCAGGCCGTCCTCGTCGAGCTGTTGCACATGGTATGCCTGGGCATCACGCAGGCCGAACGTCGCCTGCAGTGCCTGGGGCTGCACGCGTGTTCCCGTTGCCAGAGACAGGCCCGCCCCGTCCTCGCCGCTGCACGCCAGCACCATCCCCTGTGCGTCATACAGCGCGATGCGCGCATAGACGGTGTACAGCGCGTTGAGCTGACACAGCAGTTGGCGCGTGGTTTCATGCGCCGCGCCGGGCAGGGGCAGGCCGCCCGTGTGGTCCTGCAGCACCTGCTGCAGGCTGGGTGTCAGGGCCCACCAGCGGCAGTCATTGGCGCGTTCGTAGAGGTTGCGCTCCAGCAGGTCCATCAGCAGCCGGTTCAGCGTCGCATGCTCCTGCAGCCGCGTGGACAGCGCAGTCTCGTGCAGGCCATGGATGGCGCGGGTGAACACCGTGTGTGTCAGGTCTCCGGTTTCTCCCATCTGCTCCAGCACGGCCTGCAGCGGCTCATGGCCGGATGCATCAGGCTCTGCGGCCTCTGTGCTGGTCTGACTGGCCGCCAGTACCTGTCCATTCCATACCACCCGGCGGATATCGTCGGCGGCGCTGGCCATGGCATGCAGCGGCGGGCAAAAGCCCTTGGCCTGGGCCATCAGCCCCTCTGCGATGGCAGGCTGCAGCGTCTGCAGCACCTGCGGCCTTTGCTGTGCCGCAAAGGCCAGGTCCAGCGCGACCATGACCTGGGTCTGCCAGCCGTCCGGACCTGCATAGCCCTGATAGGGCACGGCACGGGATGTTCGCACCAGATAGGTGCGCCCTGCATGAATCAGGGGCGCAACGGCATCCGAATGGTGCATGGGCACGCGGCTGCCTGGTGCAATCCAGTGAGGGTCGCTGCTGGCGATGACCTGGCCCTGGGCATCCAGCAACAGGCCCACTTTGGTGCTCGCGCCCGTATTGCCCAGCGCAAAGATAGCCTGCATCTCGGCGGCAAAGTCGAAACTCAGGCACAGCACACCGATCACCGCCATGGTGCGCGGATGCAGCAGACGCTGGGCATAAAGCAGGCGATCCGCGCCCGGCAGCACCTCGCTGGCCCCGAAATGGCAGACATGGCCTGCCTGCTGCAAAGCCTGCCGCAGCCATGCTTCGTGACAGTGCACAGGCAGCTCGCTGCCGGGCTGTGAACGTGCACGCACCTGGCCTTGCGTATCCAGCAGCAGGATATCGTCATACACCGTGTACTTGGCACGGTAGGCCTGCAAATGGGCGTGTAGCGGGGCGTGCCATGCGTGCAGCGCCTCGTGCGGCAATGCTTCGCCAAGCTGGGCCATGGCTTCGCAAAGCACAGTGTCGGCTGCCAGGAAGCCGACGTCTGCCGTGCGCTCGTACAGGCTGCGCACCAGCAGGTCGATGGCCTGGCTGGACTGCATGCCCAGCTGGGCCATCGCCTCCTGAGCGGACTGCGCCAGCTGCGACTGCACCAGGCCCTGCTCCAGTTGCTCCAGCCCCTGCCGCGTCTGCGTCAGCATGGGGACCAGGGCACGGCTTTTGGCGCTGGTCTGCATGCGCGCCGACGACTCGATGAGCCGCCACATCAACCGTATTTCGCGCAGGTCCGCGGCGTTGCGGCCGAGTTCGCGCAGATGGGGAAGGAGCAGGTCGGTGGGCAGGGCGGGGGCCATAGGGGCTCTCCTTTGTCATGGGCGGTCGGTAAAACCAGTGTGTCCTGGGGTGGACACGCAAAGGAGAGCAAGAAAGAAGCCAGTTTGTCAGCCAGATGTCATCAAGCCATCCAGCTTTCCTCGGTCTGGCGGCAAGCTCCCACAATGCCTGCCGGTCAGAGACTCAGATCAATGCAGTGCACGCGGTGCTCACCCAGAAGGCCGTGGGCGCGGTCCGCAAAGTAGTGCTCCAGCGTCACGCGCACAGTGCGGAACGCCAGCTCTTCCCAGGGAATTTCGGCCTCTGCAAACAGGCGCGCCTCCATGGTTTCCGGGCCGGGATAGCACTGCGTACTGCGCAGGCGCGCACGGTAGAACAGATGGACCTGGCTGACCTTGGGCACATCGACGATGGAAAACAGCGGGCCCATCTCGATGTCGGCGCCCGCTTCCTCGTCGGTTTCGCGCTGTGCGCCGCGTGCGGTGGTCTCGCCCAGTTCCATGAAGCCTGCAGGCAGCGTCCACAGCCCCCTGCGCGGCTCGATATTGCGCTTGCACAGCAGCACACGCCCGTCGTCAGTGACAGGAATCGTTCCGACCACATTGAGCGGGTTCTCGTAGTGGATGGTGTGGCAGTGCGGGCAGACGGCGCGTTCGCGCGTGTCGCCATCATCGGGCAGACGGTAGACAACGGCAGTGCCGCAGGCTCGGCAGTGCTTGATGGGGCTGCGAAAATTCATGCCTGCATCATAGGATGGTAGTGGGCCGGCGCGCAGGCAGAGCCCGGGCCGGCGGGGAGGGCGAAGATCAGACGATTTGCACGCGCAGCGGGCTCAGGCCCTCGACGCTGCCTTCGAGCACATCGCCGCGCACCACGGCAGATACGCCCTCGGGCGTGCCGGTCATGATCAGATCGCCAGGCTGCAGCTCCCAGGCCGCAGACAGATGCTCGATGGTCTCGGCAATGTTCCAGATCAGCTTGCCGATGTCGCTGCGCTGGCGGTCCGCGCCATTGACCTGCAGGGCAATCGCTGCCTTGGCAATATCGCCGGCCTGTGCCGCAGGGGTGATGGGGCCGATGGGCGCAGCATGCTCGAAGGCCTTGCCGATGCACCAGGGGCGGCCCTGCTTTTTCATCTCGTTTTGCAGGTCGCGGCGCGTCATGTCCAGGCCCACGGCGTAGCCCCAGATGTAGTCCAGCGCGTCAGCCGCCGCAATGTTCTTGCCAGCCTTGCCGATGGCCACCACCAGTTCGATCTCATGGTGCAGGTTGGACGTCAGCGAAGGGTAGGGCATGGTGCCCGTGGTGCCTGCCTCGACGGGCACGATGGCATCAGCGGGCTTGAGGAAGAAAAAGGGCGGCTCGCGGCCGGTGAAGCCCATCTCCTTGGCGTGCTCCTCGTAGTTGCGGCCCACGCAGTAGATGCGGTGCACGGGAAAGCGTTCGGCGCGGCCCAGTACGGGGACGCTGGCCACGGCGGGGGGGGTGAAAACGTAGCTCATGTCGGGTGTTCCTCTGGCGCCTTGTCTCATGTGCGCCGCGCGCCAGTGTGCCATGCATCAGGCCCTTCGCACGGTATGCTGTGCAGCCTATGAAGCTCCACACCTACTTCCGCTCGTCGGCCTCCTACCGCGTGCGCATCGCGCTGCAGCTCAAGGGCCTGGACTATGAATCCGTACCCGTGCACCTCCTGCGCGGTGACCACAGGGAGGTGGCCTATGCCCAGCATGTCGGCGATGCGCTGGTGCCGGCCCTCGAAACCGCCGAGGGCCACTGGCTGACCCAGTCCATGGCCATCATCGAATATCTCGATGAGACCCATGCCGAAATACCATTGCTGCCGCGCGACGCGCTGGGCCGCGCCCATGTGCGTGCGCTGGCGCAGATGGTGGCCTGCGAAATCCATCCGCTCAACAACCTGCGCGTGCTCAAGTACCTGGTGCGTGAGCTGGGCGTCTCTGACGAGGCCAAGAGCGGCTGGTATGTGCACTGGGTGCGCTCGGGGCTGGAGGCTTTCGAGCGCCAGCTGGGCCTGCTGGCCGCCGAACGCGCAGCCGCCGGCCTGCCGCCTTCCCTGTTTTGCTGGGGCGACACACCCACGCTGGCCGACTGCTGCCTTATTCCACAGATATTCAATGGCCGCCGCTTCAACGTGGGCCTGGAGGGGCTGCCGCGCGTGGCCGCGATTGCCGAGCGCTGCGAGGCGCTGCCTGCATTCCAGCGCGCCCATCCTTCGGCCTGCCCGGACGCGGAGTGAGCGTGGCTCTGCCCCTGCCCGGCTCCTGGCTGCGCCCCGAATGGCCTGTGCCTGCCGGCGTACATGCGCTGTGCACTTCACGCGAGGGCGGTGTCAGCGTCGCACCCTGGGACAGCCTCAACCTGGGTGACCATGTCGGCGATGATCCGCAGGCTGTGCGCGCCAACCGCCAGCGCCTGGAGGGCAGCCTGCGCGCCATCACGCCTGGCGCCCGTGCTGTTTTCATGCAGCAGGTCCACGGGGTGGAGGTGGCCGTGCTGGCGCCGGACAGCACCCAGGGCCAGGCTTTCGATGCCTGTGTGACCAGCGCTGGCGGCGTAGCCTGCACCATCATGGTGGCCGACTGCCTGCCCGTGTTGCTGGCCCATCGCAGCGGCGCCGTGGTGGGCGCGGCCCATGCCGGCTGGCGCGGGCTTGCCGGCATGCCGCCAGGCCACGCATCGCCCCTGTCGGCAGGCGTGCTGGAGACCTTGTTTGCGCGCTTTGCGCAGGAAGTCCGGGCGCAGCCCGGTGCCGCTGGCCAGACTGCCGCTGATATCGCATCGCAGACCCTGGCCTGGCTCGGTCCCTGCATCGGGCCCCGGTCCTTCGAGGTGGGCGCCGAGGTGCGCGCGGCCTTCATCGCCCACGATGCTGCGGCCGCCACACATTTCACGGCTGCTCCCGCGCAGGGTCAGAGCAGTGCGCAAAAGTATCTGGCCAGTCTGCCCCGGCTCGCACGCCAGCGACTGGCGGCACTGGGCATCACCGCCGTCCACGGCAACGACGGCACGGATGCCTGGTGCACAGTGCTCAATGCCTCACAGTTCTTTTCGCACCGGCGCGATGCTGCCCGCCTGGGCAGCAGCGGGCGCTTTGCTGCCTGCATCTGGAAAGACTGAAGAACCTGCCACAGGTGTGCCTGCCACAGGTTCGCCTGCCGCAGGTGTGCCTGCCACAGGTTCGCCTGCCGCAGGTTCGCCGGCCGCTTCTGCCTGCTGCTGCGCCAGCCATTGCTGGCGCTCTGCCAGCTCGCGCGCATGGCGCTTTCTCTTGCGCGCGGGCGTTCCCATGATGTAGATCAAAATGGACAACGGCAGCAGTCCGTAAAGCGCGAAAGTGACCACTGCGCCAAGTATGCTGCCTGTGGGGCCTGCGGCTTCTGCCACGGCCATCATCAGCGTGACATACAACCAGGCGATAACGACGAGATACATGGTTGGATTGCGAAAAAAGAAAGGCACGGGTTTTTTTGTAGGCCGTGACGGTAAATAGGGCTCCCGCCTGGGTCACAATGAAAATGGCTGCTGTGCAGGCCATGAGCTATTGCACACGGTTGCCGAGAATAAGGATGCAGCATGAATTTTGACCCACTCGCAGGCTTGATGGGCCAGCCCATACAGCAATTCTGGAACGAGCAATGGAGCCGCACGCTGCAATCGCTGCAGCAGATGGGACCATTGGGCATGAATGGTGTGGCGGCTTCGACACCGCCTTGGAAGGCAGCCCTGCCCGAATCCACAGGGCTGCCCGTCGATGCTGAAAAGCTCGTCGAGCTGCAGCAAAGCTACCTGGACAGCACCAAGGCGTTGTGCGAGCCCGGTGGCGCGCAGGCGCTGCTTGCCAAGGACAAGCGCTTCAATGCGCCGTCATGGACGGAAAACCCCGTAGCCGCCGCCACAGCGGCCACCTACCTGCTCAACAGCCGCATGCTCATGGGGCTGGCCGACGCCATGCAGGGCGACGAAAAAACGCGCACGCGGGTGCGCTTCGCGGTCGAGCAATGGGTGGCGGCCATGGCGCCCAGCAACTTTCTTGCCCTGAATGCCGAGGCCCAGAAAAAGGCCATAGAAACCCAGGGCGAAAGCCTGGCCCAGGGCGTGGCCAATCTGCTGGCCGACATGCGCCAGGGCCATGTGTCCATGACCGACGAAAGCCTGTTCACCGTCGGCAAGAACGTGGCCACCACCGAGGGCGCCGTGGTCTTCGAGAACGAGCTGTTCCAGCTCATCGAATACAAGCCCCTCACCGACAAGGTGCATGAGCGGCCCTTTCTCATGGTGCCGCCCTGCATCAACAAGTTCTACATCCTGGATCTGCAGCCTGACAACTCGCTGATCCGCCATGCCGTCAGCGAAGGCCACCGCACCTTCGTGATGAGCTGGCGCAACCCCGACGAAAGCCTGGCGCGCAAGACCTGGGACGACTACATCGAGGAAGGCGTGCTGACCGGCATCCGTGTCACCCGCGAGATCGCGCAGGCCGAGCAGATCAATGTGCTGGGTTTCTGCGTGGGCGGCACCATGCTGTCCACGGCGCTGGCCGTGCTCCAGGCGCGCCACCAGCGCGAGCATGGCGAAAGCGCTGCTGCGGCTGCCGTCAAGCCTGCAGCCAGGCGTGCCGCTGCCAGCCGCAGTGCTGCACGCAGCTCCACGGCGCGCGCTGCGGCTCCTGCAGGCGTGCCTTTCCCCGTGGCCAGCGTCACGCTGCTGACCACCTTCATCGACTTCAGCGATACCGGCATCCTGGATGTGTTCATCGATGAGTCGGTGGTGCGCTTCCGCGAAATGCAGATGGGCGAGGGCGGGCTCATGAAGGGCCAGGATCTGGCATCGACCTTCAGCTTCCTGCGGCCCAACGATCTGGTGTGGAACTATGTGGTGGGCAACTACCTCAAGGGCGAGACGCCGCCTGCGTTCGATCTGCTGTACTGGAACAGTGATTCCACCAATCTGCCCGGTCCCTATTACGCCTGGTATCTGCGCAATCTTTACCTGGAAAACAAGCTGGTGCAGCCTGGTGCGCTGACCGTATGCGGCGAGCGCGTGGACATGGGAGCGCTGCAGCTGCCCGCCTATATCTATGGCTCGCGCGAAGACCATATCGTGCCCGTGGGCGGCTCTTATGCCTCGACCCAGGTACTGGGCGGGGAAAAGCGCTTTGTCATGGGCGCTTCCGGCCATATTGCGGGTGTGATCAATCCGCCGGCCAAGAAAAAACGCAGCTACTGGACACGCGAGGACGGCGAATTGCCAGCCACGCTGCAGCAGTGGCAGGCCGGTGCCATCGAGCATCCGGGCAGCTGGTGGTCCGACTGGAGCCCCTGGCTGGCTGGGCATGGCGGCAGGCTTGTCGCCGCGCCAAAACAGTATGGCAATGGCCTGCAATACCAGGCCATTGAACCGGCCCCGGGTCGCTACGTTCTGGTCAAAGCCTGAGGCACAATCATCTGATGCTGCGGTGCAATAACACCGTGGCTTGAATCCAGGGAGCACTGCCGCAGTTTGTGGCAGTGCATGCCCGGGTATCCCTTCGAGAGTCCAAAGAAAGGTCCGTCACCATGGAAGACATCGTCATCGTTTCCGCCGTCCGCACTGCCGTGGGCAAGTTTGGCGGCACCCTGTCCAAGATCCCCGCCACCGAACTGGGCTCCATCGTGATCCGCGAGGCACTGAGCCGCGCCAAGGTCGGCGCTGACCAGGTCGGCGAGGTCATCATGGGCCAGGTGCTGGCCGCTGGCGCAGGCCAGAACCCTGCACGCCAGGCCATGATGAAGGCCGGCGTTGCCAAGGAAACCCCGGCGCTGACCATCAATGCCGTCTGCGGCTCCGGCCTCAAGGCCGTGATGCTGGCGGCCCAGGCCGTGGCCACGGGCGACAGCGAAATCGTCGTCGCTGGCGGCCAGGAAAACATGAGCCTGGCACCCCACGTGCTGCCCGGCTCGCGCGAAGGCCAGCGCATGGGCGACTGGAAGCTGGCCGACACCATGATCGTGGACGGCCTGTGGGACGTCTACAACCAGTACCACATGGGCATCACGGCCGAGAACGTGGCCAAGGAAAAGCAGGTCAGCCGCGAGCAGCAGGATGCCCTGGCGCTTGCCAGCCAGCAAAAAGCGGCTGCCGCGCAGGATGCCGGCAAGTTCGTGGACGAGATCGTGCCCGTGGTCATCCCCCAGCGCAAGGGCGACCCGCTGGTTTTCGCGGCCGACGAGTACATCAACCGCAAGACCAATGCCGAGGCGCTGGCCGGCCTGCGCCCGGCCTTCGACAAGGCAGGTTCGGTGACGGCGGGCAACGCCTCCGGCCTCAATGACGGCGCTGCTGCCGTGGTGGTCATGAGCGCCTCCAAGGCCAAGGCTCTGGGCCTGGCGCCGCTGGCGCGCATCGTCTCCTACGCCACCAGCGGCCTGGACCCCGCCACCATGGGCCTGGGTCCTGTGTTTGCTGCACGCAAGGCGCTGCAGCGCGCCGGCTGGACGGCCCAGGACGTGGATCTGTTCGAACTCAACGAAGCCTTCGCGGCCCAGGCCTGCGCGGTCAACCAGGAGCTGGGCATCGACCCCGCCAAGGTCAACGTCAACGGCGGCGCCATCGCCATTGGCCACCCCATTGGCGCATCGGGCGCGCGCATTCTGGTGACCCTGCTGCATGAAATGCAGCGCAGCGGCGCCAGCAAGGGCCTGGCCGGCCTGTGCATTGGCGGTGGCATGGGCGTGGCCCTGGCTGTTGAGCGTGTCTGAGACGGTGAATAACCGTTAGCAAGCTTTCAGGGTAGATCCTAGGTTGTCCTGGGGGATGCCCGATAAGGAACGCAGCGCCCGCGCTGCATACTAACCACACGAGAGTCCGGGCATGGGCCTGGAGACTCCCGGTGGCATCCGGCTCCCAGGTGCCGGATGCCGTGGATAAATTGATCGTGAAGCAACCATTGACTGACAGGAGAGATGAATGGCTCAAAAAGTAGCGTATGTCACAGGGGGGATGGGAGGCATTGGAACGGCTATCTGCCAGCGTCTGCACAAGGAAGGCTTCAAGGTCATTGCCGGTTGCGGCCCGTCGCGCGATTTCCAGAAATGGCTCGATGAACAAAAGGCGCTGGGTTACACCTTCTACGCGTCGGTTGGCAACGTTGGCAATTGGGAGTCGACCGTCGAGGCCTTCAATCAGGCCAAGGCAGAGCATGGCACCATCGACGTGCTGGTTAACAATGCGGGCATCACCCGCGACCGCATGTTCGTCAAGATGACGCCCGAAGACTGGCAGGCCGTGATCGAAACCAACCTCAACTCCATGTTCAACGTGACCAAGCAGGTCGTGGCCGACATGGTGGAAAAGGGCTGGGGCCGCATCATCAACATCAGCTCCGTCAACGGTGCCAAGGGGCAGGCTGGACAGACCAACTACTCGGCTGCCAAGGCCGGCATGCACGGTTTCACCATGGCGCTGGCGCAGGAGCTGGCAACCAAGGGCGTGACCGTCAATACCGTGAGCCCTGGCTACATCGGTACCGACATGGTCAAGGCCATCCGTCCCGATGTGCTGGAAAAGATCGTGGGCACCATCCCCGTCAAGCGCCTGGGCGAGCCCAGCGAGATCGCCTCGATCATCGCCTGGCTGGCATCGGACGAGGGCGGCTACTCCACCGGCGCTGACTTCTCGGTCAACGGCGGCCTGCACATGCATTGATCGCGCAGGCGATCCATTGCCAAAGGAGCCTGCGGGCTCCTTTTTTGTTGCGCCTCAGGCGGCACATCATGTTGATGTGCCCATACATGACAAAACCCGCCGCAGCGGGTTTTTGTGGAATAGGGGGCCTGCACGTTGTGCGCCAGGCCTATGGCATCTGGATTGACTGGGGCACTGCCTTGATGCGTGCGCCAGGCGCGCAATTCAGCGCTTGCGATCGCGTTCGTCTTCGGGCCAGATGGACATGATGGCGGTGGTTTGCATGGAAAATCTCCTGTACTGCTCTCTTAACGTGGGCTGCCTGCAGTGCGTTGACAGGTTTTCGGAAAATTTTTGGGGAATCCGCAATTTTTTTCGGCCAGGCCCAGGTCATGCCTGGAGACGGCCGAGGGGTGCGCGCTTGCGGTCACGGTCATCCCACGGCCAGACAGCTTGTGCCATCGCGGCGGCTGCAAAGCGGGCTTGCAGGGCGGTGTCGGAAAAGATGTTGGTCATGGTGGTCACTCCTTTGCGTGTTCAACGCCAGGGGTGCACCACCGGTTGACACTGCCATTCACCAAGACGCAAATAAATGCAAGATTGCAGTGATCACAGCGTCAGCGCGGCGACAGCATTGCATGAAGATCCGGCTGCATCTTCTTGCTGTGCAAGGCTTTTTGCGGCCCGCCCAGGACGGGCCGATGCAGTTACGCCTCGTTGCCTGCCAGTGCCGTCAACTGCTCGATTTCGCCGCTGAGCTCAAGCCAGCGCTCTTCCAGCGCATCGATTTCATCGGTGCAGGCCTTCAGGCGCTTGCCGGCCTCGGCAATCTCTGCGGCGGCAATCGGCTGGCTGAGGCGCTCTTCCAGTCCTGCACGCTCTGCCTGAAGCTGGGGCAGGCGCTTGTCGATCTGCTCCAGCTCCTTTTTGAAAGGCCGTGTCTTTTCGGCAAGCTGCTGCCGTGCCAGAGCAGCCAGTCGGCGCTGTTCGCGCGGGTCACCGCTCAGGGGCTGTGCCTGCTGCTCCATGGCCGGCGCGGCTGCAGGTGTGGAAGGCGTGCCGGTCGCGACTGCTGCCGCCTGCTCTGCCAGCCTGGCCTCCTCGCGCAGGCGCCGTGATTCTTCGAGCAGATAACGCTGGTAGTCGTCCAGATCGCCGTCGAAGGGGCCGACCTGGCCCCGGCCCACCATCCAGAAATCCTCGCAGACCGAGCGCAGCAGCGCGCGGTCGTGGCTGACCAGCATCACCGTGCCGTCGAAATCGTTGAGCGCCATGGCCAGCGCTTCGCGCGTGGCCAGATCCAGGTGGTTGGTGGGTTCGTCGAGCAGCAGCAGGTTGGGGCGCTGCCAGACGATCATGGCCAGCACCAGCCGGGCTTTTTCCCCGCCGCTCATGCTGCCCACGGCCTGCTTGACCATGTCGCCGCTGAAGTTGAAGGTGCCCAGGTAGCTGCGCAGATCCTGCTCGCGCGCCTGCGGGCCTGCTGCACCCGTGTCCTTTGCCAGGCGGATCATGTGCTCCAGCGGATTTTCGCCCGGGCGCAGCACGTCCAGTTCCTGCTGTGCGAAGTAGCCGATATTGAGGCCCTTGCCCTCGGTCACCTTGCCGGCAAGGGCTTTCATCTCCCGCGCAATGGTCTTGACCAGCGTGGACTTGCCCTGGCCGTTGGCACCCAGGATGCCGATGCGCTGGCCTGCCAGCACCGAGCGGTTGACACCGCGCAAAATGGTCGTTTCCCGGCCCTCATCGTCCACATAGCCGAACGATGCGTCCGTGATGGCCAGCATGGGGTTGGGCAGGTTGGCCGGCTCCTTGAACTCGAACGTGAATTCTGCGCTGGCCAGCATGGGTGCCACTTTCTCCATGCGCTCGATCTGCTTGACGCGGCTCTGCGCCTGCTTGGCCTTGGAAGCCTTGGCCTTGAAGCGGTCGATGAATTTCTGCAGGTGGGCGATCTTGTCCTGCTGGCGCTCGTAGGCGGCCTGCTGCAGCACCATCTGCTGGGCGCGCAGTTCCTCGAACTTGCTGTAGTTGCCGCCATAGCGTGTGAGCTGGGCGTTTTCGATGTGCAGCGTGGTCGTGGTGATGGCGTCCAGGAACTCGCGGTCATGGCTGATCACGACCAGTGTGCCTGCATAGCGCTTGAGCCAGGCTTCGAGCCAGACCAGTGCGTCCAGGTCCAGGTGGTTGGTGGGCTCGTCGAGCAGCAGCAGGTCCGAGGGGCACATCAGCGCGCGCGCCAGCTGCAGGCGCATGCGCCAGCCGCCCGAGAAGCTGTTGACAGGATGGTCCAGCTCCGAAACCTTGAAGCCCAGGCCCAGGATCAGGGCCTGGGCGCGCGGCACGGCATCGTGTGCGCCTGCGTCCGCCAGGTCGGCGTGGGCCTGCGCGATGGCCATGCCGTCGCCGCTGGCCTCTGCGGCGGCAAGCTGTGCGTTGAGCTCGCTCAGGCGCGTGTCGCCGTCCAGCACGAAATGTGTGGCCGTCTCAGAGGTTTCGGGCATGTTCTGTGCCACCTGGCCCAGGCGCCACTGGGCCGGGATGAAGAATTCGCCGCCATCCTCGGCCAGACTGCCGTTGAGCAGCGCAAACAGGCTGGATTTGCCGGCGCCGTTGCGTCCGACGAGGCCGACTTTTTCACCGGGGTTGATGGAGACAGAGGCGCTGTCCAGCAGCACGCGCGTGCCGCGGCGCAGAGTGATATTGCGAAGGCTGATCATGAATGGGCCGGATTATCCCAGCGATTGCATTGAAGCAGTAGCCAAGCCCTTCATGACCGCAGGCAGTGATGCGGGCCGCCATCAGATGGGATGTATGCCGACGCGCTGCATCATCGACTCCGTGAACTGGATCTCGCGTTCGAAGCCTTTGGCATAGGCCTCGGCGCTGGTGATGGCGACCTTGCCGCCTTCCTGCTCCAGCAGCGCGATCACCCTGGGCTGCCTGAGCACTTCCTCCAGTCCCGCACGCAGGCGCTGGACGATGGGCTCGGGCGTGGCGGCCGGCACGGAAACGCCTCCCCAGGAAGTGAGATTGACATGGGGCACACCCAGTTCGGCCAGGGTTGGTACCTGGGGCAGCTTGGAATTGCGCTGGGGACCGGCGATGGCCAGTGGCAGCAGCTTGCCTGCCAGCACCTGGGGGTAGGCGACAGAAAACAGCGGTGCGCCAAAGTCCACCTGCCGTCCCAGCACGGCATTGACCAGCTCCGACGCGCCTTTGTAGGGGACATGGTTGACCTGCAGGCCCATGCCGGAAGCCAGCATCTCCACGCCCAGATGCGATGGCGTGCCCACGCCGCCGGAAGCGTAGTCGAGCGCGCCCGGCCTGGCCCGTGCCCGTGCCGCCAGATCATCCAGCGCGCGCATGCCCGAGTCCGTGTGCACCACCAGCAGGATGTCGGAGCGCGACATGCCCAGTACATGGCGGAAGTCCCTGAACACGTCGTAGCCAGGATTCTTGTACATGCGCATGGCCGCCGCCATGGGAGAGCCGGAATAAAGCAGGGTATAGCCATCAGCGGGCGCCTTTGCCACCTGGCGTGCGCCGATATTGCCCCCGGCCCCGGCGCGGTTGTCGATCACCACGGGCTGGCCCAGCTGCTGCGACAGTGCCTCGGCCACGATGCGTGCCCCCGTATCGGGGCTGGTGCCCGCCAGGTAAGGCACGACCCATTTGATCGGCCGCATCGGCCAGGCAGGGTCTGCGGCCCGTCCCGTGCGGTGCGCAAGTGCCGCCGGGACAATGGTGCAGGCCAGTGCTGCATGCATGAACTGGCGGCGGCTGGCGCCGCGCGCAGGTGTTGCGGGCATGGCGATGTCTCCTTGCATTGTCTTGTGCGGTGCTGGGGTCTCAGGCATTGGCGGTTTCCAGCAATTGCCTGGCGATGGTGTTGCGCTGGATTTCACTGGTGCCCGTGAGCACGCGGTACATGCGCAGCATGCGGAACAGGAATTCCACGCGCCGGCCCTGGACGATGCCTTCGCCGCCATGGATCTGTACGGCACGGTCAGCAATGCGAAAAGCGGTTTCCGAGCAAAACAGCTTGCTCATCGACGCCTGCGCCCGCGCATCGATGCCTGCATCGATGGTGCGTGCTGTCTGAATCATCAGCGCGCGGGCTGCCATCCATTCGGTGGCCATATCTGCCAGCATGTGCTGTATGGCCTGGAACTGCGCAATGCTGCGGCCGAACTGCTGGCGGCCCAGGGCATAGTCGCGCGCATCGCACAGTGCCACATGCGCCAGGCCCAGCATGGCAGGGCAGTGCAGCAGCCGGTTGACCGTGATGCGGCCCAGCGCCAGGGACAGCCCCTGTCCAGGTTCGCCAATCAGCTGGGTGGCATGGACCCGGCAGCCGTCGAGCACAATGTCGCCAGTGCTGGACTGGCCGGCCATGGTCTTGTAGCCGCTGATCACTTGCGCACCGGGGGCCTTCAGGTCCACGAAGAAGGCGCTGATTTCGCGCTGCGGGCTGCCCTGCGGCGCAGTGGATGCCAGCAGCACGGCAAAGTCGGCAAATGGCGACCCCGAGATGAAGCGCTTTCGGCCGTGCAGCACGTAGCTGTCGCCTTCCGGCGTGGCGCGTGTTTCCAGTGCTGCGGCATCCGAGCCTGCCGAGGCCTCTGTCAGCGCGAAGCAGATGGCTTTTTCGGCACGGGCCACCGGGTCAATGAACTGCTCCATCTGCAGCGGCGTGGCTTTGCGCACCAGAGCGCCAATGCGCGGGGGGCCGCTGAGTTCGCCCAGCACATGCGGCGCGAAAGGCGATCCTGTGGCGTAGATGGCTTGCTTGACCAGCACCTGATCGAGCACGGACAGGCCTGCGCCGCCCATGGCCGTGGGCAGTGTCATGCCATAAAAGCCCCGGGCGTGCGAGAGCTTCCAGACCTGCTGCAGCAGCTGCCGTGAGGGGCTGTTTTCATGGTCCACGCCATGTTCACGGGCCAGTCCGGCCAGATCCCCATGGATGAAATCCCTGAGCGCCGAGATCAGTCCGGCTGCATGCACCGAACCTTCGAAAGGCATCTCCAGCAGCGGCTCGTGGATGCAGGAAGCAGTGTTGTGGGCATTCATCTCAGTTGACCTTGCGGGCGTGGTGGGTCCAGTAGGGGGCCTGCACGGTTCTGCGCATGACCTTGCCGTTGGGGTTCTTGGGCAACTGCTGCACAAACTCGATGTGGCGCGGCCGCTTGAAGCCGCCCAGGCGTTCGGCGCAGAACCTGTCCAGCGCTGCGCCGTCTGCGGCCTGGCCCGGCTTGAGGACGATGTGCGCTGCCACGGCCTCTCCCCACTTGTCGTCGGGAATGGCGAATACGCAGGCATCGGCCACCGAGGCATGCTCATGGAGCACGGCCTCCACCTCGGACGGGTAGACGTTGAAGCCGCCGCTGATGACCATGTCCTTCTTGCGGTCCACGATATAGACAAAGCCCTGTCCGTCCACGCGCGCCAGGTCACCCGTGTGGTAGCGGCCATTCCTGAGCACCTCGGCGGTCAGCTCGGGTGCGCGCCAGTAGCCCGCGAACACATCTGCGCCGCTGACCACGATTTCGCCGATCTCGCCTTCTGGCACCGGCAGGCCGGCATCATCCACCACTTCGACCAGGGACTCCAGAAAGGGCCGGCCGCAGGAGGCCAGACGCTCTGGATGTGATGCCCGTGCCTGCAGGTGATCTTGAACGGTCAGTCCGCACACGCCCGAGGTGGTTTCGCCTGCGCCATAGCCCTGGGACAGAATGGGGCCGAAGACATCCATGGCCTGCAGGATGCGCGATGGCGCCATGGGCGCAGCGCCATAGCCCAGGCGCAGCAGGTCGGGCAAGGGGCGGTAGCGGCCACCGACCTCGGTCAGCAGCATGTTGATCATGGTTGGCACCATGAAGGTGTGCGTCACGCGGCGTGCCTGCATTTCGGCGATGAAGGCGCCAGGCTCGAAGCCCTGGAACAGGTGAATGGTCGCGCCTGTGCAAAGCGCGGGCACCATTTGCATGCCCGAGGCGTGTGTGATCGGGCCGACCAGGCCCAGCACATGGCCGGACTGCATGCCTTCGCCGCGCATCAGGAACTTGCGCAACTGGGCCAGACGGTTGCCAAAGGTCTGCATGGCAGCCTTGAGCACCCCAGACGAGCCTGAGGTGTAGTGCAGCACGGCCACTTCGTGCTCGTGCACGGCTACTGGCTCAAACCGGTCGCTGGCGCTGGCCAGCAGGGCCTCATAGTTTTCATGGCCAGGTCCATCCAGCAGCAGCAGGCGCGGCCCGGGGACAGGCAGATAAGGCTTGAACGCCTCGGCGCGCGCTGCCGTGGTCACGATGATGGCGGCATCGCTGTTGGCCGCGATCTCGCCGACCTCGCGCGCAGACAGGCGGGCATTGAATGGCGCCTTGATCCATCCTGCCTTGTAGCAGGCCATCTCGATCTCGACGATTTCCACGCAGTTGGGCAGATAGATGCCCACGCGTTCGCCGCGGCCCAGGCCCTGGGCGAGCAGCACATTGGCCAGACGGTTGGAGCGTTGCTCCAGTTCTGCATAACTGATGCTGCGTGTGGCGCTGGTCACTGCAGGCTGTGAGGCATAGGCCTTGCAGCTTCGTGCGACGAGTGCACCGACGTTGGGTATGGGCTGGCCCATCATGGGCTGGCCCATTCCGGGCTGGCCCATGGCTGGCCGCTGAGTCTCTTGCATGGCATTCCTTGGCTGGAGCCGCACACTCTGTGCGGCATGCATGCACTTT
>NZ_JACSYA010000045.1 GCF_029870285.1 Delftia sp. PS-11
GACGCTGCCGGAGCCGCCGACCTTGTTGGCGCGGATGAGCTCGGCCAGTTGCTCCATGCCCATGCCGCCGCCGGCAACCGCTGCCGGAAAGCGGCCATCGGCACTCATGGGCTCGCCGCGGTAGTTGATGAACATGAGCAGCTGGCTGCTCAGCGGATTGCTGTCCAGATTGAGTTCGTAGGCATTTTGCTGGCGCACGAAATTGAAATACCAGCTGTTTTTCGGGTCTCCGGAGGCCATGGCCCGGTCCTGGAGTTGCCCGTTTTCGTAGTGGTAATAATGCACGCCATCCGGCTGTGCGGTAGCCAGGAAAACGGCGTTGGCGCGCAACGAGCGCTGCGTGCGCGCCATGGCGGCTTCGACAGCGGGCAACTGCTCCACAGGGCTGCCGGCAGCAATCCACGATTGGATGAAGGTATTGTTGGCCAGCGCCTCGGAGCCGGAAATCGCCGTATTGAGCTGTGCCTGTATGCGCGAGGCCACGGATTGCAGCTGTGCCGGCAGTTCGTAGTCGTGCAGGCGCTGCAATTGCTGCCGGTTTGCCAGGGCCGATTGCAGCAGGATGACCAGCAGTACCGTGGCCCCCAGCGCAATGGCGGCTGCTGCGAAAAACCGGGTTCTCAAAGACAGTGCATTCCAGCCGAAAGAGCGCTGGACATGCAAAACAGGAGCTTTGGCGGATGCCGCTGCGTTCATGCAAACTTTCCTGAAGTTATTGTATTCACATTATTTTACATTTTGTTTCTAAAAACGAATTAAAGTGAGTAATAGTGCATATTTGTGCGTAAATGTACTTTGCTCATTTGAAGAAAGCATGACGCGGGACTGCAGTGCGCGCCCTGCCAGAATGCGGCGCCCCCATGGCGATAATGGGGGCCACATATTCTTTGCGGAGGTGCACGGTGGATTCCAGGAAAGTGGCAGTCATCACGGGCGCGGGGTCGGGTATTGGCAAGGCGGTGGCGCAGGCGCTGCTGGCAGACGGCTATCAGGTCGTGCTGGCGGGCCGCAGAGCGGCCTTGCTGGAGGCTGTGCGCGCCGAAGCGCAGCAGTTGCACGGCGGCGCCCACGAGCGGGTTCTGTGCGTGCCCACCGATGTGTGTGATCCCGAAGCGGTGCGGGACCTGTTCGATCAGGCGGTCGCGCATTTCGGCCGGGTGGATTTGCTGTTCAACAATGCGGGCCGTGGCAATCCGCCGGGATCGTTCATCGACTGGACTGCAGAGCAGTGGCGGGATGTGGTCGATGTCAATCTCAACGGCATGTTCTATTGCCTGCAGCAGGCCTTTCGGGTCATGCGTGACCAAAAGCCCATGGGGGGACGCATCATCAACAATGGCTCGATCTCGGCCCATGCGCCCCGGCCCAACTCCATCGCCTACACGGCCACCAAGCATGCGGTCATGGGCCTGACCAAGACGGCTGCGCTCGACGGCCGCGCCTATGACATTGCGGTGGGCCAGATCGATATCGGCAATGCCATGACCGACCTGGCCTCGCGCATGGCCAAGGGTGTGCCGCAGGCCAATGGCGAGCTGGCGGCCGAGCCGCTGATCGATGCCGCCATCGTCGGGCAGTCCGTGCTGTACATGGCCAACCTGCCGCTGCAGGCCAATGTGCTGTTTCACACGGTCATGGCCACCAAGATGCCGTTTGTGGGCCGAGGGTGAATGCCTGCTGCGCGCTTCAGGCCAGCGCGTCTTGCAGCAGCTGTGCCATGCGCGGCAGGTCCGGCTCGGTGCTGCTCATGAGCACGATGGTGCGCTCGTAGGCCGCACCCTGCAAGGGCAATGCGAGGCAGTCGCCCGCAAAGCGTTCCAGGCCCGCCCAGTGCGGCACCAGGCCCACGCCCATGCCATCGGCTGCGAGCATGGCGATGGCCTCCAGCGCATCGAGGTCGCAGAGCACGGCGGGCTCCAGGCCCTGGTCGGCCAGCCACCGGGCTGCATGGCGGCCGCCCCAGGCGTCGGGGTCATAGCGGATGTAGGGCAGGCTGCGCAGCAGCTGCGCCGGCCCGCCCTGCGCATGCGGCGGCGCCAGCAGCACCAGCGGTTCGTGGCGCAGATCCACCGCGCGCAGGGATTTGGGCGCAGCGAACGGTGGCGCCACGATGATGGCGGCGTCGAGCTCGCCGGCCTGTAGCATCTGGAACAGCGCGCGTGATGTGCCCGGCACGATGACGGGCCGGCACCTGGGGGCGGCCTGCGTCAGATGGCGCAGCGCTGCGGGCAGCATGCCTGTCAGCGCCGTCGAGATGGCGCCGATGCGCAGCGTGCCGCCCAGGCCGTCGGCGCCCGCATCGCTGGCCAGCAGCGCGGCCTCGCGGACCAGCCGCCGTGCGCGCGGCAGCAGGTCGAGACAGGCCCGGGTCGGGCGGGCTGCGTGGCCGCTGCGTGACAGCAGGGCAAAGCCCAGTTCGCGTTCCAGCGCCTGCACGCGCTGACCCACGGCGGCGGCGGTCAGGTGTTCCATGCGCGCCGCATCGGCGATGGAGCCGCTGTCCACCACGGCGATCAGGCTTTTGAGGTAGCGGGTTTCCAAAAGATTTCCTTTCGGAATAAAAAGAAATCAACGCTATCACTTTTGAAAACCCTCTGCTAGGCTCGCGCCACCCACGGCGGGTTGCGGCCCGCATTCTTGTATCCCCACACTGCAGGATGACTCCCATGCGCACCAGTTTCCACCTTGCCTACCATGTCCGTGATCTCGATGAGGCACGCGCCTTTTATGGCACGCTGCTCGGCTGCCAGGAAGGGCGCAGCACCGATACCTGGGTGGACTTCGATTTCTTCGGCCACCAGATTTCGCTGCACCTGGGCGAGCCCTTCCCTGTGACGAACACGGGACGTGTCGGCGACCATATGGTGCCCATGCCCCATCTGGGCCTGGTGATGGCCATGGACGACTGGAAAGCCCTGGCCGAGCGGCTGGGCGGCGGTGCTGTCGATTTCGTGATTGCGCCCGGCATCCGCTTCGAGGGCCAGCCCGGCGAGCAGGCGACCATGTTCTTCCGCGACCCCAGCGGCAATCCCATCGAGGTCAAGGGCTTTGCCGACCTGGACAAGGTGTTTGCCAAATGAGTGGGCAGCGGCCCCTGCTGCCTTTTGTCTGCGCGCCTGGCTACCCGCAGGCTGCGGCCTGGATGGCTGCGCTGCAGGAGGCCATGCCCGAGGAGTGCGTGGTTGCGCTCGACACGCTGAATGCCGACCAGCGGGCGGCCTGCGAGGTGGCCATCGTGGCCAACCCGCAGCCCGCCGATCTGCGCACGCTGCCCCATCTGCAATGGGTGCACAGCGTCTGGGCAGGCGTGGAGCGGCTGGTCGCTGACCTGGGCGGCAGCGGCCTGCCCATCGTGCGCCTGGTGGACCCGCAGCTGGCCGACACCATGGCCGAGGCCGTGCTTGCCTGGACGCTGTATCTGCACCGTGGCATGCCGCGCTATGCCCGGCAGCAGGCTGCGCGGCAGTGGCTGGCGCATGACGGCGTGCGCGCGCAGGACAGGACGGTGTCGCTGCTGGGCCTGGGCGCGCTGGGCGAAGCCAGCGCGCGGCGGCTGCTGTCGGCAGGCTTTCAGGTGCGCGGCTGGAGCCGCACGCCCAAGTCCATCGCCGGCGTTCAATGCCATGCAGGTGATGCCGGACTGCACGCCATGCTGGCGCATACCGATATCCTCGTGTGCCTGCTGCCGCTGACGCCGCAGACGCGCGGCATCGTCGATGCGCGGGCGCTGGCGGCCTTGCCTGCAGGCGCATCGCTGATCAATTTTGCGCGCGGCCCCATCGTCGATGAAACGGCCCTGCGTACGGCACTGGACAGCGCACGCCTGGACCATGCCGTGCTGGATGTGTTCGAGCAGGAGCCGCTGCCCGAGGCGGCCTGGCAGTGGACGCACCCGGCGGTCACCGTGCTGCCCCATATCTCGGCACCCACCGACCGCACCAGCGCCTCGGCCATCGTGGCGGCCAACATCCGGCGCTGGCGTGCCACGGGCCAGTTGCCGCAGGCGGTGGATCTGGCGCGGGGATATTGATCCCTGTTGCTTTCAGGCGCCCAACTGCTGCGCCGTGCTCAGTAGACCGGGCGACAGCTGCTGCCCCCAGGACTGCGTCAATGACTCGATGGCATCGCTGACGACGCGGCAGGCCTGGGTGAGCTTGCCGTGCTTGGGCAGGGCCAGTACCACATGGCGCACCAGATCGGGGTTGATCAGCCGGCTGGCCTGCAGCCTGCCCTGGCGCAGTTCGGCATCGATGGAATAGGGGCCGATGACCGAGTACAGGCCGGGCGCATGGGCCACCAGTTCCTTTTGCACGGTCAGCGAATCGGCCTCGGCGGCGGCCGTGAGGCGAAAGCCGTGGCTGTGCGCCGCATCGTCCAGCGCATCCCGCCAGTGGCTGGGCCGGCGGGGCAGCACCAGCTGCAGTCCTTCGAGCCGGGCGAACTCCAGCGTGGGCGCCAGGGTCAGCCGGTCGCCGGGGCGGGACACGAGGTAGCTGTGCGCTGTGCTCAGCAGCCGCTCGTCGCTGCCGGCCGGCCGCGCGAAGCGAAAGAGGATGGCGATGTCCACGGCGCCGCCGTCCAGCAGCGCATCGAGCTCCGTGCCCTGGGCTTCGGTGATGTTCAGTCGGATGCCGGGATGCTCGCGCTGCAGCCAGTCGAACAAATGGGTCATCAGGGGGTGTGCGGCCGAAGGGACGATGCCCAGGCGCACTTCCCCCCATAGCTGGCCTGCCTCGGCGCGCAGCGTTTCCTGCAATTGCTCGGTTTCCTGCAGCCAGCCGCGCAGCCGTGCAGCGGCGCGCATGCCCAGCGGCGTCAGCGTGACGCCCCGGCCTGTGCGCCGGAACAGCGCGCCTCCCAGGGCAGCTTCGAACTCGCTGATCTGCCGGCTGATGTGTGACTGCACGGTATGCCGCCGCGTGGCGACCTTGCTGATGCTGCCGGCCTCGGCGACTTCCAGAAAGAGCTTGACGCTGGGAAGGTGCATGGTGGATACCCGGTTGAGGTATGCCTTTTATGGCAATTCTGAAAACGAAAAATTCTATCTATGCAGATATCGATGCTATTCCTAAAGTGAGCGTGTCCATTGCCAGCGGCAGTCCGTTGGCAGTTTTCCCAGAACCCGCGACAAGGAAAAACGTTGAAACTCGCCAGCTTCACCCACGCCGGACAGCCCAGCTACGGACTCGTACAGGAAGGCAGCTACCTGCAGCCGCCGGCTGAATTTCTCTCCCTCCATCCCGATCTGGCCAGCGTGCTGCGCGCCCAGGCGCTGGACGGGCTGGCGCAGGCCCTGCAGCAGGGCGGCGTGTCCATCGCCGCCGCGCAGACCCGCGCCCTGCCCGTGATCCCCGCCCCCGGAAAAATCATCTGCGTGGGACTGAACTACAAGACCCATGTGGCGGAAACCAAGCGTGCCGACAGCGATTACCCGTCGCTGTTCCTGCGCTTCAATGACAGCCTGGCTGCCGATGGCGACGAGGTGCTGCGCCCTGCGTTCTCGGAGCGCTTCGACTGGGAAGGCGAGCTGGCCTTCGTGATTGGCAAGGGCGGGCGGCATATCGCCCCCGAGGACGCGTTCGAGCACATTGCAGGCTACGCCTGCTTCAACGATGTGAGCGTGCGCGACTGGCAGCGCCATACGCACCAGTTCACGCCGGGCAAGAATTTTCCCGGCACCGCGCCCTTCGGCCCCTGGCTGGTCACGCGCGACGAGATCGCCGATGTGCGCAGCCTCTCGCTGCAGACGCGCCTCAATGGCAGCGTGGTGCAGCAGGCCAGCCTGAGCGATCTGATCTTCGACATTCCCACCATCGTGGCCTATGTTTCGCGCTTTACGCCGCTGTCGCCCGGTGACGTGATCGCCACCGGCACGCCCGGCGGCGTTGGCGACCGCCGCGAGCCGCCGCTGTACATGAAGCACGGCGATGTGGTCGAGGTCGAGATCACCGGCCTGGGCGTGCTGCGCAACCGCATCGGCACCGATGCCAGCGCTGTCTGATGACAAGGGGAATATCCATGCAAAGCAAAGCCACCCCGGCGCAGCGTCCCCAGCTGCGCATTGCCGTCGATATCGGCGGTACCTTCACCGATATGGCCGCCTTTGACGAGGCTAGCGGCCAGTTGCTGTTTGGCAAGGCCCTGTCCACGCATGGCGAGCTGGTCAACGGCATCCAGGCGACCATCGACAGCGCCGGCATCGACTGGCGCGATGGCCATCTGTTCCTGCACGGCTCGACGATTGCGATCAATACGCTGCTGGAGCGCAATGGCGCCCATACGGCGCTGCTGATCACCGAGGGCTTCCGTGATATCTACGAGATCGGGCGCGTGAACCGGCCCGATGCCTACAACCTGTTCTTCAACAAGCACCAGCCCCTGGTCAAGCGCTCGCTGCGCTATGAGGTGGCCGAGCGGCTGCGTGCCGACGGCGGCCTGCACAAGCCGCTGGACGAAGATGCCGTGCGCGAGCTGGCGCGGGAGCTCAAGGGGCAGGGCGTGGAGGCGGTGGCCGTGCTGCTGCTGCATTCCTACCGCAATCCGAAGCACGAGCAGCGCGTCAAGCAGATTCTGCAGGAAGAGATTCCGGGCGCCTTTGTCTGCGCCTCGCACGAGCTGTCGCAGGAGTACCGCGAGTTCGAGCGTGTCTCCACCGCCGTGGCCAATGCCTATGTGGGCCCGCGTGTGTCCGAGTACCTTGGCCAGCTGGAGAGCCACCTGGGCGGCAAGGGCTTCGATGGCGATTTCTACATCGTGCAGTCCACAGGCGGCCTGTTTCCGGTCGAGCATGCCAAGGTCGGCTGCGTGCGCATGCTCGAATCCGGCCCTGCCGCCGGGGTGATCGGCGCCCAGGCCATCTGCGCGCAGCTGGGCATGGGCGATGCCATCGCCTTCGACATGGGCGGCACCACCGCCAAGGCCGGCGTGATCAGTGAAGGCCGCCCGCTGACCACGGGCTCGGCGCTGATCGGCGGCTATGAGCGCGCGCTGCCCATTCAGATTCCGATGATGGACATCCATGAGGTGGGCACGGGCGGCGGCTCCATCGCCCGCGTGGAAACCGGCAATGCGCTGCGCGTGGGGCCGCAGAGCGCGGGCTCCATCCCCGGCCCTGTGGCCTATGGCCGTGGCGGCACGGAGCCGACGGTGACCGATGCCAATCTGGTACTGGGCCGGCTCGATGCCGAGCATTTCCTGGGCGGCGAGCTGCAGCTGGACATGCCCGCCTGCCTGCGCCAGATGTCCGAGCGGGTGGCAGCGCCGCTGGGGCTTGATCCGACCGAGGCGGCCGATGGCATCTTGCGCATTGCCGTGACCCAGATGTCCCATGCGGTCAAGGCCGTGACCACGGAGCGCGGCCTCGATGCGGGCAGTTTCACCATGGTGGTCTATGGCGGCGCGGGCCCGCTGCATGCTTCGGCGATCGCGCGCGAGATCGGCATCCGCAAGGTGCTGATTCCCTACGCGCCCGGCTATTTCTCGGCCTACGGGATGCTGTTCTCGGACCTGCGCTACGACTATGTGCGCTCGGTGTTCCGCAAGCTGGGCGATGTGTCTTTCGAGGAAATCGAGGCGGCCTACCAGAGCATGGAGGAGGAGGGGCGCGCGGCCCTTGCGCAGTCCGGCGTGCGGCCCGAGGGCGTGGTGATCGAGCGCGCTGCCGACATGCGCTATGTGGGCCAGGAGCATGCGGTGACCGTGGATCTGCCCATGGCGTTCTTCGAGGGCCGTGACCGCTCTGCCATCAAGCGCCAGTTCGACGAGCTGCACAAGGTGCGCTATGGCACGTCGGCGCCCCAGGAGCCTGCCGACCTGGTGAGCCTGCGCGTCACCGTGCTGGGCACGATGAAAAAGCCGCCCAGGCACAGCGTGGACCAGGGCGGCTGCGAGCCTCTCCCCCACTCCGTGCGCACGGTCAAGCCCGTGTATTTCCGCAGCGGCGGCTGGGTGGATACGCCGGTCTATGTGCGCGATCGCCTGCTGTCGGGCAATGAGATCGCCGGCCCGGCGCTGATCGAGGAGCACGCGTCCACCACCGTCGTGCAGCCCGGCGACCGGCTGCGCGTGGACGAACTGGGCAATCTGCAAATCGATATCGGGAGCGACCGCACATGAGCAACCAAGCTGAACTCAAGACCGTCGATCCGGTCACCGTGGAAATCATCCGCAACGGCCTGTACGCCGTCACCGAGGAGATGAAGACCAACCTGACGCGCACGGCCTACAACCTCATCATCTACGAGGCGCTGGATTTCACGGTCGGGCTGTTCACCAAGGAGGGCGATACGGTCTCAATAGGCCTGGGCCTGCCCATGTTCATCCGCGGCATGTCCGAGACCGTCAAGGCCAAGATCCGCCATTTCGGCTACGAGAACATCCTGCCGGGCGACATTCTGGTCACCAACGATGCCTACACCACGGGCAGCCACCTGAACCACTTCACCTTCACCATGCCGGTGTTCCATGAAGGGCGGCTCGAAGGCTTCACCTGCTGCATGGCCCACTGGCTGGACGTGGGCGGCACGCTGGGCAACGTCACGACGGACATTTTCAGCGAGGGGATCCAGATTCCCATCATGAAGTACCAGCGCCAGGGCGTGGTCAACCAGGATCTGGTCGATATCATTGCTATGAATGTGCGCCTGGCCGAGCGCGCCCTGGGCGATTTGCGCGCCCAGATCACGGCCATTACCACGGGCGAGCGCCGCTATGTCGAGCTGCTGCAGCGCTATGGCGCGGGCGCGGTCAACGGTGCGATTGCGCAGATCATGGACGCCAGCGAGGCCGTGGCGCGCAAGAACACGCTGTCCATTCCCGACGGGGTGTACGAGGCCGAGTCCTTCATGGATGACGATGGCCTGGAGATCGGCAAACGCATCCCCATCCGGGTGAAGGTCACGGTGCAGGGCGACGAGATGACGGTGGACCTGTCGGATGTGTCCAAGCAGGTGCGGGGGTTCTACAACTCGGGCTTCACGACGGGCATTGCCTGCGCGCAGGTGGCCTACAAGTGCCTCACGACGCCGACCGACTACCCGGTCAATGACGGGAGCTTCCGGCCGCTGAAGGTGATCATGCCCATGGGCACGGTCATCAGCGCCGAGCGCCCCTATCCCATGCGCGTGTGGATGACCTTCCCCATGACGGTCATCGACACCATTTTCAAGGCCCTGGCGCCGGCCATTCCCGACCGCTCCATCGCGGGCCACCATGCCGACCTGGTGTTTCCCAACATCCACGGCATATCGCCCGAGGATGGCCGGCTGTTCATCGTCGGCATCGGCCCGCTGGGCGGCGGCTGGGGCGCCAAGAGCCGTGAGGATGGCGTCTCCGTCACCGTCTGCATCAACGATGGCGACACCCACAACAGTCCCACCGAGCAGCTGGAGGCCAAGTACCCCGTGCTGGTGGAGAAGTACGAAATCCGGCAGGACTCGGCAGGCGCAGGCCAGTACCGTGGCGGCCTGGGCGCGGAGATGGTGGTGCAGGCGCTGTCGCCCTTCACCGTCACCACGCGCATCGACCGCGTGCATTGCAAGCCCTGGGGCCTGGAGGGCGGCGGCGACGCCATGGGCAATGGCCTGGCGGTGCGCCACAAGGGCGAATGGAAGACCGACCATGCCAATGCCAAGATCTTCAACGTGCGGCTCGAACGTGGCGATGCCTACAAGATGCTCTCCGGCGGCGGCGGCGGCTTCGGCAACCCGCTGGAGCGGGACCTGGACAAGGTGGCCGAGGATGTGCGCGAAGGCTATGTGAGCGCCCAGGTGGCGCGCGAGGTCTACCGCGTGGCCCTGGATGCCCGGGGGCAGGTGGATCACGAAGGCACGCAGTTGCTGCGCAGCAGCCCGCGCGCGGCTGCCGTGGCCAGGGACGGGCAGTGAGTACGGCCATGGCTTCGGCCCATGCTGCGCAGGCTGGCAGGCTGTGGGAGCTGTGGTGCGGCCTGGCCTTGCGCCATGTCGCACTGGGAGGCGCCTGCGCCTGCGGCGCGGGCGGCATCAGCCTGCGTCTGGAGGATTTCGAGCTGGACATCATCGACTACCTGCAGGACGGCGGCGAGCGCTGCGAGCAGGCCGAGGTGTCGGCCTGGTTCCTCGCCCATCCGGGCCTGGCGCAGGGCGGGCAACCGCTGCGCCGGCTGCTCGATGCGCTGGGCTCGGAGGACGTGCCGCAGGCCGTGGCGCAATGGGCTCTTGCGCGGCTTGAGCGCACGCTGCGCTCGTTCGCCGAAGTCCATGGAGGGCTGTCATGAGCGGCCATTTCTCCGCCCTGCTGGCGCTGGCTGAACAGCCGGCCCCGGGCATTCCGGTCACGGTGCTCACGGGGTTCCTGGGCAGCGGCAAGACCAGCCTGCTCAACCGGCTGCTGGCCTTGCCCGATCTGCGGGATACGGCGATCATCGTCAACGAGTTCGGCGCCACGGGCATCGACCAGGCGCTGGTGAGCTTTGCCAGCGAAGACACGGTGCTGCTGGCCAATGGCTGCCTGTGCTGCAGCGTGCGCGGCGACCTCGTCGGCGCGCTGGAGCGCCTGGCCCAGCGCGCCGAGGGCGCGCCGCGCCGGGTGCTCATCGAGACCAGCGGCCTGGCCGATCCCGGCCCCATACTGCGCTCCTTCCTGGGCGAGCCCACGGTGCGCGCGCGCTACTTTCTGGCTGGCGTGGCCTGCACGGTCGATGCCATCCTTGCCGAAGCCACGCTGTCCGCATACCCCGAGGCCCGCAGGCAGCTGGCGGTCGCGGACCTGGTGCTGATGACCAAGACCGATCTGCTGGCGGGCGCGCCGGTGCCTGCGCAGCTCATGGTGCAAGTGCGTTCGCTCAACAGCGGCGCGCTGCTGAGCGTGGACCCGGCAAGCCACGTGGACTTGCTGCTGCAGCTCATGTCGGCCAGCCCGGGCACCATCGATGCCGGTGCCCAGGCGCCGGCGTACCGCGCCGTGCAGCAGGCGCCGGATGCGGCAGCGGTCGGAGTCCACCGCGAGGGCATTTCCTCGTTTGTGCTGGTGCGCGATCAGCCCCTGCCCACGCAGGCCTTCGGCGAGTGGATGGACATGGTCATGGCCATGCGCGGCGACGACCTGCTGCGCGTCAAGGGCATCGTCCATCTGCTGGAAAGTCCGCAGCAGCCGCTGGTCATCCATGGCGTGCAGCACCTGTTCGCACCGCCGCAGCGCCTGCCATGCTGGCCCCGCCAGGAAAGGCCCCGCCAGGAAAGGCCCGGCCAGGAAGGGCCCCGCCAGGCGAGGCCCGGCCAGGAAGATGACCGGCGCACACGCATCGTCTTCATCACGCGGGGCCTGGATGCGCAGGCGCTGGACGAGACGCTGAGCGTGCTGGTACGCAGGCACGGGCGCCGTGCACGCGGCGATGGCGCCGCACCCACGATTTCACAAAAACAAGGAGACAGAGCATGAGAAATTTCCACCGCCGGCGGACGCTGCTGAGCGCCTGCGCGGTCATGGCGTGCGCCATGGCCGCCGTGCCTAGCGCCTGGGCATCCACAGCCGCTGGCCGGTTTCCCGAGGCCGGCCGCACGGTCAGAATCATTGTGCCCTTTGCGGCCGGGGGCGGCGTGGACAGCGCGGCCCGGCTGTTTTCGGAGCAGCTGCGCAAGCAGCTGGGCACCACGGTGATCGTCGAGAACCGTGCCGGAGGCAGCGGCGTCGTCGGCGGCCGCGTGGTGCATGGCGCTGCCGCCGATGGCTATACCCTGCTGTTCTCCGCCGCCACGCATGTGCTGGCCAAGCAGGTGCTGGCCAATGCGCCCTACGACCCGCAGACCGACTTCGCGCCGGTCGCCCGGGTGGGCGAGGCGCCACTGATGCTGGTGGTTTCTCCCCAGCTGCCCTATGCCAAGGTGGCGGACATACAGGCCGCAGCCGGCACGAAGCGGCAGTTGACGGCCGCCATTCCTGCCGTGGGCGCTCCCAGCCATCTGGCCACGCTGATGCTGGCCCAGCAGGCGCGGCTGCAGCTCGAATACGTGTCCTACAAGGGCACGCAGCCCGCTCTGGTCGATGTGGGGGGCGGCCATGTCGATCTGCTGATGGATTCGATGATCTCGGTACTGCCGCTGGCCAAGGGCGGCAAGGTCCGGCCGATTGCCATTACCTCCAGCAAGCGCAGTTCCCTGGCGCCCGATGTGCCCACCCTGCAGGAGAGCGGGCTTTCGCGGTTTTCCTATGCCTCCTGGTACGGCCTGTGGGCGCCCCGTGACACGCCTGCCGACCGCATCCATCGGCTCAACGAGGCGGCCAACGCAGCGGTGGCCGAACTGGCCAAATCCGGCGCCTTCGCCAGCCTGGGCATAGACCCGGTCACCGAAACCACGGAGCAGTTCAAGCGCTTCATTGCGGCGGATGTGGCCCAGGGCGCTGAACTGCTCAAGAACGCGGGCTTCAAGCCCGAGTAGCCGGCATCGCAATGCGCAAGCCAACGCACACGCACAAGAACGTGTGCCTATTCAAAAAGGAGACAGCATGAATGCATTCATACGCCACGCCGTGGCTGGGTTTCTGGGGCTTGCCGCCCTGCAGGCCGGGGCCCAGTCCTCGGTCTCGATTTCCGGCACCGTCGATGTGAGCGTGCGCCAGGTCCATAACCAGGGGCTGGGCTCGGTCACCTCCCAGGTCAGCGGCGCCAATTCCACGAGCAAGCTGGTGCTGCAGGGGCGTGAAAATCTGGGCGATGGCCTGAGCGCGGGCTTTTACCTGGATGGCACCATCCTCGCGGACACGGGCGCCATGGCGACCGGCGGCTCGTTCTGGGACCGGCGCTCCACGGTCAGCCTGGCATCCCGGCAATGGGGCGAGCTGCGGATGGGCCGGGACTGGGTGCCGACCCACCTGGTGTGGAGCGGCTTCGACCCCTTCTCCACACTGGGCATTGCCGGCGCCAACAGCTTTCGCTCCTTCACGGCGTCCAGGGCGCTGGGGCAGGCTTTCGGCACGGCGCCGGAAACCCAGGCCGCCAACCCCACGCTGCGCGTCAGCAATGCCCTGGAGTACTTTCTGCCCTCGGGGCTGGGTGGATTCCAGGGCAGCCTGATCGTCACGGCCGGCGAGCAGGGCACCACGGCGGCGGGCTTCACGCGGGCCAACGGGTTCAGGCTGGGCTGGTCGGGCGCAGGCTGGAGCCTGGCGGGGGCGCAGCTGACCACGCGCAACACCAGCAGCGGCATTCCTTTCAAGGACCAGAGCTACGGCATCTCCTACGACTTCGGCTGGCTCAAGGCCAGCCTGGCGCAGCGCCGCTGGATCCATGGCCCCGACCGCACGGTCAATACCCTGGTCGGCGCCAGCATCCCGGCCGGGCCCGGCGTGATCAAGCTCAGCTATGTGAAGGCCGATCAGACAGGCGCCACGGCAGCCCAGAGCGCCAACGATGCCGACCTGCTGGGCCTGGGCTATGTCTATTCGCTGTCGCGGCGCACGGCGCTGTATGTGCATGCGGCGCGCATCTCCAACCGGGCGGGCGCGTCGTTTGCCGTCGCGGGCGGCCCGGCCGTCAGCGGCGCTGCGTCGGCTGCCAATTATTTTGGCGGGCGCACCTCGACTGCCTTCGAGATCGGCTTGCGCCAGGACTTCTGACGGGATAGCGTCCGGCGCGCAGGGCGTGCGACACTGGCGCCCGCCCCATTGCCTGCCAGACCCTGCCCATGACCCAAGAATCCCCTGCGCCAGGTGCCCTGGCCGCCCTGTTGCCCTGGCTGTTCGTGCTGCTGTGGAGCACGGGCTTCATCGGCGCCAAGTTCGGCCTGCCCTACGTGGAGCCACTGACGTTCCTGTCCATCCGCTATGCGGTGGTCATCGTGCTCATGGCGGCGGTGGCCCTGCTGCTGCGCGCGCCCTGGCCGCGTTCGGGGCGCCAGTGGGCGCATATCGCAGTCTGCGGCCTGCTGGTGCACGGGGTTTACCTGGGAGGCGTTTTCACGGCCATCGCCCATGGCCTGCCTTCGGGCATCACGGCCCTGGTCGTGGGCCTGCAGCCACTGATCACGGCCCTGGTGGCGGGCACGCTGCTGGGCGAGTCCGTGCGCCCTCGGCAATGGGCGGGCCTGGCCCTGGGCTTTGCGGGCGTGGCCCTGGTCGTGGCGGGCAAGATCGCCTCGGTGCCTACGGCGGCCCTGATGGCCATGCTGGCGCCGGCCGTGGTGGCGCTGGCCGGCATCACGGCCGGCACGCTCTACCAAAAGCGCTTTTGCCCTTCGTTCGACCTGCGCACGGGCGCGGTGATCCAGTACGTTCCCTGCCTGGCCGTGACGGCTGCGCTGGCAGCCGCCAGCGAGACACGGCAGGTGCAGTGGACGGGCGAGTTCCTGTTTGCGCTGGCCTGGCTGGTGCTGGTGCTGTCCGTGGGGGCCGTGAGCCTGCTGAATCTGCTGATCCGCCGGGGCGGCGCGGTCAATGTGGCCAGCCTGTTCTACCTGACGCCGCCGGCCACGGCACTGGTCGCCTGGGCCATGTTCGGGGAGACGCTGGCAGGCACAGCCCTGGCCGGCATGGCGCTGACAGCGGCAGGGGTGTGGCTGGCAAGGCGTTGAGCCACGCGGGCGGTGGAACCGGGACATACTGTGGTGTCCCGCTGCTGCCTGTCTGCTCCCGTCCATGCCCATCAATGAACTTCGCGCCATTGCCACCTTTGCCAAAGCCGTGGAGCTGGGCAGCCTGCGGCAGGCCGCAAAAGCCCAGGGAGTGAGCCCCCAGGCGGCCAGCCAGGCCGTTGCCCAGCTGGAGCAGCACCTGGGCGTGAGGCTGCTGCACCGGACCACGCGCAGCCTGGCGCTGACCGAGGAAGGCCGCCATTTCCTGGAGAACACCCAGCCGGCGCTGGCGGCGCTGGACCGCGCGTTGAGCCTGGCGCGCGAAAGCCGCGAGGACATTGCGGGGCCGCTGCGCATCGTGGGCCCCAAGTCCTCGTTTGCGCCTGTGCTCATGCCGCTGCTCGATGCCTTCTGCCGCCGCCACCCCGGCATCGTGGCCGATGTGCGGCTGGACGATGGCATCGGCAACTGGGTGCTGGACCGCGTGGACGTGGGCTTTCGCATCGGGGTCTCGCCTGATGAAAGCGTGATTGCGCGCAGGCTTTTCCCCATCCAGCTGTTCATCTGTGCATCGCCCGAGTACCTGCAGCGGCATGGCGTGCCCCGGACTCTGGACGATCTGGCTGCCCACCGCTGCAGCGTGTTCCGCCATGGCTCGTCCGACCATGTGCTGCCCTGGTATCTGCAGATCGGCGGCCGCATCGAGCAGCGGTACATGCCTGCGGCGCTGTCCGTCAACGATGCCGAGCTGGAGCTGCATGCCGTGCTCTCGGGGCAGGTGATTGCGCAGCTGGCCAACATCGCTGCGGCGCCATACATCCGGTCCGGGCGTCTGGTGCCGCTGCTGCTGGAGCATGGCAGCGAGCACATCGGCCTGCATGTCTACTATGGCAGCCGCACGGCCGTGCCCCGGCGCGTGCGTGCCTTCATCGACATGGCGGTGGAGATGCTCCAGGACGGGGGCGAGCATGTGCTCACGCCCGAGGAGACCACCGCCGCCGCGCAGCGCGGCGGGGCTGGCTAGCCAGCCCCCCGGTCCGGACCCTGCCGGACCCTGCCGGGCAGGCCCTGTCAGGCCAGCTCGAAGGGCAGCTTGCGCACAGGCTTGCCCGTCAGCCGCGCTACGGCGTTGGCAAAGGCCGGCGCCAGTGGCGGCAGGCCGGGCTCGCCCATGCCTGTGGGCGGCTCGGCGCTGGGCACGACGTGGACGGCGATTTCGGGCATGTCGGTGATGCGCGGCACGGCGAAGTCGCCGAAGTTGCTTTGCTCGACCACGCCATCCTTGAGCGTGATGGCTGCGCCCGGCAGGCACATGGACAGGCCCATCAGCGCCGCGCCCTGGACCTGGGCCTCGATGGTGCGCGGGTTGACGGCCAGATTGCAGTGCACCCCGGCCGTGGCCTTGTGCAGCACGGCCCGGCCGTCCTTGACAGAGGCCTCGACCACATAGGCCACCACCGTGTCGAAGGACTCGTGCACGGCCACGCCCCAGGCGCGGCCCGCGCGCAGCTGGCGCTTGCCGTAGCCGCTGCGGTCCACGGCCAGCTGAAGGGCTGCGCGGTGGCGCGGGTGGCGGTCGCCGAACATCTGCATGCGGTAGGCCACCGGGTCCTGGCGGCTGGCGCGCGCGATCTCGTCGATCAGCGTCTCCATCACGAAGGCCGTATGGGTCGAGCCCACGCTGCGCCACCAGAGCACGGGCACATTCAGCTTGGGATGGTGCACCGTCAGGCGCATGGGCACGGGGTAGGGGTCGCGCATGCCTTCCACGGCGGTGGCGTCGATGCCATTTTTGACCATGCCGCCTTCGAACATGGTGCCTGCCGTGATGGACTGGCCCACGATGGCATGGTCCCAGGCCAGCACCTTGCCGCGCTCGTCGAAGCCGATCCTGGCGCGGTGCAGGTGCATGGGCCGGTAGTAGCCGCCCTTGATGTCGTCCTCGCGGCTCCAGACCATGCGCACGGGTGCGCTCAGGCCGGCGCGGCGCGCGGCCAGCGCCACCTGGCAGGCTTCGACCACATAGTCGCTGGTGCCTACGCCCCGGCGGCCGAAGCCGCCGCCAGCCATCTGCACATGCACACGCACCTGCTCGGGCTTGAGGTCCAGCACGCGCGCTGCGGCCATGCCGTCCACGCCCGCGAACTGCGTGCCCAGGTAGAGGTCGGCGCCTGCCTCGCCCATCTGCACCGTGCAGTTGAGCGGCTCCATGGGCGCATGCGCCAGGTAGGGGAAGCTGAACTCGGCCTCGATCTGGCGCGGCGCGGTGTCCAGCGCGGCGAGATCGGCATCGAAGTGGCGCGCGCCGGGCTGTGCGGCCAGCGCGCGGTACTGGGCCAGCTGGCGCTCGCTGTCCACTTTTTCGACAGCGTCCGTGTCCCATTGCGCCTTGAGCGCCTCGCGGCCCTTGCGCGCAGGCCAGTAGCCCGTGGCCACCACGGCCACGCCTTCGCCGCCGCCATCGACAGGCACGCGCAGCACGGCCTTGACGCCCGGCACGGCGCGCGCCGCAGCATCGTCGAGCGATGCCAGGCGTGCGCTGAAGACCGGCGGGTGCGCGACCACGGCCGTCAACTGGCCCGGCAGATGCATGTCGATGCCGAAGTTCTGCTGCCCGCTGCTCTTGGCCCGGGCATCGATGCGGCCCGTGGGCTTGCCGATCAGGCGAAAGTCCCTGGTCTCCTTGAGCTGGACGGTGGCCGGCACAGGCTGCGCCATCGCCTCCTGGGCCAGTTCGCCGTAGCCGAGCTTTTTGCCGCCCGGGCCCAGCACAAAGCCCTCGCGCGTGCGCAGCGTGGCGGCATCGACCTGCCACCGCGCGGCGGCAGCGGCCACCAGCATGGCCCGTGCGCGGGCGCCCAGTTCACGGTATTGCGAAAAGCTGTGCTTGAGGGCGGTGGAGCCGCCGGTCATCTGGATGCCGTAGCGCGGATCGGCGTAGGCCGCATCATTGCCGCCCAGGCGGGCGCGGACCTTGCTCCAGTCGGCGTCCAGCTCTTCTGCCAGCACCATGGGCAGGGCGGTATGCACGCCCTGGCCGAACTCCAGCCGGTTGATGGCCACGGTGACTTCGCCGCTGGGCGAGATTTCGACAAAGGAGGCAGGCTGCTGCGTGGGCTTGAGGCCAGCGGCCTCCTGGCTGCCTTGCGCCTGTGCCAGTGCGGGAAACATGCCCAGCGCCAGCGAGCCCGCGCCGGCGATCTTCAGAAAGCTGCGACGGGGCAGGGGTGCGCCAGCGGCGGCGCCGGTTTCGTCACGTTCCAGGATGTGCTGCAGGGCACGTGGCAGTTCGGCGGGGTTGAAGGTGTTCAGCATGGCATTTTTCCTTTCAGCCCAGAGCGCGCGCGGCATCGGCCACGGCGGCGCGGATGCGCGCATAGGTGCCGCAGCGGCAGATATTGCCGGCCATGGCCGCATCGATTTCTTCGGCGCTGGGTTTCTTGCCCTTGGGCAGGGATTTCAGGAAGGCCGTGGCGCTCATGATCTGGCCGCTCTGGCAGTAGCCGCACTGGGCCACGTCATGGCGTATCCAGGCATCGCGCACGGCGGTGCCCACACGGTCGCTGCCCGAGGCCATGGCCTCGATGGTGGTGATCTTCTGGCCGGCCGCCGCCGAAATCGGCGTCACGCACGAGCGTATGGCCTGGCCATTCAGGTGCACGGTGCAGGCGCCGCACAGCGCCGCGCCGCAGCCGAACTTGGTGCCGGTCATCTCCAGCGTGTCGCGCAGCGCCCACAGGATGGGGGTTTCAGGGTCCAGGTCCACGGAAACGGGCTTGCCGTTGATGGTGAGATCGGTCATCGCTTCTCTCCTTTGTTCGTTCAGTCATGCAGGGGTGGGGACCCGAGCCGGCAGCGTCCGCATCCAGGCCCATGGCATGCACGGGACGCGCCGAGGCGCGAATATAGGGAGACTGCAGGCGCTCAACTAGTCCGGCCTGGCTTGAAGGATTGGCAAGTACAAGTTGCGAATGCACGAATACCTGGCGTGCAGGCCATGTGGCAGTGGCCGACGGCTTGAGATGCTGACGATGGATATACTGTGCTGGAGTCTTGACAGGGGCAAGCCATGCCAAAGGAAGCAGTTTTCACTGTGGAGCTGGAGGCGCAACTGCAGGCTGACTTCATGGAGGAAGCGGCTGGCGAGGACCGGACTGCTTCCCAGGTCATGCACGAGTTGATGCGTGGCTATGTCGCGCAGCGCCGCCAGGCACGCGCTTATGGCGATTACCTGCCGCGCAAGGTCGACGCTGGCCGCGCTTCGGTGCGGGCTGGCCGAGCCCTTTCCAATGATGAAGTCGAAGCCGCATTTGCCGACAGGCGTATGCAGGCAGCGGCAGGCTCTGCGTGACAGTTTTCTGGACACCTGAGGCGCAGCAGGACCGCGTTGGCATATGGGATTACATCGCTGCGGAACTCCCTCCAAAGCAGTTTCGGGACTGCCGATCCTGGCGGCCTGGGGCTGCATCGCCAACGACGCAAAACGCGCATCCATATGTGTGCGGCAACTGTGGACCGGCGGGCTGCGCGACATGCGCAAAACGAATAAGTGCACGCGTTTTCCTTCGTAGTCGCCGGAGCGCCAGCTCCGAATAATGGACCGCATCGACCACTCACTGGCAGCTTGCATGACCACAGCGATCGGCACCGCGCAAGCACCTGCACAGGCTGCACCCGCCACGGCATTGCCCGTCATCGACCTGCGGGCCCTGCGTGATCGGGCCACCCGCGAGCAGGCCCTGCGACTGCTGGCGCGCACGGCCCGCGATACCGGATTTTTCTACCTGGAAGGCCATGGCATCAGCGCCGATGTATGGCAGGGCATTCAGCAGCAGGCGCGTGCGTTCTTTGCGCTGCCGCTGGCGCAAAAGCAGGCACTGGCGATTGCCAACACCCGTTATTTCCGGGGCTACACGGCCGTGGGCATGGAGATCACGCGCCAGCGCCCCGATCTGCGCGAGCAGATCGACATCGGCGAGGAATTGCCCGCGATTGCCGAAGGCCCCGGCGTGCCCGACTGGAAAGGGCTGCAAGGCCCCAATCAGTGGCCTTCGGCACTGCCCGGCTTTCGCGAGGAGGTACTGGCCTGGCAGGCCGCAGCCCATGGCGTGGCGCTGGAGCTGCTGGACCATTTCGTGGCCGCGCTGCAACTGCCTGCCGATGCGCTGCAGGCCCTGGTCAGCGGCCTGCCCGCGCACCGTACCAAGATCATCCACTACCCCGGCAGCGATGCCGCAGCTTCGGGCCAGGGCGTGGGCGCGCACAAGGATGGCGGCCTGCTGACCCTGCTGCTGCAGGCCCAGGCCCGCGCCGCAGGCCGTGAGCTGCGCCCCGGCGCGTGGACCACCGGCATTGAGGTATCTCAGAGATGATTTGGAAATAAAGGACTGATTTTTTATTATTTTTGGTTTTTTCGAGTTGTCTCGACAATGGCTTCACGGCAGCGCTGAGGCTGCTGCAGCATTTCCGAGACGACTCCAATGACCCACCACGCCAGTCCTGCCCGTTTCCCGTCCCATCGCGGCGTTCCTGCCATGAATCCGGACAGCGGCCTGTGTGCCTGGGAAGCCCCGCAGGAGGATTTCGTCTATGGCGTCCACCATGTGCAGCTGTCCTACCCGCTGCGCGCGCAGCAGGCCCTGGAGCGTTTCTACAACGCTGTGCTCGGGCTGCCGCAGCTGGCGGTGCCAGGGCGGCCGGGCCTGAGCTTTCTGGCCGGTGGGCAGCGCATTGATCTGCTGCCCTACCGCGAGGCGGCGGGCGGCGCCCGGCACGCGGCGCCGGGGCTGGTGCAGCTGGCGCTGGTGGTGCGCGATGTCGATGCCCTGCGCCAGCGCCTGCTGCAGCAGGATGCCCTGGCGCTGGACGTGGCGCCTGCGACCGAAGGCCGCCGCTGCTATGCGCGCGACCCCGGCGGCAACCTCATCGAACTGCTGGAGCTGCCCGCGAGCAGTCCTGCCCAGGCCTGAGGCGCGCCCCGCGCCCTCGCCGCATCCGTATCCACCCAACCCGGGCCCACGGGCCGCGGGCGGAGCATTCCCATGAATTTCCAGCAGTTGCGCTATGTGCGCGAAACCGTGCGCAGGGGCTACAGCCTGACCGAAGTGGCCCATGCGCTGCACACCTCCCAGCCCGGCGTGAGCCGCCAGATCCGCGAGCTTGAAGAAGAGCTGGGCGTGGAGATTTTCATCCGCGCAGGCAAGCGCCTGACGGGCCTGACGCCGCCTGGCGAGGCGCTGCTGCCCATCGTGGAGCGCCTGATGCTGGAGGCCGACAACCTCAAGCGCGTGGGCGCCGACTTCAGCGCCAGCGAGCAGGGCCGCCTGTCCATTGCCGCCACCCACTCGCAGGCCCGCTATGCGCTGCCCCATGTGGTGCGCGACTTCCGCCAGCGCTATCCCCAGGTGCGGCTGCACCTGCACCAGGGCTCGCCCGAGCAGGTGGCCCAGATGCTGCGCAGTGGCGAGGCCGATATCGGCGTGGCCACCGAGGCGCTGGCCGGCTACGAAGGCCTGGTGGCCCTGCCTTGCTACCGCTGGACGCATGGCGTGGTCGTGCAGCCCGGCCATCCGCTGCTGCAGACCGATCAGGCGCTGACCCTGGAGGCGCTGTCGCGCTATCCCATCATCACCTACGAACAGGGCTACACCGGCCGGGCCCATATCGATGAGGCCTTTGCGCGCGAGGGCCTGGAGCCCGACGTGGTGCTCACCGCCATGGATGCCGATGTGATCAAGACCTATGTGGAGCTGGGCATGGGCGTGGGCATCGTCGCTTCGGTGGCGCTCGATGCCGACCGCGACATTGGCCTGCGCACGCTGGACGCAGGCCACCTGTTCGAGGTCAACACCACGCGCCTGGGTCTGCGCAAGGGCGCCTGGCTGCGCGGCTATGCCTATGCTTTCATCGAGACCTTCGTGCCCACGCTGACGCGCGAGGTGGTCGAGCAGGCGCTGCGCCAGGGCGTGGAGCCGGAGTGAGCCGGCAGGCTCAGTCCCCGCGCGCCATCTCCAGCAGCGTGTCGCCGCTCACGCGATAGCGTATCCACTCCTTCTGGGGCAGTGCGCCCAGGCGGTCGTAGAAGTCGATGGAAGGCTGGTTCCAGTCGAGCACGCTCCACTCGAAGCGGCCGCAGTCCTTCTCGACGGCGATCTGTGCCAGCCGGCGCAGCAGCGCCGTGCCCGCGCCCAGGCCGCGCGCCTCGGGCGTGACATACAGGTCCTCAAGGTACAGGCCGTGGCGCCCCTGCCAGGTCGAGTAGTTGAAGAAATAGACGGCAAAGCCCACGGGCTGGTCGCCCGACAGGCAGATCAGGCCGAAGACGGCGGGGTGCTCGGCGAACAGCGTGCGCCGGACATGCCCGGGCGTGGCCAGCACCTCGTGTTCGGCTTTTTCATAGATGGCGAGCTCGCGCACGAAGCGCACGATGAGCTCGGCATCATCGGGGGTGGCAGGACGGATCTGTAGTGTGCTCATGCGCCGGTTTTAGCCGATTTCCTGCGCCGTGTCCGCAGGCGCCTGCTGCGGCGCAAGGGGCAGCAAGCGGCACAGTATCTGGAAATGGTCCTCGAAAAAGCCGGTTTCCATGCCTGGCAGATCGGCCACGGGCACCCAGCGCGCCAGCGCGGCGTCGTCGCCGCCCTGCACCGGCGGCAGCGCGGGCAGCAGACCCAGGTCCAGATGGTGCACGTGCGTGATGGTGCGCCCGCGCAGGCTGCGGTCCGGATGGTCGAAAACCTGCACGCCCTGCAGCGCGGCGCGCAGGTCATCTTCGCCGATCGTGGCGCAGGTTTCCTCGCGCAGTTCACGCAGGCACGATTGCCACAGCGTGTCGCGCGGCTCCAGGAAGCCGCCCGCAAGCGCCCACAGGCCCTGGCCGGGCGCATGCGCCCGGCGTATCAGCAGCACATGCTCCTGCTCGGCGCCATCGCTGGGCACGCGGCAGCGCAGCAGCGCATCCACGGTCACGAAGACCGGCGGGTAGGGCGCTGCAGCCCAGGCCTGGCGGTAGCCGGCCAGCATCTGCCACTCCTTGCGCATCTGCGCATAGACAGGGGTGCCGGCCCACTGGCGCAGGAACTGCACGGTACTGGCAGGCACCTGCCCGGCCAGGGCCGCGAAGTCCACGCCGTCCTCGCCGAAGTACAGCTCGCGCAGCGGCGTGGCGTCAAACTGGCCCAGACGCGGCAGGCTGATCAGCTGCCAGCCGGGAAAGCGCGACAGGTAGCTGCTGCTGGAATCCTTGAAGTGGCCTACCAGTGCGGTGCTGGCGCCTTCGGGCACGCAGGCCTGCACAGCCTGCTGCACGGCCTGCACCCACAGCGGCTCGTCGTAGTAGTCGCGCACGGGCACGCAGCGCAGGCGGGCTGCATCGGCCGGTGCCAGCGCCTCGCGCAGCATGCGCGCGCGCTCCTGCCAGCTGAAAGGGTTCTTGGGGTTGGGCGCCTGCCAGGCGCTGCCCAGCACGACGACGACCTGCCCGGCGCGCTCCAGCGCCGCATGCAGCAGTGCCATGTGGCCGTTGTGCACGGGCTGGAAGCGCCCGATCAGGACGGCGGTATGCACGCGCCCGCTGGCGCATGGGAAATCTGGGGGGGCGGCCGGTGCGGCGTTCTCTTGCATAGACAGGCGGGGAGGCTTCACTCGTAATGGGCGGCAATGGGCATCTGGCGGCCCGTGCCGAAGGCGCGTGGGCGCACGCGCAGTATGGTATGTGCTACTTGCGGGTTCAGGCCGCCACGGGCTGCGCCAGACCGAAAACCTGGCGCAGATAGGCCAGGTAGGTCTCGTCATTGCACAGCGTCTTGCCCGGGGAGTCGGAAATCTTGGCCACGGGCTGGCCGTTGGCATGGGTGAGTTTCATCACGATGTTGATGGTCTCCAGCCCCATGTCGTTGGTCAGCCGCGTGCCGATGCCGAAGCCCAGCTGGATGCGGTCCGCGAAGCGCTGGTACAGCGCCAGCGCCGTATCCAGGTCCAGGCCGTCGGAGAACACCAGCCGCTTGGCCTGGGTATCGATGCGCAGCTTCTGGTAGTGGGCGATGGCTTTTTCGCCCCAGGCATACGGGTCGCCCGAGTCGTGGCGCAGGCCGTCGAACAGCTTGGCGAAGTACATGTCGAAGTCTGCCAGGAAGGCGTCCATGCCTACGGTGTCGGTCAGCGCGATGCCCAGGTCGCCCCGGTACTCCTGCACCCAGTCCTCCAGCGCCGCGATCTGGAAGTCGCGCAGGCGCACGCCCTGGGCCTGGTAGCTTTGCAGGTACTCGTGGGCCATGGTGCCGATGGGCACGATGCCCAGATCCCGGGCCAGCAGCACATTGGAGGTGCCCTTGAACCACTGCGGTGTCTGCGTGGCAAAGGCCTGCACCACCTCGCGCTGCCAGGCGCCGGAAAAGCGCCGGCGCACGCCGAAGTCGAACAGCTCGAAAGGGTTGCGCAGCTTCGCCTCGCAGGCCAGCTGCCGCAGCCGCTCGATCTTGCCTGCCAGGCGCCTGCGTCCCTCGGCCAGCGCGGCCTGGGCGTCGAAGCGCCGGAAGTACAGCTCGTTGACGATGGCCAGCACATAGATCTCGAAGCCCATCACATGGACCTGCGGTCCCTTGGCCTCAATGTGCAGCGTATCGCCATCGGCCCAGGCACGGATGAAGGCGCGCTGGAACTGGAAGATGCGCAGGAAGTCGATGAAGTCGCTCTTCATGAAGCGCAGGCTGCCCAGGTAGCCCAGCTCGCTGGGCGTGAAACGCAGGGCGCACAGAGCGTCGAGCTCGCGCTGCACCTCGGGCAGCAGCTCGGACAGGGCAAACGCCGTCTTCGTGCGGCAGACGAACTCGTACTCAGCCTCGGTCTGCGGATGGCGGTGCAGCATGGCCTGCCACATCGTGAATTTGTAGAGATCGGTATCGAGCAGGCTGGTGATGATGGGAGCCATGGTGCAGTGCGTGGTGGTCATGCGCGGCGCGCAGGGCAGGGGCCCAGCCCCTGCAGGCGAAGATCGTGGCTGGAGGCCAGCCGCAATCCGCGGGCCTGCATGGCTGCGAGGAAATCGTGGTGCGCGGCCTCGAAGCCGGGCACGGGGCTCATGGCATCGTGCATCAGCACCATGCGCTGGGGCTGGCGCAGGTGCTGTGCCAGGTGCTCGACCGTGGAGCGCACGCAGTGGCTGCTGGCCTCGCCTGCGATGACCAGCACCTCGGCCTGCTGCAGCCGCGCGAGCAGCGCGGTGTCGAGCTGCGTGGCCGCATCGGCCGGGTCCGGCACCTCGGCCTGCAGCGCGCTGTAGTGCTCGGTCCAGGGATTGAGGCCCTTGAAGATATGGCGCACCGCGCGCTGGCGCTGGCGCTGCCAGTGCCCGCAGGCGGCCAGCACCTCGGCATGGATGCCATGGCCCCAGCTGCCGACCTCGCAATGCACGGGCCAGACCATGAGCGTGTAGCGGCTTTGCGCCTCCAGCGCATCGAGATAGTCCAGCGTCCTGGCCATCGCCCCGGCGCTGCGGGGCAGGAACTCTGCGGCGCGCACCTGGGCGGCCGTGATGGCCGTGAAAGGCGCCACGTCCTGGCCATCGCCGCGTTGCCAGAAGGCTGGATGGGCAATGTCGTAGCGCTGGTGCGAATCCAGCGTCACCGTGATGGCGTCAAGCCATTCGCCTTCGCGCCGTATCCACTGTGCCAGCCGCTGCATGTCGGCATGGGCGCCGGCCACGGGCAGGCTGGGGCGCAGCGTACCGGCCACCGGATGGCTCGGGCACCAATCCTCTGGAAGATCGCAGAAGTCGTTCTGGGGGTCGATGACCAGCAGCTGGATAAGGGCAGTCATGGCTTGGGCGCTGTGCGTCGGAAGGTGAGTGAAAACGCGGACCAGGGCCCCAGTGTAGTGAGCCGTTGCCGTGCGCTGGCATCAGAGGCTTCGCGCAAGGACGGGCGGGTGGAAAAAAGCCCCATGTGGCGCAGGGCCTCATGGGGCATCGGCAGAGGCAGGGCGCTGGTTACAGGCCTGCTGCCGCGCGCAGTGCGGCGGCCTTGTCGGTACGCTCCCAGGTGAACTCGGGCTCTTCGCGGCCGAAGTGGCCGTAGGCCGCCGTCTTGCTGTAAATGGGGCGCAGCAGGTCCAGCATCTGGATGATGCCCTTGGGGCGCAGGTCGAAGTGCGCGGCCACCAGCTTGGCGATCTCGGCGTCGGGAATGACGCCCGTGCCTTCGGTGTAGACCGTGATGTTCATCGGACGGGCCACGCCAATGGCGTAGGCCACCTGGATCTGGCACTGGCGCGCCAGGCCGGCAGCCACGATGTTCTTGGCCACATAGCGGGCAGCGTAGGCGGCGCTGCGGTCCACCTTCGTCGGGTCCTTGCCGCTGAAGGCGCCGCCGCCATGCGGGCAGGCGCCGCCGTAGGTGTCCACGATGATCTTGCGGCCGGTCAGGCCGCAGTCGCCCTGGGGCCCGCCCACGACGAAGCGGCCCGTGGGGTTGATCAGGTACTTGGTGTCCTGCAGCCACTCGGCAGGCAGCACGGGCTTGATGATTTCCTCGATGACGGCCTCGGTGAAGCTGGCCTTCATCTTCGTGGCTGTCTCGGACTGGTCGGGGCTGTGCTGGGTGGACAGCACCACGGTATCGATGCTGTGCGGGCGGCCGTCCACATAGCGCATGGTCACCTGGCTCTTGGCGTCGGGGCGCAGGAAGGGCAGCCGGCCATCCTTGCGCAGCTGCGCCTGGCGCTCCACGAGGCGGTGCGCGTAGTAGATGGGCGCGGGCATCAGCTCGGGCGTCTCGTCGCAGGCGTAGCCGAACATCAGGCCCTGGTCGCCGGCGCCTGTGTTGAGCTCGTCGTCGCTGGCCTTGTCCACGCCCTGGGCGATGTCCTGGCTCTGCTTGTCATAGGCCACGAGCACGGCGCAGCCCTTGTAGTCGATGCCGTATTCGGTGTTGTCGTAGCCGATGCGCTTGATGGTGTCGCGCGCCACCTGGATGTAGTCCACATTGGCACCCGTGGTGATTTCGCCGGCCAAAACCACCAGGCCGGTGTTGGTCAGCGTCTCTGCTGCCACGCGGCTGTACGGGTCTTGGGCGAAAATGGCGTCCAGGATCGCGTCAGAGATCTGGTCGGCCACCTTGTCCGGATGCCCTTCGGAGACGGATTCCGAGGTGAAAAGAAAGTCGTTCGCCATGTGAATAAACTCCTTGGTTTCAGCTTTTTGTGGGCGCTGCCCAAGCTCTGGAGCTCTGGCGAACGCTTTAGCAGAAATTTTTTAATGTCGCTCTGCAAGTTGCTCAGTTAACTCAGCGACCCCCACATTTTAATGCCTTCCCTGTTCCGACTCTTCGCTGCACTGCCTTTGGGGCTATTGCATGGACTTGGCGCGCTCATGGGCTGGGTGGCATTCGCAGCCTCTGCCACCTACCGGCGCCGCTTTCTGGACAATGCCCGACAGGCGGGCTACGGCTTTGGCGCCGTTGCGGCGGCCGTTGGCCATGCGGGCCGCATGGTGGCGGAGCTGCCACGCATGTGGCTGGGTGCGCCGCCACGCTGCGAAATGCATAACGAGGAATGCGTGCTGCGCGCCTATGCGGCCGGGCGCGGCCTGGTCTTTCTGACGCCGCACCTGGGCTGCTTCGAGCTGTCGGTGCAGCATGCGGCGCGGCAGTGGTCGGCCGAGCATGGCGACATCACCGTCCTGTACCGGCCCGCGCGCCAGCCCTGGCTGGCCCAGGTCATGGAGACCGCGCGTAACCGGCCCGGCGTGCAGGCCGTGCCGACCACGCTGGCCGGCGTGCGCCAGATGATCAAGGCCCTGCGCCGGGGCGCCGCCGTGGGCCTTTTGCCCGACCAGGTGCCGCCCGAGGGGCAGGGCGTCTGGTCGGACTTTTTCGGCCGCCAGGCCTATACCATGACGCTGGCTGCGCGGCTGGCATTGCAGACCGGCGCCACCGTGATAGTTGCCCGATGTGAGCGCTTGCCCTGGGGGCGAGGCTATGCGCTGTATCTTGAGGAGTTGTCCGTGCCCTTGTCCGAGAACCTGGAAGCTGCGGTGCAGCAGATCAACGAAGCGATGGAGCGCACCATCCGCCAATGCCCGCAGCAATACCTGTGGGGCTATGCGCGCTACAAGCAGCCGCGCCGCGAAGCGCCTGCCGCCGGGGGTGATGCATGAGCGGGCGTTTTGGCGTATGGCTGATGCGGTCGCTGGCCTGGATGCCGCTGCCCTGGCTGCGCGGCCTGGGCGCCTTTCTGGGCCGTGTGCTGTTCGTGCTGGCGGCGCCGCGCCGCAAGGTGACGCTGCGCAATCTGCAGCTGTGCTTTCCCGAACTGACCGAGGCGCAGCGCACGGACCTGGCCCGGCGCAACTTCATCGCCTTTTGCCAGACCTGGCTGGACCGCAGCTGGCTGTGGTCCGCCCCGCGCGAGGTGGTGGCCGGGCGCGTGAAGCTGCAGGGCGCGGTGCATGAGCTCGACGGCGACACGCCGACCATCCTTTTTGCGCCGCATTTCTACAGCATGGATGCGGGCGGGCTGGCGCTGCCGCTGCACACGGCGCGGCCCTTCACCTCCATTTTTTCCACCCACCCCGATCCTGCCGTCGATGCCTGGTTCATGGCCGGGCGCCAGCGCTTCGGCGACGTGCGCATGCTCAACCGCGCCGACGGGGTCAAGCCCATCATCTCCAACCTGCGCAAGGGCGGGCTGCTGTATCTGCTGCCCGACATGGATTTCGGCCGTAATGACTCGGTCTTCGTGCCCTTCTTCGGCGTGAATGCGGCCACCATTCCCTCGCTGTCGCGCTTTGCCCGGCTGGGGCGCGCCAAGGTGCTGGGCATGTACACGCGCATGACACCCACAGGCTACGTGGCCGAGATCACGGCGGCCTGGGCGGACTTTCCCACCGAGGACGCCGAGGCCGACACGGCGCGCATGAACCGCGAGCTGGAGGCGGCCATCCGCACCATGCCCGAACAGTACTACTGGGTGCACCGGCGCTTCAAGACCCGGCCCGAGGGCGAGCCCTCGGTCTACTGAACAGGCTGCGCCAGAAATCCCGACAGGGCGCTGCGCACCGCCTCGGGCTGCTCATGCACCACCCAGTGCGACGTGCCTGCCAGGTGCCGCACTGTGAGCCGGGGCACCCACTGCGCCAGCCCTTCGACCAGGGCCGGCTGCAGCGCCGGATCGCTGTCACCCCACAGCACAAGGGTGGGCACCTCGATCTCCAGCATCTCGGGGGGCAGCGCCAGATCGCGCAATGCAGCGGCCGAGGCCGGATCATCGGGCAGGGGCGGCACCAGCGGGCTGGCGCCATAGTAGTGGCATGCGCCATGCACGCCCAGGTCCCAGTGGCTGCGGTAGCGCTGCTGCAGCGCCGGCGTGAGCCAGTCGGGCAAGGCGCTCTCGGGCGTGCGGAAAAAGCCCAGCATGCGCTGCCAGCCGTTGTCGGCCAGCAGGGCTGGCGCATCGGGGCGGCGCAGGAAATGCATGTACTGGCTGGCGGCCTGCTGCACGGGGTTGTGCTGCAGCTCGCGCAGGAATGCGCCCGGATGCGGGGCGTTGAGGATCATGAGCCGCTGCATCAGTCCCGGATGGCGGTTGGCCAGCCCCCAGGCCAGTGCGCCGCCCCAGTCGTGGGCGACCACGCAGGCAGCGGGCTGGCCGGGACTCTCGATGGCTATCAGTGCGGCCAGATCCTGCAGCAGGTGCTTGGCCCGGTAGTGCTCGACGCCGGCCGGCTGGCTGGAGTGGCCGAAGCCGCGCAGGTCCGGCGCCACGCAGCGCCATCGTGTCCCGAAGTGCTCCAGCATGTCTTCCCAGATGAAGCTGCCTTCCGGGAAGCCGTGCAGAAACAGCAGCAGCGGCTGGCCGGGTTCGCCGCTGACGCGGCAGTGCAGGCGGATGCCGTGGGGCAGTTCGTGGATGCAGGTGGTCACCATGTTTGCGCTCCTTGCGGGGCGCTGGCTACACGAGCGCCTCCAGGCGCTAATCTTGGGGGCTGTCGGCCTGCACGGGCGTCACGGCGGCGACGCCAGGCGCCTCGGCCACGGCGGCTGCCGGCCGTGCCATCCCTTCGGGAACCCCGTTGGGTACTCCGTCGGGTATCCCGTTGGGTACCCCCTCGGGGTGGCACCAGTGCCACAGCAGCTGCGCCACCTCGTCCACGCCCTGCTTCTTGAGCGCGGAGAACATGCGTACCTCGCCGCCGCCCGCGTTCAGCCGCGTGATGGACAGCACCTTGGCCTGCTCGGCGCGCGTGAGCTTGTCGGCCTTGGTCAGCAGCACCAGGAACTTCAATCCTTGCTCGACGCGCGGACGCACGGCATCGAGCAGCGCCTCGTCCAGTTCGGTCAGGCCCAGGCGCGGGTCGCACAGCAGCACGATGGCCGACAGGCTTTCGCGGCTGACCAGATAGTTCAGCATCACGCGCTGCCAGCGCTGCTTGTCCGAGCGCGAGACTGCGGCATAGCCATAGCCGGGCAGATCGGCCAGCACGGCATCGGTCACGCCCTGCTTGCCCAGCGAGAACAGGTTGATGTGCTGCGTGCGGCCTGGCTTCTTGGAGGCGAAGGCCAGCTGCTTTTGCTGGGTCAGCGTGTTGATGCAGGTGGACTTGCCGGCATTGGAGCGGCCCACGAAGGCGATTTCGGGCACATCGACCTTGGGCAGATGGTGCAGCTGCGCGGCCGTGGTCAGAAAACGCGCCGTATGCATCCAGCCCATGGCCAGCTTGGGATCGATCAGGGAAGGGGTGTGGGCGGCATCGGCAGCCGGCGCGGCAGGATTCATGGTGTGCTCAATCTCTCGGGGCCCCATTGTAGGTTCCGCCATGAACCGGCGTGTCCCGCAGGCTATCGGCTGCAGGCTGATGCGCCGCTAGACCTCCTCGCTCCAGCAAAAGCCGTCGCGCGCAATCAGCGCGCTGGCCGCAGCCGGTCCCCAGCTGCCGGCCGCATAGCCATGCGGCCCCCGGGACTCGCTGCGCCAGTGCTGCAGTATGGGCTCCACCCAGCGCCAGGCCTGCTCCTGCTCGTCGCTGCGCACGAACAGGTTCAGCCGCCCGGCGATCACATCCAGCAGCAGGCGCTCGTAGGCGCCCACCCGCTGGGCGCCAAAGCGCTGGTCGAAGTCCAGATTCAGATGCGCCGGAGCCAGCGCTGGCTCGGCCCGCTGGGCGGCATCCTGGGCCAGCAGGTGCAGCTCCAGCCCGTCCTTGGGCTGCAGGTTGATGACCAGCCGGTTGGCGTCGGACAGCGCACAGCGGAAGATGGGGTGGGGCACGGGCCGGAAATTGACGACGATGCGCGCGTCCCGCCCGGCCAGGCGCTTGCCGGTGCGGATGTAGAACGGCACGCCGGCCCAGCGCCAGTTGCAGATTTCGGTGCGCAGCGCCACGAAGGTTTCGGTCCGGCTGCCGGGGTCCACGCCCTTTTCCTGCAGATAGCCGGGCGCGGGCTGCCCCTGGGCTGTGCCCGCGCGGTACTGGCCGCGCACCACATGCTGGCCCAGGGTTTCGGCAGTCCAGGGCTTGAGCGACTGCAGCACCTTGAGCTTTTCGTCGCGGATGGCCTGCGAGCCGGCGTTGATGGGAGGCTCCATGCCGATGGCGCACAGCAACTGCAGCGCATGGTTTTGCACCATGTCGCGCAGCGCGCCGGTCTGGTCGTAGAAGGCGCCACGGCTTTCCACGCCCAATTCCTCGGCGATGGTGATCTGGATGTTGGCAATCGTTTCGCGCCGCCACAGGGGCTCGAACAAGGCGTTGCCGAAACGCAGCGCCAGCAGGTTCTGCACCGAGGGCTTGCCCAGGTAATGGTCGATGCGAAACACCTGCTCCTCGCGCAACACTGAGCGCAGGGCCGCGTTGATGGCCTGGTTGGAGGCCAGGTCATGGCCCAGCGGTTTTTCGAGCACCACGCGCGTGCGCGGGCCGTTGAGCCCCACGGCCGCGATCTGCTCGCAGACCGTGGTGAACAGGCTGGGCGCCGTGGCCAGGTACATCACCACGGTGGCGGCATCTCGCTCGGCCAGCGCGTCAGCCAGGCGCTGGTAGTCGGCGGGACGTGACAGGTCCATGCGCAGATAGTGCAGCAGGGACGCGAAGCGCGCGAACTCTTCGGCACTGGGGCGCTTGGACAGCTCCACGTTCTCGAAGCGGCTGTGGATGAGCGCGCGGTATCGCTCATCGCCCAGGTCGTCGCGGCCCACGCACAGGATGCGGCCGCCCTCGGGCAGGCTGCCGTGGCGGAACGCCTGGAACAGCGCGGGCATGAGCTTGCGCCATGCGAGGTCACCCGTGGCACCGAAAAGAACAAGGTCGAAGCCCATGCTGTCTCCTGGGAGGTTTGTTTGTAAATGGTAACTTGGTTACCTGAAAATGCCTGATTGCGGTAAATTATAGGCAAATGATGGAGATGAGCATTTCCTTCCTGAAGAAGGTTATGTAATTAAATTACTTTTTCTGTATGACTTCCATGCCACCCCGTTGCGACCAGACGCCTGCCTGGCCCCTGCTGCAGGATCATGCCGCCGCCATGCGGCACGGCTTTGACCTGCGCCAGTCCTTTGCCGTCGATCCTGGCCGGTTCACGCATTTCAGCCAGGAGGCGCCGCACTGCTTTGCCGATCTTTCCAAGAACCTCTGGGACGTGCGTGCCGAGGAACTGCTGCTGCGCATGGCGCGGGACTGCGGCGTGGAGCGCCAGCGCGATGCCATGTTCGCGGGCGAGTCCATCAACGCGACCGAGGGGCGGGCCGTGCTGCACACCCTGCTGCGCTGCCCGCGCGGCGCAGCGCCCCGGGCGCTGGCGCATCAGGCACAACAGGTGCATCAGACGCTGCAGGCCATGCTGGACTATGCCGAGCGCATGCGTGCCGATGCCGCCATCACCGATGTGGTCTGCATCGGCATCGGCGGCTCGGGCCTGGGGCCCCAGATGGCGGTGCAGGCGCTGTCCGCGCCGGACGGCACCAGCCCCCAGCGCATGCACTTCGTCTCCAACGTGGACGGACATGCACTGCAGCCCGTGCTGCGGCGGCTCAAGCCGCGCAGCACACTGTTCATCGTCGCCTCCAAGGCCTTTTCCACGCAGGAGACGCTGACCAACGCACGCAGCGCGCTGGCCTGGTTCCAGGCGCATGCCGAGGGCGCCGATGTGGCGCGGCACTTCGTGGCGCTGACGGCGCGGCCCGATGCGGCCACGCAGCTGGGCATCACCACATGCTTTGGCTTATGGGACTGGGTGGGCGGGCGCTATTCGCTGTGGTCGGCGGCAGGGCTGCCGATTGCCATGGCCTGCGGCGCGGGCGCCTTTCGCGCCCTGCTGGCCGGAGCCCATGCGATGGACCGGCACTTTGCTTCGGCACCGCTGCAGGCCAACCTGCCGGTGCGCCTGGCGCTGCTCGACGTCTGGTATCGCAATCTGATGGGATTTTCCAGCCGCTGCATCGCGCCCTACCACGCCAGCCTGCGGCGCCTGCCGGCCTACCTGCAGCAGCTGGAGATGGAGAGCAACGGCAAGCGCGTGGACCGCGCGGGCCGCCCGCTGGACCTGGCCACGGCCCCCGTGCTCTGGGGCGAACCTGGAACCGATGGCCAGCACGCTTTTTTCCAGATGCTGCACCAGGGCACGGACACCGTCCCCCTGGAGATCATCGCCGTGCGGCGCCCGTCGCACGGCCTGCCGGGGCACCATGCCCAACTGCTGGCCAACGCGCTGGCCCAGGCCCAGGCCCTGATGCAGGGGCGCCGCAGTGAAGACGGGCACAGGCATTTCCCGGGCAACCGCCCCAGCAGCTTCGTGCTGCTCGAATCGCTCTCGCCCGAGGCCCTGGGCGCATTGATCGCGCTGCAGGAGCACCGTGTCTTCGTGGCCGGCGCGCTGTGGGGCATCAACAGCTTCGACCAGTGGGGTGTGGAACTGGGCAAGGTGCTGGCGCGCGATCTGCAGCCGCGCCTGGCCAGCGGCGAGGTGCACGGGCTCGATGCCTCGACGGCCGGGCTGCTGCAGCGCATGCGCGCCTAGGGTGAATCGACATTCAAGCTGGTAGCCAGGCCATGCTTGCAGCC
>NZ_JACSYA010000046.1 GCF_029870285.1 Delftia sp. PS-11
GCAAATTCTTGAGCTTCGTCCTTCGCCACAAGCCTGATGCAATTGGCCTGACGCTGGATCCACAAGGCTGGACCTCAATTGACGAACTGATCGCCAAGAGCAACGCAGCTGGAACCCGGCTCAGCCGAGAGGACTTGCTGCATGTTGTTGAGACCAGCGACAAGAAGCGCTTCTCAGTCTCGGCCGATGGACTTCGCATTCGCGCTGCACAAGGGCATTCGGTCGCCGTAGAGCTTGGCTCGCCTGCGCAAGAACCGCCAACGACGCTGTATCACGGCACCGCCACACGCTTCGTTGATTCGATCCTGTCAGAAGGCTTGAAATCGCAGGCGCGCCAACAGGTGCATTTGTCCGCAGATGAAGCAACTGCGCGTTGCGTCGGCCAGCGGCACGGTCAACCTGTCATCCTCAAGATCGAAGCCCTTCGCATGCACGCGCAGGGCTTCAAGTTCTACTGCGCAGACAACGGCGTCTGGCTGACGGATCAGGTGCCGCCGGAGTTCTTGACCCCGTCGTAGAGTACGGCAGACTCTGCAACAACCTCAAGGCAACCGAAGCTATCGACGTAGATCATGCAATGGCGCATGACCCATCGGCCTCGCCAGTGAGCCGCCCCTCGTCAACTGCCTCGCCGGCGCGATTGACCGCATTCCACCCAGACCCGGCGACTCCCGCTGCCGCAATCGCCTGCGAAGAACGCGTATTCAAGATCATGATTCTGCCGTCTCGAACGATGTAGTCGTCCAGATCAGCCATATGAAGACTTAAGCTGTTGGGCATCGCGCTGCGCAGCGTTTTTTCGTCAACTTCAACGGACACTCCAGCTTGACAAGTGATGGAAATCATCGATTCCCCCAATCACTGAGATTAATTTTCAGATTCTGCACAGGTTGAGTTCTTGCAGCTTGACCAAGTGATAGATAGCCCTCCCGCCGTCTGAGCAGGCTCTTTACCTACGAGCCACCCCGCAACTTAACGGTGATTGCCATCGAAAATCACCATACCATCAACCTTGATTGCAGGAGCAGCTTCATCAGCTTCAAGGTGGTGAGCATATGATTTCCCGAGATGAGACAGACACCCCCCGCTCCAGCTCCCTTCCCGGACATTGCTGACCAGGCTCTGGAAGCCCAGGGAAATATTGAACGCGTCCCAGACGGTTTCGGCAAGCTTGCCGTCCGGGTCCAGGTATTTGTTCGGGTTGTTGTTGGCGTAAGCGTATCAGTTGAAGCTGTGGATCTTCTCGGAATGCATCTCCTTGGGGTCCATGCCTGTGAAACGGTCCATCAGCGGCATGTGGTCATGTGGGTCATGCCTGTTTCCCGTTTCGGGGTTGTAGGGCCTACCAGCAAGCAACAGCTTGTTGTTTGTGCTGCCTAGCCCCACTTCCTGGCGGTAGCTGTTGGTCAGTTAGTTTTACTTCCAAAGTACGGCACCGGACTGGTCAACGCGCTTGCTTTTGAGTCGGATGTATTCGGATGGCTGAAATTTGCTGTATTGCAAAAAAATACCATGCGCGCTATTTTTAAATAGAACTGTTGAAATTTTTAATATGTAGGATATCTTTCATAAGAGATTGATGTTCCGATTTTTTTAGATTTATCCAATAAAATTGCATCTTCTCCAAAGAGTTTTTGTCACCCCCGATAATTTCTTTTGATTTTACAATATGCAGTCGATCTTTCTTTCCAGAAGAGAACTCTAGTTCCAAGGAGGCAAGCAGCAAAAGATAGAGTGCAGTCTTTACCTCATCGTCGAATTCTCTTAATTCTAGCGCATTCAATAGTCTGGGAATAATTTCAGGATCTGCAAATTCTATTTCCCAATCCTGCTCTTTGCCACTAGCATTTATCCCAATCAAAGTACTAGCCATTTTGGCGGCCTTTACCGTGGGTCCATAGTATTCTGACATATTCATAGCTCAGGATATGCGGTTTTTACTCCATTGGAGCTTGGCACTATACGCACTGATGTTGCTGGTACATATTTTCCGTCAGGCATAATAATTCTGGCGGGAAAATTTGGAGGTATTGGTACAGATATTGCTCCATTTTTTAGGTTGTTTAAATTATCAAAGATAAGCCGTGCTGCGGTCTGATCGTCAAGAAACTGACCCATTGGCAAACCTGATCCTGCTGCACGCTTTGTTAGGAAATCCGTCGAGTTTTGTCCATGAACTGTGAAGGTATGGCCAAATTTTGCTTTAGTAATTGGAATTATGGAACTTGCGGAATTTGTTGCTCGATAAATGGAAAGACCAATACCAGCGTCTCCAGGCACCACAGGTATCGCCGCCGCAACGCCATCCACCGCGATACCCGCCGCATCCACCGCAGCGCCGCTCCAGTTGCCTGCACGAACATTGCTGACCAGGCTCTACAATTTTGTATAAATATTTTAAATAAACAGAATTGTATTTATCACCAAATTTCTGCTTAAAAACAGTCCCGGTCTTCTATAAATATTCCGTCAAGCCATCAATTTGTTTTAACAAAATTTCTGCTAAAAATCAAAAATTCTATAATAACAGACGCTGCGGTTATTAATTTTTACTTAATTTCCGTCAGGCTCCAATCTCACACCTTCATGCGTGACGAAACAGTCTACAAAACCTGATATTTCTCCAGGCATGTAAATGACAAGAAAATCCTCATTAGGTGCTATAGTAAAATTTTGATTTTCTGTATTGCTTTCAAATATAGCATGAACTACGACACGTTGGCCTGATTGTAGTATGTAGTATTCTGGCATTGGTTCCAATACTATCTTTGTTGGATTTGATTTTTCATTTTGTATCGCTATTTTTATGCTTATATTTGACATGCTATTTTTCCCATATTTCTAGAGTGTGTTATGAACTTGCCACCGAAGCCAGCACCAGTGCGGCTTGCGGCAGCATGAGCACCGCAAAGACCAGAAAGTGCAAGCCACTCAACACCTGTGGCAGCCTTTCATAGTCCCGCGACAGTCGACGAAATCTCGCCAGCCACCCAAAGCTGCGCTCCACCACCCAGCGCTTGGGAAGCAGCACAAAGCCTTTCTTGGCGTCAGGCAGCTTCACAATCTGCAGATCAACCCCGTTGTTCTGAGCTGCCTGTCGCGCCTGCTCGCCCGTATAGCCTTGATCTGCCCAAGCCAGTTGTACGGTGTGACCCGTGGCCTGCTGTACCTGCTCGCACAGCGTTTGCACCTGTGCACGCTCTTGCTCATCGGCAGGCGTGACGTGCACCGCCAGCAAATGACCCAGGGTATCCACTGCCATATGCACCTTGCTGCCACGCCTGCGCTTGTAGCCGTCGTAGCCCGCACGTGGGCCGCTCTCGCAACTGGACTGCAGTGTTCGCCCATCCAATACGACTGCGCTGGGCTGCCCCTGGCGGACTTGTGCCACGCGAATGATGGAGCGCAGGTCACAGACCATGGCCTCAAAGCAGCCGGCCTCCAGCCAACGCCTGCTTTGCTGATAGACAGCTTCCCAAGGTGGCAGGTCATTGGGAAGCATCCGCCAGGGAGCTCCTGCACGAACGAGCCAACGCGCAATGCGTTGAAGACTTCGCGCAGATCGTGCTCGCGCTGAGGAGCATGCAGATCCATCAGCGTCAGATAGGCAGCGGCGAAGCTCCATTCTTCATCGCTGACGTCAGTAGGATAGGGTTTGCGGGGCATCACCCGACTCTACCGGGGCTTGGCAATTGATGGCGCAAATTTCATAACACGCTCTAGAGGCCAGACGACCTTCTAGGGAGTTAGGACCGACGATTTTTGACCATCCTTGATTTGTCAATTTCAGGGAAGAAAATGGCACATTGAATTCTATGTAAATACTTCCAGGCTTGGCTTATTCAATCAATGCAGAGGCATTAGAGCGTGTTCTGAAATTCAGTGCAAATCATTGATTTGACTGAAGAATTTTACTATTTTCACTTTTACGAAAACGTACGCAAGTGCTTTTCATAAAAGAGAATTTTTCAAAGCACATAACACGCTCCAAGAAAATAAAACGTTCATTATTCTAAATATTGGTTAGTATGTTTATAATTTTTTCCGTGGCAACTACTTTCCCCTCCCAGAGAGTTACATTTTTACCCTCTTGTATCATGGGTAGTGCAATTTCTGGAAATAAAAATTTAATGGGAATTTCATAAAACTCCCCCAGCTCCAAACATTTTCCATCAAGTAACAATCTACAGTCGAAAGATTCATTTCCAACAAAGAGAGGGCAGCCATAAAAATTTCCTTGAATAGCATTTTTTCTGTCACCTTCATTTGTTGTAAAAAAATCGAACTGAAATTATGGCATCTGGGTTCATTTTTTTAGAATTTACTTGATGGAAGAGGTGAATGATCCATAATCGCAGGCGATATTCCGATGATTCGGTTATTGGGTATTACCCAAGCTGGTATTCCTCTATCAACTGATGCCGGAGATAAATCACGCAAAACAGATTCCGGTATATCTATCTTAATAATGACACAAGGGAGATCTCCAAAGGATTTCACCGCTTGCTTGGAATATGTGGAGCACTGGCTCCTGATGTGGTGAAATATTTTCCCTCTGCAGATCCAAGATTCCTTAAAGCTCCGGTGGCTTTGACATCTGCTAACTCTGCTGGTCCAACAGCTCTAAATAATGTAACTGTCCGTGGAGTAGTGGTTTTTGCTGCCCGATACGCAGCAATGCTTGCCCCCATCCCTCAAGGACTTGGCTTTTCCCTGCAATATTTTGTGCGCTATATTTTATTTAAAGGACCTATCGTATCCTTTGAGAAAAATCTGGTTTTTGGGTCTGTTGCAGGCTCGTAACCACAGTAGTAATCATATGAATGAGATATTTGCGAAAGATTTTTCGCACCGAGTGCAAGCGAAATGATGATATTTTCCGAATCAATTTTATCTATATCGTTATTCGAAAAAATAATACTTACCTCATTTATCTGCTCAAAACGAAGTAGCCGGATAAGAGGTTGACGGATCTTTACTTTCCCAATTCTTGCACAATTTGATTTTATAAAAATGGAGGCAGGGGTAGGTCCGGACTTGAGGTATTGCATAAAATCATGATCATTATGATGATCGGTAATTTCCCCCAATTCACTATGAAATATTTCCAAAATGTTGAAGGATTGGATTATATTTGCAACTAAAATATTAAGTAAATTATCTGGAATTTTGTCGAAAACAAGCTCAACAAGTTCGGTCGCCATTAGTCTAGAAACCCTTTAAATGTTCCATCCATATTTAATCTTGCGCCACGCCCATCTTCAATTCTTTTTTCTAGAAAAACTGGCCCATTTTCAGCGTTCTTTTTTGTAAATTTCCCAGGGGAGCGAATTATTTCGCGAAAATGATTCATTCCTTGCTCGTTCCATGTTCCCATAGAGCCGCTCATCTTTCCCCATGTCTCAGGATGTCTTCCCGAGTGCTTCGCTAGAGCATGCCCAACAACGGTACTACCTTTATATGCATTTTGTGCAGAAGAGAGGGCTAGCTTGGTTTGGGAGACGGATAACCCCCATGCTGTGCTTTCTACAGCCCGATACGCCGCAATACTCGCACCAACCCCTCCAGGCACCACAGGTATCGCCGCCGCAACGCCATCCATCGCGATACCCGCCGCATCCACCGCGGCCCCGCTCCAGTTCCCCTCCCGGACATTGCTGACCAGGCTCTGGAAGCCCAGGGAAATATTGAACGCATCCCAGACGGTTTCGGCAAGCTTGCCGTCCGGGTCCAGGTATTTGTTCGGGTTGTTGTTGGCGTAAGCGTAGCGGTTGAAGCTGTGTATCTGTTGGGGATTCACCTCCTTGGGGTCCATGCCCGTGAACCGGCCCAGCAGCGGCATGTAGTACCGCGCGCCCATGTAGACCAGCCCCGTATCGGCGTCATAGGGTTTGCCGCCAAACCACAGCCTGTTGCCCTCGCCAGAGGGCTGGTTTTTCTGGGGAGTGCCGTAGGGGTGGTAGTTTTCCTTCCAGACCACATTGCCAGACTGGTCTGTCGCCAGCCAGGGGGTGCCTGCGCTGTCGTTGTGGAAATAGGTGATGGTGGTCTGGGCCTGTGCGCCAGCGAATGCCAGCAGAATGCCGAACAGGAGCAAGGCTTTGGCCAGCAGCCCCTGGCAGGATGAACGAAAGCGGTTTTTCACGGTGCGCTCACTTTCTGCGCGATGCGCTTGCCATTGAGGTAGATATATTCGGTCAGCCTGCCAGGACTGTATTCCGCAAGCAGGTTGCCGTGGACACCGTGGAATTCATGGATGGTGACGCCGTTCTTGGTGGTGCTGGTGCGTTTCTGGTCGCCGTCGTAGGTGTAGTGGACGGGATTGCGGCCCTGGCAGTCGGCGCACAGCAGATTGGGCACGGCGTCGTATTCATAGGTCTTCTGCCCGCTCTGGACGATGTTGCCCATGGGGTCATAGGCATGGCTGCTGATGCCGCCGCTGGGGCCGATCGCGGTAGACGACAGACGGTTGCGCCCGTCGTACTGGTAGTCGATGCGTTCGTTGCCCAGCATCTGGCGAATGATGTTGCCTGCGCCGCTGTAGCTGATGCTGCCACGGCCTCGGGGCGTAGTCATCGCAACCAGGCGATTGACGCCGTCATAGCTGAACGAGCGGCCATATTCGGCGTCAACAGCGTCCGTGATGCTGGTGAGGTTGGCCGCCTGGTCGTAGGCCAGGACGGAGCGGTGCATGTAGCGGCCCTGGCGCGAGGTCGAGAACGAGCTGGGCAGCAACCTTTCGTTCTGGCCGTATTCGGACTGCGTGCCGTTGCCGTAAGTGATGCGCTGGAGCTGGTTAGAGGGCCAGTAGGTGGCGCTGCTGATGTAGCCTGGGATGGCAGTGGGGCGCCCCAGGCTGTCCAGGGTGTAGTAGACCGTGCTGCCGGATCGCGGATAGGTGATTGCCGTCAGCTGGTCATTACCGTTGTAGGCATAGCGGGCAGACCAGTTGAGCCAGCCCGCCAGGAGGTCCTCGCGGATGATGTTGCCATTGCTATCGTAGGCAAAACGCCGGGTGGCTTCAGCTGTGGCCGTGCTCAACAGGCGATGGGCACGGTCGTAGGTATGCGTGACGCCTGAGGCGGAGCCTGGATAGGCAATCGACTGCAGGCGGTTGTGCCCATCGTAGCGGTAGAGGGTGGTGCCAAGCCCCCCGGTACTCCTGGATGTCATATTGCCAGCTGCATCACGGCCCATGCTGATGGTTCCAGTTTCCGGATGGGTGACCGATGTGAGCTGGTAGCTGCTGTTGTAGCCGTAGCTTCGGGTCACGCCGCCCTGGGTGATGGAGGTCGGCAGGCCTTTGGCGTTTCGGGTAATGGACAGGTTGGTCGCTGGCTCTGGCGTGGCGATGGACATCAGCAAGGACTGATCCGGATCTCCGTAGGAGCGATAGCCATAGGTGGTGGATTGACCGCGCTCATCCACCACGGTTCTGGTGGCAGCGCCATAGCCGATGGTCTGGGCACTGCCATCGGCGTGGCGTATGGAGGTGAGCCGGTCCAGGATGTCATACCGGTAGGCCGTGCCGATGCCCGCACCGGGATGGGACTCAAAGGTTCTGCGGCCCAGGGCATCAACGCTGAAGCGGCGCACGATACCGGCACGGTTGACGGCAATGGCCTGGCCAAAGCCATTGAAGCTGGTGACTTCGGTCAGCGGCCCTCGGCTGACAGTGCGCGTAGTAGCGCCATAGCTGATGGAGATGCCGTTGCCGGACGGATAGCGCACGGCGGTGATGCGGTTGAGACCGTCGTAGCCATAGGTGTAGGTACTGCCATCCCCAAGCGTCTCGGCGGTCACGTTGCCGGCATCACTGACCACGCGCGAGATGGAGATGCCTTCGGGCTGTGATTGAGACTGCGCAATGCCTCGCTTGTAGGCGCTGTAGTAGTGCGTCAGCCCCCTGGGGAATGTGGTGGAGCTGATATTGCCCTGGCCATCATAGGTATGGCGGGTGACGATGCCATCGCGCACTATGGTGGTCATGTTGCCATTGCCATCAAAACTGCGTGATATGTTTGCGCCGGCATGGCTTTCGTTCTGTACCTGGCGGATGAGCCATTTGTAGGGATCGGTGTAATAGCTCAGGCTGGTGGTCCGATACCCGCCGAAGGGCCCGGACTCGGTGATGCTGGTCGGATTTCCATAGGCGTCGAAGCCGCCATAACTGGTGGTGTAGTCAGCGTTGTCGCGGCGGATGGTACGCTGCACAAGAACGGGAGCGTTGAACTCTCCGATATCGACCTTGGTGACGAAAGCTCCCGGGCGGAAGTTGTTTTCGCTCGATATTTTCTGCTTGCCCCAGGTATAGGCCTCGGTCTGGACGCCTCCCATGGTCTTGGAGGCCAGCAACCCGACCATCCATACCGTCCCCGATGCGGTGTAGTTGGGACCAATATGCCGGTAGATCACGCTGCCTGCTGGCGTGTTCACAGTGGTTACATCGTAGGTGCCCGCGCTGCCCGGTGTGTAGTGAAAAGACCAGTTGGAGCCAGCACTGGTGGATTTGCTGGTGACAACGGTGGAGCGGCTGGCAGGGTTGGCCTGTGTATCGAAATAGACAAAGCCGTATTGGTAGCTGATGCCTGCCCCTTCCGGATAGACAAGCCGGCTCAGGATGTGGCTGCCAGGGCTGCTGCCCAGGTTGCCGTGGTATTCGTATTGCCAGCGCAGCCCGTCAGGGCGGGTGACAGAGGCCAGATGGAATCTGTCGCGCACATAGGGGATGCTCTGATAGTTGTAGCCATAGGTCTGGCCGGCAGCGCTGATGGAGGTGATTCTCCGGCTGGCCATGTCGCTGTCTGCATAGCTGAATTGGACAGAGCGGCCATCGTTGGTGACTACGCTGGATATCTGAGGCGAAGCCGGTGCCGCGTAATGAATGGTGGCGTAGTTGCCATTGCGGTCCGTGATGCGGCTGGTGAACCATGCATAGGTCGGCGAGGGGCTGCCGCCCAGATTGACCAGCTGCGTCATGTCATAGCGCGTACCATCTGGCGAAGTCACAGCCAGCCCGCCTGCGCCGCTGGCAATGCAGTCAGCACGCCAGCGCTGTGTGGTCAGCATCAGGGGTGAAGTCCTGCCAGTGAAGGCCAGCAGTTGCCGGCTGCCATCGGGGAGCTCCAGCACCGGGTTGTCAGCCACGGTCTGGACGCTTTTGTTGACGCAGATGCTGGTTTCGCGGTTTTTGAGAACCCGGCCGAAATGGATATTCCACCCTACGCCGGTCAGTGACTGATGGGCCGCCGGATTGGTCGGCTCCACCGATGCGCTGTTGTACGAGCGCAGCACCTGCAGATCAAAGCCGCCGTTGCCGGGCAGATGCAGGTCCACGTAGTGCAGCTGGAGCGCGCCCGTGAACGGGTCAATGAATTCACCGAAGCCCTGGTTGACATAGCTGCGGTTGGGATAGATTCCGGGCTCCTTGTAGAAATCCGGGATGACCTCCTGGGACATGGCGGACACGCTCGCCACTGCCATGATTGCCGCCATGAGCAGCTTTGACACAAGGCCGCAGGCCCTCGGTTTTTTCGCCAGACACATGGAATCCTCCAATCGAAGACATGCATGGGCGCACGCATGGCTTCGGCAGAGGCTGATCTGCCGATCACGCTTTTCTGGCTAGCGGCGGTCATTCCATGCTCTGGCGTTTTGGCGGAATCTGCAAGCGATTCACCATGCCACAGACGGGGTCTCACCAGGGTGTCCTGCATGGCGGCATCCCGGCCCGGCTCGCTGGCAGACCCTGCACAGCAGGGGGGATCCCTCTTTGCCACAATGGCCGCATGTTGGAATCACTGCGCGCCTGGAGCGCTCCCTATGGCGGCGACCTGTTTCTGTGGGTCGCCACGCTGAGCATCGTCAGCTATATCGCACTGTGCGTTTTCAAGCCACGGCTGGCGGCAGGCCAGTTGCGCCGCATCATCCGCCTTGGCGCGCTGGTGGCGCTGCCGCTGTCATGGCTGGCCATACAGCAGGGCGAAAACCATCTGGCCGCGGCCATCGTGCCCCTGGTCTGGTGCGTGGTGACGGGCATCACCTGCGCGCGTGAAATCGCGCGCCGCAACTGAGCACCGCCACGAACGCAGCGGCGCGGCCTGCGCCGTCCTCCCCCGAACTGCAAGCAGGAACCTGCCATGACATCCTTCCATGAAGTACGCCTGTCCATGCTCGACCTCGTGGCCGTGCGCGAGGGCGGCACGGTGGCCCAGGCGCTGGACATCGCGCTGGCCACGGCGCGCAAGGCCGAGGCGCTGGGCTTTGCCCGCTACTGGCTGGCCGAGCACCACAACATGCCCGGCATCGCCAGTTCGGCCACGGCCGTGCTGATCGGGCATATCGCGGGCGGCACCTCGAAAATCCGCGTGGGCTCGGGTGGCATCATGCTGCCCAACCATGCGCCCCTGGTGGTGGCCGAAGCCTTCGGCACGCTGGCCGAACTCTACCCGGGCCGCATCGACCTGGGGCTGGGCCGCGCGCCCGGCACCGATGGCGCCACCATGCGCGCGCTGCGCCGTGACCGCGTGGAGACCGAAGAGGACTTCCCGCGCGATGTGATGGAGCTGCAGCGCCTGCTGGCACCGGCCGAGCCGGGCCAGAAGCTCGTGGCCACGCCGGGCGCGGGCACGAATGTGCCGATCTGGCTGCTGGGCTCCAGCCTGTTTTCGGCCCAGCTGGCCGCCCACCTGGGCCTGCCCTATGCGTTTGCCTCGCACTTCGCGCCGCGCATGCTCTACCAGGCGGTGCAGCTGTACCGCAGCCTGTTCAGGCCCTCGGCGCAGCTTGACAGGCCCTATGTGATCGTGGGCGCTCCCGTGATCGCCGCCCCGGACGACGCAGAGGCCGAGTACCTGGCCAGCAGCACCTACCAGCGCGTGCTGGGCATCATCACCGGCCGGCGCGGCCTGCTGCCCCGGCCGGTGGAGAACTATGCGGCCCAGATCGGGGAGCAGGAGCGGCGGGCCATCGGCGACTTCCTGGCCGTGGCCTCCATCGGCGGCCCGGAAAAAGTGCGCGCCGGCCTGCACAAGCTGCAGGCAGACACGGGCGCCGATGAGCTGATGCTGGTCAGCGACATCCATGACAGCGCGCTGCGCCTGCGCTCGCTGGAGATCACGGCCGCAGCCGTGGGCTGCTGAGGCATGGCGCGCCCTGCCCGGCTGCTGCAGCTGATCGACCTGCTGCGCCGCGCCCGCACGCCGCAGACAGGCCCTGTTCTGGCGCAGCAGCTCCAGGTGAGCCTGCGCACGCTGTACCGTGACATTGCCACGCTGCGCGAGCAGGGGGCGGCCATTGAAGGCGACCCGGGCGTGGGCTACGAGATGCGGCCCGGCTTTCTGCTGCCGCCGCTGATGTTCACGCCCGATGAGCTGGAAGCCCTGCTGCTGGGCGCGCGCTGGGCCAGCCGCCAGGCCGACCCCGAACTGGCGCAGGCCGCCAGCACCGCGCTGGACCGCATCCGCAGCGCGCTGCCGCTGGAGCTGCGCATCGGGGTCGATACCAGCGGCCTGCTGGTGCCGCCCATGTGCCAGGAGCCTGCGGCAGAGCCCTGGCAGACTGCGCTGCGCCTGGCCATCCGGCGCCAGCACAAGGTGGTGCTGCACTACACCGATGAAAAAGGCCAGGCCACCGAGCGGCGGATCTGGCCCTTTGCCATGGGCTACTTCGAGCGCAGCCGCGTCCTTGCGGCCTGGTGCGAGCTGCGCCAGGACTTCCGGCATTTCCGTGCCGACCGGGTGCGCTGCGTGATCGATCTGCAGGAGCGCTATCCAGACCATCGCAGCAGCCTGATCGAGCGCTGGTCCAGCCAGCTGGGCTACGCCATCGATTGACGGCCTGCTGCTGACAAAAACTGTCAGCATGGCCTTCTACAGTGGCTTCCATGGCTTGCCGCCATGCATCAGTCACTTTCAGGAGCACCCATGCACGACACCATCCAACCCTTGCGCCTTTACTTCCATCCCCGCTCGCGCGCCGCCATGGTGCGCTGGATGCTGGAAGAGTGCGGTGCCCGCTATGAAACCATCCGGCTGGAATTCGGCAGCACGATGAAGTCCCCCGAATTCCTGGCTATCAATCCCATGGGCAAGGTGCCGGCGCTGGCGCATGGCGACACCGTGGTCACCGAGAGTGGCGCCATCCTGGCCTACCTGGCCGAGCTGTTTCCCGAACGGCAACTGGCACCTGCCTGCGGCAGTCCGCTGCGTGGCAGCTATCTGCGCTGGATGTTTTTCCTGGCCGGCCCTGTCGACTCCGTGATGACGGCCAAAAGCCAGGGCCATCTGGCACAGCAGACCCCGGAGCAGGCGGTGGAAGCCGGCTACGGGCGACTGGCCGATGTGGTGCAGACGCTGCGCCAGGCCGTGGCAGGCAAGCGCTATCTGTGCGGCGACCAGTTCACCGCCGCCGATGTGTACATGGCCAGCTGCCTGCGCTGGGGCACGATGATGGGTCTGCTGCCTGACCTGCCCGAATTCAGCGCCTATGGCCAGCCGCTGGTGGAACGTGCCGCCTCGCTGCGCGCCATTGAACTGAACGAGGCTGAAGAGGCCGCACAGCCTGCCTGAGCCTGAGCGCACGGGCGGGCAGATGGAGGCTGCAGAAGAGTGCGCCATACAGCCGTCACCGGCTGCGGATACCATCGGGGGGTGGCGCCGCACGGCGGCGGCACGCGAATGCGATCCATCCACCTTCTGCCGCCACCGACTGACTCCCGCCGCGCATGCCTGCCTTTTCCTTCGAAGCCCTGGATGCCCAGGGCCAGACCCGCAAGGGCACGATAGAAGCCGACAACGCGCGCGCTGCGCGCAGCCAGCTGCGCGCCCAGGCGCTGGTGCCCATGGCTGTGGAGGTTGTGGCATCCGGCTCGGCCGACGCACAGCAGGGCAGCGCCGCGCGCTGGATGACACGCCCCGTGCTGGGCAGCACGGCGCTGACCGTCTGGACCCGCCAGCTTGCGGGCCTGGTGGCTTCGGGCCTGCCCATCGAGCGGGCGCTGGCTGCGCTGGCTGAAGAGGCCGACGATCCGCGCCAGCACCATCTGGTGGCCGAGCTGCGCGCCGAGGTCAATGCCGGCTCCACGTTTGCACGCGCGCTGTCGCGGCATCCCCGCGAGTTCTCCGACATTTATTGCGCCGTGATCGGCGCAGGCGAGGCCAGCGGCAGCCTGGGCCCGGTGCTGGAGCGGCTGGCAGACGATCTGGAGGAGCGCCAGGCGCTGCAGTCCAAGCTCATTGGCGCTTCGCTGTACCCGGCCATCGTGACCCTGGTGGCCATCGTCATCGTGCTGTTCCTGGTCAGCTATGTGGTGCCTCAGGTGGCCGGCGTCTTCGCCGGCACCAAGCGCGCCCTGCCTTGGCTGACCGTCGCCATGCTGGCCATCAGCGGTTTCGTGCGTAGCTACGGCTGGGCCATGCTGGGTGCGCTGGTGCTGGGTGCCGCCGGTTTCCAACTGTCCATGAAGAACCCCGCGCTGCGCGAGCGCTTCGATGCCTGGTGGCTGCGGCTGCCGCTGATCGGGCGCCTGGCGCGCAACTACAACGCGGCGCGCTTTGCCGCCACCCTGGCGATGCTGGCAGGCGCGGGCGTACCCATCCTCAAGGCCCTGCAGGCCGCCGCCGAAACGCTGGGCAACCGCGCCATGCGCGCCGATGCCATGGATGCGCTGGCGCTGGTGCGCGAAGGCGCGCCGCTGGCCTCGGCGCTGGCGCAGAAAAAACGCTTTCCCGGGCTGGTGGCCATGTTCGCGCGCCTGGGCGAGCAGACCGGCCAGTTGCCGGTCATGCTGCAGCGCGCAGCCAACCAGCTGTCGGCCGAGGTACAGCGGCGCGCCATGCATCTGGCCACCATCCTGGAGCCGCTGCTCATCGTGGCCATGGGCATGGTCGTGGCGCTGATCGTGCTGGCCGTGCTCATGCCCATCATCCAGCTCAACCAGTTCGTCAAATAACAGGAGAACCCTGCCATGCCTGTCACGCTGGACGACAAGCTGGTCGTCGCCATCTCCTCGCGGGCACTGTTCGATTTCGAGGAAGAGAACCGGCTGTTCGATGCCGGCGACGAGCAGGCCTACATGCGCCGCCAGCTCGAACGCGTGCACGAGCCCGCGCCCCCGGGCATCGCCCTGCCTCTGGTGCGCAAGCTGCTGGCATTCAACACGGCGGATGTGCAGCGCGTGGAGGTGGTGATGCTGTCGCGCAACGACCCGGCCAGCGGCATGCGCGTGTTTGCCTCGGCCCATGCTTCGGGCATGCGCATCGAGCGCGGCGTGTTCACGCGCGGGCGCGATCCGTTTTCCTACCTGCGGCCGCTGGGCGCCCATCTGTTTCTGTCGGCCAACGAGGCCGATGTGCGCAAGGCACTGTCCATGGGGTTTCCCGCTGCCCGCGTCATGGTCGATTCCACCCCGGCAGGCGACCGCTATCCGCAGGAAGTGCGCATTGCCTTCGATGGCGATGCCGTGCTGTTTTCCGATGAGGCCGAACGCATCTATCAGGAAGGCGGGCTGCCGGCCTTTCTGCACCATGAGGTGTCGCATGCCTCCACGCCGCTGGCCGGAGGCCCGTTCAAGCCGCTGCTGGCCGCGCTGCACCGGCTGCAGCAGCAAGCCGACTCCTCCCAGACCATGCGCATCCGCACGGCCCTGGTGACAGCGCGCAGCGCACCGGCCCATGAGCGCGCCATCCGCACGCTGCTGGAGTGGGGGATTTCCGTGGACGAGGCCATGTTCCTGGGCGGTCTGGAAAAAGGCCCGTTCCTGCGGGAGTTCGAGCCGGACTTCTTTTTCGATGACCAAAGCGGCCATGTCAGCTCGGCCGCGCGCCATGTCCCGGCAGGCCATGTGAACAGCGGCATCGCCAATCCGTAAGCAAATGCAAGAAAGGCGCCAGTCTGCCTTGCAAGGCCCACGGCAGCCCCCAGATAAATGCCATGCATTTTCCGTCCATGAACCGCTCCGCCCTGCTGCGCCGGCCCCCGCTGCTGCAGGCTGCCGTCGTTGTATTGCTGACCAGCGCCTTCATGCTGCCTGCGGCGCGCGCCGAGGCCGCCGGGGCTGAGGCGGACCATGAGCAGGCAGCGCCGCAGGCGCCTCTGACGCAGGGGGAAATCAAGGCGCAGCGGGAATTCAAGCTGCTGGACTTCAACCGGGATGGCAAGCTCAGCCGCAATGAGGTTGCGCTGTTCCCTCGCCTGGCCGCCGCCTTTGACGAAGCGGACACGGACAAGGACGGCTTTGTCTCCTACGACGAGGTCAAGGCCTTCGCCGTCAAGTACCGGGCAGAACGCGACAAGGCCCGGGCGTCCGAGCAGGCGCAGGCGCCCGCGAACCCGCAGGTCCGGGGCGAAAGCAGGCCATGATACGGGCGCCGGGGGCGCCCGGCGCTACAGGCCGCCCGTGCGTTTGACCCTGGGCTCCGAATAGGTCAGCGGCTCGGGACGCACCTGCTGATTGTTGGTGATCTGCTGCTCGGTCTTGCTGGCTTCCTGCGCCTGCTCGACCGCCATGGCACTGGCGCGCCACATGGACTGGATGAGCTCGATGAGCTGCTTGGAAATCGGCTCCTTGGGCGGCTCCTCCTTTTGCTGCTGCTCTTTCTGCTTGATTTCCTCGGCCAGCGTCCAGTCGCGGTTTTGCTGGTCCGCCACCGAGGGTTTTTCCGGGTCACGGATGACACGGCCCTCCCCGATATGGTCCGTGGACTCGGGGGCATTGGTGGCGTTCACGGGGCGCACGGGTACGGCGCCGGAGGCTCCGGTGGAGTAGAGATCGGCGCTCTGGGGGCGCCATTGGGTGGGCGATCGGTCAACAGGTGGAATTGGCATAGCTCAGCCCTCTTGCGTGATGTGTCCTGCTGGCGGGAATTCCCCGCCCTCGCCTCTCTATCGACCAGAGTTGAAAAAACTGAAGACTTTTTTTGCGAAAAATCCTGATTTCAGCCGTTTTCGACCCAACGCTTTGCCTGGCGGACAAAGTGTGCTACCAAAAAATCACAAAAACCGCTCCAACAGCTTGCGCGATGCCTTGTCCAGCGCCGTGCTGTCGGGCACACGGAACTGCAGGCCGTCCTGACCCGTGATCAGCAGGTTGGTGCGGCCCGACAGGCGGCGGATGTCCTCCTCGGCCTTGAGCACCAGTTGCGTGGGGCCGCGATCGGTCTGTACATCCCAGGTGCTGGGCGTGGCAAAGCCCGACACGCGCACGATGCGCTCGATGGTGGGCACGAATTCGCGCACGGCGAGTTCTTCCTCGAGCAGCGCACGGGCCTGGGCCGGCAGGCGGGCCATGTGGTCCACCCACAGCGCCTCCTTGCCATCGGCGGCGACCAGGGACAGCCCCTCATCGGGCGCGGCGATGGGAAAGGCGCGCACGGGCACCACGGCCTCGTGGCAGGTGCCATCGGCCAGGGTCAGCACCAGGCGGCCATGGGCATTGCGCTGCACGCGCAGCCCGCTCAGATCGGAAGGGGAAGCTTGGGTCATGGCTTATTGCTCGGCGGTCTCGGTGGTGGCCAGGGTCAGGCCTGCGGCCTGGGCATCTTCTTCGGCGCGCCGCGCCTGGGCCTGGTACAGGCGCCAGTAAGCGCCCTGCCTTTCCATCAATTCGTCGTGAGGGCCCACTTCCACGATTTCCCCCCGGTCCATGACCACGAGGCGGTCGGCCTTGCGCAGCGTGGACAGGCGGTGGGCGATGGCGATCGTCGTGCGGCCCTGGACCAGGTTGTCCAGCGCCTTCTGGATTTCCTTTTCGGTTTCGGTGTCAACGGCCGAGGTGGCTTCGTCCAGGATCAGGATGCGCGGATCGATCAGCAGGGCGCGCGCAATGGAGATGCGCTGGCGCTCGCCGCCCGACAGGCCCTGGCCACGCTCGCCGACCAGCGAGTCGTAGCCGTGGGGCAGGCGCAGGATGAATTCATGGGCATGGGCAGCGCGGGCTGCGGCCACGATTTCCTGGCGCGTGGCGTCGGGCTTGCCGTAGGCAATGTTCTCGGCGATGGTGCCGAAGAACAGGAAGGGCTCCTGCAGCACCAGGCCGATGTTGCTGCGGAAGTCCGAGACCTTGAGGCGGCGCACATCGACGCCGTCGAGCTGGATCGAGCCTTCGCTGACATCGTAGAAGCGGCTGATCAGGTTGACCAGGGTGCTCTTGCCCGAGCCGCTGTGGCCCACCAGGCCGATCATCTCGCCGGGACGGATCTGCAGGTCCAGGTTCTTGATGACGGAGCGGCTGCCGTAGCGAAAGCTCACGTTGTCCAGCGTGATCGCACCCTGCACGCGCGCCAGCTTGGCCGGGTTGACGGGGTCGGGCACGTTGCTCACGTGGTCGAGGATGTCGAAGATGCGCTTGGCGCCGGCCGCCGCCTTTTGCGTGACCGAGACAATGCGGCTCATCGAGTCCAGGCGGCTGTAGAAGCGTCCGATGTAGGCGATGAAGGCCGTCAAAATACCAACGGTGATCTGGCCGCCGGCCACCAGCCAGATGCCGAAGCCCCAGACCACGAGCAGGCCGATTTCGGTCAGCAGCGTGACGGTGGGCGTGAACAGCGACCAGGTCTTGTTGACCTTGTCATTGGCCTGCAGGTTGACCAGGTTGGCCTGGGCGAAGCGGTCGGCCTCGCGCTTTTCCTGGGCAAAGGCCTTGACCACGCGGATGCCGGGGATGGTGTCGGCCAGCACATTGGTGACCTCGGACCAGACACGGTCGATCTTCTCGAAGCCGGTGCGCAGGCGGTCGCGCACCAGATGGATCATCCAGGCGATGAAGGGCAGCGGCACCAGCGTGACAAGGGCCAGCCAGGGGTTGATGGAAAACAGGATGGCCGAGGTCATCGCGATCATCAGCACATCGGTCGCGAAATCCAGCGCATTCAGCGACAGAAACAGGTTGATGCGGTCGGTTTCCGCGCCGATGCGCGCCATCAGGTCACCCGTGCGCTTGCTGCCGTAATAGTCCAGCGACAGGGTCAGCAGGTGGTTGTAGGTGGTGGTGCGCAGGTCCGATCCGATGCGCTCGGACACCCGGGCCAGCACGAAGGTGCGCGCCCAGCCCAGCATCCAGGCCACCAGGGCAGACAGCAACAGGCCGCCCAGGTACAGGCCCACCAGGCTGGGGTCGATCTGCTGGCCGTTCTGGAACGGGATCAGGATCTTGTCCACGATGGGGATCGTCAGGTAGGGTGCAACCAGGGTGGCGCCCGTGGACGCCAGCGTCAGCAAAAAGCCCAGCAACAGCTGGTTCTTATAGGGCCGGGCAAACCGCCACAGGCGCAGCAGCACCCAGGTCGAGGTCTGGGGCGCCTGCTGGCGCGCGCAGGCCGGGCATTCCTCGGCGTCGGGTGGCAGCACGGTCTGGCAGGTGGGGCAACGGGCCGCTTCTTCTTCCTGCGCCACCGGCTCACCGTCCTGCGCCAGCCGCTCGCGCTGGCGGTCGAACTGCTGCATCAGGGCCAGCACGCCGGCCTGATGGCGCAGCGTGAAGCGCCACAGCGCCTGGCGCGCATGCGGGTCGTGCAGCTCCAGGTTGCCGACGCCGCCATGGTCCAGCAGCCGCATGCCCTGATCCACAGAAAGCGGCCACTCACTTATCTGATGGCTTGCTGGGTCACTCGCCACGATGCGCTGCGTGGTGAGGGCAATCCAGCCCGCGCCGAATCGAAGATCCAGGGTCAGGTCAACCGGGACGACGGCCAGCACGTTCTCTTGAGTAGCGAGCCTAGCTCGCAGCCCGGCCCCCTCGGGGCCTGCCATAAAGGCCGAAACGTCCACAAAATGGTGTTCTTGCATGTTCAGTTGTTTTTCCCGCCCCTGGCGGCTGCTGGTATCGCCAGGCCCACCGGGGCTTGGCGCTGGGTGCGCCGCACACCCCCATGTAGGACCCCGCGCACGGCATTTCGTGTTCAACGCGCGAGCACTGGTTTAGGCTGACACGCTTAACATGGGCTTTCTGAGCGCACAATCCTCTCCCATTCTCCGGTGGCCCGCATCCGGGCTGCCGTTCACGCTTACCCGCTGACCGACATGGCGAAATTCAAAGACATCCAACTCTTGCGCACCACCTACCTGCGTGGCCCCAGCGTCTGGACTTACCGCCCCGTGCTGGAGGTCTGGCTGGATCTCGGCGAGCTGGAGGACTACCCCTCGAACAAGCTGCCCGGCTTCAACGAGCGCCTGACGGCCTGGCTGCCCGACCTGGTGGAGCACCACTGCGGCGTGGGCGAGCGCGGCGGCTTCATCCAGCGCCTGGAAGGCGGCACCTGGTGCGGCCATGTGCTGGAGCACATCATCATCGAGCTGCTGAACCTGGCCGGCATGCCTGCGGAATTCGGGCAGACGCGCGAAATCTCGCAGCGTGGCGTCTACCGCATGGTGTTCCGCTGCCCCGAGGAAACCGTGGCGCGCACGGCCCTGGCCCATGGCCACCGGCTGATCATGGCGGCGATCAATGACGAGCCGTTCGACCTGAAGGCCGCCATCAAGGCCATCAAGACCGAAATCAACGACCGCTACCTGGGCCCGAGCACGGGCTGCATCGTCGATGCGGCCGGCGAGCGCCGCATTCCCCATATCCGCCTGAACGATGGCAACCTGGTGCAGCTGGGCTACGGCGCCGCGCAGCGCCGCATCTGGACGGCCGAGAGCGACCAGACCAGCGCCATCGCCGAAGGCATCGCCCAGGACAAGGACTTCACCAAGCGCCTGCTGGCCGCCTGCGGCGTGCCCGTGCCCGAAGGCCAGATCGTCAAGAGCCCAGAGGAAGCCTGGGAAGTCGCGCAGGACATCGGCTTTCCCGTCACGGTCAAGCCTTCGGACGGCAACCACGCCCGTGGCGTGACGCTGGATCTGCGCGACGAGGCCGACATCAAGGCGGCCTTCGCACTGGCCGAGCCCGAAGGCTCGGATGTCATCGTCGAGCGCTTCATCGAAGGCACGGAGCACCGCATCCTGGTCGTCGGCGGCAAGGTGGTCGCGGCCTGCCGTGGCGAAACCGTGAGCGTGGCCGGCAATGGCAAGTCCACGCTGCGCGAGCTGGTGGCCGTGGTCAACCAGGACCCGCGCCGTGGCCCCGAGCAGGAATACCCGCTGGACTGGATCAACCTCGAATCCCCGGCCGTGCAGCTCGAACTCAAGCGCCAGAACGTCACCCCCGATTCGGTGCCGCCCCAGGGCGAGAGCGTGCTGCTGCAGCGCAACGGCAACATGGCCATCGACTGCACGGATGAAGTGCATCCCGAAGTGGCCTACATGGCCACGCTGGCTGCCAAGATCGTCGGCCTGGACATCGCCGGCATGGACATGATCCTCAAGGATGTGTCCCAGCCCATGAAGGAGCAAGGCGGCGCCATACTGGAAGTCAACGCCGGTCCCGGCCTGCTGATGCACCTCAAGCCCACCAGCGGCGCTCCGCGCCCTGTGGGCATGGCCATCGTGGACCACCTGTTCCCGCGCACCGAGGAAGGCACTGGTGCCGGCCGCATCCCCATCGTGGGCATCGCTGGCACGCGCCACAACGGTTTCACGGCCCGCCTCGCCGGCTGGCTGCTGCAGCTGTCGGGCAAGCTCACGGGCGTGGCCAGCAGCGAAGGCATGTTCCTCTCCAACCGCCAGACCCAGAAGAGCGATACCGCCCACTGGGCCGGCGCCCATCGCCTGCTGACCAACCGCCTGGCCCAGGCGGCTGTGATCCAGACCACGGCGCGCTCCATCCTGGAAGAGGGCCTGGCCTATGACCGCTGCCTGGTCGGCGTGGTCACCGACATGGACGGCTTCGAGCAGTTGCCCGACCACGATGTGCAGGAGCAGTCCCAGATGACGCGCGTGCTGCGCACCCAGATCGACGTGGTGCTGGACGAAGGCGCGGGCGTGCTCAACGCCGACATCGAGCAGGTGGCCGATCTGGCGCGCCTGTGCGATGGCGAGGTGCTGTTCTACTCGGAGCAGGCCGACAACGCGGTGATCGCTGCCCACCGGGCCGAAGGCGAAGGCCGCGCCGTCTTCGTGCGCGGCAGCCAGGTGGTGCTGGCCACGGGCTCTGCCGAGCGCGTGCTGGGCACGCTGGACGCGCTGAGCCTGCCTGGCGGACACCGCCCCGACACACCGGCCCTGCTGGCGGCCATTGCGGCGGCCTGGTCCATGGACATTGCCCCCGACCTGATCGTCGCGGGCATCAAGACCTTTGACTACGCACCGGCCGCAGCCACGGCTGCCGCCTGAGTCCGACCCACGATGACATGCAGGCGGGCCCGGCGACGCGGGCCTGCCCTCCGAAAGAAGACACTATGCAGATCACCCGCATCCGAGCCCTGCGCGGCCCCAACCTCTGGACCCGCAGCACCGCCATCGAGGCCGTCGTGCAATGCGAGCCCGGCGAGTGCGACTACTCGGCCCTGTCCGGTTTCGAAGACCGGCTGCGTGCGCGCTTTCCCAAGATCGGCGCGCTGCAGCCGCACGGCGCAGAGCAGCGCCTGTCGCTGGCCCATGTGCTGGAAGTGGCAGCCCTGTCGCTGCAGGCCCAGGCGGGCTGCCCCGTGACCTTCAGCCGAACGCAGGCCACCGTGGAGGCCGGCACCTATCAGGTGGTGGTCGAGTACACCGAGGAAGCCGTGGGCCGCATGGCCGTGGAACAGGCCGCAGCCCTGCTGCAGTCGGCACTGGCCGATACGCCCTTCGATGCGGACAAGGTCATCGCTGATCTGCGCGAACTCGATGAGGACGAGCGCATCGGCCCGTCCACGGGCTCCATCGTCGATGCAGCCGTGGCGCGCGGCATCCCATTCCGCCGTCTGACCTCGGGCTCGCTGGTGCAGCTGGGCTGGGGCTCCAAGGCGCGCCGCATCCAGGCGGCCGAGCTCGACCAGACCAGTGCCGTGGCCGAATCCATCGCCCAGGACAAGGATCTGACCAAGCGCCTGCTGCATGCAGCCGGCGTTCCCGTGCCGCTGGGCCGCCCCGTCAAGGATGTGGAAGACGCCTGGGCCGTGGCGCAGGAAGTGGGCCTGCCCGTGGTGGTCAAGCCGCAGGACGGCAACCAGGGCAAGGGCGTGGTGGTCAACATCACCACGCATGAACAGCTCAAGGCTGCCTACGCCACGGCCTCGGAATTCGGCGACGAAATCATGGTCGAGCGCTTTCTGCCCGGCCACGACTTCCGCCTGCTGGTGGTCGGCGGCCAGCTCGTTGCTGCGGCGCGCCGCGAGCCGCCCCAGGTGCTGGGCGACGGCCAGCACACCATCCGCGAACTGGTGGACATCGTCAACCAGGACCCGCGCCGTGGCTCGGGCCATGGCACGGCGCTGACCAAGGTGCGCCTGGACGACATTGCCATCGCGCGCATCGCCACCGAAGGCCTGACGCCCGACTCCGTGCCGGCACAGGGCCAGCGCGTGGTGCTGCGCAACAACGCCAACCTGTCCACGGGCGGCAGCGCCACCGATGTGACGGATGACGTGCACCCGGACATCGCCGCGCGCGCCGTCGAGGCAGCACAGACCATCGGCCTGCACATCTGCGGCGTGGACGTGGTCTGCGAAACCATGCTGCGCCCGCTGGAAGAACAAAACGGCGGCATCGTCGAAGTCAACGCCGCCCCTGGCCTGCGCATGCACCTGGCGCCCTCTTTCGGCAAGCCCCGCAATGTCGGCGCGCCCATGGTGGACGAGCTGTTCGCGCCCGGTCAGAATGGCCGCATTCCTCTGGTGGCCGTCACGGGCACCAATGGCAAGACCACGACCACGCGCCTGATCGCCCATCTGTTCACCTCGCATGGCTGGCGCACGGCCATGACCAATACCGACGGCGTCTATGTCAATGGCCGCCAGATCGACAGCGGCGACTGCTCGGGCCCCAAGAGCGCGCGCAATGCACTGGCCCACCCCGAAACCGATGCGGCCGTGCTCGAATGCGCGCGCGGCGGCATTCTGCGTGAAGGCCTGGGCTTCGACCGCTGCCAGGTGGCCGTGGTCACCAATGTGGGCGCGGGCGACCACCTGGGCATGAACTACATCAACACGGTGGAAGACGTGGCCGTGCTCAAGCGCGTCATCGTGCAGAACGTGGCCACCGATGGCTACGCCGTGCTCAACGCCGCCGATCCGCTGGTCGCTGCCATGGCCAGCGCCAGCCCCGGCAAGGTCATCTACTTTGCGGCCGACCGCCACCACCCCGTCATGGCCACGCACCGTGCCCAGGGCAACCGCGTGGTCTATGTGGACGGCGACAGCATCGTTGCGGCCGAAAGCTCGTGGCGCGAGACCATCGCGCTGCGCGAAATCCCCATCACCCGCAACGGCTCCATCATCTTCCAGGTGGAAAACGTCATGGCCGCCATTGCCGCAGCCTGGGGCGTGGGCCTGCCCTGGCAGACCATCCGCCGCGGGCTGGCCGGCTTTGTCAACGACAGCGACAACGCGCCGGGCCGCTTCAACGTCATGGACTACCGTGGCGCCACGCTGATCGCCGACTACGGCCACAACCCCGACGCCATCCGCGCCCTGGTCCAGGCCGTCGATGCCATGCCGGCGCAGCGCCGCAGCGTGGTCATCAGCGGCGCAGGCGACCGCCGCGACGAGGACATCACCGAGCAGACCCAGATCCTGGGCCGCGCCTTCGACGATGTCATCCTCTACCAGGATGCCTGCCAGCGCGGCCGTGCCGATGGCGAAGTGCTGGCCCTGCTGCAAAAGGGCCTGCAGGGCGCGCCGCGCACCCGCTATGTCACGGAAGTCCATGGCGAATTCAACGCCATCGACCATGCGCTGGCGCGCCTGGCGCCGGGTGACCTGTGCCTGGTGCTGGTCGATCAGGTGGAGGAGGCGCTGGAGCACCTGCACCGCCATGTCCAGGGCGAGGCCTGACATGCGAGGCCGGGCACTGCTGACCGCTGGTCTGGCCGTTGTGCTGCTGGGCGCCTCAGGCGCCCGGGCCGAGCAGATCGGTGCGGTGGATACGGTCTTCAAGCTCATCGGCCCCGACCACAAGATCGTGGTCGAAGCCTATGATGACCCCAAGGTCCAGGGCGTGACCTGCTATGTGTCGCGCGCCAAGACCGGCGGCATCAAGGGCGGCCTGGGCCTGGCCGAGGACCGCTCGGAAGCCTCCATCGCCTGCCGCCAGACAGGCACCATCCAGATTCCCGCGCCGATCAAGCAGCAGGAAGAGGTATTCAGCGAGCGCACTTCGCTGCTGTTCAAGCGCCTGCGCGTGGTGCGCATGGCTGATGCCCAGCGCAACACCCTGGTCTATATGACCTACTCGGACCGCGTCATCGAAGGCTCGCCGCAAAACAGCGTCACGGCGGTTCCCGTGCCGCACTCGACACCGATTCCGCTGAACAAGTAGGCATGTGCGGGCCCTGGGCCTGCATTTCGGCCTGCACCATGGCGCTGGCGCCCGACAGCTGCCCCAGTTTTTCGCCATTGAGCACCTGATCGATGCGGGCCTGGGTGCGCTGCTGGCGCTCCTGCGCGGCACTCCCCAGTCCGGCCGCCTCCTGGCGGGGCAGCACCAGCACGCCGTTTTCGTCGGCAATGACGACATCGCCCGGATGCACGCAGACGCCGCCGCACTGGATGGCATGGTTGAACATGCCTCCCAGGTTGTACAGGCGTGTGGTGATGGGCGCGATGCCGGTACACCAGACGGGCACGCCGCTTTGCGCAATCTCGGTGGGATCGGTGGCCGGCCCGTCGATGACGACACCTGCGACCTGGGCCATTTTGGCCGCCGTGGCGACTGCGCCGCCAAAGCAGGCGTGGATGTCGTCGCCAAGACGGTCGATGAGCAGGCAGTCGCCGGGCCGCAGCAGGCCGACCGCATGGTGCAGCAGGGTCGAATCCTGGGCCGGCAGCGCCAGCGTGACGGCGCAGCCGACGATGCGGTGGCGATGGCCCAGCGGCTGTATGCGCCGGTGCAGGAACCCCCAGTGGCGCACATGGCCGATGGTGGCAGTCTCCACACCCTGCAGCGCGTCGAGCAGCTGCGGATCCAGGGGCTGGGGCATGTCAGCGATATGGTATCGGGTCATCAAAGCACCTTGTGCTGAAGCAATGGGATCTGGGAGCGGACCTGGGCCAGCGTCAGGCGGTCGATGCGCGCGCAGGCGAAGCCGACCTTGTCGCCGGCCTTGGCAATCACATGCCCCCAGGGGTCGGCCACCAGACTGTGTCCGTAGCAGGCCCGCCGTTCGCCCTCCTGCATGTAGCTGCCGAACTGACCTGCTGCCAGCACGTAGCACTGGGTTTCTATGGCGCGTGCGCGCAGCAGCACTTCCCAGTGGTCGCGCCCCGTCTGCACGGTGAAGGCGGCAGGCACGGTCAGAATGTCGGCGCCCTGGCGCATCAGGGCCTGGAACAGCTCCGGAAAGCGGATGTCATAGCAGATGCTCAGTCCGATCTTCCAGCCATCGACCTCCCCCACGGCCAGCTGCGTGCCAGGGCGCACCGTGGCGGACTCCCGGTACTGCATGCCGTCCGGCGTCCTGATGTCGAACAGGTGGATCTTGGCGTAGCGCGCGCGCTCCTGCCCCTGGCGGTCGAAAAGCACCGAGGTGTTGCTGACGCGTTGCCCGTCGTCGACGCGCTCGAAAAAGCTGCCGGCCACCACATTGACCTGGTACTCCTTCGCGAAATCCCGGCACAGCGACCAGGCGGGTCCGCTGCGGCAGGGCTCGCCTGCCGCCAGCTTTTCCGCCACGCTGCCGCCGGCGAAGTCGAAGTGTTCAGGCAGCAGCAGCAGGTCCGGCGCTTCCTCGCGCATGGCCTGGCGCATCAAGGCCTCGGCCTGGCACAGGTTGCGAACCTTGTCATTGATGGTGTCCGTCTGGATCACGCAAACTTTCATGTGAATGCCTCCTTGCTGCATCAGGACCGCGCTGCCGAGAAGCGTGCCGTCGCAGCTTCCATGCCCTGGCGCAGGACCCGGAATTCATTGATGCAAAAACAAAATTCCGCACCATGCTTTCGCGCCAGGCCCAGCTCCAGGGAGGTCCAGGCGGGAAAGATCCAGGGCTTGCCCGCTGCCTTGGCTGCTCTCACGCAGCGCAGCACGTCGGAGGTGGATTCCTCGCAGAAGCGGTATGCGCCACGGCCGCGCCGCAAAGCCAGATCGGTGGGCCCGACAAAGATCGCATCGACGCAAGGCAGGGCGGCAATGGCGTCGATATCGTCCAGCGCACCCGCCGTTTCGATCACGGGGATGCAGCGGGTCGCACAGTTTTGCTCGGCATAGAACTGCGTGCTGCCGCTCTGGTAGCGCGTCACCCGCCCGCTGCTGACGCTGCGGTCGCCCAGCGGCGGATACTTGGCGAAGGCGCAGACGCGCTCGGCATCGGCGGCCGACTGCACATGGGGAATCAGCACGGCATCGGCGCCAAAGTCCAGCGCCGACTGCACGGCGCTGCGCTCGGGCGCCAGCACCTTGGCGTAGATCTGCAGGCCCAGCGCCTTGCAGAAGGCGAAATACTCGAACATCTTGGTCAGGTCGAAAGGGCCGTGCTCGATGTCGTAGAGCACGCGCGAAAAGCCCAGGTCGGCGGCGATTTCGGCGGCAATGTAGTTGGGGGTGCTGAGCCAGAGGTTGTGCGTGAAGTCACGCTCTGCCTCGAACAGGCTGTGTGTGAGTGAGGTCATGGCGGGGCCTGAAAAATGGGGGAGGACAGGGGACAGTCAGTCGATCCGGATGTTTCGCTCCTGGGCAATCCGCCGCCATTTGTCACGCATGGCACGCTGCTCGGCCAGCACCTCATCGCCGGTGAGCTGGCCCAGGGAGTTGCCGGTATCGACGACAGCGGCATGCACGCTGGGCCGGGCCATGGCGGTTTTGAAGGCGGCATGCAAAGCGTCAAGCGCCTCGGCAGGCGTGCCCATGCGCGTGTACAGCGCGCTCCAGCCTTCGAGATAGAGCTGGGGCTGGCCCATTTCGGTGAAGCTGGCCACCTGGGGCAGCTGGGCAATGCGCTCCTTGCTGCTGCAGGCCAGGGCACGCAGGCGTCCCGCCTGGATGCCCGGGATGACCGACGAGGGGGTGTCGAAGAGCGCATCGATATTGCCGGCCATCAGATCGAGCTGGGCTGCGGCCGGCCCCTTGTAGGGCACATGCGTCATGCGGACTCCGTACACCTGGCACAGCACCTCGAAAAGCATGTGGGGATTGGTTCCCGGGCCGGCGCTGCCGTAGGTCAGCTGGCCGGGACGGGCCCTGGCCGCAGCGAGCAGCGCCTGCAGCGTGGGATAGCTGGAAGCCGCATTGACGATCAGCACATAGGGGGTGCGCATGATCATGCCGATGGGCTGCAGGTCCGTGTCGGCATCGTACGAAAACCGGCGGCGCGACACGGCAGGCAGCATGGCGATCACGCTGGAGCCGCCCGCCAGCAGGGTGTAGCCATCGGGGGCCGCTCTGGCGACATGTTCAGCGCCGATCATCCCCCCCGCACCGGCCTTGTTCTCCACGACGATGGACTGCCCCAGCACCTGGGACATCTCGCTGGCCACGGCCCTGGCCGTAGTGTCCGAGACAGCGCCCGGCAGGGTGTGCACGATCAGCCGGATGGGCCGGGAAGGATACGGGCCGGCCGCCTGGCCCGGGAGCCAGGCTGCTCCCAGGGCAAGGCCGATGATCTGTCGACGATGGAGGTTCATGGCGTGTCCTGCAAAGACCGTGAGGAGGTTTCAGTATCCGTACCGCCTTGCAGGGCGACAAACGGTGATTTTTGCGGCCCCCCCGCAGTTTTTCCGGAGGGCTCCTGCGGGTTGCCCGCAGGCCAGGCATGGGCCACGCTGGCCACCGCGCACAGCGCCTGGGCGGACATGGCTACCAGTTGCACCAGCGCCGCGACGGGTGCCGGCACAGGGCTGGCCGCATGCACGGCCTGGTAGTTCAGTCGCCACAACGGCTGCTGCACGGGCACCGGCAGCAGCAGCCCGGCCTCCAGCTCGCGCTGCACCGCCAGCAGCGGCACCGGCGCAATGCCCAGCCCCGAGCAGGCCATGTGGATCATGGTGGCCAGTGCGTTGGAGCGGTACAGGGTCACCGCCGCCAGATCCACCCCGGAAAGGTAGGCGGACAGGTGCTTTTCCCCGCAGGCATCGCTGGTATAGCCAATGAGCGGGTAGCCTGCGAGCTGCTGTACCCCCAGCGGGTGCGCGCAGGAAATGCCCAGCATGGGGCTGGCGACAAACCCCATGGCAAAGCCCAGCAGCGGAATGCGTGCGGTCCCGGCGATGTGCATGCCATCATCCACACACAGTGCCAGATCCAGGCGCCCGCCCTGGACATCGGCGATCAGGCGGCTGGTGACTTCGGTGCGCAGCTCCAGCTGCAGCAGCGGGTGGTGCTGCTGCAGCTGGCGCATGAAAGCGGGCAGCAGGGTGTAGGCCAGGGCAGGCACCATGCCCACGCGGACCGATCCGCGCACGCCTCCCTGCCTGGACAGGCGCTGGCGGAGATCATGGTAGGCATCGACGATGCGCGCGGCCACCAGCAGGAACTGCTGCCCTTCCTCCGTTGGCCGGTAACCGGATTCGTCGCGCACGAAAAGGCGCACTGCCAGCTCCTGCTCGACCGCCTCGATGCGGCTGGACACGCCGGTCTGGGAGACATGCAGCTTGTCCGATACGGCGCGCATGCTCTTGAGCCGGGCCAGCCAGAGCGCAGTTTCCAGAAAGCGGATGTTCATGGAGTGATATTGCCCACATCAGGGAGGGCACAACAAGGTGGCAGCGCAGATGCCTGCGCTGCCAGTCACTCCAGCCAGGGTTTGGCGTCACGTCCTATGCGTTGTGCCAGCTGGCGCAGCCGGGGCAGATAGCGCCGTTGCAGCTCCTGAGGCGATACCGCCTGGCGCGGAAAAATCAGGTTGACGGCGCCCAGCAGCCGACGGCCGCTGCGCAGCGGCACGGCCACGGCGGAGAAGCTGGCCTCGCGCGCCCATTCCCCTTCGTTGGTGGCATAGCCGCGTGCCAGGGTTTCCTGGACCATGGCGTCGACCGCAGCAGCGTCGCGCGCCATGGCGCCCACGGCATCGTCGCGCCGCGCCAGCAGACCGACCAGGGCCTCGCGCTCGCTGGCCGAGCAGGCAGCCAGATAGGCGCGGCCCAGCGCCGTGAAGAACACCGGAATCTGCTCGCCGATCATGCCCCGGTGCTGGGACAGGCGGCTGAAGCGGTGGGTGCTCTCGCGCACGACCATGAAGCCGGCCTCCATGGTGCCCAGGTCGCAGGGCCACAGCAGGTCGGGCACGGCCGCGCGCATCAGCGGCAATGCCACCTGTTCCACCCAGGCCTCGTCCTCGAAGCCCTCGCTGAGGCTGCGCACCTCGAAGGTCAGGTAGTAGTGGCCCTCTTTTTCGGCACGGCGCACGAAGCCTTCGGCGCGCAGTGTCTCCAGCAGGCGCTTGACCGTGGTCCGGTGCACGCCACAGGCCTGGGCCAGGACCGTGGTGCTGGCCTGCCCGCCCGGCGCCCGGTTGAGGGCGCGCAGCACGGCCAGGCCGCGCGCAAGGCTGCGCACATCCTTGTAGTCGCGCTCGGGCATGGAATGCGGGGGCTGGTCGGGCATGTTGGCGGGCCAGTGTAGCGCGCTCACCGCGCCGCGCCGGTGTGCACCGCGCCGGTGTGCACCGCGCCGGTCTGCACCGCGCCGGTGTGCACCGCGCCGGTCTGCACCGCGCCGGTCTGTGCGCGGCAGGCCTGCACGAAGGCGGACAGGGCGGGCGAGTGGCGCTTGCCCGCGCGCTGCACCAGCGAAAAATCCCGCCACATCCTGGGCAGCGTGGTAGGCAGCACGGCCAGTTCGCCCGATGCGACCAGGGCCTGCACCAGCACGCGCGACAGGCAGCTGATGCCCAGCCCCTGGGACACGCAGCGCGCAATGGCTTCAGAGCTGCCCAGGGTGGCAGCGGCTGGCAGTTGCCGCAGGTGGGGCAGCAGCGCATGTTCGACCATTTCGCGCGTGCCCGATCCCGGCTCGCGCAAAAGCCAGCGCGCGGCGCGCAGGGCGGCCACGCCCAGCGGACGCTGGCCGGCAGCCTGTACCAGAGGGTCATGGGCTGCGGCCACGATGACCAGTTCGTCGCGCATCCAGGGCTCGACCTCCAGCCCTGGCCAGTGGCTGGAGCCCTCGATCAGGCCCAGGTCCACGTCCAGGGATTGCACGGCCTCGCCGACCTCGCGCGTGTTGGCGATGCGCAGGTCCACGCCCAGATGCGGGTGGCTGCGCGCCAGGGCCGCGAGCACGGCCGGCAGCGCATAGGTGCCGATGGTGGTGCTGGCCGCCACGCGCAGGCGCACGGGCAGGCTGGCGGCGCGCGCCGAAAAAGCCTGCTCGATACCGCGCGCCTGCTCCAGCAGGGACTGCGCCTCGGGCAGCAGGGCACGGCCCGCGTCATTGAGCGCCAGGCGCCGGCCCACGCGCTCGAACAGCTGCACGCCCATGCCCTGCTCCAGCTGCTGCAGGGCTGCGCTGGTGGCGGACTGCGACAGGGCCACGGCATCGGCAGCGGCCACGGTGGAGCCCGCCTGTGCGACGGCGCAGAAGATTTCAAGCTGGCGCAGGGTCAGGTGCAGCATGGGGGCAGTCTGGCGCATGCATCAACCGGTTTTTCAGGTTGATGCTACAAAAACTATTTGTTATACGAATATAACCAGGAAATCTAAAGTTCCTGCCATGCGCCGCGCTCCTGACGCGGCAGGCAGGCACCATGCGCACAACGACACCCACACCCCACAGTTTCCATGCCACCGGCTGGCAGCGCCGGCTGGCTCCATGGCTGCCCGGCCTGCTGCTGGCCGCAGCGATTGCAGCTGCCGCCATATGGGGGGCGCGCCAGCCCCTGCTGGCCGGTTCGGGCCTGAGCGCGCTGACGCTGGCCATCTGCCTGGGCCTGCTGGTGGGCAATACGCTGTATCCGCGCCTGGCGCCAGCATGCCATGGCGGCGTAAGCCTTGCCAAGCAGCGCCTGCTGCGGGCGGGCATCGTGCTGTACGGCCTGCGCCTGACCTTCCAGGACATCGGCCAGGTGGGCCTGGCTGGCGTTCTCATCGATGCGCTGGTGCTGGGCAGCACCTTCCTGCTCGCCCAGTGGCTGGGGCGACGCGTCTTCGGGCTGGATGCGCGCACCACGGCCCTGGTCGGCGCAGGCAGCGCCATCTGCGGCGCAGCCGCCGTGCTGGCCACCGAGCCCGTGGTCCGGGGCCGCGCCGAAGATGTGGCGGTCGCCGTGGCCACCGTGGTGGTCTTCGGCACCGTGGGCACCTTTCTCTATCCCGCGCTGTTCCACTGGAATGCCGCCCATGGCTGGCTGCCGGTGTCGCCTGCGCAGTACGGGCTGTATGTGGGCTCCACGGTGCACGAGGTGGCACAGGTCGTGGCCGCCGGCGAGGCGATTGCGCCAGAGGCCGCCGATGTGGCGGTGATCTCCAAGATGGTGCGCGTGATGATGCTGGCGCCCTTTCTACTGCTGCTGTCGCTGTCGATGGCCCGTGGCGGTGGTCGGGACAGCCAGGACCATGGCGGGCCGCCGCGCCGCATCGCCATTCCCTGGTTCGCACTGGGCTTTGTCGCCATGGCTGGCGTGCATTCGCTGGGCGTGCTGCCCGCCCCCGTGGTGCAGGCCGGCGTGCAGCTGGACAACGCGCTGCTGGCCATCGCCATGGCGGCCCTGGGCCTGAGCACCCATGTCAGCGCCGTGCGCGCAGCCGGCACCCGGCCCCTGCTGCTGGCGGCACTGCTATTTGCCTGGCTGCTGGGCGCGGGCCTGCTGTTCAACCGCTGGGTTCCCGCGCTTTTCTGAG
>NZ_JACSYA010000047.1 GCF_029870285.1 Delftia sp. PS-11
ACCACCGTTTCTACCATGTGCCGGCATCGAACACCGCTGTCGGCCATCTGATTCTGGAGAACGCATCGTGAGCCGGCCTTGCGTGGTATTGCTGCCGGGCCTGCTGTGCGACGAGGCGGTCTGGCGCGGGCAACAGTCGGCGCTTTCCTTTGCCGACTGCATTGTTCCGTCCTATGGCGATTGCTCGGATATCGAAGACATGGCGCGCCGCGTGCTGGGCATGGTGCCTGCCGAGCGTTTTTCGCTGGCGGGCCATTCCATGGGCGGGCGCGTGGCCCTGGCCATGGCTGGCATGGCGCCCGGCCGCATCGAGCGCCTGGCATTGCTGGACACCGGCATGGACCCCATCGCAGCGGGCGAGGCCGGCGCTGGCGAACGGGCCCAGCGCATGGCTTTGCTGCAGCTGGCCCGCCACAGAGGCATGCGTGCCATGGGGGCGCAATGGGCGCGCGGCATGATTCATCCGGACCGGCTGGACACGCCGCTGTTTGCGCAAATACTCGATATGGTCGCGCGGTTCACTCCCGAGATTTTTGCGGCCCAGATCACTGCCTTGCTGGGTCGGCCCGATGCCGGACCTGTGCTGCGCAGCCTGCGCAGTCCGCTGCTGCTGCTGTGTGGCCGCCAGGATGCCTGGAGCCCGCTGTCGCGCCATGAGCGTATGCAGGCCCTGTGCCCTGGGGCCGAACTGGTGGTGGTCGAGGACAGCGGCCACATGAGTACGATGGAGCAGCCTGTCCAGGTGTCGCAGGCCCTGGCCGCGTGGATGCGGCGCTGAAGCCGCAGAGCGCGCCATCAGCCGCGTGCACGAAGGGGCGGGGCGTGTCAGCGTCCCTGAACCGGCAGCGCTGCCGCAGCCTGCCGGCAGGCTTGCAGGAACAGTTCCAGATCCTGCGAGGCCGTGCTCAGTGCACGCGTGGCCAGCCCGATGCGCCGGCGTGTCGAGGGCAGCTCCACCGGCACCATGACCAGCTGGCCGCCGTGGTCGTCCTGCAAGGCCTGCCCGCGCGAGGCCAGTGCCAGCCGCCCGGTCTGCAGCACGAAGGCCAGCGTCATGGTCGGGCTGCTGGCGCGCAGACTGCCGCGCGGCGGCTCCAGTCCCCGGTCATGGAATAGCCGCACCATGGCGCGGTCGGCCGGCGTACCCGGCAGCGGCGCCACCCAGGGCCATTGCAGCAAGTCCTCCAGCTGCAGGCATTTGCGGCGCAGGCAGGCATGGCCTGCGGGCGCCACGACCACCAGATCGTCATCGAACAGATGCAGCTGGCGTACCTCGTCGGCGGGTGTGTCCGTGCGCAGCGCTCCGGCGATGGCATCGATGTCGGCGCTCAGCAGGTGCTGCACCAGGCTTTCGTAAGTCCCGTCCACGATGCGGACCTCGATGTCGGGGTGGCTTGCGGCCAGGCTGTTCACGGCGCGCGGCAGAAAAATGTCCACCGACAGCGGCAGCACGCCGACCACCACGCGCCCGCGTATCTCGCCGCGCCAGGCCGACAGGTCGCTGTCCATGCCGCGCACTTCCGCCAGCGCCAGCTTGACGCGGCGCAGCAGGGCCTCGCCCGAGGGCGTCAGGCGCGTGCCAAAGGCCAGTTTGTAAAACAGCTGCATGCCCAGGCCCGTCTCCAGCCCCTGCAGTGCCGCATGCACGGCAGGCTGGGTCAGGCCCAGCCACTGCGCGGCCAGGGACTCGCTGCCGCAGCCGGCAATGGCCATGAGGGCGCGCAGATGGCCTGCCGGCACCGTCTCTGCAAAGCGCTGGGGCAGGGGCGGGCGTGGCGCGGTCAGCGTGGCGGCCGCCTGGGCCTCGGCGGCGCCGCTGCTCAGGTGCTGGAGCATGGCCTCGATGCGTGTAGCCCACTGGCTGCCCAGCGCGGTCGGCATCATGCCGCGCGCACCGCGCATGAACAGCGGCAGGCCGCAGGCCTGCTCCAGCTGCAGCACCGAGCGCGCCACAGCGGGCTGGGAAAGATGCATGGCCTCGGCGGCCCGTGTGGTGCTGCCATGCTGGACCACACCCAGCATGGCACGCATGGCGCGCAAATGCCCGGCCAACGTGGGAAACCGCGTGGAATCGCTGGCGGTGGTGCCGGTCCAGGTGGCAATGGAGAGGCTCATGCGCAGGGTGTGAAGTGGATGGGAGGCGCAGATTTTGATTGTCCCATAAGAAAAACGCATGGATGGCTGGGGCAGCGGCATTGGCCCCAGCCGCGTCGCCATGGGATGCTCAAGGCATCGATGCGAGACGGCCCACCGCAGGCTGCGCAATTCGGGGAGACAACACACAATGAACAACGAAATCGACCGCCTGCTGGCCCGCCAGGACTGTCTGGACCTGGTGCTGCGCGCTGCTGCCTGCGCCGATGCCGGCGATGCCCATGCGCTGGCGCAGCTGTTCGCCGAGGACGGCGTGCTGCAGCGCCCCAATGCTGCGCCGCTGCGCGGGCGTGCCGCCATTGCGGCGGCCTACGGCCAGCGTCCTGCCGGCCGCATGACGCGGCACCTGGTGACCAATACGCTGGTCGAGCTGCTGGGCGATGACTGTGCCAGCGCGCGCAGCCAGGTGCTGCTGTGGTCCTGCAGCGAGGCGGATGCGCCGACAGCCCATGGACGTCTCGCGCAGACGCGCCAGATCATCGGCGAGTTCGACGACCGCTTTTGCCGCAGTGCACAGGGGCACTGGCTGATCGCGCAGCGCGAGGCCCGATTCGTCATGTTCCACGGCGGCTGAGGATCGGACAGCCCTTTTTCTTTTTCCGGGCATCCATGCCGCCTGCCTGCCATGGCCCCGTGCTGCGGCATGCCGTTGCGGTGTGCCGTTGCGGTATCCCGTTTTCCATGACGACAACGACAGGAGACAAAACCATGAAACGCATTTTCAGGCCCGCGTGGCTGGCACCGCTGGCTGCGCTTGCCGCAGTGGGCGCGCAGGCGCAGGCCAGCTCATCGGTGACGCTGTATGGCCATCTGGACACCGGCATCGAACATCTGAGCAACGTTCAGGGCGGCGGGTCGCTGACGCGCATGCCGGGCCTGACAGGCACGGCCCCCTCGCGCTGGGGGCTGCGCGGCAGCGAGGACCTGGGCGGCGGCTTGAGCGCGGTATTCGCGCTGGAGTCGGGCTTTGGTCCCGATGCCGGCACCTTCAACCAGGGCGGGCGCGGCTTCGGGCGCCAGAGCTGGGTGGGGCTGTCCGGCAGCTGGGGCAGCGTCACGCTGGGGCGCAACTACACCATGCTGTACTGGGCGCTGTTCGATGCCGATCTGCTCGGCCCGAACGCTTTCGGCCTGAGCAGCCTGGACAGCTACATACCCAATACGCGCACCGACAACTCGCTGGCCTACCGCGGCCGTTTCGGTCCATGGAGCCTGGGTGCCACCTATAGCCTGGGCCGCGATGCCGTCAACGCCGGCCCCAGCCCTGCCGGCACCAACTGCCCCGGTGAATCGGCGACCGACCGACAGGCCTGCCGGCAGTGGTCGGCCATGCTCAAGTACGACACCGCACCCTGGGGCATGGCACTGGCCGTGGACGAGATGCGCGGCGGCGCTGGCGCGTTCGCTGGCCTGGTGCGTTCTGACCTCAAGGATCGCCGCATCATGCTCAATGGCTATGCCACACTGACCCCGACGCTCAAGCTGGGCGCGGGCGTGATCCGCCGCGACAACGACGCGGCGGCGCCGGCCTCTGCCAGCAACGGCACCACGCCGCGCAGCACACTGGCCTGGGCCGGCCTGTCCTGGACGCCAGTTCCCGCTGTGGTGCTCGGCGGACAGCTGCAGCAACTGCGCTATGCCCAGGGCGGCGACTATGCCACCCTGCTGGCGCTGCGCGCCACCTACAAGCTGTCCAAGCGCACGGCGGTCTATGCCCAGGCAGCACGTATCAACAACGGCTCGCGTCTGGCGCTCTCTGTCAGCTCGGCTGCGGCAGGCGGCAACCCGCTGGCAGGCACTTCCCAGACGGGCCTGATGCTGGGCCTGCGGCATTCGTTCTGAGGGTGGCCGCTGCCTGCGCAGAGCATCTTGCCGGGCCATGAGACAGCCCTTGATTGTTTTCGTTTGTCGAACAGTGATTTTGAAAACGGAAGGATTATCAGGCGCCTGCAAATGAATCACAGTAGCGCCACTGGCCTTGGCAGCCACGGCTGCCTCTGTTTTGTCATCTGCACCGCATCCATGAACTCTCCTGTCCTCCAGGCGCTTGAAGAGCGCCGCACGACCAATCTGTACGACGCCTCGCACAGTATCGACGACGCCCAGATCCATGAGCTGGTGCGCCTCGCCACCAAGGCGCCGACTTCCTTCAATCTCCAGAACTGGCGCTTCATCGCCGTGCGCACGCCGGATGCCAAGGCACGCCTGCGCGCGCTGGCATGGGACCAGGCCAAGGTCACGGACGCTTCGGTCACCTTCATTGTCTGCGGCCAGCTGGCCGACCATTCGGTGCTGCCCGAGCGCCTGGCTCCTGCGGTCGAGGCCGGCTTCATCCCCCCGGCGCTGCTGGCGGTCCTGGAGGGTGCCGCCAAGGGCCTGTACGCCGGGCAGCCTCAGCTGCAGCATGACGAGGCCATCCGCTCGGCCACCTTTGGCGCCAGCGCACTCATGATGGCGGCGCAGGCCATGGGCTGGGGCTCGACGCCCATGATCGGTTTCGATGGGCCGGCCGTGGCGCAGGCGTTCGGGCTGGCTGACAATGAGGTGCCAGCCTTGCTGGTGGCCGTGGGCGCTGCACTGCCCGAGAACTGGCCGCAAAAGCCGCGCCGCCCTGTGGAGCAGGTGCTCGAACTGGTCTGACGGCATGTATGGGGGCAGCGGCCGGGCCATGGCCTCCGTGACAGGCAGGCGCCCTGTGCGACACTGGCATGCCCTGTTGTCCCACCGCCGTCCCCATGGAACTGCGCCAGCTGCGCTATTTCGTCGATATCGCCAAGACCGAGCACCTGACCACCTCGGCCAGAAACCTCTATGTCACCCAGTCCACCCTGTCGCATGGGCTGCGCCAGCTGGAGCAGGAGTTGGGCATGGCGCTGTTCGAGCGCATCGGCAGGGGGCTCAAGCTGTCGCAGGCCGGCATGGTGTTCCGCAACTATGCGGAGCGCGCGCTGCATGAAGTCGAGGCCGGACGCATGGCCCTGGCCGATCTCAGCGAGCTGCAGACAGGCTCGTTGAGCATCGGCGTCATTCCCACCTTTCTCAATACGCTGGTGGCGCCGGCGGTGGCCGCCTTCATGCGGGCCTATCCCAAGGTCAATGTGACGGTGCGCGAACTGCTGGCGCCGACCGTGGAGCAGGGCCTGCTGGACGGCAGCCTGGATCTGGGCGTGAGCTTTCACCCGCCGCAGCGGGCCGAACTGGAGGCGCAGCCGCTGTTCGACGAGCGCATGATGCTGCTGGTCAACCCCTCGCATCCGCTGGCCGGGCGCCGCACCATGGCGGTCAAGTCGCTGGCCGGACTGCCGCTGGCGCTGCTGCCGCGCAGCTTCTACACCCGTGGCCTGATCGAGGATGGATTGCGCAGCGCCGGGGTCACGCCCCATCTTCGCGTGGAAATGGGCTCTGTGGAGTCGCTGATTGCGCTGTGCCGCTGGGGCGACATGGCCACCATTGTGCCCGAGCGTGCTGCTCAGCAGGCGAGCGACATGGTGTCCATCCACCTGGTTTCGCCCCAGCTCATCCGCACGGCAGGCCTGCTGTGGCGGCGCGGCGCCAGCTACAGTGCCGCTGCGCGCGAGTTCGCGGCCCAGCTGGCGCCAGCCACGCGCGCCAGCCTGGGACGCTGAAGGGCTTCAGTCCGCAATGAAGCGGGCGACAAGGTCTGCGAACTCGTCCGGCATTTCCACGGCGCTCAGGTGCGAAGCAGGCAAAGACGCCAGCTGCGCACCGGGGATCTGCGCCAGCATGGCATCGGACATGGCCGGCGGCGTGGCCTCGTCGCGGCTGCCCGCGATGATCAGCGCGGGGCAGCCGATGCGTGTGTTGCTGTCCCGGAAATCGATGGCCGCGACAGCGGCGCAGGCCGCTGCATACGGCGCGGCGGCCGTGGCCTCCAGGCCCGCGCGCAGCGCGGCAACGCGCCCGGCCTGGCTGGCGCGGAATTCGGGCGTGAACCAGCGCTGCATGGCGCCATCGGCGATGGCAGCAACGCCCTGGTCTCGCACCGTGGCGATGCGCGCCTGCCAGCCGGCATGCGCTGCCTCATCATAGTGGCTGCAGGAATTGGCAATGACAATGCTGCGCACCAGTGCCGGGTGGCGCACGGCCAGCGCCTGTGCCGTCATGCCGCCCATGGACAGGCCCACAAAGTGGACCGGCCCCAGGCCCAGCGCCTCGATGACGCCAGCCGCGTCGTCGGCCAGATCGTCCATGTCGAAGGCCTCGCCGGTGGCCGGCGAGCGGCCATGTCCTCGGTGGTCGTAGCGCACCACGGTGAAGCGGTCCTGCAGCGCCTGGGCGACGCCGTCCCACATTTGCAGGTCACAGCCCAGAGCATGGCTCAGAACAATGGCCGGCCCCTGACCCTGCTGCACGGCATGGAGTTTCGACATGGCAATCCTTGCATCAAAAAGGACGATTATCCGGGCGTCCGGGCCTGCCCGCACAGGTGTGCGGCGCATGCGTTTGCGCGCATTGCAGGCGCGACATGGACGCAACATGCCGCACCTGCATGGTTGTGGTCTGGCTGTGTAAACCATTAGGATGCCAGACCCTCTTTCCCATATCCGCCGGTACTGGCGGATTGCCCTGAAGGAAACACAAGCCCGATGAAGCGGCTTCTGAATGACAAGGTGCTTATCCGTCTGGTGCTGGGCAACCTGCTGGTGGCATTCTTGCTGGCACTGGCGACCTGGCTGGGCCTGCGCGCCACCCATCAGTCCGATATGGACGTGGGCATTGCGGTCACCGAGAACCAGGCGCGCAGCCTGAGCCTGGAGCTGGCGGCGCAAATGCGGCTGGTGGACAACGCGCTGGCATCGATTGCCCACCACTACCACAACCATGGTGGGCAAGGGCCTGACGCGACCATGCTGACCCTTTATGAAATCCTGCAGGAGCAGCGCGGCCTGCTGCCTTTCCTGACGGCGCTGCGCGTGGCGGATGCGCAGGGGCAGGTGGTCCAGTTCTCCAGCGAAGATGAGCCATCGTTCTCGATTGCCGGCCGCAACTATTTCGCCCGGGCCCGGCAAACGGACCGCCTGGTGGTGTCGGACCCGCTGATCAGCCACTCCTTCCAGAAATGGGCGCTGGTGCTGGCGCGCCGTCTCCAGGGGGGCGATGGCAGCTTTCACGGGGTTGTCTATGCCGTGATCTCTGCCGAGCACTTCCACCAACTGTTCCAGAGCCATGCCTTTGGCGCCGACAGCGCTATCGCGCTGCGCACGGACAAGCACTTGCTGGTGGCGCGCTTTTCAGCGTCCGAGCCGCAGTCCATGGCGGGCATTGGCGCAGCCGTCGTCTCGGACGAGTACTACAGGGCCATGGCCCGCAGCCGCGAGCATGGCTGGTACATCACGCCCACGCAGCTCGATGGCGTGGAGCGGATCACGGCCTACCAGCGGCTGGCAGGCTATCCGCTGACGGTCTTCACCGGCCTGGGCACCCAGCACCACCTTGCCACGTGGCGGGCATCTGCCTGGCGCGCCTGGGGGCTCACGGCGGCCAGCATGCTGCTGATCGCACTGGGCTCGGTCAGCCTGTATCTGTTGCAGCAGCGCGAGAAAGTGGCGCGCATCGAGGTTTCCGAACTGCTGCGCCAGCAGCGGCTGTTCATGGACAACGACCTGATCGGCATGGCACGCATGCGCGAGCGCCAGCTGCTGTGGACCAATACGGCATTGCAGCACATGCTGCAGCGCTCGGCTGACGAATTGCTGGACATGCCGTTGCGCGCACTGTGCGCAGACGAGGAGACCTACCAGTGCATGGATGAACAGGCCTGTGCTGCGCTGCGCGAGCTTGGCAAGTTCCATGCACAGCTGCAGCTGCAGACCCGCGACGGCGGCCTGCTGTGGGTGGATGCCAGCGGCGCAGCGCTGTCCCACGGCGAGTCGCTGTGGGTCTTTGTGGACATCGACACGCTCAAGCGCGGCGAGCAAAGCGCGCAGCACCTGGCCATGCACGACCCTCTCACCGGCCTGGCCAATCGCCGGTCGCTGCAGGCGCAGCTGGAGCAGGCCCTCGAACACACGGACGGCGCGGGCCAGTTGTTGGCCTTGTGCTTCATGGATCTGGACGGCTTCAAGCACATCAATGACACGCAGGGCCACGATGCTGGCGATGAGGTGCTGCGTGTCGTGGCGCGGCGCCTGCTGGCGCAGCGGCGAGCCGGTGACTGCGCGGCCCGCCTGGGCGGGGATGAGTTCGTGCTGCTGCTCAGTGGCCTGCGATCGGCCCATGACGCAATCCAGGTCATGGAGCGCTGTCTGTCTTCGGTGAGCCAGCCTGTACGGCTAGGCAACGGCGTTCTGGTGAAAGTGGGTGCCAGCATCGGCGTGGCGCTGAGCCAGCCCCATGGGCCCCAGATGTCGGCGCCGCAGTTGCTGCAGCGCGCTGACGAGGCCATGTACGAGGCCAAACGCACCGGCAAGGGCCGCATCGTGCTGGCGCCATCTGCCTCCCCGCAGGCATCCGCTGGCGCGGGTATTTCCGAACTGTAAAGTTACTGACATTCCCCGTATTTCCAGGGATTGCGCTGCCAAAATTTAGTTACTTTAGGTAACATGTCGATGAACGAACGAAGAGGCCATCGCATGGATACCATTCCTCATACCCTGCTGCACGGATCGCGCAGCAAGCACCTCGATCGTCTGAGTTCCAGCCATGGCCTGGAGCAGGCGCCGTTCGGGCCCGCCCTGTACCTTACCGAGGATTCGGAGGTGGCCCGCAGCTATACAGGCCAGAGCGGAGGCATTTATGCCGTCGAGCTGGCTGGCAACAGCCAGTTGACCATTCCCATGAACGGCACCTGGAAAGATCTGTCCGTGGATGCGCGGCTGGCGATCCAGCGGCTGTTCAAGGCCGCCCACATGCCCATGCCCGTGGAGGCGCAAACGGCCCGCTCCATTCTGGACAGCGTGTGTCCGGTGCTGGGCCTGCGCAAGCGCAATGCCTTCCTGTCGTCCCAGGGCATCTGGATGCTCTACGGACATATCGATGCCTCGGAAAACGCAGACCTGAGCGACCAGGGCGTGCACTACGCGCTGATTTCGGACACCGTGATCATCTCCCAGCAGCACTGGGAATCGGAGTGCGTGGCGGTGTGAGAGTGCAGGGCGGCACCTGGTCTGCCGCCTGAACGCAAAAATCATGGCGCGCCGCCCGCACAGGCCTGCACGCCAGAAGACAGCTCAGTGCAGCGCGACCAGCAACTGGCCGTTGTCGCTGCGCACGGCATGCGTGCGCACCGAGTGCTCGGGCGCTTCCAGGCATTCCCCGGTCGCCAGGTCGAAGTGGTGCTTGTACAGCGGTGAGGCGACGACCACGCGCTCGCCCAGGCTGCCGACCAGGCCGCGTGCCAGCACGCTGGCGCCGCTGCGGGGATCCACGTTGTCTATGGCGTAGAAACGGTCATCTCCGATGCGAAATACCGCCACATGGCGCCCATCGACGAGGGCGCATACGCCGGTATCGGGCAGGATGTCCCGGGTGGTGCAGACGGGGGTCCAGTTTTCGCGGTGGGAGGGTGTCATGGCAGGGCCTTGTCTGGGTTGCAGGGAAATGTTCAGGCCATGGCCTCGCTGCGCTCTTCGGCGCGCGCCGGCCGGATCTGGCCGCGCTCGCGCACGAAGACGATGTGCTCGTCGGGCTGGTCGCTGTTGACGAAGCTGCGAAAGCGCTGGCGCACTTCGGGCGTGGTGACGGCGGTCTTCCATTCGCACTGGTAGGTGTCCACCACATGCTGCATCTGCGCATCGAGTTCGGCGCCCAGGCCCAGGCTGTCATTGACGACCACGTCCTTCAGATAGTCCAGGCCGCCTTCCAGGCTTTCGCGCCAGGTGCTGGTGCGCTGCAGCCGGTCGGCCGTGCGCACATAGAACATCAGAAAACGGTCGATGAGCTGCAGCAGCCGCGCCTTGTCCAGGTCCGATGCGAGCAGCTCAGCATGGCGTGGCTTCATGCCGCCGTTGCCGCAGACATAGAGATTCCAGCCCTTGTCCGTGGCGATCACGCCCACGTCCTTGCCCTGGGCCTCGGCGCATTCGCGCGTGCAGCCCGAGACGCCGAATTTGATCTTGTGCGGCGCGCGCAGCCCCTTGTAGCGGTTTTCCAGCTCCACGGCCAGGCCCACGCTGTCGTCCACGCCATAGCGGCACCAGGTCGAACCCACGCAGCTTTTGACGGTGCGCAGCGACTTGCCGTAGGCATGGCCCGACTCGAAGCCGGCCGCGATCAGCTCTTCCCAGATCAGCGGCAACTGCTCCACGCGGGCGCCGAACAGGTCCACCCGGGCGCCGCCCGTGACCTTGGTGTACAGGCCGTATTTCTTGGCCACCTGGCCCACAGCAATCAGCCCGTCGGGCGTGACCTCGCCGCCGGGCATGCGCGGCACGACCGAGTAGCTGCCATCCTTCTGGATATTGCCCAGGTAGTAGTCATTGCTGTCCTGCAGGCTGGCCAGCTGGGGCTGGAGCACGAACTCGTTCCAGCACGAGGCCAGGATGCTGGCCGCCAGCGGCTTGCAGACATCGCAGCCCAGGCCTTTGCCGTGGCGGTGCAGCAGCTCGTCGAAGGTCTTGATGCCGCCCACGCGCACCAGGTGGTACAGCTCCTGGCGCGAATGCGCGAAATGCTCGCAGACATGGTTGTTGACGGCCATGCCGCGCCTGGCCATTTCGGCCTTCATGACCTGCGTGGCCAGCGGCACGCAGCCGCCGCAGGTGGCGCCCGCCTTGGTGCAGGCCTTGAGTTCGCCGATGGTGCAGGCGCCTTCGCCCACGGCCGCGCAGATCTGGGCCTTGGTGACGTTGTTGCACGAGCAGATCTGTGCCGTATCGGGCAGGGCATCCACCCCCAGGCCGGGCCTGGCCTTGCCATCGCTGGACGGCAGGATCAGGAATTCGGGCTCCTCTGGCAGTGCGATGCCGTTGATCGCCATCTGCAGCAGCGTGCCGTACTCGTCGGCATTGCCCACCAGCACGGCGCCCAGCAGCCGCTGGCCGTCCTCGCTGACCACGATCTTCTTGTAGATCTGCTTGCGCTCGTCGATGTACTGGTAGCTGCGGCTGCGCGGCGTCCTGCCATGGGCGTCGCCGATGCTCGCCACATCCACCCCCATGAGCTTGAGCTTGGTGCTCAGGTCGGCCCCGGCGAAGGCTGCCCCGGTTTCACCCGCGATATGGCGTGCTGCCACGCGCGCCATGTCATAGCCGGGCGCCACCAGTCCGAAAGTCTGCTCGCGCCAGGAGGCGCATTCGCCGATGGCGTAGACATGGCGGTCGCTGGCCCGGCAGTGGTCATCCACGGCCACGCCGCCGCGCGGGCCAATCGCCAGCGCGCACTGGCGTGCGATCTCGTCGCGCGGGCGGATGCCTGCCGAGAAGACAATCATGTCTGTTTCCAGGTGCGTGCCATCGGCAAACACCATGCGGTGGCGGGCGGTGGCGCCGTCGGTGATCTCCAGTGTGTTGCGGCCCGTGTGCACCTGCACGCCCAGGTCTTCGATCTTGCTGCGCAGCACGCGGCCGCCGCCTTCGTCCACCTGCACAGCCATCAGGCGCGGGGCGAACTCGACCACATGCGTCTGCAGCCCCAGATCGCGCAGTGCCTTGGCGCATTCCAGTCCCAGCAGACCGCCGCCCACGACCACGCCGATGCGTGACTTCGCCGCCGAGGCCTGCATGGCCTCCAGATCTTCGATGGTGCGGTAGACAAAGCAGTGCGGCCGGTCGCGTCCTGGCACGGGCGGCACGAAGGGGGCCGATCCCGTGGCCAGCACCAGCCGGTCATAGGGGATGACCTCGCCATCGGCCGTGGTCACCGTGCGCTCGCGCCGCTCGATGGCCACGGCCCGGGAGGCCAGGCGCAGCTGAAAGCCGCTGGCCTCGAAGAAGCCGGGCGCCACCAGGGACAGATCCTCGGCCGTCTTGCCAGAGAAAAATTCGGACAGATGCACACGGTCATAAGCCGGGCGCGGCTCCTCGCAAAGTACGGTGACATTCGCATCCGCCACGCCAAGGGCGTGCAACTGCTCCAGAAATTGGTGGCCCACCATGCCGTGGCCTATCACAACGATGTTCATCTTGCGTCCTGCGTTCCGAATCCGTGGCTGGCCCGCGGACCGGAGGCCACGGGGACAGGTGCGCCAATGCAATCGCCGTGCCAGCATGTCGTGCCACCGGGTGTGGCCGGCGGGTGCGCAGATGGTGCGCACCAGCTTGCACCATCTGCACCGTGGACGGGCGCGATGCGCCGTTGCGGTGCGCTGCGCCCGAAAATCCATGGGCTGCGGACGCCCATGCCCACCTGCGCTATCGTGCCTGGCATGAACGGATCTTCTGCATGGACACTGGGTTGGCGCACCTTGTGGCGCGACCTGCGCGCGGGCGAGCTGCGCCTGTTGATCGTCGCCGTGATGCTGGCCGTGGCCGCACTCAGTTCGGTGGGGTTTTTTGCCGACCGGCTGCAGGCCGGCCTGCAGCGCGATGCGCGCCAATTGCTGGGCGGTGATGTGGTCGTGGTCAGCGACAACCCCACGGCGCCGTCTTTTGGCGAGCAGGCCCGGGCCGAGGGACTGCTGACCGTGGAAACCGCCAGCTTCCCGACCATGGCACGCGCCAGCGATGCGCAGGGCGGCATGAGCCGTCTGGTGGCGCTCAAGAGCGTGGCCGAGGGCTACCCGCTGCGCGGCAGCCTGCGCGTGGCCGATGCGCCCGGCGCGGCCGACCGGGCCACGCGCGACATTCCGGCGCGCGGCGAAGCCTGGGTCGATGCGCCGCTGCTCGAAGCCCTGGGCATTGCCGTGGGCGACACCCTGCTGCTGGGCGATGCCCAGCTGCGCGTGGCGCGCATCATCGCCATCGAGCCCGACCGGGGCGCTGGCTTCATGAGCTTTGCGCCGCGCGTGATGATCCAGGCGGGCGATCTGGCCGCCACGGGCCTGGTGCAGCCGGCCAGCCGCATCACCTACCGCCTGGCCGTGGCAGGCGAGGGGGCTGGCGCCGAAGCTGCCGTGCAGCGCTACCGCGCCTGGGCCGAGCAACAGGCCAAGGCGCCCGGCGTGCATGGCGTGCGTGTGGAATCGCTGGACAGCGGCCGGCCCGAGATGCGCCAGACCCTGGACCGTGCCGAAAAATTCCTGAGCCTGGTGGCCCTGCTGGCCGCCTTGCTGTCGGCCGTGGCCGTGGCCCTGGCCGCGCGCGGCTTTGCCAGCAGCCACCTGGACGCCTCGGCCATGCTGCGCGTGCTGGGCCAGAGCCAGCGGCGCATCGCTGGCGCCTACACCGTGGAGTTCGTGCTCGCAGGCCTGGCGGCCAGTGCTGCAGGCGTGCTGCTGGGCTGGGGCATCCACCACATATTCGTACTGCTGCTGGCAGGCCTGGTGGAGACCGCCCTGCCAGCGCCCGGCCTGTGGCCCGCCGCCTTTGGTGTGGGCATGGGGCTGACGCTGCTGCTGGCCTTTGGCCTGCCGCCTGTGCTGCAACTGGCGCGCGTGCCGCCGCTGCGCGTGATGCGGCGCGACCTGGGTGCGCTCAAGCCCGCCTCCATGGCTGTGCTGACTGTGGGCGTGGCCGGCTTTGCGGCCTTGCTGCTGGCAGCCAGCCGCGACCTGCGGCTGGGCCTGATCGCCGTGGGCGGCTTTGCCGTGGCCGTGCTGCTGTTCGCGGCCCTGGGCTGGCTGGCCGTGCAGGCCCTGCGCCGCCTGGTGCGCGAGAACACGGCACCACGCTGGCTGGTGCTGGCCACGCGCCAGATCGCCGCGCGGCCTGCCTACGCCGTGGTGCAGGTCAGCAGCCTGGCCGTGGGCCTGCTGGCGCTGATGCTGCTGGTGCTGCTGCGCACCGACCTCATCGGCAGCTGGCGGCAGGCCACGCCCGCTAATGCGCCCAACCGGTTCGTCATCAACGTGCAGCCCGAGCAGGCGGGCGCCTTCCGCGCGGCGCTGGACAAGGCCGGCGTCAAGGACTACGACTGGTATCCCATGATCCGGGGGCGTCTGGTGGCCGTCAACGGCCAGCCGGTCAGCCCCGACAGCTATGCCGAGGACCGCGCCAAGCGGCTGGTGGACCGCGAGTTCAACCTCTCGACCATGGCCCAGGCGCCTGCCCACAACCTGATCACAGCCGGCGCCTGGACGCCGGATGCCAGGGGCGAGATCAGCGTGGAAGACGGCATTGCCCAGACGCTGGGCCTCAAGCTTGGCGATACGCTGGACTTTGACATCGGCGGCGTGCAAAGCCGGGCGCGCATCACCAGCCTGCGCAAGGTGGACTGGGGGTCGATGCGTGCCAACTTCTTCGTGATCTACCCGGTGGACCACCTCGACAACGTGGCCGTCAGCTACCTGGCTGCCTACCGCGCGCCCGGCGTGGCAGGTTTCGACAACGCCCTGGTGCGCGAGTTTCCCAATATCACCAATGTGGACCTGAGCACCACGCTGGCCCAGGTGCAGCGCGTGCTGGATCAGGTGATACGCGCAGTGGAATTCCTGTTCGGCTTCACGCTGGCGGCCGGCCTGGTCGTGCTGTTCGCGGCCGTCACCGCCACGCGCGAGGAGCGCGCGCGCGAATACGCCATCATGCGCGCCGTCGGCGCCCAGGCCCGCCTGCTGGCCCAGGTGCAGCGTGCCGAGCTGGCGGGCGTGGGGCTGCTGGCCGGTTTCCTGGCCAGCTGCGCGGCCGGTGCCGTGGGCTGGGCGCTGGCCCGCTGGGTGTTCGAGTTCGCCTGGACCATGCCCTGGTGGGCGCCGCTGGCCGGCGCCGTGGCCGGGGCCGTGCTGGCCTGGATGGCGGGATGGTGGGCCCTGCGTGAGGTGCTGCGCAGGCCGGTGATGGCGACATTGCGGCAGGCTGCCGAGTAGGGTGGCTGCCATGCATGGGCCGCATGCATGACAATCGCGGGTTTCATTCACACGCGCCAGCCTTTGCCGCCATGTCCGAGCAAACACAGAACACCGCTTCGCACACCCCTTATGAATGGATAGGTGGCGAGCCCAGGGTGCAGGCCCTGGTGGACCGCTTCTACGACCTCATGGACCTGGAGCCCGGCTATGCCGAGCTGCGCGCGGCCCACGGCAGCACGCTGGCCGATGCGCGCCAGAAACTGTTCTGGTTCCTGTGCGGCTGGCTCGGCGGCCCCGACTATTACCAGGAGCGCTTCGGCCACCCGCGCCTGCGCATGCGCCACATGCCCTTTTCCATCGGCATCCTGGAGCGCGACCAGTGGGTGGCCTGCATGGACCAGGCCATGGGCGAGACGGGCGTGCCCGAAGACCTGCGCGTGCGCCTGAAAGCCAGCTTCATGAACACGGCCGACTGGATGAGGAACCGGTAGGCCGCAGCAGCGCCACGTCCGTGCATGCCGGCAGCCAAGCCGCGCGGCGGTGTCACAGTGCTGTCAATCCGGGTCGGGACACTGGTGGACTTCCTCATTCCGACAAAAACCACATGCTGCACCCGACGCGTTTCCGATTCCCGAACCTGTCCCGCCGCCTGGCCCTGACGGCGCTGGCCAGCGCCGCGCTGCTGGCTGCCTGCGGCGGCAGCGGCTCCAGCCAGTCCGCCACGGCCACTCTGGCCGTGCTGGAGACCACGGACCTGCACTTCAACGTCCGCAGCTTCGACTACTTCAAGCTGGCGGAGGACCCTTCCTACGGTTTCGAGCGCACGGCCACGCTGGTGCGGCAGGCCCGCAAGGAGTTTGCCAACACGCTGCTGGTGGACAACGGCGACACCATCCAGGGCACGGCCCTTGCCGACTACGAGGCCGATGTGGCCCGCATCCCCTGCACGCAGCAGCTGTCCATGTACAAGGCCATGGGTGCGCTGGGCTTTGATGCAGGCACGCTGGGCAACCACGAATTCAACTATGGACTGCCGTTCCTGAACCAGGTGCTGGGCGGCGGCATGGATGTGGACGGCGTGGACAAGTCGCTCAAGTGCGCGGGCAACGGCTTCCCGATGGCGCTGTCCAATGTCTACAGCAGCAAGACCCGCCAGCCCCTGGTGCAGCCCTATGTCATCCTGGAACGCAAGATCTCGGCCAGGGACAAGGACGGGCAGGCCGTGGAGCTGCCGATCAGGATCGGCGTGATCGGCTTCACCACGCCGGGCATCATGAGCTGGGACAAGCGCTACCTCGATGGCAAGCTCTATACCGAGGGCGCCGTCGAGTCGGCCCAGAAATATGTGCCCGAGATGCGCGCCAAGGGCGCCGATGTGGTCGTGGCCCTGCTGCACGGCGGCCTGGATGGCGCCAGCTACTCGCCCGGCATGGAAAACCCCGGCCTGTACCTGAGCAAGGTGCCCGGTATCGATGCCATGGTCATGGGCCACCAGCACAGCGTCTTCCCCGACACGGCGGCCACCCCGGCCTTCAGTCTGCCTGGGGTGGACAACAAGGCGGGCACCATCAACGGGGTGCCAGCCGTCATGGCCAGCTCCTGGGGCAAGGCGCTGGGCGTGGTCCAGCTGTCCCTCAAGTGGGATGGCCGGCAGTGGGGCGTTGACAAGGGCGCGAGCAAGAGCGAGCTGCGCAATATCCAGACCGGCAAGGATGCCGCAGGCAAGGCCACCTATGTGGCGGCGGACCCCGCTGTGGCGCCCCTGGTCGAAGCCCAGCACCAGGCCGCCATCCAGTATGTGAAGACACCCATCGGCAGCACGGACTTTCGCATGAGCACGCTGTTTGCCGATGTGGGCGACCCCGGCGCCATCCAGATCGTCAACCAGGCGCAGCGCGACTATGTGGCCGACTACGTCAAGGCCAACCTGCCGCAGTATGCACAACTGCCTGTGCTGTCGGTCAGCGCGCCCTTCAAGTCGGGCTTCCAGGGCGGCGCCGACTACACCGATGTGGCCGTGGGCCCGCTGGCCATCTACAACGCCGCCGACCTGTACCTGTACCCCAACACCGTGTATGCGGTGAAGGTCAATGGCGCCGATATCAGGGACTGGCTGGAGGCTGCCGCCAAGCGCTTCAACCAGATCGACCCGGCCAGGACGGGCGAGCAGCAACTGATCAGCAGCTTCCCCGGCTACAACTTCGACATGTTCACCACGGCCGATGTGCAGTATGAAATCGATGTCACACAGCCCGTGGGTAGCCGCATCCGCAATCTGCAGTACCTGGGCAAACCCATCGATCCCGCGCAGGAGTTCGTGATCGCCACGAACAACTACCGCGCCACCAGCGGCAAGAGCTTCATTGCCAAGCTCGATGGCTCCAGCGCCATCTGGGCCTCGCCCGATGCCAACCGCGATGTGGTGATTGCATATGTGCGCAAGTACGGCAGCATCACGCGTGCAGCCAATGGCGCGGCCAAGAGCTGGCGTTTCACCAAGGTGGCGACCTCGGCCAATGTGGTGTTCAGCTCGGGCGCCAATGCGCTGCCAGTGGCCCAGGCGGCCGGCCTGTCCAATATCTCGCTGGTGGCAGCTGACGACGGCTCGGGCAAGGGCACGTCCAAGTACCGGCTTGACCTGTCCAAGTGACCCGGTGGCGCTGCCTGCACGCCCGGTGCGGGCAGCGCCCCCTGTCCTCAGCGCGCGGGCGGCAGCTCGAACACCAGGCAGGTGGTGGTGGCATGGGCGTACAGCGTGCCGTCTGCGCCCACCAGGCGTGCATCGGCCGTGGCCAGCTGGCGGCCGCAGTGCAGCACCCGGCCTTCGGCGCGCACGCGCGGAACGCTGGGGGTCAGCCCCTTGACGAGGTTGACGCTCAGCTCTGCCGTGGTATAGCCGCGCCCTGGCGGCAGGCTGGTGTGGACGGCGCAGCCCAGCGCCGAATCCAGCAGCGTGGCAAACCAGCCGCCATGCACGCCGCCCATGGGGTTCAGATGGGCAGGACCCGGCCGGCCCTGGAAGATGGCGCGCCCTTCTTCCACAGATATCAGCATGAAGTCCAGCGTGCGTGCGATCGGCGGGTAGGGCAGCTCGCCGCGCAGCATGGCCTGCATCAGCTCCAGCCCGCTGCGGCCGGCCACCTGCTCCGGGCGGGCTACGCCCGGGCCGGCCCCTGCATCCAACCGGGCCATGATGGCCTGTTCTTCATCGAGCCAGGCCTGCAGGGCCACAGAAGGCGGGTTGCCGGTGGACTGCAGGTGGGTGCGCTTATCCATGGAATGTCTCTCTTTCAGGCGTAAGCCATAGGGGGATGCGTGGCCGGTCAGGCAGCACATTTATTATTGTACATACAACAGTTGTATATGCAATAATTGATGCATGCCAGAAAACCAGGACCTCCCATCCATGCCGCAGGGCTGCAGCAACCACCGTGTGCGCCAGCTCATGCGAGGCATCGGCCAGATCTACGATGCGCACCTGAACGACACCGGCCTGCGCATCACGCAGTACTCGCTGCTCAGCCATGTGCTGGCGGCCAGCCCCGTGCGTCCCGTGGACCTGGCGCGGCTGATGCGCATGGATGCCTCCACGCTGACGCGCAACCTCAAGCCGCTGATCGATGCCGGCTGGGTGAGTCTGGGCCAGGGCGGCGACCAGCGCAGCCGGCTGGTGCATATCACCGACGCGGGCCGCGCCAAGCGCGAAGAGGCCAAGCAAAGCTGGAAGACCGCGCAAAACGCGCTCAACGCCCGCCTGGGCCTGGAGCGCGTAGTGGCCCTGCACGGACTGATCGACGAGTGCCTGGCGCTGCTCGATGGTGCGGACAGGCCGCAAACGTGAACGGTTCCCAGAGACGGATTTCCTCCCCCAACCCCAGGACACCACCCCCATGCTCTCCACCACCACGGCACGCTGGCTGCAGCAGCGCGGCATCCACTACGGCTGGCTGGTCGCCGCCATCACGTTCCTGACCATGCTGACCATGTCGGCCGCGCTGGGCCTGCCAGGGGCTATGCTGCAGCCGCTGTCGCGCGAGTTCGGCTGGAGCACCGAGCAGATATCGAGCAGCCTGGCCCTGCGGTTTGCGCTGTTCGGCCTGCTGGGCCCCTTCGCCGCCGTCTTCATGGAGCGCCTCGGCCTGCGCGCCGTGATGTGTGCCGGCCTGCTGTTGGTGGGATCGGCCATGGCGCTGGTCACGCTGGCTACGCAGCTGTGGCAGCTGTTTGTGCTCTGGAGCCTGCTGCTGGGCCTGGGCACGGGGCTGACGGCGCTGGTGCTGGGGGCGGTGGTGGCCAACCGCTGGTTCGTGGCGCGGCGGGGCCTGGTGATCGGCGTGCTCACGGCCAGCGCAGCCACAGGCCAGCTGGCCTTTTTGCCGCTGGCGGCCTGGATGATCGAGCACTGGGGCTGGCGCTCGGCCACCGTGCCCGTGTTCGCGGCCAGCACCCTGATTGCTGTGCTGGCCTTTGCGCTGATGCGCGACCGGCCTGCCGATGTGGGCCTGGCGCCCTATGGCGGCGAGGCTGCGCCTGCAGGCTCGCCTGCGCCCGCAGCCATGACGCTGGCTACCCCCTTCCTGGTGCTGGCCGAGGCCGCGCGCAGCCGCACCTTCTGGCTGCTGGCGGGCAGCTTCTTCATCTGCGGTCTGTCCACCAATGGCCTGGTGCAGACCCACTTCATTTCGCTGTGCGGCGACTACGGCATGGCCGCCGTGCCGGCAGCCTCGGTGCTGGCCATGATGGGCGCCTTTGACTTTGTGGGCACCGTGCTCTCGGGCTGGCTGTCAGACCGCTATGACAACCGCAAGCTGCTGTTCTGGTACTACGGCCTGCGCGGCCTGTCGCTGTTCTGGCTGCCCCACTCGGAGTTCACCTTCTACGGACTGGGCCTGTTCGCCATGTTCTATGGGCTGGACTGGATCGCCACCGTGCCGCCCACGGTCAAGCTCACGGCCCAGCATTTCGGGCCGCAGAAGGTGGGGCTGGTCTTCGGCTGGGTCTTCGCCGCCCACCAACTGGGCGCGGCGCTGGCCGCCTGGGGCGCAGGCCTGACACGCACGCTGCTGCTGACCTATACGCCCGCGCTTTACGCAGCGGGGCTGGCCTGCCTGGTGGCGGCGGCGATGGCGCTGGTGATCGGGCAGGTGCGCAAGGCGGCCACCTGATTCAGTACAACTGCCGCTTGCCCGGCTGCAGCAGCACCACCAAAGCGCCCGCGCCACCGTCGGCCGGGCGTGCCTGCACGAAAGCGAGCACTTCCTTTTTCTGAACCAGCCAGCGCTGCACGCGGCCCTTGAGCACCGGGGTCTTGCCAGGCGAGCCCAGGCCCTTGCCATGCACCACGCGCACACAGCGCACACCTGTGCGGTGGGCCAGGCGGATGAACTGGCCCAGCGCCTCGCGCGCCTCGTCTACGCGCAGGCCGTGCAGGTCCAGCTGGCGCTGGATGCTCCAGTGGCCGCCGCGCAGCTTGTGCGTGACATCGCGCCCTATGCCCTGGCGCCTGAAGCTCAGCTGGTCATCGATATCCAGCAGCGTGCTGACATCGAATTCGTCGCTCATGGCCTCGCGCAGCACGCGCTGCTCGTCCAGCTCCAGCTGCAGGGGCAGCGGTTCGGGCGGCTCTGGCACATGGCGGTGGCGCGCAGGCCCTGTCCTGAGCGCATGCACCGGGCCGACGGTGTTCTCGAACAGCTTTTGCTCGGCCAGCGCCCGGCGCGCTGCCTCGGCGCGCTGCTGCTGCAGCATGGCCTCATGCGCAGCGGCTTGTGCCAGCGCGTGGCGCAGCGGCGCGAGGTCCTGGAGGCTGGAGGCTTTCAAGGTCATGGTGACGCCGGTTGTACCGCAATTTCGGTGCCACGGCGGCCATGCCGTGAAAGCGGGTACGTGTTATAGCCAGCCCTGGCTGGCCATGGACAGCGCGGCGCCGGGCGCCACGATGACATGGTCCAGTACCCGGATATCCAGCAGGTTCAGCGCCGCCTGCAGCGCCCGGGTCAGCGCCTTGTCGGCGGCGCTGGGCGTGACGTGGCCGCTGGGATGGTTGTGCGCCATGATGACGGCACCCGCGTGGTGGTGCAGCGCACGCACTACCACCTCCCGGGGGTAGACGCTGGTCTGGGTGAGGGTGCCGCGGAACATCTCCTCCAGCGCGATCAGCCGGTTCTGGCTGTCCAGGAACAGCACGGCGAACACCTCATGCGGCCGCGATGCCAGGTGCATCTGCACATAGCTGGTCACAGCCTCGGGCGAGGTCAGCACCGGCCGCTCGCGCAGCTGCTCGGCCATTGCCCGGCGCGCCAGCTCCATGACGGCCAGCAATTCGGCGCGCTTGGCCGGGCCCAGGCCCTTGATGCGGGCCAGATCCGCGTAGCTGGCCTGCAGCAGGCCGGACAGGCCGCCAAAGCCCGGCAGGTCCAGCAGTTCGCTGGCCAGCTGCAGCACGCCCTTGCCGGCCATGCCGGTGCGCAGCAGGATGGCCAGCAGTTCAGCGTCGGACAGGGCAGCAGGGCCGCGGGCAGCGAGCTTTTCGCGGGGTTTTGCCTCGGTGGGCAGGTTTTTCAAAGCCATGGTTCACCCAGGGTGGTGCGCTTGATGGGCGCTGTTGCACAGGGCGTGGGGGCATGGATGTTTTTCTACAATACGGCCCCAGTTTATCGGGACTTTCATGACCTCTAGCGCTTCCACCACGGCCCTCCCCACGGTCCAGGCCGGCTCGTTTCTCACGCTGCACTACCGCCTGTCCGGCCCGGCCGGTGACGTGATCAATACCTTCAACGACAAGCCGGCCACGCTGTCGCTGGGCGCGGGCGAGCTGTCGCCTGCCGTCGAGCAGCGCCTGATCGGCCTGGCCGAGGGGGTGCGCACGACCTTCGAGATGCCGGCCGGCGAGGCCTTTGGCGAGCGCAACCCCGACATGGTGCAATGGGTGGCGCGCAAGCTCATGAACGAGCTGGGCGACCCCCACGAGCAGTATGCCCCTGGCGATGTGGTGCAGTTCCCCACGCCCGACGGCATGGGCAGCTATGCGGGCGCCGTGGTCCAGGTGCGCGAGGACGGCGCCGTGCTGTTCGACTTCAACCACCCGCTGGCCGGCCAGCCGGTGACCTTTGAAGTGCAGATCATCGGAGTGCTCTGAAGTGCCGCAGGTCCAGCCGTCCCCCGGCACCTCGCCCCAGGAAATCCTGCTGGCCGAGCCGCGCGGCTTTTGCGCCGGCGTGGACCGCGCCATCGAGATCGTGGAGCGGGCCCTGGCCAAGTTCGGCGCGCCCATCTATGTGCGCCACGAGATCGTGCACAACACCTTCGTGGTCAACGATCTCAAGGCCAAGGGCGCGATCTTCATCGAGGAACTCGACGATGTGCCACCCGGCGCCACCCTGGTCTTCAGCGCCCATGGCGTGAGCAAGGCCGTGCAGCAGGAGGCCGAGCGCCGGGGCTTTGCCATCTTTGATGCCACCTGCCCGCTGGTCACCAAGGTCCATGTAGAGGTGGCCAAGCTGGCCAGGGAAGGCTACGAATTCCTGATGATCGGCCACAAGGGCCATCCCGAGGTCGAAGGCACCATGGGCCAGCTGTCCGAAGGCATCCACCTGGTCGAGGACGAGGACGACGTGGCCCGCGTGGCGCCCCGCCAGACCGAGAAGCTGGCCGTGGTCACGCAGACCACGCTGTCGGTGGATGATGCCGCAGGCATCACGGCGGCCATCCGCGCACGCTTTCCGCAGGTGCGCGAGCCCAAGCAGCAGGACATCTGCTATGCCACGCAAAACCGCCAGGATGCCGTCAAGGTGCTGGCACCGCAGGTGGATGTGCTTATCGTCGTTGGCAGCCCGACCAGCTCCAACAGCAATCGCCTGCGTGAACTGGCTGCGCGCCTGGGCACGCCCGCCTACATGGTGGACAACGCCGGCGAACTGCGCGAAGAGTGGTTTGCCCATGCCCAGCGCGTGGGCCTGACGGCCGGCGCCTCGGCGCCCGAGGTGCTGGTGGAGGACGTCATCAGACGCCTGCGCGAGCTGGGCGCGCTGTCCGTGCGCAAGATGGATGGCATCGAGGAGACCGTGAAGTTCCCTCTGCCCAAGGGCCTGAAGATCGATGCGGCCACCGGCCTGGAGATTGCTGTGCGCAAGATGCCGGAAACCGGGGGCTGACGCAGCCCTCATCCAGGCACGAACGGGCGCAGTGCGCCCGTTTTGCGCTGCGCATCAGCTCCACAGGTCCAGCGGAGGATCGCTGGTCACGGCACGCAGAATATCGGTACGGCTGATGAAGCCCGACAGCAGCCCCTCGTCATCGGTCACGGGCAGGCCCGGCAGGCCGGTTTCCAGCAGCACGCCTGCCACGCGGCGCAGATCGGTGTCCGCCGCCACTGCCGGTACCGGCGAGATCATGACCTCGCGCACGGGCCGGCGTGCCAGTGCGATGGCATCCTTGACAGCACCAGGCTCGGGCAGCAGCTCCAGCGGCGCCATGTCGGCGCGCAGCAGCAGCCCGACCAAGCGGGTGCCTGCGTCCAGCACGGGCGCCTGGGAGATGCCGTGCTCTGCCAGCACGCGCCAGGCATCGTTGACCCCCATGTCCGGCGGCACCGTCACCGCATCCCGGCTCATCACATCAGCCACGGTGTGCAGCAGCTGGCGCGGCTGGGCAGGGCCTTTTTCCGTGGAGCGATAGGCGTCCACCGCATCGCGGCGGCGCAGCGGCTGCCCGGCGTGCGCATCCGTGGCGTTCACCCCTGGCGCGGCAAATGGCGGTGCCTCATCCGGTGTGCTGTCTGCCGTGCGTGTGCGCAGTGCCTGGGTGCGCTGCACGCGGCGCACGGGCGCCACCTGGCCCAGCCGTTCGGCGGGGCCGCGAAATATCTGTCCGTTGGGACCGAAGACGAAAAACATGGTGGTTCCCGGTGTTCGTGAACCGCTGTCTGCGGCAAGCCCCACAGTATCGCCGCTGCGGGCCCGATGGCGTCGCGGCAAGGCCACCCGTACCTGATGGGCGGGACACTGCCATGGCGATCCCGCCTAAAATCACGGGCTATGCTCGATATCCTTCTTCTTCGCAAAGACCTCGACTCGGCCATCGCCCGGCTCGAAACCCGCAAAAAGCCCCAGGCCTTCCTGAACGTGCAGGCCTTCCAGTCCCTGGAGGCGGAGCGCAAGTCCCTGCAGACGCGGACCGAGGAGCTTCAGTCCAAGCGCAACCAGCTGTCCAAGCAGATCGGTATGCTCATGGGCAAGGGCGAGAAGGATGCGGCTGAAGCGGCCAAGGCCGAAGTCGGTGCCCTCAAGGCCGAACTGGACCAGTCTGCCGCGCGTTTGGACCAGATCCAGGCCGAACTGCAGACCATGCTGCTGGCTGTGCCTAACCTGCCGCACGACAGCGTGCCTGTGGGCGCCGACGAGTCCGGCAACGTGGAAGTGCGCCGCTGGGGCACGCCCAGGGCGTTCGACTTCGAGGTCAAGGACCATGTGGACGTGGGCCAGCCTCTGGGCCTGGACTTTGACATGGGTGTCAAGCTGTCGGGTTCGCGCTTCACGGTGATGAAGGGCCAGATCGCACGCCTGCACCGCGCGCTGGCGCAGTTCATGATCGATCTGCAGACCGACGCGCACGGCTATACCGAGTGCTACGTGCCGTATGCCGTCAATGCCGATTCGCTGCGTGGCACAGGCCAGCTGCCCAAGTTCGAAGGCGACCTGTTCGCCGCCAAGAAGGGCGGCCAGGATGGCGAACCCGTGCCCGACAATGCGGCGCTCTACCTGATCCCCACGGCCGAAGTGCCCCTGACCAACTTTGTGCGCGACGTGGTCGTGGCCGAAGATCAGCTGCCCATCAAGCTCACGGCCCACAGCCCCTGCTTCCGCTCGGAAGCCGGCAGCTATGGCCGCGACACGCGCGGCATGATCCGCCAGCACCAGTTCGACAAGGTCGAGATGGTGCAGATCGTGCATCCCGACAAGAGCTACGAGGCGCTGGAGGAGATGACGGGCCATGCCGAAGCCGTGCTGCAGAAGCTGGGCCTACCCTACCGCGTGATGAGCCTGTGCACGGGCGACATGGGCTTTGGCTCGGCCAAGACCTATGACCTCGAAGTCTGGCTGCCCGCGCAGAACACCTTCCGCGAAATCAGCTCGGTCTCCAACTGCGAAGCCTTCCAGGCCCGCCGCCTGCAGGCCCGCTTCAAGAATGCCCAAGGCAAGAACGAACTGCTGCACACGCTCAACGGCTCCGGCCTGGCCGTAGGCCGTACCCTGGTGGCCGTGCTGGAGAACTATCAGAACGCTGATGGCTCGGTGACCGTGCCTGAAGCCCTGCGTTCTTACATGGGCGGACAAGATTTGCTGAAAGCCTGAATTTTTAGGCTATAATCTCAGCTTCGACGCTGCGGAGAGGTGGCAGAGTGGTCGATTGTACCTGACTCGAAATCAGGCGTACGTGTGAGCGTACCGAGGGTTCGAATCCCTCCCTCTCCGCCAAGATGCAAGCCGCTTGAGTGCTATCAAATTGATAGTCTCAAGCGGCTTTTTTGCGCTCTGTGGTGGGGGATTTTTGACCGATCCTCTTGATCGCCGAATCCAGAGACTTGGTAGCCAGATGCGAGTACCGGGCTGTACTGCGCTGGTCTTTGTGCCCCAGGACTGCCCCCACGGTGTACAGATCAATGTCGTTGTTGATCATCTCCGATGCCGCAGAGTGCCGCAGATCATGGAAATGCAGGTTGTCGTACCCAAGGGCGCGGCCAGCCTCCCTGAAATACGCCTGCACCGTGATCTTGGCAGGTTTGCGCGATGTGTTGTACGCCGCCGACCTGACGCGGGGATGGATGGGGACAATGCGCGGCTCGCCGTTTTTGGTGTCGTCAAGATGCCACCGCCCATCCTCTACGCGCGCAGCGAGGATCTCGCCCAGCCGCATGCCCGAATAAAAAGCGATCCTGATCACGCGCCGCACCTTGCGGTTTTTGATCTTGCGCGCGATCTTGAGCATCTCCCCTCGGCTGAGATAGACCCGGCGCTCGTTGCGCACCTGGGGCGTTACAACCCTGGCGCCAGGGTCGTGCGCTCCGAACCCATGGTATTTCCATGCGTATCGGCATGCAGCCACCAGATAGCGGATGCGTGCGCGGATTGTTGCCGGCGCCATGTCCTTCCCGTATCGGGAGTGACCGGATTTATTCGCCACGGCGCGGCACACCTCCGCCAGGGCTGACATTGGCTTGCCGTTATAGGCCCAGGCGATCAGGCCCAACTCACGCGCCGCGTTTTGTCCCTGTTTGAGACTGGGCACGCGCTCGGTCAAATAGACAGCCACAGCATCGTCTATCAGCCGGTCCTCTGAGCCAACGCCATTCGCGGCTGCGTAGAGGCGCGCTGATTCTTTGCGGTCGTATTCGTCAGCCTGGGCTGTACTCCAAGCTTTCGGAAGGCGCTTTCGAGCGCGGACACGCACGCCGTTGATGATGCGGTCGAACTCAAAGACGAACGTACCGCGCGATTTGTCACGACTGATCGGCATTGTTGCTTGTACTCCAAAATGTCTGTTTCATCGAAATTAATGTTGCGGCCAATGCGGTAGCAGGGAATGGGGCCGCTTGGTGCCGCGAGGTCATAAACTTTGCGCGCGCTCACGCCCAGTAGGGCTGCTGCATCTTTCACGGAGATTGGCATTCGGTTTCACCTCCAAATGTCTTGGCTTTTCTTGGCGCGGGTCGCGCTCTTGTTGATATGCATCCCACAGCGGTGCGCCGACATCGCAACGCTCCTGCGAGCGCGTGATGCCAGCCGCAATGCACTGTGGGCAGCCGAAGTGGTGGGCCTGATACGCGCGATCAGCGGTTTCCCAGGCGCTGGCGCTGGGCGGCTCAGGCATAAGAAAACCCGCTCTCGGCGGGTTCTCTGTGGTGCTTTTCCTCGTCGCGCCATTTGCGGGCTTTGCGGCGTTCGCGCTTGCTCATGGCTGGTCCTTTCTGGCAAGGATCTCCTGAGAGCAGGTTGCCAGCACCCAGGCGGTAGCACGGTTGTCGTCGCGCGTGGAGCCGTCGCCTTCCTTCTCGGCGTCCACGGCCTCGCGCTCCATCTTGTGGGCCTTGTCCATGCAGAGCTTCGCGCAGGCTTTGCGCTCATCCTCTACGGGGTCACCGTGCATGAGGGCCTGAAAGTCACCCGTACCATGGAACCAGCGCACCGCCGACTGGTTGACGATACAGGCGCGGCCATCGAGCAGGGACAGGACAACGCCAGTCACGGCATAGGGCTCGCGCGCGCAGATGGCATCGACCTTCCGCGCCGTCAGTGCGTTGATTTGCCAGGCCGCTGCCGAATAATTTTCGGAATAATTTGTAGCCTGATTTGTCGTTGGCGAATCGGCGGCTGCCCGTAGGCGCTCGTTCTCTGCGTGCAGACTGCGCAACAGCGTGGCCGCTGTCCAATACGGCCCAGCTGGATAGGCAGGAAATGCTGCAGCGCGCTCCAGTTCGTCAGCAATTGCGTGCACTTCCTGCAGGGAGGGTGTTGGTGCTGTTGTCACGGTGTCTGTCCTTTCTGCTGCGCCTGGGCGCGCTCTGGGATGTTGAGTGCCGCGCTCTCTTCGGCTGTCGGCTGCCGCTCCTCGCCACAGCCAGAGCACCGCATGCGGCGGTACTGGGGCGGATAGGTCTTGGTGGCCAACCAGCTGTGCGGGGCGCTATTGAGGCAGTCGGCTTTCTTGGCTTCGTAGCTCAGGCTGATGAAGGTCTCGAAGACGAAATGTTTGTCGCAGGCGCGGCACCAGTGTTCGTGGAGCACGTCCTCTGCGTAGCCTGCGCCGTCATCGTGGTTTGCCTCCTGGTCTGCGCCGCAGTAGGGGCAATTCATGTCTGCCATGGTCAGCTCTCCTTGTGCGCTGCGGGGCGCGCGATTACGAGGTGCACTCGCATGGCAGTGCCTCCTGTACTACGTTGATGCGGATGATCTTGTTTGCATGAGCCCAGAACCGCTGGTGCGGGATGTGCTCAGTTGCTGGGATGCCGTTCGCTTTCATTACGGCAAATTTCGGCTCCATGTCCTCCAGGTAGACCGGCTTGTCGCCGTCCCAGTGGATCGCGTGGCCTATTTCGTCCTCGGCCCACTGGGCTTTCAGCCAGATGTCGGGCCGCGTGCAATAGACGATGTACCAGTGCTGCCAGCCGGCTTTCAGACAGCCGATGCAGTTGCCATGCTTGAAGACGCCGTATGTGCACGGGCGCGGTATGCCCAGGGTCTCCGTGCTGTCGTGCTTTCGGTCGGCCCAAAGGCGCGGGTAGTCAGTCTGCCAGCCCAGTGCGCCCATGATCCCGGTGCGCCGCTGGATGCGCCCGGGTTCCGTGGCGTCGAATCCGTAGTAGATGACGCTCTCGCCCTGGGATGCATTGACCGCTAACCACTCCATGAACGGCTCGGTCTTGAGCCGTGCGGTGCACAGCTCTGAACCACTGCCGACCTTGAACGCCAGGGCCTCCACGCACACGTCGAACTGGTCCTGGCTGGCGTTGCGCCTGCTGGCGAATGTCAATGGCACGCCCAGGTGCTCGGCCACGTCGCGCTTGAAGCGCTTGATGTCGGCATGCTCGACGCTGAAGTGCATGTCGTGGTTGAGCAGCACCAAGTTGCGCGTGCCGAAGCGGTGGGCCACGTCGAGCGCGACCAGGGCCGAGCTGTGCCCGCCCGAGTAGCAGACGATGTGCTGCATCACTCCCCCTTGGCTGCTGCCTGGGCTGCGTCTTTCTCCGGCACCCAGATTTGCACGCACTTCTCGTCACGTGGCAATTTCTGGTCGCAGGCATCGCGGCCTTGGTCGCGGATGGCAATAGCCATCCCGGTACTGATGAGAAGACCTAAGATAAATCCAGTTGCTGCGTCATGGCTCATTGGGCACCGCCTTCCTTGGCCTGGGCTGCGGCGATGGATGCCCGCATAGCGTCGGACAGCCAGCCATCCACTTGCAGCTCGTTCTCTTCGCCATCCGGGTCGATGAGCTTCACGCTGCCATAGCCGTTCTCCAGATCGATGCGGATGGACCAGCCTTCGGGCAGATCCTCGCATGCCCGGTAGACCTCGCGGCTCAGGCCTGGGTCGAGTTCTTTTGGCGCATCCACTGCAGGCGCAGCAGGTGCTGCCTGCGCGGCCTTGAGCTGATCGCACAACGGCACCACGATAAAAGCAATGCGCTCCCGGAGCTGGCCAGCGGCGTGATATGTCTTGGCGCAGTCGCGCAGGTCGTTGACCAGTCGCGCGGTCTGGTGGTCCTTCCATGGGGCGGCAGGTGCCTGGGGCGCTGCTGCCAGCGGCTGCTCTGTGACGCCAAGTTGGACAGTGCCGTCCTCGTGGCGAAAGCTCTGGTTGTCGCACCAGTGCGTCAGGTTGTGCTCTTTCGGCGACAGGCCGCAACGCTCGCACTCAGGGGCTGCAGGCGCTTCCAGGGCGGGCGCTGCCGGGGCATGGCTCAGGATGTTGGCGATCAGCTGTGCGCAGTCGCAATCCCAATAGCCGTCATCGGCAACAGCACCAATCCATTCGCGCGTCGGCACAGCGGGCACGAGCCGCCAGCCTGCAGGGGCCGGGCCCGCTACAGCGGCAGGCTCCTGGATCTGCGCCAGGCACTGCGGCGCGATGCGCTCAAGATCCGCTGCAGCTGCAATGTGCGCGTTGTATGCGGTCAGTGCATCGTGCTCATTGCCCCAGTCGCCGTTGAGGGTGTGGGATTTTTTGAGTTCTGTGGCCGCTTCGCGCAGCAGGCGCACGGCTGTGGTGATTGCTGTCATGGGGTGCTCCTCAGTTGGATGCGATGCGCCACCAGGTGGCTGTGGTGTTGATGACGTGGCCGGCGCGCTGCAGCAGCTGCTGGCGCGCTGTCGGGTGCTGTGCGGGGGTCATGCCGGGAAGGGCTCAACGGTGCGTGTGGGCGCGGGGTAGTGGAGTCGGTTGCCCATGCGGGAGGGCAGCGTGTATGCGTACATGCGCGCGGGCGGCAGGCCGGGGTGGGGCTTCAACTCCTTGCCCTGGTAGCAGTGGCTGGGAGGGGCGTAAGGCTTCTCGGCGGGGGTCTTGGCTTTCATGCGGCTGCTCCGTAAATCAGTGCTTCGTGTTTGAAATTGGCGCGGGCCAGGGCCTCGGCCAGGGGTGGGCACACGCTGTTGCCGCACATGCGGACCTGGGCGGTTGTGCTCAGGTCGATCTGT
>NZ_JACSYA010000048.1 GCF_029870285.1 Delftia sp. PS-11
GTGTCATGAGCGTCCCCGGCCAATGGCATATGGCCGGTCGCGCTCTCGTGCTGACGCATCGAGCCGCCTGCGGCGTCTCGCCCTCTACGGGCTTCAATCGTTCCCTCGCTCCGCTCGGCTGACGCCTCCGGCCCGGCTTCCAGCTTCGAGCCTGCGCGCTTCGCTTGCCGTGCGGTCGGCTTGTGGGATGGCCGTTGCCATGTCCAGCCGTCTTCCCTGACTCCATCACCTTGTCCGCGACCGTAGCCCGCTCCCGTGGGCCGTCAAGGCGCGCAGGGCCGTGTCCTCGGCTGCGCCTGCGGGCCGCACCAACCCTGCGCTTGTTTCCTTGACGGCCCCCGTCCGCGCGCTCCTTTGGCCGCGGGCGATGAACTCAGGAAAGACGGTGGCAACAGGGCCAACCGGGTTCCTCGTGCCGACCGCACCGAACAGCCACAAGGCTGGGCTCCGAATCTAGGAATCCGGTGTGCGGTTTTCTTCAACAGCCTTTTTTGTTCAGGAGAACGACATGCTTGCAACTCGTTTTGCTTCCCACTCCCCCGCGCTGCGCAGCGAAACCCCGCTGTCCGATGACCAGATTCGCAGGGTGGCTCCGTCCATCTTCGCGGATGCCCCGCATGAAAGCCGCTCCGAGCGATATGCCTATATCCCCACGGCTGCCGTGTTGACCGAGCTTCGCAAAGAGGGGTTTCAACCCTTCATGGTGTGCCAGACCCGCGTGCGCAACGAGGGCCGCCGCGAGCACACGAAACACATGCTGCGCCTGCGCCACGCCAACCAAATCAACGCCCGCGAGGCCAATGAAATCATCCTGCTGAACTCGCACGACGGCACGAGCAGCTATCAATTGCTGGGGGGCATGTTCCGCTTCGTGTGCAGCAATGGCCTTGTCTGCGGCGACACCGTGGGCGATGTGCGCGTGCCCCACAAGGGCGACGTGGCCGGGCTTGTCATCGAGGGCGCTTATCAGGTGCTGCGTGGCTTCGAGCATGCGCAGGCATCGCGCGAATCCATGCAGGCCATCACGCTGGACGCCGGTGAATCGGAAGTGTTCGCCCGCGCCGCGCTGGCACTCAAGTACGACGACCCGACCAAGCCCGCGCCCATCACGGAATCGCAAATCCTGATGCCGCGCCGGTTCGATGACCGCCGCCCTGACCTGTGGAGCGTGTTCAACCGCACGCAGGAGAACTTGACCAAGGGCGGATTGCAAGGCCGTGCCGCCAATGGCCGCAGGCAGCAAACCCGGCCCGTGCAGGGCATTGATTCCGACATTCGCCTGAACCGTGCCCTGTGGCTGCTGGCCGATGGCATGCGCGCCCTCAAAGCCTGACCCCCTCTGACCTCTTCCCCGCCGGAGGGGCGGTTTCCCCTCCATTCCCTTGTTTCACTCGATTGGAGATTCACCATGAACGCCGTTACCCAAACCGAAGCCCAAGCCCTCGACACCCGCGCTAATGTGCTGCAAGCCGCCGACCCGAGCAAGCACATGATTCTGGTTCCGCTATCGCGGCTGGTGCTGCGCCCCACGGGCCGCAACGTGCGCAAGACCGTCCCGCGCATGTCTATCCCCGAACTGGCCGCGAGCATTCAGCGCGTGGGCCTGCTGCAAAACCTGATCGTGATTCCCGCCGCTGATGGTGAGCATTACGAGGTGGTGGCCGGTGGCCGTCGCCTTGCTGCCCTCAAGCTGCTGGCGAAGAAGCACCGCATCGCCAAGGGTTGGCAGGTGCCTTGCCTGCAGGTAGCCGATGGCACGGCCCGCACCGCCAGCCTCACCGAGAACGTGCAGCGCGAGGCCATGCACCCCGCAGACCAGTTCGAGGCTTTCGCCGCACTGGTGGCCGAAGGCCGGCCCATCGAGGACATTGCGGCGGATTTCTCCGTCACGCCGCTGGTGGTGCAGCGCCGCTTGAAGCTGGCGAATGTCTCGCCGCGCCTGATGGCGGACTATCGGGCCGATGCCGTGAGCCTTGACCAGCTGATGGCCCTGGCCGGGACGGATGACCACGCGGCACAGGAAGCCGCCTATTACGACGCCCCGCAATGGCAGCGCCAACCGTCCGCGCTGCGCGAACGCCTCACCGAGCGCGAGATTGACTATTGCCGCCATCCGCTGGTGCGCTTCGTAGGGCTGGATGCTTACGAGGCCGCAGGCGGTGGTATCCGCCGTGACCTGTTCGCGGAGGGTGACGCGGGCGTCTACCTGACCGACGTCGCGCTGCTGGAACGGTTGGCGCAAGACAAGCTAGCAGGTATCGCCGCCGAGGTGAAGGCCGAGGGCTGGGCATGGGCCTATGCCACGCCGGTCATGACCCATGCCGACCTGCATGCCTTCCAGCGTGCGCCGAGGGAGCGGCGCGAGCCGAACAAGCGCGAAGCACAGCGCATCGAGAAGCTGCAAGCCAAAATGCAGGAGGTGGCCGAAGCCATTGATGCGGCGACGGACGCCGACGACGAGGACAAGGCCGATGCGCTGCAAGAGGAGGGCGAGCGGCTGGGCGAGCAGTTGCAGGCGCTGGAAGATGGCTTGCAGGGGTACGGCGCGAACGTCAAGGCCGCAGCCGGGGCTATCGTCACCATCGACCGCAACGGCGAGGCCGTGATTCATCGCGGGCTGCTGCGCGAAGCCGAGGCCAAGGCGCTGCGCACGTTGGAGAAGCTGCGCCAGGGTTTCAGCGGCGGGGAGGCCGCCAACGATGACGAAGGCGAAGAAGACGAAGCGCCCAAGACCGCAGCGATTTCCGACCGGCTGGCCCAGCGCCTGAGCGCTCACCGCACCGCCGCACTGCAAATCGAGGTGGCGCAGCACCCGCAAATCGCGCTGGCCGCGCTGGTGCATGGCATGGTGCAGACCGTCTTGCGGAGCCGCTACTACGGCCCGAGCAATGGTTCCCTGCCGCTGGGCGTGCGCCTCACGGTGCAAGACCGCCTGGAAGGCATGGCCCCGGACTGGCCGGAATCACCCGCCGCCGTGGCGCTGCGCGATTTGCAGCAGGCATGGGGCGGCAAGCTGCCCGAGGGCAGCGCCGCACTGTTCGCCGCGCTGCGGGCGATGGAGCAAGGCGAGCTGGTCCAACTGCTGGCCGTGTGCGTGGCGGGGGCCGTGGACGTGGTGACGCCGCGCGCCACGGCGCAGCAGCCGGGCGCGGAACTGGCGCAGGCCGTGGGTCTCGACATGGCCGCATGGTGGAAGCCGACCGCAGAAGGCTACTTCAAGCACGTTTCGAAGGCGGTGGTTCTGCAAGCCGTGGGCGAGTTCGCACCTGAGAGCGTCAACCGACTGACGAAGCTCAAGAAGGCCGACATTGCCAGCGAGGCCGAGCGGCTGGTAAAGGGCACGGGCTGGATGCCTACCATCTTCAAGAAGGCAGACGCACCCGAGGAAAGCCCGCAGGTTGCGCAGCAGGACGGCGCGCAAGACGCAGCCACCGTGATGCATGAACCTGCCGAGGCATTGGCCGCCTGACCCATGCCGAAGGCAAAGCGCCCTGAGCATGGCCGGGGTGCTTTGCCGTAGGGAGCCGAACCATGCCCACCATCAACACCACCAGCCGCCCGCGCATGGCGGCAATTTACGCCCCCGGCACCGTGCGCGCCCACCGCTGGCACGGCAAGGGCGACGTGCGCGGCTACCGTCCGCCCTCAGCTTGGACGGACCGCTCCGACCTCGCGGATAGTCACCCCATCACGGGCCGCGCCTTGCAGCGCGCCGTGTGGTGGATCATCGAGACGAAGGAATAACCATCGTCAGCACCGCGCCCAGGCCGTTCCGTCCTGGGCGCGGTGAACTTCAAAATCCGGGCGCGGCGGTGGCCGCACCCGGTGTTGAAGGCCCAACAGCCCAATCAGAAAGCCACTGCATATTCCGATGCGACCTGAGCACCAGGTCCAGCGTTTTATGAGCACGGAATCCGGCGCCTGATGAGCACCTTGTCCGAAGGTGTCGCGCAGGGCAGCGTTTACGGCGACTTGGTCAATCGGTCCGGCGCCGAGTGCGGAGATGCTGGCTACTTCAGGCTGTGAGCGATCTGTCGCCGGACGGCAGACTTGATGGGACAGCGCGACAAACCGGAGGTACCCATCAGCGGTCCTTCGTGTCGGCCTGCAATCGGCCCTGAGCTGCCAGTCATGTTTCGCCAAAGCGTCCATTCCCTCGGGCTTAACTAATTCGAGATGCGCGACCATCGGGCAGTTGTTTGTTGTCACTTCAAGCGACTTTTACGACATGGACGAGTAACTGGTTGACCGGTTCGAGACGCATGTGCTGTGGATCAGGAAGCAGTGCTCCAAGGTGCAAGGGGCGTCGATTCAACCTTTCCCGCCCGCGAGTTGATCACCATGCGAGCTCGAACGCTCCATAATGAGATTAAAACAAGGAGAGGAGAGACTACCCATGGCCGCATTTGACATCAGCGTGCGTGACACACTGAAACTGCTTGATGGTCCGTTCGAGACCTTTGCAGCTGGCGTGTCGAACGGGCTCTACGCATTCTGGTTGGGGTCCGGGATTTCATTCGGACGCGCGCCGAGTCTGCGCATCCTCGTCGGCAAAGTTGTCGAGTTCGTACGCTCGCGAATTGACCATGAGGATCCCAATTGCAAGTTTGCCCGCACGCTGCGAGAGATTCTCAGCTTGGCCGGCGCTTCAGCGGACGAACGTGCACGCTCGAAGTTCGATGAGCCCTTTGCCAGTTGGCCGGATCAGGATGCCATGGCTTGGCGCTTAGTCAACAACTATTCCAAGCTGCTTGGCCTCACGGTCGATGGCGAGGACATGGACTATCTGTTGTGGACCGTCATTGACGTCGGCGCGACATTCGCCGATGCCTCAATGACGCCTGACGTGGAGCATCTGTGCCTGGCGGCATTGAGTCTGGAGGGCACAACTCCTGAGATGCTCTCCGCCAACTGGGACCCACTGATCGAAAGAGCAGTGGACATCCTTACGGGAGGTAATGCCGCGCTGAGCCCGACGGTTGTCGCACGTCCCGCCGACCTTCAACTGCCCCGCAATAAGACCCGCCTCATCAAGTTCCACGGCTGTGCTGTCAAGGCTCAAGGGGACCCGGGCCAGTACCGCCAATGGTTGGTGGCGTCAAGCGATCAGGTCGCCGCTTTTAACACCCAGGCAAACAACCAAGGGCTCGTGACAGCATTGACGCACATCGTCGGAAGCAAGCGCACGCTTATGCTGGGCCTCTCGGCACAGGACGCCAATATTCAGGGGATCTTCAACAAGGCAGCCAACGAGTTGACGTGGCAGCTTGGCAATTCTCCTCCGAGCTACGTGTTCTCAGAGCAAGAGCTAGGCATGGACCAGCGATCGCTCCTGAAAAATGTGTACCGCGACCAAATCACTCCCGCGAACCTGACGTCGGTCTATGAGGCGGGGCGAATCCAGGCATACGCAAAGCGGTTACTCCTCGCGCTGCTTTTGGATGTGTGGTCGAGAAAGCTGAAGGCGTTGATCCCTCTCGCCCCAGGTGCGCTTCCACTTGCGGAGCGTCAACACCTGTGCACCGGCATCGTGTCGCTTCGCAACCACTTGGCTGATGCGGCGGAGCCAGAGCTCCACTTTATTGATGCGCTCCTTGATCGATTTGGCCGTGCCAGCAAGCTGCTGCGCGACGGCCAGATCGAACAGCCGAATGTCAGGTTTGAGCCGATCTCAGGTGACGCCGTGACAGCGCTCACTGGCAATCCCGCCTTGGGGGCCCTCGGATTGCGCGAGGCCGCCGTAGCACTCGGCCTGGTGGGGATGGGTTTGAGTCGCAGCCACTGGGTAGTGGAAGCCGAGTCTCTTGACCGGGCATCAGGCGTGCTGGCGGTTACAGGAAAAGGTGCAGCAGCGGCCCGTACCAAGGTGTACCTGACAGCCAGCGCGTCCGGCGCGGCGCTGCTTCGCAGCGAGGGCCACCTGGTGGAGACAGAAAGCCCTCTCTTGATCCAGTCGCAGAAGCTGGCAGTGCCAATGTCCCGATCTCCGAGGGGGGCCACCGGGCGGACTGGTCTCCCTAAAGCACGCGAGGTAAGCATATCGACGCTGCTGCAAACCTACGCTACTGCTGATCAACTGTATGAAGCATTCCGACAGGAGCTTGCGCTATGACTGATTCAACGCCAGTGGGCCGCGTCGCGGCAGCGCTTGAGGATGCTGGGTACCAGCGAATCATCAACGGACTCCGGGTTGGCGAGCTGAAGTTCCAATTCCCAGCCGCGTTCGTGAAGGCGAAGAGTTCGGCCGAACTGATCGTTGTCGCCGACATCGCAAGCGAGAGCGAGACACAACTGACTCGTAAGGTCGACGGCGTGGCGCGCGCATTAGACATCGCATCCTCCACACGGTCGCTTACCCTGGTGGTAACCGGCCCCCGTCCCAGTGCTTCCGCCCTGGAATCATTGGGCCGGGTCTGCCGAGTCCTCCCCACCGGCAACATCACGGGGGACGACGGCGACCAAGTCCTCAAGAACTGGCTGGCTGTGCTGTTGCCACTGTCGTTGCCTAAGCCTGAGTCCGTGGCGGGTAACTCCTTGGCCCGCATCCACGTCGCCGCAAAAAGCTTGGACGAGACCACCCGGAAGCTGATCGATGTTGCGTCTCTAGGGGAGGACGCCGTCAGCAAGGAGCTGTATTCGATCATTGACGCCGCTGCCGTTCAGGCCAAGGAGAAGACCACATGACGCCGCGCATCGCCTCCCTCACAGCTACCGACTTTCGCAGCCTTCGGGGGACCGTCACGATCCCTATGGACAGCCCTGTCGTGCTGATCCACGGCCGCAACGGCGCTGGAAAGACCAGCTTGTTGACGGCGATGGAGCTTGGCCTGACCGGGCATTTGGCATCGTTATCTCGGCAGGACCCGCAGCTTCGGGAGCATCTGGTTCATAAGGAGGCGGTGTCCAAAACAGCCTCGGTGTCGATTGGCGTTCGCGGGCTTGATGTCGAGTTTCCTGCAGGGAGCTTCGACATCCATGGCAGCAAGCTCACCGGCAGGGCGGCGCTCGATCCTGGTCTGACAAAGTACTTCTCGGAGCGCTGCTACCTCGCGCAGTCCACACTCACGAGGCTACTGGAGTTCTACGAGGACAAATCAACAAATGGCACGGCGCTAACGCGATTCGTCAAGGAACTGCTCGGGCTGGATGCACTGGATGCCCTCATCGACGGGCTGCACGACGCAGGCGATGTACGCCGACTTCGTGGTCATGCCGTGAGCTTCTGGGACATGCGCGATCAACTCCCGAGTTTGGATGACGAATTGAGCCGCCTAGCCGAAGAGCTCAAATCCGCCGAGGAGCAGGCAATGAAGCTCACGCAGTCGGCACTGGAGAGACTAACACCACATTGGCCAGACGCTGCCAGTCTCTCGGCGCAGGCGATGCTTGACATGTTGAAGGAGCAGTCACAGGAGCCGGAGCAACAACGCTTTACTCAGCTCCGGCGAGAGCTCAACGACACGGTGTCGCAGAGCCAGCGGGATGTTTCCGCTTTGGCAGCCGACCGACGCTCTACCATCGAAACGGCCGCTGGCAATGCAGACGCGGCGCTGCGCAGTTGGCTGGAAACAAGCGGCCAGCACATGACGGAGCTGTTCGACAAGCTCGATGACTACTTTCCTGATCTGCCGTCCCCCATTCAGAATCGCCCTGAGTACGCTCGTGCCTATGCACATCGGGCCGTGTCCAATGAGGTGGCGCGATGCATGCAGATTCAAGCCAAGGATCAAACAGCGCAACAGCAGGTTTCGACGCTCCAGAATGACCGGCAACGCCTTGCTACGCGACTGGAAGAGATCGACAAACAGATCGTGCAGCATTCGCGTGAGGCCGGCCAGTTTGCGCAAGCGCTGTCCACCCTGGTGCCGCATGTGCACACCGAAGAATGTCCCGTCTGCAGTCGGGACTTCCGTGAGGTTTCGTCTTTGCCACTGCTGGGTCATCTCACGAGTCGAATTGCCTCCCTAACTCAGTCGGCTGGCCTACTTTCAGCATTGTCGCAGGAGCGGGCGAACACTGGGAGCGCCATCGCGGCCCGAGACCGAGAGATCGGTGTCGCTCAGGCGCACGTACTCACGACCGAAGCGAGAACGGAATACGTGCAACGGCTTGCAACCCTTGAGCAAGCCCTACAGGATTTGGCGTCTCTGGAAGGGAATGCCAAGGCTGGCGAAGCTCTGTTCGAGCAAGCTGCGAACGCCGCGCAGGCTCTGGCATCAGCTCGTGCCGTCGATCAGCAGTCAACAGCCATTCGAGAAGCTGCTGGTCGGTATGCCACTGTGCTCGCCGTGGATCCCATCGGCTCCAGCGAGTCTTTGCAAGCGGCGCTGCAGCGGTTTCTTGCTGAAGTGACTGCTCGGATGGAGCGGCTGGCGTCGAAAGAGTCGGCGCGCCGCGATGGCGAGGCGATACTGAGGGAAGTTCTTCTAAAGCAGCAAATCATTGAACCCATCAAGGTACGGCTACTAGAGCGGAGAACTGCTCGCCGAGGCCTACAAGCTGCGAAGGAAGCGGGGGAGCGCACGATCGGACAGGCGCGCGAGCTTCTCAAGCTCGCTCAGGTAGAGCGTTCCCGCGTTGTGGGTCAAGTGTTTAATGATTCCTTGAATGCGGCATGGCGAGACCTCTTCGTCCGTCTGGCACCGGACGAGCCTTTCATCCCCGCCTTCGCTTTGCCCCAGGCAACAAAGGGTGGTTTCGAAGCCAGGCTGGAGACCCACTACCGAGATGGCAGTAAAGGCGGAAATCCAAGGGCCATGCTCAGTGCCGGGAATCTCAACACGGCCGCGCTGACGCTGTTCTTCGCGCTCCATCTGTCCGTAACGCCGCAGCTGCCTTGGTTGATCATCGATGACCCGGTGCAAAGCATGGACGAGGTTCACATTTCGCAGTTCGCTGCTTTGTTGCGAACACTCTCGAAGCAGCATGGCCGTCAGGTCATCCTTGCCGTGCACGAGAAGCCGCTCTTCGACTACCTGTGCCTGGAACTCAGCCCAGCGTTTGATGGCGACCGATTGATTACGGTAGAGCTGGGGCGCGCGGCCAATGGCGAGTCGGTGGCGAATACTACAGTCAGAGAGTGGAAGCAGGATCTGGCGATTGCGGCGTAGACGTTCGTACTCGCTGTAGACGGCACCTAGCCTGGAGCGGCTAAGTGGTTGGGACGAGGTCTTCGCCTCCGATGCGGACGCCTGGGCATAACCGTCACGACCGGTCTCAGCCAGTTTGGCGAAGGGCCGCTCCTGGCCGACTGACGACGGCCCTCATCCGTTGACGGCTCGTCATAAACCGGACGCGTAGGGTGCAGCCCCCAAGGTCAGCTTTGCGGTGCTGCGCTCAAAAGTAGCTAGGCCCGGCTTCGGCCATAAGCGGACAGCCGCAGGCGCCTTCAGACGACAGCTGTAGGCTGATCTGCGACATTCAAGGTGCAGTACGCGCGTGACGATCCACACCAGCCGTTGAACGCTTGCGTTCCAGGACGACCGCTTCATCCTTGATGATGTTGCCCCCGTATTACCGACCCCGCCCTATTCGCAATAAAGCGCTTGGTCAGCCCCTGCAGCCTGTTGTCGCCTGAACTCCCGAGGTGACCGCATTTTCAGCGAAGAATGCGGATGCACCTCGTTGAAGTGCTCGAAGGCCGCTGGCAGTTGCGCCAGTACCGTCTGCGCGTCACTCCTGTCCATGCGCGCCACATAGTCGCGCTTGAAGGTGTTGACGAAGCTCTCGGCCATGCCGTTGCTCTGTGGGCTGCAGACGGGCGTATTGATGGGCTTCAGGCCCAGCGCGCGTGCCAGAGCCCTCGTTTCGGCGGCGATGTAGGCACCGCCGTTGTCACTGAGGAACTCCAACTCCTGGCCCTGCGGGACCGCTTCGACCGAGCCGAAGCGGCGCTCCACGGCCTCGATGAGCATCTCGCGTACCGGCTCACCTGGCAGCCCCTTGCCCTCCCATGCACGCCAAGCCATCACCTCACGGTCGCAGCAGTCCTTGGTGAAGGTGGCCGTCACGATCTGACCTGAATCGCACTTGATTTCCAGACCATCGGAGCACCAGCGCAGGTCGCTGCGTGAGACCGCAACACGGCCCTCATGCATGCGTGCGGACTGGCGGCGGCGAGGCGCCTTGGGCAGCAGCAGAGCGGCTTGTGCCATGACGCGATAGACGCGTTTGGCATTGACCCTCGAGGCGCCCCGTGCCGCACGCTGGCGGTTCACCAAGGCACAGGCACGTCGGTAGCCATAGCTGGGCAAGTCGGCAATTTCCTGGCGCAGTTCGGCGAGCAGCCCGGCATCGTCGCTGGGTGTGCGATGGCTGCGGCCATCGGTCCAGTATTCACCACGCCCAAGCAGGTCGCACACATGCGAGCGCGCCAGCCCTATCGTCCGGCAGACCGTTTTCACTGGTCGTCCCCGGGCAACAAGGGCGAGCGCGCAATCCACTAATGAGATGGTCCGCCTCGCTCCTCCCACAGCTCGCCATCGTGCTTGTGCGGGAGTACAAAGCGCGAACCGCCACCATCCACAGCAGGAGACCGTCATGAGCAACCAGCAATGCACCGCCGTCACCTATGGAATCGACCTCGGCAAGACTTGGTTCCACGTCGTTGGGCTTGATCACACCGGCAATCCGATCAAGCGTGCCAAGCTCAACCGTGCCAGCATCATCCGCTTTTTCATCAATATCCCCGCAGCACTCGTCGGCATGGAAGCATGTCCAGGCTCTCAGTGGCTGGCCCGTAAGCTCAATGCCCTCGGGCATCAGGTGCGCATCGTGCCTGCCCAATTCGTCAAGCCCTACGTGAAGTCGAACAAGAATGACACCATCGATGCCGCAGCCATCGCAGAAGCCATCACCCGACCCACAATGCGCTTCGTTCAGATCAAGCAATGCGCCCAGGTTGACCTGCAGGCATTGCACCGCAGCCGCGATCTACTGGTGAGCACGCGCACACGGCTCATCAACCAGATGCGAGCCTTTTGCCTGGAGTACGGCGTCGCAATACGCAATGGGGTTGGGGCATTCAAGGCTGCCTTGCCGGCCGTGCTGAGCGACGAGAGCAATGACCTGACTCCTGACATGCGCGAATTGCTGGTCGAACTCGCCCAAGAACTCGCCACGCTGGAAGAGCGGATCGCGCAGCTCACACGCAAGATCAATGCACAGGCCGATGCGTCCGACAGTGCCCGGCGCTTGGCGACGATTCCTGGCGTGGGGCAACTGACTGCCACCGCACTCGTCGCGGCCGTTGGCGACGCGCGCCAGTTCAAAACGGCACGCGACCTGAGCGCCTGGCTTGGACTGACTCCAGCGCAGTATTCGACTGGCGGCAAGACGCACCTGACAGGTATCAGCAAGCGGGGAAACTCCTACGTGCGCAAGCTCCTTATCCACGGTGCACGATCCTGCAGCATGCACCTTGACCGGACGAAGGACCGGCTGGGACTGTGGATCGAGGAGCTCGAAGGCCGACTGCATCACAACAAGATGGTGGTCGCACTGGCCAACAAGCTGGCGCGCATCGCGTGGGTGATTCTGACCAAGCCCGGTGCACTCTACGAGCGCCAAGTCCCTCAGCTGATGCCCTGACCGATGAGGCCCGTATCTGACCCCTTCACCAAACAATCAATTTCACTTCTGCTTTCCAAAGTTTGCTGAGTTCTGGATTGATGACGAAACAGTCGATCGACGCAGCGTAAGCCCGACAAAAAAAGCGGGTGCTCCAACCCGGTCCACTTATTGGGAACGATGCGTGCGGATCTCATTATGGCCTGGCTGCAACCGCAGCCCACTCGCGAGAGGCCGGATACATTTGTGCAAACTGCCTTCGTCAAAGAGAAAGTGCTTGGCAAATGCGAGGCGGACCATACATTTTTCTGCGGCGTACTCCACGGCTTCCTTGAGGATTTCGTTCTCCAAGGCTTTCTTGCCAAGCACGCGCTGCAGCTTGGCGATTTCCGCGCGGGCAGCCGCCAGCTCGGATGCCGGCACGACAGCCTCGCCAGCGGAGACGGCGGTCAAAGCGCTCTGGCGTTCGAGCTTGCGCCACTGAAACAGCAGTCCCGCCGAGACGCCTTCCTGGCGAGCGACGAGCGATACGCTCATGCCCGGTTCGTGGGTTCGGCGCACCAGCGCCGCCTTCTCTGCGAGGGACCAGCGCCTGCGGCGCTGGTCCTTCACGACTACCTCTATTGACTCCGTATGCCTAGTCATATGCACAGTCCTGTTCCTATCTTCAAAGATAAGCGATAGGAGGGGGTCTGGGAATCAGGGGGCTATCTCATTGAGAGCTTACAGCTCGTCTGCAAACAGTCAATGGCGCACTGGGAGTGGTCCGCCCATAACCAGCATGAGGGGTGCGAAAGGGCCTGAGCTGAGGCAGAATCGTCCATGACTGTGCGATGAAACACCTGTTTCCTGCGAACCTCTCTCGGCGCGCTAAATTACTTGTTCAGACCCTCATAGCAATGACAATAGACCAAGGCAACGAAAGCCATAAAACTCCAAGCATTACGCGAACAGCATCAAGCGGGACGTCTCCCGAACTTACTGGAGGCCAGGGTTTCAGCTTCGAGGATGCTGTTTCTTCGGTGTATGCAGTAGCGCTGCTTTGCGAGACGACTGCGCCAGGCCTGCCGGGCCGCGTTGTAAGACATCTCTCTGTGCAGCAAGGCTCGTTCGGGCAGCCACTGGACGACCTCATCGTTAGAGCAGAAGGAACCGACCAAGTCTCGGTAACCTTTAGCTCACAGGTCAAACGCAAGCTGGTAATCAGTGCGGCGGGCACAAACACTGACTTCCGAGAGACGATTGAGCGCGCTTACGAAACGCTCTCGGACACCGGTTTTCAGATTTCGTTGGACAGGGTGGGCGCTATCGTCGGCGAAATCTCGGACGCAGCCAAAAGGAGCTTCGAGACCCTTTGTGAATGGGCGCGGGCAGAAAGCTCGATGGAACAGTTCGTGCACAAGCTGCAGACCGATCGCGCAGCGGGAGATAAGCTCTCGCAGTTCGAGGCAGTACGCGACATCCTCTCGTCTAAGGTAGCGCCCGGCGAGCTTGACGCAGCCACGCATAAACTGCTGAGTCACTTTGTTCTCATACGCTTTGACTTGCTTACCGAAGGCTCTCCGACCGAGGCACAGGTCGTTGCTGGCCTTGCCAACATCCTGGCTCCAATGGACCGTCCCCGCGCTGACGACTTGTGGCGCCGTTTACTGGCCTTGGTGCGCGTTTCGCAAGGGCGCGCTGCAGGGTATGACCGCAAGACGCTCGTCGCTCGCCTGAACGGCGCTTTCCGGCTTGCTGGGGCGCCGAGTGCGCAAGGAGCGCTGCAAGCAATACAGCAGGAGAGCCGACTTGCCGCTGCCGAAATCACGAATAGCATCTCTGGTTTGAGTGTGCCACGCGACACCAGCGTTCAAGCGGTCGTCGAGGCCGCAAAGTCGCCTGGATTTGTGCAGATTGGCGGTATGCCTGGTGCGGGGAAGTCGGTCGTTCTCCGATCGGCGATCGAACAACTTGCCGCCTCTGGAACTGTCCTCTTCTTAAAGTCCGACCGTCTGCGGGGGAGTACGTGGTCGCAGTACGCCACCGCCGCAGGCATTACACACGGTAACTTAGAGGAGCTTCTCGTTGAGCTTTCAGCGTCCGGCTGCAGGGTGCTGTTCGTCGACGGTATTGACCGTGTGGAGATCGAACACCGAGGCATCCTCCTAGACCTGCTGAACAGCATCCACTCCTCGCCGTTGCTACCAGGATGGTGTGTCGTTGCTACCGTGCGCGACACGGGAATGGAGCCGCTGCGCACGTGGCTGCCTGCGCGCATGTTCTCAAGCGGAGTGCGGACGCTGACTATCGACTCTTTTGATGATGAGGAAGCTGAGGCGCTCGCTCAAGTCAAGCCAGCCCTTCGACCACTGCTTTTCGGTAGTGATTCTGTTCGCGCGGTCGTTCGTCGGCCCTTTTTCGCGGCCGTGCTCGCCAAAGAGGCTGACTCGTCGAACGCGCAGGCCACCTCCGAGGTTGACCTTGCGGCTTTGTGGTGGGAACGCGGCGGCTACGGCGCTGACCCCACGCGAGCCGGCTACCGGCGAAACGCCCTGGTGCAGTTGGCCAAGACAGGCGCGCATCAACTGGGCAGGCGCATCCCTATAGCAGATGTCGATGCTCAGACGCTCGCGGAACTTGAGGCAGACGGCATCGTTCGACATGTCAGGCGCGGGCATACCGCGCAGTTCTCCCACGACATTTTTTTTGAATGGGCATTCTTGCAGCACTTGGTCCGGGCGGATGACACTTGGCCAGAGGTCATACGCGAAATTGGGGAGCCACCAGCACTTGGGCGAGTCGTTGAACTACTCTCTCAGACAGAGCTTGCCCACGATGAGAACTGGGCCAACCACTTGGCCGCCTTGGAGGGAAATCAGAGACTTCGTTCCCAATGGCTACGCTCGTGGATGGCCGGTCCGTTTTCTCTGGAGACGTTCGCGCTGTACTCCCCAGCCTTCGACCGAGCGATGCTCGACACTGCACACTCGCGGATCCGCAAGGTGGTCATTTGGTACCAAGCTGAAAAAACGAAGCCGAATGCGGCCCTTCTCGAGCGCTCAGATGCTCCTGATCTCGATCTCGCCAAGCGCATGCTTTATGCGGACATGTGGGGGCACCCTTCGGACATCGCAGCTTGGGAGCGCTTCTGTGACTGGCTTCTGGACCACGCCTCGGACATCCCTACCAGGGTGATTCCAGACGTGGTTTCGGCGTTCGGTGTCTGGCAGAACATGTTCTCCCACCACCAAAACCGGGTGTCAGAGCGCATCGTTCAGACTGGCCTCGCGTGGCTGTACCACATCCAGTATCGACGGCATCGAAAAGAGTTCTCGACAGAGCACGATATCTGGGACGAGATTGAGGGCGGGCGGGATAGCTTGGAGGACCTCGAATCTGCGCTGCGGACGTTGGTGTTGAACTCTTCGCTCACCCAGAGCTCCTTGGTCATTCAGTACCTCCGCGATTTGCACCACCTGGAACGTATGCCGCGTCGGGCAGTGCAGTCCGTGTTCACACATGCGCTATTTCTCTCGCGTGCTTGTCCTCAAGAGTTGGTTGACTTCACGCTATCGGTGGTGCGCACGCGCCTCCCAGTCCTTGTAAAGAAAGACATGCAAGGCCGAGGCTACTATAGTGTCGGTCGCTTCGACCGGGACCGTCTCTCCATCGACGATCACTCCTCCTTCCTCCCTGCCGCACCGACAAGGGAGCCGTTCCACTCGTTGCTGCAGCAATCACCGGAACATGGTAGGAGACTGATTCGGGAAGTCGCCAACCACGCCATTCGATCATGGCGGCAACTGCATCGGCTCTCCCACGAGCTTGATGGAACGCCTATCCCGATCGTCTTGCAGTTTCCGTGGGGCAGGCAAGTGTTCTGGGGCGACAGTCGTCTCTATTTTGGTGCACGTGGATACTTCGGGTCATCTCTCCTCAATTCGGGCTGGATGGCTCTCGAGGCGTGGGCGTTCCGTGAGCTTGAGAAAGGCACGCCAGTTGACGATGTCCTCAAGGCGATCTTGGAGGGGCACCATTCCGTGGGCGCCCTCGCCGTTGCAGCAACCATTGCCCTGCAAACGCAACACACGTCCGCAGTATCTTTGCCAATCGCGACAAATCAACGGCTTTGGCATTGGGACATTCAGCGCCAAGTGCACGATTTGTCGAAGACAGCGAACCTTATCGGGTTCAGCAAGCCGCAGGACAGACTTCATGGACTGGCCGTGAAGGAAGGCAACGAACGGCCGGTGCGCCGTGTAGATATCCGCTCGCTTGGCACGCTTATGGTGATCAAAGGAGGAGAGCTAGGGACGCAAGCGGCTGAAGCTATCCAAGGCTTCACGGAGGACTTGCCTTTCGACTACGCCGAGCAACGAAACAACGCCGACGTTAATTCAAATCTCGCAAGAACTGCAGAGATCTGGGCGGAGCTTGGCAAGCCGGAGAACTACCGCGCAGAGCTAAGCCGTGATGAGTCCAAAGTGGTTATCTCCCACGAAAATCCCAAGGCAACGGGCGAGGACATCCAAGCGATAGAAGCCCGGCAGAGCGAAATGGGACGCTACCTCACTCCTCTGAACTGGGTCCACTCCTACTTTGATGACGGCAAGTTGAAGGAGTCACTCACGCTCGGAACTGCTGCAACAGCAGCAATGGAACTCGACTCTGAAGACCTCTTTTCGACCGGACATGAGTTCACAAATTTGGAACACCTTAGGCAATCGGCCGTTGCTGGAGTCGCTGCAATCCTTCTGCTCGAGCAAGCGGAAGCGCACCTCGAATGGGCCACTGAAGTGTGTGCTCGTGCTGCGCAGACGCCAGAAGTGCAGCAACCGTTTTTCACGCGCAGCGCTAAGCTCATGCATCATCCGGTGCTCTACGCCACCAAGGGGCTGGGGGCATTGTTCGGAGTTGCCGAGGACACCGAGGACGTCAAGCCGCTGCAATTTTTACTCACGCAACTGTGCGCCGATCCCTGCGAGGAAATAGCAGTTGCTGCACTCGGTGCGTTGCTGGGTGCCTGGTCCAGGTATCCAGACATCGCTTGGGCAGCGATGCGGCTGGCTACGGCGCTAGCGCTCTCTGAAATGCAGTATGGTCCCGGAGATGCAGAGGCTCGACACTACGCTCGAATCCAGAATGTCGTCGCCGAGGAACTCCAACGTCTCCAAGATGGAGAGCCTGTCGCCGACCCTCTGCCTACTTGGCCCGAACCCTGGGTGCCGATTACCGATGGCGAGGTGGTTCAAGCTCTCCGTCGACGTGGCCGCACTGTCGAGGCCGAATGGCAGATCAACCCAACGCATGTCGACACCTCGCTCCTGGAGAAAGTTCTACAGAACATCCCCTTGGAAGCCGCATTGGCAGACCAAGAGCACGCGGCACTGTTCTTAGATTGGTGCGAGAGCCTAGCCAAGTGGACCATTGAGCGAATTGCTCCTGCCTGGGCGAGCGGCCGACGATACCTCGATGACCACTACGCTAGCAACAACTTTGAGTGGTGTCACTATCTATATCAATTCTTAGCTCGGGTTTCGCTGAAGCTGTCTGCAGAGGAGGGTACACAACGGTTCCTTCAACCTGTTATGAACACTAACGATGAAACTTTCGCTGACCTTACTATGTCTTTCACTGCCCAACTGATTGGTCAAGTGATGGATAGCTCAGATATTCCCAAGAGCGCCTTGCCGTTGCTCTCTGTTGTCGTGAAGCGTGTTCTAGCCTGTGATAACTGGTACGACTCACGTCAAAGCGGATCCTCAGAGCTGGGCTTCGTTAGTATGGTCAAGCACGTGTTCTTCGCCGAAGTCGGGTATGCACGTAAGGCAGCCCGATTTGCGAACGGAAATTGGGCTGAAGTTGGTGTTGTGATTCCTGTTTTTGAGCCGATACTGCGTGCCCATGGCTCTGTCACCTTGGTTGCCCGTGCTTGGATGGACCTCTGCGAAAGCAGCTTTGAGCACTACCCGGTTCAGCACTTCGTTGACAACCTTGAACATCTCCTGGTTGGGGAAGGAGCGCCTCTTGGATGGCGTGACACACAGTTGCCGGGGCGGCTATCAGGGTTGATTCAGCGCTTTAGCGAGCGACAGCAACCCATGCCCTTACCGATGGCGCAGAAGCTCTTGAGGGCGCTCGACAAGCTCGTGGATATGGGCGATAGACGTGCGGCCGCTGTGCAGCTTAGTGAGGTCTTCCGATCAGTTCGAGTCACGAGCTGAAGATGCCACTGCTCACAGCACACGTTTCATCGATGACAAGTGCACGCTCCGTCACGGGGGAACGCCTATCGTGCCAGCGTGCGCCTGTCTCCCTCTGCATACTGGCCCTTCATTCGACCACCACACCTGCCCTGATATAACCGGTAGCGCCCAAGACAGTGAGTTCAGGGCTCCGTCGCGGCTGACAGCAACGCTGCACAGCAGGCGTTGACGGAGGCAATTCGACCGACCGCAACGGGTCGATTGCTGGCCCACGTGAACGACCGCTGACGGGGCTATCAGATGTGTCGTGCTGATGCACTGAATCACCCGCCGGGCAACAGAGCGCTCACGCTGCGGAGGTGCCACTCGTGCTGGGCAGCTGCCGGGATCGCATGCTCGTAAGCGCACGGCGATCCCATTTTGGCCGCAGCCAGCCGCACAGGTATCCCCACCGCGCAGGCTTGGCGCCCCACGACGCCGCCGAACCGGCATTGCCGGATCGGCCCGGCCAGCGCCCCGACGCATGGGCCGTGCTCGGTGGGTGCGCAGTGGGTTGCTGCGGCAGGTTGTGCGAATGCGTGCCATCCCCAACGCTGGTGGGTCTCACCCATCACGTCACGAACTACGGTTCACGGACATCGCGCCCGGCATCGCTATAGGGCTTCCACGCTGTGCCTCAAGACTGGCGCCGCAAGGTGTGGCGGGGGCGTTCTCGCTTGTCGTCGCGTGGTTGACCTGGCCCGCGTCAGTGGGCGAGCCGGTGCAGCCTTCGTGCGGGATTACCGAGCCGGCCCTGTCTCCTTTCGGTGTGGTTCGGCCCAAGGCGTCCTTGTGTTGTTGTGAGTCCTGGCGGTGGCGCGGCTGCGCCTCGGGCTTCCTGGCTGCAACCGTCCGGCGAAAACAATTTCCCCTCTGCTGCGCAGATTCCTCGCGGGACAAATTCTTTTCGCCTGCCGGCTCTCCACTGCGTTGCGACCGCAAGCGGTGCAGCCAGCCCGTCCCCCGCCGGCCGGATCACAACAAGGACGCGATGGGCGCGAACCTTGTTCCACCAAAAGGAGATCCATCATGGCCAACATCGGCACCTTCACCGCAGACAAAGACGGCTTCACCGGCGCGCTTCGCACCCTGACGCTCAACGTCAAAGTCAAGCTGGTGCCCAACGACAAGGGCGACAACGAGAAGGCCCCCGACTTCCGCCTGCAGGCGGCCAGCAACGATATCGGCGCGGCGTGGAAGAAGACCAGCGAGGCCGGGCGGGAGTACATCTCCGTGACCCTCGACGATCCTTCGTTTCCGGCCACGGTCTATGCCCGCCTGATCGAAGGCGAGGACAGCACGCACGACCTGATCTGGTCGCGCAGCAAGCCCCAGTCGGCGTGACTGCCACAGCGCCCCGCCCACGTGGCGGGGGCGCAGTGCTGCCTTCGCGGCACTCAAGGAGGCAACATCAGCAACACCATCGCCAAGGCTGCGCCGTGTCGAGCCGCTTTCGCATGTGTTGAGTTGCCCGCTGCAAGCGGTGGCCGGGCGTGTCGGTGCCTTGCACCGCCGGGCTTTGCGGGCTGCGCCCCGTGCCGCCTTTGCCGTCACGGCCATCCGGCTCCAATCCCTCACGCCTTAGCGCCTGAGGCGCTGCGCGCTTTGCTTGCCTCCAGGGGAAAGCCCTGCGGCCTATCCCCGCCGCGCGATGCTTGGCGCCCCTGCAGTCCCCGAACCGGCTGAGCCGGATCGGCCATGCCAGCGCCGTCGCACGCTATGGCGTGTCACTCTTCTTCGCCACAGTCTCCAACTCCTGGCGCACCTGCACCAGAAGCTGATCGACCTGCTGCAGATCGTCGCCGGCATAGGCCAGCGTCAGCAGCGTGAGCGGGTGCACCTCTATGACCTCGCACAGCTCGGCCAGCTTGTTCAAGGTGGGGCTTTTTAGGTCGCGCTCCAGCGTGCTCATGTAGGTGCGGCTGGACACGTCGGAGAACGCCTCCTGGCTCAATCCACGCGCTTTCCTGATGGTCTTTAGTGCCTCCGACAATGTATGTTTCGCTGCCAACCCTGGATCTCCCCAAAATCCAAGATGACAGCCGATTGCACCCTATAGGGCTACAATCTATAGTGTTCAAATATGCCCGCCTGCCGCCTTCGTGCTTTTACGGAAATCCGTATCTGCGGCTTCTCACAGAAGCGCAAAGCCGCATCCGTGCCTTTCCTCAAACCCGCCGATGCGGTTTTGCGCTTTCACGTTTCGGCGGTTTTGTGCGAATGAGGGGACGCCCATGAACCAGCTCATCGCCGAGGACGAGCGCAGGCTGTTGCTGGAACACGGCCAGGCCCGCGCCGCTGGCCGGGTCATCGACCCGCTGCCCGTGGTGCGGCTGTTCACGCCGGATGCACACGCTACCTGGCTGTTGGTGTCGCTCGACCCCGCCGACGGCGATGCGGCCCATGGCCTGATCGACTTGGGGATCGGCATGCCCGAGCTGGGCGAGATCAAGCTGTCCGACCTCGCATCCATCGTCGGGCCGTGTCAGCAGCCCGTGATGCGGGATCCGTATTTCCGGGCGGTGCGCCCGTTGTCGGAGTACCTGCGGCTTGCCCAGGAGAATGGTTCCGTCCTCGATTGAGCCATTCGTGCTCTTGCTAGGCCGGGCGCATTGAGACTACTTCTGTCCTGCTCCAGACCCCTTAGGTCTTAGTCCGCACTGTTGCACCAAACCGGTGCCATCTTGACGTAAACGGTCATGATGTCGGCCGTGGCATCGGGCACGGTGGATATCACAGGAGGCGCGCATGTTCTCGCGCGCGACCATCGCATTCAGACGATCCATGCAACCCATCGGATGCATCTCGTCTGGACACAAGTGACCAATCTATCAGCTTGTTCACGATTGGATGTTAAGTTCGATGCGGTGACGTTTGCGTGTGAAACCGGTGACGGTTGTCCTGCTCTACGGGAGCTTGCGTCATGGCCGAGCCACACCACCTCGCGCACTGGTATCCAACCGCCGCCTACCTCTACGTCCTGTGCCTGGACACGCTGGCACTGGCCTGGGAGTATCTGCGCCGCCATCCCGACTACCGGCTCGACTGGCTGCGCCGTCATCGCCGAGCACAAGCAATGAATGGGGTTGCGCATCGCTGGGGCCTGCGTCTGCTGGAAGACCCGGCCTTGGACGCGCGTGACGCGCATCCGGCCTGGCTCCCCGGCCATGAGGCCGTGGTGCAGCTTCACCCCGATGCCGATCCGCCACCAGATGCCGAGCCGTTTGCGTTTTGGCGCATTCCCGGCCACAAGCAACTGCTCCACGACGGTAGGGGCCTGGCGCTGATCGCGCGCAGCCCCGGCCGCTGCCTGCGCTATGCGCTGGCGCCTGGCTTGGAGGACGGCATGGCCGTGGCCCATGCCTACCGTGGTCGTGGGGCCATCCATGTGCCTGACACGCCTGCGCCAATGGCTCGTCCCCGACCGCCCCCTGCGGCGCTGCTGGAGCTGCACACCCTGCAGGCGCTCGACGCCACCCTGGCGGGAGCGTCCTTGCGCGACGTGGCCGAGGGCTTGTTCGGCGCGGATGTCGCAGCCGGTTGGTACAGCGACGGCGGCCTGCGCTCCAAGGTGCGCCGCCTGGTGCGGCGTGGCGATGCGCTGATGCGCGGCGGCTATCGCCGCCTAGCACAGCTGTCGCCGCTTGAGAAGGGTCGTTCTAAAGGGGACGCAAAGCGACCCTGAGCAAGAGAGCTTCGTTTTCTGAGACTGCCTCCATCCGGTTGCGCTGTGTGGCCGGAGCCCTGCAATCGATGGAGGTTCTCACCATGCGTCCTGCTCCCTTGCGGCCTGCCGCCGCACCCGCAGCTACTCCGGCCACTGCCGCGCAGCCGCAGCGTTATCTCACCAACGACGAAGCCGCCGACTACTTGCGACTGTCTCCACGCACGCTGGAAAAGCAGCGCGTGCTGGGTGGCGGCCCCAAGTTCCGCAAGTTCGGCCGCCGCGTGATGTACGCCGTGGCCGACCTCGACGCCTGGGCTGAGGATCGCAGCTTCGAGAGCACGTCCGATCCCGAGTACGCCGAGCAGCACTCGGCGGACAGCCGTGCGCGCTGATCGCTGGCGCGCGGGTGGCCTTCGCCATGTCCAGCCCTGCGCTGCCCATGCGGCAGCGACCGATGCCGGAGCGCGAACAGCTCGATTTGTTCCGCGCCTTGCCGGGCGACATGGCGCCGCGCGACAGCCAGGACTTGATGGCCTTTCCGTTCTTTTCGTTAGCGAAATCGCGGCGCATCGCGCCCATCGACTTCCGCGCCAGTGGCATCACGATCCGCGTGGAAGGCACGCAGGAGCATGGTATCGCCACGATTTGGGATGCGGACGTGCTGATCTGGGCAGCCTCGCAGATCGTGGAGGCGCGCGACACGGGCTTGCGCCCGTCGCGGCTGATGCAGGCTACGCCCTACGAGATCCTGCGCTTCATCGGACGCGGTACGTCGCTGCGCGACTATCAGCGCCTCAAGGCCGCACTGGATCGGCTGCAATCCACGACGGTGGCCACGTCCATCCGCGAGACGACCGGGCGGCGCCTGCATCGCTTCTCGTGGATCAACGCGTGGAAGGAGCTGGCCGATGCCAAGGGCACGCCCTTGGGGCTGGAACTGATCCTGCCGGACTGGTTCTATGCGGGCGTGCTCGATGCTGCCCTCGTGTTGACCATCGACCCGGCGTATTTCCGACTGATGGGCGGAATCGAGCGGTGGCTATACCGATTGGTGCGCAAGCATGCGGGGCGACAGCCTGCCGGCTGGCAATTCGACTTCCGGCACCTGCACCGCAAGTCGGGCAGCACGGCCAAGCCCTACGACTTCGCCTGCGATCTGCGCGCCCTGGTGGCGCGGCAGTCGCTGCCGGGCTACGTCCTGAGCATCGAACGGCTGGATGGCGCCGAGCTGCTGACCTTCCGGCCCGTGCCGTCCACGGCACGGGGATAAACGGTGCGTGTCCTGTGGACGGGCTCGTGCTATCAGGCGTGCCCGGTATCGTGCTATCAGGCGTGGGACTATCGTGCTATCAGGCGTGTCCATCGCCCGCAAAGCCGATGCTGGCGCGGGTTTTGGCCTCCCTTAACTTCCCTAACTTAAATTCTCTAACTGGTAGTAGCAGCGCCGCGCCTCCGTGGACAACCGCCAAGCCGGTGAACGAGAGCCACGCAAACCAGCAGCGACAGCCAGGTTTTCCAGCAGGGAGGACCGGGCCATGATCGTTGCTTTGCTCAACCAGAAAGGCGGCGTGGGCAAGACCACGTTCGCCACCCACATCGCCGGCGAGCTGGCGATGCGCGGGCAGTCGGTCATCCTGCTGGATGCCGACCCGCAAGGCTCCGCGCTGGACTGGACGCAGCGCAGGAGCCAGCAAGGCTTGCCCAGGCTGTTCAGCGCCGTGGGCCTGGCACGCGAAACCTTGCACCAGGAGGCGCCAGAACTCGCCAGGCGGGCCGATCACGTCGTCATCGACGGGCCGCCACGCATCGCGGCGCTGGCGCGCTCCGCGCTGCTGGCGGCAGAGCGCGTGCTGATTCCGGTGCAGCCCAGCCCCTACGACCTGTGGGCCAGCGCGGAGATGGTGGCGCTGATCCGCGAGGCGCAGGTGTTTCGGCCTGCGCTGCGCGCGGCCTTCGTCATTAACCGGCGCGTCAGCACGACGGTGATTGGGCGCGAAGCACGCGGCGCACTGGCCGAGCAGCCGCTGCCCGCGCTGCGCGCGGAGGTGCATCAGCGCATTGTGTTCGCCGACAGCGTCGCCGCTGGCCGGCTAGCACGTGAGACGGCGCCTGGCAGCGCCGCTGCGCGAGAAATCACCGCGCTGGTGGACGAACTGCTGCGGTGGCCGTTATGAGCAGTCCCGCCAGCAAACGGACGGGCAAGCGCGTTGGCATCGGCGCGCGACCGCCCGCGAATCCGCACGTCGAGGCGTGGATTCGCGAGGGTAGCGCCGACGACCTGCACAAGGGCGATCTCTACACGGCCCGCCTGACCCTCGACATCACGCCCGCCATGCGTTCGCGCATCAAGGTGTCGGCCTTCACGCAAGGCGTGACGGTGGCCGACCTGTTGCGCGCTTTGCTGGAGCGCGAATTCCCGGAGAAGTCTCCATGACCACACCCGTTTCGACAGCATTGCCGCTGTCATCTGCCCTGCCAGTCGGCCGAGCCGGCGGCGTGCCGCTGACACGCTTTGCGCTCGCGTACATCGACCAGCGCTTCGACCTCTACCTGCGCTTCGGTGATCCTGCTCGCATCATCCGGTTCGACCGCTGGCGCCGCTGCGCGGTGTTCACGCCTAACGCGGTTCTGTGCCGCATCCGTTGGCAGGCCAACGACTACGGCACGATCCGCTGGCAGCTCATGGTGATGCAGGCTTGCATGTCGATGGATGGCGCGCAGCGCATCCCCGGCGTGCAGCCGGGCGCGCGCCTGTTGCTGCACGCCGAGGGCGAGCAATCGGTGCGCGCCGTGCTGGAGTGCATCGACGCCATCGAGGCACTGGGCATCACGCCCGCTACCGCCTCGCCCGCGTACTGGTGCACGCTGGGCAATCGGCTCGCGGCGCGCTTGCCGCTGCCCGAGTACAGCGCCGAGCGGCATGCCGCCCGGCTGGCCGGGAGGGTGTTGCCATGACGGCCCATCCTCGCCCCCGCCTGCGCGCTCGCCTTGTGCTGGCGGGTCTGTCCGCCTGCGGCCTCGCTGCGCTGGCCTGGGCCTCCTTCGTGCATCCGCTGCCGCGCTTGACCTACAACCCGTCCGACAGCGTGGCGGTCGGCTGGTATCGCGTCGATCCGCTCGACCATCGCGCCAGCTTGCCGCCACGTCTGTTGTCCGTGGGCAGCATCGTACTGGTGCCGCTGCCTGCCGAGGCTGCCGCGCTCGCTGCGCAGCGCGGCTACCTGCCGACGCGAATTCCTCTGCTCAAGCGCGTGGGCGCGGTGGCGCCGCAGGAAGTGTGTATCGCCGACGGTAGAGTCCGCATCGATGGCGTGCCTTCGGCCGCCGTGCTGCCTGCCGATCGCTGGCGCCGGCCGCTGCCATCCTGGTCGCAGTGCCGCCGCCTTCGGCCTGGCGAGCTGTTTCTGCTCAGCGTCAGCAATCCGGCATCGTTCGACAGCCGGTATTTCGGGCCGGTCAGCGCAGCCGCCGTGATCGGCGTTGCGCGCCCGGTCTGGCTGGAGTCTCGCCCATGATGGCCGCCGATTCGCTGCACGTCGCCGTGCATCTCATCGTGCCATCGGGCGTGTCGCTCCGCTGTTCGTCGCCGTGTCGTCGCGCGTGCAGTGCGTGTGCATTCGCACCGCACTTCGCGCTGCCTCCGGCGCAGCCGTGCCACGTGCAGGCGTCTTGCCTCGAATGCGGCTGGCCTGCGGCCATCGCCGTGTCCGCCGGGGCGCTGGCAGCGGGGGCAGCAGCGCCGCCAGGCCGCAAGTGCTGGGCGCGAGAGCCTGGGGTGCCAGGGGGGTAAATGCGGAAGGCAAGACAAAAGGGGGCGGCACCTGTCGGCCCGCAAAGCGAGTCTGCACGTGGAGGTGGCGCGGCACGGAGCGGCTTCGCCGCCGTGCCGCTGGGGGTGCCAGTCTCGCGTCAATGCGGGCTTGCACGCGTGCTTCGCACGATGGCCTACGCCTCGACTTCCAGGGAGAGATGTCATGACCAACCGCCGCGACGACGATTTCCGCATCAGCCCAAGCGCCCCAAAAAACAGGCGCCAGGGATTCATCGCCAAGGTGCTCGAGCAGACCGGCAAGGCCAGTGGCGGCAAGTCCTCGGTGCGCCGTCCGGCATCGACCGGCGGCGGCAAGATCACCGGCCAGCGGCCTGGCTCGCGCCTGGGGCGCGGCCATACGGCGGCGCGGTTTGCGGGCGCGAAGCTCACATCCATGTCGCGGCGTGTGACTATCAAAACATTGCTGGTCAACCAGCAGCGGGCCAGCCCGCAGTCGCTCGCCAAGCACCTGTGCTACGTGGAGCGCGATGGTGTGGGCCGTGATGGTGAGCAGGGTCGGGCCTATGGACCCCAGAGCGATGATGCCGATCTTGACACCTTCAAGGAACGCTGTGCCGAGGACCGGCACCATTTCCGCTTCATCCTCTCGCCCGAGGATGGCGCGGAGCTGGAAGACTTGCGCACATACACGCGGCACCTGATGGGGCGCATGGAAGCCGACCTGGGCACGCGGCTGGAATGGGTGGCAGTCGATCACTGGAACACCGACAACCCGCACACCCACCTGATCGTGCGTGGGCGCGACGATACCGGTAGAGACCTAATCATTGCGGGCGACTACATCGCCGATGGATTCCGACATCGCGCCGCCGAACTGGCGACCGAATGGTTGGGGCCGCGCACCGAGCTGGAGATCCAGCAGACCTTGCGACGGGAAGTGGAACAGGAGCGGTGGACGAACCTGGATCGCACGTTGAAGCTTGAGGCTGGCGACAATGGCCAAGTGCAGATTGAACGCTTCAACGAGCTGCGGCTGCAACGCCAGCGCCTGCTGCTGATCGGCCGCCTGCAGCGGTTGCAGCGTCTGGGCCTGGCCGACGAAGTTCAGCCCGGCACCTGGACCATTCATGCCGATGCCGAGAAGACCTTGCGCGCCCTGGGCGCGCGTGGCGACATCATCCGCGCGATGCAGCGGGCCATGAGCGGCGAACCGCGCGAACTGGCGGTGTTCGAGCCAGGGGAGGATGGCCGCACGATCGTCGGCCGCGTGGCCGCCAGGGGGCTGGCAGACGAACTGCACGACCGGGGCTATCTAGTCATCGACGGGACCGATGGAAAAGCCCACTATGTTGCGCTGAACGCCCGCGACGAGCTGGCGAACTACCCGGTTGGCGCGGTGGTGGAAGTGCGCGGTTCCGCTGACGTGCGCGCGGCCGACCGCAACGTCGCTGCGCTGGTGAGCAATGGCCTGTACCGCACCGACCATCACCTCGCTATCGTGCAAGGGCAGGCCGTGTTGGGCCGCGACCCGCATGAGGTGGTGGCGGCCCATGTGCGTCGGCTGGAAGCTCTGCGCCGGGCCGGCATCGTGGAGCGTCTGACCGAGGGGTTGTGGAAAGTGCCTGCCGACCTGCCCGAGCGTGGCCGTCAGTACGACGCCCAACGCCTTGGCGGCGTAGCCGTGGAGCTGAAATCGCGCCTGCCCATTGAGCGGCAGGCCCGTTTCATCGGCGCTACCTGGCTCGACCAACAGCTGATCCGCGGTGGCCGAGGACTGGGTGACATGGGCTTTGGTAGCGAGACGAGGCAGGCCATGGAGCAGCGTGCCGATTTCCTGGCCGAACAGGGACTGGCTGAGCGGCGCGGCCAGCGGGTGATTGTTGCGCGAAACCTGCTGGCGACTCTATGCAACCGGGAACTGACGCAGGCCGCCAAGTACATTGCCGCCGAAACGGGTTTGGTGCATTGCCCCGTAGCTGATGGTCAGCGTGTGGTCGGCATCTACCGACGCAGCCTCATATTGAACAGCGGACGTTATGCACTGGTCGATGACGGAAGGGGTTTCAGCCTGGTGCCGTGGAAGCCGGTGATTGAAAAGTCCCTGGGGCAGCAACTTGCCGCGACGGTGCGCGGCGGTGGAGTGTCATGGGAAATTGGTCGATCACTTGGAAAAAGCATAGGGGGCACCTGACAGATGCGAATAGATCAATTCGCCAGCAGAAATCCAATTTGGCGGACTACTTCAACCTACGTGACGGAGTACGTCGAGTGTTCTGGATCCGACTTGTCGTCGCAACAACAACACGCCTTTGCCATCCCGGCTATCTGCTGCTGGCTTTCAGAAATGGACCTTTCGCCGCAGTTCCACGGCGTCGATCTGCGACAAAGTGGCTTCACCGCGCTCGAGGCGGAATAGGCGCATTGAGTTGCTCACACCGTGCACTTGACCTCGTAGCGACTGCGCGGCTGCAGCCAGCTCCTCCACCATCGCAGCGTTCTGTTGGGTGATCGAGTCCATATGGGCCACTGCGGCATTCACCTGCGATATCCCGGTTTGCTGCTCCTCGGCCGCGGTGCTGATTTCCACCAGCAAGGCACTGACGCGTTGCACGGCGGTCAGTGCTTCCGCCATGCGATCACGCGCTTCGCCTGTAGCCTTAGTGCCCGATGTCACGCGTTCAGCCGACTCGGCGATGAGCTGCTTGATATCGCGCGCCGCCTGCGTGGTGCGTGCAGACAGCGTGCGCACCTCCGAAGCCACCACCGCAAAGCCCCGCCCAGCGTCGCCTGCACGTGCCGCCTCTACGGCGGCGTTCAACGCAAGAATGTTGGTCTGGAATGCCACACCTTCGATAAGGTGCACGATGTCGCCGATGTGCCGCGACGATTCAGTAATGCCTTGCATCGTCTGGCTCATGGCCTGCACTGCATCGTTGCTGCGCTGTGTGATGCCAGATGCCTCTTCTGCAAAACGGGCACCACGGCTGGCAGCCTGAGCGCTGTTTTGCACCGTGACGTTGATCTCTTCCATTGCTGCGGCAGTTTGCTGCAGGCTGCCCGCCTGGTTCTCGGTACGGGATGAGAGGTCGTGGTTACCGGCAACGACCTCCCGCACGGCAACCTCCAGGTTTCCTACCTCCTGGCGCACATCGCTCACCACAGTTCGCAGATTCACGCTAAGTTGGAAAAGTGCGCGCTGAAGGTTGCCGACGTTGCCGCTGGCCCCTGTATGCACGGAATGCGACAGATTTCCTGACGCCAATTGATTGGCATCGTGAACGAGCTCCTGCAGTGGTGCGACGGCCAGCGTGTGGGTCAGAAACGACGATACACCCACGGCTATCACGGCCGCAGTCCCGGTGAGCAGCCAGGGCGCATCTGCCCACGAGAGCAGTAGCGGAACCATCACTGCCAGGGCTATCACCAGCAGCAGGCGCATGGAAACGGAAGGGGCCAGCAGCCGAACCAGTCGGCCGCCCAGGTCCTGCCGCAGTACGGCACCATGGCGTAGCGTATGGACAAGACGGTCTGCCTGAGCCTCGGCGCGCATGGTGGCATAGAGCCTTTCGGCAAACAGCACCTTTCTGCGATCAGGAAGCGTGCGCACCGACAGGTAGCCTGTGATCTGGTCGCCCTCACGCAATGGCGTGACGTTTGCCTGCACCCAGTAAAAGTCTCCGTTCTTGCGTCGGTTCTTTACGAGACCTGTCCAGGGAAGGCCTGCAGATATGGTCTGCCACAGATCGCGGAAAGCTTCGGCGGGCATGTCAGGGTGGCGGATCAGATTGTGGGGATGGCCCAGCAACTCCTCTTGTGTAAAGCCGCTCACGTCAATGAACGCGGGGTTGCAGTAGGTGATACGGCCTTTGGTATCGGTGACCGAGACCAAAGTGTCAGACTCTGGAAACTTGTACTCCTGGCTGGTGACAGGCAGATTGACTCTCATAGGGAACTCGCGCTTTTTATTGCCGTGGGGAAAGGCTAGACGGCTGAGCTAACCAGTTGCTCGCCAACTCGCCTGCTGAAACAGCTTTTGAAAAGAAGAAGCCTTGCACCTCGTCGCACTGCAGCTCACGAAGTTTGTCTACTTGGCTTTGTGTTTCCACGCCTTCTGCGATCGTCGACAACTGGAGTGCATGGGCCATGTGAACAATGGCGGTCACGATGGCGAGGCTGCTGGGTTCGCTGAACATGCAGCGCACAAAAGACATGTCGATCTTGAGCCGCGACACGGGAAAGCCCTGAAGCCGCGCCAGCGAGGAGT
>NZ_JACSYA010000049.1 GCF_029870285.1 Delftia sp. PS-11
TGTCGGAGAACCGAAGGCGCCGTTCAGAGCGCCTGCAACTGCACGCTGCCATCGGCCTGAGGGCGCACCTTGAGCGGCAGGATGGACGGCAGCACTGCCAGCAGGCCAGCCGAGTCATTGGCGCGAAAGCGCCCCGTCAGGCGCAGCGCGGCCACGCGCGCATCGGCGGCTTCGATGGGCTGGGTGCGGTAGGCGTTGATGGTTGCCAGTGCTTCGGCCAGCGGCGTGTTCTCGAACACCAGCCAGCCTTCACGCCATGCCGACAATGCTGCGGCATCGGCCTGGCGCACTGCCTGCGGTTGGCCGTCGCGGATTTCAAGAACCTGGCCGGGCAGCAGGTCCAGCGCGTTGGCCGGGGCAGTGGGCGCATCCTGTGTCTGCCTGCCCAGCACCCGCACCCTCACATGGCCATGTTCGACGCCCACGGTGACCGGTCCGCCACGGTCGCGCACGGTGAAGACCGTGCCCACGACTTCGATGCGAGCCTGGCGCGTCAGCACCTCGAAAGGGCGGCCAGGGTCGGCGGCCACCGCAAAGCGCACTTCGCCTTCGGACATGGATACGCTGCGGCGCTGGCGGTAGAGCGCCACGCTGATGGCGCTGCGGGGCGCCAGATCGAGGCGGCTGCCTTCCTGCAAGGCCTTGCCGTCGGCCAGCGTGACCTTGAGCATCTGGGAGTTGCGCGTGGCATAGGTTGCCGTGTGCAGGGGCTGCTGCCAGTACCAGTAGGCGCCTCTGCCTGCCAGCGCGCCCGTGCCCAGCAGGCCGGCGATCGACAGCAGCAGCTTGCGGCGCTGGCGCGAGCCTGTGGCCCGCACCGCACTGCCCGCCAGCATGGCGGATTCCTGGAACTGTTCACGCAGGCCGCCGGACATGCCGCCCAGCATGCTCCAGCGCAGGTGCGCCTCATGCGCAGCTGCAGCGTGCCTGGGTGACTTGCCGAGCCATTCGCCCAGAGTGGCGCGGGCCTGGTCGGCAGCCGGGGGAGGAGCGATTTCGCTTTGGACGATCAGCGTCAGCGCATGCTCGACCATGCGCTCGCTAGGTGCATTTGCCATGGGGAGTCAGTATGCATCGTCTGCCAGCGTACTGCTGCCGAAATCCATGGTGCCAGCCAGGTCCTGCTCCTGGGGCAGCTCCGAGCGCAGTTGGGCAAGCACGCGCGAGCAGTCCAGCGTGGCGCGCACCATGTGCTTGGCCACGGCCATCTCGGTGATGCGCAGCTGTTCGGCGATTTCCGCGCGTGTGTAGCCATGGGCACGGAACAGGATGAAGACTTCGCGCCGGCGTGGAGGCAGCTCTTCCAGTGCCTCGACGACACGCTGGAGGATCTGGCGCTGTGCAGCCTGGTATTCACTGGATGGCGCATTGTGCTGCAGCACCATTTGCTGGCGTGTCCACTCCTGGGCCGTCTTGCGCTTGCGTGCATCGTCGATGCACAGATTGCGCGCTACCCGGAACAGCAGGGCGCGCGGCGACTCGATCTCGCCTCCAGGCGCATCCGCGCGCGTGCGCCCGCGCAGGCCCATGGCATGCACATAGACCCGTTCGAAGCTCGTTTGCGCGATGTCGGCCGCATAGTGCGGATCCCGCAGGTCGCGCGTGAGCTGGCGGCGCAGATCACTGTAGTGAGCCACGAGTTCCTGGATCAGGTCACGCATCCGGACACCTGCCTTTCTGCAAGGGCGATGGGTTGGAATCCCCGGTCCGTGCAGAGCCAGACATGCCCGCCTGCGCGGGCCCTGGCAGGCCGGGGCGGGTGCAGCAGCGGGCATGGAATTCAGCAGTACGGGAGATTGGAATTCAAATGCAAATGGTTTTCATTCAAATTATGGCATGCGAGATTCACGCCGCCAGCATGACCATGTCAATTTTCAGGCTTGCAGCGCCAGTTGTTCCATGCGCGCAACACGGGATTTTTCTTCCTGCGTAGCCAGCAGGGCATCGCCGATTTCGCCGGTGCGCACAGAGGTGACCGACAGCAGGGTATCGCTGAGGCCGTGGGAGTCTTCGCAGGCTCCCTGCAGGAAGATGGCTGGCTTGCACTCCGGCGTGGTCCGGACCTGGTAGTCGCGGCTGACGGAAAAGTCGCCCAGATAAGGTGCCAGAGGTGCCAGCAGCGTCTTGTGGTGCTCGCGCCCATAGCCGGTTGCCAGCACCACCACGTCATACCGCACCCCATGGCGGATGCCGCTGTTGAGGTCCTGCAGTCCGAGATGGATGCCATCGCTGGTAGCCCGCGCGTCCTGCACTTCATGGCGGCGCAGGAAGCGGTGGCGCGTGTCGCCCCGCACCTTTTGCTCGTAGAACACCTTGAAGATGCTCTCGATCAGTTCCAGGTCGGGGCAGGCATAGTTGGTGTGCCAGAACTCGCGCAGCAGCGCGCCGCGCTCGTCCTGCGGGCGGCTGTAGACATGGTCCACGAAGTCGGCATTGAAGATCTCGTTGACGAAAGGGCTGTCATCCGACGGGCGTATGGATCTGGCGCGCATGATGAGATCGATTTCCGCCGTGGCGTAGCGTCCATGCAGATCCATGAAGATCTCGGCCGCGCTTTGCCCCGCGCCCACGACGGCGATGCGCAATGCCTTGGGGTGTCCGGCGATGCTGCGCAGGTAGCTGCTGGAATGCAAGACGCGCGCATCCGCGCGCAGGTGCTTGAACTGCTCTGGAATGCTGGGCGTGCCGCCGATGCTCATGACCAGATTCTGGCCCAGCCGTTCGTGGACCGAGCCTTGTGCATCGCGCGAGCGCACGCGCAGCCACTCCACCCGTCCGTTGCGTTCCTCGGGCAGCACTTCGATGACTTCCTGTCCGTAGATGCAGCGGTCCTCGAACTTGGACGCAGCCCATGCCAGGTAGTCATTGAACTCGTGGCGGCTGGGGAAAAAGGTCTTGAGGTTGATGAAATCCTGCAGCCGTCCCTTCTCGTGCAGGTAGTTGATGAAGGTAAAGCGGCTGGTGGGGTTGCGCAGGGTCGCCAGGTCCTTGAGAAAGGAGACCTGCATGTGCGCATGCTCCAGCAGCATGTCCTTGTGCCAGGCGAAGCGCGCCTGCTTTTCGATGAAAATGGGCTGCATGCCGGGCGATGCGCACTCGCGCTCCTTGAGTGCAATGGCCAGTGCGATGTTCGATGGGCCGAAGCCGATGCCGATCAGGGGGTGGATTTGCATGGATTGTCCTTTCATTGAGTCGATGGGTCTGGCGCGTGCGGTATCCACAAGGCGTCCGCGAAAAAATGTTCCCTGAGCAAGACTCCGAGCACGGCGCGCTTGTGCGGAAAGTCGAACTCCTTGACCAGCGCATAGCCGCAGCGCGGCAGGCTTTTGCGCATCTTCCAGTTGTCTGAGCGTGGCTCCACGACGATGCGTTGCGTGCGGCAGTCGTCAAGCAGGAGGTAATGCGACAGCGAAGGCAGCCATGCGGTGAGATAGGGCTGGCCACGAAAGCAGGCCTCGCCCACCAGTGCATGCCAGCCGCGATCGTGGTCGCCCGCGTCATAGAAAGGTGCGATACGGTCCTCCTTGGCCCAGTAGGCTTCGAAGTAGCCAAAGGGCTGGCCGTCGAAGCTGCCGATCAGGGGCAGCACATGCGGGTCTGCGGCAATGCGCTCCAGATAGGCCCGGTGGTGGGCGATGTCTCCGCTTTCTTCCCAGAAGTGCGCAACCACAGGGTCGTTCATCCAATGGTGCACGGTAGCCAGATCGCGGGCCGGCTCCAGTGCGCGCAGGCTCAAGGTCTGGCCCAGCCAGGGGATGAAGCGCCGGTAGACCTCGCCACGGGGCTTGTGCAGCCGCACCGGATGGCGGCGTCCTTCGCTGAAGGTGTAGTGCAGTGCGTATGGTGCGCGCGGCTGCGGCAGCCACAGCGGCTGTTGCCAGAGCACGGCTCTCGCAACGCACGGTGTCTGGCCGTGCGGCGAGCTGACAAGCCCGTCGGGCATGCCGTGCGGCAGCCGTGGCAGGTGCAGTGCAATCTCCTGCGTTTCAGGGTGCAGTGAAAAAGCCGTCTCCAGGGCCGCGAGCAGTTCGCCGGATTCCGGCATGCCTGTGGGGCCCAGCCAGTGCAATCCCAGCGGCTGGCCACGGGTCCCGTGCGACAGGCTCCACAGGCTGCTCGTGCCCGTGTTCACCGGCTCCAGGTGCAGCCGCTGTCCATCGCAACGGACATGGAATGCCTGATCGCCCACATGGGCGGTATAGGCGGTGCTGCAGGCGTCCGGAACCGATGCGGCAGTGGCTTGGGCAGGGCGCACGTGAACTCTTTCAGGTAAGACGTCCCGCACGCGGGACACGGACAGAAAACGGCCTTATGAGCGCTATGACGCACAGGCGCCTGGAATGTTCATGCCGCTGCCAGGCATCGGGCTGGCTGCAGTGCGCGTGCCAGCCTCTGGCAAAGCCGGGTGCGCAGCAGCTGCGCCTCGTCGGTGATGGCTCCCAGCCGCGCGAAGTCATGGACCATGCCGGCATGGATCTGCAGCTCTACCTGGACACCGTCGGCCAGCAGCCGCTCGGCGTAGAGCCTGCCCTCATCAACCAGGGGGTCGTACTCGGCAAGCGCCACCAGCGCAGGCGCCAGCCCGCTCAGGTCGTTGGCCTGCAGCGGCGCGAAGCGCCAGTCCTGCCGGTCCGCCTCGCTGCGCAGGTACTGGCCGAACATCCAGGCCAGGGTTTCGCCTTCCAGCAGGTGACCGCTGGCCAGACGCACGTGCGAATCGCTGTTCTGGTGCGGGGCCGTACACGGATACAGCAGCAGCTGCAGCAGAGGCTGGGGCTGGCCCGCATCGCGTGCGGCGATGCACAGCGCCGTGGCCAGCGTGCCGCCGACGCTGTCGCCGCCGACGGCGATGCGCTGCGCATCGAGGCCGTGCTCCCTGCCATGCTGCACAAGCCAGGACAGCGCATCCTGCGCATCCAGAAAAGCGGTCGGGAAGCGGTGCTCCGGAGCCAGCCGGTAATCGACTGCCAGCACATTGCAGGGCGTGTCCTGCGCCAGGCTGCGGCACAGGCTGTCATGGGAGTCCAGGCCGCCCAGCACATAGCCTCCGCCATGCAGGAACAGCAGGCAAGGCGCTGGCGAATCCTGGACGCCCCCCCGGTAGAGCCTGGCGCGGATGTGCGCACCGTCGCCTGCAGGCAGCGCCAGCTCCTCGGTGACCAGATCAGCGCCAGGCAAATCCAGCGCCAGCGTCGCGCGGTCGTACGCTGCCCGCGCCTGTGCCGCCGTCATCTGGCTCATGCGCGGCCGCGTCGAGGCCTGCGCATTGGCGAGTTCAAGAAATGCTTGCAAATCGGGGTGGAGAGCCATGGCGTCCTCGGAAGGCGGTTGGGCAGCGCAGCTGCTGCAAAAAGGGTGCGGTGCCCGCCCCTCAACGTGATGACGCGCAGGCGGCGCAAATGTTCATCGTCTGCCGCTGCTGAACATTTGCAGTCCCCGAGCGTCTTGCAGACAGGAGATGTGTCATGCGCGGTGCATGCGCCTCCCGAGCGCCAAAGGAATCCCTTATGCCCCGTTCCAGCCGATCCACATCCGAGGTTTTGCGCCTTCTCCGGCCCTTCCTGCCCTGGATTGCCCTGTCGGTGGTGTCGGGCATCTGCGCAGGCGCCGCCACGGTGGCTCTGCTGGCCACCATCAATCAGGTGCTCAACCGTCCCGGCGGTCTGGCTGGAGGACTGCTGCTGACCTTTGTCGCTCTGTGCGCAACGGCGCTGGCGGGCCGTGCTGTCTCTGATATCTGCACCAATCTGGTCGGACAGCGCCTGGTCGCGCAGGTGCGCAAGGGGTTGGCCGAGAAAATCATGGCCGCGCCCATCGATGCCCTGGAGCGCTACCGCACGCACCGGCTCATGCCGGTACTGACGCAGGACGTGGACATGATCAGCGATGTGGCGTTCGTTCTGGCCTCATCCTTGATCGCCATGTCCATTGCACTGGGCTGCCTGGCCTATCTGGCCATTTTGTCGCCGCTGCTGTTCGGCATGCTCGTCGTGGCCCTGGCCGTGGGCGTCACCATCCAGGTGGTTGCGCAGTCGCGCGGCGTGGCGGGTTTCTGGCAGGCCCGGGATCAGGAGGAGGCGCTTCACAAAGCCTACCGCAGCATCAGTGAAGGCGCCAAGGAATTGCGCATGCACCGCGCCAGACGCGGCAGGATCTTGCGCGACCAGATCGGGCGCACGGTAGACACCATCCAGAGCGTGAACCGCCGCGCCATCAACACCTATGTGCTGGCAACCGCTTTCGGTTCGGCGCTGTTCTTTCTGTTGATCGCGCTGATCCTGGGCTGGGCGGCTTTCCGAACCATGGAGCCGGTGGTGCTCAGCGGCTTTGTCCTGGTGCTGCTGTTCCTCAAAGGGCCCATGGACCAGATCGCTGGCGCCCTGCCCAATGTAGGCCGAGCCAAGGTGGCGCTGCAGCGCATCGCCGACCTGTCGGCACGCTTTGCCAGCTCCGAGCCGCACTTGCAACTGGACACGGCGCCGGGCGAGGTGCGCCTCGACCAGGGGCTGGAACTGCGCGGCGTGCGCTATGCTTTCGACGCCCCCGAAGGCGCCCAGGCCTTCGAGATCGGCCCCATCGACCTGAAGCTGGACAAGGGCGAGCTGGTCTTCATCGTAGGGGACAATGGCTCGGGCAAGACCACGCTGATCAAGCTGCTGCTGGGCCTTTACGTGCCCCAGCAGGGCGAGGTTCTGCACGATGGCCAGCCCGTGACGGACCTCACCCGCGATGACTACCGCCAGCTGTTCACCACGGTATTCTCGGACTTCTATCTGTTCGAGGACCTGGTGCCCGGCAGGGAGGACGGGCAGGCGGCCCTGCCTAGAGCGGCCCTGCCTGAAGTGGCCCTGCCTTACCTGCAGAGACTGGAGATTGCCCACAAGGTCAGCGTGCACGACGGCAGCTTCAGTACCGTTGACCTGTCCACGGGCCAGCGCAAACGCCTGGCCCTGGTCCATGCCTATCTCGAAGGGCGACCCGTGCTGGTGTTCGACGAGTGGGCTGCTGACCAGGACCCCAGCTTCCGGCATCTGTTTTACACCGAGCTGCTGCCCGAGCTCAGAGGCAAAGGGCATTTGCTGGTGGTGATCTCCCATGATGACCGCTATTTCCACCTGGCCGACCGCGTGGTTCACATGCAGGCCGGGAAAATCTCCAGCGACACTGGCCGCGCAGCCCAGTCCGTTCGGCCGCTCACCCCTGCTGGCGCACTGGCCGGATCCTGAATTTCCCGCTGATTCACCCCAACATGGCAAAGATAAAACTCGTCTACATCTGGTCGCTGAGAAACGCCGCCGCAGACCAGGCCGGGCAACACATCGCCTACAAAGGCGGGCAGCGGTATATGAAATCGCCGCTCGAGTTTCTTGGCGAGCTGCTCGACAGCAGTGCCCTGGGCGACATCTACAGTCTGGAGGGTGTGATCCACGACGACGATGAGGCGTCGCCGCGCGACTGCGAGAAGATCGGCAGCTACGGCTTTCGCTACCGGCACGGCGGGCACTGGTTCTATCCGCCAGAGCTCACCATCCAGGGACGCAGGGTCAACGACCTGCTGCAGTGCGTGCCTTCGACCTACCGGCGCATGCCGCTGCACGATCCGCAGCGCGCTGCGGGCAAGCAACTGTTCGAAGCGCAACTGCAAGACAGGCTGGTGGGGCTGGGAGCCGATCTGGTGGTGCTGGACGGCCTGCTGGTGATCCTGGACCAGTTGGTGCGGCCCGGAGCCTTGTTCCACCGCAGGATTGCCAACATCCATCCAGGCATCACGCGGCTGGAATCCCCTTATGAGCGCCGTGGCGCCTGCGCGACGTTCGATGCGCTCTACGGCGCGCAAGGCCGCAAGATCGTGGACTGGAAGAGCATGCAGGAGCGTCCGGTGCCGCCTCTGTTCAAGACCGGCGCATCTTTTCACTACGTGGACAACGGGATCGACTCCGGCGAAGTGATTGCCGATGTCCTGGGCACTGATATCGACCCCGAGGACACGATTCTTGAGCTGCGCTGGAACAACTTTCAGCACAGCCTGTTTCCTGCGCTGCGCCTGGGCCTGGAGAAGATGGCCAAGGTACCGTTGGCCAGCGCTGCCTGAACCCGCCATCCTCATCAGCTGCGCCGCTGCCGTGCAATATATGCCATGCAGCGGCGCTGGAGCCGTTTTTACTTCGGTGCCATCCGGATGGCGCCGTCCAGCCGGATCACCTCGCCGTTGAGCATGTCGTTGTCGAGGATGTGACGCACCAGCTTGGCATAGTCCTCGGGACGGCCCAGCCGGCTGGGGAAGGGCACGCCTGCGGCCAGCGCGTCCTGCACTTCCTGGGGCATGCCGAACAGCATGGGCGTGCCGAAGATGCCGGGGGCGATGGTCATGTTGCGGATGCCGCTGCGTGCCAGATCGCGCGCGATCGGCAGCGTCATGCCGACCACGCCTCCCTTGGAGGCAGCATAGGCCGCCTGGCCGATCTGGCCGTCATAGGCGGCCACGCTGGCCGTGGAGATGATCACGCCACGCTCGCCCGTGCTCTCGGGCTCGTTGGCCGACATGGCCGCTGCGGCCAGACGGATCATGTTGAAGCTGCCGATCAGGTTGACCGTGATGGTCTTGGAAAACAGCGCCAGATTGTGGGCGCCATTCTTGCCCACGGTTTTTTCGGCGGGTGCAATGCCTGCACAGTTGACCAGCCCGGCCAGCTTGCCCAGGCTGACCGCCTTGTCCACCACCGCCTGGCCATCGGCTTCCTGGGTCACGTCGCAGCGCATGAACACGCCATCGATCTCGCGGGCCACGGTCTCGCCCCTGTCCACCTGCATGTCGGCGATCACGACCTTGCCGCCCTGTGCAGCCAGCATGCGTGCCGTTCCTTCGCCCAGGCCCGATGCGCCGCCAGTGACGATGAATACCCGATCCTTGATCTGCATGGAATGTCTCCTTGGTTATATGACGTTGACGTAAACGTAAATTCCAAATTATGCATGCAGCCATCGATCCCACAATGCCGCGCCCAAGAAAAAGCCCGGCATGGCCGGGCTGGAGACTCAGGACAGGCGCGCAAGCGCCTCAGGCAGATTACTGGAATCCTGCACGGTCCAGCATCTGCTGCACCTTGGTCATGTTCTTGCCCACCGCAGTGATCGGGATGGTCTCGCTCTTGAAGGGCTTGTTGCCGGCCATTTCCTTCAATGCCGGGTTGTCGAGTTCCACGCCCTTGGCTGCGGGCCATTCGTTGTTGCCGTTGGCAAAGTAGTTCTGCGCGGCAGGGCTTGCCAGGTATTCGAGGAACTTGACGGCGTTGTCCTTGTTCTTGGCATGGCGTGCCACGGCACCGCCCGCGATGTTCAGGTGCGTGCCCCAGCTGGACTGGTTGGGGAAGACCACGCCGATCTTGCCGACAACGGCGGCATCTTCGGCCTTACCCGAGCGCATCATGCGTGCCAGGTAGTAGCTGTTGGTCACGCCAATGGTGCATTCTCCCGAGGCCACGGCCTTGATCTGGTCGGTGTCGCCACCCTTGGGCGGCCGCGCCAGATTGGCCTTCATGCCCTGGATCCAGGCTTCGGCCTTTTGCTCGCCCAGATGCTCGACCACGGTGCCGAACAGGCTCAGGTTGTAGGGGTGCGAGCCCGAACGGATGCACAGCTGGCCTTTGAACCTGGGGTCGGCCAGCGACTCGTAGTTCTGTACATCGGCGGGCTGGACCTTGGCCTTGTTGTAGACGATGACACGGGCGCGTGTGGACAGGCCGAACCAGCTGATGCCGTCTGCCGTGGCCTGGGCGCGCAGGTTGGACGGGATCGCGTTTTCCAGCACCTTGGAGTGGATGGGCTGGAACAGTCCGTCGGCTTCGCCACGGGACAGGCGCGCAGCGTCCACCAGCAGGATCACGTCGGCAGGCGAGGCCTGGCCCTCTGCCTTCAGGCGCGCGATGATGCCGGCATCGTCGCCGTCCACGCGGTTGATCTTGATGCCGGTGGCCTTGGTGAAGCCGTTGTACAGCTCCTCGTCCGTGGAGTAGTGGCGCGCGGAGTAGAGGTTGACGACCTGGGAATCGGCAATGGCGGTGCCGACGGTGGCCAGGGCGCAGGCTGCGAACAGGGCTTGCAGGGTTTTCGACATGAAGGCGTGCCTCTTTCTTGATGGATGCAAAAATCCATCATAAGCCGAACGCGAATTGTTCTTAATAAATGGCGGACTTGTCCAGGGTCTTGCGTTCCTGCCATGCACACAGGCAAAAAAAAAGCCCAGTCATCGGACCGGGCTTGAAAGGATCCAGAAACCGGGGTTTCGAGAGGATCCAAGGAGACAACTGGTGCAAGGTCCTGCGACCTGCGCTGCGTGCAATGATAAGGGTAATCACCGATTCTTGCACGCAGCTCTGAAAGAGCGTTGCTTCAGCGCTTGCGGGCCTGAGCCTGTGCCTGCTTGACAGCGTCGCTGGCAGTGTTGGTCACAGCCGTGAAGTTGGCTTCGGCCAGGTCGGTGGCCTGCTTGACGGCCTTTTGCACCGACTCGAAAGCATTGTTGGCAGCCGACACGGCGCTCTTCATCACGGCCACGGCGGTTTCCGAGCCTGCCGGTGCGTTCTTGGCGGTGTTTTCCACCAGAGCGCCAAAATTCTTTTGCAGTTCGGTGGTCTGGTTCTCGAAAGCCTTGGCGAACTCGGCGCTTGTGCCGCTGGCGATGTCATACAGGTGGCGGCTGTAGGAGGCGGCTTTCTCGGCCAGGGGCTGGAACAGGTTGGCCTGCAGGGCCAGCAGCTCCTGTGCATCCTTGACGCTCAGAACGGCCTGGGTGTGCTGGGCCACTTCGTTCAGGGCGGCGCGCGAGGCGGTGACGTTCAGTTCCACCAGCTTTTCGACGCCTTCGAATGCCTTGCTCGTCAGGCCGAACAGGGTTTCGATGTTGGCTTTTTGTGCGCTCAGGATTTGGTCAGGGGTCAGGCTCATGTCATTCTCCAGGATTAGCGGACCGTCAGGGGTCTCGGGTTACAAGGGACATCTGCGCTGACCTGACGAGGTGTCTGTCATGTTGCAGTGCAGCATGGGTCTTATTGTAGGGATTGCGCGCAAGGAATCAAGGGGTTCATGCTGCGCTGCAGCAAAAAAATCGGAAATTTCATGGTTTTTTTGTAAGTATTTGATTTTTAAAGAATTAAATGTCAGTTTTACGACATCTTTTTGTTTAGCAAGCTCACGATGTGGCCGTCCACAATCCCGCAGGCGCATGCGCGTCATGCCTGCGACAGCCGGACCCCGGCAGCGCTGCACAATGGCCGGCATGAGCGATCTTTCTTCTTCTCCCCGCCCTTCGCCGCAGCCGCGCACGGCTTACGCGGCGTTTCGCAGCATCAGCACACGCTGGATGGACAACGATGTCTATGGCCATGTGAACAATGTCGTCTACTACAGCTGGTTCGATACGGCCGTGAATGCGTACCTGATAGAGCAGGGCGCGCTGGACATCCATGCGGGCGGCACGATCGGACTGGTGGTCGAGACGCAGTGCAACTATTTCGCACCGCTGGCCTTTCCCCAGAAGGTGGACGCGGGCATCCGCGTGGCACGCCTGGGCGGCTCCAGTGTGCGCTACGAAGTGGGCCTGTTTGCCCAGGGCGAGCCGCTGACAGCGGCTGCCGGGCATTTCGTCCATGTCTATGTGGACCGCCAGACGCGCCGCCCTGTGCCGCTTCCCCAGCAACTGCGCGATGCGCTGCAGCCGCTGCTGCGCAGCTGAAACCCGGCTGAAACAACGGTTGCGGCCGCGGCGGCGCCATTGGCGATCGCCTACACTCGAATGCTGTCCGCCATCCGACCGCATGGGCATTGCACGCCCGGCTTCGTTCATGATCATCACCAGCCTGCTTGACACCGACCTGTACAAATTCACGATGATGCAGGTGGTGCTGCACCAGTTTCCCGGTGCGCAGGTCGAATACCGCTTCAGGTGCCGCAATCCCGGCGTGCAGCTGGCGCCTTATGTGAACGAGATCCGGGCCGAAATCCGCAGCCTGTGCAGCCTGCGCTTTCAGGATGCCGAGCTGGCCTACCTGAGTTCGCTGCGCTTCATCAAGAGTGATTTCGTCGACTTCCTGGGGCTGTTCCAGCTCAACGAGAAGTACATCACTGTCCAGGCGTTGCCCGAGGGCGGCATCGACATCACGATCCGTGGCCCCTGGCTGCACACCATCCTGTTCGAGATCCCGGTGCTGGCCATCGTCAACGAGGTGTATTTCCGCAACACCCGTCCCGTGCCTGATTTCCCCGAAGGCCGCAGGCGGCTCGATGCCAAGATCGCTTTGCTGCAGCAGCCGGGGCTGGAACAATTGCGCATAGCCGACTACGGCACGCGCCGGCGGTTTTCCCGCGCCTGGCATGAGGAGGTGCTGCGCGTGCTGTGCGCGCGGCTGGGCAGCCGTCCCGGCGTGGATGCCGAGGGCCAGTTCGCCGGCACCAGCAATGTGCTGTATGCCATGAAGCTGGGCGTGCGTCCGCTGGGCACGCTGGCGCATGAGTACCTGCAGGCCTGCCAGTCGCTGGGGCCACGGCTGCGCGACAGCCAGATCTTCGGCTTCGAGTCCTGGGCGCGCGAGTACCGTGGCGATCTGGGCATCGCGCTGTCCGATGTCTATGGCATGACGGCATTTTTGCGCGATTTCGATCTGTATTTCTGCAAGCTGTTCGATGGCGCCCGCCATGACAGCGGCGACCCTTTCGAGTGGGGCGAACGCCTGCTGGCCCACTACCGTGCCAACCGCATCGATCCGCTGACCAAGACGCTGATCTTCAGCGATGGCCTCACGGTGCCGCGCACCATCGAGCTGTTCCGGCGTTTTCATGGGCGCTGCCAGCTCGCGTTCGGGATCGGCACCAACCTGACCAATGACCTGGGCGACGCGCCTGACCATGTGCCCCTGCAGATCGTCATCAAGATGACGCGCTGCAACGGCCAGCCGGTGGCCAAGCTGTCGGATACGCCCGGCAAGAGCATGTGCGACGACGAAAAATACTTGGCCTACCTGCGCCAGGTCTTTGAGATCGCTCCGCCCGAGCCTCCCTGCATCTGAATTCGGGCAGCGCCCACCGACAACATACAAGAGTCCGAGGAGACCTCATCATGCAAGCTCTGCGCTGGGCCCTGGCCGCGCTGGTCGCCACCGCTCCTTCGTGGGCTGCAGCGGCCGAGATCGATGGCAGCCAGCTGTCCGTGCTGTGGGGCGTGCCGTTTGCCGGCATGCTGCTGTCCATCGCCCTGATGCCGCTGTTTGCACCGTATTTCTGGCACCACCATTTCGGCAAGGTGACGGCTGCCTGGGCACTGGCCTTTTTGCTGCCCTTCGCCGCCGTTCAGGGCGCCGGTGCAGCAGCAGTCAACCTGGTTCATGCCCTGCTGGCAGAGTATCTGCCATTCGTGATCCTGCTGACCGCGCTCTATACGGTGTCTGGCGGCATCTACGTGCGCGGCAACCTCAAGGGTTCACCCGCGCTCAATACCGGCATCCTGGCCCTGGGCGCTGTGCTGGCCAGCTTCATGGGCACGACCGGGGCATCCATGCTGCTGATCCGTCCGCTGCTGCGTGCCAACGACAATCGCCGCCACCAGGTGCATGTGGTTGTATTTTTTATCTTCATCGTCTCCAACGCCGGTGGTTCGCTGACGCCGCTGGGCGATCCGCCGCTGTTCCTGGGTTTTCTCAAGGGCGTTGATTTCTTCTGGACCCTGAGCCACCTGTTCGGCCAGGCACTGTTTCTGGTGGGCGTGCTGCTGGCGCTGTTCTATGCCATCGACACCTGGCTGCTGCGCCAGGCAGGGGAATCCGACCTGCCTGACCCCACGCCCAGCGTCGATGCATCGGGCCGGGTGAGCCGGCTGGGATTTGAGGGCGGCATCAATTTCGTGCTGCTGATGGCCATCGTGGCGCTGGTGCTCATGAGCGGTCTGTGGCGCACCGATGCCGGCCTGGAACTGGCAGGCACCCATGTCGGCCTGCCCGGGATGGTGCGCGATGCCGGGCTGGTGGCGGTGACGCTGCTGTCGCTGCGCCTGACGCCGCGCAGCGTGCACCAGGCCAATGCCTTTGGCTGGGGGCCGATGCAGGAGGTCGCCAAGCTGTTCGCGGGCATTTTCCTGACCATCATTCCCGTGATCGCCATGCTCAAGGCCGGCGTTGAGGGACCTTTCGGTGCCATCGTCGGTGCAGTGACCCGTGCCGACGGCACGCCCGATCCCCTAATGTATTTCTGGGCCGCAGGGCTGCTGTCCTCCTTTCTGGACAACGCGCCCACCTATCTGGTGTTCTTCAACACGGCGGGCGGAGATGCCTCCCTGCTCATGTCCTCCATGGCGTCCACGCTGGCGGCGATCTCGGCGGGTGCCGTGTTCATGGGCGCCAATACCTATATCGGCAACGCGCCCAATCTCATGGTCAAGGCCATTGCAGAGGAGCGCGGGGTGAAGATGCCCAGCTTCTTTGGCTACATGGCCTGGTCGCTGGCCATCCTGGTGCCGATGTTCGTTGTGATGAGTTTCCTCTGGTTCCATTGACCTGCCCTGTGGCAAGAAAGAAAGAGACAGACATGGCAAGCAAACCCCGCATCCTGATCGCCCGGGCCATTCCCCCTCATGTGGTGGCCTATCTGGAACAGCACTTCGAGGTCCAGGCCAACCAGGACGATGTGATCTGGAGCCCCCACGAACTGGCCCTGCAGCTTCAGGACAAGGATGGCGTGCTGACCACAGGCTCCCAGACCATCGATGCCGCGCTGCTGGCTGCCTGCCCGCGCCTGAAGATCGTGGCCAACATGGCGGTGGGCTACAACAACTTCGATGTGCCTGCCATGACGGCAGCCGGCGTGCAGGGCACGAATGCGCCCGACGTGCTGACCGAGACCACGGCCGACTTCGGCTTTGCGCTGCTCATGGCCACGGCGCGGCGCATCACCGAGAGCGAGCACTACCTGCGCGCAGGCAAGTGGAACTCATGGCGTTACGACCTGTTTGCGGGCTCCGAGGTCCATGGCAGCACGCTGGGCATCATCGGCATGGGCCGCATCGGCCAGGGCATTGCCCGGCGCGGCGCCTATGGCTTTGGCATGAAGGTGGTCTACCACAACCGCTCGCGCCTGTCGCCTGCGCTGGAAGCCGAGTGCAAGGCTTCATATGTGGGCAAGGATGAATTGCTGGCCATGGCCGACCATGTGGTGCTGGTGCTGCCTTACACCCAGGAAAACCACCACACCATCGGCGCTGCCGAAATCGCGAAAATGAAGCCCACGGCCACGCTGATCAACATCGCGCGCGGCGGCATTGTCGATGACGCAGCCCTTGCCAGCGCGCTGCGCGAAGGGGTCATTGCTGCGGCGGGGCTGGACGTATTCGAGGGCGAGCCCTCGGTCCACCCCGATCTGCTGACCGTGCCCAATGTGGTTCTGACCCCGCATATCGCCAGCGCCACCATGGCCACGCGCAGTGCCATGGCGCAACTGGCGGCGGACAACCTGATTGATTTCCTGGTGGGGCAGGGACCGCGTACGCCCGTCAACCAGCCTGATGCGGCGGCAGCACAGGCCCGCGCGTCGGCCTGACCCCGGTGCGGGGCGTCCGCATGCGGGCGCTTCGCTTCTTTTCCTGCACACACTATCTTTTTGACACAGATGTCCGTAGTTGGGTGGGCGGCCTGGGCCGTCTTGCTGGCGGCCCAGGCCGCCGTACTGTGGCTGCTGTGGCGGCGCAGCCAGGACGAAGATGCACCGGGTCAGGCGCGCATGCTGCATGCGCTGGACATGCGGCTGCAGCATCTCGAACGCAGCGCCCAGGCCACGCAGATGGCCGTGGCCAAGAGCGATGGCGCGCTTGACCGTGTGACCCAGCAGCTGCAGGCCCATCTGGCCCAGGCCCAGCTCGATGCCCATGCCGCGCGGCGCGAGCAGGGCGAGGCGCTGGCGGCCTTTCGCATGGAACTGGGCCGGCTCACGGTGCGGCTGTCATCCGACAGCGCCCAGGCCCGTGACACCCAGGCTGAAAGCACGCAGCGCCTGAACGCCCATGTGCAGGAGCGTTTCGAGGCATTGGCCCAGACCATGCGCGCCACGCTGGACTCGCTCAAGGGCGACATTCAGCAGCAGCTGGCAGGGCTGGCGCAGTCCGGCCAGCTTCACGCTGAGCAGTTGCGTACCACGCTCAATGAGCGCCTGGCCACCATCCAGTCTGACAATGCGGCGCGGCTTGAGGAAATGCGCCGCACGGTGGACGAAAAGCTCCATGCCACGCTGGAGCAGCGCCTGGGCGAATCCTTCAAGCTTGTCAGCGACCGTCTCGAACAGGTGCACAAGGGCCTGGGCGAGATGCAGACGCTGGCAGGCAGCGTCGGCGACCTCAAGCGGGTGATGACCAATGTGAAATCGCGCGGCACCTGGGGCGAGCTGCAACTGGGCGCCATCATCGAGAACGTGCTGGCTCCCGAGCAGTACGCGCGCAACGTCAAGACCGTGCCCGGCAGCGACGAGATGGTGGAGTTTGCCATCCGGCTGCCAGGGCGCAGCGACGAAGAGCCGGTCTGGCTGCCGATCGATGCCAAGTACCCGGTCGAAGCCTATCAGCGGCTGCTCGATGCCCAGGACGCAGCCGACAGGGCCGCCATACAGGCTGCCGGCAACGCCTTCGAGGCTTCGATCAAGTTCGAGGCGCGCAAGATCCACGACAAGTACGTCAGTCCACCCCACACCACGGACTTTGCCGTGCTCTACCTGCCGACCGAGGGCCTGTTCGCCGAGGTCATGCGCAGGCCCGGCCTGGCCGAGTCGGTGCAAAACGGCTGCCGCGTGATGATCACAGGGCCTGCCAATCTTGCCGCCATGCTCAGCAGCCTGCAGATGGGCTTCAAGACGCTTGCCATCGAGAAGCGCTCATCCGAGGTCTGGGCCGTGCTGGGGCAGGTCAAGACAGAGTTCGCCAAGTTCGGCGAGGTCGTGGATGCCACACGCAAGTCCATCGACGCTGCCGCCAAGCGGTTCGAGCAGGTAGGCGTGCGCACGCGGGCCATTCAGCGCAAGCTGCGCGACGTGCAGGAGCTGCCCGCGCCAGGCGAGTCCGGCGGGCTGGATGGCGCCCCAGAGCCCGGCGACCCGGCGGCCCTGCCATGACGCTGGCCTTGTTCAAGGTCATCATGGCCCAGATCAGCGTGCATGCCACCATGGCAGGCATGCGCCTGGCCGCGCCGCTGCTGGCGCTGCAGCAGGGCTACAGCGCTGCGGCGGTGGGCGTTTTGCTGGCGCTGTTCGCGCTCACGCAGGTGTTTCTTGCGCTGCCGGCAGGGCGCTTCGCCGACAAGCACGGTTTTCGCAAGCCGTTCTTCCTGGCCATGCTGGCGGCCAGCGGCGCCTGTGCGCTGGCCCTGGCCCTGCCGGTCTATCCCGTGCTGTGCCTGGCAGCGCTGTTGACCGGGGGCGCCAGCGGCGCTGTGATCATCGCTGTGCAACGCCATGCGGGCCGTGTCACCCATGATGCCGTGGCGCTCAAGAAGGTCTTCAGCTGGCTGGCCATCGGTCCTGCCGTCTCCAATTTCATCGGGCCCTTCACCACGGGGCTACTGATCGATCACGCCAACTTCGCAGGCGAGGGCAGCACCATGGGCTACCGCGTGGCCTTTGCGCTGCTGGCCCTGGTGCCGGTGCTCGCCTGGAGCTGGGTGCGCCATACGCAGGAGCTGCCTCCGGTGCGTGCGCCTGTGGGCGGCCCCAGGCAACATGCCTGGGATCTGCTGCGCGAACGCAACTTCCGCCATCTGCTGCTGGTCAACTGGCTGCAGTCTGCCTGCTGGGACGTGCACACCTTCGTGCTGCCGCTGCTGGGCCATGAGAAAGGACTGAGTGCCTCGGTCATCGGCACGCTGCTGGGCATTTTTGCCGTGGCGGCTGCCACCATCCGGCTGGCCATGCCCCTGGTGGCCGAGCGGCTGCGCGAAGGGGCCGTGATCGCCGGTGCCATGGCCATGACAGCCGTCGTCTTTGCGCTGTACCCGCTGATGGACTCGCCGCTGACCATGGGGGCCTGCTCGGTGCTGCTGGGCTTTTCGCTGGGCTCTGTGCAGCCTATGGTCATGAGCATGCTGCACCAGATCACGCCTGAGCACCGCCACGGCGAGGCCCTGGGCCTGAGGCTGATGGCCATCAATGCCTCCAGCGTCGCCATGCCCGTGCTGTTCGGCTCCGCTGGCGCGCTGATCGGCGTATCGGCCCTGTTCTGGGTGGTGGGCGCCACCATGGCTTCGGGCATCCGCATCGCCTGGCGCATGGGCATGCCGCCACGCGCTCCTTAGCCTGTCAGGCGCAGGCGTGCCGCAGCGCCTGCTGCGCTGCGGCCCAGGGGCTGGAGCCTGTCACCAGCCGCCGTGGTGGAACTGCTTGATCAGTGCCCAGGCCTCGGCAGGGTCATCGGTGTAGCGGAACAGTTGCAGATCCTTGGGCGAGATGGTGCCTTCCTCGATCAGCAGCTCGACATTGAGAAGGCGCTTCCAGAAATCACTACCGAACAGGATCACGGGCACGGCATGGGTCTTGCCCGTCTGCACCAGGGTCAGCACCTCGAACAGCTCGTCCAGCGTGCCAAAGCCGCCAGGGAAGGCCACCAGCGCCTTGGCGCGCATCATGAAATGCATCTTGCGCAGCGCGAAGTAGTGGAACTTGAAGCTCAGGTCCGGCGAGATGAAGCGGTTGCCGTTTTGCTCATGCGGCAGCTCGATGTTCAGGCCGATGCTGGGGGCCCCCGCATCATGCGCGCCACGGTTGGCTGCCTCCATGATGCCGGGGCCGCCACCCGTGCAGATGTACAGACGTTCCTCGGGGGGCTGGTTCAGGCTTTCGGCCGCCACCAGGCGCGTGAAGGCGCGCGCCTGCTCATAGCGCTGGGCATTGCGCACTGCGCGCTCGGCCAGTGCGATGCGCTCGGCATCGCCGCTGGCGCGGGCATCGGCCAATTGCTGCCCGGCCTGCTCCATGTCCACGAAGCGCGCGCTGCCGTAGACCACGACCGTGTTTTCTATGCCGCGCTCGATCTGCGCCAGATCCGGCTTGAGCAGTTCCAGCTGCATGCGGATGCCACGGGTTTCGCGGCGGAACATGAATTCCGGGTCCGCAAAGGCGAGGCGGTTGGAGTTCTGCTGCAATGCCATGCCGTTGTGTGCCTGGTTGTGGAGAGCCGACCAGCCATTGGCCAGATCGGTATCGGACAGCGGAGAAGAGATTTGCATGAAGCCTCGTACAGAAAGTCCCGGTGCGGCCGCCGGCGGCGGCCGGTCCATCACCTGCATTGGCCACAGGTGACCACTGAACTATACGCTCACAAACTCATAGCCAAGTAACTCGGCGCCACGGCCTATGCGGGATGGATGCCTCAAAGTCAAGGCATCTGGCGCGAGGCCAGCAACTGCCAGCTGGCCAGGCCTGCCGCCGTCATCAGCAGCGAGCCGCCCAGGTGCGCGGCGGACCAGCCCAGTGCCAGCGCCCAGCGCTGTTGCTGCAGCAGCGCGATGACTTCGGCGGAAAAGCTGGAGAAGGTGGTCAGCGCTCCCAGAAAGCCTGTCACGGCTGCCAGCCGCCAGGCCGGGTCCAGCTGGGGCCATGCCTGGAAAAACGCCACGCACAGGCCGATCAGGTAGCCGCCGATCAGATTGGCTGCCAGCGTGCCCCAGGGCAGGCCTGTGCCGGTGCTCAGCCACAGGCCAAGCCTCCAGCGGGCCAGGGCACCCAAGCAGGCGCCCACGCAGATGGCGAATACATGGAGCATGGTGGTACGGGGTGTTTGCGTGTGCCGGTGGCGGTCGTATCAGGCGTCCGGCTTTTCAACGGGCTCGTTGCGCACCACGCTGCTCAGTGGCGGAGGCACATCCTGGCCTGCCCGGCGTGCGCGGAACAGCGCCGCGCGCATCAGGAAGATGGTGGTGATGGGCACGGTCACGGCGATGAAGACGGCGATCAGCAGGGCATGCACGGCCAGGCTGTGGCTGCTGACCGAGAAATAGATCCAGGTGGCATGCATGATCAGCCAGCAGCCCATGGTCGCAATGATGGACGGGGCATGCACGCGCTCGAAATAGCTGCTCAGCCGCCACAGGCCCAGCGAGCCCAGAAAGGCAATGATGGCACCGCCTAGCGCCAGTCCTGCAACCAGAGCCTGGCACCACAGCGGCAGTACGCTGGCTTCGGCCGTCATTCGATCACCTCGCCGCGCAGCAGGAACTTGGCCATGGCGGTGGAGCCCACGCAGCCGAACAGCGCGATCAGCAAGGCGGCCTCGAAATAGCTGGTGCTGTCGTAGAGGATGCCCATGACCAGCATGACCAGCATGCCATTGAGATACATGCAGTCCAGCGCCAGCACGCGGTCCTGGGCGTGTGGGCCCTTGAGCAGGCGCAGCACGGCGCAGCCCATGGCTGCGACCAGCAGGCACAGCGACAGCGCCAGAATCCAGTAGAACCAGGGTTTCATCCGAAAATCTCCATCAGGGGGCGCTCGTAGCGCCGCTTGACATGCTCGATCACCTGCTCGGGGTCATCGACCTCCAGCACATGCAGCATCAGCAGCGAGCGGTCGCGCGAAATTTCGGCCCATGCCGTGCCCGGCGTGATGCACACGATCATGGCCAGCACGGCCAGGCCGTTGGGGTCGCGCAATTCCAGCGGAATGCGCACGAAGCCTGCGTTGTGCCTGCGCCGGCCGGGCAGCAGCAAAAAGCGCACGACATGCAGGTTGGACACCGATGTGTCCCAGACCACATGCAGCGCCAGGCGCAAAATGGTCAGCGGATGGCGCACGCGCACAGGCAGCGGACGCAGTCCGCGCAGCAGCAGCGGCAGCAGCAGTCCCAGCAGCGCGCCCAGCAGCAACTGCCCGCTGCTGATGGAGCGGTTGAGCAGCAGCCACAGCAGAAACAGCGCCACCGACAGCAGCGGTGCGGGCAGCAGTTTCTTCATCGTCCATCCTCCTGCGATACGGGCATGCTGTTGATGCCGGGGGGCGGCGGCGCATCGCTGGCCTGGGCTGCTGCGCGTGCTGCTGCCTCAGGGCCCGCCTGCTCCAGCGCTTCTTTCTCTGCCGGATTGGGCATGGGCGACGTGCCCATGACCGAGCGCACATAGACATCGGGCGCCAGCAGGGCATCTGCCGCACGCTGGGCATAGCCCATGAAGCTGCCAGCCTGTACGGTCAGCGCAACGCAGCAGGCCAGCAAGGCCGCGATGGGCAGGCCCTCTGCCACGCGCAGCGAAGGCGAGTTCTGCTCTTCGCTGGCCCAGAAGTGCCGGATGCCCGCGCGCACCAGCGACAGCAGCGCCAGCAGGCCGGTTCCGATCATCAGCGCCACCAGCACCCAGCCGGCCCAGCCGGGCTGAAAGCCTGCGGAGTTGCCCAGTCCCAGAGGGTTGAGCAGTGCACTGAGCATGGCGAACTTGCCGACAAAGCCCGACAGCGGCGGCAAGCCGGTCACGACCAGGGTGGCCAGCATGAAGCTCAGGCCGATGAAGGCCGCCGCAGCCGGTATGGCGCGGCCGATCAGCACCTCCTCTTCCTCGTCGAGGTTGAAACCCTCGGTCGGCAGCAGCTCGGCATTCAGGAAGGGCGCCTCATCATCCTCGTAGGGCTCGCCCTCTTCTTCGTCCGATCGCCAGCGGTCCACAATATCGGCAATCAGGAACAGCGCACTGACAGCCAGGGTCGAACTGGGCAGGTAGTACAGCAGTCCTGCCGTCAGCGCGTTCTGCCCAAAGCCCGTTGCTGCCAGCAGCGTGCCTGACGACAGGATGGCCGCAAAGCCCGTGATATGCGTCAGCCGCTGCGAGCCCAGCATGCCCAGGCCCCCGAAGACCATGGTCAGCATCCCGCCAGCGATCAGCCAGGCGCTGCCGAACAGGGCCGATGCGCCGGCTTCCGAGCTGAACAGCAGGGTCCACAGCCGCAGCACCACATAGACGCCGACCTTGGTCATCAGCGCAAAGACGGCTCCCACCGGGGCTGTGGCTGCGCTGTAGGCGGGCACCAGCCAGAAGTTCAGCGGCCACATCGCGGCCTTGATCAGGAACGCCGTGCCCAGGATGGCTGCTGCCGAATGCAGCAGGCCACGGTCGGCGCTGCTGACCTGTGCCACGGCGCGTGCCAGATCGGCCATGTTCAGCGTGCCCGTGAGGCCGTACAGCATGGACACGCCGATCAGGAACAGCGACGAGGCTGCCAGGTTGATGGCGATGTAGTGCAGGCCGGCCTGGATGCGTGTGCGGCCCGATCCATGCAGCACCAGCCCGTAGGAGGCTGCCAGCATGATCTCGAAAAAGACGAACAGGTTGAACAGATCGGCCGTCAGGAAGGCGCCGCACAGCCCCATCAGCTGGAACTGGAACAGCGGGTGAAAGTGAACCCCAGCCCGGTGCCAGCGTGCGCTGGAAAACACCAGCGCCGCCAGCGCCACGCAATGCGCCAGCACCAGCATCAGTGCCGTCAGCCGGTCCAGCGCCAGCGATATGCCGAAAGGCATGGGCCAGTTGCCGGGCATGTAGACGCCCAGATTGACGGGAGCGCCAGCCTGGTCGGTCCACTGCAGCAGCAGCACGCAGATGCCCAGGCCCAGCAGGCTGGACAGCACCCCGAGCGTGAATTTGACGCGCTGGCGCTCCTCGCGCATGAGCAGCATGAGCGCCGCAGTGAACATGGGCAGCGCGATAGGCGCCAGCATCAGGTGCGGCATGAGCCGGGCGGTCAGCTCGCTCATGGCATTTCCTGCTCAGTGCGCGAATGCTCTCCATCCACATGGTCGGTTCCCGTCGTGCCACGCGAGGCCAGCAGCACCACGAGAAACAGCGCCGTCATGGCAAAGCCAATCACGATGGCCGTCAGCACCAGCGCCTGTGGCATGGGGTCGGCATAGTGGGCCAGATCCTGGGGCACGCCTGCGCGCAGCACAGGCTCCTTGTCGATGGCCAGTCCCTGGCGCCCCATGCTGAAGATGAAAAGATTGACGGCATACGACAGCAGGGCCAGGCCCATGATGACCTGATAGGTCCGGGGGCGCAGCAGCAGCCAGACCCCCGAGCCGGTCAGCACGCCGATGGCGATGGCAAGTACGATTTCCATTACAAGCCTCCTCGGGCCAATGCGGCGGCGGTGGCCTGCTGTACTGCAGCTTCGGCCTCCTCGGCCTGCTGCTGCTGCTCTTCAAGCAGCCGGGCGTGGTAGCGGTGGCTGCGCACGGACTGGCGGGCAATGGCGGTCAGGATCAGCATGGCGGCGCCCACCACCAGCGCGAACACGCCGATATCGAAGAACAGGGCGCTGGCGATATGCACATCGCCCACGACTGGCAGGGTCATATGGAAGGTGTGGCTCGTCAGGAAGGGATAGCCTGCAGCGATGGAGCCCATGCCCGTGCCCAGGGCAAACAGCAGTCCGACGCTGATCCAGCGGCGCGGAAACAGCGGCAGGTGGGCTTCCACCCATTGCGTGCCCGAGATGATGTACTGCATCAGCAAGGCCACCGAGAACACCAGTCCAGCCACGAAGCCGCCGCCGGGCTCGTTGTGCCCCCGCATGAAGATGTACATGGATACCAGGGCTGCGAAAGGCAGCAGCAGGCGCACCAGCACGGCGGGCACCATCAGGTAGCCGACGGCCGTGTCACCGGCATTGCGCGGGTTGAGCAGATCGGTCTGCAGGTCGCCGGGCATGTAGCGCTGCTGTTCGGGGAGATCCAGGGTCTCGCGCGCAGGGCGGAAGCGCCGCAGCAACGCGTACACGACCAGCGCGACGATGCCCAGCACCACGATTTCGCCAAAAGTGTCGAAACCACGGAAGTCCACCAGCATGACATTGACCACATTGGTGCCGCCGCCGCCGCTCAGCGCCTGCTCCAGGAAGAAGGTCGATGCGCCGTCATAAAAGGGCCGGCTCATCATCGCAAATGCCAGCCAGGCCATGCCGCCGCCAGCCACCATCGACAGCAGCAGATCGCGCATGCGCCGCGACCGCGCACGCAGATCGGCCGAAAGCACGGGAATGTGCAGGCTCTTGTCGCGCTTGGGCATCCAGCGCAGGCCCAGCAGCATCAGCACCGTGGTCACCACTTCGACGACGAGCTGGGTCAGCGCCAGATCGGGCGCCGAGAACCAGAGGAACGTCAGGCAGGTGCACAGGCCTGCGCCTCCCAGCATGATCAGCGCCGTCATACGGTGGTACTTGGCCTTCCAGGCGGTACCCAGCGCGCAGAGTATGCCAATCGCCCACAGCAGCACGAAGGCAGGCGACAGTGGCAGCGTGCCCCGGTCGCCCAGCTTCATGCCCTGCAGCCACAGGGGCAGGGCACCCGCGAGCACGGCGGTGCAGACCAGCCACAGCATCTGCCACTGCAGCCGCATGGTGGACAGGCGCCGCCGCGCGCTCCTGCCCAGCAGGGTGATGCGTGCCAGCAGATTCTCGAAGGCACGCTGGCCGCTGAGCGTGCCGACCAATGGCGCAGCATCGATATGGCCTGCCTGGCGCTGCCAGCGCAGCAGCATGTACAGCAGGATGCCTCCGGCCAGGGCCACCAGACTCATGATCAGCGGCATGTTCCAGCCATGCCAGATGGCCAGGCTGTAGGTGGGCAGTTCGCCCCCTACCACCGGCGCCGCAGCCGCTGCCAGAAAACTGCCGACAGCCCAGGCCGGCAGCATGCCCACCACCAGGCAGGCCAGCACCAGCAGCTCGACAGGCACGCGCATCCAGTGCGGGGGTTCGTGCGGCGTGTGCGGCAGGTCGGTGGCCTTGGGCCCGAAAAACACATCCACGGTAAAGCGCAGCGAATAGGCCACGCTGAACATTCCAGCCACCGTGGCCGCCACAGGCAGGGCCGTGCGCACCCAGGGCGCCGCTTCAAGGTAGACGGTCTCCGCGAAGAACATTTCCTTGGACAGGAAGCCGTTGAGCAGCGGCACGCCTGCCATGGCCGCGCTGGCCACGCAGGCCAGCGTGGCCGTGATGGGCATCATGTGGCGCAGCCCGGAAAGCCGCCGGATGTCGCGTGAGCCGCTTTCATGGTCCACGATGCCGGCAGCCATGAACAGCGATGCCTTGAAGGTCGCATGGTTCATGATGTGAAAGACGGCCGCCACCGCAGCCAGCTTGCTGTTCAGGCCCAGCAGCAGCGTGATCAGGCCCAGGTGCGAAATCGTCGAATAGGCCAGCAATCCCTTGAGATCGTGCTGGAACATGGCCAGATAGCCACCGATGAGCAATGTGGCTGTTCCCGCTCCTCCCACCAGCCAGAACCAGGCATCGGTGTCGCCCAGCACGGGCCACATGCGTGCCAGCAGGAAGACTCCCGCCTTGACCATGGTGGCTGAGTGCAGGTAGGCCGATACCGGCGTGGGCGCTGCCATGGCATGGGGCAGCCAGAAGTGGAAGGGAAATTGCGCGCTCTTGCTCAGGGCGCCCAGAAGAATCAGGCACAGCGCCACCAGATACAGCTGGTGATCGCGCACCTGCTGGCCGGCCACCAGAATGTTGTCCAAGTCGTAGCTGCCCACGATATGGCCCATCACCAGCATGCCTGCCAGCATGGCCAGGCCACCGGTGCCTGTCACGGTCAGCGCCATGCGCGCGCCTCTGCGCGCATCCTTGCGGTGGTGCCAGTAGCCGATCAGCAGAAAGGAAAAAAGGCTGGTCAGCTCCCAGAAAAATGCCAGCTGGATGATGTTGCCCGACAGGACCACCCCGGCCATGGCGCCCATGAAGGCCAGGAAGAAGGAGAAAAAGCGCGGCACGGGATCGGCGGGCGACATGTAGTAGCGCGCATAGAGCACCACCAGCGAGCCCATTCCCAGCACCAGCATGCAGAACATCCAGGCAAAGCCATCCATGCGGATGACCAGGTTCATTCCCAGCGTGGGCAGCCACTCGATCTCCTGGCGCAGAACGGTGCCATCCGCAATTTCCGGGAACAGCAGGGCCGCCTGAACAGCGCAGGTCAGCGCAATGATTCCCGCCAGCGTGGACTCCGCATTGCGCGCATTGGCTGGCAGCATGGCGGCGATCAGACTGCCGGCAAAAGGCAGAAGAATGAGAGTGATCAAGGGCATGTGCGATTCATTTTACGGGCAAGCTTTTTTGAATCGCTATGAAAACCTGAGCATGTTTCGGGCTATGGCTGCGCATGTGCCGAGGGTATGGGCGTAAAAAAACCCGCCATGGCGGGTGGGCGCAAGGGCGTGCCGCACTCAGGAAGCGCTGCCTGCCTTGGTGGCAGCCGCCGGCTTTGCAGCGGGTTCCTTGGCTGGCGCTGCAGGCTGGGGCGTGGTCGGCCTGGCGGCTGGTGCGGCCGTATCCTTGGCTGCATTCCCCTTGGCGGATGCATTGCCTGCCGCTGGTGCCGCAGCCTTGTAGCTGGTGCCATTGACTGTCAGGCCGCCCGCAGAAAATTGGGTGGCAGTAGCTTCGCCCACGCCTTTGACGCGCTGTATGAAGTCCTCCCAGTCCTTGAACGGGGCGGTTTTGCGCGCTTCGACGATGCGAGCCGAGATCGCAGGGCCGATGCCCTTGATCGTTCCCAGTTCTGCCTGTGCCGCCTTGTTCGCATCCACAGCGGCAAACAGCATGGTGGACCACAGCAGCGCGACAAAGCCGGCCATCATTTTCCTGAACATTCGTATCTCCTGAAGCATTCAAATCAATCTTGCAGGCCGCAACCGCTGTGGCCCGGCCGGATCTTAGAACGTGTTCAAAGCCTCCTGAGCAAGAGAACCAAAAACGCCAGATGGACGAGCCGCAAGCCGGTGTTGAGCCAGCGTTCGCAGTCCTTGCCTGGGTTTTTAAAAGCCTGCTCCAGGGCTACCCCCACACCGGAGCCTGCGCCGGGTACCCGCAAAAACCGCCCGGCAGGCGTGGCCATTGACCCTGGCGCCGCGAGATCTTTGCGCAAAGACTCTGAAAAATCCCAACCCGTGCATCCCGTTGCCACAGAGGGAGATGCGCCCCTGTCTGATCACCAAAACGCAAGCGGATTCTGATTTTCTCACCACAAATCAGACCAATCCGAATGACAGGCGGTGGGCACCTTTCTAGATTCGCCAGCAGCATTCAATTCACAAAAACTGCCTGTGCACACCACAGGCCCGGCGCCATGCACGCATGCGCCTGCACCACTGACAGCCCAAGAAACGCAGGGAGGAGAAAACCCGTGAACCACGTCAGCCCCTTCAAAACCACGCTGCTGGCATCGCTGGCCGCACTGGCCTGGGCGCCTGCAGCCAGCCTGGCACAACTGCTGGACCTGGCGCAGTCCCCTCCCGCCACGGTGGAGCCGTATGTGGCGCCGAACGTGATTCTCAGCCTGGACAACTCGGGCAGCATGATTGAAATTATGACCAGCAACGGCAAGTCCCAGAGGCGCGCCGCCATTTTGAAAGAAGCGCTGCAATCGGTCTTCAATGACAAGACACTGCTGCCCGACGGAAAAATACGCTTGGCCTGGCAGGTCATGAACTGCTGCTACTGGAATCAACCTGGGGTCAACAGACTAGGCCCCACCCGGCTAAGCGGCAATGCAGACAACTCCATGCGGGTGCTCGACGATGCACACCGGCAGCGGTTTCTGGCGTTTATCAAAGGCTTCCAAGTCGATGGACCA
>NZ_JACSYA010000004.1 GCF_029870285.1 Delftia sp. PS-11
CCACTCCACGCAGCCAAGGAGTGCATCATGGCTCGACCTCATGCAGTTGCCATCCAGTTGACCGATGCCGACCGGGCGGTCTTGCTCGACTGGATTCGTCGACGTAAAACCGCTCAGGCGTTGGCGCTACGGGCACGCATCGTGTTGGCATGCGCTGAGCCAGCCGCCACCAATACGGCCATAGCCGCTGAACTGGGGCTGAGCCTGATGACTGTCTCCAAGTGGCGCAGGCGCTTTGCTCAGCACGGCCTTGCTGGCCTTGATGATGCTCCCCGCTCGGGCGCTCCTCGCACGATATTGGATGCACAGGTCGAGGCCGTGATCACGACAACGCTGGAGCGTGTACCCGACAACGCCACCCATTGGTCGACACGCTCCCTGGCCGCCCACCTGGGCATGAGCCAGACCACCATCTCTCGCATCTGGCGCGCATTTGCACTGGCACCACATCGCACCGAGGGCTTCAAGCTGTCTACCGATCCGATGTTCGTTGACAAGGTACGCGACATCGTCGGCCTTTATCTGAACCCTCCAGATCGCGCACTGGTACTGTGCGTGGATGAGAAGCCATCCATTCAGGCCAAGAGCGACACGGCACCTGCCATCCCCATGCGCCCTGGGCAAACGCAGCGTCACACCCACGACTACATTCGCCATGGCACAACTGATCTTTTTGCAGCGCTGGACATCAAGGCGGGGACGGTCATTGCAGAAGTTCACCAGCGTCACCGCAGCGTTGAGTTTCGTCACTACTGGACAACGCCAGCACCCACAAGAGCCCGATCATCAAGCGCTGGCTGCTCAGGCATCCACGAGTGCATTTGCACTTTACGCCGACCTCGTCGTCATGGATCAATCTGGTCGAATGCTGGTTCTCCATACTCACAGCACGTCGGCTCAAGCGAGGCCGGTTTCGTTCAACCCGTGCGTTGGAAAATGCGATCAGGTCCTATGTGGCCAAGAATAATGCTGCGCCCAAGCCCTTTATCTGGACAAAGTCGGCTGACCAGATTCTGAAATCGGTCGCCGAATTCTGTATACGAACTTCTGGTTCACACCACTAGTGAAAAATTCTCTTTTGTGATAAGCACTTACGCACGTTTTTGTAAAAGTGGAAATCGTAGAATTCTTCAATAAAATCAACTACTTGCACGGAATTTCAAAACACGCTCTAATCTGCTGATTCATAAGGAGTTTGATGCTTGTGTGTAACGAGATGGCTGTAACCACTTGAACGCCTCTTCAATGCGCCAGCACTGGTGGTACAACTGTCCAAACATCGATGCCGGCAAATCCTGCGCTGGCAGATTGGTGGCCATTACCCGCACCTACTCGGTGCTGGAGATGTAGCGTACCAGCCGCACTACGGGCGCAGCCCCAATCACCGAACTTAAGCCCCGCTACCGCTTTGTCAAGAGAGGATTTTCAAGAAAACCCATTGAAATCAATGGGTTGTGGGTGAAATTTTGGCTTAAGTTCGGTGAATTGGGAAAGGACTTGGATGAGAACTAGCTCAACTATGAATTGAAACAATGTGTAGTTAGCCGTGATCTAGATGTTTGTGCTGGTAGCATCGTTCAACCGTTCCGCATAGTTGGGCACTGCACAATGCTTTCTGTGATAAAACGCCTGCATTTAGTGTTCGATTATCTCGCTTCATTTAGGTCTTGCACGACAAAAACGTCAATAAATGATTTTTAAGGAAGTGTGATGTCAGCCGCAATTGATAATAGAAAAGAACCAGAATTTACTGTGATTGCCCGTATTGCTGCGATAGTTGTTGGTCGGATTGTGAGTCCATTCAGTCCAAGCCTTCACTTGACCTTGCTAATAAAAGACTTGTATGACGGAATTACGGCCATTGATGGGCAGCCGGATGGTAATTTTAGAATTGGTGGCTTTGAAAGGATAAAATCTAATTTCTACAAAAATACTATCCCAAATCATTTGCTGACCTATAATAATAAAATGACTGTTGCGGAAAGATTGAAATACTCCAATCCCAAAGACATTGAAATTTCTATAATTCCACCAAAATCCATAACACCAAGAGAATTTAAAGATAAACTCATCAAAAATGCCAAAAATTTTTCTGGCGTGATCATTCCATATTCCATTCCTAAAAATATAGGTGGCGACAGAATGATTCCTGGCCAATATAATAGTTCATCCTACTTGATTGGATTGTTAAACAGTGTTGCGGGAGATGGTATTGGGTACGATATTGTGATTCGTACAGCTCTTAAGGGATACCAAGTGCCAGGCCTGGATATGCCTATACCCTCAAGACACTTCACCGGATAAATAGAATGCCAAAAATCTTAAGTTTTTGGCTTAATACAAGCTTTTTGTTTGTATTTTCAATAGTAATTAGTCTTGCAATTGTTGTTGGCGAGCAAAATCGGGAATCCGGTTATTTATGGGTTAAATTTACTGTATTGATTCTGCTGGCGCTCACGTATTCGGGATGGATTTTTATTAAATTTTTCAAATCAACGCTGAGAAATTTTCTTCGCTATTTTTTGCTAATGTTTTTTATGGGTTTAATAGCGGTCTGTATATTTTCTGTGACTGTAGTAAAGTTGATTGGTCTTTGAGAAGGGGGGCAAAAGCGAAGCGCAACACCCTCAAGATGACCTTGCTGGACCGGTTGCCGGGCATTTTGCGGGCGCATGGCAAGACGCACGGCATTGATGCAGTCGTGGTCATTCTCGACAGTGACACGCGTGACTGCAGGCAGTTCCTGAGCGAACTGAATGCGATGCTCCAAAAGTGTGATGCCATTTATCCGGGCGGCCATGCTGCCATCCAGAAAGCGGGCTGGCCGATGCCAGGGCAGATCAAACACGGGTGGGCCGCAAAAATCAGTCCGTTGCTGGACGTGGAGCACAATGCCTCACTGAGCTTCGGCAAGTTCCGCGACGGCTTGCGCCGGTTGACGCATGCAGGAGCATGATAAATCCGTTCGCGTGGTGAGCATCGTCACCGATCCGCTTTTGTTTCTGGCGCTACACCAATGAACCGTCAACCTGTACAGCCATCGGCCCTCCCCGGCTGGCGCTCGCCCGCAACCGGCTTCGAGCAGCCCTTCGAGATGCTCGAAGCCTGCCATGAGCGTGTGCTGCGCATGCTGGCGCTGCTGGGGCGGCTGCGCCAGCACCTGAAGGAGCAGGGCTGCGACGACAGCGCGCGGCAGGCCGCGCGCGATGTGCTGCGCTACTTCGATCAGGCTGCGCCGCTGCACCACGAGGACGAGGAGCGCCATGTATTTCCGCCACTGCTGGCGCATGGCGATGCGCAGACCGTGGCCCTGGTGCGGCGACTGCATGATGAGCATGGCCTGATGAGCGCCGACTGGGCGCAGGCGCGCCAGCCGCTGCAGGCCCTGGCCGATGGGCAGGCCCAGGGGTTTGGCGCGGACGACGAGGCGCTGTTCGAGCGCTTCGCAGCCTGCTATGCCAGCCATGTCGAGAAGGAAGAGCAACTGGCCTACCCGCAGGCGCGCGGCCTGCTGCCAGAGGACGCGCAGGCGGCCATGGGCCAGGAAATGGCCGCACGCCGGGGCGCCGGCCGGCCGCAGCGGTAGCGCACCCGGCTGCGCCCGGGCGCTGGCGGGGCGATACTCGCAGGCTTTCGGTCCTGCCTTGCGTCCCACGTCCTCCATGTCCGCGCGCCGCCCTATTGCCCTGCTTCGCATATCGCTGACCCTGCTCGGAGCTTTTGCCGCCGCCGAGCTGTGCCTGTGGCTGCACACGCCGCTGCCCTGGATGCTGGGGCCGCTGATCGCCACTTCGCTGGCTTCCATCCTGGGCGCGCCCACGGCCAGCGCAGGCCGCCTTCGCAACGTGGGGCAGTGGGTCATCGGCGCATCGCTGGGCCTGTACTTCACGCCTGCCGTGGTGCAGCTGATCGCCGGGCTGTGGTGGGCGATTGCCGTGGCCATCGTGTGGGCGCTGCTGCTGGGCTGGGGCTTTGGCGCCTGGCTGTACCGCATCCATGCCCCGCGCATGCCCCAGATTCCGGAGCGCGAAATGCGCGCAACCACCTATTTCTCGGGCGCCATCGGCGCAGCGTCAGAGATGACGCTGCTGGCCGAGCGCGAACATGCGCGCACCGACCTGGTGGCCGCCAGCCACAGCCTGCGTCTGGTCATCGTCACCGTGAGCATTCCGTTTGCGCTGCAGTGGAGCGGCCTGCATGGCTTCACGGGCCTGACGCCGCCCAGCATCCGCATCGTGGACGGACCCGGCCTGGCGCTGCTGGCCCTGCTCACCGGCCTGGGCGCCTGGGCCATGCTGCGCCTCAAGCGTGCCAACCCCTGGTTTCTGGGGGCGCTGCTGGTGTCCATGCTGCTGACCATGTGCGGCCAGGAGCTGTCGGCCGTACCCCAGCCCCTGGTCAACGCGGCACAGCTGGTGATCGGTATCAGCCTGGGCGTGCGCTTTCGGCGCGAATTTCTGCGCACGGCGCCCCGCTGGCTGGGCTCGGTGGCCGTGGGCACGGTGGGACTGATGGCCATCTGCGCAGGCTTTGCCTGGCTGCTGCACCTGGCCGTGGACCTGCCCTGGGTCACGCTGCTGCTGGGCACCTCGCCGGGTGGCATCACCGAGATGGCCATCACGGCCAAGGTGCTGCAGCTGGGCGTCCCCGTGGTCACCGCCTTCCAGGTCTGCCGGCTGATCGCCGTGCTGCTGCTGGTGGCGCCGATGTACCGGTGGGTGCAGCGGCGCAGCACCTGATTCACCACAGCGCGCTGTCGCTGGTCGAGACCGCCACGGCACCCCCCGGCCAGTGCCTGTTAAAAAGCCCGCTACACGCAAGCGCGCAGCGGGCTGCAGGCGGGCCCCGCCAGGGGCTCGCACGGTGGCCTGGGTGCCGTCAGTGGACCACGACGGGCTGCTGGGCCAGGCCCGCGTAGCGTTCGAGGGCGCTCTCGACCTCTTCCTCGGTCGGGGCGTCCTGCTGCCAGGCGATGATCTGCTTTTGGAACATCTCTGCCCAGGAGCCGTCCAGGTAGACCTCCTTGCCCGAGCGCTTGTCCACGATCTCGAAGCCGTGGCGTGGCAGCTGCGGCGGCGCGTCGGCGGCAGGCGGCTCCTTGGGGTCCATGTCCGGACGCAGATGGAGCACCACAAAGGATTCGGAGTCATAAAGCATTTGCATGGTGTTCCCTTTCTCGCCCTTGCAGGACGTTGCACTGCCGATATGGCTGCGAAGCGCCATATTTCAATCCCTGCAGGGGGACTTGAAGCGCTCAGGCACAGTATTCCACGGATTGGCATGCGCTGCGCGGGACGCGCCAGGCAGATCTGTGGTATGCCTGCCGGAGCCGCCAGCGTCTGGCACGGGTCACCGGACGGCAGGCAGCGGTCAGGGCGAGGATTTGTCCCGCAGCTGCAGGTCGGCGAAGTCGCCGCTGCCCTGCTGCAAAAGGATGCGCACGGGCAGGTACTGCAGCGCGGGAGCCAGCCACAGCGAGGCCCGCTGGTCGTCGCCCTCGCGTGGCAGCTTGTCCAGGCGCAGCGCGGCCATGTCCCCTGCGGGCAGCTCCAGCGTCTCTGTCTGGCGCACGCGCAAAGTCCAGAGGTCGGCGCGCCGGGCGCTGACGGTGGTGAAGACCAGCTCCGTGCCCTCGGCGTAGTTCTGCGGCGCGGCCGCCAGCAGGGCTGCCAGCTGCAGGAAGACGCTTAGCCGGTCCTGGGCGCCCGGTGCGATGGGCGCATCGGGCGAGCCGTCGCTGAAATGCGCCAGCCCGCTGCCAAAGTCCAGTTGCGCGCTCTGTGTCTTGCGCGCCTTGTCGGTGAAGCGCTCTGGCTCCAGGCCCTGGCTGGTGATGCGGCCTTCGCTGCTTTGCGCGCGTGTGCCCAGCAGGAACAGGCTGACCTCCTGGCGCGCCTGGTATCGGCCGTCGGCATGCTGCCATGTCAGCTCGGCCTGGGCCGAGTAGTTGAAGCCTTTGGCCTGGCCCGTGACGGCAAAAGACAGGCGCGCAGGATCTGGCAGTTGCACGGGCAGGCTGGCGGCAGCCGGCTCCTGGGCAGGTGGCAGTTCCTGTTCCTGCGCCAGGGACTGCGGCGCAGGCAGCTCCTGCGTTTCTGGCGGCTGCGGCTGCGCCGGCGCGTCTGCCGGTGTGCTTTCGACGGCCACGGTGGGCAGGGGCTCTGGCGCAGGCGGGGGGGCTGCAGGCCGCTGGGGGCGGGCTGGGCGGATGGGGCGGGGCGCAAGCGGCGCTGCCTGGGGGGGTAGGGGCGGTGGCAGCGGCACGGCCAGCATCGGTATGACCTCGGGCTCGGGCCGTGGCGCAGGGGACTGGCTGCAGCGTGGCAGGCCGAGCAGCACCAGGGCGTGTGCGGCCAGGACCACGCCTGCGATGACAGCCAGCCTGCGGCGCTTCATGGCCACGGCGTCAGGCACTGCCCCAGCCGAGGTCGCGCGACAGTTGTTCGCAGGCCTGGCGCAGTGGCGCATCGATGGCGCCGCCAAAGGCCGCATCGAAGGTGGCGACCGAGCCCAGCGTGGTCAGGCCCAGCACGATATGGCCCGATGAGTCGAACACGGGCGTGCAAAAGGCCACGATGCCGGGCAGCACGGTATCGACCACGCGCGCCGTGCCGCGCGCGCGCACGTCGGTGAGCATGGCATCAATGGCTTCGGGCGTCAGCGGCAGGTCCTGGCGCTGGCTGCGGCGCGCGCGCTCGACCTCGGGCTCCAGCAACGGCGCCGTGGCTTCACGGGGCAGCCAGGCCGCGAAGCAGCGGCCCGTGGCCGAGGCCAGCATGGGCATGACATCGCCCAGGCGCAGGTTGGCCGTCACCGACTGGGCGCTTTCCTCCCAGTGCACGATGGTCGGGCCATGGTTGCCCCAGACGGCAATGGCGGTCGTGTGCTGCAGCTGCTGCGTCAGCGCCGGCATGCGCTCGCGCGCCAGCCGCACGGGGTCCAGCCGCGCCAGCGAGGCCAGGCCCAGCTTGAGCGCGGCAGGCCCGAGGTCGTAGCGGGAGGTGCGCTCGTCCTGGGTCACCAGGCCGATGCGCTGGAAGCTCACCAGGTAGCGGTGGGCCTTGGCGGCGCTCATGCCTGCGTCGGAGGCCAGATCCTTGAGCATCTGCGCGCCGCGCGCGCGCGTCAGCGCCTCCAGCAATGCGAAGCCCACCTCGACCGACTGAATCCCTGCGCGTTCCTTGTCCATTGCAATAGAATTGTGTTTTGTTTAGTTAAATCAATTTAACTTATCGTAATTTGTGGCGGGCGCCAACATCCACTGTGCTGCCCAGGCCGCAGGCGCGCAGCAAAGGTACGGAAGGCACCATGAAACTTGCCACTTACAAGGACGGCTCCCGGGACGGGCAACTGGTCGTGGTCTCACGCGACCTGAGCCAGGCGCATTATGCGACCGGCATCGCCAGCCGCCTGCAGCAGGTGCTCGATGACTGGAGCTACATGGCCCCCCAGCTGCAGGACCTGTACCGCCTGCTCAACAGCGGCAAGGCGCCGCACGCCTTTGCCTTTGATCCGCACCAGTGCATGGCGCCGCTGCCCCGAGCCTACCAGTGGGCCGATGGCTCTGCCTACATCAACCATGTGGAGCTGGTGCGCCAGGCGCGCGGCGCCGAGGTGCCTGCCAACTTCTATACCGACCCGCTGATGTACCAGGGCGGCAGCGACGACTTCCTGGGCCCCTGCGACGATGTGCTGGTGCCCAGCGAGGCCATGGGCATCGATTTCGAGGCCGAGATCGCCGTCATCACTGGCGATGTGCCCATGGGCGCCACGCCCGAGCGTGCGCTGGGCGGCGTGCGCCTGGTCATGCTGGCCAACGATGTGAGCCTGCGCAACCTCATCCCGAACGAGCTGGCCAAGGGCTTCGGCTTCTTCCAGTCCAAGCCTGCCACCGCCTTCAGCCCCGTGGCCGTGACGCTCGATGAACTGGGCGATGCCTGGAAGGGCGGGCGGCTGCATCTGACGCTGCAGTCCACCTGGAATGGCCGCAAGGTCGGCATGTGCGATGCGGGCGAGGACATGGTGTTCCATTTCGGCCAGCTCATCGCCCATATCTGCAAGACGCGCAATGTGCGCGCCGGCTCCATCGTGGGCAGCGGCACGGTGAGCAACAAGGGCGTGGAAAGCGGCCGTGGCAAGAGCCGGCGCATGGAATGGCCCAAGGGCTACAGCTGCATTGCCGAAAAGCGCTGCATGGAAACCATCCAGGACGGCGCGCCCACGACCGGCTTCATGCGCTTTGGCGACAGCATCCGCATCGAGATGAAGGGCAAGGACGGGCAGAGCATTTTCGGCGCCATCGACCAGACGATTGCCGAGGCGGGTGCTGGCGGGGAGCCTGCATGACGGCTGCCGCCTGGCGCGCCCGCGCGGGCCGGTGGCTGCGCCGCACGCTGGCCGTGGCGGCGCTGCTGCCTGCCGGGCTGGTCTGGGCCTCGCCGGCGCCAGCCGATTGTCCGCCTGCTGCCCGCATGCCGACGCAGGCCGAACTGCGGACCCTGCAGCGCGAGGCCCGCGACCGGGGTGTGCTGTGGCGCATCGAGCATGAGGGCCGCACCAGCTGGCTGTATGGCACGGTGCACATGGCGCGCATGGGCTGGAGCGTGCCCGGCCCCACGGTCATGGCGGCGCTGCGCGCCTCCGACAGCCTGGCGCTGGAGCTGAACCTGCTGGACCCTGCCGTGGCGCAGGCGCTGCAGCAGGGCCTGCGCGCGCGGCCCGATGCAGCGCCGCTGCCCGAAGACCTGGAGCGCCGCCTGGCCGCGCAGTCGCGCGCGGCCTGTGCCGGGCCTGAACTGGCCGCATTGCGGCCCGACGCCCAGGTCATGACGCTGCTGGCGATGGCGGGCCGGCGCGAGGGGCTGGACCCCGCCTATGGCATCGATCTGTCCCTGGCAGGCGTGGCCACCGCCCTGGGCAAGCCGGTTCTGGGCCTGGAAACGCCCGAGCGGCAGCTGCGCGAGCTGGTGTCCGACGATCCCGCCCGCATCATCCGCAGCGTGGCCTCCGGCCTGGAACAACTGGAGCGCGGCAGTGCCAGCAGCATGCTGTCCAGCATCGCCCAGTCCTGGGCCGATGGCCGGCTGAACCTGCTCGAAAGCCTGCCCGAATGGTGCAACTGCGTGCAAACCCGTGCCGAGCGCGCCGACTACGCGCGCTCCATTGACGGACGCAACCCCGGCATCGCCCAGGCCATGGCGCAGCAGATGCGCGCGGGCCGCAGCATCTTCGCGGCCGTGGGCGCCCTGCACATGGTCGGTCCCCAGGGGCTGCCAGCCCTGCTGCAGGCCCGGGGCTTCAGACTGCAGCGCGTGGCGCTGCCGCCGCCCGGCACACCCTAGCCCTGCCCGCCGCCGCAATCACTACAACCCCAACGCGGCGCACAAGATATCCATACCACCCACAGGAGACAACGATGGACCGCAGACAATTCCTGGCCGCGATGGCGGCCTCTTCGGCCGGCCTGGCCGCGCCCTTTGCGCAGGCGCAGGACTGGCCCGCCAACCCCATTCGCTGGGTTGTGCCCTATCCGCCGGGCGGCGGCACCGACGTGCTGGCGCGCACCGTGGCCGAGGCCATGCGCCAGACGCTGAACCAGACCATCGTCGTGGACAACCGCCCCGGCGCATCGACCAACATCGGCGCCCAGATTGTGGCCACGGCCAAGCCGGACGGCTACACCATCATGTCGGCGGACAATGCCGTGCTGGCCTTCAATGAGCACCTGTTCAGCAAGCTGTCCTACCATCCCGAGAAGGACTTCACCTATATCGGCGGCATCAGCCGCTTCCCGATGGCGCTGGTGGTCAATCCGGCCTTCGAGGCCCGCAACTTCAAGGAATTCCTGGCCTACGTGAAGTCGCATCCGGGCCAGGTCAACTATGCATCGCCCGGCAATGGCTCGCCCCACCATCTGGCGATGGAGATGTTCAAGAAGCGCACCGGCACCTTCCTGACCCACATCCCTTACCGGGGCGCAGCGCCCGCGCTGGCCGATGTGATGGGTGGTCAGGTGCCCTGCATGTTCCTGGACCTGGCCTCGGGCCTGCCCGTGATCCTGTCAGGCAAGGTGCGCGCGCTGGCCATCGGCACGGGCAAGCGCCTCCTCAGCCTGCCCGACCTGCCGACGCTGGCCGAAGTGGGCGTGCCCGACTCCGAGGTCTATGCCTTCCAGGGCCTTCTGGGCCCGGCACACATGCCGGCCGCCGTCGTGCAGCGGCTCAACGCCGAGCTCAACAAGGCCCTGGCCAGCGCGCCGGTGGCCAAGCGCATGATGGACTTCGGCATGGAGGCGCTGCCCGGCACGCCCGAGCAGTTCCTGGCCATGTCGCGCGCCGAGTCCAAGCGCTGGGGCGCCATCATCAAGAGCGCAGGCGTCAAGCTCGACTGAGCTTCAGGCCGCCAGCCGCTGCACCTGCACCGCGCAGTCGTAGAAACTCGGTGCGCGGCCCAGATCGGTCAGGCGCTGGTGGGTGAGTTCGTTGACATTGGTGCCGTTGTCGCCGTGCTTGCGCCACCAGATGCCCAGGCCGTTGACCACTCCCTTGCGCGCGCGGCCATTGATGCTGGCATGGCACTCATAGCTGCCCCGGTCGTTGAACACGCGCACCCGGTCGCCATCGGCCACGCCGCGCGCGGCCGCGTCCTCGGGGTGCAGCTCCACCAGCGGGCGGCCTTCCATGGCGCGCAGGCTCTTGACGTTGGCAAAGCTGCTGTTGAGGAAATTGCGCGCGGGCGGCGAGATCATGGCCAGCGGGTAGCGCGCGTCTGTATCGCCTGTTTCGTAATTGGGCAGGTAGTCCGGCAGCGGATCGAGGCCGCGCCGCGCCAGCTCGGCGCTGGCGAATTCGCAGCGTCCCGAAGGCGTGGCAAACCCCCCTTCGGCAAACGGCGCCTCGGGCAGCTTCAGGGTGGTGAAGCCCTGCTCCAGCAACTGCGCGAAATCCACGCTTGCATCGGCAAAAGCCTCGTGGCACAGCTGCTCGTCGCTGGTGTGGAAATGGGGCGCGGCAAAGGCGGCGTCATGCCCGGCCATCCGGGCGGCCAGGTCGCGGAAGATCTGCGCGTTGCTGCGCGCCTGGCCCAGCGGCGCGATGGCGGGGCGGTTGAGCAGCACATCGGTGTGGCCGTAGCTGCCATGGATGTCCCAGTGCTCGATCTGCGTGGTCGCAGGCAGCACATAGTCGGCCATATCGGCCGTATCGGTCATGAACTGCTCCAGCACCACGGTGAACAGATCCTCGCGCGCAAAGCCTGCGACCACCTTGGCCGACTCGGGCGCCACCGCCACGGGGTTGCTGTTGTAGACCACGATGGCCTGCACTCTGGGGCCGAATGCTGCATCGCCCGGGTGCAGCAGCGCATCGCCGATGGTGCTCATGTTGATGGTGCGCGGGCGGCGCTCGCCCAGCAGCTGCGGCATCTGCAGCCGCGCGCGCTGCGCAGGCAGGGCGCCTGAGCTGGACAGCAGCAGGCCGCCCGCGCGGTGGCGCCAGGCGCCGACCAGGGCCGGCAGGCAGGCGATGGCGCGCACGGCGTTGCCGCCCCCACGCGCGCGCTGCACGCCATAGTTCAGCCGGATGGCGGCGGGCGCAGCCGTGCCATAGTCGCGCGCCAGCTGGCGGATCTGCTCCACGGGCAGGCCGCAGACCTGGGCTGCGCGCTCGGGCGCCCATTGCAGGGCGCGGGCCTTGAGTTCCTCCCAGCCCAGCGTGTGGCGCGCGATGTAGTCATGGTCCAGCCAGCCGTGCACGATCAGCTCGTGCATCAGTGCCAGCGCCAGCGCAGCGTCGGTGCCGGGCAGCAATTGCAGATGCTCATGGCACTTGTCGGCGGTTTCGGTCTTGCGCGGGTCGATGCACACCAGGCGCGCGCCCCGGCGCTTGGCTTCCTGCGCATAGCGCCAGAAGTGCAGGCTGCTGCCGATGCTGTTGCTGCCCCAGATCACGATCAGCCGGCTCTCGGTGAAATGCTCCACGCGCATGCCCAGCTTGCCGCCATAGGTCAGCGCCAGGGCTTCGCCGCCGGCGCTTGAGCAGATGGTGCGGTCCAGCAGCGAGGCGCCGAGCTGGTGGAAAAAGCGCCGGTCCATGCTCTCGCCCTGCACCAGGCCCATGGTGCCTGCGTAGCTGTAGGGCAGCACGGCCTCGGGGTCGCGCGCGGCGGTGGCCTGCAGGCGCTGCGCGATATCGGCCAGCGCCTCTTCCCAGGACACGGGCGTGAACTGCCCGCTGCCCTTGGGGCCCGTGCGCTTGAGCGGCGTCAGCACGCGCTCGGGGTGGTAGCTGCGCTCGGTGTACTTGCTGACCTTGGCGCAGAGCGCACCGCCCGTGTGCGGATGGGCCGGGTTGCCCTGCACGCGCGTGGCGATGCCGTCCTGGACCGTGGTGACCAGCGCGCAGGTGTCGGGGCAATCGTGGGGGCAGGCTCCCAGAACCTGGGTGGTGGCCTGGGGCAGGGGCGAAGTGGTTGTCATGGTGAGGCTACGTCTTGTGGTGGCAGTGCGCGGATGGAGTTGATCTTAGGGCCATGACAGCAGGCCTGGGCACATGCTGCATATGCGAAAAGAAATCATTCTCAATATCAGACTTGTCTTATATGCAAATGCTTTGGATTGACATAAATTCAAAGCAATTTTCCGCTATGGATTGGAAATGCCGTCAGACTATGCTTCATAAATATCTGCACTCGCTAGCTGTTACTGCATGCTTTTGGGCGTCCATGCCTGCTTTGGCAGATGTTCCATTGACTGTTGAAGATTTAATCACGGATAAGGGCAAATTCAAGCTTGATCTTTCCATTGCATATGCCAATGCCGACAGACAAGGAATATCCACGGGAGGGGACATTATTGTCCAGACGGGGCCTGCTTCCTTCGTGACCCTGCCAACAGTCGTTGGTGAGCGAATTGGCAACAGCGACATCGCGGTAACCACGGTGGGCTTGCGATACGGAGTGACATCCAAGGCGGAAATTTATGCGAGGGCCAGCTATCTGGCATCCAGCCAGCGTAGCAGTGACATGTCAGGGGTATCTTCCAGTCGAGAAAACCGTTTTGCAGACGCCTGGAGTGGCGTCAATTACCGATTCAAGGATGATGATGAAAGCCCTGCGCTACTGGGGTTTTTTGAAGTAGCGTTGCGAGAAAAGAATTTTTCCGCAAGCAACAGCTTCCGATCCGCGATGCTGGGGCTGACCACTTACAAGGCTATTGATCCTGCAGTGTTGTCGCTGACTGTTGGGTATCGATTTGGCCGTGGATTTCGGAAAGGCGATGTCGATTATCGCCCGGGAAATCTTCTGATGCTAAGTCCATCGGTGGGGTTTGCTGTGAATGAACGCATTACCTTAACGACTGGTCTGCAATGGACGGGGCGACTGGCTGGCAAGGTGGATGGGGAAAAGCAAGGTATTACGCGCACCAGCACAGATCTGTTGCTTGGGTTGGGGTACGGATTTTCCAAGGGCAACATACTCAATGCCACATTGAAGGCAAATGCGTCTGGCTATAACGGGACGGAGATTCGGGTTAACTGGTTGTATGCGTTCTGAATGAAAAAATATCTTTTCTATAAAAAGGGATGATTTTGTTGGTGCTGATGCACATCAAAGAGTGCCTCGTAATTAGTGCGAGGTTTGTTTTTAGAGTAGATGGAGTGTATATGCGCAAATTTAAAAAGGCAATGCTGACATGGCCGTTTCTGGGGCTGGCTATGACGCAGGTGCAAGCTGGTGAGTCACTTCTTCCTCTTAAAAAAGATCAGCCAGCGGTAGAGTTCAATCAGGCCGAAGTGAATGCGATGTTTGATACGGCTGATAAACCTTTGAAGTTGGCGGTTCTGTCTAATAAGGAAATGAAGGAAACAGAGGGTGCTATATTTTGGAACACTGTGGTCTGGACTGTTGGAGGTGGCGCGGTTGGTACGGCTTCTTACCTTTGGGTAACGCCAAGCTCTCAATGGGGGTGGAGTGGGGCTGGTACGGCATTTGGTAGCGGTGCTACGGCGGGATTCTATAACTCCGTGATTCCTTTAAGAGTTCTGGGAACAGGTGGCGCATTCGTTGCAGGAACATTGGGCGCAGGTTCTTGGTATCGTTGATTTAATATGGGTTTGGATTTTATATCCAATCCCATATTATCTTTTGAATTGAGGTGGTGCATGGGATGGTATTGTGGTTTTATTTTGCCAATAACAATATCTGTCGTGATCTTTAATTCTGGATATTTTGCTAGACGTTCGATTGGTAAGACTTGGGGATGTGTTTTGTTTTATGTTTTCTGCGTTTTTTTTATCTCGGTAGTTATTGGGTTGATTAGTGGGTTGATGAGTGGTGATGTGTTGTCAGTGTTGACATTGGTAAAGCTGTTTGAGATGGGGTTGGTAGGTGTGTTTGCATTTTTCATCTTCCAATGTGCATCAAAAATGAATTTTTGAAAATTAATTTATTGGGATGATTTTACGTTTGCGGATAAATATTATTATTTCTATGATTATATGGTGGGTTGATTACTGAATGGATGAGTTGATTGATATTTGAAATTAAAATATCTGCTGACTGTTGGTTGTGATGAATGATTTATAGAATTATTGATTGATTTTATATGGTGGATCAATATGCTGAGCTCAGCCTCTTCTCTTTTCATGCTGCGAGACCTGTCATTCGCACATTTCAATTTTCCGCGCTGGCAGTCGCTGCTGGTCATTACGCTGATTGGCGTTGTGTCGGGGCTGGATTCTGCAGTGCGTGCGCCACCGTCGGGCCTGGTGGCATCTGAGGCAGGTTCTCCGCTGTGGTTGGCGGTGCTGTTCGCTACTGTTCTCACCTGGGTGAGTTTTCTGATCATCCTCGCGGTATTGCGCTGGTGGATGCGGCGCGGTGGGCGCTGGGACGGGCAGGGCGATCTGTTCAATCTGTTGGCGGCATCCTGGCTGGTGCCTGATCTGCTGGGCGCTGGGCTGGTGGCGCTGGGCGTGCCTTCGCTGCTGGTGCTGCCGCTGTGGCTGTATTCGGTGTGGGTAGGGGGCAATGCCTTGTCTGGTGCGATTCCAAGGGCCGGCCTGGGCTACAGCATTGGCGGGATTGCGCTCGGAATATTGCCCGTACTGCTGCTCTATGGACTGGTGGGCACGGCGGCAGCCCTGCTGGGCGCCGTACCGCCTGCCGGAGGGTGAAAATGCGCAGGCACGCTTGGGGATGGGGGCTGACGGGTTGGCTGATGGCTTCGCTGACCTGGGCTGGCAACGCGTCCCCGGGTCCGGACGGAGTGCTGCTGGCCAGCCATTCGATCCAAGGACGGGTTGCAGTCCGGAGTTGGAAGACCCTGCGCGATGAGCGCATCGTCAAGCAAGACCTCGACTATTCGTGCGGAGCGGCTTCGTTGGCCACACTGCTCAATGCCTACTACGGGCAGTCTGTGACCGAACAGGAGTTGCTGGTTGCGATGAACAAGCAGGATGGCCGCGCCAGCTTCGACGACATGGCGCGTGCCCTGGCGCAGCGCGGTTTCAAGGCACAGGGTTTTGCGGCCAGTTGGGCGCAACTGGTTCGGTTGAAGATGCCGGTGGTGGTGTATCTCAAGCACCGCAAGGATGATCACTTTAGCGTGCTGCGCGGCATCAGCGCCGAGGCGGTGTGGCTGGCGGATTCCAGTCTGGGCAACCGCACCTACAGTCGCGCGCAATTTCTGGAGATGTGGCAGACCCGTGCGGACAGTGCGAATGCAGAGCTGGCCGGCAAGTTTCTCGCCGTGCTGCCCGATGGCAATGGCGCACAGGCGTCGGCGGATTTTTTCAGCAAGACAGTGCGCCGGCAAAGCGCCAATGCCGTGATGCAGCAGGCGTTCCGTCCGGCCGGCCCGTGAACCATTGCGCGCGACGGCGTGTGGCGCAGATCCACAAAACCCCGAGCGCGCCGCTGCCCTTGCCTGCCGCCGCCGGCACTTGTCTTTATCATGCGGCAGGCATTGGGGCGGCCCGCAAGCGCTGTGGGCGGCCCGCTTCGCGATGAAGGCAGGTAAGTTCATGCACCGACCACTGGCGGCTCTGGGCCGCAGACAGTTTCTGGCCGCCACGGCCGCCGCTTCGGCCTGGCCCGGCCTTGTGCGCGCCCAGGACAGCGGCACCATCGTGCTCGGTCAGTCCTGTCCGATGAGCGGGCCTTCGGCCCAGCTGGGCCAGCCTTTCCATGAAGGTGCGAAACTGTATTTCGACCAGCTCAATGCCCAGGGTGGCGTGGGCCGGCGCAGCATCGAACTGCGGGTGCTCGACGATGGCTACGAGCCCGAGCGCTGCGTGGCCAATACCCAGCGGTTCCTGGCCGATGAGGTGTTTGCGCTGTTCGGCTATGTGGGCACGCCGACCAGCATGGCCGCGCTGCCGCTGCTGCAAAAGGCCCGTGTGCCGCTGTTTGCTCCGCTGACGGGTGCCGAGGCGCTGCGCCAGCCGCAGCTGTCCGGCCTGGTCTTCAATGTGCGGGCTTCCTATGCCGACGAGACTGCGCTGATGGTGCGCCAGATCATGGGCCTGGGCCTGCGCAGGGTCGCTGTGCTCTACCAGAACGATGCCTATGGCGAATCGGGCCTGGCCGGCATCAAGGCGGCCCTGGCTGCCAAGGGGCAGGAGCCTGTCGGCACGGCCACGGTGGAGCGCAATTCCCAGAATGTGGCACAGGCCGTCAAGGCCCTGGTGCCGCTGGCGCCCGATGTCATCGTGCTGGTGGTGACCTATGCGGCCAGCGCGGCCTTCATCCGCGCGGCCCGGCAGGCCGGCTTTGGCGGGCAGCTGTACAACGTCTCCTTCGTGGGCACGCAGGCGCTGTCCGAGGCGCTGGGCAAGGAGGCCGAAGGCGTGGTCGTGACCCAGGTCGTGCCTTCGCCGTTTCAGACATCGCGGCCGCTCACGCGCGAGTTTCTCGCTGCCATCCAGAAGGGCGGCAACAAGGTCCAGGCCAATTATTCGAGCATCGAAGGCTATCTGGCAGCGCGCATCTTTGCCGAGGCGCTGCGCCAGGCGTCTTTGGCCGGGCGGCTCCAGCGCGAGGGCCTGGTGGCCGCGCTGGACGCCATGAATGGCCAGCAGGTGGCGGGTTTTCCGCTGGCCTTCAAGCCGCAGGCCAAGGCGCGCTTCGTCGAATTGTCCATGCTGACGGCGGACGGCCGGGTCCGGGTGTAGGCTCTGAGGCTGTACCGGATTCAAAGGAGAAAACCATATGGCCTTGCTGCAGGAACTGCTGGATGCTGCCCCCGCGATCACGGCCTTGCGCCGCGACATTCACGCCCATCCCGAACTGTGCTTCGAGGAGCTGCGCACCGCCGATCTGGTGGCGCGCCAGCTGCAGGAGTGGGGCATTGCGGTCCACCGTGGCCTGGGCCGCACGGGCGTGGTCGGCACCATCCATGGCCGCGACGGCGGCGCCTGTGGCCGGGCCATCGGCCTGCGCGCCGACATGGACGCCCTGCCCATGCAGGAATTCAATACCTTCGCGCACGCCAGCCGCCATGCGGGCAAGATGCACGCCTGCGGCCATGACGGCCATGTGGCCATGCTGCTGGCCGCAGCCCAGTACCTGGCCGCGCACCGCGACAGCTTCGAGGGCACGGTTCATCTGATCTTCCAGCCGGCCGAGGAAGGCGGCGGCGGCGCCCGCGAAATGGTCGAGGACGGCCTGTTCGAGCAATTTCCCGTGCAGGCCGTTTTCGGCATGCACAACTGGCCCGGCATGCCGGCCGGCACCATGGCCGTGGGGCCGGGCCCGGCCATGGCCTCCAGCAACGAGTTCCGCATCGTCGTGCGCGGCAAGGGCGGCCATGCGGCCATGCCGCACATGGTGATCGATCCGCTGCCCGTGGCGGCCCAGCTCATCCTGGGCCTGCAGACCATTGTCAGCCGCAACGTCAAACCCATCGAGGCCGGCGTTGTCTCGGTGACCATGGTGCATGCCGGCGAGGCCACCAACGTGGTGCCCGACAGCGTGGAGCTGCAAGGCACGGTGCGCACTTTCACGCTGGAGGTGCTGGACCTGATAGAGCGGCGCATGCGCGCCCTGGCCGAGAGCATCTGCGCTGCGCACGAGACGCGCTGCGAGTTCGAGTTCGTTCGCAACTACCCGCCGACGATCAACTCCGCCCCCGAGGCCGAGTTTGCCCGCCGCGTCATGGCCGAAGTTGTGGGCGAGGACAAGGTGCTGCCCCAGGAGCCGTCGATGGGGGCCGAGGACTTCGCCTTCATGCTGCTGGCCCGGCCCGGCGCCTACTGCTTTATTGCCAACGGTGACGGCGACCACCGCGCCCTGGGCCATGGCGGCGGCCCCTGCACGCTGCACAACCCCAGCTATGACTTCAACGATGCGCTCATTCCGCAGGGGGCGTCGTTCTGGGTGAAGCTGGCCCAGCGCTGGCTGGCCGAGCCCACGCGCTGACGCGGGCGTTGCCACGGCAGGTGGCCAAAAAAGCACGATCGTTCTAAATCGCGCTTTTTTGGCTACACTGTGCCGTTATACAAAACGCCCACCAGGAGACTTTCCATGTCCGATCTGAATGCCGCCTTCGAGGCCGCCGTCAAGAACTCCACCTCGATTAGCGAGCGTCCCGACAACGCCACGCTGCTCAAGATCTATGCCCTGTACAAGCAGGCCACCGAGGGCGACAACGAGGCCAAGAAGCCCAGCTTCACCGACATGGTGGGCCGCGCCAAGTGGGATGCCTGGGAAAAGCTCAAGGGCACGTCGTCCGACGAAGCCCGCCAGCAGTACATCGACCTGATCGAATCGCTGCGCTGATTCCCGCAGCGCCTGAGCGGCTGCAGGCAAGGCCCCGCACTGCGGGGCCTTGCCGTTTGCGGCTTCAGTATTTATTGGAGAAATTGGCGCTGATGCGCTGGCGCAGATACTCGGCGCCCGTGATGGGCGGATATTTCCGGCCTGGCCCTTCGATCACCGCATCCTCGTTTGCCTGGCAAAAGAAGGCCAGACTGTAGCGCGCGCCCTGGTATTCGTGGGGCAGGGGGTTGCGCACGCGGTGGAAGTTGCTGGGCAGCTGGTCATCGCTCCAGCGTGTGAGCATGTCACCGATATTGCAGGTGATCACGCCGTCCACGGGGTCCACGGGCGTCCATTGCTGGCCCTCGATTTCCTTGCCCGGCAGCACCTGCAGGCCGCCCTGGCCCGCGCGCTGGAACAGCAGCGTCAGGCAGTCGAAGTCGGTGTGCGCGCCTGCGCGCCACAGCCCCATTTCGTCCTGGAGCGCGGGGTCGGCGGCAAAGTAGTGCAGCATGCGCAGCGTGCTCTGGTAGGCGGGCACCTCGGGATCATGGGCGCGCGTGAAGAAGTCCGCATCAAAGCCCAGCTTGTGCGCAAAGCATGACAGCAGCCGCATGCCGACCTGCCAGCACTGGCGCTCGAAATCCAGCGTGGCCTGTCGAAAGCCCGGCAGCTCCTGCTCGTCAGGCCACAGGCCGGCCATGCGCGGGCGCGTGACCTGGTAGGACTCCTTCTGGTCCGGCGTGCGCGTGGAGGGCCGGATCTGTGCCTTGTGCTCCCAGCCCGCGTTGCGCGACAAGGGCCACTGCGCCTTGACTTCGCGCGGCAGCGCGAACAACTGCGCCGCGCGCGCGAAGGCGGCATCGATATCGGCCTGGGGGATGCCGTGGCCCGAAACCTGGAAGAAGCCGATCTCCACCGACGCCTGCCAGATGGCATCGGCAATCTCGGCCTTGCGCCGCTCGAAGTCGGAGATATCGATGATGCGCACCTCGCGCGCCCGTGTCTCCTGGCCCTGGCCGCCCATGCGGGCTTCCCTGGCGAGTTCGTCCAGCGCGTAGCCCGAGGGCGCAGCAGGGGTGGCAAGAGTGTGGGTGTTCATGGTCTCTGTTTCCTTGGCCGCAATGGCCGTTGCAAGGGATGCGGCGGCCTGTCCGCAGACCAGGGCCGTGCATCGCTCTTGAAGTGGTGGAAAGGTCAGGGGAGGCCACCAGGCTGCCTCCCCCTCCCGCTTCAAGAGCAATGACCCGCACCGGCAGGTGCCGGCATGCTGAACGCTTCTACTCTTGCCCATCTCCCAAGCAAACGGCGCGCCAGCTTTTGTGGATCGGAAAACTACGCCGGCCTCTCCATCTTGGTGCAAAAGCACCAGGCAGCCCGGCGCATGTGCCGCATCGGGGTCGTTGTGCACCAAACGGATGCATGCCGCTGGCGTTTGACGCCAGCGCGGGGGTGGTACGCACTTTGCATACAAGGTCTGACGAGTAGAAGCGTTCAGCACGCGCCCAGTGCGCGTCGCCCGGAAATTGCTCATGTCGCACCGGCCAGGGCCCCATGTCCTGCCGGTCCCATCGTTTGATCGAGGCCTGAGAGTTCCCCACCATGCAACGCCGTCATTTCCTTGCCGCCCTGCCCGCCGTGTCCGCCAGCGCCGCGCTGCCGCGTGCCTTTGCCCAGGGCAAGGCGCCCGTGCCGCTCAAATTCACGCTGGATTACCGTGTGACGGCGCAGACCGCGCCTTTCTTTGTCGCGCTGCACAAGGGCTACTACCGCGATGAGGGCCTGGAGGTGAGCATCGATGTGGGCTCGGGCTCGGTGGCATCGATCACCCGGGTCGCCAGCGGCGCCTACCAGCTGGGCCTGGGCGATATCAGCGCGCTGGCCGAGTTCCAGGCGCAAAACCCTGCAACGGCCCGTGTGCAGGCCGTCTATCAGTACTACAACCGTGCGCCTTTCGCCATCATCGGCCGCAGGGACCGGGGCGTCACGGCCGAGTTCTCCAGCCTCAAGGGCAAGAAGGTGGCCGCAGCGGCTGTGGAGTCCACGCGCCGTGTCTGGCCGCTGGTGGCGCAGCGCCAGGGCCTGCCTGCGGACCTGTTCGCCTGGTCCACCACCGAGTTTTCGGCGCGCGACAACGTGATGGTGCGCGGCGATGTGGATGCGGCCACCTATTTCCATGACTCCGCCGTGTCGCTGTTTGCGCGCATGCCGGCCGAGCAACTGTCGGTGCTGCGCTATACCGATGCGGGCGTGCATCTGTATGGCAATGCCATCCTGGCCAGCAGCGCGCTGCTGGCCGAGCAGCCAGCCCTGGTTGCGGGATTCCTGCGCGCCAGCAACCGCGCCATTGCCGAGTGCCTGGCCCAGCCGTCCCTGGCGGTGGCCGCCGTGCGCCAGCGCGAGCCCATCCTCGACGAAAAGCTCGAACTCGCGCGCTGGGCCATTACCGCGCAGTATCTGGCCGCGCCCGACACGCGCCGCCACGGGCTGGGCGATATCGACCCGCAACTGCTGGCCCAGCAGGCCGAGCAGGTGGGTCAGGCCTTCGGGCTCAAGTCCGCCCCTTCCGCCGAGGCGCTGTTCAACCGCAGCCTGCTGCCGCCGCTGGCGGCGCGCATGGTCCGGACCTGAGGAGATGGCCATGAATACCCGCCCCCCTGTTTTGCCCCAAGAGGCCGCGCTGGATGAGCGCGACGGCCGGTACCTGCGCCAGGCCATCGCTTTGGCCGACCGGGCCCGCGAGCGCGGCAACCGCCCGTTCGGCGCTCTCATCGTATCCGCCCAGGGCCGCTTGATGGCCGAGGCCTCCAACGCCAATGGCGAGAGCGGCGACTGCACGGCCCATGCCGAGCTGTCCGCCATCCGGCTGGCCAGTCCTTTGTTCGATCGCCAGGAACTGGCGGGCGCCACGCTGTATTCGTCGGCCGAGCCCTGCGTGATGTGCGCAGGCGCCATCTTCTGGTCGGCCATCGGCCGCGTGGTCTATGGCATCGATGCCGTGCGCCTGCGCGTCTTCCGTGGCGAGCGCCTGGACCAGAAGGATGCCGAGCTGTCCTGCCGCGATGTGTTCGACGCATCGTCCCACGCCATCGAATGCATCGGCCCGGCGCTGATCGCCGAGGCGTCGGCATCGCACGAAGGCGCCTGGAAGCGCTGATCCCTTTTTTCATTGCCCTCCAAGAGGAAGCCACCATGCAAAAACGACTGTTCCTGCACACCCTCCTGGCCCTGTCCGCCAGTGCCGGCCTGGCATCGGCCCATGCGGCCACGCCGCTGAAGTTCCAGCTCGACTGGCGCTTCGAAGGGCCAGCCGCCTTTTTCCTGCAGCCCGCCGCCAAGGGCTATTTCAAGGATGCAGGCCTGGAGGTGACCATCGACGCGGGCAGTGGCTCGGGCGGCGTGGTGCAGCGCGTGGCCTCGGGCGCCTACGACCTGGGCTTTGCCGACCTGGCGGCACTGATGGAGTTCCAGGCCAACAACCCGGACATGCCCAACAAGCCCGTGGCCGTGATGATGGTCTACAACAACACGCCGGCCTCGGTGATGGCGCTCAAGAAGAGCGGCATTGCCAAGGCGGCTGACCTCACGGGCAAGAAGCTGGGCGCGCCCGTGTTCGATGCGGGCCGGCGCGCTTTTCCGCTGTTCGCCAAAGCCAACCAGGTGGGGGCCGTGCAATGGACGGCCATGGACCCGCCGCTGCGCGAGACCATGCTGGTGCGCGGCGATGTGGATGCCATCACCGGCTTTACCTTCACCTCGCTGCTGAACCTGGAGGCGCGCGGCGTCAAGCCTGCCGACGTGGTGGTCATGCCGTATGCGGATTTCGGTGTGAAGCTGTATGGCAATGCCATCATCGCCAGCCCCCGGCTGATCAAGGAGAACCCGGCGGCGCTCAAGGCTTTCCTGCAGGCCTTTGCCAAGGGCGCCAGGGAGGTCATCGCCAACCCGGCGGCGGCCATTGCCCACGTCAAGGAGCGTGACGGCATCGTCAACACCCAGCTGGAGACGCGCCGGCTGCAGCTGGCCATCGATACCGTGGTCAACAGCGCCGATGCGCGCGCCGAAGGCTTTGGCCAGGTGGTGCCCACGCGCCTGTCGCTGATGGCCTCGCAGGTCTCCGACGTCTATGCGACCAAGACCCGCGTGAATCCGGCCGAGGTCTGGAACGGAAGTTTCCTGCCGCCGGCTGCCGAGCTGAACATCCTGCCCAAAAAATAATATGCGGCCGGCGCGCCGGCCCTTGCCCCCTTGCCTGCCATGCATCACTCTCCCACCGATTCCAGCGAATTCTTCGTCGAATTCCGCGACGTCTGGCTTGCCTACAACGAAGAGCTGCTGCGCGCCAACCACTTTGCGGTCGAGGCCATCGACCTGCAGGTGCGGCGCGGCGAGTTCATCGCCATCGTCGGCCCCTCGGGCTGCGGCAAGTCCACCTTCATGAAACTGACCACCGGGCTGAAGATGCCCTCCATGGGCCGCGTCATGGTGGACGGCCAGCGCGTGACCGGCCCGCTCAAGATCTCGGGCATGGCTTTTCAGGCACCCTCGCTGCTGCCCTGGCGCACCACGGTGGACAACGTGCTGCTGCCGCTGGAGATCGTGGAGCCGCACCGCTCGCAGTTCCGCGCCCGGCGCAAGGAGTACGAAGCGCGCGCGCGCGCCCTGCTGCAGAAGGTGGGCCTGGGCGGCTACGAGGACAAGTTCCCGTGGCAGCTGTCGGGCGGCATGCAGCAGCGCGCCAGCATCTGCCGGGCGCTGATCCACGAGCCGCAGATGCTGCTGCTCGATGAGCCCTTCGGCGCGCTGGACGCCTTCACGCGCGAGGAGCTGTGGTGCGTGCTGCGCGATTTGCAGGCCGATCAGGGCTTCAACGTCATTCTGGTCACGCATGACCTGCGCGAGAGCGTTTTCCTGGCCGACACCGTCTATGTGATGAGCAAGAGCCCGGGCCGCTTTGTCGTACGCCGCGACATCGAGCTGCCCCGTCCGCGCGACCTGGAGCTGACCTATACGCGCGAGTTCACCGACATCGTGCACGAGCTGCGCGGCCACATCGGCGCCATGCGCAAGACCGGCGCCGCCATTCACCAGTAAGTCCAGGGGAGTCTCCATTCATGCACAAGAAATACGCGGAACGCTGGGCGCCCTGGGTGCTGCTGCTGGTGGTCATCCTGCTGTGGCAGCTCATCTGCTCGGCCTTCGAGGTCTCTGAGTTCATCTTCCCCAGCCCCTGGGCCATCGGCAGGCAACTGGCCGAGTTCAGCGGCATCATCGCCGCCCATGCCTGGCGCACCTACTGGGTGACGATGGCGGGCTTTGGCCTGGCCATCGTGGTGGGCGTGCTGCTGGGCTTTCTCATCGGCTCCTCGCGTCTGGCCTATGCGGCCTTCTATCCGCTGATGACAGCCTTCAACGCCTTGCCCAAGGCGGCTTTCGTGCCCATTCTCGTGGTCTGGTTCGGCATCGGCGCGGGGCCGGCCATCCTCACGGCCTTCCTGATCAGCTTCTTTCCCATCATGGTCAACATCGCCACGGGCCTGGCCACGCTGGAGCCCGAGCTGGAGGATGTGCTGCGTGTGCTGGGCGCGCGCCGCTGGGACGTGCTCGTCAAGGTTGGCCTGCCGCGCTCCATGCCGTACTTCTATGGTTCGCTCAAGGTGGCCATCACGCTGGCCTTCGTGGGCACCACGGTCAGCGAGATGACGGCGGCCAACGAGGGCATCGGCTATCTGCTGGTGTCGGCAGGCTCGTCCATGCAGATGGGCCTGGCCTTCGCCGGCCTGATCGTGGTCGGCGCCATGGCGATGATCATGTACGAGCTGTTCAGCGCCATCGAAAAGCACACCACAGGCTGGGCCCGCCGTGGCTCCCAGGGCGAGTGAGCCCGCGCATGAAGCCCCTGGCCGATGAGCAGATCGTGCGCCATCTGCGGCGCGCAGGCGCAGTGGCCGAGCGGGCCATGGCCATGGCCCGCCATCCGTTCGGCGCACTGCTGCTGGCGCCCGATGGCGAGACCGTGCTGGCCGAGCAGGGCAACATCGATACCGTCAACCATGCCGAGTCCACGCTGGCGCGCACGGCGGCCGCCAATTACCCGGGCGCCTATCTGGCGCAGTGCACCCTGGTCACGACCTTCGAGCCCTGCGCCATGTGCGCGGGCACCATCTACTGGGCCGGCATCGGCCGTGTGCTCTATGGCGCTCAGGAGTCGCAGCTGCTGGCGCTGACCGGCAGCCACCCCGAGAACCCCACGCTGTCCCTGCCGTGCCGCGAGGTTTTCGCGCGGGGGCAGCGCGCAGTCGAGGTCATCGGACCCGTGGCCGCCGTATGCGACGACATGCTGGCGCCGCACCAGGGCTTCTGGCGGCGCTGATGCGGTGGTGTGGTGCGCGCCCTGCGCGCACCGTGCTCAGCGCGTGCCGTTCAGCTGCGGCACGCTGCCAGCGCATCCAGGGGCTTGTCGTAGGTGGGGCTGCGCACATCCAGCAGGCCCAGCACCGTGTGGTAGAGGTTGTCGTGCGACAGCGGCACGTCGAGCTGGCCGCGCACGCAGCGCTCGGACACGCCAGTGCGCTCGGCCAGGTTGCCCAGCCAGGCGACCATGGGGATGTGCTTTTGCTCATCGGGCGCCATGGCATAGGGCATGCCGTGCAGGTAGATGCCCATCTCGCCCAGCGACTCGCCATGGTCTGACATGTAGATCATGCCGGTCTGGTAGTGCGACTGCTGGCCTGCGAGCCAGTCGATGGTCTTCGACAGGAAAAGATCGTTGTAGCGGATGGAGTTGTCATAGACGTTGACCACCTGCTCGCGCGTGCAGCTCGACAGCGCATTGGTCAGGCACTCCGGCTGGAAGACCTTGGTCTCTGGCGTGGAGCGCTTGTAGTAGGCCGGACCATGGCTGCCCATCTCATGCATGACCAGCACCACGCCGCGTTCGCGGCGCTCGGCGGGCAGGGCAGCGATGCGTTCATCGATGCCGCTGAGCAGCATGCCGTCCAGGCATTCGCCATCGGGCGTGCACAGTGCCTTGCCGTCGGGCGTGCCGAGCCGGTCGGCCGTGCTGGCGTTGGGAATGCGGTCGCACACGCCCTTGCAGCCAGCCTGGTTGTCGATCCAGAGCACTGCCAGGCCGGCAGCGTGCAGCACATCCACAAGGTTGTCGTAATCGGCCTTGGCCTGGTAAAAGCCCGTGCGGCCCAGGTGGGAGAACATGCAGGGCACGGATTCGCGCGTGCTGGTGCCGCAGGAAGTCACATTGCGCCAGTTGAGCACCTGGCGCCTGGCCAGCTCAGGCGTGGTGTCGCGCTCGTAGCCATTCAGGCCCCAGTTGGCGGCGCGGGCCGTCTCGCCGACGACGATCACGAACAGCGGGGGCTTGCGCTCGGCGGCGTAGCTGGCGCCCAGCGCGGCGCCTGCCGTGATGCTGGTGAAGGGGCGCTTGGGCTGCAGCAGGGGCTTGAATGCCGCGTTCAGCGTGGACAGCACAGGGCTGACGGGGTTGAGCATGTGGCGCATCCAGAGGTTGTTGCGCACCACGGGGGCCAGGTCGCGGTAGGACACGAAGACCGCTGCCGCCACCAGCGCCACGGCCACGGCCAGCAGCGCCAGCATCCGGGCTGCGGCGTGCAGGAGGCTGCGCGCACGCTGGATGCGCAGGCGCAGCAGCCAGGCCGTGGGCAGGCCCGCCACCAGCAGCAGCTGCAGCAGCAGCTTGGGGTTCAGCAGGTCGCTGCTCTCGCGCAGGTCGGTCTGCAGGATGTTGTGCACCATGCCGCTGTCCATCACGGTGCCATAGGCCACCATGAAGTACTGTGCGCTGGCGGCCACCAGCAGCAGTCCGATCCACAGCGGCTTCATGCCGCGCGACCAGGCCGTGAACGAGAGCAGGGCCACGATGCCGCCAAAGCCCAGGGGCAGCAGGCGCAGCAGCAGCACGCCCAGGCTGCCGTCGTAGCCGTCCAGATGGGGCAGGCGCAGCCACAGCGCCCAGTTGGTGGTCAGCAGCAGCCACAGCGACAGCACGATCACCACAGCCTGCGGGGAGCGGGGCGCGCTCCATGCACGCCGCAGCGCCGCCAGGGGACCGGCGCTGGAGGCTTCTATCGAGGAGGTCCCGGCGCCTGATGGCCGGGAAGCGGAGGAAAAGGGCAGACGTTCCGACATTGCACGAGCTTAGAGGCCGCAGCTTAAGAATGGCTGAATCCCGTATTCAGCGGGAGCCCATCTGCAGTGCGCCCTGCGCTGTGGGCTCCTGCCCGGTTGCGCAGCCGGGCGGCAGCGGCGCATCGGCGGGCATGTAGGCGCACAGCCGCGCAGTGCGCTGCGGCGCTGGCAGCGCCGCCCATTCGCGAACGGCGGAATAAAAGCGCGGCCAGGCCTGCGTGTCGCTGCCATCGGCACTGCGCTGCACCTCGTGCCACAGCGCAGTGAAGGCGCCAACCCAGTCGTCATAGGCTGCCATTGCGCCAAAGCTGGCATTGTTGGCCTGGGCCACCCACTGGTCCATCCGAGCCTGCTGTGCGGCATGGCGCTGGCGCTGGGCTTCGGTGGCCAGCAGAGGTGCATCCTGGGCCTGCCACTGGTCGCGCAATGCCGCGTAATCGCTGCGGAACTTCCCATAGATGGCGGCCTTGGCCGGCTCCAGGGGCGCAGCGCCGGCAGGCTCCCGGCTCCGGCTCTGGTAGAGCTGCTGCAGCGCCTGCCGGGTATGGCTGGTCAGCGCGCGCCATTGCGCACGGCGCGTCTGGCCCGCTTCCCAGCGCGCCCTGGCCTGGGCGCTGGCCTCTGCTGCCAGCCACTGGCCGGTGCCCAGCCGCTCCACGGCCGTGGCGAAAGACTCATTGAAGGCTGTGTCGCCGGCCAGATAGACCACCTGGTGGGCCAGCTCGTGAAACAGCAGGCCCGCCAGCTCGGCCTCGTTCCAGTCGATGAAGGTGTTGAGCAGCGGATCACCGCCCAGCCAGTTCAGATAGCCCAGTGTCGAGTAGGCGGGCACGCCGTAGACGCTGCTCTCCAGCCCCTGGCCTGCCAGCAGCCCGGCCTGCCGCCGGGCATCGGCCTCGTCGAAATAGCCCCGGTAGCCCACGCAGCCAGCTATGGGAAAACACCAACTGCGCAGCTCCAGGCTGTCAGGCGGCGCCGCCACCACGTTCCATACCGCGAAAGGCCGCCCCAGGTCGGCGTAACGGTGGTAGCTGGCGTTGTCTGGCAGGCCCAGTGCGCTGCTGGCGAAGGCGCGCATGCGCTGGACCTCCTGCAGGCGCTGGCGCAGGCTTGCGGGCAGTTGCTCGTCCTGCAGCCAATCGGCAATGGGCCGGCTGGCCTGCAACAACTGCACCTGGCCGCGCAGGCTCTGCCAGTAATAGCCCATGCCCGAGCTGCCGCCCGTGGCCGCGCAGCCCGCCAGACACAGGCACAAGCCCGCCAAAAACGCCAAGCCCGCGCGGCTGACTACACTCGGACTTTTACGCACCCGGGCCTCCTTGCTGTTTCCATGGACTTCTTCACGCTGGCGATCATTGTCTTCATCGCAATCTACCTTCTCAAGACGCAGCAGCAGCGTCGGCATACCCTGCTGCTGGCCCAGTACCTGGGACGCTTTCAGATCGAGAAACTGATGGGCGGCCTGATCGAGGGCTACATGCGCGCCCTTGGCGAGGCCGATGCGCAGCGCCGCGCCCAGGTCTGGACGGTGCTGGACAACACCGAAACCAGCCTGAGCGAGCAGCTGCAGCGCTTTGCCCGGGAGTTTGCAGCAGCCGAGCCCGAGATGACGCGCGTGAGCACGCTGCCCCTGGCCCTGCCATACCTGGACCGGCTGTTTCCCCAGTCCGGCTTCGACATGCGCGAGGCCATGCAGCTGCATGCGCGCGCCATCGCGGCGGTGCGCGTCAGCGAAAGCGCCAGCGATGATGAACGCCGTGATCGCGCCTTCACGATGACGGCCGAGCTGCTGCTCATGCAGTACACCTGCCACTGGTATTGCAAGTCGCGCGCGGTGGCATCGGTGCGGCTGGTGGCGCGCCACAAGACACCCTACGAGCAGGTGCTCGCTTCGGTGGCGCCGCAGACGCGGCAGGCTTATCTGCAGATGATTTCCTGAACGCTGCCGGCCCTGCCTGCGGTTGACGCAGTGCAAGATGCTGTCAAAAATGGACGGCATGTCACAGCTGCTCAGTTCCATCGAGGCGCGGCTGGCGTCTCTGCCCATTGCCCTTGCCGTGGTCCTGCCTTGCGGCCAGCGCGCCGGACCGGTTGATGCGCGTGTCGTGCTGCATTTCCAGAACATGGCGGCCCTTGCCAGCCTGGCTGCAGGTCAGATCGGTGCGCTGGGCACGGCCATCGTCGAAGGCCAGATCGGCGTCGAAGGCCGCATGCGCGATGTCATGGCGGCGGCGGCCAGCCTGCTGCAGGCCGACCCGGTGCGCGGCACCTCGGGCTGGTGGGTGCAGGCCATGGCCCGCATGCGCTCCATGGCGGCCCACACCCTGGTGCGCGATGCCCGGCAGGTGCAGTTCCACTACGACATCTCCGACGATTTCTACGGCCTGTGGCTGGACCCCCGGCGGGTCTATTCCTGCGCCTATTTCCGCGAGGCGCAGATGACGCTGGCCCAGGCCCAGGAGGCCAAGCTGGACCATATCTGCCGCAAGCTGGGCCTGCGGCCCGGCGAGCGCCTGCTGGACATCGGCGCGGGCTGGGGCGCCCTGCTGCTGTGGGCGGCCGAGCACTATGGCGTCACGGCCACGGGTATCACGCTGTCGCACAACCAGCACCGCCATGTGCAGCAGCTGATCGCCGGGCGCGGGCTGCAGGGGCGCGTCGAGATGCAGCTGCTCGACTACCGGCAACTGTCTGCGCAGCAGCCCTTCGACAAAATCGCCTCGGTCGGCATGTTCGAGCATGTGGGGCAGGCCATGCTGCCCGGGTATTTCGAGGCCGTGCGCCGGCTGCTGCGCCCAGGGGGCATGGCGCTGATCCATGGCATCACAGCGGGCGGGGTGGACAATACCCAGGTAGGTGCGGGCATGGGCGAGTTCATCGACCGCTACATTTTCCCGGGCGGCGAGCTGATGCATGTGAGCCGCGTGCTGCACGACATGGGCCAAAGCGGGCTGGAGATGGTGGACACCGAGAACCTGCGCCCCCACTACGCGCGCACGCTGTGGCACTGGTCCGATGCGCTGGAGGCGCAACTGCCCGAGGCCGGTCGCATCCTGCAGCAGCATCTGGATGCCGAAGGCGCCGCCAAGGTGCTGCGGGCCTACCGCCTCTATCTGGCCGGCTGCGCCATGGGGTTCGAGCGCGGCTGGGTCGCACTGCACCAGATGCTGTGCATCCATCCTGACGGGCAGGTGCGCGGCGATGAGCCTCTGCCGGGCGCCCAGTCCGGCTATGCTTTCCATCGCGGCTACATGTACAGCTGAAGCGGGCTCCCATGTCCGCAGGATCAAGCAATCAAAGGATGGTCATGCTCTACAAATTCAAGTCCCGCGCAACGGCGGATCTCATCATGCTCGAATCCAACGGGCGCCAGGTGCTGCAGATCGTAGGCAAGGAGCCCGGCGGGCACGGCATCATCACCGCGCAGCAGATTCCCGCCGCCATCGCCGCGCTGGAAGCGGCTGTCGCCGAAGATGAGGCACGGCGCCGGGCCCTGGCCGAGGAGCAGGCGCAGGAGGGCGCCCCAGATGACGAGGCCGCTGTCACCAGCAGCGTGACCCTGCGCCAGCGCGTGGTGCCGATGATCGAGATGCTGCGCCGCAGCGCAGCCGAAGAGCACGATGTGATCTGGTAGGCCGGCTGCGCAAAAGAAAAGGCCCGCCGGCAACGGCGGGCCTTGTGGCAGGCTGCCGCCTGAGGCGGCAGGCCCGGGCTCAGTCGGCGTAGGTGCCGGCGGCCTTGATGACCTTGCCCCACTTCTCGATTTCGGCCTGCACGAACTTCTTGTGGCCTTCGGGTTCGGTGCGCGCATCGCTGGCGATCACGGCGCCCAGGGCTTCCTGGCGCTTGATGAACTCGGGGTCCTTGAGCGCAGCCTTCATGGCCGTGTTGATCTTCTTGACGATGTCGGCCGGCGTGCCCTTGGGCGCATACAGGCCGTGCCAGATCGTGACCTGGAAGTCGGCAACGCCCAATTCGGCCAGTGTCGGCAGGTCCTTGAGCGCGGGCGTGGTCAGGCGCTTGGGCGTGGTCACGGCATAGGCCTGGACCTTCTTGGCCGTGATCTGGCCCGTGGTGTTGGTGGTCTGGTCGCACAGCAGATCGACCTGGTTGCCGATCAGGTCGGCGATGGCGGGGGCCGCGCCCTTGTAGGGCACGGGCGTCATCTCGGTCTTCATGGCCGACTGCAGCATCAGGCCGCACAGGTGCGAGGCGGAGCCGATGCCGGCATTGGCCAGGTTGACCTTGCCCTGGTTCTTGGAGATCCAGTCCTTGACCTCGGCAAAGTTCTTGGCCGGCAGGCCGGGGCGGCCGACCAGGGTCATAGGCACGTCGTTGATGATGCCCGCATATTCGAAGTCGTTGAGCACATTGAACGACAGCTTGCGGTACAGCGACGGAATCGTGGACATGCCGATGTGGTTGAGCAGCAGCGTGTAGCCGTCGGGCCGTGCGCGCGCGGCCTTGGCCGTGCCGATGGTGCTGCCGGCGCCGTCGGCGTTGTCCACCACGATGGTGGCATTGTTCAACTGCTTGCGCATCGACTCAGCCAGATCGCGCGCCACCTTGTCAGTGGGGCCACCTGCGGTGAAAGGCACGATGAGGGTGATCGTCTTGCCGGCGGCAGGGTAGTCCTGTGCGAAGGCTCCGGCAGCTGCACCGGCGGCCAGCGCGATGGCGGCGATTTTGAACAATGCTTTCATGGTGTCTCCTGGTAAGTGGCGGTCAATGATAGGGGGGGCGCATTGGCCGCCTGGGCCAATGCGCAAGAAAAAACCGCACACACGAGGCGACGGATTTTAAGAATTGTTTTTATTGCTTCGCAGCATATTCCCTTGCCGTTGATCTAGTGCAAACCCTTGAAGCCTTGACAGAAAATGATTATTCAGCTTCATCGGCGCTATTCACAATTCCGTCGCGCAGCGCAATGGGCGCTCCTTTGAATGAGCACCCCGTGCGCTGGCGCCTACTGGTAAGACCGGGCGTCTTCAATGACCTTGCCATCATTGGGCAAAGTGCCTGGCATGACCATTTGCACATCGCCGCGCAGCTTGGTGACTTCGCGCACGGCATCCGACAGCTGCTGGGCCAGGCCCGGTGAAGTCTCGCGCGTCTCCACGAGCAGCTGCATCTGGTCGTTGGCCATTTCGCCCGACACCACGAGCCTGGCGCGGCCCACCTGGGGGAAGCGGCGCACGACCTCGGCGATCTGGCCCGGGTGCACGAACATGCCGCGCACCTTGGTGGTCTGGTCGGCGCGTCCCATCCAGCCCTTGATGCGCACATTGGTGCGGCCCGTGGGGCAATGGCCTGGCAGCACAGCCGACAGGTCGCCCGTGCCGAAGCGCACCAGCGGATAGTCCGGGTTGAGCGTGGTGACCACCAGCTCGCCGACCTCGCCGGGCGCCACCGGATCGCCCGTGCCGGGGCGCACGATCTCGACGATCACCTGCTCGTCCAGCACCAGGCCCTCGCGGGCCTCGGTTTCATAGGCGATCAGGCCCAGATCGGCCGTGGCATAGCACTGGTAGCCGGCGATGCCGCGTTCGGCCAGCCAGTCGCGCAGCGAGGGCGGAAAGGCCTCGCCCGACACCATGGCCTTGGTCACGGAGGCGATGGGCAGGCCCATCTCGATGGATTTCTCCACAATGATCTTCAGAAAGCTGGGCGTGCCCACATAGCCCGCAGGCCGCAGATCGGCCATGGCCTGCACCTGCTGCTCGGTCTGGCCCGTGCCGCCGGGAAAGACCGTGCAGCCCAGCGCATGGGCGCCGCTTTCCATCATCGAGCCCGCTGGCACGAAGTGGTAGCTGAAGCAGTTGTGCACCAGCTCGCCCGCCCGAAAGCCCGAGGCATACAGCGCACGCGCCATGCGCCAGTAGTCGGGGCGGCGGCTTTCGGGTTCGTAGATGGGACCGGGGCTGCCGAACAGCCGGGGCATGTCATGGCCCGGCGCAATCGCGTTGAAGCCGCCAAAAATCTGTGCGGGCCGCTGCGCAGCCTGGCGCTGCAGCAGCTCGTACTTGCGTGTCACTGGCAGCCGGGCCAGCGCCTCGCGGCCGGTGACCTGCGCGGCATCGACGCCGCCCAGAATCTCGGCGAAGGCGGCCGAATGCTGCTGTGCATGCGCGATCTGCCGGGGCAGCGCGGCCATCAGCGCCGCTTCGCGTTCATCAGGGGTGCGCGTCTCCAGCGCGTCGTAGAAGGCACTCATGGCTAGTCCTGTAGGTGGAAAGGGCAGATGGAGTCCGGCCAGTGGTGAAAGAAAGATTCCAACAATCCTTGTGCCGCCCCTTGCCCGCGAAACCGGCGCGGCCCAACCCCAGGGACACCGAGGAAGGGCCGCCCCGCACCGAGGGTGTCGTCCCCCTTTCAGGGGGAAGGCGCGAAGCGACTCAGGGGGTATTCATGCAAGCCAGCGCTTGCGCCGCTTGTAGCTTTTGACATCCTTGAAGCTCTTGCGCTCGCCGCCGCCTACGCCCAGGTAGAACTCCTTGACGTCTTCGTTGCTGGCGAGCTGGGAGGCCGAGCCGTCCATGACGATGCGGCCGCTTTCCATGATGTAGCCATAGTCCGAGTATTTGAGGGCCATGTTGGTGTTCTGCTCGGCCAGCAGGAAGGTGACCTTTTCTTTGCTGTTGAGGTCTTTGACGATGTGGAACACCTCCTCGACGATCTGTGGCGCCAGGCCCATGGAAGGCTCGTCCAGCAGCACCATGCGGGGGTTGGCCATCAGCGCGCGGCCGATGGCGCACATCTGCTGTTCGCCGCCCGAGGTGTAGGCCGCCTGCGAGGTGCGGCGCGTCTTCAGGCGCGGGAAGTAGTTGTAGACCTTCTCCAGGTTGGCTGCGATCTCGCCCCTGTCGGTGCGGGTGTAGCTGCCGGTCATGAGGTTTTCCTCGATGGTCAGGTGGGCGAAGCAGTGGCGCCCTTCCATGACCTGGACCACGCCGCGCTGCACCAGGTCCGAGGGGCTGAGGTTTTCGATGCGCTCGCCCTCCAGCTCGATCGTGCCTTTGGTGACCTCGCCGCGCTCGCCCTTGAGCAGGTTGGAGATGGCGCGCAGCGTCGTGGTCTTGCCCGCGCCGTTGCCGCCCAGAATGGCGACAATGCTCTCGCGTGGCACCTTCAGCGACACGCCCTTGAGCACCAGGATCACATGGTTGTAGATGACTTCGATGCCATTGACCACGAGCAGTGGGTCGCTGGCGGCCGGGGCAGTATGGGATGCGGTGGTCATGGCGTCGTCCATGGGCGTTGATACGAAAGCGGAGTGCGGGGGACGCAACTTTGGGAACAGTCTGCGCAGGGGGCGCTGCCCAGCTCAGGAACACCGTGCAAGGGCCTAAGCCGGCCGCGCCGCCCTGCAGCGAGGGTGTCGCCGGCTGCCCGGATGCCCCTCCCCCGCGGAAGCGGGTAGAGAGGCGCCGTGCAGCGGGGGAAGCGGCGTCAGCCGCTCAGGGGGTGCAGCTTCTCACTTTCACGTTTTTCTCCTTGGCGTACTTGTCCGCGTACTCCTTGACCAGCGGCTCGACCAGGGTCTTGTCGGCCTGGTACCAGTCCGAGACCACTTTCCACTTGGCGCCGTCCCACTGGGCGATGCGCGACCAGTCGGTGCCCAGGTGGTTGTCGCAGCTGGTCTTGACGGGGCGGATGATCTTGCCGAAGCCCAGCTCATTGAGGCGCTCCTGCGTGAGGTTCAGGTTCTCCAGGCCCCAGCGCACCTGCTCGGAGGTCATGACCTTGCCCTTGCCGAATTTCTCCTGCGCCGTGCGGATGGCCTCGACCTGCAGCATGGAGATCACCATGCCGCGCGTATGGGCCATGGCGCCCAGTTCCTTGGCGTCGGTGGCCGTGCCCTGGCCCTTGTCGTAGACCATGGACTTGACCTCCTCGTGCACCTTGTCGCTCTCAGCCGTGTTGTGGATGGTCACGGTGTTGTAGCCCTTGGCACCGGCGCCGATGTCCTTGACATCATGGTCCGAGCCCGCCCACCAGATGGCGTACATCTTCTCGCGCGGGTAGCCCGTGGCCTGGGCCTCGCGGATGGCCGTGGGCGTCATCACGCCAGCCGACCACAGCAGCACGTAGTCGGGGCGCTGCTGGCGGATCTGCAGCCAGGTGGACTTTTGCTCCACGCCGGGCGCAGTCACGGGCAGCATGGTCAGCTCGAAGCCCTCCTTGGCGGCGCGCTTTTGCAGCAGCGGTATGGGCTCCTTGCCATAGGGCGAGTCGTGGTAAACCAGGGCGATCTTCTTGCCCTTGAGGCTGCCTTTTTCCTTCTTGAGGATGTCCTGGATGATGGAGTCCGCCGCCGTCCAGTAGTTGCCCAGCAGCGGGAAGTTCCACTCGAAGACCTTGCCGTCGGCCGACTGCGACAGGCCGTAGCCCGTGGTGATGATGGGCATCTTGTCGCCGGGCGCCTTGTCGGTCACGGCAAAGGTGATGCCGGTGGACTGGGGATCGAAGCCGGCTGCGCCGCCGCCCTTGCCCTTGAGGCGCTCGTAGCACTCCACGCCCTTGGCCGTGTCGTAGGCGGTCTCGCACTCCTCGAAGGCGATCTTCACGCCATTGATGCCGCCCTTGGCATTGACCAGCTTGATGTAGTCCTGCTTGCCATCGGCCCATGGAATGCCCAGCGGCGCGAACTGGCCTGTGCGGTAGACCAGCAGCGGCACGAACTGCTCCTGGGCCTGCGCGGCCGGCGCCGCCACGAGGCCGCCGATTCCGGCGGCGGCGGTGACTGCGGCGATGGCGACTTTCTTGAACATCATGACGTTGTCTCCTAGAGGTTGCAGGGGAAGATTCCCCGGTTATCCGGCACTCTGTGGCGCCGTGCGTCGATCAGAATCAAACATCCTGTCCATCGTGGCGCGCCGCTCGAAACTGGTGCGGCTCACCTCAGGGACACCGAGGAAGGGCCTGTGCCGGCCGCGCCGCCCCGCACCGAGGGTGTCGTCCCCCTTCGAGGGGGAAGGCGCGAAGCGACTCAGGGGGTATTCCATGTCAATGGGGGAAGGGCCAGACGCGGAGTTTTTGCCTTGCGGTTGCCCACAGCTTGGCCAGCCCATGCGGCTCCACGATCAGGAAAAACACGATCAGCGCGCCGAAGATCATGTGCTCCAGATAGGTGGCCGTGGCCGTGGAGATCGGCAGGCCCAGCCAGTGCGGCACCTGGTTGAGCACCAGGGGCAGCAGCACGAAAAAGGCTGCGCCGAAGATGCTGCCCACCACCGAACCCAGACCACCGATGATGATCATGAACAGCAGCTGCAGCGAACGGTCCAGGCTGAAGGCCGCAGGCTCCCATGCGCCCAGGTGGACGAAGCCCCACAGCGCGCCGGCCACGCCGACGATGAAGCTGCTGACGGCGAAGGCGCTGAGCTTGGCGTAGGTCGGGCGGATGCCGATCACGGCGGCTGCCACGTCCATGTCGCGCATGGCCATCCACTCGCGGCCGATGGCGCTGCGCACCAGGTTCTTGGCTGCCAGGCCCAGCACGCACAGGATGGACAGGCACAGCAGGTACTTTTCCATGGGCGTGTCGATCTTCCAGCCCGCGATGGACAGCGGGCCGGCGCTGACCGAGCCCGAGGAAGAGTTGTTGGTCACCCAGGCCGCGCGGCTGGTCAGCCAGTCCATGAAGAACTGGGCGGCCAGCGTGGCCACGGCCAGATACAGCCCCCGGATGCGCAGGCTGGGCAGGCCGAAGACCACGCCGAAGACCATGGCCAGCACGCCGCCGCCGATCAGCGCCACCAGCAGCGGCATGCCGTCAAAGCGCACCTGCAGGTTGTAGGCCGCGTAGGCGCCCACGGCCATGAAGGCGCCCGTGCCCAGCGAGATCTGGCCGCAGTAGCCCACCAGAATGTTCAGCCCCAGCGCTGCCAGCGACATGATCAGGAAGGGGATCAGCACGGCCTGGAAGGTGTAGTCGCTGACGGCGAAGGGAATCACCAGGAAAGCGAAGGCCAGCAGCAGCACGATGGCCCAGCGGTCCTGGGCGACGCCGAAGATCTGCTGGTCGGATGCGTAGGTCGTCTTGAATTGACCGTTTTCACGATAAAACATGTGCAGGTTCTCCGTAGCGCGGGTCAGACGCGGTCAATGATTTTGTGGACGTAGGCGCAGCCTTTGGCTGCCGAGTGCAGCGGTGCGCCGCACTTTCCGTATTCGCGGCGCGAATACGGCGCCGACTTTGCAAAATCCTGGTTCTCGTATTTCATACGCGATCAATGATTTTGTCGCCGAACAGTCCCTGGGGACGCACGAGCAGGAAGCACAGGGCCAGGCCGTAGGCGAACCAGGTCTCGATGCCGCCGCCGACCAGCGGGCCCAGATAGACCTCGGAGAGCTTCTCGCCCACGCCGATGATCAGTCCGCCGATGATGGCGCCGGGCAGCGAGGTCAGGCCGCCCAGAATGACCACCGGCAGGGCCTTGAGCGCCACCAGTGACAGCGAGTACTGCACGCCGAGCTTGGAGCCCCAGATGATGCCCACCACCAGGGCCACGCCGCCGGCCACCGACCAGACGATGACCCAGATGCGCGACAGCGGAATGCCGATGGACTGGGCCGCCTGGTGGTCATCGGCCACGGCACGCAGCGCGCGGCCGGTCTTGGTCTTCTGGAAGAACAGGCTCAGCGCAGCCACCAGCAGTGCGGCGATGCAGGCCGAGTACAGATCCTCCTGGCTCAGCAGCAGGCCGCCCTCGAACAGTCCGTCCAGCACGAACATAGGGTCCTTGGGCATGCCCACGTTGATGCTGTAGACGGCGCTGCCGAAGATCATGGGGCCCAGGCCGTCAAGCAGATAGGCCATGCCCAGCGTGGCCATCAGCAGCGTGATCGGCTCCTGGTTGACCAGATGGCGCAGCGCCAGCCGCTCGATCACCCAGGCCACGGCCACCATGATGGCCAGCGCCACGCAGATGGCCAGCAGGTTGGTCAGCCAGCCCGGCTCCATGCCCAGCCACTTCGGAATCCATTCGGAAAAGCGGGCCATGGCCAGGGCCGAGAACAGCACCATCGCGCCCTGGGCGAAATTGAACACGCCCGAGGCCTTGAAGATCAGCACGAAGCCGATGGCAATCAGCGCGTACAGCGTGCCCACCATGAGGCCGCCGAACAAGGTTTCCAGAAAAAATCCCATGTCAGTCCCCTCAATGGCTGGTGCCAAGGTAAGCGCGGATCACATCTTCGTTGTTGCGCACCTCGTCGGGCGCTCCGTCGCCGATCTTCTTGCCGTAGTCCAGCACCACGACGCGGTCGCTGATGTCCATGACCACGCCCATGTCATGCTCGATCAGCACGATGGTGGTGCCGAACTCATCGTTGACGTCCAGGATGAAGCGGCACATGTCCTGCTTTTCCTCGACGTTCATGCCCGCCATAGGCTCGTCCAGCAGCAGCACCTGCGGCTCCATGGCCAGTGCGCGGCCCAGGTCCACGCGCTTTTGCAGGCCGTAGGGCAGCTGGCCCACGGGAGTTTTGCGGTAGGCCTGGATCTCCAGGAAGTCGATGATGTGCTCGACGAACTCGCGGTGGCGGATCTCCTCGCGCTGGGCCGGGCCGATGCGCAGCGCCTGCAGCAGGATGTTGCTTTTGATCTTGAGGTTGCGTCCCGACATGATGTTGTCGATCACGCTCATGCCCTTGAACAGCGCCAGGTTCTGGAAGGTGCGCGCCACGCCCATCTCGGCCACCTGGCGGCTGTTCATGTGCCCGAAGGTCTGGCCACGGAAGGTGATTGAACCCTCGGACGGCGTGTACACGCCATTGATGCAGTTGAGCATGGAGCTCTTGCCCGCGCCGTTGGGACCGATGATGGAGCGGATTTCATGCTCGCGCACATTGAACGAGATGTCCGTGAGCGCCTTCACGCCGCCGAAGCGCAGACTGATGTTCTTGATGTCGAGGATGACATCGCCAATCTTTTTATGGTTCATGTCAGCGGCTCCGGTCAGGCGTTGGCGGGATGGGTCTTGGCATCGATGATGGCCAGCGTGGCGCTGACGCTGCCCGTGCGCCCGTCCTCGAACTTGACCTGGGTCTCGATGAATTGCTCGCGCTTGCCCGTGTACAGGGCCTCGACCAGCACGCCGTACTTGTCGGCAATGAAGCCACGGCGCACCTTGCGGGTGCGGGTCAGCTCGTCGTCATCGGGGTCCAGCTCCTTGTGCAGCACCAGGAAGCGCGCCACCTGGGTATCGGCCATGCCGGCTTCGGCGGCCAGGTCGGCGTTGACCTGCGCCACGCAGTCGGCCACCATCTCCAGCACCTTGGCCTTGGAGGCCAGGTCCACATAGCCGCCATAGGGCAGGCCCTGGCGCTCGGCCCAGTTGCCCACGGCCTCGTAGTCGATGTTGATGAAGGCGCAGACCTGCTCGCGGCCATGGCCGAAGCACACGGCCTCCTTGATCTGGGGGAAGAACTTGAGCTTGTTCTCGATGTAGTTGGGCGCGAACATGGCGCCGCGCGCGGTCTTGCCCACGTCCTTGGCGCGGTCGATGATGCGCAGCTGGCCGCCGGCGTCGATCAGCCCTGCATCGCCCGTGTGGAACCAGCCGTCGGCATCCACCACCTCGGCGGTGGCGTCGGGCCGCTTGTAGTACTCCTTGAGCACGGACACGCCCTTGAGCAGCACCTCGCCGTTGTCGGCGATCTTCAGCGCGATGCCGGGCGCTGCCTGGCCCACGCTGCTCAGATCCACCTGGCCGTCGCGCTGCAGGCAGACATAGGCGCAGGTCTCGGTCTGGCCATAGAGCTGCTTGAGGTTGATGCCGATGGAGCGGAAGAAGCGAAACAGCTCGGGCCCGATAGCGGCGCCTGCCGTGTAGGCCACACGGATGCGCGACAGCCCCATGGCGTTGCGCAGCGGCCCGTAGATGCACAGGTCGCCCAGCGCGTACTTCAGGCGGTCCAGCGCGCCCACCTGCTTGCCGTCGAGGATGTCCGAGCCCACGCGGCGGGCCACGGCCATGGCGCGCTCGTACATCCATTGCTTGAGCGGCGAGGCATCTTCCATGCGGATGGAGACCGAAGTCAGCATGCCCTCGAAGATGCGCGGTGGCGCGAAGTAGTAGCTGGGCCCGATCTCGCGCAGATCGATGGACACAGTCGATGCCGATTCGGGGCAATTGATGGTGAAGCCGGCCACCAGCCACTGGGCGAACGAGAACAGATGGTCGCCCACCCAGGCGGGCGGCAGATAGCAGATCACATTGTCGCTGGGACCCAGCCGGTCCACGCCCGCGCCGCCGCGCGCCGACTCTCCGAAGCTACGGTGCGTCTGGCACACGCCCTTGGGCTTGCCCGTCGTGCCCGAGGTGTAGAGAATGACCGAGACATCGTCGGGCGACAGTGCCGCCAGCATGGCGTCCCAGGCGCCCGGATGGGCCTCGTCCCACTGCTGGCCCTTCTTCAGCAGGGCCTCGGTGCTGATCAGGCCCGGCTGGTCATAGTGGCGCATGCCGCGCGGGTCGTCATAGATGATGTGGCGTATGCCGGGCACGCTTTCTCGCACCTCCAGCAGCTTGTCCACCTGCTCCTGGTTCTCGGCGAAGGCGAAGTCGATTTCGGCATCCTCGATGACGAAGCGCATCTCGGCGGCCACGGCGTCCTGGTACAGCGGAATCGGCACCGCGCCCAGCGCCTGCACGGCGATGAAGCCCATGTAAACATGGGGCCGGTTGTCGCTGATGAAGGCCAGGTTCTGGCCGCGCGCCAGCCCCAGTGCCGCCAGGCCGCAGGCCATGTGGCGCACGGTTCGGGCAGCATCGCTCCAGCTCCAGGTCTGCCAGATGCCGTATTCCTTCTCGCGCAGCGCCGGCGCCTGGGGGCGCTCGGCGGCATGCTTGAGCAGCAAGTGCGGGAACGTGGTCGTCATTCCATGTCCTTGGGAGTTCGTTGGAGGCTCGCCGAAGGGGTGCAGGCCATCGTACTGGCCTGTCGCTGCGAACCGGATTGACAGTCATCCTAGGCGGTACTTTGACGCCGAGGTGTCTGTTTGACGACAATTTCGGGGAAAGCCATCATCGGGAAAACGCTCCGTCGCAAATGGTGCCAAAACGGTCGCACAGGCCGCATCCGGGCTTGCACCGCCGCAGGCGTGCTGCTCGCGCTGCAAATGCCCGGATCGTGGAAATCCCGCTTACGCGTTTCGCTGCGCTCAGGCAATGCTTGTAGCGTGTTCACCATTGCTCACGGGGTTGGCATGGCAGCAAAGCCGTCGCTCTCTAGGAAACCACTCGCGGACCGCCGTGCCGCCCTGAAAGTGCCTGCCGCCCTGCGGCACGCGCAGACCGGCAGGCGCCCATGAGCCAGGACCTGTCACTGCACCAGCGCCGCCGCGTTCCGCGTCCCGAGGAACTGGCGGGCATCCCCTGGCTGGGCGTGCTGCAGCCCGCCGAACGCGAGCGGGCCGTCAGGATGCTGGTCGTCGGCGATGCCCAGCCCGGCGACTATGTCTGCCGCACGGGCCGCGCGCCCACCTACTGGTTCGGCGTGGTCGAGGGGCTGCTCAAGATGAACACCGATGGCGCCGACGGCGCCAGCATGACGCTGGCCGGCCTGCCGCCGGGGGGCTGGTTCGGCGAAGGCACGGCCGTCAAGCGCGAGCCCTACCGCTACAACGTCCAGGCCATCCGCAAGAGCGTGGTCGGCGGCCTGCCCATCGACACTTTCCACTGGCTGCTGGACCACTCCCTCGGCTTCAACCGCTTCGTGATGAGCCAGCTCAACGAGCGGCTGGGCCAGTTCATTGCGGCCCGCGAAATCGACCGCATGACCAACCCCGATCTGCGCGTGGCACGCAGCCTGGCGGCGCTGTTCCATCCGCTGCTGTACCCCGGCGTGGGCGATGTGCTGCGCATCACCCAGCAGGAGCTGGCCTACCTCGTGGGGCTGTCGCGCCAGCGCGTCAACGAGGCCCTGGCCGTGCTGCAGCGCGAAAACGCCATCATCGTCGAGTACGGAGGGCTTCGCGTGCTCGATCTGGAGGCGCTGCGCAGCGGCAGCTTCTCGGCGCAGCGCAGGGTGGCCTGAGCGCATGGGCCTGGCTCCACGTGCTTCCCGATAGCCGAGCGCAATGCCCGTATTGCGCACATGGCGGCGCCGTTTCGGGCCGTGGCGCGCGACAATGGCGGCCAAATGTCATCCCCTACTCCCCCCCAACCGCCCCGGCCCGGCGCCGACGAGGCGGCGGCGCCCTCTGCGCGCCCTGTGCTGCGCCGTCCTGCCAAACCCCAGGCGCAACCTGCCGCCGACGCGCGCCGCCCCGCCGGTGGCGCGGGCAAGCCCGCAGGCGCACGCGGTGCGCGCAGCGACCGCAATGAGCGCAGCGAACGCGGCGGCCGCAATGATCGCGGCGACCGCAACGAACGCGGCGACCGCAATGAACGTTACGAGCGCTCCGACCGGCGCGATGCTTCCCCCCGCACGGGCGGCCCACGCATGGGCGGCCCCCGTATGGACGGCCCCCGTATGGACGGACCCCGCTCGGGCGAGCGGGATGCGCGTCCGCGTGCGGGCGGCTTTGGCCGTGCCGAGGATCTGGACCGTTCCCGTCCGCGTGGCGACTGGCGCGAGCAGGGCGGTGCCGATGGCCGGGCCCCGCGCGAGCAGCGTGATACCCGCGATGCCCGTCCCCCGCGCGCGCCGCGCCAGGACGAGCGCAGCGACCGGCCCCAGGGGCCGCGCGACGAGCGCATGCGCGATGGCCAGCGTGGCGGCCCCCGCATGGGCGGCCCCCGCGAGGGCGGCCCCCGCGAGGGCGGCCCCCGTATGGACGGACCCCGCGAGCGTTTTCGTGATGATGCGCGGGGGCCCCGCCGTGATGACGCGCGCGGCCCGCGCCGCGATGACGCCCGTGGTCCGCGCCGCGATGCGCCGGCCCAGGCCGAGCCCGCCTACCGCCCGCTCAGCGGCATCCGCACCTATCGGCCGGCCGATGGCGCCAGCCGTGAAATCCCCGTCAAGCGTGCGCCTGCGCCCGTGCAGGAGCAGGTGCCCGGCGCCGTGCGCATCAACAAGCGCCTGGCTGACATGGGCCTGTGCTCGCGCCGCGAGGCCGATGAATGGGTGGAAAAAGGCTGGGTGCGCGTCAACGGCGAGGTCGCCGTCATGGGCCAGAACGTGGTGGCCTCCGACCGCATCACCGTCGAGCGCGAGGCGCGCGAGCGCCAGGACCAGCAGGTCACCATCCTGCTGCACAAGCCCATGGGCTATGTCAGCGGCCAGGCCGAGGATGGCCATGAGCCTGCCGTGGTCCTGATCACGCCGCAGAACCACTGGAACCAGGACACCAGCCGCACGCGTTTCAATTTCTCGCAGCTCAAGGGCCTGGCGCCCTGCGGCCGCCTGGACATCGACTCCGTGGGCCTGCTGGTCATGACCCAGGACGGGCGTGTGGCGCGCCAGATCATTGGCGAAGACTCCGAGATGGACAAGGAGTACCTGGTGCGCGTGACCTATGGCGACCGCGACATCGATGTGCAGTCCGTGTTCCCGGCCGAGCAGCTGGCGCGCCTGCGCCATGGCCTGTCGCTGGATGGCGAGGCGCTCAAGCCCGCCCAGGTGGACTGGCAAAACCCCGAGCAGCTGCGCTTTGTGCTGACCGAGGGCAAGAAGCGCCAGATCCGCCGCATGTGCGAACTGGTGGGCCTGCGCGTCGTGGGCCTCAAGCGCATCCGCATCGGCCGCGTGACCCTGGGCAACCTGCCTGCGGGCCAGTGGCGCTATCTGGGCGCGCACGAGCAGTTCTGACGGCCTTGTCGCAGGCTCTCAGGCCTGCGACCACATCCTCAGCAGGTTGTGGTAGGTGCCGGACAGCGCCGACAGGCTGGGGTCGCCCGGGTGGCGCACGGACAGCTGCTGGATCTGCTGGTCCAGGTCGAACAGGATGCGGCGCTTCTCGTCCGAGGCCACCAGGCTGTGGGTCCAGAAGAAGCTGGCGTAGCGCGTGCCGCGCGTGACGGGGTTGACCCGGTGCAGGCTGGTGCCAGGGTAGACGATGGCATCGCCTGCAGGCAGCTTCACGCTCTGGTGGCCGAAAGTGTCTTCCACGACCAGCTCGCCGCCCTCGTATTCCTCGGGATCGCTGAAGAACACGGTGGTGGAGATGTCGCTGCGCACCTTGATGGCCGTGCCGGGGATGGTGAAGATGGCGTTGTCGATGTGGTTGCCATAGGTGCCGCCGCCTTCGTAGCGGTTGAAGCGCGGCGGCAGCACCTTCAGCGGCAGGGCCGCCGACATGAACAGTGCACTGGCGCCCAGCCGGTCGAGGATGAGGTCGCCGATGGCCTGGCCTGTCTGGCTGTCCAGCGGCAGCTGCAGGTTGGCCTTGACCTGGGCGGCCAGGGGGCCTGCCGTGGCGCGGCCATCCTGCCAGGAGGCCTGCTCCAGCGCCTGGCGGCACTGGCGTACTTCGTCGGGGCTGAGCAGGGCGGGTATGCGAAGCATCATGGCGTCATATCTTTCGGTCGTGACATCCCAGTGTGCAATGTAAAAACCCCGCAGGCAGGGTGTGCATGCGGGGCTTTGCAGCAAGGCTGCGCGGCATCAAGCAGCCGCGCGGCTTTTTTGCGCGGTCAGTACGTCCACTTGAGCGAAGCCACGGCGGAACGGCCTGCGGCCATGGTCGCGTAGTGGGGCGAGCGCACGCCGCTGTAGTAGACCTTGTCGCCCAGGTTGTACAGGTTCAGCTGCAGGGTCAGGTTGCGGTTGAACTGGTAGGCCAGCATGGCGTCATAGCGTGCATAGCCGCTGGCACCCTTGGTGACGATGCCGCCGCCATTGGCGGTGGACAGGATGTAGCCCTGGTTCACGCTGCTTTGGGCGTAGATACCCAGGCCGATGGTCAGCTTGGCCATGGGCTTGTAGCTGGTCCACAGGCTGAAGCTGTGCTTGGGCGTGTTGGGGAAGGGCTGGCCGTTGACCACGTTGCCCGCGCCCATGTTCTTTTGCTCGCTGTCCATGTAGGTGTAGCCGCCAAAGACGCTCAGGCCCGGCAGCACGCTGCCCGAGAAGCCCAGCTCCACGCCGTTGACCACCTTGTTGCCGCCCATGTAGGTCAGGCCGTTCTCGGTGATGCGCGCATTGGTCACGTCGTTGCGGAACAGCGCCGCCGTCAGCGCCAGGCGCTTGTCCATCAGATCCCACTTGGTGCCCAGTTCGAGCGAACGGGTCTTCTCGGGCGCCAGGTTGGCCAGCTGGTCGGTGGAGATGCCCAGGTCTTCGTTGCCGTTGCCCAGCATGGAGCCGCCGGGGCGCGAGGAGGTGCCCGCGCTGGCGTAAATGCTGCCGTTGGCGGCCGGCTTGTAGACCAGGCCCAGCTGGTAGTTGAGCAGCGTGTCCGAGCGGCTCAGGTCATAGGCCGGCGTGGTGCGCGCGGCCGGGCCTGCGGAGCTGATCTTGTAGTGGTCCAGGCGCAGGCCGGCGTTGAGCAGCCACTGGTCGTTGAACTTGAGCGTGTCGAAGCCGTACAGCGCGAAGGTGTCGATCTTGTTGCGGCTGGGGTCGCCCAGCGTCACCGGCACATTCCACAGCGGGCTGCTGTCGGGGTTGTTCAGCGAGGCGCACCAGAGGCTGGCAGCCGCGCAGGTGGTGTTCGTGGACTGCACGGCGGCGGTGCGCGATTCGGACTTTTCCTTGGACAGCTCCAGGCCGAAGGCGTAGCTGTGGCCCACGCTGCCGGTCTGCGCCTTGCCCGTGAATTCCGACAGGTTCTGCAGTGTCTTGATGTCCGAGAGGCGCGCATTGCCACGGCGCCAGACATAGCCGTTGACCACATTGCCCTTGCTGTCGTCGGGCTGGGTCCACAGGTAGTCCTGCTCGGACTTGCTGTAGCGCAGGCTGTTGCGGAATTTCTGGGTATCGGTGAACTTGTGCTCCACCGTGGCGGTGAACAGGTCGCTCTTTTCCTTTTCGTAGTCGCGGCTGGTCAGGCCGTACCAGTTGTCGCGGCTGCTGCCGTAGGTGGGGCGCACCACGCTGCCGCCGCGCAGGCTGGCGGCAGCCGCGTTGCTGTACAGGTAGGGAACGCCGCCATCGGGCACGTTGTTGGTCTGCAGGTGCTGCCACGACAGGGAGACTTCGGTGGGCGTGCCCATGCCGAAGGTCACGGTGGGGGCGATGCCCCAGCGCTTGGCCTCGGGACCATTGCGGCCGGGCACGTCTGCGTCGTGCACCATGGCGTTCAGGCGCAGGCCCACGCCTTCGCCCAGCACGCGGTTGGCGTCGATGGTGGCGCGCCGGTAGCTGTCGGTGCCCAGGCCCACATCGCCGCTGATGAAGTTCTCGTTCTTGGCCTTCTTGGTCACCAGGTTGATGGAGCCACCCGCGCCGCCACGGCCTGCGTAGGCCGAGTCCGCGCCCTTGATGACTTCCACGGCCTCCAGGTTGAAGACTTCGCGGGTGCCGGCGGCGATGTCGCGCATGCCGTCCACGAAGGTGCTTGCCTGGGCATCCATGCCACGGATGAAGGGCTGGTCACCGGAGGGGTTGCCGCCTTCGCTGTTGCCGAAGGTGATGCCGGGGGTGGAGCGAAGCGCTTCCTGCAGGCTGGTGGCGCCGGTCTGCTTGATGATTTCCTCGTTGATGACCTGCACGGTCTTGGGCGTGTCCAGCAGCGGGGCCGTGAACTTGGCCGAGGATGCGTTGTCCGTCTTGACAGGAGCCTCGGTCGAGGAGGTCACGTTCACGGTGCCCAGGGTGGCCGAAGTCTGTGCGAATGCTGCGCCGCCTGCGAGGCACAGTCCGGTGGCCAGCGCCAGCTGGCTCAGGTTCGCGGGAGGGAGAATTTGTTGGAATTTGCTCATATTCGCTCCAATTGTAAGCAGGCGGATTGTTGTTGCGAATCAATAGCGTTTGGTTTCTGTTTCGTAAAGTTGACGGTTTGCAGAGAGCGGGGCCATGCGCCCGTTGCTGCTTCGCAACAATTGCAGGGCACCTCCGTGGCGTGCGGGGTCTTGATAATGTCCGGGCCGCCCCGAGATAGGGGCTGATTTTTTGTCGTTAACCCCTTGTGAACCCCCATAGGACCATCGTCTGCATGAGCAAGCAAACCCATTCCTTCCAGGCTGAAGTCGCGCAACTGCTGCACCTGGTCACGCATTCGCTGTACTCCAACCCCGAGATCTTTGTGCGCGAGCTGATCTCCAACGCATCGGACGCCTGCGACAAGCTGCGCTTCGAGGCGCTGAACAACGCCGCGCTCTACGAGGACCAGCCCAATCTGGAAGTGCGCGTGTCCTTCGACGCCGAGGCCAAGACGCTGACCATTGCCGACACCGGCATCGGCATGAGCGAGCAGGAGGCGATCGAGAACCTGGGCACCATCGCCAAGAGCGGCACCAAGGCCTTCATGGACAAGCTGTCGGGCGACCAGAAGGCCGACTCCCAGCTGATCGGCCAGTTCGGCGTGGGCTTTTACTCGGGCTACATCGTGGCCGACAAGATCACCGTGGAGACCCGCCGTGCCGGCCTGCCGGCCTCCGAGGGCGTGCGCTGGATCAGCGGCGGCACGGGCGAGTTCGAGGTCGAGCGCATCGAGTGCGCCCAGCGCGGCACCCGCATCACGCTGCACCTGCGCCCCGATGCCGAGGAATTCCTCAATGGCTGGAAGCTCAAGCAGGTCATCGGCAAGTACTCCGACCACATCAGCCTGCCCATCCTCATGGAAAAAGAGGAATGGAAGGACGGCGAGAACGACCAGCCCGGCGCCATGGCCAAGACCGGCGAGTGGGAAACCGTCAACAAGGCCAGCGCGCTGTGGACGCGTGCCAAGAAGGACATCACGGCCGAGCAGTACCAGGACTTCTACAAGGCCATCAGCCATGACTTCGAGAACCCGCTGACCTGGAGCCACAACCGCGTCGAAGGCAACACCGAGTACACGCAGCTGCTGTACATCCCGGCCAAGGCGCCCGTTGACCTTTACCACCGCGACAAGAAGGCCGGCGTCAAGCTCTACGTCAAGCGCGTCTTCATCATGGACGACGCCGAGGCGCTGATGCCCGGCTACCTGCGCTTCGTCAAGGGCGTGATCGACTCGGCCGACCTGCCGCTGAACGTCAGCCGCGAGCTGCTGCAGGAAAGCCGCGACGTGCGCCTGATCCGCGACGGCTCGGCCAAGCGCGTGCTGTCCATGCTGGAGGACCTGGCCAAGCACGACCGCCACGATGCCGGTGAAGGCGCCGACGGCGTGACCGACGTGGTCAGCGAAGAGGACAAGGCCAAGGAAGGCAAGTACAGCCAGTTCTACGCCGAGTTCGGCGCCGTGCTCAAGGAAGGCCTGGGCGAGGACTTCGCCAACAAGGAGCGCATTGCCAAGCTGCTGCGCTTTGCCTCGACCAGCAGCGACCAGGTGGCGGTGTCGCTGGCCGACTACAAGGCGCGCATGAAGGAAGGCCAGGACGCCATCTACTACATCACCGCCGACACGCTGGCCGCCGCCAAGAGCAGCCCGCAGCTGGAAGTCTTCCGCAAGAAGGGCATCGAGGTGCTGCTGATGGCCGACCGCGTCGATGAGTGGGCCCTGAGCTATCTCAACGAATTCGACGGCACGCCGCTGCAGTCCGTGGCCAAGGGCGCCGTGGACCTGGGCAAGCTGCAGGACGAAGAGGAAAAGAAGGCCGCCGAAGAGGCCGCCGAAGCCTTCAAGCCGCTGCTGGCCCAGCTCAAGGAAGCGCTCAAAGACAAGGCCGAGGACGTGCGCGTGACCACGCGCCTGGTGGACTCTCCCGCCTGCCTCGTGGTGCAGGACGGCGGCATGAGCCTGCAGCTGGCGCGCATGCTCCGCCAGGCCGGCCAGAAGGCCCCCGAGTCCAAGCCCGTGCTCGAAGTCAACCCCGAGCATCCGCTGGTCAAGAAGCTCGATGGCTCGGTCCACTTCCATGACCTGGCCAGCATCCTGTTCGACCAGGCCGTGCTGGCCGAGGGCGGCATGCCCGAGGACCCGGCCGCCTACGTCAAGCGCGTCAACGCGCTGCTGGCCTGAGCCAGCCCCCAGGGGCCGCACACAAGCGGGCCCCTGGGGAACATGCCGGACTCAGAACCGCTCACACGACCCAGCAAATCGAAGATTTGCGGTTGAGACGAGGCGCGAAGCCGCAGGCAGTACAAACGGTACGACAAGGCGAAGCAACGATGTATCAAGGGTTGTGTTAGCGGTTCTCAGTCCTGCGCCGGCATGGGCGACAGCAGCCCTCGGCTGGTGATGAAGTCGATGACCTGGCGAAGGCCCAGTCCGCTCTTGACGCTGCCCATCACAAAGGGCTTGGCGCCGCGCATGCGCAGGGTGTCTGCCCGCATGATGTCCAGATCGGCGCCCACGTAAGGCGCCAGATCGGTCTTGTTGACCACGAGCAGGTCGCTCTTGGTGATGCCGGGGCCGCCCTTGCGGGGGATTTTTTCGCCGCCGGCCACATCGATCACATAAATGGTCAGGTCCGACAGCTCGGGGCTGAAGGTGGCGGCCAGATTGTCGCCGCCGCTTTCGATGAAGACGATGTCCGCCTCGGGGAACTGGCGCAGCATGCGGTCCACCGCCTCCAGATTGATCGAGGCATCTTCGCGGATGGCCGTGTGCGGGCAGCCGCCGGTTTCCACGCCCATGATGCGCTCGGGCGGCAGGGCCTCGGCCACCGTCAGCAGGCGCTGGTCTTCCTTGGTGTAGATGTCGTTGGTGATGACCACCAGGTCGTAGTGCGCGCGCATGGCCTTGCACAGCATCTCCAGCAGCGTGGTCTTGCCGGAGCCGACGGGGCCGCCGATGCCGACGCGCAGCGGGGGGAGTTTCTTGGTGCGGGTGTTCATGGTGTGCAATCCATAGGGAATCAGGAGCGGAAAAGCCGGGAGTACTGGTGCTCGTGGCGTGCCTGCAGCAGGCTCCACTGGGGCGCCATGGTGTCCAGGCGGGGCGGTGTGGCGTCGGCGCGCTGCGCGGCCTGCTGCAGCATGGATTGCAGCTGCGGATGCAGGGCCAGCAGCAGCCGCTGCCCGGCCACCTGCCCCAGCGGAACGGCCTTGATGGCGGCGGCCACCTGATTTTCCAGCCAGGCAAAGCCATAGGCCAGCAGGCCATGGTCCTCGCCGGCCTGCGTGGCTGCGCAGGCGCAGGCGAAGGCCGTGGGATAGGCCAGTCCCGAAGGGCTGCCGATCAGCGCGTGCAGCCGCTGCAGTCGGGGCGCGAAAGCCTCGCCCCCCCACTGCACGGATTGCAGCAGGCTGTGCAGCGACCAGCCCATCTGCAGCGTCTCGGCACGTGCCTCGCGGTTGTCGCGGCTGGCAATGAACCACTGGTTCCAGTGCGCGATGGCTGCCCCGTCGTCCGCCTGCCATGCGCGGCGCAGCAGCCGCCACAGCGGCGCCTCGCAGCGCGCGAAGCCCTGCACCAGCGCATCGCCGATCCAGGCCTGCGCCGTGCCTGCATCCGTGACCAGTCCATGCTCGATGGCTGCCTCCAGCCCCTGCGAGTAGCTGAAGCCGCCCACGGGCAGCTGGGGCGAGGCCAGATGCAGCAGGGCGCACAGGCCCTGTACCGACAGTTCAGCCATGCGGGTGGTCGTGGCTGTGGCCGCAGCAGCCGGAGTGATCGTGGCTGTGGCCGTGTGCATGGCCGTGCCCATGCCCGTGCTCGTGACCATGCCCGTGTTCGTGACCATGGCTGTGGTCGTGCGGATGGGCATGCCCATGTCCATGTCCATGGTCATGCAGCGCATAGACGCTCTGCGCCAGTGCCTGGTCCTCGGCAAAGCTGGCGTCATGGCCGTGGCGGTGGCCGCCGCCATAGGCGCCGGCTTCGGGCTCGAAGGGCGCATCGACCAGCTCCACCCGGGCGCCCAGGCGCAGCAGCATGTCATGCAGCACGGGATCGTTTTCCAGATGCAGGTGGCCGGGCGTGACCTCGACCGGGATATGCCGGTTGCCCAGATGGTAGGCCGCGCGCAGCAGGCCCAGCGGCGTGTCCGCCGTCACGCGCAGCACGGCCTGTGCGGCCGCGCGCACGGCGACGAGGCTGCCATCCTCGGCCACCAGCACATCGCCGCCGCGCAGCACGGTGCCGCGCGCCAGCACCACGGCCAGATCGCGCCCGGTGGAGTCCTGCGCCGCGAAGCGGCTTTTCTGGCGCATGTCCCAGTCCAGTTCCAGCGTGGCGGCGCGCCTGACCAGCACGGCAGCCAGGCCGCCGCCCTGGGGCATGTGTTTGTTGACGGTGAGCATGTTGATCAAAACAGAAAATACCGCTGTGCCATCGGCAGCTCGGTGGCGGGCTCGCAGGTCAGCAACTGGCCGTCGGCCACGACCTGGTAGGTCTCGGGATCGACGCTGATGTCGGGCTGCCAGTCGTTGTGCACCATGTCGCGCTTGCTCACGCTGCGGCAGTTTTCCACCGCCACGGTGCGCTTGCGCAGACCGTAGCGGCCGGCCACATCGGCCTGCTGCGCGGCCTGGGAGACAAAGGTGAGGCTGGCGGGCGCAACGCCGCTGCCCTGGCCTGCGAACATGGGCCGGTAGTGCACGGGCTGGGGCGTGGGAATGCTGGCGTTGGGATCGCCCATGGCCGCGCTGGCGATGCTGCCGCCCTTGAGGATGAGGCTGGGCTTGACGCCGAAGAACGCGGGCCGCCACAGCACCAGGTCGGCCAGCTTGCCCACCTCCACCGAGCCCACGACATGGGCGATGCCGTGGGTGCGCGCGGGGTTGATGGTGTACTTGGCCACATAGCGCTTGACGCGCTGGTTGTCATGGCGCGCGTTGTCGCCCTGCAGGCTGCCGCGCTGCACCTTCATCTTGTGCGCGGTCTGCCAGGTGCGCAGCACGACCTCGCCGACGCGGCCCATGGCCTGGCTGTCGCTGGAGATCATGGAGAAGGCGCCCAGGTCGTGCAGGATGTCCTCGGCGGCGATGGTCTCGCGGCGGATGCGGCTTTCTGCGAAGGCGATGTCCTCGGCGATGGAGGCGTCCAGATGGTGGCAGACCATGAGCATGTCCAGATGCTCGTCCAGCGTGTTCACCGTATAGGGGCGCGTGGGGTTGGTGGACGAGGGCAGCACATTGGCCTCGCCGCAGACCTTGATGATGTCGGGCGCATGGCCGCCGCCCGCGCCTTCGGTATGGTAGGTGTGGATGGTGCGGCCCTTGAAGGCAGCGACCGTGGCCTCGACGAAGCCGCCCTCGTTGAGCGTGTCGGTGTGGATGGCGACCTGGGTGTCGGTCTCGTCGGCCACGCCCAGGCAGCAGTCGATGGCCGCCGGTGTCGAGCCCCAGTCCTCGTGCAGCTTCAGGCCGATGGCGCCGGCCGCAATCTGCTCGCGCAGCGGCGCGGGCTGGCTGGCGTTGCCCTTGCCCAGCAGGCCGATGTTCATCGGGTAGCCGTCCACCGCCTGCAGCATGCGCTCCATGTGCCAGGGGCCTGGCGTGACCGTGGTGGCAAAGGTGCCCGTGGCCGGGCCCGTGCCGCCGCCGATCATGGTGGTCACGCCGCTGGTCAGCGCTTCCTCAATCTGCTGCGGGCAGATGAAGTGGATGTGGGTATCGATGCCGCCGGCCGTGACGATGAGCCCCTCGCCCGCGATGATTTCCGTGCCGGGGCCGATGACGATGTTCACGCCCGGCTGCATGTCGGGGTTGCCCGCCTTGCCGATGCCTGCGATCAGGCCGTTCTTGATGGCGATATCGGCCTTGACGATGCCCCAGTGGTCAATGATGACGGCATTGGTGATGACGGTATCGGCGCAGTCGGCGGCCATGCGCTGGCTCTGGCCCATGCCGTCGCGGATGACCTTGCCGCCGCCGAACTTGACCTCTTCGCCATAGACCGTGTGGTCCTTCTCGATCTCGATGACCAGGGCCGTGTCGGCCAGCCGCAGGCGGTCGCCCACGGTGGGGCCGAACATCTCGGCATAAGCCTGGCGCGTGATGCTTGCCATATTGCTGTCCTTCAGAGCGGGCCCATGATGCGGGCGTTGAAGCCGAAAATGATCCGGTCGCCGGCAATTTCCACCAGCTCCACCGTGCGCTCCTGGCCGGGCTCGAAGCGCACGGCCGTGCCGGCGGCGATGTTCAGCCGCCAGCCGCGCGCTGCCGCGCGGTCGAAGACCAGCGCCTCATTGACCTCGAAGAAATGAAAGTGCGACCCGACCTGCACGGGCCGGTCGCCGGTGTTGGTCACCGTCAGCGCCTGCGTGGGGCGGCCTGCGTTGAGGACAATCTCGCCGGGCTCTGCCAGCAGTTCGCCGGGAATGATGCGCCCTGTCGGGAGGGAGTCGTTCATGTGCGGCTCCCGGATCAGCCCGCCAGCGCCATGGCGCCGTAGCCCATGGCCGCAACGCCTGCCAGGCGCGCAGCCCAGGAGGCCACGCCTGCGCCGCGCAGGGCGCGGCCAAAGCCCACGCCCAGCGCATGCAGCACCAGCGTGGTGGCCACCATGCCTGCCAGGTAGGCCCAGAACACGGCGGCAGGCAGCGCATGGGGGAAGACCTCGCCATGGGCATAGCCGTGGAACAGCGCAAAGGCGCCGGCCAGCACCATGGCCAGGGCCACAGGCAGGCGCCGCATGGCCACCAGCAGCAGGCCGAAGACCAGCAGCGAGGCGGCCACCATGGGCTCGACGGCGGGCATCTCCAGCGGCGTCTGCGTCAGCCCCAGGCCCAGCGCCATGCAGGCGGCGAAGGCCACGGGCGGCAGCCACTGGCGCTGCAGCACGAGACCGCACCACAGGCCCAGGGCCAGCATGGCCAGCAGGTGGTCCAGCCCGGCGATGGGATGGGACAGGCCGGCCATCAGGGCCTGCATGGCGCCGTCGCCGGCATGCAGATGGGCGCCAGCCCCGGTATGGGCGCTGGCGGCGGTGGCTGCGGCCAGCAGGGCGGGGGCGAGCACAAGGCGGGGGCTGAACATGGCGGATCTCCTCAAATGATCGGGTGGTGGACGGTCACGAGCTTGGTGCCGTCAGGGAACGTGGCTTCTACCTGGATGTCGGGGATCATTTCAGGGATGCCATCCATCACATCGGCGCGCGTCAGCACCGTGGTGCCCAGGTGCATCAGCTCGGCCACGGTCTTGCCGTCGCGCGCCCACTCCAGCACGGCTGCGCTGATCAGTGCCACGGCTTCGGGGTAGTTGAGCTTGAGGCCGCGTGCCTTGCGCCGCTCGGCCACCAGGGCAGCGGTGAACAGCAGCAGCTTGTCTTTTTCACGGGGTGTGAGTTCCATTGGTCAGACTCCATTGATCAGGTAGCCCACAGCCGGGGCGGGCGGGCGGGAAGGCCGAGCAGGGCGGGGCGCAGCAGGCGCCAGCCCTCGTGCAGCACGGCGCGCGCGGCCTGCATGCGCCGGGCCAGCACGCGCAGCAGCAGCACGGACGGCGCGCCGCCCTGGCCTGCCAGCACGCTGGCGCCAGCGCGCACTTCATCGCTCCAGGGCAGGGCGGCGGCCAGTTGTTCGTTCAGTGTCTCCAGCGCATCGCCATGGCCGCAGGCCACGGCCCAGAGGCTGGCCTGTATCGGAAAACCTGCCCAGGCCACGGGGCTGGACAGCAGCAAATCGGTGGAATGCAGCTCGCCCTGCTCCAGCCACAGCGGCAGGCCGGCGTGCAGCAGCCGGTTGTCCAGGCGCAGGCGTGCCGCACCCTGGGGGCCATCGCCTTGCCACTGCTCGCCGGCGCCATAGCGGCCCAGCACCACGGCGTCCCAGCCAATGGCGCGCGCGCCGGGCGCCAGATCCAGCTCCAGCGCCATGGTGGCGTCCGCGCCTGCGAACAGCATGTTTTCCTGCGGCAGCCATTCCAGCGTGCCGCCTTCGGCCACCTGCAGCCGCACATGCTGCGCCGCCGGCCGTCCCTGGGACTTGTACCAGCGCGTGGCGCCGGGCGTGGTCAGCAGCGCATGCGCGCCGGGCGCCACGCTGATATCGATGTGCAGCTGGTCGCCGCCCGCCACGCCGCCGGGCGGGTGCAGCAGCACCGCGTGGCAGATGTCCGGGCCCTCGGGGTGCAGCGGTTTTTGCACGCGCAGCGGGCCGCTGTGGCGGGCATGGGCCAGGACCGAGCCCTGTGCGGCGCGGTGCGCAAAGCGCAACTCCAGCGCGGCCTGCCAGTCTGCGCTGGCGGGCGCGGCAGTAGTGGTGAACGCGGCGGCGGACATGGCGGGCGTGGGCGGCGCAGGGCAGGTGGGTTGCAACAGCCTGCTTCATGCATTTAGCGTGCCAGCGCTGCTGCGCCTGTCTGGTGCGTCGATGCCTTGTTTTGGTGCGCCTTCGGACGGCGGATGCCGGCTGTTTTGCACATTCCGGGTGCGCTGGTCTGCGCCATGCCGCCGTCTGGTGCGTTCAGGCGGCTGCCTGCCGTGCCTGGCGCGCCAGCCGCCGGTCCCAGGCAATGACGCCCAGCGTGGCCAGGCCCAGCGCCAGTCCAGCGGCACTGGCGCCGCTCCAGCCCCAATGCAGCCAGGCATACGAGCCGATGGCAGAGCCCAGCGACGCGCCGATGAAGTAGCCCGTCATGTACACCGCATTGACGCGCGAGCGCGCCGAGGGCACCAGCGCGTAGATCACATTCTGGTTGCTGATGTGCAGTGCCTGCAGCGCGGCATCGACGATGAGCAGCCCGGCCAGGAACCACCACAGGCTGCTGGCGCCCAGCCACAGCGCGCCCCAGCCCAGCAGCATCAGCAGGCCGCCGGCCAGCGTGGTGCGCTGCTCCAGGCCCCGGTCGGCCAGGCGGCCTGCCATGTTGGCCATGAGCGCCCCGGCCACGCCGACCAGTCCGATCAGGCCGATCTGCGCATCGCCCAGGCCGTAGGCCGGGCCTGCCAGCAGCAGCGCCATGGTCGAGAACAGCACGCTGACCGTGGCAAAGCCCAGGCCGCCGATCAGCGCGCGGCTGCGCAGGCGTGGCTGCTCGCGCACCAGGGTCAGCAGCGAACGCATGACCGCGCCATAGCCAATGCGCTGGGCCGGGGGCGCCTGCGGCAGCACGCGGCGCAGCGCCAGCGCCACGGCGGCCATGGCCAGCGCGCCGGTCCAGTAGACGGCATTCCAGCCGCCCAGCTCCGACAGCACGCCTGCCACGCTGCGGGCGGCCAGGATGCCGGTCAGCAGGCCGCTCATGACCAGCCCCACGGCGCGCCCGCTGGCGCCGGGCGCTGCGAAGCTGGCCGCCATGGGCACCAGCACCTGCGCCGCGACCGAGAACAGCCCCGTCATCACCGTGCCCGCCGCCAGCAGCCCGAAGCTGCTGGCCATGCCGCTGCCCAGCAGCCCCAGGGCGGCCAGCAGCATCAGCACCAGCACCAGGCGGCGGCGCTCCAGCATGTCGCCCAGCGGCACCAGCAGCAGCAGGCCCAGCGCGTAGGACACCTGCGCCAGCGTCACCGTCAGCGCAGCGCGCGCTTCGCTGATGCCCAGGTCCACGGCCATCGAGTGCAGCAGCGGCTGGTTGAAATAGTTGGCCCCCGCGCACAGGCCGCAGGCCGTGGCCATGAGCAGCAAGGTGCCATGGGGCAGCACGGGCGTGGCGGCAGGGGGCGTGGCGCTGTGGCTGGCCGGGCGGGCAGAGCTCATCTCAGGCCTCCGTGGCGCGTGTGTCCGGCAGGGCTGCGACGGCATCGATCTCGATCAGCATGCCGGGCAGGGCCAGCTTGGGCACGGGAATGAGCGTGCAGGCCGGAAAGCGTGGCCGGCTGTCGTTGACGTGGCCCTCGCCCCAGTACAGGCGCACGGCGGCCTGCCAGTCGTTGAAGCGCTCGATCGAATGGTCAACGATGAGCAGCGTGAGCTTGGCCACGCAGTCCATGTCGGCGCCTGCCGCCTGCAGCGCGCGCTGCAGGTTGGCCAGGGCCTGCCGTGCCTGGGCTGCGAAGTCGTCGGGCAGATGGGCGTTCTGGTCCTCGCCGCCCTGGCCCGAGACGAAAATCCACTGCACCGGCGATGCCACCGTGACCACATGGGTATAGCCATTGGGCGTGGCGTCATAGAGTCCCTCGGGCTGCAGATGGCGCAGCCGGGGCGCAGGCGCAAGGGCGGGTTGGGCGAAGGGGGTCGGACGGGTGTCGTATGGCATGCGTTGAATCGGGGAAGGTGCCGTTGCTGTGGCGAGGCTTTGCAGTGTGAAACCTCAACCAAGATTGAGGTCAAATGCTGTTGGGTTTGCACCTACTGCGGTCACGCCTATTGGCCTTTTTCACCGGCTTGCTGCTCTGCCTTCCATGAACCCTTCTTCCTCTGCTTCTTCCTCTTCTTCCTGTCTCAGCTCCGACTATGACGGACCGGCCATTTTGTCGGTCGGCGAAGTCGCACGGCGCTGCGGCATCGCGGTTTCGGCCCTGCATTTCTATGAGCGCCAGGGCCTGATCGAGAGCCTGCGCACGCAGGGCAACCAGCGCCGCTATGCGCGTTCCGTGCTGCGGCGCGTGGCCGTGATCAAGGTGGCCCAGCGCCTGGGCGTGCCGCTGGCCGAGATCGCCCAGGCGCTGCGCAGCCTGCCCAGTGGCCGCACGCCCACGCAGGCCGACTGGAGCGCCTTGTCCGCACGCTGGCGCGATGCGCTCGATGCGCGCATTCAGGGCCTGACCCAGCTGCGCGACCAGATCGACGGCTGCATCGGCTGCGGCTGCCTGTCACTCAAGGTGTGCCCTCTGCGCAATCACGGCGACTGCCTGGCCGAGTCCGGCCCCGGTCCCCATTTCCGCTGAGAACGTGCTCAAAGCCCCGCCAGCCTGACAAGCCATCCCGACCTTGCTGGAGCGTGCGTGCACCCAGACAGCCCCGACGCGGCCTTACTGCAGCTGGCGCCAGCTCGGGCGCACGGGCTGCTCGGGCATGCGTGCCAGCACGCTTTGCTCGCCATCGCCGCCTTGCAGCACGATGCGGTCGTCCTTGCGGATGATCTGCGACTGGGTGCCTCGGGGGATGCTCATGCGGTGCATGCCCTGGTCGGCGGCGCTGTAGAGGCCATCGCCGTTGGTGTCCATGATCTGCACCGAAGGGCGCTTGCCATCCAGGATGTTGAGCAGGGTCAGGAACTGGTGCTCGTTTGCGACCGGAATGGCGCAGCTTTCCTGCACTGCGCCCGTGCTGCTGGAGGGGACTCTGGCAGGAATCTGGCTGTGGATGGCCAGGATGTTGCTGTGGTCAAAAAAGCCCAGGGGCTTGAGCAGGCGCTCGCCCGCTTCGGGCAGATCGAAGCGCCAGCCGGGCTTTTCCAGCAGGCCCACGTTGGCGCCGTCACCGCTGACCTTCCAGAAGGTGCGGTCGGCGCTGGCTTGCTGGCCTTCGGTGGTGGATTGGCGGTCCACGGACAGCGTGGCCAGTTCGCTTTCGCGGATAGTCCTGGGCCACAAGGCGGCCTGGAGAGCGTGGGGCATGTAGCACCCATCGCTGGTGTCTGAAGTTCCCGCGCAGGGCCGTACGTGAGAGCCCTCCACCTTGTAGCGGGAGGGGTCCAGCACGGCGTAGATGGCGCCGGGCGTGCTATCGTCGGGGTCGCTGGCTGTCAGGTTGCGGCCGGTGCCAAAGGCAATCATCATGCCTTCGGGCACGCTTTGACTTTGGCCCTGGCCCGTGGGCAGGGTTGCCTTGCGGCCATTGACGCGCACCACCGGGGCGGTCGTGATGGCCCGCTCCTGTGAGGGCCTGAAAAGGGGCTCTTCACGGCCAGGCATCGAAGAGGGAAAGCCCACGTGCCATGCGGGAAAGAGGTTGGGGGTGGCGCTGGCGATGTTGAACTTCCACAGGTTGCCCTTGAGGTCGCCGGCATAGGCCACATCCGGCCGGCCATCGCCATTGATATCTACCAGTCGCGGAGCAGAAAGGCCGTTGCCTTGATGAGGCAATGTGCACATACCTGCGCCCCAACTGGTGTGCAGCATCAGTCGCTCCCTGGCGCCGTCCAGGTATTGGATCAGCAGCGCGGCCGTTCCCGAGGGGCTGTTGTAGCCGTTGCCCATGACCACGGCCCAGCGGTCATTGTTGAGTTTGACGATCTGCGAGGTCTGCTGGGGGTTGGCATCGTCCAGCACCGGCTCGGCAAAGATATGGCCTATGTGGGCATCATCTTCATGGCCGCAGCCATCAGGGAGGCGGCTGTGCTCATAAGTCTTGTCCATCACCACCAAAGAGGCCGCATTGCTCTCGCTGAAGTTTGCCGGGTTGGTCACATCCAGCACAAAGTAGCCCCGCCCGCCTGCGCCCAGGGTGCCTACCAGCAGGGTCTTCCAGTCGCTGCCGTCCTGAATGTCGCCGGTCATGGGCGAGCCATCGACAAAGTAGCGGTGCCTGTCGTCGTAGGCCGGCTCGGTCAGCCGGGCCAGGTTGTGGGTGATGCCTTTGGGCACATAGGCCAGTTTTTCCGTGCCATCCACGGCGGAAAAGCCGTGCAGCATGCCGTCGTTGCCGCCCACATAGAGCATGGGGGTGCGGTCCTTGTGCGTTTTGACGAAGTCCCAGTAGCCGGGTAGGGCGCTCATGGCCGACGGCGCGCCCGTGTACCAGATGCGCGAGTTGACGGTATCGCCCTGGCGCGAATGGCGCTGCCGCAAGGGCCGCTGGTCCGTATAGCGGGGCGGTGAGCCTGTGCCTTCCATGCTGCGGTCGCCGCGCAGGTAGTTCAGGCGTTTTTCGCCCAGGGCATCGGTGGTGCCGTCGGCCCGCTGGTTGAACAGGGCCTTTTGCTCGGCGCTCAGCGCGTCCCACCGGAATGGAACGCCCTGGCTGGTGCGGCCTTCCTGGGTCCAGGTCAGTATGGTGCGGCTGCCGGCGTCGCTCAGGCTGTCGAGGTGGTCGGCGGTGGTTTTGCCCTGCCAGCCTGGGGCGGCGCTGATGGTGCCATCGGGGGCCATGCTCTGGCCGGTGATCCAGCCTTTCCAGGCTTTGGTGGGGTCGTAGTGGGCGGTGTACAGGCCGACCGGGTTGCGCGCGACGGTGCCGCCGCTGGTGGCGGCCGAACTCCGTTCGGGCTCCGATGCGGAGTTGATCTGCTGCACGATCTGGCGGAACGCCTTGGCCAGATCCTCGCCCTGGTTGACCGCGTAGAACTTGCCCCGGCCATTGAGGGCGGCATGCCACATGTCGTGGCCCTTGTCGCGGCCTCGCGCCCACCACTGGAAGGTGCCCTGTGCGTAGTCGGCAAAGTCGCCATCGTAGCCATAGGGCACCACAGAAGAGGGCTGGGTGATCGGGTACCGACTGCCGTTGAAGTGCGAGTCGTAGCTGTAGCTGGGCATCGCCTCCTCGCTGAACCCGATGGTGAAGGTGACCATGTGGGGCCAGGTGGCCGGGTTGTAGCGCGGGTTCCAGTATTTTTCCAGGGTGGTGGATGTGCCTCGGCTGCGGTTGGTAAATGTTTCGGTGTCCGGGGCATTACGGAATTCGGCAGACTGCCTTAACCCGCCTCGCAGGCGTGCCTTGGACTGCAGTGGCTCGGCCCAGCTTTTGAAGGCCCAGTCGGCAATCGTCGTGTAGTCTTCCCTGTCCCTGTAAAGCTGGGTCTGTGCATTGCTGACCTGGTAGGCCGTGCCGTCGGGCAGTGTTCTGTCGGCGTTGTCATAGTTTCTGGGAGAGATTCGAATTTCTGGCCCGGTCCATCCACCATCGGTCAGCAGCACATGGTAGTTGCGCCGGCAGCCCAGGTAGGGCTCGGCCTGCCGTCCGGGAATGGCGGCCCAGGGGCTGTTGATGCCCAGACGCTCGCGCATGTAGGCATCGGCTCTTTCCATCAGGTCGTGGGTTGGTGTTAGCCCACTGGCTTTGAATTCATCGACAAATGCCAGAAACTGCTGCCGGTGCTGGTTGTCAAGCGCCCGCATGGAGTTCTTGGCATTGCCTGTCAGTTGGGTGGGGCCTTTGAGGCTGACCCCGGTCAAATTCCAGTCGCAGCAGTTCATGACATGCCATGCCAAGCGTATTTTTCCGTTGGGCAGCAGTTTTTTATCGTTGAAGACCGAGCGCAGCGCATCTTTCAAAATGGTCAGGCGTGTACTGCTCTTGCCATTGACGGTCATCTCCCGATTCATGCTGCCCGAGTTGTCCAGGCTGAGAATCACGTTGGGCGCCACATAGGGCTCCACTGTGGCTGGCGGCGATTGCGCCAGGTCCAGCGGCTGCGCCCGGCTGGCAGCAGGCGCCCAGGCCAGGGCAGCCAGCGATGCCAGCAGCGTGGTTTTGAAGGGGTTCGTGTGGTTCACGGGTGCTCTCCTCCCTGTGTTTTTCGGCGGTCAGTGGCGCCGATCCTGTGGCGTGCACAGGCGGTTTTGTGAATTACATGCTGCTGGCGAATCTAGAAAGGTGCCTGCCGTCTGTCATTCGGATTGGTCTGATTTGTGGTGAGAAAATCAGAATCCGCTTGCGTTTTTGTGATCAGACAGGGGCGCATCTCCCTCTGTGGCAACGGGATGCGCGGGTTTTGATTTTTCAGAGTCTTTGGGCAAAGACCTCGCGGGGCCAGGGTCAATGCCCGCTTGCTCACTGCCGGGGCATGGGCAGGACAGGCGTGCGCCAGCACATCCAGCCCAGCCAGCCCGACAGCGAACCCATGGCCACGCAATAGGCCATCAGCGCCCGGGTCAGGCCGATATGGTCCGACAGCCAGCCCAGGCCCAGAATGGGCACGATGGTGCCCAGATAGCCGACCACCAGATAGGTGGACAGCAGGCCGGTGCGGCTGGCGGGTGTCGAGACCTTGTTGACGATGGACATGCCCGCCAGATTGCACAGGCCGTGCCCTGCCGCTGTGGCGATCACGCTGAGCGCGAACAGCAGCGGCGAGCCCAGGAAGCTGTTGGCCAGCAGCAGCGCGTTGCAGGCGAACAGGCAGGCAAAGCCCAGCACGGCCGAGCCTTTGGCCGGGCGGGGGCGGGCCAGGTACTGCGCGCCGGCCGACAGAAAGAGAATGATGCCCACCGACAGCCCCGAGACGGCCGGCCCGTGCCAGGGCACCATGCGCTGCATGAAGCTGGGCGCCAGCGAGGCGAACAGGCTGAACATGCCGAAGGCGCAGAAAGCACACATGCCGCCCAGCGCGTAGTGGCGTGCGAAGCGCTTCTCGGGCAGGGTGATGGTGGGCTTGAAGTCGCGCCAGTGCAGGGGCGCTGCCTGAGCCGCGCCTGCGGCCTCGGGAATGCGCACCTGCCACAGCGCATGGATGGACAGCAGCCCCAGGGCGAGCGATGGCACGTAGGCCGACACCAGGGGCCAGGGCATCCACTGCGCGACCAGGCCGCCGACCACAGGGCCCAGGCCGAAGCCGAAGGCAATGGTCAGGCTGGTCGTGGCGGCGGCGCGCTGCAGGTCGCCCTTGTTGTTGAGCCGTGTCATGCCCACCGAGGCCGAGGTGGTGATCAGCCCCGATGCGACGCCGATGACCACGCGGGCCAGCGCGAAGCTGGGCACATTCCAGGCCAGGGCCGATGCGGCCACGCCCAGCGTCATCAGGATCAGGCCCGCGCGCAGCACGGGCACGAAGCCGAAGCGGTCGGTCAGCCGGCCCAGCAGCAGCAGGCTGGCCAGCGTGCCCAGCATGTAGGCAACGAAAATCTGCGTGATGTGGCTGGGCTGCAGGCCCCAGGCCTGCTGGTACAGCGGGTACAGCGGACTGGCCAGGGCCGTGCCCATGACGCCCACGCACATGGAAAAACACACCCAGGCATAGGGCGGCCAACGGGATTGCATAGGGGGTAGAACGGCAATTGCACCGCCAGGGCGCCAGGGCCTGTCGGTGGATCAGCGGATGGGGGAGCCCTGGATTTTAGAACCGCTAACACAACCCTTGATACGTCGTTGCTTCGCCTTGTCGTACCGTTTGTACTGCCTGCGGCTTCGCGCCTCGTCTCAACCGCAAATCTTCGATTTGCTGGGTCGTGTTAGCGGTTCTTAGTCATCGGCCCAGACGGTGCGGTTGCGGCCGGCGTTCTTGGCCTGGTACAGGCGCTTGTCGGCCTGTTCCAGCAATTGCTGGGTGCGGCTGCCTGGCGCAGGCACCATGCTGGCGATGCCCATGCTGATCGTGACCTGGCCGCTGATGGGCGAGGCCGCGTGCGGCAGTGCCAGCGAATTGACGGCGCCGCTGATGCCCTGCGCCACCTGGACCGCGCCGTCCAGGTCCGTGTGCGGCAGCATGCAGATGAACTCCTCGCCGCCATAGCGTGCCAGCATGTCGCCGGGGCGGCGCAGCACGCCGAAGATGGCCTGGGCCAGCCGGGTCAGGCATTCGTCGCCTGCCATATGCCCGTAGTGGTCGTTGTAGTCCTTGAAATAGTCCACATCGATCATCGCCAGCGACAGCGGCTGGCCCAGCCGCTGCAGGCGCATGAACTCGCGCGAGAACTGGGTGCCGAAGAAGCGCCGGTTGGCAACGCCCGTGAGCGCGTCGCTGTGCGACAGCAGCTGCAGCATCTGGCGCTGGCGCGCGATCTCCAGGTGGTTGCGCACGCGGGCCTGCAGCACCGGCGCGCGAAAGGGCTTGGTCACGAAGTCCACGGCCCCCAGGTTCAGGCCCAGTTCCTCGCAATGGGGCTCGGTCACTGCCGTGAGGAAGATCACGGGGATATGCGATGTCTCCAGATCCGCCTTGAGACGGCGGCAGACCTCGAAGCCGTCCATCTGCGGCATGCGGATGTCCAGCAGCACCAGATCGGGCTGGTGCTGGCGGGCCAGTGCCAGCGCCTCCTCGCCGTTGTACGCCACGGTCAGGTCGCACATGCCGCGCAATACATGGCAGATGACAGCGGCGTTGTCCGGCACATCGTCCACGACCAGCACCTTTTGCGTTGCAGGCAGAGGCTGGAGCAGGTGAGGCGGGGCTGGAAAGGCGGAATGGGGCATGGCGGCAGCAACGTCCAAAGGAGGATACCGCCAAACCTCCAGCCGCACAGGTCGGGCGTCGGTTTCCGGACAATTTGTAAAGATTTGTTTACAAATTGGGCGGACTGTGCACAACCCCGCCTTCAGGCGTACAGCGGCTCCTCCTGCATGGCCTCGATCTGTTCATGGAGCATGTCCACCTGGCCGCGCCAGTAGTCGGGGGTGCCGAACCAGGGGAAATTGATGGCGAAGGTCGGGTCGTCCTGGCGCCGTGCCAGCCAGGCGCTGTAGTGGATCAGGCGCAGCGTGCGCAGCGGCTCGATCAGGGCCAGCTCGCGGCGGTCGAAGGGCCGGAACTGCTCGTAGCCGTCGAGCAGCGCGCCCAGCTGGCGCGTGCGCTGGGCGCGGTCGCCCGACAGCAGCATCCACAGGTCCTGCACCGCCGGGCCGGTGCGCGCATCGTCCAGGTCCACGAAGTGCGGGCCGCCACGGCCCTCGTCGTCCAGGGGCGTCCACAGCACGTTGCCGGGGTGGCAGTCGCCATGCAGGCGCAGCACGCGCGCGCTGTGCAGTCCGAAGTGGCCCGCTGCGCTCAGGCCGTCCGCCGCTGGCGCCATCAGGTCCAGCGCCTGCTGGCAGGCCGCTTTCCAGGCGGATTCGACCTCCAGTGGAATCATTTGCTGCGACAGCAGCCACTGCATGCAGTCCTGGCCGAAGCTGGCCAGATCCAGCGCGGGCCGGTGTGCAAAAGGCTGGCTTTCGCCCACGGTATGGATGCGCGCCAGAAAGCGCCCGATCCACTCCAGCACCTCGAAATCATCGAGTTCGGGCGGCCTGCCGCCGCGCCAGGGGCTGACCGAGAAGTCAAAGCCTGCATGGCTGTGCAGCGTGGCGCCCTGCAGCACCAGAGGCGCCACGGCTGGCACCTCGGCGGCGGCCAGCTCGGCGCTGAAAGCGTGTTCTTCCAGAATCTGCGCGCGGCTCCAGCGGCCCGGGCGGTAGAACTTGAGCACCACGCGCTGGCCGTCGTCGAGCACCGCCTGATAGACGCGGTTCTCATACGAGGCCAGGGCCGTGAGCCGGCCATCGCCCCACAGGCCCACCGAGGCCAGGGCGTCGAGCACCACGTCTGGCGTGAGCTGCGCATAGGCATGGCCGGCCTGTGGCAAGGCGTTGAAGTCGGAATCGTTGGATAGGGCAGACATCCGGCCATTGTCGCCGGGCCAGGCCCTGTTTCGCCGGGGCCGGGCATTGCATGGCCCACGCCGCCGCTGTGCGCGGGCGGGCCTGCCCTGGGTGTGCCAGGCCGTGCAGCTGGCGCCGTGCGCCAGCGTCAACCCGTCAGGCCAGCGTGATCTGCACGTCGATGTTGCCGCGCGTGGCGTTGGAGTAGGGGCAGACCTGGTGGGCGGCATCCACCAGCGCCTGGGCCTGGGCGCGGTCCATGCCGGGCAGGCTGACCTTCAGGCGGGCGGCGATGCCGTAGGCGTTGGGGATGGTGCCCAGGTCCACTTCGGCGTCGATGGACAGGTCCTGGGGCAGCGCGATCTTTTGCTGTCCGGCCACGGCCTTGATGGCGCCGATGAAGCAGGCCGAGTAGCCGGCTGCGAACAGCTGCTCGGGGTTGGTGCCCGCGCCGCTGGAGCCGGGCGAGGACAGCGTCACGTCCAGGCGTCCGTCGTCGGTGCGCGAGGCGCCGTCGCGGCCGCCGGTGGTGTGGGCGCGTGCGGTGTACAGGACTTTTTCGAGCTGGGCCATGGTGTCTTCCTTTTGCAAAGATGTCCGGCTGTGCGGACGGGGGGAGGAAATCGTCGTTGTGCCCTCAGGCGCCACGGCGCGGCGTCAGCCGTTCGCGCAGCGCGCTGAGCTGCTGCGTCAGCGCATGCAGCTCGGGCAGGGTGCACTGCGTGCTTTGCAGCACGCAGGCGGGAATTTTTTCAGCCTCGGCGCGCAGCGCACGCCCCTGGGCCGTGAGCGTGACGCGCACGCGGCGCTCGTCGCTGGCATCGCGCAGCCGCGCCACCAGGCCCGAGGCTTCGAGCCGCTTGAGCAGCGGCGTCAGCGTGCCCGAATCCAGGGTCAGCCGCTCGCCGATGTCCGACACGCCCAGCCCATCGTTTTCCCACAGCACCAGCATCACCAGGTACTGCGGATAGGTCAGGCCGATGGTTTCGAGCAGCGGCTTGTACAGCTTGGTCATGGCCAGCGAGGCCGAGTACAGCGCAAAGCAGACCTGGTTGTCGAGCTTGAGCAGTTCGGGGGTGCTGATCGGGGTGGCGTTGCGTGGCATGGGGTGAATTATTGCTGGCAATTAAATTGTGCGCAATCTAATTGCGGGAAAAACCCCGGACTGACCGGGGTTGTGTTCCAGGGCCTGCCCGCGCAGGCATGGGGTGCGCTCTGCGTGCAAGCGCGGGCGCCTTGCATCTGACCCCGCTGCCGGGCAACGCGATCCCCAGATCCGTGGGAACAGGCCCTAACGCCCCGTGAACCGGGCCGGACGCTTTTCGATGAAGGAGCGCACGCCCTCGGCGGCATCCTCGCTCTGGGCCAGCCGCTGCTGCACGGGCAGGAAGTCGGCCACGGCCGCTGCCTGCCCCAGCTCGATGGCCTTGAGCACATTGAGCCGCGTCGCCACCACGGCCTGCGGCGCCTGGGCCGCGATGCGCTCGGCGATGGCAAAGGCCTCGGCCAGCTCCTGGCCGGCGGGCACCACCTTCTGCACGAAGTTCAGCCGGTAGGCTTCGGCGCTGCCGAATTCGTCGGCCGTCAGCAGGTGCAGCATGGCGTTGCCCACGCCTGCGCGCTCGGCCATGCGCAGCGTGGCGCCTCCCGTGGGCATGATGCAGCGCTGCACTTCCAGCTGGGAGAAGCGGCAGTCGTCGGCTGCGACCACGATGTCGGCGCCCAGCATCAGCTCGATGCCCACGGTGAAGCAGATGCCCTTGACCGCCACCACCATGGGCTTGGTGCGGCGCCGGTAGCCGGGCAGCCCGTAGTCGTGCGGCTCGACCAGGCCCGGCGGTATGGCCTTTTTGCCCGCGCGCAGGAATTCGGCCATCACCGGCAGGTCCAGCCCGGCCGTGAAATGGCTGCCGAAGGCGTGCAGCACGCCCACGCGCAGCGCGGGGTCGTCATCCAGCCGGGTATAGGCCTCGGCCAGCTGCTGGAACATGGCAGGCGTCCAGCCGTTGCGCTTGGCCGGGCGGTTGATGCCGATCAGCAGCACATGGCCGCGCACTTCGCAGCTGATGCAGCCTTCGGGGGGCGGGGTAGGGGTTTCAATGTCCATGTGTGTCTCCTGCGCGGCAACCATAGTGCAGCGCCGTGGGCGGCGCAGTCGCGCACAGGACGCGGCATCTACCGCAGCCCGTGGACCTGCAGCCCTGCCATGCCGATCTCCTCGCGCAGGATGCGCAGCGCCGCTGTCTTGTGTGCGCCATCCATGCGGCTGTGATGGCCGGCCACGCTCAGTGCGGCGACATGGCCTGGCTCCAGCGCGATGGGCAGCCCCACGCCAATGGCGCCCGAGGTCAGCAGGTTCAGGCTTTCCGAATGGCCCTGGCGGCGCGTGTGCGCCACCATCTCGCGCAGGCGCTCGCGGCTGATGCCGGCAGATTCATAGTCGAGCCTGCGGCGCTGGTGGATCTGCTCCAGCTCGCGGTCGCGCAGCGTGGCCGCCAGCGCCAGGCTGGCCGTGCCCTGGCCCAGCAGGCGCATCTGGCCCGTCATCAGGCTGTGCGCAGGCAGTGCGCTGGCGCCGATCTGCACATGCAGGCAGTGCGCGAAGTCGCCATTGCGGATGACGAGGAACACCGTGTCCTGCGTGCGCCGCGTCACGTTCAGCATCACCGGGCGGCAGGCCTCGAACACGGGCGGACGGGCCAGCGTCTGCAGGCCGCACAGCATGGCCTCCACGCCCAGACCATAGCGTCCGCTGGCCGCATCCTTGGCCGCCAGGCCGGTGGAGACCAGCACCATCAGGTGCCGGCGCGCCGTGCTGCGGTCCAGCCCGCACAGCGCGGACAGTTCGCGGATGGACAGGCCCCGCACGTGGTGGCGTGCCAGCAGCTTGAAAACGGCCACCAGCCGCGCCGCGCTCTGGGCTCCGGGAAATCCTGAGTTCATATGGTGAACATTTCCCGCGCCACGCTTTGCCAGGGCGGCCATGGCGCGCCGATAGTGCGCTGTCGGCACGCCGTGCCATGGACCAGGAGCCCTTGATGAATGCCTACAGGCCAGTGCATATGCCCCATGTCCCCCCCGTTGCCGGTGATGCGCGCAAGCCGCGCTGGACGCAGCGTCCGCCCCAGTCCAACTGGGGCGACTTCGGGCCCGACGACCAGTGGGGCCGCCTGAACTACCTGACCGCCGACAAGGTGCGCGAGGCGGTGCTGGAGGTGCAGTCCGGCCAGCGCTTTTGCCTGAGTCTGCCACTGGACAAACCGGGCGGCAATGCGCTCAACCCGCGCCGGCATCCGCCCGTCATACGCCCGGCGCAGCGGCCGCTGGGGCCGGGCATGAACTTCGCGCTGGCCCGCGAAAACCCCGGCAGCACCGACGTGGTCTGCGACGATCAGGCCCAGCTCTACCTGCAGTACTCCACCCAGTGGGATGCGCTGTCGCACATGGGCAGCCATTTCGATGTGGACGGCGACGGCGTGGACGAGCTGGTTTACTACAACGGTTTCCAGGCCGGCATCGACATCCTGGCGCCCCAGGACCTGCCCGGGCGCGGGGGCGAGTCGCGTGCGCTGGCCCTGGGCGTGGAGCGGCTGGCCGAGGCCGCCATCCAGGGGCGGGGGGTTCTGCTGGATCTGCGCCGGCATTTCGGCGATGGCCACACGCTGGTGACGGGGCGCATGCTCCAGCAGGTGATGGCGCAGGACGGCATCGTGCCCGCGCGCGGCGACATCGTGGCGCTGTACACGGGCTTCAGCGAGGCGCTGCTGGCGCTGGACGCCTCGCCCAGTCCCGACATGCCGCACACCGTGGGCGCGGTGCTGGACGGGCGCGACCCCGGGCTGCAGCAGTGGATCATCGACAGCGGCATCAGCGCCCTGGTGGCCGACAACTACGGCGTGGAGCAGGTGCCCGGCACGCCGCAGCAGGGGCCGTGCGCCCTTTTGCCGCTGCATGAGCTGTGCCTGTTCAAGCTGGGCATGCCGCTGGGCGAGCTGTGGTATCTGCATGAGCTGGCCCTGTGGCTGCGCGCGGCCGGGCGCCACCGTTTCCTGCTCACGGCGCCTGCGCTGCGTCTGCCTGGGGCCGTGGGCTCGCCGGTCACGCCCGTGGCCACGGTGTAGGAGGCGGGCATGGCCGATTCCGAAACCCGTCCTGCCACCTTGCAGGAGCTGCTGCGCCGGGCGCACCCCGGCCAGGTGGCGCTGTCCTGTGGCGATGCCCAATGGAGCTATGGCCAGCTGGCCGATGAGGCCGGGCGGCTGGCCGCCGGGCTGCGCGCCCGGGGCCTGGGTCCAGGCGATGTGCTGGGCCTGTGGCTGCCCAGCACATCGCGCTGGCTGCTGCTGCACCTGGCCTGCGCCATGCTTGGCGTGGCCACGCTGAGCCTGAACCCCCGGCTGGGTCTGCAGGAGCTGGCCGACTTTCTGGCCCGCGCACGCTGCAAGGCACTGGCCTGCGATGGCTGCATGGCGGCAGGCGCTGCCAGTGCCCTGGAGCGGCTGCGTGCGCACGCTGGCGGGCCGTTGCAGTTGCTGATCCATGCCGGCGGGCCGCAAGATCAGGCGGCGTGGGACGCGCTGCCCGCGCAGCCGGGCCTTGCAGGCGAGGCCGTGGCTGCGGACCGGCCCTGCATCGTGCTGTCATCGTCCGGCACGACCAGCCGGCCCAAGCTCATCGTCCATGCCCAGCGCCACGTGGCCCTGCATGCGCAGGACGCTGCCCGCAGACTCGCGCTCGATGCCGGCAGCCGCGTGCTGCTGGCGCTGCCGCTGTGCGGCGCCTTTGGCTACACGGTGGCACTGGCCGCCCTGGCGGGCGGCGCCACGCTGGAGCTGCACGAAGGCTTCGAGCCTGTGCAGGCGGCGCAGGCCCTGCACAGCCGGCCTGTCACCCACATGTTCGGCACCAACGACATGCTGGACCGGATGATCGCACCGCTGCCCCCGCACTGGCGGCCCAGGGCGCTGCGCGTCTTCGGCCACGCCAGCTTTGTGCCGGGGCTGGACGATCTGCCCGAACGGGCGCAGCGGCTGGGCATCCACATGGTGGGCTGCTTTGGCATGAGCGAGGTGCTGGCGCTGTTCGCCCACCAGCCGGTGGATGCGCCCCTGCAGCGCCGCGCGCAGGCCGGCGGCATTCCGGTATCGCCCGGCGCCGAGGTGCGCGTGCGCAGCCTGGACGGCGCGCGGCTGAACCCGCCGCTGGAGACGGGCGAACTGGAGCTGCGCGGTCCGCACATGATGCAGGGCTACCTGGATGATGCCAGCGCCACGGCGCTGGCCTTTACCGGGGACGGCTTTCTGCGCACGGGCGACCTGGGCTATCTCCAGGGCGACGGCGGCTTCACCTTTGTGTCGCGCCTGGGCGATGTGCTGCGCATCGGTGGCTTTCTCGTGCACCCGGCCGAGATCGAGGAGACCGTGCTCGCCATCAGCGGCGCCTCGGCCTGCCAGGCGGTGGCCGTGGTCACGGACGCGGGTTCGCGGCCCGTGGCATTCGTCATCGCCGGGCCGGGCCAGACCGTGGACGAAGACCGCATCCGCCAGGAATGCCAGCGCCGCATCGCGCGCTACAAGGTGCCGGTGCGCATTTTCAGCGTGGACCATTTCCCCACCATCACGGGCCCCAATGGCGCCAAGGTCCAGCGCAATGCGCTGCGTGACCTGGCGCAGCGGCTGCTCTCACAGGAGGTCTGAACATGACAGCACCGTGGACATTGCCAGACACCCCGTTTTTCGATGACGCGCACCGTGCGGTGGTGGACGCGCTCAATGCCTGGATCGCCAGCGAGGCGCAGGCGCTGCAGCACGGGCCGCCGGGCGGCCTGGAGGCGCAGTGCGCCTACTGGCTGCAATCGCTGGCCCGCGCCGCACTGCTGCGCCATGCCGTGCCCGACATGCGCCAGGGCACGCCGGCGGTGGACCTGCGCAGCATCTGCCTGGTGCGTGAGTGCCTGGGCTACCACGCGCCGCTGGCCGACTTCGTGTTCAGCATGCAGGGCATCGGCGCGGCGGCGCTGTGGCAGCGCGGCGACCCCGCTGTCTGCCAGCCCTATGTACAGGCCTGCCAGGAGGGCCGCAAAGTGGCTGCCTTCGCGCTGACCGAGCCCGAAGGCGGCTCCGATGTGGCCGCCACGCGCACCCAGGCCACGCCCGATGCACAGGGCGGGGGCTATGTGCTGCAGGGGGCCAAGTCCTATATCTCCAACGGCGGCATCGCCGACTTCTATGTGGTGGTGGCGCGCACGGGGTTGCAGCCGGGCGCGGGCGGACTGTCGGCCCTGCTGGTGGATGCCGCAACGCCCGGCCTGGCCATCCACCGGCGCATCGACATCGTGGCGCCCCATCCGCTGGCGGAAATCCGCTTCGACCAGTGCCGCGTGCCCGCCGGGCGGCTGATCGGCGCGCCGGGCGAAGGCTTCAAGGTGGCCATGGGGGTGCTGGACATTTTCCGCAGCTCGGTGGGCGCGGCGGCCGTGGGCATGGGCCGGCGCGCGCTGGACGAGACGCTGGCGCGCATGTCCACGCGCCAGCTTTACGGCCAGCCCATGTCCGCCATGGATACGGTGCGCCACAAGATCGCGGACATGGCCACGCCGCTGGAGGCGGCGCGGCTGCTGGTGCACCGCGCGGCCTGGCTGCGCGATGTGCGCGGGCAGCGCATCAGCACCGAGGCGGCCATGGCCAAGCTGCAGGGCTCGGAGGCCGGCTTTGCCGCCGTGGATGCGGCGGTGCAGCTGTGGGGCGGCATGGGCATCACCAGCGGCACCGTGGTCGAGCGGCTGTACCGCGAGATCCGCCCCATGCGCATCTACGAGGGGGCCACCGAGGTGCAAAAAAGCATCATCGGCCGCCAGCTGCTGCGGGGCGCGGCATGAGCGCGGCCACAGCCCGCGAAAGCCCCCGGCGCGTGCTGGTCACGGGCGCCAGCCGGGGCATAGGCCGCGCTGCCATGCGCGCGCTGGCCCAGGCCGGCTACCAGGCCGTGGGCCTGGCCCGCCAGGTGCCCGGGGATGCGGCAGCGGGCGAGCAGTTCCTGGCCTGTGACCTGACAGACGCTCAGGCCACCCGCACCCTGCTGGATGCGCTGCTGCGCGAGGGGCCTTTCTATGGGCTGGTCAACAACGCAGGCATGGCCCATGCCACCAGCCTGGCCGAGACCAGCGTCCAGGAGATGGACGAGGCCATGGCGCTGAACGTCAACGCGGCCCTGGTGTGCATGCAGGCGCTGATGCCCGGCATGGTGCAGGCACGCGCGGGGCGCGTGGTCAACATTTCCTCGCGTGCGGCGCTGGGCAAGCCCCTGCGCACCACCTACAGCGCCAGCAAGGCCGCGCTGATCGGCATGAGCCGCACCTGGGCGCTGGAGCTGGCGCCGCACCAGATCACGGTGAACGCCATTGCGCCCGGCCCGGTGGATACCGGGCTGTTTTGGGCCGCCAGTCCGCCCGATGCCGCCCAGACCCGGGCGCTGATGGACGCCGTGCCGCTGCAGCGCGTGGGCGCGCCGGCCGAGATCGCCCATGCCATCGCCTTTTTGCTGCACCCGCTGTCGGGCTACATCACGGGCCAGATATTGCACATCGATGGCGGCCTGACCATCAGTGCCACGCGTCTCTAGGCGCACCGGAGGACACCATGCATGCCACCTGTCTTTGGGCTGCCGCCCAGGCGTCCCGCCGCCGCTGGCTGGCGCTGTGCGCCGCCAGCCTGCTGGCGCCAGCCCGCGCTGCCGGGCCATCGCCTGCCTATCCTTCGCGGCCCATCCATCTGGTCGTGCCGTTTTCCGCTGGCGGCGCCACCGATGTGCTGGGCCGGCTGCTGGCCAAGGCCATGGAGGTCGCGCTGGGCCAGCCCGTGGTGGTGGAAAACCGCGTGGGCGTGGCGGGCGCCATCGGCGCCACCCATGTGGCCCGTGCCGATGCCGACGGCCATACCGTGCTGATGGGCGGGCTGGGCACCAACATCGTGCTGGAGCACACCCTGCGCGACCCGCCCTACCGGCCGCAGCGCGATTTCGCCGCCGTCGCCTATCTCTGGAATGTGGACTATGTGCTGGTCGTGGCCCGGGACAGTCCCTACCAGACTCTGGACGACCTGCTGGCCGATGCCCGCAGGCGCCCCGGCCAGGTGCGCTACATGTCCACCGGCGCGCGGGGCGCGCAGCATGTGGCGATGGAGCAGCTCAGCCGCCTGGCGGGCGTGCGCATGGTGCATGTGCCCTACAAGGGCGAGGCGCCCGCGCTGCCAGACCTGTTCGAGCAGCGGCTGGAGCTGGGCTTTCTCACGGCCCTGTCCGCGCGCACGCATGTGGACTCCGGCCGGCTGCGCGCGCTGGCCGCGCCGGGCATGCAGCGCATTCCTGCCTGGCCGCAGCTGCCCACCGTGCAGGAGCTGGGCTTTGCCGGCTATGTGGTGCCCATCTGGAACGGCCTGTTCGTGCCTGCCCAGACGCCGCCCGCCATCGTGGAACACCTGGGCCATGCCATGGTGCAGCTGCTGCAGGACGCGGACCTGCGCAGCGCGCTGGAGCAGCGGGGCGTGACCGTCACCGGCTGGGGCGCAGCCGAGTACGAGCGCTTTTTGCAGACCGAGCGCGTGCGCTGGAAAAAGATGATCGAAGACTCGCAGGTTCTCAACGACTGACTGACGATGGAGGGCATGGCATGCATCACGTTCGCAACATCATTCGCCGCGCGGCGGCCGGGGCCGCCCTGGCCGCCCTGATGGCCGCGCCTGCACAGGCCCAGGACAAGCCGCCCCTGCGCATCGGCCTGATCGTGGACCAGTCCGGCGTGTACTCTGCCATCACCGGCAAGGGCAGCATCGCCGCAGCGCAGATGGCCATCGACGAGCACGGCGGCGCGGTGCTGGGGCGCCCGGTGCAACTGCTGAGCTTTGACCACCAGAGCCGGGCTGACCCCGCTGCCAGCAAGGCACGCGAGTGGTATGACAGCGGCGTGGAGGCCATCCATGACGTGGGCGGCTCGGCGGCTGCGCTGGCGGTGCTGCATATCGCGCGCGAAAAGGGCCGGCTGCTGGTGCTCAGCGGCCCGGCCAGCGACCGCATCACGGGGGACATGTGCGGCCCCACCATCGCCCACTGGGCCTACAACTCGCACGCGCTGGCGCAGACGGTGGGCAAGGCTGCGGCCGAGCGCATCGGCCGCAACTGGTTTTTCATCACGGCGGACTATTCGGGCGGCCACGATGTGGCCAGGGCCGCATCCCGGGCCGTTGCCAGCGCGGGCGGCAAGGTGGTGGGCGAGGTCCGCCATCCGCTCAATGCCCTGGATTTTTCCTCGGCAGTGGTGCAGGCGCGCTCCAGCCAGGCCGATGTGGTGGGGCTGGCCAGCTTCGGCAACGATCTGGTCAACGCCATCAAGGCCGCGCGCGAATTCGGCATCCGGCCTGAGGGCCGGCAAAAGCTCGCCAGCCTGCTCATGTACATCAACGATGTGCATTCGCTGGGCCTGCGCACGGCCCAGGGCATGCTGCTGGCCGAGGCGTTCTACTGGGACATGAACGAGCAGACCCGGGCCTTTGCCCGGCGCTACCAGGCCCAGGTCGGCGCCATGCCCAACATGAGCCAGGCCGGCGTCTATTCTTCGGTGCGCCACTATCTCAAGGCCGTGGAGGCCGCAGGCACGGCCGATGCCCTGGCCGTCATGGCCCGCATGCGCGAGCTGCCCGTGCGCGATGCCTTCACCGCCCACGGCCGCCTGCGCGAGGACGGCATGATGGTGCACGACATGTACCTGTTCCAGGTCAAGCCGCCCGCCGAGTCCCGCTACCCGTGGGACTACTACCGGCTGGTGGGGACCGTGCCGGCCGCACAGGCCTTTGCGCCGCTGGCGCAGTCGGCCTGTGAGGCCGCCAGGGCCCAGGCCGGCGCGAAGTGAGGCCGGGGCCCGTCAGTAGCGGTACACGCCGTGGCCCGTCTTGCGGCCCAGGCGGCCGGCGGCGACCATTTCCTTGAGCAGCGGGCAGGGGCGGTACTTGCTGTCGCCGAACTCCTTGAGGTAGACCTCCATCACGGCCAGGCACACGTCCAGGCCGATCATGTCGGCCAGGGCCAGCGGGCCGATGGGCTGGTTGCAGCCCAGCTTCATGCCGGCGTCGATGTCCTCGGCCGATGCCAGGCCTTCGGCCAGCACGAAGAAGGCTTCGTTGATCATAGGCACCAGAATGCGGTTGACCACGAAGCCCGGCGCGTTCTTCACCGTGATGGGGCTCTTGCCCAGGCGCTCGGCCAGTGCCTTGACGGCGTCATGCGTCTCGCTGCTGGTCTGCAGGCCGACGATGATCTCCACCAGCGCCATCATGGGCACGGGGTTGAAGAAGTGCATGCCGATGAATTTTTCGGCACGGCGCGTGACGGCCGCCAGCTGGGTGATGGAGATCGACGACGTGTTGGTGGCGACGATGACATCGGCGTCCAGCAGTTCGTCCAGCTGCTTGAGGATCTTGACCTTGAGGTCGTAGTTCTCGGTGGCGGCCTCGATGACCAGCTGCGCGCCCTTGAGCGCGCCATAGTCGGTCGATGTCTGGATGCGCGCCAGCGCAGCGGCCTTGTCGGCTTCGGTCAGCTTCTCTTTCTTGATCAGCCGGTCCAGGCTGCTGGAGACGGTGCCCAGTCCCTTCTGGACGGCGGCCTCAGAGATGTCCACCATGACCACGTCGATGCCCGATACCGCGCAGGCCTGCGCGATGCCGTTGCCCATGGTGCCAGCGCCGATGATGCCGACGGTTTGAATTGCCATGACTGTCAGTCTCCTCAAATGAATCCAATGGATGTGATGGGTTGATCGTAGCGGTATTTGCTCATGCCCAGGGGGGCACGTGCCCAGGCGCGGTGTCAGACGGCTCCTGGGTGTCCGGCGGATTCACGCGCACCAGGTTCCAGCAGTCACGCCCACGGCGCTTGGCGGTATAAAGCGCCTCATCGGCCGGCGACAGCAGCATGTCCAGGGTCAGGCCGCGCCAGACCTTGGGCACATGGGCGCAGCCTGCGCTGAAGCGCACCTCGAAGCCCAGCGTCTGCACCGCTTCCTGCTGCAGCGCCGACTGCAGCCGCGCGCACACGCTGTCCACGCCCTCTGCCGAGGTGTACAGCAGCAGGCAGAACTCCTCGCCGCCCCAGCGCGCTGCGATCTCGTCGCTGCGCAGCTGCTCCCTGAGCAGCCGTGCGAACAGGCACAGGGTCTGGTCGCCGACGGCATGGCCATGCGCGTCATTGACATGCTTGAAGTGGTCCAGGTCCAGCACGACCAGGGCCAGCGCCTGCTGGCTGCGCTGGGCATGGGCCAGCATGGAGGGCGCGCGCTCCAGCAGGGCCCTGCGGTTGGGCAGGCCGGTCAGCAGGTCCTGCAGCGCCATGTCGCGCAGCTGCTGGTGGCTTTCATCGCGCCAGGCCACCAGCACGGCCACCATCAGCAGCGTGCCGCTGACGGCGCTCGTCAACGCGAAGAACAGGTTGGCGCTGCTGTTGGCTGTGAAGCTGGGCAGCCAGGGCGTTGCCATCGCCAGGTAGCTGCGCGTGAACAGCATCAGCGACATGCCAAAGGCCATGCCGCACATCAGGTAGCGCCATCCACGAGCGACCGGCTTGTGCGGCGCCAGGCACTGGCCTGCCAGCATCAGCAGGCACATGCCATGCATGGCGCTGAACCAGCCCAGGCGCGCCGGTGTCTGCTGCAGCAGCAGCGCAAAGCCCAGTGGCGCCAGCAGGCAGCTCAGGGCCAGGCCGCGCACCAGCACCACGGGCCGTGGGCCCAGCCATTCGCGCAGGGCCTGTCCCATCTGCCAGGGCGCGCTGGCTGCGCTGGCCGTGGCGCACAGTGTCAGCAGTTGATGCGCCAGCGTGTCTGGCGGCAGGCGGCTGGCGGTGAGCACGAAAATCCAGGCCAGGGCCTGGCACATGAAAAAGTACTGGGCATGGCGCGCCGCGACGCTGATGCGCCGGCCCATGGCCAGTGGCAAAGCCGCCGACATGGCCATCACATTGAGGGCTACGACGGCGGTCACAGAAAAGAAGTCCAGTGGGATGGGCACGGCTGGCGCGGCAGGCCCGCGAAGGCCTGGCCGGTGTTGATCCTACTGGAACGCCACTTCGGCGAAGCTGCGCAGCTTGCGGCTGTGCAGGCGCTGCACACCCCCCTCGCGCAGGATGTCGATGGCGCGCATGCCGATGCGCAGATGCTGGTCCACGCGCTCGCGGTAGAAGTGGTTGGCCATGCCGGGCAGCTTGATCTCGCCATGCAGCGGCTTGTCGGACACGCACAGCAGCGTGCCGTAGGGCACACGGAAGCGGAAGCCGTTGGCTGCGATGGTGGCGCTTTCCATGTCCAGCGCCACGGCGCGGCTCTGGCTGAAGCGCTTTTGCGGCAGGTTGTCGGGCAGCAGCTCCCAGTTGCGGTTGTCGGTGCTGGCCACGGTGCCGGTGCGCATGATGCGCTTGAGGTCGGGGCCGTCCATCTGCGTTACATCGGCCACGGCCTGCTGCAGCGCCAGCTGGATTTCGGCCAGCGCCGGGATCGGCACCCACAGCGGCAGCTCCTCGTCGAGCACATGGTCCTCGCGCACATAGGCATGGGCCAGCACATAGTCGCCCAGCTGCTGGCTGTTGCGCAGGCCCGCGCAGTGGCCCAGCATCATCCAGGCGTGCGGGCGCAGCACGGCGATATGGTCGGTGATGGTCTTGGCATTGGCCGGGCCCACGCCGATGTTGACCATGGTGATGCCGCTGTGGTCCGCGCGCACCAGATGGTAGGCCGGCATCTGGGGCAGCCGTGGCGGCGGGTTGCCCAGCTCATCGCCCGGCTGGGCCGGCAGGCCGGCGCGGCGCGTGACCACGTTGCCGGGCTCGATGAAGGCCACGTACTCGCTGTCTTCCCGGGCCATCTCGGCGTGGCCCAGGCGGATGAACTCGTCGATGTAGAACTGGTAATTGGTGAACAGCACGAAATTCTGGAACCACTCGGGCTGGGTGCCCGTGTAGTGGCGCAGGCGGTGCAGCGAGTAGTCCACGCGCGGCGCCGTGAACAGCGACAGCGGCATGGCCTGGCCGGGCTGGGCGCGCCAGGTGCCGTTGGCGATGCCGTCGTCCATGGCCTCCAGGTCGGGCAGGTCGAACACATCGCGCATGAGCAGGCGCCGCTCGTGCGACAGCGTGCCTTCGATATGGTCGTTCTCGGCGAACGAAAAATGGATGGGAATGGGCTTGTCGCTCAGTCCCACCTCCAGCGGCACGCCGTGGCTCTTGATCAGCAGGCGCAGCTGCTCGGCATAGTAGTGGGCGAACAGGTCGGGCCGTGTGAGCGTGGCCTCGTAGGTGCCCGGCCCCTCGACGAAGCCATAGGCCAGTTGCGTGTCGGCGCGTGCCACCGTGCTCGTATGCAGGCGCACGAACGGGTAGTAGGCATGGATGGGAGCGGCCGGTGTCTCGCCGCCGACAAAGCGCTGCATGGCCGCGCGCAGATGGTCGATCTGTTCGCGGTAAAGCTGCTGCACATGCGCCAGCGCCTGCTCTGGATCGGTGTGCAAGGTGGTGCCTGCCTGTGCGGCCGGCGGGGTGTGGTGATGCGAAGCCATGCGCTATTGTCTTAGGAGTCAGTGACAGTGTGAGCCGATTGCCGGGCCAGCCAGGCGCGCGCCTGGCTGGCGGGTAGAGGTCGGGCGACCAGATAGCCCTGGATCATGCCGCAGCCGAGCCCGCGCAGCAGGGCCAGCTGTTCGTGGGTCTCCACGCCTTCGGCCACGATGTCCAGATGCAGGCTGTGGCCCATCTGCACGATGGCGGTGACGATGGCCGTGTCATCCGTGCTGGCCGGCACATCGGCGATGAAGGAGCGATCGATCTTGATCCGGTCGATGGGGTGGCGGCGCAGGCTGGCCAGCGAGGAATAGCCGGTGCCGAAGTCGTCCAGCGCCAGGCCCACGCCCAGCTGCCTGAGCGCCAGCAGGGTGTCGTGTACCGGGCCGCTGGTGTGCATCAGCGTGGATTCGGTCAGCTCGATGTGCAGCCAGCGTGCATCCAGGCCAGTGTCCTGCAGCACCTGGGCCACCTCTCGGGCCATGTCGCGCTGGCGGAATTCCAGTGCCGAGAGGTTGACGGCTATCGCCACCGGCGTCAGCCCCTCGTCCTGCCACTGCCGCATCTGGCGGCAGGCCTCGCGCAGCACCCAGCGGTCAATCGCTGAGATCAGGCCACGCGCCTCGGCAAAGCCGATGAATTCGCCCGGCAGCACCAGGCCGCGCTGCGGGTGGCGCCAGCGCACCAGGGCCTCGAAGCCTGCCAGCCGGCCATCGTCCGCGAAAGTCTGCGGCTGGTAGTGCAGTTCGAATTCGCCGTTTTCCAGGGCCTGGCGCAGCATCAGCTCCTGCGTCAGCAGGTCGGCAGCCCGGCTGGCGAGCAGCGGCGTGTAGAACTGCAGGTTGCGGCGGCCGCTGTCCTTGGCCAGCTGCAGCGCCGTCTCGGCATGGTTCATCAGCTCTTCGGGGCTCTGGCCGTCGCCAGGGAACATGGCGATGCCCATGCAGGGCGAGACCACCAGGTGCGTGCCCTCGATGCAGCACGGCGCCTCGATGGTGCGCTGCAAGTGGCTGGCCAGGCTATGCGCCGCCTGGGGGCAGGGGTTGTCGGTGAAGACGACCACGAACTCGTCGCCGCCCAGGCGCGCCACCAGATCGTGCGCCGGCACGCTGGCGCGCAGGCGCTGCGCCACCTCGCACAGCAGCAGGTCGCCTGCGTGGTGCCCCAGCGATTCGTTGATGGTCTTGAAATGGTCGAGATCGATGCTCAGCACAGCCAGCGTGCGCTGGTGCAGCCCCGCCTGTGACAGCGCCTGGCGCAGCATCTGGTTCAGGCCCGCGCGGTTGGGCAACTGGGTCAGTTGGTCGTGGCGCGCCAGAAAATCCAGGCGCTCCTGCGCCTGGTGGCGCTGCGTGGTGTCGCGCACCAGCACGATGCGGTAGGGTCCGTCTTGCGACGGCATGGTCTTGGCCTCGACCTCCACGGGAATGCGGTGGCCGTCGCGGTGCAGTATGGCCGCGTCGAAGCGGTCCTCGCGTCCGCTGCGCATGTGCTGCAGCGCATAGATGCGGAATTCCGGGCTGAGGTAATCGAGCACATGGCAGCCGATCAGCGTGCTGACCGCATGGCCGGTCAGGCGCGACAGGGCTTCGTTGCCGTCCAGGATCAGCCCGTTGCGGTGCATGACAATCGCCTCGGTCGTGACCTCGGCGAACTTGCGCATGCGCTCCTCGCTGTCGCGCAGCTGCTGAGATGCGTAGTAATGGCGGCTGATGTCGGTGACCTGCACCACGGTGCCCTGCAGCACGCCGTCTTCGACATGCGGCAGCAGCAGGGTCTCGATGTGGCGTGGCGGCCCGTTCGGCTGGGGGACCGCGCGTTCATAGCGCACCTGCTCCCCGCGCAGCCCCCGCTCCACGTTGGACGCGATCAGTTGCCACGTCGCCTCTCCGACGATTTCCTGCACCGTCTTGCCGATGGCATCGCCCGGCGCTATGCCAAAGTTGCGCGCGTAGTGGGCGTTGGCGAAGCGGCAGCGCCACGTATGCGCGTCAAAGTAGGCCAGCATGGCGGGCGCTGTATCCGCGATCAGCTGCAGCAGAGCCTCACGGGGCCCTGGGTGTCGCGCTTCGATGTTCTCTGCCATGCATTTCCCTCGCAGAGACTCTTTATAGCTGATTCGCCCTGCTTTTAACAGCGTCAGACGGGGTGAGCGTGCACTGACACGGACATGCCACAAAAAAGCCTTCCCATCAGGGAAGGCCTGTGCTGTGGCGGGTGCCGGGAGGCGGCACTTACCTGAGCAGTTCCTGGACCTGCGCCAGCGCAGTCTGGGCGCATTTGTCGTCGAGGTGCCCGCCCGGCGCGCCGCCGATGCCCACCGCGCCGATCACCTCGCTGCCCGCCTTCACCGGCAGGCCGCCACCCAGCAGCAGGTAGCCGGGGATGTTCACCAGATTGGCCGCACCCGGATTCTTTTGCGCGCCCTCCATGATGGCCAGCGTGCTGTTCTTGGCCGAGGCGGCGGTGTAGGCCTTCAGACGGCTGGCCTCCAGCGTGTGCGGGCCGGCGTTGTCGGCGCGCTGCACGGCGCGCACGGTGCCGGCACGGTCCACGACCGTCGCGGTGACGGCATAGCCATCGGCCGCACAGGCCGCCACGCTGCGCGCGGCAATCTGGTTGGCCAGCTCCAGCGACATGTTCTTTTCGGTGCGCACGGCATCGGCCTGGGCGGCGGTGGCGATCAGGCCCAGGGCCAGGCAGGCGATGCGGGTCAGGGGCAGGGGGCGGCGTTGCATGGTTTTCTCCAGGACAATCTTGGAAGCAAAAGCCCGGAGCACCATGCCCCGGACGCATGCATGCACTGTAGAAAACGCCGGCCCTGCGCACCATTCGGACGGCTACGCGCGGCGCTGCGTAGAAATACGGAGTCTTTGGGCGGCCTTGGTCAGCCGCCGCCTGCGGCATCCGCCAGACGCGCGTAGCGGCGGATGAGCTGGGCCAGGCTGGGCGCCTCCAGCTTGGCGAACAGGTTGGCGCGGTGCGTCTCCACCGTGCGCGGCGACAGGTCCAGGCTGCGGCCGATCTCCTTGTTGGTCAGCCCCTGCACGATCAGCGCCAGCACCTCGCGCTCGCGCACCGACAGCTGGGCAAAGCGCTGGTGCGCATCGCGGTCGCCCTGCTGGCGTTCGCGCGATTGCACATGCTGGCGCACGGCGCCCTGCAGCGCCTCGATCAGCACCTCGTCATCCACCGGCTTTTCGAGAAACTCCGCAGCGCCGGCCTTGAAGGCGCGCCGGCACATGTCCACCGTGCCATGGCCCGTGAGCATGATCACCGGCAGGTCCACGCCGTCCTCCATCAGACGTGCCAGCAGGGCCAGTCCGCCCATGCCCGGCATGCGCACATCGAGCACGATGGCCCCGACGCTGTGGCGCTCGAACTGCGCCAGGAACTGCAGCGGATCGGCCCAGCACTGCACCCGCAGGCCAACAGTGCCGATCAGCAGCGCCAGGCTCTCGCGCACGGCGTCGTCGTCATCGACCAGATGGATCAGCGGGGACAGCTCTTGTGCGGGGGCGTTGTACATGGTCCTGCAATCCATTCTCAAGGGGCGGGCTGCGCCAGGGGCAGCCGCAGCGCGAAGCAGGCGCCGCTGCCCGGGGCCGGGGAAGGCTCCAGAGCCAGGCTGGCGCCCATGGACTCGGCCAGGCTCTGGCTCAGCGTCAGCCCCAGGCCCAGCCCCTGGGCGCGGCCTGTGGCAAAGGGGGTGAACAGGCGCTGGCGCATCTCGGGCGCCACGCCGGGGCCGCTGTCCTGCACGGCAATGCGCAGACCGGCGCCGCCATGCGCCAGCGCCACCAGCAGGTGGCGCTGTGCGGGCGGCTGGTCATCCATCGCCTGCAGCGCATTGATCAGCAGGTTGTGCAGAATCTGCTGCACGGCCACGGGATCGGCCTGCGCAGCGGGCAGGTCGGCTGCGGCCTGCACTTGCACCTGGACCTGGCGCCGGCGCAACTCCGGCTCCAGCAGGTGCAGTGCTTCTGCCACGGCCTGTGCTGTGTCCAGGGCCTGCTCCTGCGGCGCCAGCCCTGGACGCTCCACCAGACGGCGCAGCCGCCCCACCACGGACGCCGCGCGCTTGGCCTGCTCGGCCGCCTGGGTCATGGCCTGGCGCGCTGCGTCCAGCTCGGGCGGCTCCTCTGCCAGCAGCCGGCGCGCGGCCTGGCTGCTGGACAGCACCGCCGTCAGCGGCTGATTGAGTTCATGCGCCATGCCAGCGGCCAGTTCCCCCAGGGTATTGAGCCGCGCCACCTGGCCCAGCTGCAGCAATTGCTCGGCCCGGCGACGGGCCACGCGCTGGCGCAGCAGCGTGCGCAGCGCCGCCAGCAGCAGTGCGCTGCCCAGCGCCCAGCCCAGCATGGCGCCCCAGGGCAGCACCGAGGCATCCAGCGTCTGGCGCAGGTGCAGCACCAGCGGCTGGCTGGGCGAGGCCAGCGTCTTGCCGGCCTGCCAGGACCAGCGGCTCCAGCGCGGCCAGCCCGGCTGCGGCGCGGCGCCTTCCTGGATCACGAACACCTGGCTGCCCAGCGCCAGCCAGGCGCGCACCGGGCTGGTGGCCGGCGGCAGCGGCCATTCGTCGGCCGGGATGGTGGCACGCAGGTCCAGCGCCAGCGCATGGCTGGCCGGCACCCCGGCCTGTACCAGGAACAGGCGGCCCGGTGCCAGCGCGGCCAGCGCCAGCTCGGCATGGCCGCTGGCCTGGGAGCGGCGCTCCGCCTCGGCCATGCCGGGCGGCCAGTGCGCGGGCCATGCCTTGCCCGTGGCGGCATCGCGGCTGGCGGCATCCAGCACCTGGGGATACAGGCGCTGCAGCGGTTTCCAGGAGTCCTGCGCGGGCTGGCGCGGCTGCAGCAGCGCCAGCGTGTCCAGAATGGCATCGTGCTGCACCATGCGCTGGCTCAGCAGGCGGTGGGCGATGCGCGCATCGGTGTCGAACACCTCGCGCAGCGCCCGCAGGCGCTCGTGCGCCAGCCAGGCCGCGCCGCAGCCCGCAGCCACGGCCCAGGCCAGCACCCACCATGCCGCACGCTGCCACCAGTTCATGGCGCGGATTCTGGCACGGGACGCAGCCGTTGCAGTGGTCTAATTCCTGCCAACCACGATCCATCGACTGTCTTATGCCCGATACCCGCTTTGCGTCTGTTTCCGAATGGATGACGCCTCACCGGCTGCTGCGCATCTCCGTGGTGGTCGCCTTGCTGACCATCGTGCTCAAGACCCTGGCCTGGTGGCTGACCGGCTCGGTCGGCCTGCTGTCGGATGCGCTCGAATCCTTTGTCAATCTGGCGGGCGCCATCTTCGCGCTGGCCATGGTCACCATTGCCAAGCGGCCCGCCGACACCGACCACCCCTACGGCCACTACAAGGCAGAGTATTTTTCCGCAGGCTTCGAGGGCATCCTCGTCATCGGCGCCAGCCTGGCCATCGCCTGGGCGGCCGCCGCACGGCTGTGGGACCCGCAGCCGCTGGAGCAACTGGGCTGGGGGCTGGGGCTGTCCGTGCTCAGCTCCGCACTCAACGGGCTGCTGGCCGTGGCCATGCTGCGCTCGGCGCGCCAGCACCGCTCCATGGCGCTGGAAGGCGATGCCCGCCACCTGCTCACCGACGTCTGGACCTCGGCCGGCGTCGTCATCGGCCTGCTGGCCGCCTTCCTGACCGGCTGGCTGTGGCTGGACGCGGCCGTGGCCATTGCGGTGGCCTGCCACATCTGCCTGCAGGGCGCGCAGCTGGTATGGCAATCCTCCCAGGGCCTGATGGACCAGGCACTCGACGCACCCGAGCGCCTGCGCATCGACACCATACTCGACCGCCATGCGCAGCAGGCGCCCGGCGTGGCCTTTGACAACATCTCCAGCCGCAAGGCCGGCGAGCGCAGCTTCATCGACCTGCACATGCATGTGCCCGGCGACTGGAGCGTGGCCCGCGCCGCGCAGCTGCGCACCGGCATCGAAGCCGAACTGCTGCAGGCCGTGCCCGGCCTGTACGCACGCATCGAACTGCTGCCCCAGGGCATGCAGACCGCCATGGAAGCCGCCATGCAGGCAGCGCACCCGGCGGACACCGAATCCACTGCCACCCCACAGAAACCATGATCAGCATCCTGCAGCGCGTCAAGCATGCGCGCGTCGAAATCGACAACCAGACCGCCGGCAGCATCGGCCCGGGCCTGCTGGCCCTGGTCTGCGCCGAACGCGGCGACACCGAAGCCGAGGCCGACAAGCTGCTGGCCAAGATGCTCAAGCTGCGCATCTTTGCCGACGATGCCGGCAAGATGAACCGCAGCGTCCAGGACCTCGACGGGCAGGGCGCCTGCGGCGGCCTGCTCATCGTCAGCCAGTTCACGCTGGCCGCCGACGCCAGCGGCGGCAACCGCCCCAGCTTCACGCGCGCCGCGCCGCCTGCCGAGGGCGAGCGCCTCTACGACTACTTCGTGCAGCGCGCGCGCGCCCTGCACCCCGACGTGGCCACAGGCCGTTTCGGCGCCGACATGCAGGTCCACCTGCTCAATGACGGGCCCGTGACCATCCCGCTGTCCATCGCGCCGCAGCAGGTACCGATCCTGGCGTGATGTGTGAATGCCGCTCGCCCGGCGCAGTGCGGCGAGGCCGTATGCTTGCGCTCCGTACACCCTTTGTCAGACCATGAAGAACCATCCCTTCAAAGCCTGCACCCTGGCCCTTGCCACAAGCATCGCCCTGGCGTGGTGCGGCGTGGCCGGCGCCGACAGCCTCCAAAAGCCCGCACTGGACGCGCTGGCCCAGGCCCAGCCATCTCCCGCCGACTTCGCCAGCTTCCTGCAGAACGCGGCCGCAGCCCAGCCCGCCATCGCCCAGGCCGTGCAGCGCCATGCCGCAGGCCAACCGCTGGCAGGCGAAGACCTGATCCACATCGCCCGCCTGCTGGGCCTGTACACCCGGCTCACGCAGGAGCATGCCGTGCTCGCCAGCCTGGAGCGCATGGTCGCCCTGCCCACCGTGCGCGACCCCAAAACGCCTCCCCATGAAAGCCCCGCCATCGTTGCTTTCGGGGAACTCGTCGAAGGCATGGCCCGCGACTTCGGCCTGCGTTACCGCAACGTGGACAACCGCATCTTCGAAGTCACGCTGCCCGCGAACGTGGCCAACGCTGCCGGCGCTGCCGGCGCTGCAGGCGCCGAAGAATTCGGCATCCTCACCCATGCCGATGTCGTGCCCGCCGTCCCTGCCGAATGGGTGCTGGACGGCCAGGCCATCCCTCCCTTCAGGCTCACCCGCGTGGGCGACCGGCTCTACGGACGCGGCGCCATCGACGACAAAGGCTCCATCGCCACCGTGCTCTTCGCCATGAAGGCCGTCAAGGACAGCGGCCTGCCGCTGGCGCGGGGCATACGGCTCATGATCGAGACCACCGAGGAAACCGGCGGCGACGCCATGAAGTACTACCAGGGCAAGGCCACGCTGCCGGCCTACAACATCGTGCTCGACAGCAAATACCCCGCCGTCGTTGCCGAAAAAGGATCGGGCGCGCTCAAGGCCTCGTTCGCCCAGGTCCGTACCGATCCGGCCCTTCCGGCCATCACCGCCATGTCCGGCGCGGCTTCGGCCAATGCCATCGCCCAGACGGCCACGGCCACCATCACCGCCACGGACGAAGCCGCCCTTGCCGCCATCGCAGCGCGCCTGCACGCCGCCCGGCAGGGATTTGCCGACCGCTATGCGGGCGAGGGCGGACCGTTCGCCATCGACATCCAGCGCAGCGGCGGCGCCGTCACCGTCAAGGTCACGGGCACCTCGGCCCATGGCTCGCGCCCCGAGGAAGGCGTCAACCCCGTGCCGCGCCTGACCCTGTTCCTGCAGCAGGTGCTCATGCCCTTCGACGGCCCGTCCCTGCTCCAGCCCAACGCCTACAGCCATGCCCTGCGCTACATCAACGGCGCCTTCGGCCTCGACTACTTCGGCAACCAGCTGGGCGTGGCCTACGCCGACGACTTCATGGGCCCGCTGACCCTGTCGCCCAACCTCATCCAGACGGTGGACGCGCGGCTGGAAGTCACCACCAACGTGCGCATGCCGCGCGGCAAGACCCCCGAGCAGCTGCGCGCCGAGATCGAGCAGCGCCTGGCCCGCTGGAGCGAAGCCGCCAAGGTGCCCATGACCGTGCACTACACCCAGGGCAACTGGATGGCGCGCGACCCCCAGGGCGCATGGCTGGCCACCCTGCTGAACATCTTCGGCGACACCACAGGCCTGGACGCCCGGCCCGTGCCCACGGCCGGCAGCACCACCGCCAAGCTCATGCCCAACGCCATCAACTTCGGCCCCGCCATGCCCGGCAAGAAGTACACGGCGCACAACGCGCTCGAATACAAGGAACTGCCCGACCTGCGCGCCGATATGCAGATGTTCACGGAAATGCTGGTGCGTATTGGCAATCTTGCGCAAATGCAGTGATTGCCTGCGCTGACAGTAAAACCGCAAAGCGCCTTGCGTGAGCAAGGCGCGGCTAGCCTTCAGGCTAGCCCGTCGATGATCTGGCCTGCCAGCGCGGCATAGAACAACAATCCGATCATCGACTGGCGCGTTACCGTGATGACCCGCTTGCGAGCAAGGTAGCAAGGTGTGAGTGCAATGCACATGTCTTTACTGCCGCCAGAAAAACACCCCCGCCATCACCAGCCCCGTCAGCACGATGCCCGCGCGCAGCCATTCGGGCGGGATGCGGCGTGCCAGGCGTGCGCCGCCATAGCCGCCGGCCGTGGCGGCGACCATCATGACCATGGCCTGCTGCCATTGCACCACGCCGCCTGCGGCGTAGATGGCGACGGCAATGGTGGTGAGCAGCGCGGAGACCAGATTTTTCATGCCGTTCATGGCGTGCAGCCGGGTCTGGCCCAGCAGGCTGAACAGTGCCAGCAGCAAAATCCCCAGGCCGCCGTTGAAGTAGCCGCCGTAGAAGGACACGGCCAGCATGCCGGCGCCGGCTTTCAGGGACGAGGCATGGGCTGCCGGGGCCTCGGTGCCGCGCGAGGCCCAGCGGCGCAGCTGGGGCGCAAACGCGAACATGGCCGTGGCCGCCAGCAGCAGCCAGGGCACGACCTTGCGAAACAGGTGGTCGGGGGTGAACAGCAGCAGGGCAGCGCCCAGCGAGCCGCCGAGCAGCGACAGCGCGACCACGCTGCGCATGCCCAGGCCGGGCGGCGGCTCCATGTCGTGCCTGAAGCCCCAGGCTCCGGCCATGTAGCCGGGCAGCAGGGCGACGGTGCCGGTGGCATTGGCCGCCACGGGCGGCACGCCCGTGAAGACCAGCGCAGGCAGGGTCAGAAAGCTGCCGCCACCGGCGACGGCATTGAGCGCGCCAGCCACGAAAGCGGCGGCCATGAGCAGGGCGATGTCCCACATGGGTATGTCTCCTCCTGGTGCACCGCCGCATGTGGCGCGCGGCCGTGCCTTGTTTTGGCGGGCAGGTGCCGCCTGTGTTGGCTGGCGCCGATCTTAGTGTCAGGAGGGGGTGCGCAATGTCATGGCTGTTTTGCGCAAAAGTGCCGGCTGGTATTTAGAACCACTAACACAACCCTTGATACGTCGTTGCTTCGCCTTGTCGTACCGTTTGTACTGCCTGCGGCTTCGCGCCTCGTCTCAACCGCAAATCTTCGATTTGCTGGGTCGTGTTAGCGGTTCTTACTTGGCGTACGGGTCCTGAAAACCCAGCTCTGCCATGATCTCGGTCTCGTAGGCTTCCATTTCCTCGGCGTCCTGTTCGCTGGTTTCGTGGTCCCAGCCCTGGGCGTGCAGCGTGCCGTGCACCAGCAGGTGCGCGTAGTGCTCCTCCAGCGTCTTGTTTTGTTCGCGTGCCTCGCGCTCCACCACCGGGGCGCACAGCACCAGGTCGGCCATGACGGTGGGTTCCTGCTGGTAGTCGAAGGTCAGCACATTCGTGGCGTAGTCCTTGTGGCGGTACTCGCGGTTGAGCTGCTGGCCTTCCTCGGCATCGACGATGCGCACGGTGATTTCGGCATCGGCAGCCAGTGCGTGGCGTATCCAGCGCGTCACCTTGCTGCGCGACAGCACGGCGCGGTGCGCGGGCGCCTCGGCAAAGCGCGCGAATTGCAGGGACAGTTGCAGTTGGTTCAGTGGCATGGGGGATGTGCGCCCGTGGCACGGGCGTTTGCGGTTTCTGGCGGGATCAAAGCGCGGTCAGGCGCGGCGAGGCACGCCGGGCCGTGGCCTGGCCGCGCGCGTCGTAGGCATCGACGATGCGCGCCACCAGCGGGTGGCGCACCACGTCGGCGCTGGTGAAGTGGTTGATGGCAATGCCCTTGACGCGCTTGAGCACGCGCTCGGCATCGATCAGGCCGCTCATCGCGCCCTTGGGCAGGTCGATCTGGCTGACGTCGCCCGTCACCACCGCCTTGGCGCCGAAGCCGATGCGTGTCAGGAACATCTTCATCTGCTCGGGCGTGGTGTTCTGCGCCTCGTCCAGGATGACGAATGCATTGTTCAGCGTGCGCCCGCGCATGAAGGCCAGCGGCGCGATCTCCAGCACATTGCGCTCGAACGCCTTTTGCACGCGGTCATGGCCCATCAGGTCATACAGCGCGTCATACAGCGGGCGCAGGTAGGGATCGACCTTTTGCGTCAGGTCGCCGGGCAGAAAGCCCAGGCGCTCGCCGGCCTCCACGGCCGGGCGGGTGAGCACGATGCGCTGCACGCTGCTGCGCTCCAGCGCGTCCACGGCGCAGGCCACGGCCAGATAGGTCTTGCCAGTGCCGGCCGGGCCGATGCCGAAAGTGATGTCGTGGCGCGCGATGTTGTCCAGATAAGCGGCCTGGTTGGCCGTGCGCGCGCGCAGGTCGCCCCGGCGGGTGGACAGCTGCACGGCGTCCTGGGGCAGCTCGACCAGCTCGGCGTCGCCGGCCAGCATGAGCTGCAGCACGTCCTCGGCAATCGGGTCGATCGCCATCTCGTACAGCGCCTGCAGCAGCTCCAGCGCCTCGTTGGCTTTGACCTTGGGGCCGTCGATCTTGAACTGCTCGTGGCGGTGGGCGATCTTGACGCCCAGCGCGTCCTCGATGGTGCGCAGGTGCGCGTCTGCCGGGCCGCACAGATGGCTCAGGCGGTGGTTGTCATGGGGGGTGAAAGTGTGGCGCAGGATCACGCGGATAATTCCAAAGATTCCGGGTGGCAGCCGGCGCGGTGGCGCGGTGCCGGACCATGGTCATGGACCGGCTTTCGGTTGCGCACGGGCATGAAAAGCCGCCAAGCGGCGGCAAAGGACACCAATGATAGGCAAATTGACAGGAACGCTGCTGGAAAAAAACCCGCCCGAGGTGCTGGTGGACTGCGGCGGCGTGGGCTACGAGGTGCAGGTGCCCATGAGCACCTTCTACAACCTGCCGGCCGGCGGCGCCAAGGTCAGCCTGCTGACGCACTTCGTGGTGCGCGAGGACGCCCAGCTTCTGTATGGTTTTGGCACGCACAGCGAGCGCCAGGCGTTTCGCGAGCTGATCAAGATCACTGGCATCGGCCCGCGCATGGCCCTGTCCGTGCTCAGCGGCATGAGCGTCGAGGACCTGGCCCAGGCCGTGACCCTGCAGGAAGTGGGGCGCCTGGTCAAGGTACCGGGCATCGGCAAGAAGACGGCCGAGCGCCTGCTGCTGGAGCTCAAGGGCAAGATCGGCGCCGACACGGGCGCGCATTCGCTGTTCGCCAACAACGACCAGAACGACATCCAGCAGGCGCTGATGGCGCTGGGCTATTCCGACAAGGATGCGGCCGCCGCGCTCAAGAAGCTGCCGCCCGACGTGGGCGTGACCGAGGGCATCAAGCTGGCGCTGAAGGCGCTGGCCAAGTGAGCAGCGCATGAGTATCCATACCGACGACTTCGGCCAGGGTTTCGCGGCAGACAAGGCCCCCGAAAAAACCCGCATGATCTCGGCCGCGCCCGTCTCGCGCGGCGAGGAGGCGCTGGAGCGTGCCTTGCGCCCCAAGCTGCTGCAGGAGTACGTGGGCCAGGCCAAGGCGCGCGAGCAGCTGGAAATTTTCATTGGCGCGGCCAGAAAGCGCAGCGAGGCGCTGGACCATGTGCTGCTGTTCGGCCCGCCGGGCCTGGGCAAGACCACGCTCTCGCACATCATTGCCGCCGAGCTGGGCGTGAACCTGCGCCAGACCAGCGGCCCCGTGCTCGAAAAGCCCAAGGACCTGGCGGCGCTGCTGACCAATCTCGAACCCAACGATGTGCTGTTCATCGACGAGATCCACCGCCTGTCGCCTGTGGTCGAGGAAATCCTCTACCCGGCGCTGGAGGACTATCAGATCGACATCATGATCGGCGAGGGCCCGGCCGCACGCTCCATCAAGCTGGACCTGCAGCCCTTCACCCTGGTGGGCGCGACCACGCGCGCGGGCATGCTGACCAATCCGCTGCGCGACCGCTTCGGCATCGTGGCGCGCCTGGAGTTCTACACCTCGGATGAACTGGCCCACATCGTGCGCCGCAGCGCCGGGCTGCTCAATGCGCCCATCGACGATGAGGGCGCCTTCGAGATCGCGCGCCGCTCGCGCGGCACGCCGCGCATCGCCAACCGCCTGCTGCGCCGCGTGCGCGACTACGCCGACGTGCGCGGCGACGGCCGCATCACGCGCGAACTGGCCGACCGCGCGCTGGCCATGCTCGATGTCGATCCCCAGGGCTTTGACATCATGGACCGCAAGCTGCTGGAGGCCGTGGTCCACCGCTTCGACGGCGGCCCCGTGGGCCTGGACAACATCGCGGCCAGCATCGGCGAGGAGTCCGGCACCATCGAGGACGTGATCGAGCCCTACCTGATCCAGCAGGGCTTCCTGCAGCGCACGCCGCGCGGGCGCATGGCCACGCAGGCGGCCTACCGCCACCTGGGCCTGCCTGTGCCGGGCAACAGCGCCCCGTGACCCCGGGTCACTCCTCGGTGCCGGCGTTCCAGAAAGCCTGCAGCACGCCGGGCAGGGCCTCGATGGCGGCGATGACGCGGTCCAGCTCCTGGGCATCGACCGAGGTGGCATAGAGCATGGCCTCGATCTCGGTGTCCTGGGGGCCGAAGGCGTGGGTCTCCACGCCGCGCACGGGGTAGCTGGCACCCTCCAGCAGCTCCAGCATGCGCTCGCGCACCTCGCCCTGCGCGCCCCGGTGGCAGATGGCATAGACGTAGTAGGTCGATTCCGTGGACTCGTCATCGACCGGGCGGCGGTTGATGCGGTTGACCACAGGCCGCAGCAAGGTATTGCTGGCCAGCACGAACAGCGTGGCCAGGATCGCCTCGCCAATCAGGCTGGCGCCCGCGCAGGCGCCCACGGCGGCCGAGCCCCACAGCGTGGCTGCCGTGTTCAGGCCCGTGATGTTGGCGCCCTCCTTCATGATGGCGCCGGCGCCCAGGAAACCCACGCCCGAAACCACATAGGCCACGACGCGCGTGGCCCCGTCGGCCCCGCCCAGGCGCATGGCCAGATCCACGAAAACGGCCGCGCCCACGGCAACCAGCGTGTTGGTGCGCAGTCCGGCCGTGCGCTGGCGCACCTGCCGCTCCAGGCCGATGAGGGCGCCCAGCACAAAGGCCGCCGACAGGCTGACAAAGGTATCCAGCAATGCGCCGGGATTGAAATTCTGCAGGGCCAGCATGTCGCGGGGGCTTTCCTGGTGGTGCGTGATCGGGAGGCGAGGGGCGCCAGGGGCAGTCCGGATTCAGGCGAGCTTGAATCCCAGCGCATGGCGCAGCCACTGCCAGTGGCGCTGGCAGGTGCACAGCATGCGGCGGTGCAGTGGCATGCGGGCGGCCGCCGACGCCTGCAGCCATTGGCGGCGGGCGCTGGCGGGCAGGTGGCGGTAGACATCCGCGCGTTCCTGCGCTGCCAGCAGCGACAGAATGTCGGCCTGCTGGCGCTGTGTCAGCGCAGTGAGGGCGTGTGCGAAACAAGAGGCGCCGTGCTGGTGCAGCAGGGCGTGCAGCCGTTGCGTGTGGCGTGCCGCGATGGCGGCGCGCAGCGCCTGCGGCAGGCCACCAGTGCCTGTGGCGGCAGGTGCAGCATGTGCATGGGCGATGAAATGTTGTGGCATGGCGGGCTTCTTTTTCATGGCGGCCGAGGAAGCCCGGCGCATACCCGTCAAGCGGCGTGCGCGGTCCTCCCGGCCGGAGCCTTGGGATGGTGCGGCGGGGCCTGGTGAGGCCCCTGGATGGCAGGGCGCGGTCGCGCTGGATCGGGGTCCATGGGGAACGCCTTTCTGGCTGTGTGGCCTGTGCGGTGCGCGGGCGGCAGCGCCCGGTCAGCGCGGCTGCTGGCTCAGGAAGCTGCGGATGCGGTGCGTGGGCCAGCTCGTCTGCTGGTCCAGGCTCATCGCATGCTCCATGGCGGAGGGGGCCTGCGCCTGCATTTGCATCTGGGGTGCAGCCGTGCCAGGGCCTGCGGCGCCAGGGCGGGGCGCAGCAGGGGCGGGCTGCAGGCTTTGCATTGCGGGGCGGGCGAACAGTGCGGGCATGGCTTTCTCCTTGGCGAACCAGGCAAACCGCCGCGTGGCAGGGCCGTCAGGCAGCGCGGGCCGGGCACCGCAGGCAGCGGCATGGGCACGCGCCCAGTGGAAAAGCAACTCCTGGAGCCTGCACGCCAAAGGGCATGCGCTGTGCCGTGCATGCGCAGGCACTGAGAGATCCAAGAGAGAAACGCAACAAGGGAGGCAAGCCGGGTGACATGGCCTGCTTCCCATCAAGGAAGCCGGTCAGTCAGCCAGCAGCGAAGCCATTGCGGCGCGCTGTTTGTCACTGGTTGAACTGGCACTGTCCACGGGGGACTCCTGAAACTTCGATCCCGCAATTGTGCCCTGCGGGGCCTTGCGGGTCAACCCTGAGAGGCCGCAGACCGGGGTGCTGGAGCCACTGCACGTAGGAGGGTGGTCAAGGGTTGAAACTGATTGCAATACTTTTTGTTGTGTGGCAGGAAAATTGCATGCCATGGCAAAATCTTCCACCAGCCTCTTGCCACTGGCACGGACCTTGCGCCCATCGGGTCCTGGCTGCCTGCTCTTCTGTCCCATTTTCCCCCCGATGTTTGTTTGCCGTCGTTCCTTCGTGGCCTCCGCTCTGGTGGCCGCCGCCGGATTTCCCGTCCATGCCGCCCTGGCCCAGGTCCAGGAGCGGCCGGGAAGCAGGCCGCAGCCGGCATGGCCGGCTGCGCGCCCCATCACCCTGATCGTTCCCTTTGCCGCAGCGGGCGAGTCCGATGGCATCGCGCGCCTGATCGGGCGCCGGCTGGGCGAGCGGCTGCACCAGTCGGTGGTGGTGGACAATGTCCCGGGCGCTGGCGGCGTGCTGGGCGTCAGCAAGGCGGTCATGTCCCCGGCCGATGGCTACACCCTGCTCCTGGGCTTCGAGGGGCCGGTGGGCCTGGCCCAGCTGCTGAGCCCGTCCGTGCGCTATGACGCCGAGCGCGATCTCGTGCCCGTGGGACTCGTCAGCGCCTCGCCCCTGGTGGCCGTGGCCCGTCCCGGCCTGCGGGCGCGCAACCTCTCCGAACTGATCGCCCTGGCCCGTGCGCGGCCCGGCACCCTCAGCTACGGCACCCCCGGCACAGGCTCGGTCCAGCACCTGGCCATGGAGACACTGCTCGAACGTGCCCGCATCCGCATGCTCCATGTGCCCTACCGCAGCGGTGCCCAGATTCTCAGCGAGGTCATGGGCGGGCAGGTCGATGTCGGCATGCTGGCCGCCGCCAGCGCGGCGCCGCTGCTGCAGCACAAAAAGCTCGCTGCGGCGTCCGCCCAGCGTGTCGATGCGGTCGCGGCCGTCATGCGCTTTGGCGAGGTGCCTGAACTTCAGGGCGTGGAGCTCAACACCTGGACCGGGCTCTTCGCGCCCGCCGCCACGCCCTCGGCCATGGTCCACCGGTTGTCCGCCGAGCTGGCCGAGGTGCTCAGGATGCCCGAGGTGCGCAAGCAGATCGAAGACATGGGCGCCACGCCGGGCGAAGGCTCGCAGGCGGCTTTTGCGCAGTTTCTCAAGCGCGAGAAGGCCAGCTATGCCCAGATCGTGAAATCCGCAGGCCTGTGCTGCAGCGATTCCATCACTCGCCTGTGAGCAGGCCCCGGGCGGGGCGGGCGCTCAGCTGAAAGACTCGTCGCGCGCGCCGCCTTCGAGGTGCTGCACATCGCCCCAGCCCACCAGGGCCAGGCCCTCTGGCGTCCACAGCAGCCGGTTGATGGCGGCGTTGCCCAGCGCCCAGGTGCGCGGCGACTGCAAATCCTGCCGGGTGGCCAGGCGGTACAGCACATCCATCACGCCGCCGTGCGCCACGACCACGATCTGCTCGCCCGCATGGCGGGCGGCCAGCCTGTCCACCGTGGCTGCGATGCGCTCGCGCAGCATCTGCAGCGATTCGCCGCCGCCAGCGGGCACGAAATCGGGATCACGCTTGCGCCAGCGCAGTGCATCCTCGGGATGCGTGGCTTCGATGTCGCTGAAGGTGCGGCCCTCGAAATGGCCGAAACAGCGCTCGCGCAGGCCCGGGTCGGCCGACAGTGGCGCACCCGTGGTGGCTGCCACGGCCTCGGCCGTGGCATGGGCGCGCTGCAGGTCGCTGCTGTAGATGGCGGCCACGGTCTCGCCCGCCAGCGCCTTGCCCGCCTGTGCAGCCTGCCACAGGCCCAGGTCATTGAGCGGAATATCCAGATGGCCCTGGATGCGGGCATCCACATTCCAGGCGGTTTCTCCGTGTCGGATGGCGATGATGCGCGTGGCTTGCATGGGAGACGGGTGTCAGGCTTGAGCAAAAGAGCAGGCCATTGTCCTGCAAGATATGCAGCGGCGCGGCCCTGTGCGCAGGGCGCTGCGGATCAGGTCAGGTTTTTGGCGTTGTTCAGCACCAGATCGCAGGCCTTTTCCTTGAGGTCGCCCTTGAGCCTGTCGATGCTGAAGCTCTTGCCATTGGAGCCGGTGACCAGGCCGCCCAGCCCGCTCTGGAAGCCCTGGTCCCTGGGTTCCTCCTGCCTGGGCACACCCAGCTTGCCCAGCAGCTGGTCCTTGACCTGGGCCGCCTTGTCGGCATTGAGGTAATTGTTCTTCATGCAGTAGGTGATGACCCCCGCCGCGTTGCCCGCCGTGCCAGAAGGGCTCAGGCCCATGGCCCCCAGCGCGCCAGCGCCGCCCGATCCGGCGCCCAGTTCATTGCGCAGCGCATCGCCCAGGCCCGATGCCTGGGCGGGCAGGACAGTCAGGCCCAGTGCGGTGCACAGCAGTGCGGCCAGAGTGCGTGTTGTCATGGCGTATTCCTTTTTTCAGGGGCCTGGCCCCGTGATATCGACAGGGCGCCACGCTAGCACGCCTGGAATGCGCCTTGCGGGATGCGATTGCAAACCTTTGCCACAGGTATCTGCAGGCGGCTTGTTATTTGGAAATGGCTTTTAAGTATGTGGGGAGACTTGAAAAGCTTTGAAAGTTATTTAAAGTGGCGCACACTTTTTCGCATGGCCCGCTTCTTGCAGGGCCAGGGGCCTTGCACTGGCATTGCCGACTTTTCCATCCACAGGAGAGCAGACACATGATCATGAAGATTCTGGGCCATTCGTTGCTGGCCGCCGGCCTGTTGACTTCGGCTGCGCTGGCGCAGGCCGACACCGTGCGCTGGGCGCGCAGCGCGGACGCCGCCTCGCTGGACCCGCATGCCTACAACCTGGGCAACAGCTTCGTGCTGCTGCACCAGATCTACGAAACCCTGGTCATCCGCTCGGCGGACGGCAAGCTGGTGCCCACGCTGGCCACCTCGTGGAAGATGACCTCCGATCCCTCGGTCTGGGAGTTCAAGCTGCGCCCCAACGTCAAGTTCCATGATGGCACGCCCTTCACGGCGCGCGACGTGGTGTTCTCGCTCAACCGCGCCAGGGGCGAAAACGCCCAGGTCAAGTCGCTGCTGTCCTCCATGGAAGAGGCCAAGGCCATCGACGACCTCACCGTGCAGGTCAGGACCAAGGGCCCCAACCTGATCTTCCCCGACAACCTGACCAACCTCTTCATCATGAGCGAGAAGTGGTCCAAGGCCAACGGAGCCGAGACCACGCAGGACACGGCCAGCAAGACCGAAAATGGCGCCACGCGCGCAGCCAATGGCACGGGCGCCTATGTGCTGGCCAGCCGCGAGATCGACTCCAAAACCGTGATGAAGCTCAACCCCAATTACTGGGGCAAGGGCCAGTTCCCGCTGCAGGTCACCGAGCTGGTGTTCCTGCCCATCAAGTCGCCTGCCACGCGCGTGGCGGCCCTGCTGTCGGGCGAGGTGGACTTCGCCCAGGACATTCCCGCGCAGGACGTGGCCCGCCTCAAGCAGGAGCCGCGCCTGCGCATCAACGAAGGGCCCGAAAACCGCTCCATCTTCCTGGGCCTGAACGTGGGCGCCGAAGAGCTCAAGACCAGCAACGTCAAGGGCAAGAACCCGCTGGCCGATCCCAAGGTGCGCGAGGCCATCGAGCTGGCCATCGACCGCGATGCCATCAAGCGCTCGGTGATGCGCGGCCTGTCCAGCCCGAGCGGCGTGATCGCCCCGCCGTTTGTCAATGGCTACAGCAAGGTCTTTGCCGCCTATCCCAAGGCCGATCCGGCCAAGGCCAAGAAGCTGCTGGCCGAGGCGGGCTACCCCAACGGCTTCACCATCACCCTCAATACGCCCAATGACCGCTATGTAAACGATGAGGCCATCGCCACCGCCGTGGCGGGGTTCCTGGGCCGCGTGGGCATCAAGACCGAAGTCTCGGCCCGTCCCATCGCCATGCACAGCGTCTCCATCTCCAAGGCCGATGCGGACTTCTACCTCTACGGCTGGGGCGTGCCCACCTATGACTCGGCCTACATCTTCGACTTCCTGGTGCACACACGCGGCAAGGACGGGCGCGGCGCGCAGAACGCCACCCACTACAGCAACCCGGTCGTTGACGCCAGAATTGCAGCCCTGTCCTCCGAAAGCGACAAGGCCAAGCGCGATGTGACCATCCGCAACATCTGGGAGACGGTGCAAAAGGAACGCTTCTACATCCCGCTGCATGACCAGGTGATCCACTTCGCCTCGGTGCAGAAGATCAACGTGCCCGTGCACCCGGACAACGTGCTGCACTTCAAGTCCGTCAAGTTCGAGAAGAAGTAAGCACCCATGCTGGTCCATCTGCTGCGCAGGCTGGGCCAGTCAGTCCTGGTACTGCTGGCCGTCTCCTTTGTCTCCTTCATGGTGTTTCGCCACATCGGCGACCCCACCATCAGCCTGCTCGGCGAGGATGCCACCGTGGCCGAGCGCGAGGCGCTGACCGAGGAGCTGGGCTTCAACCGCCCCGTTCCCCTGCAGTACCTGGGCTATGTGGGCAAGGTGCTGCAGGGCGACCTGGGCATCTCCTACCGGCTCAAGCGGCCTGTGGCCGACATCATCGCCGAGCGCCTGCCCGCCACGCTGGAGCTGGCGCTGACGGCGGCCCTGTTCGCGCTGGTCATCGGCGTGGCGCTGGGCGTGTACACCGCCATCCGGCGCGAAGGCTTTCTCAGCCGCTGCATCATGAGCGTGTCCCTGGTGGGCGTGTCCCTGCCCACCTTCCTGATCGGCATCGGCCTGATCTACCTGTTCGCGGTCGAACTGCGCTGGCTGCCCTCCTTCGGTCGCGGCGAAACCGTGAAGATCGGCGGCTGGGAGACCGGCCTGCTCACGGCCTCGGGCTGGTCGGCGCTGATCCTGCCGGCCATCACGCTGGGCTTTTACAACATGACGCTGATCATGCGCCTGGTGCGCGCCGAGATGCTGGAAGTGCTGCGCGCCGACTATATGCGCTTTGGCCGCGCGCGCGGGCTGCGCGAGCGCGACCTGTACTTCGGCCATGCGCTGCGCAACACCTGGATTCCCGTGATCACCATCGCGGGCCTGCAGCTGGGCTCGCTGATCGCCTTCGCCATCGTCACCGAGACCGTGTTCCAGTGGCCCGGCGTGGGCCTGCTGTTCATCTCCTCCATCCAGGGGGTGGACGTGCCGCTGATCGCCGCCTACCTGATGTTCATCGCGCTGCTGTACGTGGCCATCAACCTGCTCGTCGATTTCCTCTACGCCATCGTCGATCCGCGACTGAGAACCCGATGACCGAATCCGTGAAACAAGCAAACCTTCCCACGGGCTGGCGCGCCAGCGATTCGCCCGTCAAGCGTGCCTTTGCGCGCTCGCGGCTGGTGCAGGTGGCGTCGGCCGTGCTGGCGCTGATCGTGCTGGCCACGCTGCTGTCACCCTGGCTGGCCTGGCAAAACCCCTTCGATCCGGCCAACCTCGACCTCATGGACGCCTTCACGCCGCCGGGCCAGCAGGGCACCAGCGGCGCTCTGTACGCTCTGGGCTCGGATGACCAGGGCCGCGATGTCTGGAGCGCCATCCTCCATGGCCTGCGCATGTCGGTGCTGGTGGGCGTATCGGCCGTGGGCCTGTCCCTGCTGATCGGCGTGCCGCTGGGCCTGGTCTGCGGCTACGCGGGCGGCTGGTTCGACACGCTGATGATGCGCATCGCCGATGTGCAGCTGACGTTTCCCGTCATCCTGGTCGCGCTGCTGATCTTCGGCATTGCGCGTGGCCTGCTGCCCGAGGGCTACCGTGACGACATGGCCGTTTTCGTGATCATCATCGCCATCGGCCTGTCCGACTGGGTGCAGTACGCGCGCACCGTGCGCGGCGCCGTCATGGTCGAAAGGCACAAGGACTACGTGCTGGCCGCTCAGCTCATCGGCCGCAGCCGCAGCGCCATCCTGGTGCGCCACATCCTGCCCAACCTGCTGGCGCCCGTGCTGGTGATCGCCACCATCAGCTTTGCGCACGCCATCGTGGCCGAATCCACGCTGTCCTACCTGGGCGTGGGCCTGCCGCCCACCCAGCCCTCGCTGGGCACGCTGATCCGCATCGGCCAGGGCTTTCTGTTCTCGGGCGAGTGGTGGATTTTGCTGTTCCCCTCGCTGGTGCTGCTGGCCCTGGCGCTGTCTGTCAACCTCGTCGGCGACTGGCTGCGCGACGCCCTGAATCCCAAGCTGCAATGAGCACCCACCACCCACAACCCGGGCAGCCCCCCGTGCTCAGCGTGCGCGGACTGTCCGTCACCTTCGACACCTACAAGGGTCCCGTGCAGGTGCTCGATGATGTCTCCTTCGACATCGCGCCCGGCGAAATCCTGGGCGTGGTCGGCGAATCGGGCGCGGGCAAGTCCATGACGGGCGCTGCCGTCATCGGCCTGATCGAGGCGCCGGGCCGCATCTCGGCCGGCACCGTCCTGCTGCGCGGCGAGCGCATCGACGCCTTGCGCGGCGAAGACCTGCGGCGCATCCGTGGGCGGCGCATCGGCTCCATCTTCCAGGACCCGCTGACCAGCCTGAACCCGGTCTACACCGTCGGGCAGCACCTGGTGGAAACCATTCGCACCCACCTGCCTGTCTCCGAAAAAGAGGCCCAGGCGCGCGCACTGGCCCTGCTCGAAGAGGTGGAAATACCCCAGGCGCGTGAGCGCATGGCCCAGTACCCGCACCAGTTCTCTGGCGGCATGCGCCAGCGCGTGGCCATCGCCCTGGCGCTGTGCGCCGAACCCGAACTCATCATTGCCGACGAGCCCACGACCGCGCTGGACGTCTCGGTGCAGGCGCAGATCATTGCCCTGCTGCGCCGTGTCTGCAAGGAGCGCGGCGCGGCCGCCATGCTCATCACCCACGACATGGGCGTGATCGCCGAGACAGCCGACCGCGTCATGGTCATGTACCAGGGCCGCGTGCTGGAGACCGGCCCCGTGCGCCAGGTGCTCGACACGCCAGCCCAGCCCTACACCCAGGTGCTCATGGCCGCTATCCCCAGCGTGCGCCAGCGCGTGCAGCGTCTGCCCGTGCCCGAAGTGGGCGGCGGACCGGCCGCGCCCGCCGTGCCCTGGCAGCCCAGGGCACAGGCCGCGCAGCAGCCTGCGCAGGCGCTGCTGCAGGTGCATGACCTGCACAAGGCATACGATCTCTCCGGCGGCTGGCTCGCGCGCCTGCTGGCGCGCGAAGGAAAAACCATCCTCAAGGCCGTGGATGGCGTGGGCTTTTCCATCCGCAAGGGAACGACCTTCGGCCTGGTGGGCGAGTCCGGCTCCGGCAAGTCCACGGTGGCGCGCATGGTGGCCGGGCTGACCCCGCCGACCAGCGGCACCGTGCTGTTCGATGGCGTGGACAAATGGAGCGCCGCCGCGCAGACCGTGGCCATGCGCCAGCGCCTGCAGATGATCTTCCAGGACCCCTATGCCAGCCTGAACCCCCGCTGGACCGTGCACGAGCTGATCGCCGAGCCGCTGCAGGTGCTGGGCCTGACGGCCAGCCGCGAGGAAACGGCGCAGCGCGTGCAGCAGGCGCTTGCGCGCGTGCGCATGAAGCCCGACGATGCGCGCAAGTACCCGCACCAGTTCTCGGGCGGACAGCGCCAGCGCATCGCCATCGCGCGCGCCCTGGCCAGCCAGCCCGAATTCATCGTCTGCGACGAGCCGACCTCGGCGCTCGATGTCTCGGTCCAGGCCCAGGTGCTCAACCTCATGCGCGACCTGCAGGACGAATTCGGCCTGACCTACCTGCTCATCAGCCACAACCTCGCCGTCATCCGCCACATGTGCGACGACATCGGCGTCATGCAGCGCGGGCGCCTGGTGGAGGCGGGCGAAGCCTCTGCCGTGCTCGATGCGCCGCAGCACGAGTACACGCGCGCACTGATGGCCGCCGTGCCCGACATGGCGCGCCAGCGCTGAGCGCCGCCGCGCTCCGGCTACCGGGTCTTGGCCGGCTCGGCCGCTGCCCCTGCAGCGGCGGGGGCCTGCTGTACGGGGCCGATGGTGGTGCGCACCACGCGCTGGCCCTGGGGCGGCTGCGGGAAGCCGGTCAGTGCCGCATCGAACAAAATGCCGAAGATGGCCGGATCATCGGTCCACACATCCTGGCGCCGCGCCGAAGTCTCGTACACGATCTTCTGCGTCGTGGCATCGCGCATCACGATGCTCACCGCGCGGTAGTACTCCAGGGGCGGGCCGTCGAACATGAAGCTGCTGTTGACGCCCCAGCCACGATGGCCCCAGCCATAGCCGATGCCCCATCCCCAGCGCGTGCCCCAGGGACCGTAGTAGGGCCATGCGGCATAGTCGCGCGCATAGCGTGCATCGGCGCCGATCTGCACGACCAGGCCGGCCTGCGCATCATCGCGTTGCAGGCCCACGCGGGCCAGCGCCTGCTGCGCCTGGGATTCGATGGCCGCGAAATGCGCCTGCGCCTCGCGCTGCGAGGGCAGAACTTCAAGTCGGTAAGTGGGTGGCGCGGGCAGCGCGGCCAGCGCCGAATAGCTCTGTACCGTGCTCTGGACCTCGCGCACACTGGCGCAACCGGACAGCAGGGCCGTGGCGGCCAGTGCCGTTGCGGCCATTGCCAGTGCCCTGGCATGGATGCTGCGCAGCTTCATGGTGGACTCCTTGATCGAAAAAAAGGCCCGTGCGAACGGGCCTTTGTTGGAGTGGGGCGCTTTGTTTTTGGTTCAGCCGTCAGGACAGTTGTACCACCTGCAGGCCCGCAAGTGCGGGTGCCGTGGGCAATTCCTCGTGGTCGAAAGCCATGTCGCCGTTGGGATCGGCGATGCCTGTGGCCTTGGCATTCTTGAAGTCATGCAGGTTGGGGTCCATCATGTGCGTGGTCACGATATGGCCCATGGCGCGGAACATGCTCTCCACGCGGCCCGGGAACTTCTTGTCCCACTCGCGCAGCAGCTCGCCCACGGCCACGCGCTGCAGGCCGTCCTGGCTGCCGCAGAGGTTGCAGGGAATGATGGGGAAGTTCTGGTACTGCGCCCAGCGCGTCGTGTCCTTCTCGGTCACATAGCACAGCGGGCGGATCACCACATGCCTGCCATCGTCCGACACCAGCTTCGGCGGCATGCCCTTCATGCGGCCGCCGTAGAACATGTTGAGCATCAGCGTCTGCACGATGTCATCGCGGTGATGGCCCAGCGCCACCTTGGTGCAGCCCAGCTCGTCGGCCACCTTGTAGAGAATGGCGCGGCGCAGGCGCGAGCACAGGCCGCAGGTGGTCTTGCCCTCGGGCACCACGCGCTTGACCACGCTGTAGGTATCCTGCGTCTCGATGTGGTAGTCCACGCCGATGCTCTGGAAGTACTCGGGCAGCACATGGTCGGGAAAGCCCGGCTGCTTCTGGTCCAGGTTCACGGCCACCAGCTCGAACTTCACGGGCGCGCGCTTTTGCAGCTTGCGCAGCACATCCAGCAGGGTATAGCTGTCCTTGCCGCCCGACATGCACACCATGATCTTGTCGCCTTCCTCGATCATGTTGAAGTCGGTGATGGCGCGGCCCACCTCGCGGCACAGGCGTTTTTCGAGCTTGATCTGCTCGCGCTCTATCTTGATCTTGTTGCCAGGCGCGGCATCGGCGCTGGCCTGGGCTTCGGCGGCGGCCTCCTCGGCCAGCCAGGGGTTGTCAGTCACTGCGTTCATTGGGTCACCATTGTCCGGTCTCGACGCGAATGGCCACTTCGCAGTCGTCAAATATTTCAAGCTTGGCGATCTTCACGCGCACGCCCAGCACGCCGGGCAGCTGCATCAGGCGCTGCGCCAGCTTGCCGATCAGGCTCTCCAGCAGGTTCACATGCTCCGCCGTGCACTCGTCGATGATGATCTGGCGCACCTTGCGGTAGTCCAGCACATGCAGGATGTCATCGTCGCGCGGCGTCAGCGGCTGCGTGCCCAGGCTCAGCTCGGCATCGACCTGGATGGGCTGCGGGGTTTTCTTCTCGTGGGCGAGGATGCCCAGGTTGGCGTCGAAGCGCAAACCCGTAAGCGTCAGGATCTGTTGTCCGGTGGCGGAGTTCATGGGGGAAAAGCCGGGGGGCGCCTCAAAGGGCGCTTACATCATGGAAAAATCGCGCTCGAAGCGCTGCAGGTGCTGGCCGCCATCGACCAGCAGTGTCGTGCCCGTGATGGACTGGTTGTCCAGCGCGAAACACACGGTGGAGGCCACATCGGCCGCATTGGACGAGCGGCCCAGCGGGCTCATCGTATGCAGCGTCTCGAAGCGCTCCTGGCTCAGCAGATGGCTGGGCAGCGTCAGTCCGGGCGCCACGCCAACCACGCGCACGTGCGGTGCCAGCGCCAGCGCCAGCATGGTGCCGGCCGCTTCCAGCGCTGCCTTGGACAGCGTGTAGCTGAGAAAATCGGGGTTCTGGTTCCAGAGCTTCTGGTCCAGCATATTGACCACGGCGCCACGGGCATGCTCCTCGCCAGCGGCCACGCGCTCCTGGATGTGCGCATGCAGCCCCTGGGCCAGCAAAATGGGCGCGCCCGTGTTGCTGCGCAAATGCGCCTCCAGCGCCACATAGCAAAAACTGTTCACATCGTCATGCTCGAACAGCGAGGCATTGTTGACCACGGCATCCAGATGGCCGAAGTGCGCCACCGCGCGCGGCACCAGCGAGCGCACCGAATCCTCGTTGAAGAAATCGGCATCCAGCGCTGTGCTGTCGCCTGACAGCTGGGCGCACTCCATGGCCGTTTCCTGCGCCTGCTCATTCGAGTCGCGGTAGTGGATGGCCACCTGCCAGCCGGCGCGAGCCAGTGCGAGTGCGATATCGCGGCCCAGACGGCGGGCGGCGCCGGTCACCAAAACGGTGCGTGGTCGTGCAGATGTGGACATTCGAGGACAATGTGCTGATTGTGACGACAGAACCTTCAATTTTAACGACCGCCCTGGAAACCCGTATTGCGCAAGAGATTGCCGCAGCGGACGGCTGGCTGCCCTTCGACCGCTTCATGGCACTGGCGCTCTACGAACCAGGACTTGGTTACTATGCCAACAATACGGCCAAATTCGGGTTGATGGCATCCTCCGGCAGCGATTTTGTGACCGCGCCCGAGATGTCGCCAGTATTTGGTCAGCTACTGGCGGCCCAGGTGGCCGAGGCGCTGGTGCGCACGGGCACGCGCCAGGTCTGGGAATTCGGCGCCGGCACGGGTGCGCTGGCACTGCAGGTGCTGGACGAACTGGCCGCGCTGGGCGTGCGGCCCGACCGCTACACCATCGTGGATGTGTCGGGCACGCTGCGCGCACGCCAGCAGCTGCGGCTGGCCAGGTACGGCGGCCTGGTGCACTGGGCCGATGCGCTGCCGGCCCGGCTCGAAGGCGTGGTCATCGGCAACGAAGTGCTGGACGCCATGCCCGTGCAGCTGCTGCAGCGCCTGGGCGGCGCATGGCATGAGCGCGGCGTGGTGCGGCGCCCCGAGGGCGGCTTTGGCTGGCAGGACCGGCTCACGCCGCTGCGCCCGCCCATGGACATCGAGGGCGAGCACGACTACCTGACCGAAATCCACGCCCAGGGCGAGGCCTTCATCCGCACGCTGGGCGAGCACATGGTGCGCGGCGCGGCATTCTTCATCGACTACGGCTTTGGCGAATCCGAGTACTACCACCCTCAGCGCCACATGGGCACCCTGGTCTGCCACCGGCTGCACAAAGTGGACGACGACCCGCTGACCGACGTCGGCCTCAAGGACATCACCGCCCACGTCAACTTCACGGGCACGGCCGTGGCCGCCCAGGACGCAGGCTTCGAGGTGCTGGGCTACACCAACCAGGCCCACTTTCTCATCAACTGCGGCCTGGGGCCCAAGCTCGACGCCCTGGAACAGGGGCCGCGTGCCATGGCCGCCAAACTCATGATGGAGCACGAGATGGGCGAACTGTTCAAGGTCATCGGCCTGGTCAAGGGCGCTGAGCCCTGGGACGCCCTGGGCTTCGTGCGCGGCGACCGCACGCACCGGCTGTAGCCCGCGCCATGATCCGCTGGCTCCTGGTCATCTTTCTGGCCCTGCTGCTGTTCAACGGGCTGCATGCCTGGCTGGAGCGCCTGGGCCTGGGGCGCCTGCCGGGCGACTTGCGCTTTCGCCTGTTCGGGCGCACGATCTTTCTGCCCATCGGCAGCACCGTGGTGCTCAGCCTGGTGGCCGCCCTGATTGCCAAACTGGTTTGACGCCAGCTGGCCCCGGCTTTTGGCAGTCTGGCAGGGCGGCAGACAGCTGCCAGGCCATATTTCAGACTTGTCTTAACGACAAAAGCCCGCGCTTTCCCTAAATTCAGCGCCAAGACAGTCAGTACGTAAAACAGCTTGCTGACGGCCACGTGGGCTGCTGACTGTCTGGCCGTATCCCTGCGGCCTGCTCGCGCTGGCCTGTCCAGCCTTCCCAGGCGCAGTCTTTGCGCCTGCTACATCCACTTTTGCCATGGAGCCTGCGGGCCGCAGACCTCTGCGCCCGTTTGACCTATGGCCAAACGGGAGGTTCATGCCATGAACAAGACATTCCGCAGCCTCTGGAATGCGGCGCTGGGCGCATGGGTTGCCGCAGCGGAAACCGCACGTGCACCACGGGGCAGGGCGCCGGGAGCCGGACTCGTACTGGGCCTGCTGGTCCTGGTGCCGGGCGTCGTGCTGGCTCAGAAAATTCTGGTCGGCCCGGGTGAGACCCACAAAATCGACAGCGGAAAATTCACCGCCCATGAGAAAAACCCCTCCGGCATTGGCAGCGGCGGCGACATCGCCGCTGTCCATGTCCATGGCGGCGTGCTGGATGTCTCGGGCGCCGTGATCGACATCTCCGCAGAAGGGTTTCCCCCCACTTCGGGCGTGCATGTGAGCAACCAGACGGGCCAGCCTGGATCCCAGGTCACACTGATAGGCGATCCGTCAAAAACCGCAAACATCCGTGTCCAGGGAGCGTCGGCCCGGGGAGTCTATGCCCATGACTACAGCGACTTGCAATTGCGGCTGGAGAATGTGGATATCGAGGCGATCGATACGGTCAATACGGATCTGGACATGAAGATGGCCACCGGCATCGAGATGAATGCACCTGGAACACTGGATGTGCGCGGTGGCACAGTCAGGTCGGAAACTGGCATCAACCTTTTCGGACCCACACGCGCCAGCCTGGAGGGGATCAAGGTTGTGGCGAGCAAGCTCGGCCTGTCGCTGGGGGTAGCTGGAACGGTGGTCAATCGCCAGCTCTCGCAGATCGAGGTGCGTGACTTTGACGTCCGTGCGGGCGTGGACCCCCTGACAGGCAACGCCATTGCGGGCCAGAGCGGTTACCAGGTCTACGGGATCCGTACGGGCAAAGATGCCGATGTCCGCCTGTCCAATGGCCGTGTGGAAGTCTGGGGGACTAGCGACATGTCGGCGCTGTGGCTGACAGGCGACCCTGACGATACCAGCAAGACCATGGTCCGCGCCAGCGGGGTGGAGGTCATCACGCATGGCGATCAAGTGACTGGCGTCCGTAATACGTCCGTGCGCTCCGAGATCGAAGGCGGCAGCATACAGACCAATGGCAACGACAGCCATGGCATTTATGCAGACGCCAGCAACTCTACCGGACCATCCCATGTGACTGTGCAGGGGACGCAAATCACGACCGAGGGCGATAGCGGGATCGGGCTTTTCGTTGTCGCTGGTGGCTCGGAGATCAATGCCAAGGCAGTGCAGATCCGCACTTCAGGAGCAGGAGGCATTGGCGCTGCGGCCTACGATGGCGCCGTCGTGCTGTCTGAGGGCTCCTCCATCGAAACCACTGGCAGCGATGCCCATGGAGCCTTGCTGCTCGACAGGGGCCGGTTGAACATGCAGGATTCATCCATTACGGCCCAGGGCAGCTACGCCCATGGAGCCTTGCTGCGCGACAGGGGGCGGTTGAACATGCAGGATTCATCCATTACGGCCCAGGGCAGCAGCGCCCACGGGGCTGTGCTGTTCGATAGAAGCCGGCTGGACATCCAGAATTCATCCATTACGGCCCAGGGCCCAGGTGCTGCTGCGCTGTTCTACACCCTCTCGGACCCCGCGCAGCCCCTGGCCGGCAGCTCGCGCATCGAGGCATCGACCCTGCGCAGCGAGCAGTCGGTGGCCATTTATGTGGGCGGCAACCTCGACAGGCTGGACCTGGTGGACTCCACCGCCGAGAGCCTGGCACCCAAGGGGACACTGCTGCTGCTGAGCAAGACGCTCAGCGGCGATTTCACGCTGCAGGCCAAAAACAGCACCCTGACCGGCGACATCAATCTCTCCAGGGCCGCGCCTTCCGAGCGTGTGGCGCTGGAGCTGCGCGATGGATCGCAATTCACAGGCGCGGCCCTCGATGGCCGCAGCGCGCAGTCCACGCCCTCCGGCGTCATCGCCCGGCGCATCAGCCTCGATGCGGCCAGCCGCTGGGATGTGCGCGGCGACTCGGTCGTGCAGAACCTGGACAACGAGGGCACCATTGCCTTCATGGCCCCTGTGGCCGGCGTCTTCAAGACGCTGACGGTCGAGGGCGACTACACCAGCGTCAACGACCAAGGCCGGCTGCAGCTGCATGCCCGGCTGGGCGACGATGCCTCGCTGGCCGACAAGGCCGTCTTCAAGGGCGCTGTCCAGGGGGTCACCCAGGTCGCTGTGCGCAATGACGGGGGCCTGGGTGCGCTGACCAGCGGCAACGGCATCCAGGTCATCGAGGCGCCCCAGGCCCAGGCGGATGCTTTCCAGCAGGATGGCCGCATTGCCGCAGGCGCCTACGACTACACGCTGCATGCAGGCGGCCCGGCCGGGCCGGATGGCAACTGGTATCTGCGGTCGCAGTACAACCCGCCGCCACCGCCACCACCACCACCGCCACCGCCACCGCCACCGCCACCGCCGCCGCCGCCACCACCACCACCGCCACCGCCGCCGCCACCGCCGCCGCCACCGCCACCACCACCACCACCGCCACCGCCACCGCCGCCACCACCGCCGCCGCCACCGCCACCACCGCCACCACCGCTGCCACCGCCGCCGCCGCCACCGCCGCCACCGCCGCCACCGCCACCGCCGCCACCGCCGCCACCGCCACCGCCAGAGGAACCGCTTCCCCCTCAGAAACCACAGGAGCCGGGGCCGCAGGAGCCTGTGGAGCCCATGCCCAGCTACCGCTCGGAAGTGCTGCTGGCCATGGCGGCGCCGGCGCTGGCCCAGCGCCTGGGGCTGGGCATGCTGGGGGCAGGCATGCACGAGCGCCTGGGTGCACGGATCGGTGACGATGCCGCGCAGGGGCTGTGGGCCCGTGCCTTTGGTGCGCGTGGTGCCGTGGGCGTGCGCTCCGGCGACGATGCCGCCCGGCTGCAGGGCTTTGGCCGCCATGGGCCCAGCTATGAGATGCGTTCCTCGGGCCTGCTGCTGGGGCGCGATCTGCTGCGCCAGGACCGTGACGGCGCAAGCGAGCGCGCGGGCCTGTACGCGGGCCTGGGCCGCATCGATGGCGATGTGCAGGCCGTCTATGGCGGCAATGCCGGCACGGTGGCCATGGATGGCTATGCGCTGGGCGCCTACTGGAGCCGCGTGGGCGATACGGGCTGGTATGCCGACGGCACGCTGCAGGGTATGCGCTATGACCGTGTGCGCATGCAGTCGGTGCAGGGCGAGCGCCTGCGCACGGGCGGCTGGGGCCTGGCCGCCTCGCTGGAAGGCGGCTACACCCATGCGCTGGGCAATGGCTGGACAGCGGTGCCGCAGGCGCAGCTGATCTACCAGCGCAGCCAGCTCGCAGGCGCCTCGGACAGCTTCGGGCAGGTGCGCTTTGGCGGCGCCAATGCAGCCTATCTGCGGCTGGGCGCACGCATGCAGCGCGACGGCGCGGGGCAGATGCCTGCGCTATGGCTGCGCGCTGACCTGTGGCGGGCCATGGGGCCGGGCACGAAGACGACGCTCACCACGCTCGATGGCAGCCACCCGGTGTCCTTGCGCACGGGGCTGGGCCGCAGCTGGGCGCAGGTGGGCGCCGGGTTCACCGGCCCGCTGGGCCCGCGCGCGCGCCTGACGGGGTCGCTGGACTACAGCCAGGGCTTCGAGACGCGCCGCGACCATGCGGTGACGGGGCGCGTGCTGCTGACGGTCCAGTGGTAAGCGTCAGGGGGCAGCCGGCGCGCTGCCTGCCCGTGCCAGCCATGCGGCCACGGCCTGGGTGCGGGCGGCATGCACCGCCTCGCCGATGGCCTTGCCCTGCTTGCCCTGTGCCGCTGCTTCGGCGGCCGCCTGCGCCGTCGGGACCGACAGCGCCGCAGCCAGCGCATCGCGCAGGCGCTGGCGCTGGGGGTAGGGCCGATCCGCAAAGCCCAGGCGCCCGCGCGCATCGCACTCGCAGGCCAGCAGGGCCTGCTCGAAGCGCCCGGGCTTGCGGATGGCGTCGCAGCGTTCCAGCAGGCGCATGATGGCCTGCGCGTCCAGTGCATCGCTGCGGTGGATATTGCCGTGCTCGCGGGCCACCACATCGGCCAGCTCCTGGCAGTCGGTGGGCACGCGCAGCCGCTGGCCTACCTGCCGTGCCAGTTCGGCGCTGCGCTGCTCATGGCCGATATGGCGCGGCAGCACATCGGCAGGTGTCGTGCCCTTGCCCAGGTCGTGCACCAGGCAGGCGTAGCGCACGGCCAGCGGGGCATCGAGCCGGGCCGCCATGTCCAGCACCATCATGGTGTGCACGCCGGTATCGACTTCGGGGTGGTATTCGGCGCGCTGGGGCACGCCCCACAGCCGGTCCAACTCGGGCAACAGCACGGCCAGCGCTGTGCAGGCGCGCAGCAGCCCGAACATGCGCGAGGGGTGGCTCTCCATCAGCCCCCGGCTGATTTCCTGCCAGACGCGCTCTGGCACCAGGGCGCTGGCTTCGCCTGCCGTCACCATCTCCCGCATCAGCTCCAGGGTCTGCGGCGCAACCGAAAAGTCGTGCAGGCGGGCAGCAAAGCGTGCCACCCGCAGGATGCGAACGGGGTCTTCCCGGAAGGCATCGGTCACATGGCGCAGCACCTTGCTGCGCAGGTCGGCCTGGCCGCCGTAGGGATCGACGACTGCCTCCCCGCCATCCCAATCCGGCGCCGCCGCCATGGCGTTGATGGTCAGGTCGCGCCGTGCCAGGTCCTGCTCCAGCGTGACATCGGGCGCTGCCTGCACGACAAAGCCCCGGTAGCCCTGGCCGCTTTTGCGCTCGGTGCGCGCCAGCGCGTATTCCTCACGGGTCTGTGGATGCAGGAAGACCGGAAAGTCCCGCCCCACGGGCAGGAAGCCGCGCGCTGCCATCTGCTCGGGCGTGGCACCGACCACGACCCAGTCATGGTCATGCACGGCCCGGCCCAGCAGGCGGTCGCGCACGGCGCCGCCCACCATATACACCTGATATTCACTCATGCCCCGATGTTACGTGCCTGTCCCTGCGCTGCGGTAGGGCTCCTCGAAGGCACGGAAATCATGTTCTGCCAGTGCGCCTTGTATCCACTCCTGTACGCCAGGCAGCGCGCGCACGCGGCGCACATAGGCCTCGACGGGTGGGGCCATGGGCAGGGCGTAGGTGGTCAGCCGCATGCACACGGGGGCGAAGAAGGCATCGACGATGCTGAACTGGTCGAACAGCATGGGGCCTGTGGCCGCCGACAGCAGCGGCTGCCACAGCTCGGCCAGGTGCTGCACATCCTCGCGCAGCGCGGCATGTTCGCTCCACAGCCGCGCGCCGACTTCGGGCAGCTGTGCCTCGATGTTCATGGGGCACAGCGAGCGCAGGGCGCCAAAGCCGCTGTGCATTTCGGCGCAGAGGCTGCGCGCGCGGGCCCGGTTCAGCGCCAGCGTGGGCCACAGGTGCTTTTCGGGGAATTTCTCGGCCAGGTATTCGCAGATGGCCAGGCTGTCCCAGATGGCCAGCCCTTCGTCCATCAGTACTGGCACGCGGCCCATGGGGGACAGGGCGCGGGCGCGCTGTTTGAAAGCCGATTGCGCATCGAAGCTGTCGAAGCGCAGCACCACCTCCTCGAAGGCAATGCCGGTCTGGCGCATCAGGACCCAGGGCCGCATGGACCAGGAGGAGTAATTCTTGTTGCCGATGTAGAGCTTGAGCATGGCACGTTCTCCGCTGTAGGTCGCCAGCTTAACAAGCTCCCGGCAAAAAGCCATGTAGGAGCCGGGCGCGCTCTGGGATGGACCTCTATCGCCCACTATAGGGGCTATGGCGCCGAACTGCTGACCCCGGACCTGTATCCTGTGGGCGCAAGTCAGGTCTAATCGGCACACTATGCAACACAGTTTTTCTACCGAGCCGGCGCCGGCTGGCCGCCATACGGCGGCGCTGGTGCTGTTTTCCGGCGGCCAGGATTCGGCCACCTGCCTGGCGCAGGCGCTGTCGCGCTACCAGCGCGTCGAAACCCTGGGCTTCGACTATGGCCAGCGCCACAGTGTGGAGATGCAGGTGCGCCTGCAGGTGCGCGAGCGCCTGGCCCGCGACTTTCCCGAGTGGGCGCCGCGCCTGGGTGAGGACCATGTGCTCTCGCTGGACGTGCTGCAGCAGATCGGCGGCTCCTCGCTGACCGAAGATGTGGCCTTCGCCATGCAGGCCGACGGCCTGCCCAACACCTTTGTGCCGGGGCGCAACCTGCTGTTTCTCACGCTGGCGGGCGCGCTGGCCTACCGGCGCGGCCTGTCGGTCATCGTCACCGGCGTCTGCGAGACCGATTACTCGGGCTACCCCGACTGCCGCGACGACACCATGAAGGCCATGCAGCTGGCACTGAATCTGGGCCTGGAGCGGCGCCTGCGCATCGACACTCCGCTGATGTGGATCGACAAGGCGGCCACTTGGCAAATGGCCCATGACCTGGGCGGCGACAAGCTGGTGGACCTTATCCGCCGTGATACCCACACCTGCTACCAGGGTACGCGCGAGACGCTGCATGACTGGGGCTACGGCTGCGGCAGCTGCCCCGCCTGCGACCTGCGCGCGCGCGGCTGGGCCCAGTGGCAGGCGCAGCGCGCCCAGGCCAGCTAGGCGCCGGCAAAAGAGCAATCTGGCGCGCAGCGCCTCAGGGGGTGCTTGTTCTACACCGGCCAGACCACCCCATGGTCATTGAGGATGGCATCCAGCGGCTGGTCGTGAGGCTCGGGCTCGAAGTCGTCCACATAGCCGCAGCCATAGCCCAGGCCCACGGTGAAGGGCTTGGGCTGCAGTTCGGCCAGCGTGCGGTCGTAAAAGCCGCCACCATAGCCCAGGCGGTAGCCCCCGGCGGCATAGCCGACGCAGGGCACGAACAGCAGCGTTGGCGTCAGCACTTCCGTATCCTTGGGCTTGGGGATGCCGTAGGCATCTTCCTCCATGGGGCAGCCTGGGTACCAGGCATGGAAGCTCAGGGTCTTTTTCTGCTTGTCGATCACGGGCAGTCCGATGCGGCGCCTTTGTGGGGTACCCTGTAGTTCGCCATCTTCCTTCCAGCGGTGAAGGGCCGGCAGCGGATCGAATTCCCCTTTGATCGGCCAATAGGCTCCGATCACGGTGTCAGGCCGCTGTATGAGCCAAAAGCGCATCACCTGCTGCAGGGCGTCTGCACGCTGCAGTCGGTCGGGAAGGTTCAGGCGCTGGTCTATCAAGCTGCGGCGCAGGGCTGCTTTGTCCATCAGATAATTTCCTCCATGCACTGGCTGAAGATTTTGACACCGCTTCTGGCGGCTTCCCTCTGGACCACCGCAGTATCGACTGCGATGGCACAAAACCGTGGCGATCAGGTGCTGCTGGACATGCAGCAGGCCTTCCGCAAGAACGACAAGGCCCGGCTGACCCAGCTGCTGCCCTCGGCGCAGGGCCATGTGCTCGAACCTTGGGCCGCCTATTGGGAACTCAAGGCCCGGCTCGACGATGCCAGTGCCGATGAAATCCAGGCATTTTTCAAGCGCTGGGCTGGAAGCTACCAGGAGGACCGCCTGCGCAACGACTGGCTGCTGTTGCTGGGCCAGCGGCGCGACTGGGGGCTGTTCGATCAGGTCCATGCGGCTTTTCGCATGCGCGATGACCGCTCGGTCAACTGCTATGCGCTGCTGGTGGACAGCATCAAGGGCCAGGCCAGCCCGGGCACCGGGCAGAAGGTAAGAGACCTCTGGTGGGCCCAGCGCGATGCGGACGATGGCTGCACGCTGGCTGCTGGCGAGATGTATGCGGCCCGGCAGATCACCGCAGCCGAGGTCTGGCGCAAGGCGCGCCAGGCCGCCGAGGCCAACCGCCAGAAAGCCACGCGCGATGCCGTGACCATCGTCGCGCCCGAGGTGGTGTCCCAGGTGGCCCAGGTTTTCTCCGCGCCTGCCAAATACCTGGCCGGACAGGCGCGCGTGCGCGGCGCCGTGCCCAAGGAGCTGGCCCTGCTGGCCCTGATCCGCGTGGCCTCCACCGACCCCGATGCTGCAGCCGCTCAGCTGGAAGGCGGCTGGGGTGCCCGGCTGAGCGCCGAGGAAAACAACTGGGCCTGGGCGGTCATTGGCAAGCAGGCTGCGCTCAAGCTGCAGCCCGAGGCCAACAGTTATTTCGCCAAGGTGCGCAAGGACAGCGATCTCAGCGACGAGCTGCTGGGCTGGAAGGTGCGCGCTGCGCTGCGCGCAGGCGATTGGCGAGCCGTGCGCCGCAGCATCGACGCCATGGGCGCTGAGCGCACCGAGCCCACCTGGATTTACTGGAAGGCCCGCGCGCTGCTGGCTGGCCGCCCCAGCGAGCAGGAGCGCGGCGAGGCGCGCCAGTTGCTGGAGGATATTGCAGGCACCAGCAGCTTTTATGCGCAGCTGGCCCTGGAGGAGATCGGCCAGCGCGTGACCGTGCCGCCGGCGCCTGCGCCGCTGACGGCCCAGGAAAAGGCAGGTGCCCGCGCCAATCCCGCGCTGGCGCGCGGCCTCTATGCCATCCAGGCCGGCTTGCGCAGCGAGGGCGTGCGCGAGTGGAACTATGCGACCAATCTGCACCAGCCCGGCGGCATGGGCGACCGCGAACTGCTGGCCGCTGCCGACTACGCCTGCCAGCAGCAGGTCTGGGACCGCTGCATCAACACCAGCGAGCGCACACGTGGCTTTGCCGACTGGAGCCAGCGCTTTCCCATGCCTTTCCACGATACGGTGCTGGCACGCGCGCGCTCTATCGGGCTGGACCCGGCCTATGTCTATGGCCTGATCCGCCAGGAGAGCCGCTTCATCATGGATGCGCGCTCGGGCGTCGGCGCCTCGGGCCTGATGCAGGTCATGCCGGCCACGGCGCGATGGACGGCCCGCAAGATCGGCATGGCGGATTTCTCGCCGTCCATGATCAATGACCGCGATGTGAACATCACCATCGGTACGGCCTACCTCAAGCTGGCGCTCGACGACTTCGACGGCTCCATGGCGCTGGCCGCTGCCGGCTACAACGCAGGGCCGGGCCGTCCGCGCAGCTGGCGCAACGGTCCCGTGCTGGATGCGGCGATCTGGGCCGAGAACGTGCCGTTTTCCGAGACGCGCGACTATGTGAAGAAGGTGCTGTCCAATACCACCAACTATGCTGCGCTGATCACGGGCCAGCCCCAGTCGCTCAAGAGCCGCCTGGGCACGGTAGGCCCGCGTGACGCCTCCACGCCCGACCCGAGCAAGGAACTGCCATGACGTGCCCGGCGCTGCCACTGGACAGATTGGTGTAGTGGCGCGTCCCGCCTGCGCCACTACACTTGCCGCCCAGCAGTGGCTTGCGTGGCGCAGGTCCAATCAGGGAGTATGAGGATGGCGGCAATATGCAGCCGTGCGGTTTGCGCCGCATTGGCGGGGGTCTGGACATGTGCCGTGGCGGCCCAGCCCGTTTACAAGTGGGTGGATGCCCAGGGCCGCACCCACTACGGATCACAGCTGCCACCCGAGCAGGGCGATGCCGCCCAGCTCAAGGTTTCACCCAATGGCAGCTCGGGCGCGGGACGCTTCGGTGAGGAGCGCAACCCGGACGGCACGAAGAAGCTGCCCAAGGAGGCGCGTGAACTGGCCGATGGCATGGTCAAGGGGCTCCAAAAGGTCGATCCCAAGGAGGTGCCGCTCAACTGCGCAGCGGCCGTGGACAATATCCGCAGCCAGATCGACACCATGCTCGAAAACGGCAGCAAGAACCTCAAGGGTGGCTACATCACCCAGGCGCAGCATGACGCCTCGGTCGGCAAGTTCCGCGAGTTGCGCTCGCAGGCGACGGTGGCGGACTGCCAGTCTTCCTCGGGCCGCTCCAAGGCCATGTACCAGTGCATGTCCAGCAGCTACAACCACCTGATTGGCTGCGCCGAAAAGCACAAGCCCTGACAAGGTCGCCTGCGCCCTTGGCCCGAAGGCCACAGGCGCCTACATCTCCCCCCACATCCGCAGCAGGTTGTGGTACTGGCCCGCGAGGGCAAGGGTTTCCTCAGTCTCGCCCAACTGCGCGCGCAGCCGCTGTATGGTCTGGTCCATCTCGAACAGCATGGCGCGGCGCGCATCGTCGCGCACCATGCTCTGGACCCAGAAGAAGGAGCACACGCGCTCGCCGCGCGTGACGGGCTCCACGCGGTGCAGGCTGGTCGAGGGGTAGACGATGAGGTCGCCGGCCGGCAGCCTGGCCTCGTGCGTGCCATAGGTGTCCACCACCACCAGCTCGCCGCCGTCGTAGTCCTCGGGGTCGCACAGGAACAGGGTGCAGGAGATATCGGTGCGCATCCAGGGCTGCGGGCCGGGCAGGCGGCGCGCGGCGCCGTCCACGTGCAGGCCGTAGGTCTCGCTGCCGGCATAGCGGTTGAACAGCGGGGCCATGGTGCGCGCGGGCAGGGCGGCGCTGAAAAACAGCGCATTGGCCGCCAGCGCCTGCTGGATGATGCGGCCCTGCTCCAGCGCCACCGGGCAGTTTTCGGGCAACTGGCGGTTGCGCTTGACCTGCATGCCCTGGCTGCCTGCCGTGGCGCGGCCATCCACCCAGTCGGCGGCGTCGATGGCTGTGCGGATGGCGGTGACCTGTTCGCGGGTCAGCACCTCGGGGATGTGCAGCATCATGGCGTGGGTCCTTGGAAGGGCAGCATCAGAATGCCAGCGTGGCGGTCAGCCGTGCGGAGCGTGCAGGGCCAGGTGTGTAGCGTCCGCCGTTGCTGTTGAGGCTGGCGATGTATTTTTTGTTGGCCAGGTTGTAGATATTGAACTGCAGGCTCATGCGGCGGTTGACCTGGTAGGACAGGAAACCGTCGAATACCCAGTAGGCCTGGGTGTTGAGCATGTTGCTGGTGGCCGCTTCGGCGGTATTGCTGACCGAGCGCGTGACGGTGTCCGTGTAGCGTGCGCCGCCGCCTATCGTCAGCCCGTGGCCCAGGCGGTAGGTGGTCCAGCTGGTGAAGCTGAGCCGGGGCGACCAGTTGAGGCGGGCGCCGGTCTGCTTGTCGCTGCCCTGCAGCACGCGGGTGTTCATGCGGGCCAGCCCGGCGCTGATGCTCCAGTCGGGCGTGATCTGTCCCACCGCGCCCAGTTCCAGGCCGCTGACCCGCTTTTTGCCGTACTGTGTCACTTCTCCGGTGGCCTTGTCCACGGTACCCATGTCGTTGCGCACCGTGGTCTGGAACAGCGCAGCTGTCAGCAGCAGCCTGCGCTCCAGCACATCCCATTTGGTGCCTATTTCCAGGTTGATGGCCCTGGAGGGGTCCATGGCGGCGTTGTTGATGTTGCCGGCCTGGGTGCTGAGGGTGAAGCTGCTGCCGCCCGGCGGCTGCTGCGAGCTGGACATGCTGGCATAGATGCTGCCGTGCTCCACAGGCTTGTAGTTCAGCCCCAGCTTGCCGCCCAGCAGCGTGCCGGAGGCCGTGAGCCCAGAGGCGCTGGGCACGACGGTGCCTTCAGGCTGGCCACCACAGTCAGGGCCCCGGCGTCCGCCGCACTCTGCCGTGGCGTCGTAGCGCGTGCGGTAGCGGTCCAGGCGCAGGCCGCCGGTGAGCTGCCACTGCGGGTGCAGTTCGATGCTGTCGAAGGCATAGAGCGCCAGTGTCCGGGTGCTGCCTTCGCTGTTCACGCCCGTGTAGGTGATGTGTTGCCCAGTCACCTGATCGCCAGCATCCGGCGCATACAGATCGCCAGGTGCCATGGTGCCAGCGCCCGTGCGGCCCTTGGTGGTCTGCGTCTCGCGGATGAACTCCAGTCCCGCGCTCAGCGCATGCTGCAGCCTGCCCGTGGCAAAGCTGGCATTCAGGCTGGTCTGGTTGGTCAGCAGCGTGTTGTCCTGCCAGCGCAGCTGGCGCGAGCGCGATGCGGTCCAGGTCGCCGGGTCCAGCCGTGCCACGGCATCATCGCCCCTGCCGTCGCTGACGGTGGCGCCCGTGCCGGTGAGCAACTGGTCGATCCGGCTGCGGCCTACGCGCGTGATGTTGCGCACGGTCACGCCCTGGGACAGATCGTGTTCGATGCGCACCGTGCCCTGGTCCAGCCCGGTTTTGCTGAAGTCGCCCAGGCTGCCGTAGAAATTGGAGGGCGCCACAGGGCGCATGCCGGTGATGCCGACCTTGGCCAGCGCCTCGTTGTAGTAGCCGGACAGGCCAATGGTGGGCACCCCGCCATCGGGGCGGCCATCGTAGCGCAGCACCTGCAGATCGGCCAGCACGCGCGTGGGCGTGCCCAGGCCCAGGGCCAGCGAGGGGGCAATGCCCTGGCCCTTGCTGCGCACGAAGTCGCGGCCCGCCACGCCGCTGCTCTGGAGCATGGCATTCAGCCGCAGCGCCGTGGTCTCGCCCAGCTGGCGGTTCATGTCCAGCGTGGCACGGTGGCTGTCGGCCGTGCCGGTGGACAGGCGCAGTTGCGACAGATCGTCCGCGAATGGCTGCTTGGTGGCCATATTGATGCTGCCCGAGGGCGCTCCGCGCCCGTACTCCGAACCGGAGGCGCCCTTGACGATCTCGATCTGCTCGATGTTGAAGGTGTCCCGCACCGAACTGCCCAGATTGCGCGCGCCGTCGATGAAGATGCTGCCCGAGCTGTCGAAGCCGCGCATGGACACATTGTCCTTGCTGCTGGAGTTGCCGCCCTCGCCCATCAGGAAGGTCACGCCCGGGGTGTTGCGCAGGGCCTCCTGCAGATTGGTAGCCTGCTGCTCCTGCAGCACTTCCTGGCGGATCACCGTCAGGGTTTGCGGCGTGTCCAGCAGCGGGCGCGTGAATTTCGGGGAGGACGCTGCATCGGCCTTGTAGCCGCTGTCCCGCTGGCCTTGCACCTGGACTTCCTTGAGTGCGTGTGCCGCTGGCGCAGGCTGCGCCTGGGCCTGCTGGCCCAGTGCCATCAGCGTGGCGGCAATGCCTGCTGCCGCAGGTCGCAGGGTGGCCGCGCGATGTCTGCGGCCGGTGATGTGAAAGTTGTGGTGAGCCATGCCCGCCTCCTTTTGCATGCCTGGATGCTGGCTGGCGGGTGGACTGGTGCGCGGGATGGGCCGCGTTCAGGCCTGGTGCTCGCTCCGGTCGGATCCGGGTTCCCGGGATAGGGGAACCCAGTCCGATGAAGTAATGATATTCATTCCCGACAGAAAATGAATTAAGACTGTTCTGATAATTGTTTCAGGCAGCAGGGGCGCCAGTTTCAGATGTTGAGCAGCCAGCCGTCCTGGCGCTGTGCGGCGCCGGACTGTTCGAGCGCATCGACCAGCCCATGTGCCCACTCCAGGAAGGCTGTATCCCCGAAATGGCGGGCATGCAGCACGCCGAAATAGGGCGTGGCGGCAACCCAGGCCAGCAGGTCGCCGGCACGCACGCGCTGCCAGTCGAGCAGCCGGTATTTGACCAGCACCTTGGCGGCATACAGGGCATGGCGCTCGGGCGCGCGCACAAAGCCTTCCAGGCGCCTGCGGGCTGTGGCCAGCGCGGCATCCACGCACGTGAAGATGCTGCCGTGGCCGGGCACGATGGTGCGCGGCGCCAGGCGTTCGATCAGGTCCAGGGTGGCTGCCACCTCGTCGAAGGCGGACTCGCCCTCGATCTCCGGAAAGACCACGCCAAAGCCGTTTTCCCAGAGCGCATCGGCAGAGATCAGCGTGCGGCTGTGCGGCTCGAAGAAGATGACGGAGTGCGGATCATGGCCGGGTGCAGCGTGGATTTCCCAGTCGCGCCCGGACAGGCGCACGCTGGTGCCGGGCTGCAGCACGCCGCTCATGGCAAAGCGCGGGCAGTCCTGGCCCGTGGGGGTATAGCTCAGGGCCTGCGGGTCCCAGTGGCGCACGTGCCCGGCCTGGCCGGGAGCGATCAAGGTTTGCGCCTGCGGCCAGCGCGCCTGCAGCGCTGCATTGCCGCCGCAGTGGTCGCTGTGCAGATGGGTGTTGAGGATGCGCGCCAGGGGCTGGCTGCCCAGCGCCGCTTCGATCAGCAGCACGGTCTGGCCGGCGTGGCTGGCATAGCCGGTATCGATCACGGCGGCGCCGTCGGCATCCCCGGGTGCTGGCAGGAAGACGATGTTGTTGGCCGACAGCCAGCCGCGCTCCAGCACGGCCATGCCGGAGGGCAGCGGCGCTGCCGGCATAGGCGCGGCCTGCATAGGCGCGGCCGGCATAGGCGCGGCCGGCATAGGCGCGGCCTGCATAGGCTTCACTGCTCGCGCAGCGCGCGCCGCAGAATCTTGCCCACATTGGTCTTGGGCAACTCCGTGCGGAACTCCACATGGCGCGGGCGTTTGTAGCCGGTCAGCTGGTCCTGGCAAAAGCGCAGCACCTGCTCTTCGGTCAGCGTGGGGTCGCTGCGCACCACATAGACCTTGATGGCCTCGCCCTGGCGCTCGTCGGCCACGCCCACGGCCGCGCATTCGAGCACGCCGGGGCACATGGAGATCACGTTTTCCAGCTCGTTCGGATAGACGTTGAAGCCGCTGACCACCATCATGTCCTTCTTGCGGTCGATGATGCGCGTGAAGCCTTGCGCGTCCATGATGCCGATGTCGCCGGTGCGCATGTAGCCGTCAGCGGTGAATGCCTTGGCGGTTTCCTGCGGCTGGTTGTAGTAGCCCGTCATGACGTTGGGGCCCTTGATGCACAGCTCGCCAGGCTCGCCCAGCGGCAGGTCGCGCCCTTCGTCGTCCTTGATGGCGATGGTGATGCCCGGCAGCGGCAGGCCGATGGTGCCGCTGAACTGTGTGGCGGTGACGGGGTTGTTGGTGCCGATGGCGCAGGTCTCGCTCATGCCCCAGCCCTCGATCATCGCGCTGCCCGTGAGCTGCTGCCACTGGCGTGCCGTGCCTTCGCTGGCGGCCATGCCGCCCGCCTGCGATACGCGCAGCTGCGAAAAATCGAGTTCCCGGAACTGCGGGTTGCTGAGCAGGGCATTGAACAGGGTGTTGACGGCGGGCAGGATGTGAAACGGCCGTTTTTGCAGCACCTTGACGAACTTGGGGATGTCGCGCGGGTTGGGGATCAGGCTCAGGCTGGCGCCCAGACGCATGGCGAACAGGCTCACGGTGAGCGCGAAGATGTGATAAAGCGGCAGCGCCGCGATGATGTGTGTCTCCTCTGCCTTCACATGCCCGTGCAGCGCTGGCGTGAACCAGGCCTGCGCCTGCAGCGTGGCAGCGACGATGTTGCGGTGGGTGAGCACGGCCCCCTTGGACAGCCCCGTGGTGCCGCCCGTGTACTGCAGGAAGGCCACGGAGTCGAGTGTGGCCTGGCTGGGCTGCAGTGTGCGCTGCGCGCCGCGCGCCAGCGCCTGCGCGAACGTTGTGACCTCCTGGCCGTTGCTCAGCGGCAGGCTGTAGGCGGGCACCATCTTGGCCAGATGGCGCACGGCGAATGTGATCCAGTGCCCGTAGGCGCCGCCCAGCAGGTCGCCCATGGCCGTGATGCAGATGTGGCGCAGCGCGGTGCGCTCCAGCACCTCGGCCAGCGTGTGGGCGAAGTTTTCGAGAATGATGATGGCGGTGGCGCCCGAGTCCTTGAGCTGGTGTTCCAGCTCGCGCGGCGTGTACAGCGGGTTGACGTTGACGCAGGTGAAGCCGGCGCGCAGCACGGCCGCCATGGTCACCGAGAATTGGGGCACATTGGGCAGCATGATGGCCACGCGCGCATCGGGCTCCAGCCCCAGACTCTGCAGCCAGGCGCCCAGACGTGCCGACAGCTGGTCCACGTCGCGGTAGCGCATCCAGCGGTCCATGCAGACCGAAAAGGGCAGGTCTGCATGCCGGGCGAATGCCTCGTCCAGCAGGTGTGTGAGCGAGCGGTACTGCTCGGGATGCACCTCGTGGGGCACATCGGCGGGATAGTTCTTGAACCAGGGGGCAGCGTCCATTCAGGGTACCTTGGTGGGCGTTAAGTCGGCACGGGTGCAATCGCACCGATTCTTGTCAGTTGGACGCTTGCCGGTCTACGCGGGGTTGCCCGAATGCTGGCTGTGTTACGTTGGTGACCTTGCTTTCGCGGGGAAGGGTGGTAGGCAGTGAATGCGCGCATTCTGCAGATGGTGGTGCTGGGCACGCTGGCGGGCGCTGTGGCCTGGCTGTCATGGTGGTGGCCGCGCTCGCCCGCTCTGGCGGTGGCGGGGCTGCTGCTGTGGTGCAGCCTGCCCGGTCTGCAGCTGGGCCTGCAGATGCTGCTGATGCGGCGCGTGGCGCGTCAGCGGGGTGTGCCCGTGCCCTCCTGGCGCGCGCAATGCGTTGCCTGGGCTGCCGAGTGGCGTCTGGCGATTCAGGTTTTTGGCTGGCGCCAGCCGTGGCGTGCCAGCGCCGAGGCCGATGGCTGGCCTGGCGAGGCAGGAAGGGGTCAGGTCGGCGTGGTCCTGGTCCATGGGTATTTCTGCAACCGCGCGATCTGGGCACCCTGGCTGCGGCGGCTCAAGGCGCAGGGCATCGCCTGCGCTGCCATGACCCTGGAGCCGGCCCATGGCGCCAGCGTGGATGCCATGGTGGGCGCTCTGGATGCCTGTGTGCGCCGCATGGCCGATGCAACCGGGCGTGCGCCCCTGATCGTGGCCCACAGCATGGGCGGGCTGGTTGTGCGGGCCTGGCTGGGCATGCTGTCGGCGCAGGAGCGCCTGCGGCTCGCCGCACACGTGGTGACGCTGGCCACTCCCCACCAGGGTACCTGGATGGCCCGCTTCGCCCACGGACTGCCGGCGCTGGACATGCGCGAGGATGGGCCATGGCTGCGGCGGCTGGGGCCGCCACCTGCGCAGGTGCCGTTCAGCTGCTGGTGGAGTACCTGCGACAACATCGTGTTTCCGGCGCCCGTGGCCATGCTGCCGGGCAGCGATGGCCACCGCCTCGACGATGTGGCCCATGTGCAGATGGTGTTCGACGAGCGTGTCTGGCGGTTCTGCCAGGGGCTGCGCGAGCGGCTGCAGGCCGGCCATGCGCCCTGCAGCGGGTAGCTGTTTTCAAAGCGCCACTTCGCCCGGCTCCAGCGCATCGGCTGCGATGGTGGGCTGATCGCGCAATTGCTGGTACAGCGGCGTGAAGTCTGCTGCCGTGAGGTCGAACAGCTGCTGCAGGCTGTCGATCACGAAGTAGGTGGGCTGGTAGCTGTCGATCTTGTAGAGCGTGCGCATGGTGCGCTCCAGCCGCAGCGGCAGGCGCTGCGGCTCTGTGCTGCGCACCGAATGGGCCAGCTCGCCCGAGGAGCTGAGAATGCCTGCGCCATAGGCGCGCAGGCCGCCGCTTTCGCGGATCAGCCCGAACTCGATGGTGTACCAGTACAGGCGCGAGAGCATCTCGCACGAACCCAGTTCGGCCGCCTTGAGCCCGCCTTGCCCGTAGGCCTGGATGTAGTCGGCAATGACGGGGTTGAACAGCAGCGGCACATGGCCGAAGAGGTCGTGGAAGATGTCGGGCTCGACGATGTATTCGAACTCTTCGGGCTTGCGGATCCAGTCCGTGACCGGGAACCTGCGCTGTGCCAGCAGGGAAAAGAAGGGCACCTCGGGGATCAGGCCCGGCACGCCGACTATTTCCCAGCCCGTGGCGCGGCGCAGCCGTTCGTTGACTTCCTCGAAGCGCGGAATGCGGTCCTTGGCGCCCAGCATGGGCAGCGCGTCGATGAAGTGCTGGCTGGCCAGGCCCGGCAGCAGGGCCGACTGGCGCTCGTACAGGCGCCGGTAGGTGTCGTGGTCGGCTTCGGTATAGGCTGCATAGTCCTGGGCGCAGGTGTAGTCGCCGTTGGCGCGGCTGTAGTCGCCGCGTGGCGGCCGGTCGGACTGGCCGTAGACCACGGGGGCCATGCCGATGGCGGCCGAGGGTTGAACGGTGGGGGCGGTGGTCATCATGGTGCTCTCCTGGTTGGGTGCCATGCCCGCCCCGTGCCAGGGGCAGGCATGGCACCTGCGCGGCTCAGAGCTGGCGGATTCGGGCGGCCTGCACCAGCAGGCCGTATTTGCTGTGTTCCGAGCGCAAAAAGCGCGAGAACTCCTGCAGCTGCAGGTTGTCGGGCAGAACCCCCATGGCGGCCAGCATCTCCTGCAGAGGGGGGTGCCGCATGGCCTGCGAAAAGACGGCCGCATGGCGCTGGGCCAGTTCGGCGGGCCATGCCGCCGGGGCGAACAGGCCGAACCAGTTGGTCAGGTTGAAGCCGTGCACCGTGTCGTTGAGGGGGGGCACCTCGGGCAATTGAGGCACGCGCTCCAGCGTGGTCACGGCAATGGCCTGCAGGCGGCCGGCGCGAATGTGCGGCAGCGCCGAAGGCAGGCTGTCGAACAGCAGTTCTGCCGAGCCATCGAGCAGCGCCGACAGCGCGGGCTGCGAGCCTCCGAAGGGCAGATGCTGCAATGTCAGCCGTGTCAGCATCTGGTACATCTCGCCCGACAGATGCCCGCTGCTGCCCACTCCTCCCGAGGCATAGCGCACAGGCTGGCGCGGGCGTGCCAGAAACCGCTGGAGATCGGAGGGCGTGCGTATACGCCACTGGCGCGCCAGATCGCTGCGCATCACCAGCACGTGGGGCATGCGTGCCACCAGCACCAGGGGCTGGAAGTCGCGCTGCGGGTCGTAGCCCAGCTGTGGCTGCAGCCAGGGCAGCACGGCGTGTGTGGCCGCCGTGCCCATGAGCAGCAGGCGATCCTGTGCCGTCGCCTGGGCCACCAGTCCCGAGCCCTTGGCGCCGCCGTCGCCCGGCACATTGAGAATGTGGATAGCCCCCAGCCGGGCTGTGCAGGCATCGGCCAGCGGCCTGGCCGTGCGGTCCAGCGGGCCTCCCGCCGCATACGGCACGACCAGCGTCAGTGGCCGGGCCGGCGGAGACTGCTGCGCCGCTGCCGGCAGGCCCTGCCACGCGGCCAGCGCGGCCAGCATGCCGCGCCGCGTCAGCGCTGCCGCCGACTCCCCCGCCTTGCCCGTTGGGCATGGCGGTGCGCGTTGTGCGTCGTGGCGGGGCTGCATGGCATGGAGCAAGGAATGAGGGACCCCGCCAGTATAGGCAGCACGGGCGGCGCTGGAGCGCTGTGCCTTCGCAGTGTGCGAGCCCCGGTCGCGATGGTGACGAACGCATGTCTGGCGGCTTCAGTGCGTGTCCGGGCAATGTGCCAGGCCGGCAAGGCAATGGGGCGGGGGCAATGGGGCGTTCATGGGGTCTCCGGGCCTGCGTCCTCGGGCCGGAAAGGGCCGCGTCCGGACGATGTGTTCCGTCAGTCACTGTAGGACGCAGGGGCTTCAGCTTTTTGCCGTTTGCGTGGGATGTAAAAATACGCAATGCATGAAAACTGCGAAAAAAATGCTATTTCCGCAATTTGAATGGTTAATTCGGGTTAACCCTGAAGAAAATATGCAATACACCAGGGGGGTAACGCCATGAACGCTACGCACACTATCGACAAGCTGGACCGCGCGATCCTGCGCCGCCTGCAGGCCAATGGCCGGGAAACCTATGACGTGATCGGAGAGCAGGTCGGCCTGTCGCCCAGCGCCGTGCTGCGGCGGGTCAAGCGGCTTGAGGATGCGGGCGTGATCGACCGCTATGTGGCCCTGGTCCAGCCAGAGACCGTAGGTCTGGGCCTGACGGCCTACCTGAATGTGCGCCTTGAAAAATACACGGAGACCAGCAAGCGCAACCCCATGGATGTGTTCCGCGCCAGCGTGCAGGCCTGGCCCGAGGTGGTCGAGTGCGTCTCTCTGACGGGCGAGATGGACTATCTGCTGAGGGTTGTCGTCGCCGATATGCAGCACTACAGTCGCTTTGTCATGGACACCTTGCTCAAGCACCCCAGCGTGCAGGACTGCAAGACCAGTTTCGTGATGGACCGCGTGAAGGTGACCACCGCAGTGCCGCTGTAGAGTGCGTTGTCATTGGTTGGCATGCTACTAAGACCCTACGGTTTTGCTGCGTTGCAACATCCTCATTGCTGGAATTCGGGTTTTTACCTATATTTGAGCCATGAATGCATCCAAAGACTGGTTGAAAGCGTCCTGGCAGGCCGGCAGGGACATGTTGCGTGGCAGCGCCGGCCAGCCGCACCAACCCGATGGCCGTTCCACGGCCATGGTGCCCATCCGTTCGCTGGGTCCGTCCCACCGCGAGCGCGTGGTGGCGCATTTGCTCAAGCTCGATGAAGGCGACCGCTATCTGCGCTTCGGCTACGCCGCCAGCGACGAGCAGGTGCGCCGCTATGCCATGCAGCTCGACTTCGAGCGCGATGACATCTTCGGCATCTACAACCGGCGCCTGGAACTGATTGCCATGGCGCATCTGGCTTTCTCCTCGCACCCTGAGCACAAGAACTGCGCCGAGTTCGGCGTGTCCGTGCTCAAGCAGGCGCGCGGCCGTGGCTATGGCGGGCGGCTGTTCAACCGCGCCGTCATCCATGCCCGCACCAAGGGCGTGTCGATGATGTTCATCCATGCGCTGTCCGAGAACACGGCGATGCTCAGGATCGCCCGCAAGGCTGGCGCCTCGATCACGCGCGACGGCTCCGAATCCGAAGCCTACCTGCAGCTGCCGCCCGCCGGGCTGGATACGCGCATGGCATCGCTGATGACCGATCACATCGGCGAAGTGGACTACCAGTTCAAGAAGCAGGCCAAGCAGTTCTGGGATTTTCTGGCCGACGTGCAGGAAATCCGCCGTGGCGTGCAGGAAGGCCGCCACCAGGCCGCTGAGTAAGCGAGGTGCGGCCGGCGAGGTGCGGCCGGCCAGGTGCGGCCGGCAGCCCGTTGCAGCCGTGAGGAGATTGGGCGAGTGCCGCGAAGGGTGGTGGCGTGATCCGCTATCCTAGCGGCTTGTCCCACTACCGCATGTCCTGCGCGCCAAGCAGTGTCAGACCCCCATCCTGCGCGCCCTTCCGAAAAGGAAGGCAAGCGAAGCTTCCTGCAGAAGGTTGCCGAGTTCATCCATCCGGCCCCCGAGTCCCCGGATGAGCTGATCGAAACCCTGGCCGACGCCGAAGACAAGCAGGTCATCGGTCCCGAGTCCCGCGTCATGCTCGAGCGCGTGATCCGCATGGCCGACATGACGGCCGGCGATGTCATGGTCGCCGCGCCCCGCATGGACCTGATCAACATCGATGCGCCGTTCGACGAGATCCTGCATCAGGTCATCACCACCGCGCATTCGCGCTTCCCGGTCTACCAGGGCGAACGCGAGAACATCATCGGCATCCTGCTGGCCAAAGACCTGCTCAAGCTGCAGCGTTCACCCGGACTCAATCTGCGGGCCCTGCTGCGTTCTGCCACCTTCGTGCCCGAAAGCAAAGGCCTCAACGACCTGCTGCGCGAGTTCCGGGGCAACCGCAACCACCTGGCCGTGGTCATCGATGAGTTCGGCCGCGTGGCAGGACTGGTGACCATTGAGGATGTGCTGGAGGAAATCGTCGGCGAGATCGAAGACGAGTTCGATATCTCCGAAGACGAGGGCGACATCTTCGCGCTGGCTGACAACAGCTACCGCGTGGCGGGTGACTCTTCCCTGGAGCATGTGGGCGAGGTCTTCGGCGTGACCCTGCATGCCAGCGACCCCGACGAAGAGTTCGACACCATCGGCGGCCTGATTGCCCATGAGATCGGCCATGTGCCGCGCCGTGGCGAGCAGGTACGCCTTGCCAGCCTGGAATTCACCGTCCTGCACACCAAGGGCGGCGCGGTGCGCTGGTTCAAGGTGGTGCGCGATCCCGCAGCCGACGGCCTGCTGCGCGGCTGAGGTCTCTGCCTGCACCGTGCTGCTGCCCGCCGCATCCCCGCATACGAGCCGGCAAAGTCCCCGCTGGGCCGGCTGGGCCGTGCTGGCGCTGGCCGGTGCCGCCCAGGCACTGTCGCTGGCTTGGCCCTGGGCGCGCGGGCAGGGCGAGGGGCTGCTGACCCTGGCTGGCGGCTATGGCCGTCCGCTGTGGTGGCTGCAGATGATTTCGCTGGCCGTGCTGGCCCGGCTGCTGCAGACGGCGCAGCAGCCTGCGCAGGCGGCAGGGCGTGCCATGGTATTTGCCACCGGCTGGCTTGCCGCCACATTCTGGTGGCTGTTCATCTCCATGCATGTCTACGGCGGGCTGCCTGCCGCTCTGGCCGTGCTGGCCGTGCTGGCGCTGGCGGCTTTTCTGGGCAGTTACTACGCTGGCGCCGCCTGGCTGTGCCACCGGCTCAGGCCCACGGGGGCTGCAGCGTCCGCACTGGTGTTCGCCGGGGCATGGACGCTGGCCGAACTGGCGCGTGGCTGGCTGTGGACCGGCTTTCCCTGGGGCAGCGGTGGCTATGCCCACGTCGAGGGGCCTTTGTCCGTGCTGCCGCGCTGGGTCGGTGTCTATGGCACGGGGGCGGTAGCTGCCTGGCTGGCATGGTGGTTGGCCGCGTGGGCCGTGCCGGCGCCTGGCATGCGCAGGCGCCGGCTTGTCCTTGCGCTGGCGGTTCTGTGCCTGGCCTGGGCCGGGCTGTGGGCATTGCGCGATGCCGCCGTCAACGGCGGCGGCGCAAGCCAGCGTCCCGTGCTGGATGTGGCCCTGCTGCAGGGCAGCATTCCCCAGGATGAGAAATTTGAGGCGGGCAGCGGCATCCCTCTGGCCCTGGGCTGGTATGGCCGTGCGCTGCGCCAGGCGCCTGCGCGCCTTGTCGTGGCTCCCGAGACAGCGATTCCCCTGCTGCCGCAGCAATTGCCCGAGGGCTATCTGTCGCTGGTCAGCGAACCCTATGTCCAAAGCGGCGGCAAGCATGCTGCCCTGGTCGGCATTCCGCTGGGCTCCGAGGAGCTGGGCTACACGAACTCCGTGGTGGGCTGGAAGCCCGGCCAGATGCATGACTACCAGTACGACAAGCACCATCTGGTGCCGTTCGGAGAATTCATCCCCCCGCTGTTTCGCTGGTTCACCGAAATGATGAACATCCCGCTGGGCGATTTCAACCGGGGGGCGCTGGGGCAGCCGAGCATGGCCTGGGCTGGCGAGCGGCTGGCGCCCAATATCTGCTACGAGGATTTGTTCGGCGAGGAACTGGGCGCGCATTTCGGCGATGCGGCCACGGCGCCGACGGTGCTCGTCAATTTCAGCAATATCGGCTGGTTCGGTGACAGCGTGGCCATCGACCAGCATCTGGCGATCAGCCGCATGCGCACGCTGGAGTTCGAGCGGCCTATGCTGCGCGCCACCAATACCGGCGCCACGGTTGCCATCGACCACCGTGGCACCATCACGCATGCGCTCGCACCCTATGACCGCGCCGTGCTCCATGCCGGCGTGCAGGGGCGCGAGGCCTTGACACCGTTTGCCCGCTGGGTGCACGCTGCAGGCCTTGTCCCCATGTTCCTGGCCTGCCTTGCCGCCATCGCGGTGGGATGGGGCCTGGGCCGACGGCAGCACTGAAACAGGCGAGAGTTTTGTGGCAGAGTTTTGACCCGTGTACGGGGTTTTGTTGCTTGGCGGCAACGTTCACCCCCGATAATGCGCGCCTGCATGGTCCGCAGCGGGCCGCACCCATTCAGAGATACAGGCGGCATGCATGCCGCCGTGGAGCAAGTTAGACAATGGCCGATTCTTTTTCGTATGAGCAACTGATCGCTTCGGGCGAAGGCAAGCTGTTTTCCGCCGACAGCGGTCGTCTGCCGCTGCCGCCCATGCTGATGTTCGACCGCATCACGCACATCGACAGCGATGGTGGCGCCCACGGCCTGGGCAAGATCGTGGCCGAACTGGACGTCAAGCCCGATCTGTGGTTCTTCGACTGCCACTTCCGTGGCGACCCCGTGATGCCGGGCTGCCTGGGCCTGGACGCCATGTGGCAGCTCATCGGCTTTTACCTGACCTGGCTGCGCCTGCCGGGCCGTGGCCGTGCGCTGGGCGCCGGTGAGGTCAAGTTCACAGGTGAAGTGGGCCCTGACATCAAGCTGGTGACCTACGAAATCGACATCAAGCGCGTGATCAAGCGCAAGCTGAACATGGCCATTGGCGATGCACGCCTGCTGGCCGATGGCAAGGAAATCTACGTGGCCAATGACCTGCGCGTGGGCCTTTTCCTGCGCGAAGGTGACGGCCAGGGAACGGCAGCATGAGCAAGCGTCGCGTAGTCATCACGGGTGCGGGCATCGTCTCGTGCATTGGCAACGATCTGGCCACGGTGGAGACCTCGCTGCGCGAGGGCCGCTCCGGCATCAAGGCCGTGCCCAAGTTCACCGAACTGGGCATGCGCAGCCAGGTGGGCGGCGTGCCGGAGATCGACATCGAGGCACGCATCGACCGCAAGCAGCTGCGCTTCATGGGCGATGCGGCCGCTTATGCGCAGATCGCGCTGGAAGACGCCATTGCCCAGGCAGGCCTGACCCCCGAGCAGGTCAGCCATCCGCGCACCGGCCTGATCATGGGTTCGGGCGGCGGCTCGCCGGCCAACCAGATCGAGGCCGCTGACACGCTGCGCGAAAAAGGCATCCGCCGCGTGGGCCCCTACCAGGTCACGCGCTGCATGAGCTCCACCGTCTCGGCCTGCCTTGCGACCAACTTCAAGGTCAAGGGCATCAACTACTCCATCACATCGGCCTGCTCGACTTCGGCGCACTGCATCGGCGCGGCAGCGCAGCAGATCGCTTTTGGCCTGCAGGATGTGATGTTCGCGGGCGGCGGCGAAGAGCTGTCCTGGGGCATGGCACTGCTGTTCGACGGCATGGGCGCCATGTCCAGCAAGTACAACGATCAGCCCGAAAAGGCCTCGCGCGCCTATGACGCCCATCGCGACGGTTTCGTGATCGCGGGCGGCGGCGGCGCCGTGGTGCTGGAGAGCCTGGAGCATGCCCAGGCGCGCGGCGCCCGCATCCTGGCCGAAGTCGTGGGCTTTGGCGCCACCAGCGACGGCGAGGACATGGTCGCTCCCTCGGGCGATGGCGCCATCGCCTGCATGCAGCAGGCCCTGGAAGGCCTGGACGGCGGCGTGGACTACATCAACACCCACGGCACCTCGACGCCTGTGGGCGATATGCAGGAAGTGCGCGCCATGAAGGCGCTGTTCGGCGAGCAGGTGCCACCATTTTCCTCGACCAAGTCGCTGACCGGCCATTCGCTGGGTGCGACCGGCGTGCAGGAAGCCATCTACTGCCTGATCATGCTCGACAAGGGCTTCATCGCCGGCTCGGCCAATGTCGGCACGCCCGACCCCGCGCTGGGCGGCATGCCGCTGGTCACCCAGACCCGCGATGCCGAACTGACCACCGTGCTGTCCAACAGCTTCGGCTTTGGCGGCACCAACGCCTCCCTGGTGCTGCGCCGTTGGCAGGGCCAGTGAACGGCGCCCGTGTGTAAAAAGCGTGTCCTGACGGCACAAGCCCGCTGCACAGCGGGCTTTTTTGCTGGAACACGCCGACAATGCGGCAGTGCCGCTCCGGGCTGCATGCGCCCGTGAAACTCAACATTTGCAAGGTGGATTCATGATTCTTGTGACTGGTGGCGCTGGCTTCATCGGCGCCAATTTCGTGCTGGACTGGCTGGCCGCCAGCGATGAGCCTGTGCTCAACGTTGACAAGCTCACCTATGCGGGCAACCTCAAGAGCCTCGAATCCCTGGCAGGCGATGCCCGCCATGTCTTTGTGCAGGCCGACATCGCCGACGGTGAAACCATGGCCCGGCTGCTGGCCGAGCACCGCCCGCGCGCCGTGGTCAACTTCGCGGCGGAAAGCCATGTGGACCGTTCCATCCATGGGCCCGAGGACTTCATCCAGACCAATGTGGTCGGCACCTTCCGCCTGCTCGAAGCGGTGCGCGGCTACTGGAATGCACTGGACGCTGAGGCCCGCGCGGCCTTTCGTTTCCTGCATGTCTCCACCGACGAGGTCTACGGCAGCCTGGCGCCCGATGCCGCCGCCTTCACCGAAGACCACAACTACGAGCCCAACAGCCCGTATTCGGCCAGCAAGGCCGCCAGCGACCACCTGGTGCGCGCCTGGCACCACACCTACGGCCTGCCGGTGCTGACGACCAACTGCAGCAACAACTACGGGCCGCTGCACTTTCCCGAAAAGCTGATCCCGCTGATGATCGTCAACGCCCTGGCTGGCAAGCCGCTGCCCATCTACGGCGACGGCATGCAGGTGCGCGACTGGCTCTATGTGCGCGACCACTGCAGCGCCATCCGCCGGGTGCTGCAGGCCGGCACCGTGGGCGAGACCTACAACGTGGGCGGCTGGAATGAAAAGCCCAACGTCGAGATCGTCAACACTGTCTGCGCGCTGCTCGACGAACTGCGCCCCAAGGCGGATGGCACGAGCTACAGCGCCCAGATCACCTACGTCAAGGACCGCCCCGGCCATGACCGGCGCTACGCCATCGACGCCCGCAAGCTCGAACGCGAACTCGGCTGGAAGCCTGCCGAGACCTTCGAGACCGGCATTCGCAAGACCATTCAGTGGTACCTGGACAACCCTGGCTGGGTGGCCGATGTGCAGTCGGGCGCCTACCGCGAGTGGGTCAGCCGCCAGTACGCCGAGGGAGCAGGCGCATGAAGCTGCTGGTGCTGGGCAAGGATGGCCAAGTCGGCTGGGAGCTGCAGCGCAGCCTGGCGCCGCTGGGCGAGCTGGTCGTGCTGGACCGCGAAGGCGATGGCAGCCTGTGCGGCGATCTGGCCTGCCCCGACGAACTCGCGCAGACCGTGCGGGCGCTGCGCCCCGATGTCATCGTCAACGCTGCGGCCCATACGGCCGTGGACAAGGCCGAGAGCGAGCCGCAGTACGCCCGCCAGCTCAATGCCCTGGGGGTGCAGGTACTGGCGCGTGAAGCAGCCAGCCTGGGCGCGCTGCTCGTGCACTACAGCACCGACTATGTCTTCGATGGCAGCGGCAGCACGGCGCGCACCGAGGCCGATGCCACGGGGCCGCTGTCCGTCTATGGTGCGACCAAGCTCGAAGGCGAGCAACTGATCCAGGCCTCAGGCTGCCGCCACCTGATTTTCCGCACCAGCTGGGTCTATGCGGCGCGTGGCGGCAACTTCGCCAAGACCATGCTACGCCTGGCCCAGGAGCGCGAGACGCTGAGCGTTATCGATGACCAGTGGGGCGCCCCGACCGGCGCCGACCTGATTGCCGATGTGACCGCCCACGTCATCCGCCAGGTGCTGCGCCAGCCCCAGGACGCGGGCCTGTACCACCTGGTGGCCGGCGGCGAAACCACCTGGCACGCCTATGCCAGCCATGTCATCGGCATGGCGCGCCAGCTCGCCCCCGACAGGTCCCTGCAGGTCCGCCAGATCCAGCCCGTGCCCACCAGCGCCTTCCCCACCCCGGCACGGCGCCCGCACAACTCCCGCCTGGATACAGGCCGCCTGCAGCAGGTCTTCGGCCTGCGCCTGCCGCACTGGCAGGCCGGCGTGGACCGCATGCTGCGGGAAATCCTCTGACCTGCCTGGACATCCAGGCGACATGACACCTCACCCACGACATGACTGACCAACGCAAAGGCATCATCCTGGCAGGCGGCTCCGGCACCCGCCTGCACCCGGCCACGCTCGCCATCAGCAAGCAGTTGCTGCCGGTTTACGACAAGCCCATGATCTACTACCCGCTGAGCGTGCTCATGCTGGCGGGCATCCGCGAGATCCTTATCATCAGCACGCCGCAGGACACGCCGCGCTTCGAGCAACTGCTGGGCGATGGCTCGCAATGGGGTCTGAAACTCGAATACGCAGTCCAGCCCAGCCCCGACGGGCTGGCCCAGGCCTTCCTGATTGCCGAGGACTTCCTGGCCGGCGCGCCCAGCGCCCTGGTGCTGGGCGACAACATCTTCCACGGCCATGACTTCCCCCGGCTGCTGGAGCGTGCCCATGGCCGCAGCGAGGGCGCCACGGTCTTCGCCTACCACGTGCAGGACCCCGAGCGCTACGGCGTGGCCGAGTTCGATGCCCAGGGCCGCGTGCTGTCCATCGAGGAAAAGCCCAGGCAGCCCAAGAGCAACTACGCGGTCACGGGCCTGTATTTCTACGACAGCCAGGTGGTCGAGCTGGCCAAGTCCATCCGCCCCTCGGCACGCGGCGAGCTGGAGATCACCGACCTCAACCGCCTCTACCTGGAGCGCGGCCAGCTCAATGTGGAACTGATGGGCCGTGGCTACGCCTGGCTGGACACCGGCACCCATGACAGCCTGCTCGAAGCCGGCCAGTTCATCGCCACGCTGCAGCAGCGCCAGGGCCTGAAGGTGGCCTGCCCCGAGGAAATCGCCTTCCGCCAGGGCTGGATCGACCCCGCCCAGCTCGAAACACTGGGACAGGCCCTGGCCAAGAATGGCTATGGCCAGTACCTGCTGCAGCTTCTCAAGGAAAAGGTGCACGCATGAAGGCAACTCCCCTGGCCATTCCTGAGGTGATGCTGATCGAGCCCAAGGTCTTTGGCGACGATCGCGGTTTTTTCCTCGAAAGCTTCAACCAGCAGGTCTTCAACCAGGCCACCGGCACGGACTACTCGTTCGTGCAGGACAACCACAGCCGCAGCAAGAAGGGCGTGCTGCGCGGCCTGCACTACCAGCTGCCGCCCCATGCCCAGGGCAAGCTGGTGCGCGTGGTGCGCGGCGCCGTGTTCGACGTGGCCGTGGACGTGCGCCGTGGCTCGCCCACCTTCGGCCAGTGGGTGGGCGCCGAGCTGACCGAGGACAACCACCGCCAGCTGTGGCTGCCACCGGGCTTTGCCCATGGCTTTCTGGTGCTCAGCGACAGCGCCGACTTCCTCTACAAGGCCACGGCCTATTACGCGCCCCAGTCCGACCGGGGCATCGCCTGGAACGACCCGGCTATCGGCATCCAGTGGCCGCAGCTCGATGTGGAGTTGTCGCTGTCGGACAAGGATCTGAAGCAGCCGCTGCTGGCGCATGCCGAGCTGTAGAACCAGTTGCGGCAAACTTGTGGATGGGCTTCAATAGCTATCCACGGGGAAGCTGCCCTGGCACGGATGATCGCGCTTCAGCGATCGCCCGTTCGATAGCGTTGAGGCGGACACAGGATGATTGATTGTCGCCGCAGGTGCTCGATCAAGGCATTGCGATTCTCGAAAATGGCTCTTGAAGCAATATTCTCAATGGCATATCCTCTCAGCGAGTTTCGATAAGAACCTGTTCATGAGATCTCATGAACAGGTTCCAAGAAAGGATGCCCATGCGACCGTCTGTGGTGCTTGACATGAAGCGAAGCGCAGTGCGTGAAGCGGTGGGCCGCTTTCGCACAGCAAACCCGCGCGTCTTCGGTTCGGTGTTGCATGGCACTGACCGGGACGGCAGCGACATCGATCTGTTGGTCGATGCGCTGCCCGGTGCCACATTGCTGGACTTGGGCGATTTGCAAGAAGAACTTAAATCACTGCTCGGCGTCGATGTTGATGTGTTGACGCCCGGCGACCTCCCGCCGAAGTTCCGTGCCCAGGTGCTCGCGCAGGCGCAGCCGGTATGAGCGAGAATTACCGACTGCCCGATTACCTTGACCATATCCAGCAGGCCGCGACCGATGCGCGCAGCTTCGTGCAAGGGCTGCTCAAGGACGACTTCCTGGCCGACAAGCGCACCCAGCAGGCCGTCATCATGAGCCTCATCATCATCGGCGAAGCAGCCACTAAGGTGATGGACGGCTACGCCGAGTTCACGCAGGCGCATGCCGAGGTGCAGTGGCGCAGCATGCGCAACATGCGCAATCGCATGGCCCACGGTTATTTCGACATCAACCTCGATGTGGTGTGGGAGACGGTGCAGGAGTGGCTGCCGGTGTTGCTCCGGCAATTGGCCTCCGTGCGCCAGGATGCCGAAAACGCAGACAGCATGCATCGGCGGTCACATTCTGGATGATGGACTTTTTGTTTGCCACGAGATTGGCGAGCCATATCGTGAGCCGCAGCCGGCCGCCCTCGGTCCTGTCCCAGCCTCAGCCAGCAGGCGGATGCCGAGCTGCCCTGAGTTGCCCAGTCCTTACTTGTTGCCGAACATCACCCACAGCAGCGCCAGCACCATGATCGTGGCCAGCACGGCCAGTGCGATCTTGATGGCGCTGTAGGGGCGCTCGCCCGCGATCTGGCCCGTGTAGCCGTTGGCCACGATCTGGAAGGTCCGGCTGCCGTAGGTGTAGCCGACCAGCCAGACCGGCACCAGAATGTGCTTGAAGGTGCGCCCCCGGTATTGCCGCTGCATCTGCAGATTGCGGTAGGTGTCGCCGGGCACCTGCTGCGCGCACAGGCCGCGCAGCTGCTCGTCCATATCCTGCTCGTTGAGCTGGGCGGCCTTGCCCAGGTCGATCTGGTAGCGCTCCACGGTCCAGCCGCGCACGAACTCGGGCGTGTAGGGCTTGAGGTCGGTGGTGGTGGGGAAGGGCTCCACCTGGCGCAGCAGAGGGCCTTGCACGCCCACGGTGCCAGGCACCAGCTCATCGTCGAAAAAGTGCGCGAGGCTGCCCGATGCAGGCTCCCAGCGTACATGGCGCACCTGGCGCGTCTGCGTGTTGCCGTTGCTGTCGCGGTAGGTTTCGGTGGTGTAGTAGTAATAGCCCGCCTCGGCCCACCAGTCGGCGCTGGCGTGGGCGTCGAAAGTCCAGTAGGGCAGGTAGACGCCGTGCAGCGTATCGGTCAGCGCCGCCGACTTGAGCCGGTTGGGCGCGAACCAGCGGCTGCCGTACCACTGGCGGATGCGGTCGCGGATCTGGCTGTCGCTGATCTTGAAGGGCAGGATGCTTTGCGGCGTGATGGCATCGCCCTGGTCCTCATGCGCCACGATGGCGGGCGAGCCGCAGAAATCGCAGCGCTTGGCTACGGTGCGGCTGACGAAGACCGAAATCGCCCGGCAGTTCTGGCACTGCACCTCGTAGCGGTCATCGGTGCCCCAGCCTCTGCCGGAGCGCGGGTTGCGCAGCGCCTCGGCCAGATCCTGCTCGACCACCTCGCGGCCCAGTTCCTCGCGCGTTGGCTCGCTCCAGGGCACGACCGTGCCGCAGTACGGGCACTTGAGCGCCTGGGCCTGGGCATTCCACTCCAGGTTGGCGCCGCATTCGGGGCAGGGGTGCTTGCGCACCATGGCCGGCGCGGCGGCGGCTGCCTCCCATGAACCGGAGGCAGGGGAGGGGGAAGAACTGGGAGAGGGCGTGCTCACGGCATCGGTCCTGGAAAACGGGGCGCGGCACCCGGCAGGGCCGGGCGCCGCAGGGGACACTCAAATCACCACAGCGGGTCAGCCGCGCAGGAACTCGTCCAGCGCGCCCTGGGCGATGCGCCACTGGCTGCCGATCTGGCGCGCCTTGAGGTTGCCGGCCTGGATTTCGGCCAGCACATCGGCCTCGCTGACGCCCAGCACCTGTGCGGCCTGGGCCGGGGTGAGCACCTGCAGCCCGCCGGCAGCGGGCGCTGCTGGGGCCTGGGCCGCCTGGGCGGCGGCGGGCGAGAAGGGATCGGCAGCAGAGCCATGGCCTGCGGGGGCGCCGCCCTGCATGCTTTTCATCATTTCCTGCGCCATGCCAAAGCCCATGGCCATGGTGGCAGGCAGCGTTGCCGCTGCAGCGCCTTCGCCACCGCTGGCCATGGCCTGGCCCATCTGGTATTTGACGTAGTCGTTGAGGTTGCCGATGGCCGTCATGCTGGAGCGCTTGTCGATGGCCTGCTCCACCTCGGGCGGCACGGAGACGTTTTCCAGCACGAAGCTGGTGATCTCCAGGCCGTACTTGTCGGTCATGGCCGGGTTGATCAGCGGCAGCAGCGCATCGCCCAGTTCGCCGTAGCGCTGCGCCACATCCAGCACGGGCACCTGGGCGCGGGCCAGCGACTCGGTGAAGACGCTGATGATGCGCGAGCGCATGGTGTCGGCGAATTCGTCGATGCGGAAATTCTGGTCGGTGCCGGCCACTTCCTTGAGGAACTTGGCGGGCTCGACGATGCGAAAGTCATAGGTGCCGAAGGCGCGCAGGCGCACGGCGCCGAAATCCTTGTCGCGCACCATCACCGGGTTGGAGGTGCCCCACTTGTTGCCGGTGAACAGCCGCGTGTTGATGAAGTACACATCGCACTTGAACGGCGAGTTGAAGCCGTACTTCCAGCCCTGCAGCGTGGACAGGATGGGGATGTTCTGCGTGGACAGGGTGTGGCGGCCGGGGCCGAACAGGTCGGCATACTGGCCCGACGAGACAAACTGCACCTGCTGCGACTCGCGCACGATAAGCTGGGCGCCGTTCTTGATTTCCTTGTCATCATCGGGCCAGCGGAAAGACAGCGTATCGCGCGAATCATCGGTCCATTCGATGATCTCGATCAGTTGCTTGGTGATGATGTTCATCAGGTTCATGGCAGGCTCCGAAGCAGTGGGGGTCCACGAGAAAATGCAATGGGCCATTCTAGGATGGCGGCTGGCCCGGTCGCCAAAAAGGGGACGCACGGCGCGTGTGCGGGCGCCGCCTTAAAATCACCGTTTGCGCGGCGCATGCCGCCTCTCATTCACCGGCGCGGCACTGGCCCGCGTGCGAAGCCTGAAACACCTCATGCTCACTTTCCAACAAATCATCCTCAAGCTGCAGTCCTACTGGGCCGAACAGGGCTGCGCACTGCTCCAGCCCTACGACATGGAAGTGGGCGCGGGCACCTCGCACACCGCCACCTTCCTGCGCGCCCTGGGCCCCGAGCCCTGGAAGGCCGCCTACGTGCAGCCCAGCCGCCGCCCCAAGGACGGCCGCTACGGCGACAACCCCAACCGCCTGCAGCACTACTACCAGTACCAGGTGGTGCTCAAGCCCGCGCCCGACAACATCCTGGAGCTGTACCTGGGCTCGCTCGAAGCCCTGGGCTTCGATCTGAAGAAGAACGACATCCGTTTCGTCGAGGACGACTGGGAGAACCCCACGCTGGGCGCCTGGGGCCTGGGCTGGGAAGTCTGGCTCAACGGCATGGAGGTGACGCAGTTCACCTACTTCCAGCAGGTCGGCGGCATCGACTGCAAGCCCGCCACGGGCGAGATCACCTACGGCCTGGAGCGCCTGGCCATGTACCTGCAGGGCGTGGACAACGTCTACAACCTGACCTGGACCGACGGCCTGAGCTATGGCGACGTCTACCACCAGAACGAAGTCGAGCAGTCCACCTACAACTTCGAGCACTCGGATGCCGACTTCCTGTTCACCGCCTTCGGTGCCCATGAAAAGCAGGCCAACCACCTGATGGGCGAGCAACTGGCGCTGCCGGCCTACGAGCAAGTGCTCAAGGCCGCCCACACCTTCAACCTGCTGGATGCGCGCGGCGCCATCAGCGTGACCGAGCGCGCCGCCTATATCGGCCGCATCCGCAACCTGGCCCGCGCCGTGGCCAAGGCCTACCTGGACAGCCGCGCGCGCCTGGGCTTCCCCATGGCGCCCAAGGCCCATGCCGACGAAGTGCTGGCCGAGCTGGCCAAGGCCGCAGAACAACAAGGCAAGAAGGCCGCCTGAGCCGCAGCGAAAGAACTCCCGACCATGAACGCATCGAATCTTCTTGTTGAACTGTTTGTCGAAGAGCTGCCCCCGAAGGCGCTGCAAAAGCTGGGCGACGCCTTCGCCGGCGTGCTGTTCGAGCAGCTCAAGGCCCAGGGCCTGCTGGCCTCCAGCGAAGCGCGCCTGACGGCCTATGCCTCGCCGCGCCGCCTGGCCGCCCACATCACCGAAGTCCTGCCCCAGGCCGAAGACAAGGCCGTCTCGCAAAAGCTCATGCCCGTCGCTGTGGGTCTTGATGCCGATGGCAAGCCCACGCCCGCCCTGCTCAAGAAGCTGGCCGCCCTGGGCGCCGGTGAAGACGCCGTGGCCGGCCTGACCCGCCAGGGCGAAGGCAAGGCCGAGGCCCTGTTCTACGCTTCCACCGTGCGCGGCGTGCTGCTGGCTGACGGCGTGCAAAAGGCCCTGGACGAAGCCCTGGCCAAGTTGCCCATTCCCAAGGTCATGCGCTACCAGCTGGCCGACGGCTGGAGCAGCGTGCACTTCGTGCGCCCGGCCCACGGCCTGGTGGTGCTGCACGGCACCCAGGTGCTGGTCGGTGTCAAGGCCCTGGGCCTGACAGCCGGCCCTGCCACGCACGGCCACCGCTTCGAGGCTGCTGTTGATCCCGTGGTCATCCGCAGCGCCGACAGCTATGCCGAGCAGCTGCGCGAAGAAGGCGCCGTCATCGCCAGCTTCACCGAGCGCCGCGCCGAAATCGCGCGCCAGCTGCAGGCTGCTGCCGAGCGCGTGGGCGGTGGCGTGCGTGCCATCGAGGACGAGGCTTTGCTGGACGAAGTCACGGCCCTGGTCGAGCGCCCCAACGTGCTGGTCTGTGAATTCGAGAAGGAATTCCTGGACGTGCCCCAGGAATGCCTGATCCTGACCATGAAGGCCAACCAGAAGTACTTCCCGCTGCTGGATGCGCAAGGCAAGCTCACCCACCAGTTCCTGGTCGTCAGCAACATCAGCCCGCAGGATGCCAGCGCCGTCACCGGCGGCAACGAGCGCGTGGTGCGCCCGCGCCTGGCCGATGCCAAGTTCTTCTTCGACCAGGACCGCAAGAAGACCCTGGCCTCGCGCGTTGAATCGCTGGGCAAGGTGGTCTACCACAACAAGCTTGGCACCCAGGGCGAGCGCGTGGAGCGCGTGCGCGCCATCGCCAAGAGCATTGCCCGCCAGCTGGGCGACACCGCCCTGGCCCAGCAGGCCGACCTGGCCGCGCAACTGGCCAAGACCGACCTTGTCACCGACATGGTGGGCGAGTTCCCCGAGCTGCAGGGCACCATGGGCCGCTACTACGCGCTCAACGACGGCCTGGATGCGGCCGTGGCCGATGCCATCGAAGACCACTACAAGCCGCGCTTCGCCGGCGACGAACTGCCGCGCGGCAACGCGGGCGTGGTCGTGGCCCTGGCCGACAAACTGGAAACCCTGGTGGGCATGTTCGGCATCGGCAACCTGCCCACGGGCGACCGCGACCCCTTCGCGCTGCGCCGCCACGCGCTGGGCGTGATCCGCATGCTGGTCGAAAAAGATCTGGCGCTGGACCTGGAAACCCTGCTGGTCAGCGTGCTGCCCGCTTTCGGTGACAAGGTGCAGGACGCCACGCCCCAGCTCATCGACTTCATCTATGACCGCCTGGCCGGCAGCCTGCGCGAGCAGGGCTTCTCGGCCCAGGAAGTGGACGCCGTGCTGGCCCTGCGCCCGCAGCGCTTGTCCGATGTGCAAAAGCGCCTGGAGGCCGTGCGTGCCTTTGGCGCGCTGCCCGAGGCCCCGGCGCTGGCTGCCGCCAACAAGCGCGTGGGTAACATCCTCAAGAAGGCAGACCAGGCCGTGCAGGCCCAGGTCAACGAAGCCGTGCTGGCTGAAGCGGCCGAAAAGGACCTGTACGCCGCGCTGCAGGCTGTGGCTCCCAAGGCCCAGCAGCAGTTCGCCGCAGGCGACTACACTGCCAGCCTGCAGACCCTGGCCGCGCTGCGCGCGCCGGTTGATGCCTTCTTCGAGCACGTGATGGTCAACGCCGAGGACCCGGCCCTCAAGGCCAACCGCCTGGGCCTGCTGGCCACGCTGCACGAAGCCATGAACCGCGTGGCCGACCTCTCGCGCCTGGCCGTCTGACCCCCGGGCGGCGCATGCCGCCTGGGGTCCGCGTCTTCCAACCTGGGACCCGACCATGAAAATTGCGATCCTGGACCGTGACGGAACCCTCAACCAGATCGGCGAGGAGGGTTTCATCGCCTCGGCCGAGGCCTGGAAGGCGCAGCCCGGCGCGCTGGAGGCCGTGGCGCAGCTCAACCGCGCAGGCTGGCACGTGGTGGTCGCCACCAACCAGCCGGGGCTGGGGCGTGGCCTGTTCGATGTGACCGAGCTCAACGCCATCCACGCCAGGATGCACCGCGAACTGGCCGCTGCCGGCGCCCGCATCGACGCCATCTTCTACTGCCCCCATCCGCCGGACGAAGAGTGCAGCTGCCGCAAGCCCGGCCCGGCCCTGTTCGCGCAGATCGCCGAACGCTTTGGCGCCGAGGGGCACCAGCTGCGGGTGATCGGCTCCTGCGTCGCCCACCTGCAGGCAGGCGCCGCTGTGGGCGCACGGCTGTTCCTGGTCTGCACGGGGGCCAGTGCCGGCCTGCCGGTCGATGGCGACCTGCCTGCCGGGCTGCCGCCAGGAACGCGCCGCTTCCCGGACCTGGCGGCCCTGGTCGATGCCCTGCTGGGCGAAACCCCGCCCCCAGCCCCCAGACCCTAGCGCCTGATGGCCCGAGCGCCTGATGGCCTGAGCGCCCGCAATGCTATCTTTGTGAATCCTGAAATGAAGGCGCGCATGGCGGCCATGGCAACGCCATGGACTGCCTGCCATGCCTGCCGCCACCGATTGCCGCCATGTCCCTGATCCGCTCCACCCTCCACATGCTCTGGATGGGCATCACCGTGATCCCCTACACCCTGGCCGTGCTGCTCATGCGCTGGCTGGGCGGTTCGCCGCGCCGCGTCTATGCGGTGGCGCGCGCCTGGCTCAAGCTGTCCGTGGACAGCGCCCGCCTCATCATGGGCGTGCGCTACCAGATCCAGGGCATGGACAACCTGCCCACCGATCCGCAGCAGGGCGTGGTACTGCTGGTCAAGCACCAGTCCACCTACGAGACCTTCCTGATGCCGGCCATCATGCCGCGCCCGCTGGCCTATGTGTTCAAGAAGGAGCTGCTGCGCGTGCCCTTCTTCGGCTGGTCCATCGGCAGCCTGGACATGATCCACATCGACCGCGCCCATGGCTCGCGCGCCTTCCACAAGGTGGTCGAGCAGGGCAAGCGCCTGCTGGCCCAGGGCACCTGGGTCATCATGTTCCCCGAAGGCACGCGTGTCGAACGCGGCCAGAAAGGTGAATACAAGACCGGCGCCACGCGGCTGGCCATCATGACCGGCGTGCCGGTCGTGCCGGTGGCCGTCACTTCGGCCAAATGCTGGCCGCGCAAGGCCTTCATCAAGCGGCCCGGCCTGGTCGATGTGTCCATCGGCAAGCCCATTTCCACGCAGGGCCGCAAGCACGACGAGCTGATGGCCGAGGTCGAGGCCTGGATCGAATCCGAAATGAAGCGCCTCGACCCCGAGGCCTATCCCGGCTGAGGCATGGCCGGCGCAGCGCCCCTGCCGGCCCATCCCGAGGCCAACCAGCAGGCTGTGCTCGGCGGCCTGACGCTGCACTACCGCCTGCGGCGCTCGCCAAGGCGCAGCATCGGCTTCGCCATAGATGCCCGGGGCCTGGTCGTCAGCGCCCCCGCCTGGGTGGACATGGCCGCCATCGTCCAGGCACTGCAGTCCAAATCCGGCTGGATCCTGCGCAAACTGGCCGAGGCCGGCCAGCGCCAGTGCGGCCCGCTGGCATCGCGCATCCGCTGGGAGCACGGCGGCGAACTCAGCTACCTGGGCCAGCCGCTGCGGCTGTGCCTGACGGGCGGCGGCAGCCAGCCCCCGGTGCTGCGCACACGCCATGCGCACCGTGAGCAGTCCGCCGATGGCCTGCAAGCCCTGCACCTGCCTCTGGCGCCGGGCGCGCCTGCCGCCCAGGTACGCGCCTGCGTGCAGGCCTGGATGCTGCGCGAGGCCCGCGCCTGGTTCACCGCCAGCCTGCAGCGCCATGCGCCACTGCTGGGCGTGCAATGGAGCAGCCTGCGCCTGAGCAGCGCGCGCACGCGCTGGGGCAGTGCCAACGCGGCGGGTGCCATTCGCCTCAACTGGCGGCTCATTCAGCATGCGCCCGAGGTCATCGACTACGTGGTGGTGCATGAACTGTCCCATCTGCGCCACATGGACCACAGTCCGCTGTTCTGGGCCACCGTGGCCAGCGTCATGCCCGGCTGGCAGGCACAGCGCCAGGCCCTGCGGGACAAGCCCCTGCCACCCTGGGAATAGGGGCAATAAGTGCCATAGAGGCTGGCGGTTATTGGTTATTCTTGGCGCATTACCCTGAACCGCGCCTTATTCCGAAAGCATTTCCATGTCCGCTTCCTCCCCCTTTCCTGCTCCAATCCCTCTGGCTGTCCAGCCAGCGCAAGGCTATGCGGGCGACATCCCGGCCGAGCTGGCCTGGCAATGGCTGCAGTCCGGCGAAGCCGTGCTCGTCGATGTGCGCACCGATGCCGAGCGTGAATGGGTGGGCCGTGTGCCCGGCGCCGTGGCCGTGGCCTGGAAGCAGTGGCCCTCGATGGCCATGAATCCCGATTTCGACAGCCAGCTGCGTTCTGCCGTACCCGAGGGTGGCAAGGTTGCGCTGCTGTGCCGCAGCGGTGTGCGCTCCGTGGCGGCAGCCCAGCGTGCAGCCCAACTGGGCATCGAGGCCTACAACATCCTCGAAGGCTTCGAGGGCGATGTGGACGCCAGCGGCCAGCGCGGCCATGTGGGCGGCTGGCGCCTGCGCGGCCTGCCCTGGCGGCAGTAAGCGCCTGCAGGCGCGCGCGCCGTGATTACAGCGCCGGAATACGCAGCTTCTGGCCGGGGTAGATCTTGTCCGGGTGGCTCAGCATGGGCTTGTTGGCCTCGAAGATCACCGGGTACTTGTTGGCATCGCCATAGAATTTTTTGGCGATGGCCGACAGCGTGTCACCCCGCACCACATCGTGGTATTGGGCTTCCGGCTCAGGGTGGACCACTGTCATCTGGTTGTCCACCGATTGCACGCTGGCCACATTGCCGCAGCACAGCGTCACCTTTTCCTTGGCAGCCTGCGTGGGTGCCGTGCCCTGCACCGTGACTTTGCCCTGGCTGCCGTCGAACTGCACCTGCACATCACTGACGCCCAGATTCTGCGTGCCGATATAGGTCTCGATGGCCCTGGCGGCTTTGGCATTGAGGTCCTGTGCAGGCTCGCCCGCATGCGCGGCGCCGCCCAGCAGCTTTTCGCCGGCTTCCTTGATGAAACTGAAAAATCCCATGTCTGATGGCTCCTGTGGCGTAGATAAAAGCAAATGTTTCGCTACTGTAGTGGCCGGCAGGCACCTGTTTTGTCGGATAAGTGCTTTGCCCGAGAATTTCATATGGGACGCCAGCCGTCATTCGTGACAGGTATTCGCAACAAAGCCCGGATAATCCACGCATGACTTTCTTGGCCATCGATGTCGGCAACACCCGCCTCAAGTGGGTCTTGTATGAAACACTGGACCGCAAAGCGCCCGCATTGGCGCAGGGCGCGGAGTTCCTGGACCACATTGAGCGCCTGGCGGATGACCGCTGGGCGGGGTTGCCCCCGCCTTCGCACATGCTGGGCTGCGTGGTCGCGGGCGATGCCGTCAAGCGCCGTGTCCAGGAACAGCTGGACCAGGTACAGGGCTGGAACGTCACCCCGCACTGGGTCGTGCCCCGGCTGGAGGAAGCCGGCGTCATCAATGGCTACGACTATCCGTCCCGCCTGGGAGCGGACCGCTGGGTGGCCATGATCGGCGCCCGCCGCCATGTGCTGGAGCGGGGCGCTGCACGGCCCATGGTCGTGGTGATGGTGGGCACGGCGGTCACGGTCGATGCCATCGACACAGACGGTAAATTCCTTGGCGGCCTGATCCTGCCGGGCCACGGCATCATGCTGCGCTCGCTGGAAACGGGCACGGCAGGCCTGCATGTGCCAACCGGGGAAGTGCGCCTGTTTCCCACGAACACCAGCGATGCGCTGACCAGTGGCGGCACCTATGCGATTGCGGGCGCCGTCGAGCGCATGTACCAGCATCTGCTGGTGCACTGCGGCATGGAGCCGGTCTGCATCATGGCCGGCGGCGCGGGCTGGAAGATGGCGCCCAGCATGACCCGGCCTTTCGAGCTGATCGACAACCTCATCTTCGACGGGCTGATCGAAATCGCGCAGTGCCGCATCGCTGCCCAGCCCGTGATCTGACTTGAACCGGGTCAGGCCCGGCCAGGTCAGGCCCGGCCAGGTCAGGCCCGGTATGGACTGATTTCAGGCCTGGGACTGCAGAAACTGCACGATGCGCTCGCTGGCCTTGCCATCGCCGTAGGGGTTGTGCGCGAAGGACATCGCCTCGTAGCTTTGCGCATTGTCCAGCAGCTCTGCCAGGCTGGAGCAGATGGTCTGCACATCGGTGCCGACCAGGCGCACGGTGCCGGCCTGCACGGCCTCGGGCCGCTCTGTCGTGTCGCGCATCACCAGCACGGGCTTGCCCAGCGCAGGCGCTTCCTCCTGAATGCCGCCCGAGTCGGTCAGGATGATGTGGCTGCGGCCCATCAGATAGACAAAGGGCAGATAGTCCTGCGGCTCGATCAGGTGGACATTGTCCTTGCCGCTGAGCAGCCGGTTCACGGGCTCGCGCACCTGGGGGTTGAGGTGGACCGGATAGACAAAGTCCACGCCGGGGTAGGTCTGCGCCATGCGGGCAATGGCCTCGCAGATGCGTTCGAAGCCGCCGCCGAAGTTCTCGCGGCGGTGGCCGGTGATCAGCACCATGCGCGCATCGGGGCGGATGAACCCGAAGCGCTGCTGCTGCGCTGCGAGCAGCTGCGCATCCGCCTGCAGCTTGTCGCGGGCCATGAGCAGTGCATCGATCACGGTATTGCCTGTCATCACGATGTGTTCCTGCGGCACGTTTTCGCGCAGCAGGTTGTCCTGCGTCTGCTGCGTGGGCGTGAAATGCCAGCGTGCCAGCCGGCCGGTCAGGCAGCGGTTGGCTTCCTCGGGCCAGGGCGAGTAGATGTCCCCGGTGCGCAGCCCTGCTTCCACATGGCCCACGGCGATCTTCTGATAGAAAGCCGCCAGCGCTGCCGCGAAAGTCGTGGACGTATCGCCGTGCACCAGCACGAGGTCGGGCTGGAAGTCCTGCAGCACATCCTCCACGCGCAGCAGAATCTGCGTCGTGATGGTGGACAGCGTCTGCTTGGGCTGCATGATGTCCAGGTCGTACTCGGGGCGGATCTCGAACAGCTCCAGCACCTGATCGAGCATCTGCCGGTGCTGGCCGGTGACGCAGGTGCGCGACTCGATGCCGGGGGCGGCGGCCAGTGCCTTGACGAGGGGCGCCATCTTGATGGCCTCGGGACGGGTGCCGAAAACGGTCAATACCTTCATGGAGGGGGCTCTGTAAGCAACGTGGGAGCGGGGCGCCAGGGCCGCCATGGCAGCCTGGCCGGGGAAACATGGTGTCCTGTCAGTCCTGATCAGGCGTCCCGATAGCGGTGGGGCTTCCAGGGGCCCCACTTGGCTTCGTAATAGGCCTTGTTGCGCTCGAACAGCGCCTGGCGCTCGCCGTTGTCCACCTTGTCGAAGCTGGCCGACAGGCGGTGGTGCACCAGCACATCGTCGGCGCAGACCTTGCGCAGGCCCTGCTGCTCGATGCGGCGGCAATAGTCGTCGTCCTCGAAAAAGCCGCGCCCGAACTCCTCATCCATGGGGCCTACGCGCTCGAACACGGCGCGCGGCATCATCACGCAGAAGAAGGCCAGCGTGGGCACAGGGTAGGTCTGCGTCATGTGCGCCAGCGTCCAGGCGCGCGCGGCCGCAGGCATCTGTGCCAGCGTGTCGTAGTGCACCGGCACCTTGGATTCGTTGCCGATATGGTTGGTCGCCGGGCCCAGCAGGCCCAGTTGTGCATCCGCCTGGAAATGGCGCAGCAGGCCCAGCAGCCATCCGCGCGTCACCACCGTGTCGTTGTTGAGCATGACCAGATAGTCGCCCGTGGCGGCGGCCAGTCCGGTGTTGTTGCCCGCCGAGAAGCCCAGGTTGCGCTCGTTGAGCACCAGCTTCAGGCGCGGCTCGCGCTGCGCCCACTCCTTGAGGCGCGCCACGGTCTCATCGCTGGAGGCATTGTCTGCCGCGATCACCTCCAGGCGGCCGGGGTAGTCCGTGCGCGTGAACAGGCTGTTCAGGCAGGCCTCGGTATAGGCCCAGTTGTTGTAGGTCAGCACGATCACGCTGATGGAGGGCAGCGCGATCTGCTGCACGCCCTGGCGCAGTTCGCTGGCGCGTGCCGCCCAGGTCTGGCTGCGTGCAAAGGCCTGGCGGCGCTCGCGCCCGGCGGCATCTGCCGGCTGGCTCAGTGCCTGCTCCACGGCCGCGATGAATTCCTCATGGGTTGCCGCCTTGTGCACCAGATCACCGAACTGCGCAATTTCTGGCAGGTCGGTGCACACCACCTCGGCGCCCGCGCACAGGTATTCATAGACCTTCACGGGATTGGTGGCCAGCGTCAGCGGAATGCGCTGAAAGGGCAGCAGGCAGACATCGAAGCCGTGCAGGTAGTGTGGCAGCTCGGCATACGGCTTTTCGCCAAGCATGCGCACATTGGGCAACTGCGCCAGGCTGCGGCCGGCCTGCACCGTGTCATCGCCCACCAGCACAATGTCGCAGTCTGCGAAGCGCTGTGCCAGCTTTTGCACCAGCTCCACATCGAACCACTGCGCAATCGCTCCGAAATAACCGATCACCTTGCGTGGCTGGGCCGGCTGGTAGGTCGTGCCGGCAGGCGCATGGAAGTGCGCGTAGTCGCAGCCGTTGCGCACGATGCGTGCATCGCTGCGCCCGCGCTGCACTGCCCAGTCGTGCAGCCACTGGGAAGTCACCACCGTCATGTCCGCGCGGGCCATGTAGTCGTGCTCCTGCTGGAGCAGACCTTCGGGCATGCCGCCAAAGCCCTCATGGTGGTCCATGCAGTCATAGACCTGCAAGGTGTTGGGCAGGCCAAGGGCCAGCTCGCTCCAGTAGGGGTGCTGCAGCATGGCCGTGGCCGCCTCGATCCCCCACTGCGCCCACAGCAGCGCCATGGACTGGCGCAACTGCTCTGTCTGGGCCGCATTGGCGGCATCGAAATAGATCTGCGGGGCCGCGTCCAGATGCAGTTGCACCGCATACAGCTGCAGATCGGGGTCGATCTGGCGCACGCGAAAGCCCGGCTTGGGGTCCGCGACAAACGTGGGCTCGATGTAGAACACCGCATCGCCCTGGCGTGCCAGCTCCCTGGCCAGATGCTGCGGACGCTGGATGCGAAAGTCCCAGCCGATGATTCCGAAGATAATCCAGTCTCTTTGCCCGGTGGGCGTGCCGCGCTTGGGCTGCATGCACAGCTGCCGCAGCGTGGCGTCGAACGTCAGGGCTTCGCCTGCACCGGCCGCTGTTGACAGAGAGGCGGCAAAGCCGTTTGCTGGGAAATCGTTACGCGCTGCCTGCAGCCGTGGCCAGTGCCTCAGCAGCATCTGCCTCATCCGGGCTTTTTGTTGGGGTGACAGAGGCAGCTTGCGCCAAAGAGATAGCAAGACGGCGTGGGTATTCATTTGCCGAATTGTCTCATCACCCCGCCCGTGGCCGCTGTCGGCCGCAAGGAAAACACACTACATGACCCAGTGGATCTATGTTTACCGTCAATGGCTGATGCGCGAGCTGCAGCTGCGATTTCGCAGCTCCGCCGTAGGCGCGGGCTGGCTGGTGCTGCAGCCGCTTGTGCACATTCTGCTGTTCACACTCGTTTTTTACCAATTCTTCCAGGTGCGTTGGCCCACCGGCGACGGCTCGGCAGGGGAGTACGGCCTGCAGGTGTTCATGGGTCTGTCGCTCTACACCTTTGTGGCCGATGTCATCAACCGCAGCCCGGGCAGCATCTGGTCCTATCCTTATCTGGTGACCAAGGTGCGCTTTCCTCTGGCCCTGCTGCCCGCCGTCGTGGTGGGCGCTTCAGGCGTGCAACTGGTGTTGTCCCTGTGCATTGCGGCGGGCTTTGCCGCCTGGCGCGGCGTCCACGCGCAGGCACTGCTGCTGCCGCTGGCCCTGGTGCCGCTGATTCTGTACGCGCTGGCGCTGTCCTGGCTGCTGGGCGCGGCAGGTGTCTATCTGCGCGATATCGGGCATCTGGCGCCCTCGGTCAGCAGCCTGCTGCTGTTTCTCACGCCGATCTTCTATCCGGCGTCCATGGTGCCCAAGGCCATGCAGTGGCTGGTGGCGCTCAATCCCCTGGCCTGGACCTCCGAAGCCGTGCGCGGCCTGCTCATGCATGGCCAGTTGCCGCAATGGAGTATCTGGAGCGCACACCTGCTGATCGCCGGTGCACTCACGATTTTCGCGTGGTGGTTCTTCCGCCGCGTACAGCCTGGATTTGCCGATGTCCTCTGACGCCATCTTGCGGTTTGCCGAAGCCGGCAAGACCTACCCCCCCCAGCGCACGCCGCTGCGCCAGCTGTGGAGCCACCTGCGTGGCCATGGCCGCGACAGCCTGGGCGGCTATACCGCCCTGCAATCCCTGAGCTTCGATGTCTTTCCGGGGCAGTCCCTGGGAATCGTCGGCCTCAACGGCGCGGGCAAGTCCACCCTGCTGCAGCTGGCGGCAGGCACCCTGACGCCCAGCCACGGGCAGGTCCGGGCGGGCGGGCGCATTGCGGCCCTGCTGGAGCTGGGCTCCGGCTTCAATCCCGAGGCCACGGGGCGCGAGAACATCTACCTGTACGCTGCCACCATGGGCATGAGCCGGCCGCTGGTCGAGCAGCGGCTGGAGGACATCGTCGAGTTCAGCGGCCTGCGCGATGCGCTGGACATGCCGGTCAAGACCTACTCCAGCGGCATGCAGGTGCGCCTGGCCTTTTCGGTCGCCACCAGCGTGGACCCGGACATTCTGATCGTTGACGAGGCGCTCTCCGTGGGCGATGGCGTTTTTGCCAAGCGCTCCTTCGACCGCGTCATGCAACTGCGCGAGCGCGGCACGGCCCTGCTGCTGTGCTCGCACGCACTGTTTCATATTGACCTGTTCTGCGAACGCACGCTGTGGCTGGACCGGGGTACGATCCGCGCCTTTGGCCCCACCTCGGAGGTGCTGCCGCGCTACCAGGAATTTCTTGACGGGCTCAATGGCGGTGGGGAGGTGGCTGAACCTTTGGCCGCAGCCGCACTGCCTGGTGTGGAGGCCGCACAGCGGCCCGAACTGGCGCGCCTGGTGCGCGCAGAAGTGCGGCTCGATGGCGTGGCTGGAAAGCATTTGAAGGGCATCAGCCAGCAAAGTCTCCTGGAAGTCGATGTGCATCTGCAGGTCAGCCAGGAAGAGCCGCAGCCTCGCGCAGCCCTTGTCATTTCCTCAGAGACTGGCAAGATCATCGGCTCCACATTCTGCGATGAAGGTGCCGTGCAGGCCCATGATGCCCAGGGCAATGCCAGCATCCGTTTCACACTGGCGCAGCTGCCGCTGAACAAGGGGCGCTACCGCGTCGGCATTTACCTGCTGTCTGCCGATGGCCGCTTCGTCTACGAATGGCTTGACCCCTACGCCCACATTGATCTGCAGTCTGCCAGCGTGCACCAGGGGCCCTGGCTCATGCCGGGGCAGTGGGCGCCGCTGCCCCAGGACGCTGCTGCCGGTTGAGGCGCTCGCTCAGGCCGGTGCCAGCCAGCCCGCGTAGCGCGCCCCGGCCTCGAACCGCGCGGCCCAGGTGGCCTCACGGATGCAGTCCGGCAGCGCATCGCCGCGCAGCGCCTGCCCGGCATGCCACTTGCGCAGCCGCTCGGCCAGCGCACCTGCCGGCAGATTCAGCAGCTGCGGCAGCGGCCAGACGCCATCATCGCCCTGCGCGTGGGCTGGCATTTCCCCGAACATCGTGGACAGCACCGGCAGGCCGCTGGCCCGGTATTCGTAGTACTTCACCGGGTCCACCGAGGCCGTTAGCGTATTGCGCACAAAAGGAATCAAGCCAGCGTGCCAGCCACGCATCAGCCCGAAAATCTGCGCATGCGGCACAGGTCCGTGCAGCCGGACATTGGCGGGCAGGCTGGCCGGCACACCTGCCTCCACGGGGCCGTAGACCGGAAACTGCGCCTCGGGCAGGGCGCGCGCCAGCTGTGTCAGCGCGTCCCAGTCGAACCATGAGGCCAGCGTGCCCACATAGCCCAGCACCAGCGGCAGGCTGGCATCCGCACGCTCCTGCGCAGCCCCGGCTTCGTGCGGCGGCAGGACCGTCCCGTTGCGCACCAGGGCGGCAGCAAGGCCGGACTGCTCCAGATCCTGCACGATGCGCCGGGACGATCCCCACAGCACCTGTGCCTGGCCGCTCAGCCGGTTGTGTGCCTGCCGCATCCAGCGCTGGGACAGACCCCGGCTGAACTGGGCCATGTCATCCATTACGTCATACAGCACCCGCTTGCCGGACAGGCCCTGGCACAGATCCAGCGCCATGCCGCTGGGGCGGCCCACGGCCAGCCAGGCCTGCGGGTCCGCCAGCAGCTGGCGCAACTGCTGGCGTTGCGCGCGCTGCAGCCAGGCCACGAGACTGGCGCCGCCGGGCAGGGGCTCCAGAGGCAGGCTGGGCGTCTGCCACACCCGCAGCCAGGCGGCATCCTGCCATTGCGGACCCAGATTCGTGCGTGCGGACCGTGCGCCTGGCGCCAGTCGGCGCGCGTCGGAAAGCCGGGGCAGGCGCACGGGATAGGGCTGCACCCAATCCACTGCGCAGCCCAGGCGCTCATGGCACCACCGGGCGAAGTGGTGAGGGCGCTGCGAGGGACTGTGCAGCGGCACGGGCGAAAGGTAGACGATGCGCTTCAACGGGGGACAACTCCAGAACACAGAACAATGGCGGCAACGGCGTGGCCTGCAGTGCCATCAGCCTGCAAGCGGGGGCTCCTACAATCGAGCATGCTTGACCGACATGTCCATCTCCCCGATTTTCACCGTGAACGCCTGGCGCTTGTGGCCGGCGACGGCATGCTGTGCCTGGCACCGCACCCGGATGATGAGGTGCTCGGCGGCGGCGGGCTGCTGCTGCTGGCGCAGCGCCAGGGACTGCGGGTGCGCTCCGTCATTGTCACCGCTGGCGAGCAGGGGCTCGACGAAACCGGCACCCATGGCAACCCGCGTCTCGATGAATCCCTGGCCGCCGCTGCCAGCCTGGGCCTGCCCGCGCCGGACTGCTGGCGTCTGCCTGATCGCCAGCTGCGCCACAGCGCACCGCTGATCGAACGCATTGCTGCGCTGCTGCGCGAGGCCCGCCCGCGCTGGCTGCTGCTGCCCGCGCTCACCGAGCCCCATCCCGACCACCAGGTCCTGGCCCTGGCAGGGCTCAGTGCCGCGCAGGCGCTGGCCCAGTCCGGCGAAGGCGGCGACATGGGGCTGCTGTTCTACGAGGTCGGCGCTCCCACCCAGGTCAATACCCTGGTGGACATCACCGAAGTGGCCGAAGCCAAATGGCAGGCCCTGCGGGCATTCGGCTCGCAGGAAGAGCGCCATGGCTATCTGAGCCATGCCCAGTCCCTGGCTGCCCTGCGGGCCTTCGGCGCCGGCGACGAAGTCCGTGCCGCCGAAGCCTTCTGGCAGGTGGATGCCCAGGCGCTGCGCCAGCCCGGCATCATCGCCGCGCTGTCGAGCTGGCCGCTGCAGCGCAACCGCATCGGCCTGGCCAGCGAGCCAGCGCAGCAGCCGCTGGTCAGCGTCATCATCCGCAGCATGAACCGCCCCAGCCTGCCCGAGGCCGTGGCCAGCGTGGCACAGCAGACCTACCCGCGCCTGCAGGTATGCATCATCAATGCCAGTGGCATGCCCCATCCGGCACCTCCCTATCCGGCAGACCGTCTGGATCTGGACGTCATCGATCCGCCGGCAAGTGCTGCCGGGCCGACCCGGCTGGGCCGCTCCGCCGCCGCCAACCTGGGCCTGCAGTCGGCCCAGGGCGACATGGTGCTGTTCCTCGATGACGACGATCTGCTGGCCCCTGACCATATCGCCCGCCTGGCTGACGCCCTGCAGGCGGACGCCCAGGCCGTGGCCGCCTACACCGGCGTGCGGGTCGAAGGGCCGGGCGGCCAGTGGCTGCGCGACTACGACCTGCCCTGGCAGCCCCAGCGGCTGCGCGGCATCAACCATCTGCCCATCCATGCGGTCCTCTTCCGTGCCAGCGCCCACCGGCAGGCACGCTTTGATGAAGAACTGCCCGTCCTGGAAGACTGGGACTTCTGGTGCCAGCTCAGCCACCTGGGCCGGTTTGTCCACGTGCCCGGCATCAGTGCCACCTACCGCCAGGGGCTGGGTACCTCGCACCTGGGCGACCCCGATCACGCCAACCACTGGGCGCGCTGGCATCAGCGCATCCTGCAGCAGCACGCCAGCCGCTGGGGCACCGGCAGCCAGAGCGACGCTCTGGCCTGGCATGCGCTGGCCCTGGACCGCGCCGAGCAGGAGCGGCAGCACTGGCAGCAGCAGGCGCAGACCTTGCAGCAGCAACTGCATCAGGTGCAGGAACTGGCCACACGGCATCAGGCCGAAAGCGAACTGGCGCAGCGCAGCCTGGCAATGCTGCAGCAATCACGTGCTGTGCGCTGGGCAGGCCGTCTGCGCCAATGGCTGGGAGCGGGCCGGTCCTGAGCATCGCCATGTCCGGCCCCGTCTGTTTCCAGTCTCCGCACCCTTCACTCAGCCCTAGCCACGGCACGCACATGCCCCAGCCAACCCCCGACAGCCCGCCCACCCTGGCCGCCCGGCCTGCCACCTTGTCCGACTGGGTCTTGCACCCGGCCTATGCCGCCCGCGATGCTCAGGTGCGCCAGTTGTTCGAGCATGTCTTCGGGCATGCCATGTCCCAGCCTGAATGGGACTGGAAATACGATGGCAGCCCGCTGCGCGGCACCCTGCTGTGCAAAGCGGATGAGCAGGCCATCGCCTTCTTTGGCGGCATGGCCCGCAGCCTGATTTACCAGGGGCGTGCCTATGCATGCGTGCAAAACGGCGATGTCATGGTCCACCCCGGCCAGCGCGCAGTCTTCAGCCGCCGGGGTGCCCTGTACCAGGTCGCATCGCACTTCTTTGGTCACCATGTCGGCCCTGGCGCGGAATACGCGTTTGCCTATGGCTTTCCCAGCCAGCGCCACTTCGACCTGGGCGTCAAGCTCGGCCTCTACGAGTCAGCGGGCCGCATGATGCAATTGCGCTGGGCGCCTGCGGCGCCGCGCTTTCGCTGGGGCTGGCGCTGCACCCCGCTGGAGCAGGCGCAACTGCCTGTGATCGAGGGGTTGTGGAACGAGATGCAGCAAAGCTGGCCCGACCGGTTCCTGCCCGTTCGCGATGCTGCGCGCTGGAACTACCGCTACCTGCGCCGCCCTGGCGTTTCCTATGCACTGCTGCTGCTGCGCCACCGCTGGACGGGCAGACCCCTGGCCGCACTGGCCTTGCGCCGCCATCCGCAGCATGTGGAGTGGCTGGACTATGCGGGCGCCGCGCGCCACATTCCTGCCGCCGTCGAGGCAGCCCGGCAGTGGGCCCATGCGCAGGGCGCGCTGCCCTTGAGCGCGATGTTCAGCGACTGCATCGCGCAGCAGTTTGCCATCGGCCATGAGGCGTTCGAGCCGTCGCCCATCTGCATTCCCGTCAATGCGGGGTCAGCCGATGTCGCAGGCAAGCCCTGGCTGCAGCGCCTGTGGTTGATGGGGGGCGACTCCGACTTCATGTAGGCCGAAGGAATGACTCACGCTGCCGTTGCCGCCGCGTTCTTTCAGGACAGCGTGGCGCCTTCGGCCAGCGAGCGCAGCGTCGCCGGGTCTTCCACCTTCAGGTCGTTGCCGTCGCGCTCCACGATGCCACGCCCCTGCAGCAGCTGGAATACACGGGACACCGTCTCCCGTGTCACATTGATCATGATGGCCAGTTCCTGGTGCGTCGGCGCATTGGGAATGCGCACCTGCGCGGCGGCTTCCATGCACAGCATCTGCAACTGCGCGCACACGCGCTGCAGCGGTGTGGCCAGCCCCAGAATGCGCCGGTGCTCCGAGACGCCGCGCAGCCGCAGCGACAGTCGGGTGCACAGCGTTTCCGCCAGCTTCGGTGAGGCAAACAAAATGGGCTTGATCAGCTCCTGCCCGATCCGCACCACGCGTGACTTCGCCACCGCCGTCACAAACTCCGGCTGCGGCTGGCCGTCCAGCAGCGCCACCTCGCCAAAATAGTCGCCAGGCTGTACGAAGTACAGGCCCACTTCACGGGCGTCCATCGTGAAATCAAGTCCCTGCAGGCGCCCCTCGATCAGAAAATTCAGCGACACCGAGGGCATGCCCTTTTGCAGCACCACCTCCCGCTTGGCGTAGGACTGCTCGCTGGCATGCTGCGCCAGGTGCGCAATCGTCACCTGGGGCAGACTCGACAGCAATGGCAACTCCAGCAGCAGGGAAACCGGCAGGGGCATGAGGCAAAACGCAATGGCTCGGCCTCGCGAAAGCCCTGCGGCAACCGCAGGCCCTTGCAGGCGTTGACGGGACAATCACTCGGGCGGCGCAAAAGGGCTGCGCCAGGCGTTTGTGGCAAAAAACCAACCAACCATTGTGCAACATATTGCCCCAGCCGCCAATGACAAGACGATGCAAGAAATTGTGACCTTCAGGCGACTGCAGATGTTTCCGGGCCTGTGATCCCGCTCACAGACACGAACCGATGCCCGGCATCACAATGTAGGAAGTTATCACTATTTCCTGTGCGTCAAGCCGCGTGCGCTCCATCATGAACAGCCGCCATTCACTGCCCCCGCCCGGCCGCAGCCTCACCGCTGCGCTGCTGCTCGCATTCGGCGTGTGGGCCACGGCTGCGCAGGCGGGCGAGCCCGGTCTGGGCCTGCTATCACAGACCGGTGCAGACACTGCAGGTGCCGTGGGCAAGGTCACCCTGGCCCTGGGCAAGGCCCTGGTCATCGATGCCGCCGGGCGTGCGCAGGCCGTGCGTACCGGCAGCCAGATCCACGCAGGCGACCGCATAGAAACCGCCGAAGGCGGCCATGTCCACATCCGGTTTGTGGATGGCGCCCTTGTCAGCGTGCGCCCCACCAGCCGCCTGGTGGTGGAAGACTACCAATATGACGCGCGCCAGGTCGAAAAATCCCTGGTGCGCTTCCGTCTGGACCAGGGGGTGGCGCGTGCCATCTCTGGCGCAGCCGCCGAAGGCGCGCGCGAGCGCTTCCGTCTCAATACGCCGCTGGTGGCCATCGGCGTGCGCGGCACCGACTTTGTCGTGCGCACCGATGCCGTGCAGACGCTGGCATCCGTCAACCAGGGGGCCATCGTCGTGGCTCCGTTTGGTGCCGAATGCCAGCCCCAGGCCACCGGCCCCTGCGGCACCGGCAGTGCCCGGCTGCTGACGGCCAGCATGGGCCAGATGCTGGTCGAGTACCGCGACCAGTTCGCCCAGCCTGAGATCCGGCCCATCAACAGCATGACGGGCAACGGCGGCATTACCGTTGCCTCCAGCAGTACAGGCAGTACAGGCAGTACAGGCAGTGTCGTGGCAAACGGCACCCTCACGAGTGCCACAAGCAGTGGTTCTGGCAATGCCAGCAGCAATTCAGGCAGCACCACGGCATCCAGCAGCAGTTCCAATAGCGCCAGCAGCAGCAACAGCAGCAACAGCAGTTCCAGCGCCACGACTACCGTGGCTGTGCGCAGCACTGAAAGCCTGACGCTGCAAAGCCACAAAACATCCAGCGTCAGTGACGAGGCCGTGTCTGCCGTTCTTGTGCAGGGAGCCGTGCACCTGGCTGGCAGTGAAGTTCAAAAGCCCTCTCAGCCACCAACCACAGGCATCACCAACGTACCGCAGACCCCGCTGGTCTGGGGCCGCTGGACGGATTCTGCGCTCATGGCGGGAGACATCACCATTGCCCGTTCCAGCCTGCGTGAGGCCCGCAAGACCGATGACGTGATCGGGTTCGGTGACTACATTCTTTTCCGCAGCAGCACCACCGCCTCTGTCCTTGCTCCGCAACTGGGTGTGCTGGGTTTCAGCCTGCAGCAGTCTCAGGCGCAGTTCATTGCTGCCAACGGCGCACGTCAGGCCGCATCGGTTCTGGGGGGGAGTCTGACGCTGGACTTCGCCTCACGCCAGTTCAACACCCTTCTGCAGCTCACTTCTGCAGCCACTGGCAATGTCGGCCTGCAGGCTGGCGGGGAAATCACGCAGCAAGGCGCGTTCTACAGTTACGGCACAGGCCAGTCCCTGGCCGGTGCCGTGGCGCTGGATGCCAAGAGCGCAGGCTACACCTTTGAGAAGTCCGTCACAGGCGGCATGCTCAACGGTATTACTCTCTGGGGCCGGTAATGTTCAGCCTGCCCCGCCTTTTGAACCTCTGGTTCCGCCACCCCTGGAGCGCGCGAGCCATCTTCGCGCTGCTGGGTATCGCGCTGGCGCTGGCGCTGGCGCATTTCGCCGGTGCGCCGCTGGACCGGCTGCAGGAGCAGTCGCGCGATGTCGCCTGGCGCCTGGCTGCCAGCAGCCAGCCCGAGCGGCGCGTGGTGCTCGTCGATATCGACGACGACAGCCTCCAGGCCGTAGGCCCCTGGCCCTGGCCGCGCACCACGCTGGCCGAACTCACCCGCGAGCTCGATGCCCAGGGTGCCAGCCTCAAGCTCTTCGACATCGTGCTGCCCGATGCCCGCGAGGGCGATGCCCAGCTGCGCGCGGCCCTGTCCGCAGGCGATGCCCGTGCCGCGCCCAGCGTGCTGGCCCAGGTCTTCGCCCTGCGCCATGAAAGCCAGCTGCGCTCTGGCGCGCTGGCGGGTGCCATGCCCGGCATCGGCTGCCAGTCGCCCGCAGTGCCCGCCCAGGGTTTTCTGGCCAATGCCCAGGGCCTGCACCCGCGTGCCGGCCATATCACGCCCACCATGGATGGCGATGGCGCCGTGCGGCGCATGGCTGCCCTGGTCTGCATGGACGAACGCGTCTATCCCGCTCTGGCGCTGGCCGGGGTGGCCAGTCTGGGCGACACAGCCCAGCCCCTGCTGGACATTCGCAAGGGCCAGGGCTGGAGCCAGCCCGCCTGGAGCCTGGAGCTGGCCAGCCTGCCCGGCCATCCCGTGGGCGTGGATGCGCAGGGCCAGATCCGCATCCCCTATGCCAGCAGCCGCGCTGCGCTGACCCGTGTCTCTGCTGTCGATGTGCTGCAGCGGCGCGTTCCGCCTGAATTGCTCCAGGGTGCCTGGGTGGTGGTCGGTGCATCCGCCTTCGGGCTGGCCGATGTGGTATCCACCGCCCTGGGCGAAGCTGTCAGCGGCGCCGAGGTGCATATGCAACTGCTGCTGGGCATGCTCGATGGCCGCGTACCCTATGTGCCGCAAGGCGCTGCCTGGCTGCAGGCCGGCTATGCCGCAGTGCTGGTCCTGGCGCTGCTGTGGCTGTCGGGCGGTGCACCGCTGCCGCGTGCCGTGCAAGCCAAGGCTCCTGCATCTTCCGCTGCCTCATCGCGTCGGCTGCACCTGCTGCTGCCCCTGGTCTCTCTGGCAGCCGCTGCCTCGGCCTGGGCGCTGCAGGGCTGGGCGCTGGTGGCGCAAGGCGTGGAAGTGGGCTGGATCGTGCCCGCTCTTGCCATCGTCTGCTGCGCGACCGTGCTGACCCTGGGCGAGCAAATGCGCCTGGTGATCGAGCGCAGGCGCATCTACCAGAATCTGGCCAGCTACGTCTCCAGCCCGGTGGCTGCCAAAATCGCGCTCAACGAGCCCAGCGGCGACATCCAGGCGGCCCGGCGCGATGTGACCATTCTCACGGCCGATCTCAAGAACTTTGCCCGCTATTGCGAAGCCTGCAGCCCTGAGGACACCGCCGGCGTGCTGCACCGCTTCTTCACCACGGCAGGCGCCATCATCGAAGCCCATGGCGGCGTTGTCGAGGAAATGGTGGGCGACAGCATCGTGGCCGTCTTCAATGGCGAGCAGGACTGTGCCGACCATCCCGCCGCTGCGCTCAAGGCCGCGCGCCAGCTGTGGCAGCGCTGCTCTGGCGAGCTGCCCAACACCACCGCCCTGGGGCTGGAGTCGCTGTCCATCGGTGTGGGTCTGGAAAGCGGCACCGCCATGGTCGGCTCCTTCGGGCCGGCGGGCCGCCGTGTCCACACCGTGCTGGGGCAGACGGTCACCATCGCCCTGCGCCTGCGCGGCATGACCACCGACCTGGCCTACCCCCTGCTGCTGGGCCCCGGACTGGCCCAGTGCCTGGGTGCGCAAGAGCCGGCACAGCACATGGAAATCAAGACCCTTGGCAGCTTCCTGCTGCCCGGGCTCATGCGCCCCAGTACTGTTTACACCCTGAGGCACCTGTTGCAGCCCGGCGATGCGGCTGAGCAACGTACACTCCTGTACCTGCACCATCAACAACAACACTCTGCCGCTTGATTGTCCCTGAACAGCCTGGGTTGAGACGGCTGCAAGGCCTCGCCTCCCCCCGGTTGCATACCGGGCAACCATACATTCGCACCCTTCGCCTTTCCCTGGCAGGTGTTTTGCTGGGCGTTTTGGCGTGCCTGGGGGCAGGTCCTGCCAGGGCTGCTGCGCCCGCAGGCCCCATGGCTGATGCAGGCGCTGGCACAGGTACTGGCACAGGCTCTGCAGCCTGGTCGCTGTGTCCCGTACAGCCGCGCTACCCCTTGCCTGCGACGGGCGCTGAGCAGCAGCAGGCATTGGAAGGGGCCGACGCGGCCATGCCCCAATGCCTGCACAGTGCCCCTTACTATGCCTGGCGGGGCGCGCTGCAACTGGTACTTGGCCGGGCCCAGGAAGCAGCCGAGTCGCTGGAGCGCGCACTGCTGCTGGACCCCGATCTGCCCGGTGCGCAACTGGACTATGCGCAAGCCCTGGCCACGTTGGGCGACCTGTCTACTGCCCGTGAGTTGCTGGAGCAGTTGCGCCAGCGGCCTGATCTGCCGGTCACGCTGCGCGCATTGATGCAGCAGGACTCGCGCGGTGCGCAAGCCCAGGCCGAGGCTGCCAGCAGCTACACCCGTGTGCAACTGAGCACGGCCTGGGGCTATGACAGCAACCTCAACAATGCGCCTGCTGCCAGCCAGTTGGCCTTGACCTTGCCGCAGGGCAGCGTCCTGCTGCCGCTGGACAGCGCCTACCGTCCCCGCTCAGGCAGTGCCTGGCTGAGTACGGCCCAATGGCAGCATATTCGCGCCTTCGATGGCCAGGCACTGCTGTTGTCTGCTGATCTGCGCGGGCGTGCCACAGCCGAATCCTCACGCACGGGCTACTTGCAGGGCGACTTTGCGGCCCAGTGGCTGCAGGCACCCGAAGCGCCGTCGCAATGGATGGCCCGTGTGGCCTGGGGACGCCTGGAGTTTGGCAGCGAACACTGGCTGACCACCCAGCGCGCCAGCCTGCAGCACCAGTGGCGCCTTTCCCCGGCAGGGCAGGAAGGCGCGTTGGCCACGGGCAATGTATGCCGGGCCACCCTGGGGCTGGATCTGGAAAACCGCCAATACCCCATCAGCCCCGAACTCGATGGCCGCTACCTGGGCGGGGCAGCCAGCCTGTTTTGCACACCTGCGGCGCAGGCCGCGCCGGTGGCTGTGGAGTCTGCCGAAGCCGCAGGCTGGGCCTCGGGCTGGAGCCTGGCCCACTATGGGCTGCAACTGCGCTGGGGGCAGGACCATGCGCGCAGCAGTACGCGCCCCGGAGGCCGCTATGACCGGCTGGAACTGAGTCTGGGCGGCGAGGCCCGCCTGGGGCGTCTGCGGCTGGGTGCGGACTACAGCTGGACCCGCCAGGGCGACAAGGACGGCTACAGCCCCCTGTTCGACAACAACCTGCGGCGCAACACCCTGCGCCAGGGCCTGCGCCTGACGGTATCGCAGCCGCTGGCCGACCCTGCATGGCGCGGGGCGCTGGCCTTTGTGTCCCTGGAAGCCAGCCGCCAGCAAAGCAATATTGCGGCCTTTGCCATGCGTCAGCGTGCCATCAGTGCCGGCCTGCGCTGGGAGTTGCCTTAGCCATGGCGATATGCCTGTGTGTGGTCGGGCAGGTGGCTGCGCGCGCAGTCAACTTTTGCACCATTTCCTGGTGACGTCATCGTGTGATGGCATTCTGAATGGACGCAAACCCCATCATTGGCTTGCTAACTTTTGGGGTAATGTGAATTGACGCCTGTCAGTTCCAGGCTGCTGTGCTCCGGCTGATATGGCGAATGCCTCAATTCCCTTGTCTGACAAGGGCTTGTACCGCTGGAAGCACCGCATGGTTTCAGGCGTGTGCTGTCTGCCAGGCATGCGTGCATGCGCCCGGCAGGGCTGCCCAACCGTGTGCGTGCATGCTTTGAATGCCTGAATGTTGCTTGGGGGCAACATGCATTGGCAATCTCCTCGCTGTGATCCCGATCACACGGCGCTTGCCGGACCTTTGTCTATACTCCGTCGCTGATCGGGAGCTCCATGGCTTTTTGACGGCTTCCTTTCAACTTCATCTACTAGTGGAGAAATTTTTAATGGCTACTATCACCACGCAAGAACGTACCAACATCCTGAAGCTGGTTGCTGGCATGTTCAACGCTGCTCCTGGCGCTGCCTACCTGGCTGAGTTCACGACCTCCTACCAGGCTCTGAACGGCAATCTGGCCAACCTGGCTACTGCCCTGGGCAACACCGGCGCTTTCAAGAGCCTGTACCCCAACACCCTGACCGCCGCTGAATTCGCCACCAAGTTCCTGACCACCCTGGGTCTGCAGAACAACACCGAAGCCAAGGACTGGGTCCAGGCCAAGGTCAACGCTGGCACTTCCTTCTCTTCCGTGATCTACCAGGCCGTGCTGGCCCTGGACGCATCCTCTTCCGCTGACTTCGCCAACGCCAAGCTGCAACTGGCCAACAAGGCAGCCGTGGGCGAGTACTACTCCGTGCCCGCACCCGTCGGCATCGGCATGTCCAGCGACCAGCTGGCCACCCTGCAAGGCGTGGTCGCCGCTGTGGACCACACCGCTGCCAGCGTGGACGCCGCCAAGGCAGCCGCCGGCAATGGCACCTCGGTCACCCTGACCAATGGCGCCGACAAGCTGACCGCCAACATCTTCGAAGCACCCCAGGTCTACACCCCCGGTGGCAATGACCGCATCAACTCGCTGCAGAACGACGACGTGCTGACCGGCGTGGGCACCAACGCCACCCTGAACGCTGTTCTGGGCAACGTGGGCGATAACGGCGCGACCGTCATCACCCCCACCCTGAAGGGTGTGCAGACCATCAACGCTCGCTTTGATGCCACCAACGCCAGCCTGAACCTGGATCTGCAAGATTCCACCGGTGTCAAGGTTGTCAATGTGACCCGTATTGCCGACGGCCAAAGCGCCAGCGTGACCAACATTGCTGAAGCTGTGACCGATCTGTCGATCGCCAACAGCCAGGCTCCTGAAGGTAGCGTGAACTTCACGTTCCTGGGTTCCGCTGTGTCCGGCGCTGCTGACGCTGTCAAGCTGACTCTGTCCAACGTGAACGTGGCTACCATTCGCGTCGAAGAGCGTGGCACTGTGCCCACAGAAGGCTACGAAACCATCAATCTGGTTTCCTCCGGTTCCGCCAACAAGGCCAACGTGCTGCAAGCCGAAGACCTGAAGACGCTGAACATCACCGGCGACAAGGACCTGACTCTGGGTGCACGCACTGCCACCACTGGCGCGCAAGGTGTGGAAGCCACCCGTTACGCTGCTGGTCTGACCAACGTGGCTGGCTCGCTGACCACCATCGACGCTTCTGCCTTCACCGGCAAGCTGGACATCACCCTGGGTGCTGAAATCGACGCTGGCGCTGACAACACCTCCGGCGTGCCCGTGCAGTTCTCCGTCAAGGGCGGCAAGGCTGACGACACCATCCGCCTGACTGACACCGTTATTGGCGGCGCCACCAACAACCTCGACAAGATCGATGGCGGCGAAGGCAACAACACCGTGGTCGTGATCGGCTCCACCACTATTGCTGCCGGCGGTACCGCTGCTGCCCCTGTGGCCAACGTGACCAACATCCAGAATCTGGAAGTGCGCACTGGCCATGATACTGGCGCTGGTGCTGACACCGTGAACATCAATGCCGATGCTTTCGACAAGCTGGCAAACATTTATGTTCGCAATGAAGGTCAAACCGCCGGCAACTCTGTTGCTGAAGGCATGACGGTCAATCTGACCAACCTGACTTCCGCCCAAGCCAACGCCATCACCATCGCCCATGGCACGACCGGCAACAGCACCATGACGAACAATGTGCTGAACATTGGTCTGAAGACTGCTACCGGCACTGCTGACACCGCTACCGTGACCATCGTGGACGGCGTGAACAGCAACCCCGTGTTCAACGCCAACATCACCGCTACCGCCGTGGAGCGCGTGACTCTGGTGGACAATGACACCGAGTCCAACACCGTCAACCTGAGCCAAGGCACGTTCACGCAAGCTGGCAGCTCCATCACCCTGAAGGGCGGCGCAACCGGCCAGTACTTCAGCCTGGACAGCTTCGGCGCCACTGGCGTTGCTGCCAACACCAACGCTGGCTATGGTCACGCCACTGACGGCACCACTGGCTCTGCCACCACCGTGGCCGCTGCTGTGGCTGCCATCACCGGCGTTGCCGCCACCGTGAGCACCAGCGCACGTGACAACGCAGTGTCCTCCGTGTTTGTCGGCACGGCTGGTACCGCTGGCGACGGCGCAGTCCGCCACCTGGTGGAAAGCCTGGATGCCAGCACCTACCTGGGTGATGTGATCGTTCGCGTGGGTGAAATCACCCGCGCCGACGGCACGACTTCGATGAACATCAAGACCAATGTCGGCAACGACACCATCATCTTCGATGCCATCGGCACGACCAGCGCTGGCTTCACCTCTGGCGACACCATCGCCGCAGGCACGGGCACCGACACCCTGGTGATTGATGGCAACACCGCCACCATCCCCGGTACGCCCCGCATCACCATCCAGACCTCTGAGTGGGATAACCTGACGGGCATCGACGTCCTGCGCTTCGGCAACAACGCCGGCGTGGCCAATGTGGGCAATGGTGCACAAGTCGCCAACACTGGTGGCGCCTACTACGTCCAGATCGACAACGATTTCGTGACGCAGACCGACGCAACCAACCGCCTGACCATCGTCAACAACGATGGCCGTCTGGACCAGAACAACGAGTCCGACGCTGTGGTGGATCTGCGTGGCCTGAGCCAGAACAAGTGGGTGACCTTCGTGGGCGCCAACGGTGTCGGCAACGCCAGCATCTCGTCCAACCGCATCGTGGTGGACGACATCAGCGCCAATGCCAACCAGATTCTGGACGGCGGTGACACCGACGTGCGTGCGACTACCACCGGTGGCTATGTCGCTGGCAACAACAACGTGTACGAAGTGCGCAACACGGCCAATGTGTCGGTGAACGACCTGGCTCAGACCAAGAACTTTGGCCTGATCAACTTCACCAACGACCAGGCTGTGGCTCAGACGCTGACGCTGACGCTGAACAACACCGTGATCGAAAATCTGGTGGACTCCAGCAACACCGCTACCTCTGCTGCTACCCAGGAAATCCTGCGCGTGGTTGCTACAGACAACGGTGCTGTTGCGTCTGCTCTGAACATCGACGCACGTGCAGTGACTGGTTTCCACTCTCTGAATGTGACCGGTTCGGCTGCTGGCAACGACGTGCTGACGCTGAACGCCAATGTGGGCGGCACGATCAACACCGTTGACCTGGGTGCTTCTACTGCTGACCGCGTGAACTGGACTGGCGGTTCTGCCACCACCACCGTGGCCATCAACCAAGGCGCCAACACCCACCAGTTCGTGGACGGCGCTGTGACGACCACGCACAGCATCACCGGTTCCGAAATCGTTGACCTGTCCGGCCTGACCTACTCTACCGCTACCTTCACTGGTACGGCTGGTGCCGACACCTTCATTGGTGGTGCTGGTGCTGACACCATCACCGCTGGCGCTGGCGTTGACACCATCACCACCGGTGCAGGTACTGACACCATCAAGGTTTCCGCTGCTGCAGCCAACGGTGCCGATCGCAACATCGTGACTGACTTCACAGCAGGTGTTGGCGGTGACGTGTTCAACTTCAACAGCGGTGTGGCTGCACTGACGGGTACCAACAACTTTGCAGGCGCTGCATCCCTGCAGACCGTGAATGCTGCTGGTAACCTGACTGTGGCTGGCGCGACTGAAGTTGTGATCGTGACGACTGCCACGATTGCAGACGCTACTTCCGCCAACTCGCTGAACGGTACCAACCTGCTGACTGCTATCGGCGGTACGATCACTGGTGCCATCGCTGGTCAGAACGACATCCTGCTGGCCGTTGGCATCGCAGGTGGCGGTACGGCTGTCTACCACGCTTCTTCCGCTGACAACGCGATCATCGCTTCGGAAATTACGCTGGTTGGCGTGCTGAATGGCGTTTCTGTTGGTGCTCTGACGCTCAACAACTTCGCTAACGCGGCCTAATCTCCCCCGGAGATGCCCCTTGCTCTGGCAAGGGGCCCAGGTGATAAGCCTTCCCCCGGTTCCTCTGGAGCCGGGGGTTTTTCTTTTTATGAAACCCTATGTTTGTTCACGTCGCAGGAGCTATGCCATGACCCAATCCATTACCGTCAACGTCAACGGCAAGGAGTACGCGGTGGACAGCCTGCCGCAGGCTGCGCAGGCACAGGTGGCCAATATCCGCGTGGCCGATGTCGAGATCACGCGCCTGCAGCAGCAGCTGGCGCTGGTGCAGACCGCGCGCAATGCCTATGCGGCCGCCCTGGTGGCCGCTGTCGAATCCGCAACGGCCGCTGCGCCTGCTGCAGCACCCGCCGCCGCCAAGAAGCCCGCAACACGCAAGACCGCCAAGAAGCCATGAAACTCCAACCCGTATCGCGCCAGGAATTTGGCAACAAGCGCTGGCAGCGCTATACCGGCTATGGCTTTGCCGCCGCCCAGACGGTGAGTCCGCTGGTGCTGCAGGAGCTGCCCAAGGTCATGCTTTCGCTGCCCATTGCCTTCATGGCAGCTGGCACGGCTGAGGGTGAAGCCCCCGCCTTTATGACGGTGGCTGTGCAGGGCCTGGCCCAGGGCCAGAACCTGTGCGTACACCCCAGTGGCGCCTGGGTGGCCGGCTATGTGCCGGCTGCGCTGCGCAGCCATCCGTTTTATATGGCCAGTACGCCCGATGGCCAGCAACTGCTGTGCTTTGATGCCGACAGCGGCCTGCTGCGCGAAGATGCCTCGGGCGAGGCATTTTTTGGCGACGATGGCCAGCCCAGCGCGGCAGTGGCGAGCGTCATGCAGTTTCTGACCAATCTGGCTGCACAGCGCCCCATGGTGGCGCGCGCCTGCGCCGCGCTGCAGGCCCATGGCCTGATCCAGCCCTGGGCGATCACGCTGAAGACGGGTGAGGGCGAGAAGTCGCTGCAGGGCCTGTTCCGTGTGGATGAGGAAAAGCTCAATCAGCTCGATGGCGCGGCGCTGCATGCCCTGCAGCAGGCTGGTGCCCTGGGTCTGGCCTATTGCCAGATGCTGTCGCAGCAGCACCTGTCCACGTTGGGCCGTCTGGCCGAGCAGCAGGTGCAGTGGCGCAGCGCCGCTGCCCAGGCTGCGGCTGCACCGGCGCTGCCGACGACGGCATCCGGCGAGCTGGACCTGGAGTTCCTGAACAAGGGCGGCACGCTGCACTTTGGCGGTTGAGCAGGTGGCCTGAATGGAGTCCCCGGATTTTCCTGTGGCACCTGTGAATGCTGCGGATGCCGCTGCAGCGCAGCTGGCGCTGGACCTGTGGCTGCTGCGTGGCGAAGCCATGGGCTGGCAGCCGCTGGGGCAGGGGGGCTATTGGCACGGGCCTGTGCCGCAGGCTCCGAAGGCAGGCGACACCGCTGATGCGGTGCCGGTCGTCCACGTGGTGGGCTGCCCTGACCCTGAGATGGCGGGCCTGTCCGTGCTGCTGCTGACATGAGTGCCGCCGCGCTGCAGCGCCTGACCACCGCCTACGTGGAGGAAGAAGATCGCCTGCGCATCAGCGGCGAGGATGGCGAGGGCCGCACCCAGGTGCTGTGGCTGACCCAGCGCCTGCTGGGCCGGCTGGTGCCGCATTTGTGCGGCTGGCTGGAGCAGCAGGCGCCCGTGCTGGAAGGTGATGGCGCTGTGCATGCGCCTGCGGCAGGTGAAAGTGGCCTGGCCCGGCAGATGGCCCAGGGCTTTGCCCAGCAGGCGGCCCAGGCGCAACTGGCTGCCCAGGCCCCTGAGCCGGTGGCTGCCAGTGTGGCGGGCTGGCTGGTCAACGGCGTGGACATGCATGCTACCGCCCAGGGGGTGCATCTGGTGCTGCGTGGCGGGCAGGCGGGGCAAGGCGGGCCGGAGGCGGCCATGGCCTTGAATGCCCAGGCGCTGCGCCAGTGGCTTGGCATTGTGCATGGCCAATATGTCAAGGCCGGATGGCCTTTGGCGCTGTGGCCGGCCTGGATGGCGCAAGAGGCGCCGCTGCCCGGTTATGGCGCGGGCGGTGCCGGTGTGCTGCACTGAGGTGGATGCCGCTGATTTTTGCGCTATAATCTAAGGCTTGGCTTTATTCCCTGATAGCTCAGTCGGTAGAGCGACGGACTGTTAATCCGCAGGTCCCTGGTTCGAGCCCAGGTCGGGGAGCCATCCCAATTTCACCAAAAAGCTTGCATTTGCAATGAATGCAATGTGCGCCCATGTGGCTCAGTGGTAGAGCACTCCCTTGGTAAGGGAGAGGTCGGCAGTTCGATCCTGCCCATGGGCACCACACTTCTTTTTTCTTCCCCTGCGTCTCTTTTTCCATGCTCGTCTGCTGCAGTGCGCGCGTGTGTGCTTTGCATGGCTGTGCGCCAGCCTGCCGCTGGCGCAAAAAAAACCGCAAGCTGCTTTGTGGGCAGGCTTGCGGGAAAGTGGAGTGAGGAAGGGGAAAGGGGAAAACAGGTGTCAGCTGGTTTTGCTGGCGGTTGCGTTGCTGGCCTGGGTCTGCAGGTCTTGCAGTGCGGCTTGCAACTGGTTGATCAGTTGGTTGCCCAGCTCCAGTGCCAGTGCGTTGGCATCTGTGGCTGCGGTGCTGGTGGCTGTGCTGCTGCCTGCTGCCGTGGTAGTGGCTGTGCTGGCGGCGGGCTTGGTGTTTGTGGCGGTGCCTGCGGTGCCCGGCACGCCCAACTCGCGGGCGAGCTGGATGTTGGCGGCCAGGGAGCTGGCAGCACCCTCGCCCTTGCGGCTGACCAGTGGGTCGCTGGTCCAGTCGGTGTTGCTGCCCTTGCCGCCCTGGGCCAGGCTGCGCAGGTCCAGGCTTTGGCCGCCGGCGGGCTGGTAGGACAGGCCTTTGGCATCCATCTGGTCGGCCAGTCCGCTCAGTTTGGAGGGGTCTACGCCGAAGTCGCGGGCGGCGCGCAGGATGTCTGGGGCAGATAGCGGCAACTGGCGCAGGGCGCCGCCCTTGCCATCCATCAGCCACAGGCCCTGGCTGTTGTCCACATTGAGCCACGCAAAATTGCCCGAGCTGACCAGTGTCTGGTCTGCGGTGGGGTGAAAACTGTTGGTGCTGCCGTAGTCCAGATTGCTGGCATACAGGGCGCCGGTAGCCTGGCGCGCGGCCAGCAGCGGGTCGTCGGCGGCCATGATGGCGCTCCAGTCGCGCAGGTCATTGTTGCTGCCGATGACGCCATACAGCGTGGAGCTGGCGGTGTCGAAGTCGGTGCCGGTGGCGCTCATGAAAGCGGCAATGCTGGGCTTGGCGTTGCGGTTGGCGGCGGTGTCGCCATTGGCGGTCAGCAGGTATTTGCCGGCTGTCTCGCTGCCGGCCAGCCAGGGTGCCTGCCATGCCGGGGTGCCTGCAGTGCTTGCCTGCGCGGTGCTTGCCAGGGCCTGCGCAAAGCCGCTGCTCTGTGTCTGCTGGCTGCTGGCGCCGGCTGCGGCGCTGCGCAGCTGGGCGGCCATGGTGGATGCCAGATCGGAGAGGGTATCGAGGATGGTCGTCATGGTATGCGCAGGCGCCTTATGTGACTGATCGCATGGCTACTATGCTGCTGCACGGGTTGATCTGATCTCTGGATAAGCGGGGGTAAACGCGCTTTGTTCCGGGTCTGGCGGGCTGGCGTGCGTTCAGATGTAGGTGATGCCGTTGTCGATCATGCCTGTCAGGCCGATGTTGGTGTTGTTCTCGGTCATGGCGCTGGCAGCCAGCGTCAGGCTGACATCGGTGAATTCGCCGTTGGCTACGCGCGTTTTCCAGGCGGAGAGCTGGTCGGCGGGGATGTTCTGGCCGGTCAGATTCTGGTAGAGCGCGCTGATGAACTGTTCAGGGCCGTAGCCTGCGCCCAGCCGGTCTTCCAGTGCCATTTTGGCCAGTTGCGCATGGGTGGTGCCGCCGTCCAGCAGCTTGAGGCCGATGCCAATCAGCTGGGGGTTTCGTGCATTGGCGGCGCCATAGACCGCGCCGATGAGTTGCGCTGTAAAGCCTGCATCGCCATTGGCGACGTCCAGCGCGACGCGCTGGTCGCTGAATTGCAGGCGCTCGATGCTGGTCAGTGTGTCCTTGCCATCGGCGCCGCTGTTGCGCTGGGTGACGGTATAGCGGTTGCCGTCCAGGCGCTGGATGTCATAGCTGGCGCGTGCCGCGCTGTAGACGGCGGTATCCAGTCCCTCGCGTCCGTCGATGGTGTCGTTGCCAGAGCCGCCCTGCAGGCGGTTGTTGGCGCTGTTGCCCAGCAGCGTGTCGTCACCGCTGCCGCCGATGGCGTTTTCGATGACTGTGCCCCAGGCAATTGCCAGGTTGTCCTTGCCGTAGGTGGCCTTGTCTGCCCAGGCGGGAGGAGCGTCCAGGCTGGGCAGTGATGAGAATGCGCCGGGCTGCAGGTCGATATAGGTGCCACGGCTGAAGGCGGCGAGGTTCAGTGTGTCCTGTCCGCCTGCGTCCCAGAGGGTGCGCAGGATGGCTGCGCCAGGGGTGAGTGTGTAGGTGTCATTGCCGCTGCCTGATTGCGTGTTGGCGCCGTACAGGCTTTGCATGGCGGCAATGTCCAGCAGCATCGGGGTTTCTGGGGACAGCCATTGGTAGTTGTAGGTGCCTTTGGCATCCAGCGTGCCCCAGACGCCGTAGGGGTGCTGCGTGTAGGACATGACGGTGTACTGGTCGCTGTCCATGTTGGTGGGCAGGCGCACGGCGTCTTCAAAGGGGTGCTTGAGCCCCAGGGCATGTCCGATCTCGTGCATCAGCGTGGAGAAGGCGCCACCGCCGGGCAGCCAGTCCGATGCCAGCTTGTAGCTGCTCATGCCGCTGCTGCTTAGCCATACGTCGCCGCCGGAGGTCCACCAACTGCTGGGCTCGTAGGCCCAGGCGGCGGCGCCTGGGTTGTTTTGCCTGGTCCAGGCGAAGCGCAGGTCGCCCACCGAGGTGCTGCTTTCCTCGACTTCGACAAAGTTGATGTTGGCCACGGCGGACCAGGCCTTGAGTGCGGCGCGCACGGCATCCTGCTCCTGGCTGCTCAGGCCGTAGCCGGTGTCGGGCTCGCGCAGGCTGCTGTAGTTGCTGCTGTCCCAAGTGGCGGTGCGTCCGTTTTTCCAGGCGAAGCTGTAGGTGAGTGTGAGCGTGCCGGAGTCGTTGCTCCAGCGCTGCGGGCCCAGCAGCGCATCCGTCAGGCTGGAGCCGCTCGATTGCGTGGTGACTGTGGAGTGCTGGCTGCCGCCGTTCATTGGGGTGGGCATGGTGTGGGGCGGAGGATGGTGGCGAAGAGATGCGTGGCGTAGCACGCAGATTAGCTTGTTGCATTTTTTTACGTCAAGAGGCGGTGGGAATCGTGCCTCTTTTTCGCCTTTAAGATCTCTTATATGAAATTCATATAGGAATCGGTGCTACACTCCGTGTCAGCCATGGATTCACTTCTCCGCATCCCTTTGAACGTCACGCCGGAACAGGCCCAGCGGCTGCAGGCGCTGCAGCACAGTTTTGCCAGGCTGTGCAACGCGCTGGCGCCGCTGGTCCAGTCCACCCGTATCTGGAACCGGGTGGCCCTGCACCATCTGGCCTATCGGCAACTGCGCGAGCAGTTTCCCGAGATCGGCTCGCAGATGGTGTGCAACGCCATTTACTCGGTTTCGCGCACCTGCCGCATGGTGTTCCAGCAGCCGGCCAGCCCGCTGCACCTGGACAAGCTGGGCGACAGGCCGCTGCCGCTGCTGCGTTTTGCAGACAACTGTCCCGTGTATTTCGACAGGCACACGCTCAGCCTCAAGGCGGGCCAGCTGTCCATGTACACGCTGGATGGCCGCATGCGCTTCCAGCTGGCGCTGGACGCTCAGGTGGAGGCGCGTTTTCAGACGCAAAAGCTGCGCGAGGTGGTGCTGGCGCACCGGGGCGATGGTGGCTATGAATTGTCTTTTGTGCTCGTGGATCAGGCGCAGCCTGCTGCCGCTGCTGGCGATGCAGTGGCGTCCCCGGAGTCGGGCGAGCTTCCCGAATATGTGATGGTTGACGAGGCTGTATGAGTTCTCCCAAGGAATCTTCCGAGCTGCGCAATGCCGTGGTGGCCTTGCGCCCGTTTTTCGTGCGGGCTGCATGGTTCAGCGTGATTGCCAGCATCCTGGTGCTGGCGCCTTCGGCCTATATGCTGGAGGTGTATGAGCGCGTGGTGAACAGCCGCAACCACATGACGCTGCTGTGGCTCACGGTGGCGGTGCTGGGCATCTTTGTAGTGATGGAGATGCTGGAGTGGGCGCGCAGCGAAGTCATGCGTGCAGCGGCCCAGGAATTAGACCGCCGCATGCATGGGCGCATTTTCGATGCGGTGTTTGCCGCCAATGTGCGCCAGGCTTCCGGCAGCACGGCGCAGCCGCTGCTGGATTTCCGCCGTGTGTGCGAGTTTCTGTATTCCCCGGCAGCGCTGGCCATCATGGAGGCGCCTGTGGCGCTGGTGATGATGGTGCTGCTGTTCCTGATCAGCCCGGTGCTGGGCTGGGCTGCCGTGGTTTTTGGTGTGCTGCAGATGGGTGTGACCTGGCTCAACGAGCGCAGCACCAAGCCGCCGCTGATGCAGGCCAACCGCACGGCACAGGCGGCGCAGCAGTATGCCGATGGCACGCTGCGCAATGCCGAAGTGATCGAGGCCATGGGCATGCTCAAGAACACCCACCGCCGCTGGGTGGCCAAGCAGCGCGAGTTCCTGCGGCTGCAGGCCCAGGCGTCCGAGAGCGCTGGTGGTTTTCAGGCGCTGAGCAAGCTGCTGCAGAGTGTGCTGAGCTCGCTGCTGCTGGGCCTGTCGTGCTGGCTGCTGCTGCACAACGAGCTCAATGGCGGCGGCGGCATGCTGGTGGTCAGCTCCATTCTGGGCGGCCGCATGCTGGCGCCGCTGGTGCAGGTGGTGACGCAGTGGCAGCTGGTGGTCAATGTGCGCGATGCATGGCAGCGGCTCAATGGCCTGCTAAGCGCCATTCCTGTCACGCCGCCTGCCATGCCCCTGCCCGCTCCGCACGGTCATCTGCAGGTGGAGCAATTGGTAGCTGCTGCACCAGGGGGCAACGCCCCTATTCTGCGCGGCATTGCCTTTGGTCTGCAGCCTGGCGATGTGCTGGCCGTGGTGGGGCCGTCTGCCGCTGGCAAGACGACGCTGGCGCGCGTGCTGGTGGGCCTGTGGCCGACTTCCGTGGGCAAGGTGCGCCTGGATGGCGTGGATGTCTACAACTGGAACAAGGCCGAGCTGGGCCCGCACCTGGGCTATCTGCCGCAGCGCGTGGAACTGTTTGAAGGCACGCTGGCCGAGAACATCGCACGCTTTGGCACGGTGGACATGGTCAAGGTGGAGGCCGCTGCTGCTGCCGTGGGGCTGCAGGATCTGATCGCATCGCTGCCCGAGGGCTATGAGACCCAGGTGGGCCCAGGCGGTGCCCGGCTGTCTGGCGGACAGCGCCAGCGTGTGGGCCTGGCCCGTGCACTCTATGGCGACCCGGTTTATGTGGTGCTGGACGAGCCCAACTCCAGTCTGGACGAGGAGGGCGACGCAGCCCTGGCCCGTACCCTGAAGCAGGCCGCAGCCCGTGGCGCGGTGGTGGTGGTGATCACTCACCGTACCAGCGTGCTGAGCGTGGCCAGCAAGATGCTGGTGCTGCGTGATGGCACGCAGCAGGCCTTTGGTCCGCGCGACGAGGTGCTGGCCGCACTGAACCAGATGGCGCGCCAGTCCGCTGCAGGGCAGGGGGCCGGGCAGGGCACTGGGCAGAGCACGCTGGCTGCACCGGGTGCGGCAGTGGCCTGATGAGGCTGCGGCCCTGTTTGATCGATACCGGTACAAGTTGCAAATGATGACGACCCCTTCTGGTTTTTTTGCACGCAGCGAACTGACGCGCGCGCTGTGGGCGTTCCGCCGCGAATTCGTGATAGTGGCGGTGTTCAGCATGGTGGCCAATGTGCTGATGCTGTCGCCCACGCTGTACATGCTGCAGGTCTATGACCGCGTGCTGATCAGCCACAGCGAGCTGACGCTGCTGATGCTGTCGCTGATCACGCTGTTCCTGTTTTTTGTCGGTGCCTTCGCGGAGTGGATGCGTTCGCGGGTGCTGGTGCGTGCCGGCATGCGCCTGGACGATATGCTGAGCACCCGGGTGTTCAACGCCAGCTTCGAGAGCAATCTGCGCCAGATGGGCAGCAGCACGGCCAAGGCGTTTGGTGACCTGGTGCAGGTGCGCCAGTTCCTGACGGGCAATGGCATTTTTGCGCTGCTGGACGCCCCCTGGGCGCCGGTGTACCTGGCGGTGCTGTTCTTCCTGCATCCCTTCCTGGGCTATGTGGCCATCTTCTTCGCGCTGCTGCAGGCGGCCTTGGTATGGTTTGGCCACCGTCAGGCGGTGGCGCCTGCGGAACAGGCGCAGATGGCCAGCCTGCAGGAAAACCTCTATGTGCAGACCAAGCTGCGCAATGTGGAGGTGCTGGAGCCCATGGGCATGATCCATCAGCTGCGCCGCCACTGGCAGACACTGCATGGCAATGCCAAGGATCTGCAGGGCCGCTCCCAGGCCTTGACACACCGCCTGTCTGCATGGAGCAAGTGGGTGCGCTATTCGCAGCAGTCGCTGGCCCTGGGCGCTGGTGCCTTGCTGGTGATCGACGGCCAGTTGTCGGCTGGCGCGATGATCGCTGCCAACGTGCTGATGACACGTGCGCTGGCCCCTATCGACATGCTGGTGGGTACCTGGCGCGGCTTTATTGAAGCACGCGCTGCATTCCGCCGCCTTGAGAGCCTGCTCAACGAGCACCCCGAGCGCGACCCGGCGCTGACGCGCATGGCGCCCACGGGCGTGCTGCAACTGCGCAAGGTGGTGGCTGTGGCGCCCCAGCGTGCCGAGCCCATTCTCAAGGGCGTGTCCCTGGCGGCCCAGCCCGGCACGGTGACTGTGGTGCTGGGCCCATCGGGCTCGGGCAAGTCCACGCTGGCGCGCTGCATGATCGGCATCTGGCCCCATATGTCGGGCGAGGTGCTGCTGGACGAGCGCCCGATTGCCGGCTGGAGCCGCGACGAACTGGGGCCGCACCTGGGCTATCTGCCCCAGGATATCGAACTGTTCGAAGGCTCGATTGCCGAAAACATCGCCCGTTTTGGCGATGTGGATGCCGACAAGGTGATCGCTGCTGCCCAGCAGGCGGGTCTGCACGAAATGATTCTGCGCTTTCCCAAGGGCTATGACACCTCGATCGGCGAGGCGGGCGGCCTGCTCTCTGGCGGGCAGCGCCAGCGCATCGGTCTGGCGCGAGCCCTGTACGGCAGCCCGGCGCTGGTGGTGCTCGATGAGCCCAACGCCAATCTGGACGATGTGGGCGAGGCCGCCCTGGTGCGTGCCGTGCAGGCCCTGAAGGCCGGCGGCAGCACGGTGGTGCTGGTGACGCACCGCCCTGGCATTCTGGCCGTGGCAGACCGGCTGGTGATCTTGCGCAATGGCTCCGTGGAAGCCGAAGGTCCCCGTGACACGGTGCTGGCGGCTCTGCGCAGCGCGCAGGCAAATGCGGCGCAGGCGCCGCTGGCGGCGGCCTGAAGCCGGGGCTTTGCCCGGTGCCGCCATGGCTTTTGTATATGCGACGGTGTGCGCACAGGACACCTCGCCCTTTTTTTGTCGAGTTTGCACATGGCTGATTCTCTGAACAACGCGGATAAAAAGACCCAGCTGGTGCTGGATGAGAAGGCATTGATGCCGTTCGATGCACCTGCATCCCGCAGCAGCGACCTGGGACGCGCAGGCCGATGGGGCCTGTGGGCCCTGGGCCTGGGCTTTGGCGGCTTTTTGCTGTGGGCTGCGCTGGCGCCGCTGGACGAGGGCGTGCCCGGCCCTGGCAACGTGGCCCTGGATACCAAGCGCAAGGCGGTGCAGCATCTGTCTGGTGGCATCGTGCAGGAAGTGATGGTGCGCGAGGGCGACGAGGTCAAGGAAGGCCAGGTGCTGATCAAGCTGGACTCCGCCACGGTCCGTGCCAACTATGAATCGGCCCGCCAGAACTATCTGGCCCTGCTGGCCATGCAGGGCCGGCTGCAGGCCGAGCAGTTGGGCAAGGCGTCCATCACCTGGCATCCGGACCTGAAGGCAGCGGCGGCTGATCCTCAGATTCAGCAGCAGCTCATGAACCAGGAGCAGCTGTTCAATACGCGCAAGAGCCTGCTGCGCTCGGATCTGCAGTCCCTGGAGGAAAGCATTCAGGGGCAGGAAGGCATGCTGCAGTCGTATGCCAGCATGCTGGTCAGCCGCAAGAACCAGTTGAGCCTGCTCAATGAGGAACTGACCAATCTGCGTGGCCTGGTCGAGCAGGGCTATGCGCCGCGCAATCGTCAGCGTGAGCTGGAGCGCATGGTGGCCGACCTCAATGCTTCCATGGCTGACCTGCAGGGCAACACCCTGCGCGCTCGAAGCTCCATTGCCGAGCTGCGCTCGCGTTCCGTGTCGCGCAAGCAGGAATACCGCAAGGAAGTGGAAAGCCAGCTGGCCGATGCATCGCGCCAGGTGCTGGCCGAGGGTGAGCGCTTTCGCGCGCTGACCAATGACCTGTCGCGCACGGAAATCCGTTCACCGGCTTCGGGCCAGGTGGTGGGCCTTGTGAGCCAGACGGTGGGCGGCGTGGTGCAGCCAGGGCAAAAGCTGATGGATATCGTGCCAGAGGGAGCCCAATTGATGCTGGAAGCCCGAGTGGCTCCGCACATGATTGACCGCGTCAAGGCGGAGATGCCTGTGGATGTGCGCTTTTCGTCGTTTGCCAACACCCCGCAACTTGTGGTGCAGGGCCAGGTCGAATCAGTCTCTGGCGACCTGATCACTGATGCTCAGGGCCAGAACGCCTATTACCTGGCCCGTGTCAAGGTGACGGAGGACGGCGTCAAGAAGCTGGGCAGCCGCCAGCTGCACCCTGGCATGCCGGTGGAAGTGATCTTCAAGGGCGGTGAGCGCTCGGTGCTGACCTATCTGCTGCATCCGCTGACCAAGCGCATCGCAGCGTCGATGACGGAGGAATGAACATGAGCCAGATGAGCTGCTTTCCATCCACTACCTTCCGGCTGGGCCTGCTGGCATGCGCACTGGCTGCCGTGCCGGCCTGGAGCATGGACCTGCGCCAGGCCTATGATGCCGCGTTGCAAAACGATGTGACCATTCGCGCATCGCGTGCTACCGCTGAAGGCACCCGTGAACGGCTGCCGCAGGCCGAGGCCCAGCGTCTGCCCAGCGTTTCTGCCAATGCCACGCGCAACTACAACGACCTCACTACCCAGACCACAAACATGCTGGGCCAGCCTGTTCGGCTGCAGAACCACTACTACAGCAGTTCCCAGAACCTGACGGTGCGCCAGCCCCTGTACCGTCCGTATATTGGTGCGCAGGTGGATCAGGCCCGCGCCCAGGTGGAGGATGCCAACGCGACGCTGGACCGCGATGAACAAAGCCTGGTGGTGCGCGTGGGCGAGGCCTATTTCGATGCATTGCTGGCCAATGATCAGGTCGATCTGGTGGCGGCCCAGAAGGCTGCCTATGCCACCCAGCTCGATGCAGCCCGCAAGGGGCTGGAGGCTGGCACGGGCACCCGCACCGATGTGGATGATGCCCAGGCCCGCCTGGACATGGCCCAGGCCCAGGAGCTGGAGGTTCGGCAGAACCTGGATTTCATGCGCCGCCGTCTGGAGGTGATCACAGGCAAGCCCTTCGATGAACTGGCCGGCCTGGATGTGCAGCGCTTCAAGCCCGAGCCGCCCAGCCTGGCATCCGTCCAGGAATGGACGGCCCGCGCCGAGGAGGCCAGCCCCGAGCTGCGTTCGCTGCGCGCCCAGGTCGAGGCGGCGCGGCTGGAGATCGACAAGGCCCAGGCCGGCCACAAGCCGACGCTGGATGCGGTGGCCCAGTGGTCGCGCACCAACAGCGACAGCGTGACCAGCGTCAACACCCGCTATGACCAGAAGGCCATCGGCCTGCAACTGTCGATTCCGCTGTATTCCGGCGGCTATGTGAACTCCACGGTGCGCCAGGCGGTGGCCAACCATGAGCGTGCCCGCGAAATGCTGGAGGCCACGCGGCTGGACCTGGGTGTGCGCGTGCACAAGGAATTCCGGGGCATGACAGAGGGCATGCTGCGTATTGCCGCGTTGCAGCAGGCAGTGCGCTCTGCCGAACTGGCACTGGATTCGAGCCGCAAGTCCAAGGAGGCGGGCAGCCGCACCATGGTGGATGTGCTCAATGCCGAGCAGCAAAAGACGCAGGCCCAGCGCGATCTGGCACAGGCCCGCTATCTGTATCTGGTGTCACGGCTGCGCCTGCAGTCGCTGGTGGGTGAGGACCGCTGGGTCAGCATCGACCAGGCCAACGCCGCGCTGTCGCGCTGAGCTGGCAGCGAGGCGTCCATGGGTTCTTCTGCCCCGGTGCCGCCAGGCGCCGAGCGCGCACCTGCCTTGCTCATATCCATCGTGAGCCATGGGCATGGCGCCATGGTGCAGCGCCTGCTGCACCAGTTGGCGCTGCCCTGCGCGGCGATCTGTATTGCCCGTGTGGTGCTGACGCGCAACATTCCCGAGTCCGCACCCGTGCCTCCGCCGCAGGGCTGGCCGTTTGTGCTGCAAATCATCGACAATCCTGCACCGCTCGGTTTTGGTGCGAACCACAATCAGGCGCTGCAGGGGGCTGTGGAGCCGTTTGTCTGCGTGCTCAACCCCGATGTCGAGCTGCTCGATGAGGAACCTTTCGCCGCATTGATCGAGGCGGCCAGATGCGAGGGCGTGGGCTGTGCCTACCCGCTGCAGGTGGATGGTCAGGGCAGGGTGCAGGACAGCGAGCGCGAGATTCCGACGCCGCTGGCTCTGTGGCGCCGCCGTGTGCTGCGCCGCCCGCAGCAGCGTGTGGATTGGGTCAATGCCGCCTGCATCGTGATGCCCCTGCGCGTCTGGCAGGCCGTGAAGGGTTTCGACGAAGCCTATTTCATGTACTGCGAGGATGTGGACCTGTGCCTGCGCATTCGGCTGCTGGGCCTGGGGCTGCAGCGCGCGGATGCGCGCGTCGTGCATGCCGGGCAACGTGCCAGTGGCCGCCAGTGGCGGCATCTGGCCTGGCATGTGCGCAGCCTGCTGCGCCTGTGGGGGTCGCGGACATGCCGCCAGGCTGTGAGGCTGCCAGGCGGCAATCGTTTGCAATAGGAATGACATGATCTGGCTGTCCGTGGTGGCTTTTCTGGTGAGCCTGGTTTTTGGCGCAGTGGTGCTGCGCCTGTCGCGCCGCCATGCAGTGGAATATGGCGAGGGCATGCCCCAGCGCATCCACGCGGGAGAGGTGCCCCGCCTGGGGGGCGCGGCCATCCTGCTGGGCGTGCTGGTGAGCTGGCTTGCAGGGCTGGTCAGCAGCCGCTGGTTCGGTGACCCGTCGGTGCTGCGCATGCAGCCCTGGAATGGCTGGTGGTGCCTGGCCGTGCTGCCGGCCGTGCTGGGCGGCATTGCCGAGGACCTGACCCAGCGCCTGACCGTGCGCTACCGCCTGATGCTGACGCTGATGACCGGCCTGCTGGCCGTCAGTCTGCTGGGGCTGGCCGTGCCCCGGCTGGGCATTGCCTGGATCGATGGCTGGATGGGTTCGGCGTTCTGGCTGGGCGTGGCGCTGGCGCTGCTGGGCATTGCCGGCCTGCCCCATGCGTTCAACATCATCGACGGCTGCAACGGCCTGGCCGGGATGGTGGCAGTGATCATCTGCCTGGCCCTGGCCCATGTGGCGCTGCAGGTGGGCGACCGCGCGCTGGCGGCCATGCTGTTGACGACGGCTGCGGCGACCGCAGGCTTTCTGGTGTGGAACTACCCGCGCGGCATGCTGTTTGCCGGGGATGGCGGCGCTTATCTGTGGGGTGTGGTGATTGCCTTTGGCAGCATTGCGCTGGTGCAGCGCCATGCCCAGGTGTCGCCCTGGTTTCCCATGCTGCTGCTGATCTACCCGGTCTGGGAGACGCTGTTTTCCATCTACCGCAAGCTGGCGCGCGGCGTGTCGCCCGGCATGGCCGATGCGCTGCACCTGCACCAGCTGGTGTACCGGCGCATTGTCTGGGGTGTGTTCGACGATGACGAGTCGCGGCGCATGCTGATGCGCAACAACCGCACTTCGCCCTATCTGTGGGCGTTTTGCCTGATGTCCGTGGTACCCGCCCTGCTGTTCTGGCAGTCGCCCATGGTGCTGATGGGCTTTTGCCTGCTGTTCATCGTGCTGTATGTCTGGGCCTACCTGACCATTGTCCGGTTCAAGGTACCAGGCTGGTTCCAAAGCTAGGCGCGGCCGGCCAGGCGCGGCCGGCCAGGCGCGGCCTGCGAGGCGCGGCCGGCGAGGTCTCCACTTGGGCTCTTGCCCGCGTGCGGCTTCGGCATTGCGGCACAATCCGCTATCCGATTTTCAACCGGGCGCTTTGCGCCTCATGGCACTGCTGACCACCATGAACGACATCCTCTCGATTGCCCCCCGTGACAAGGCTGAAATCCTCGCCCAGGCCTTGCCCTATATCCGCAAGTTCCATGGCAAGACCATGGTCATCAAGTATGGCGGCAATGCCATGACCGACCCGGCCCTGCAGGCCGACTTCGCGGAGGATGTGGTGCTGCTGAAGCTGGTGGGCATGAATCCGGTGGTGGTGCACGGCGGCGGGCCGCAGATCGAGACGGCCCTCAACCGTCTGGGCAAGAAGGGCGAGTTCATCCAGGGCATGCGCGTGACTGACGCCGAGACCATGGAAGTGGTGGAGTGGGTGCTGGCTGGCGAGGTGCAGCAGGACATCGTGGGCCTGATCCATCAGGCCGGCGGCAAGGCCGTGGGCCTGACAGGCCGTGATGGCGGCCTGATCCGCGCGCGCAAGCTCAAGATGGTGGACAACAAGGACCCCAACGTCGAATACGACGTGGGCCAGGTGGGCGATATCGTCTCCATCGACCCCAGCGTGGTGCGTGCCCTGCAGGACGATGCCTTCATTCCCGTGATCAGCCCGATTGGCTTTGGCGAGGAAAACGAGAGCTACAACATCAATGCCGATGTGGTGGCCAGCAAGCTGGCCACCGTGCTGCAGGCCGAGAAGCTGGTGCTGCTGACCAACACGCCCGGCGTGCTGGACAAGGCCGGCAATCTGCTGACGGACCTGACGGCCCGCGAGATTGATGCGCTGTTTGCCGATGGCACGATCTCGGGCGGCATGCTGCCCAAGATCAGCGGCGCTCTGGACGCCGCCAAGGCGGGCGTCAATGCTGTGCACATCATCGATGGCCGTGTGCCGCACTCCATGCTGCTGGAAATCCTGACCGACCAGGCCTATGGCACCATGATCCGCAGCCACTGAACCCGAAAGCCCCTGGGCCGCAGTTCGCGTTACCATCGGGCATGGACCGGCCACGGTCTGGCAGCCAGCCATGGCTTGCCGCAAGCCGCCCTCGGGCGGCTTTTGTGTTCAAGGGCCGTCCCGGGGCGATGCCCAGTTTTTGTAGGTGTGGATATGCGTTTGCTTCTGGTGGAAGACGATGTGATGGTGGCCAGCGGCATCAAGCTGGGGCTGTCCGATGCGGGTTATGCCGTGGACTGGGTCGGTAGTGCCGAGCGCGCCCTGGAGGTGCTGGCCCAGGAGGCTTTCGACCTGGCCGTGATCGACATCGGCCTGCCGGGCATCGACGGGCTGGAACTGACGCGCCGCCTGCGCAGCAGCGCGGTGGAGAGTGCGGCCATGCCCGTGCTGATCCTGACGGCGCGCGATGCACTGCAGGACCGGGTCCAGGGGCTGGACCAGGGGGCGGACGACTACATGGTCAAGCCTTTCGAGCTGCCCGAGCTGCTGGCGCGGCTGCGCGCGCTGCTGCGCCGCTCGCAGGCGGCCACGTCGGCGGTGCTGAGCTTCGGCCCCATCGAACTGGACACGGCGGGCCGCCGCGCCGGTGCGCGCCAGCCTGCCCAGGACGGTGAGACGGAAAGCCGGCTGCTGCCTATCGACCTGGGGCCGCGCGAGTGGACGGTGCTTGAATACCTGCTCATCCATGCGCCCAAGCCGGCCAGCAAGGACAAGCTGCTGCAGGCGCTGACGGGCTGGGACCGCGAGATCACGCCCAATGCCGTCGAGGTCTATGTCTCGCGCCTGCGCAGCAAGCTGGAGCCGCACGGCGTGGCGCTGCGCTCCATCCGGGGCTTTGGCTACCGGCTGGAGCTGGCGCATGCCGCTTAGTCGATGGCCGCACCGGTGGCTGCATGCCCGGGTGGTTGAGCTGCGATGACAGCCAATCTGCGCCTTCGCCTGCTGGTGCTGCTGGTGGTGCCGCTGACGCTGCTGGCCCTGATGGGCGGCTGGTTCGGCTACCGCTCCGCTGACGAGGCATCGACCCAGCACGACCAGCGCCTGCTGCGCCTGCTGCCTGCGCTGGCCGACTCGGTGCTGGCGCCCTCGATTGCCGAAGGGACGCCGCCGCTGGTGGCCCTGACGCCGGCCATGGAGGATTTTCTGCGCCAGCGCGGCGACGATGTGGGCTATGCGGTCGGCGACCTGCAGGGCCATGTGGTGGCCGGGGATACCTGGATACGCTTTGATGTGCCCTCCACGCCGCTGGCCGAGTTCCACAGCCAGGAGCATGACGGCATCACCTACCGTGTGGGCGTATTGCGCTCCGAGACCTATGGCGCTGGCGAGATGGTGCTGGTGCTGGCCGATGGCAGCGATGTGCGCCAGCAGTGGGTGCGCCAGCTGCTCATGCATGTGCTGCTGCCCAATGTGCTGTTGATTGCCGGGGCTGGCATTGCCATTTACTGGTCGGTCAGCCAGGCATTCCGGCCATTGCTGACGCTGACCCAGGCGGTGGAACGCCGCTCGCCGCGCGATCTCAGCCCGATTGACGAGCAAAGCTCTCCGGCCGAGGTACGGCCGCTGGTGCGCTCGCTCAACCGCTTGTTCGCGCTGGTCAATGCCCAGGCCGAGGGGCAGCGGCGTTTCGTGGCCGATGCCGCGCACCAGTTGCGCACGCCGCTGGCCGCACTGAGCGCCCAGGTCGAGGCCTGGGCGCTCAGTGCGCAGGCCGCCCAGGCCGAGGCGCGCCGCCGTGGTGCCGAGGCACAGGTCACGCTCAGCGTGGCGCAGATCGAACAGCTGCGCGATGCCACCCGGCGCACGGCGCAGCTGGCGCGCCAGCTGCTGGCACTGTCGCGTGCCGATGCGCGCAATGCCGAGGTGCAGCCGCTGCAGCAGGTGGACCTCAAGGAGCTGTGCGAGAGTATGCTGGAGCTGTTTTTCGACCAGGCCAGCGCCAAGGGGCTGGACTTTGGCCTCGATGTCACGCCGGCCCAGGTCTGGGGCCATAGCTGGCTGCTGCGCGAATTGGTATCCAATCTGGTGGACAACGCCATCAAGTACACGCCGGCTGGCGGCAGCGTCACGCTGCGCTGCGGCATGCAGCCATCCACCCAGGTGCATCAGGGATGGGCCTTCATCGAGGTCGAGGATGACGGCCCTGGCGTGCCGGAAGCCGAGCGCCATCAGATCACCCAGCGCTTTTACCGGGCGCAGGGCGCCTCGGGCGATGGCACGGGCCTGGGGCTGGCGATTGCCGATGAGATTGCCCTGCTGCACCAGGGCAGCCTGGGTTTTGCCTCAGGTGCGCAGGGCCGGGGTCTGCTGGTACGCTTGGAGTTGCCGCCGCAGGCGCCTGTGGCATGAACGGCGTGTGCGGCAATCGGCAGGCGAAGGCTTGCGATCCTGACGGCGATGGCCATGCCGGCAGCTTTGCGTGGCCTCGCGCAAAGGGCTGTGAGAGAATTGCTTACAAATAGTTGAACGCTTATGTCCGAGTCTCAAGTCCTGTCGCCTCTACCCGCTTCTGGCGCTGATGTCGTGCCCGACGAAGCAGCCCCTGTTGCCGCCCCCGCGCCTGCCCGAAAGCGCCCCAAACCCGGGGAGCGCCGCGAGCAGATTCTGCAGGCGCTTGCAGCAATGCTGGAAAAACCCGGCTCGGAACGCATCACCACGGCCGCGCTGGCTGCGCATCTGGGCGTGAGCGAGGCGGCCCTGTACCGCCATTTCGCCAGCAAGGCGCAGATGTTCGAGGGGCTGATCGAGTTCATCGAGCAGTCCGTGTTCACGCTGGTGCAGCAGATCGTCGGCCGCGAGCAGGGCGATGCCGAGCGCCCCGCCACCGACGGCATGCGCCAGGCCAGCCGCGTGATCGCGCTGGTGCTGCAGTTCGGCGAGCGCAACCCCGGCATGGTACGCGTCATGGTCGGCGATGCCATCGTCTTCGAGCATGAGCGCCTGCAGGCCCGAATGAACCAGTTCTTCGACCGCATCGAATCCACGCTGCGCCAGTGCCTGCGACCGGCCGCAGGCGCGCTGGGTTCTTCGGCGCCCACGGTCGATGCCCAGGTGGCCGCCAGTGTGCTGACATCGTTTGCCCTGGGCCGCCTGCAGCGCTATGCCCGCTCGGGCTTTCGCCGCCTGCCGACCGAGCATCTGGAAGCCAGCCTGGCACTGATGGTCTGATCGATCCCTTGCACACCACAACGCCCGCTGCATGCGGGCGTTGTTTTTCCAGCGGTACAGCATGGGTCTCTCGGCATCGCATATGGGGGCATAGGCTGGCGACAAAGTTGACATGTGCGACATTAGCGACTAGGGTTGACCTTGCTTCATGCCCGCTTCGGAGATGACCATGCTCACTGCCATCGAATTCATTGCGGATCGCTTGCCACGCGTCACGGTGGAGGATGTGCGCCGCTTCTCTGGCACCGCCGAGATCCGGGATGCCGCTGCTTTCGCAGCCGAGTTGCAGGCGTTCGTACATGAGCGCGTGGAGGCGGTGAAGCTGCCCGCCAACCTGGAGGCACAGACGGTGGAGCAGGCCTTGGCACACAAGGCTGCCGCGTTGCGCGCCGATACGCGCTGGGTGCCTGCCTCCACCGATATCCAGCGTGGCCGCGCCGTGCTGCTGCAAGCCTTCAACCAGCCGCACAACCTGCCGATTCCCGTGTTTGCCAGGCTGGCGGACAAATCCCGCCAGCAAATCTACAAGGACATTCTTGCCCGTCGGCTGCTAGCGCTGAACGTGGGACCACGCGGCCAGAAGCTGCCCGACTGGCAGTTGGACCCGGTGAAACGGCAGTTGACCGAAACCCTGCTGCAGGATGTCGAGGGTATCGACCAGTGGACGATTTACCGCGCACTGTCCGAACCGCTCGAAGGCCTGGGTGGCCGCTCGCCGGTGGAGGCGGTAACGCCTGGCTCTATCGATGCGGTGGCCGACGCGGTGCGCAACGTGTTGGGCCTGCAGGCGCATTGACGCGCGATTGCCATGGGCCATGCGCTGCCTTCGTTCCCGATCGGTGTGGGTGAACTTCTTCAGCATGTGAGTCGTGCGGCCTACCGGGGCAGTCCGCTGCACTATGGCCGCAGCTGCACCAACCGCTACGATGATCCGGCGCAGACCTATGGCGTGCTCTACCTGGGTTGCGACCTGCCTACGGCCCTGATGGAGTCGGTGTTCCACAAGCACCAGTGGCTCTCTGACGTACAGCGCTCGATTGCGCTGAAGGAGGTGCAAGGCCGCATGGTACGCGCTGTCGGGGTGATGGCCGACATGCTTCTGGCCGACCTCACTGCTCCAGGTGTCATGGCGGGCTACTTCGGCTTGAATCTGGAGCAGTTGGCTGGCCGCGACTACACGCACACGCAGCAGGTGTCTGCGCAGGTGCATGCCATGCGCGCAGAGGATGGTCAGCCGCTGTTCGACGGGGTGTTATATCCGTCGCGCAACAACTATCCTTGCAAGAGCATTGCCTTGTTCGAGCGGGCGGGAGCGAAGGTCGGCATCATTGATGACATTGATTTGGTGGACCATGTGGATTGGCCACGCTTCGTGGCTGCTTACCGTATCGGTGTGGTGCCCGACTCCGGCCCGGCGCAGCCCGATGAGGCTGCAGACGCGCCATCAGAAAAACCGGATGACCACGGCTGATAGCGAGGTAGCTTTCTTCATGCCTGCCGAGGCGTGGTAGTCAAAGCTCAGGTTGCCTGCGACATAGATGTTGTAGGGCTTCATGAGGCCGAGGTAGGCGAAGGACGGGCCCAGGCGCCTCTGGCGCTGGGTGGCGAAGTCCGAGCGCGCGTGGTTGTAGATGCTGTAGGAGTGGTGGATGCCCAGGTCCAGCTGGGGCGTCACCCGGTAGCCGATGGCGGTGTCGGCCAGCGTCAGGGACAGGCCGGCGCGCTGGCGCTCCAGGCTGCCTCCCGGCGAATGCGTGGCATGGCGCGCACGTGCCGAATAGGAGAGCAGGACCGGGGCGAAGGTGATGCTCCACCGGCCCCGGCCGATGTAATTATTCCAGCCCAGCAGGTAGCTGTACTGGTTGCCCCCGGCGCCAAAGCCCGATGCCTTGCGGCTGCCGTTGGGGAAGGTGACCGAGGCATAGGGCGTGGTCCACCAGGTGAGCGCATCGCCCTGGCGTTTTTCAATGGCGTTGTAGTAGTACTCGTAGGCGAGCTGCTGTCCCATGATGCCGGTGGCGCTGTCGCCGCTGCCCGCTGCCGCACGCGCGTGTCCTGCCGAGGCAGCGGCCCAGAACTGGTGGCGGTCGCGTGGTGTTCCCGTGAAGCCTGTGGGGGTGAAGTAGGACAGTTCGGCAAAGGCCGATGCCGTGGCCGGGCTGGCCTGGGGCTTGCTCCAGGTCGGATACAGCTGTGCCGACCAGCCTTGCGGGCCCGGCTGGCCCAGGCCGATGAAGTTGCCGGCCATGGCAGCCTGCGGCAAGGCCCACGCTGCCGCGAGGCACAAGGTGGTCAATCCCTTGGTGTGCATTGTCTGTCTCCTGTGGAAAGGGCATTGATGCGGCGCTGGATGGGCCGCCATTTGCGCATCAGCGCATAGGCCATGGCACAGACCAGGATGGAGTCGAGTGCTGCCGTGGGTGTCAGCTGCAGGCCCCACTGCTTGGACAAGGCGGCCCAGCCGCTGCCGATCAGCCAGGCGATCAGGGCATCGGCCCGCCAGGCGGGTGTGGGGCCGCTGCGCGGCTGCATGGCGGCATTGAGCAGGTAGACGCCCGCGATGGGAGGAATGCAGATGCCCAGCCACAGCAGGTAGGGCACCAGCCATTGGCTGACACCGGCCAGCCCCAGCGCTGCGCCGGCGGCGCCAGCCGCGAGGCTGATGCGCCAGGCAGGCTGGTGCCGCCAGACGGTCTGGCCGATGAGCGTGGCGGCGTACAGGTTGAAGGTATTGGTGGACCAGGCGGTCAGCGCCACGATGAGCAGTGCGGGCAGACCCAGGCCCAGCGCGATCATGATGGCCACCAGATCCCGGTTGCCGGCAGCGAGGCTGGGCATGCCCGCCAGCAGCAGCACGGCGGGAAAGCACAGGCCATAGGCGATGGCACAGCCCGCCGCCGCATGCCAGGGCGTGCGGGCAAAGCGTGCCACGTCCGGCGCGAGCACGGCGCCCACGATCAGGCCGCCTGCCACCAGGGAAACGCCCGTGCCCAGGTCCGTGTGTTCGCCCGGTGCGAAGGCCAGCACCGGGCCCATCCCACCGCGCAGCGCCGCATAGAAGGTCCATAGCAGCAGCACGACTTTCAGCGGCGAGGTCAGCGCGGACAGCAGATCCAGCGCGCGAAAGCCATACATGGTGGTTGCCGTGGTCAGCACGCAGCCGCCCAGTGCCAGCAGCCAGACCGGCACGGTGGCCAGCGCCGGGCTGGCGCCGATCAGTGCCTCGCCGAACATGGTGGCGATCACGCCGTACCAGCCCAGGATGGACAGGCCCAGCACGGCATTGGCCAGCCGCGCGCCCTGGCTGCCGAAGGCCTGCACGATCAGCTCGTAGGTGCTCTGGCGCGAACGTGCGCCTGCCGCGCCCGCCAGGGCCGCGATCACGGCCAGCACGGCGCCACCCAGCAGGGCGGCCCACACCGCGCGCATGGCGCCCAGGGAGAAACTCAACTCGGCGCCCATCACGAAGGCGGGCAGGGCAATCATCACGGCCAGCATGATCATCACGATGCGCCAGGCGCCGACCTGGTCTTCGGCGCGGGTCGGGTCGCCGCCTTTCATGGTGTGGCCCTTTGCGCCAGCGGCTGGTATTCGATGTCGTAGCCGAAGTAGCGGGGCCCTACGAGTTCGAGCGCAGGCGCCGTGCGCCAGGCAGGCACGCAGGCGATGCCGATCACCGCCACGCGCAGGCCATAGCGGATTTGCTCGGCCGTGACCGGCTCTGCACTTTCCTGGTCCACGGCGACGATCAGGTCCGGTGTGGAGCACAGCACCTGCTGCGGTGTGCGCGCGAGCAGGAATTCGTTCTGGAACAGCAGTTCCAGCGTCTGCCCCTGGCAATCGCCCGTACCCTGCAGCTGTGCCGTGCCGCGATTGAAGCGGCCGTCGGTGCGCCTTTGCACATCGGTCACCTTGCCCTGGAACAGATATTGGCCGCCCGTGGCATCCAGCAGGGCTGCCACGGGGTCTTCATGCCGGGCACGTGCGTTGAACACGGCCAGGCCGCAGCGCTGCACCATGCTGATGGAGCCGGGCACCAGGGCACGGCGTGCCTGGACCACCGTCATGGCGTACAGCGCGGCATAGCTGGCGCCGCCCATGTCCATGGAGATGGAGCGCACGAAGCGCTCGGTGAAGGCGTTGTCCACGGCCTGCACCGTCAGCGCATTGCCTTTTTCGTCGGCCAGCGTCATCGGGCATGCGTCTATGCCCGTCAGCGTGCACAAGGTCATCTGCAGCTCGGGAAAGGCCCGGCCCATGGTGTCGCCATCGATCAGCGGCAGCCCGGTAACGCTGGCCACCGAAAACGGAATGGTGGAGTTGAGTCCGCCGACTTCAATGCACATCATGGCCTTGGCACAGCGGCCCAGCCGAACTTCCAGCTGGCGCAGGGCCAGCACCAGCGGATCGATCCCGGGGAGTTTTTCCAGCATGACGGTAGGCGCGCCGACCAGCGCCACAGGCACGACCAGATCGTCGCCGTGCAGCGCATCCAGCGGTATCAGCTCTACAGGTCCATGCGTGCGCATGGCCTGCTGTGCCAGCAGCTTGCCCAGATAGGGGTCGCCGCCGCCGCCCGTGCCATAGACCGCTGCGCCTGTCGCGATGGCCTCCATGTCTTCGGCGTGGATCAGGGTCATTGCATGCACTCCTTCAAATCACCCACCACCCGCACGCGGATGCGCGTGGCATTGCCGCTGCTGTAGGGCAGCGGCACATCCTCGATATCCAGCACGCTGATGCTGGCGGGGTCGGCCCCGGCCTGCACGGCGCGGGCCCATGCCTGCTCGCGCACCTGTGCGATGGCATCCTCCCGGCGCATGCCAGCCAGGTGCAGCACACGGTCGCTTTCGCCGCTGACCTGGGCCATGGCTGCGCCCACCGCGTTGGCCACGTCTGCATGCGGCGGGCGCGTCAGGGCCATGCCTTGCAGGTGCGTGCCCAGCAGGACGCCGCCGCCACCGACCACGATCACAGGCAGCGGTTGCGCCGAGGTGCGCATGCGGTCCACGGCGTCCGCCACCATCTGCTGCAGCAAGGCATGGCAGCTGCGTGCCGTGTCCGGCGCCAGATGGGCGATGCGGGCACGGTCTCCCAGCTCTGCCACTCCCGCTGCGACCGCGATATCGGTCGCTGTGAGGGTGTTGCCGCCGAACACCAGAGCGTCCTGGCGGATGCGATAGCCCACGCTGTGAGGTCCGATGCGTGCATGGTCCGGGCTGACGATGGAGCCTCCGCCCAGGCCCAGGCTGTAGACGTCGGGCATGCGGAAGTTGGTGCGCACGCCGCCGACCTCCACGGCGATGCCTGCCTGGCGCGGGAAACCCGCCTGCAGCATGCCGACATCGGTGGTGGTGCCTCCGATATCGGCCACGATGGCATTCCTGTGGCCTGACAGAAAGGCGGCGCCGCGCATGGAGTTGGTCGGCCCCGAGGCCACGGTCAGCACGGGGAAGCGCGCGGCCTGTGCGGCATCCATCAAGGTGCCATCGTTTTGCGTCAGGTACAGCGGCGCCTGGATGCCGCTGGCACGCAGCGCCTGCTCGAATGCGGACACGACCTCCAGCCCCAGCAGTCCCAGGCTGGCATTGAGGATGGCGGCGTTCTCGCGTTCGAGAAGGCCCATGCGGCCAATCTGGGAGGACAGCGTGATGCGCGCCTGCGGCAGCTGCTCGCGCACCCATTCTGCGGCCTCGCGTTCCTGTGCGTCATCAATGAAGGAGAACACGCCGGAGATGGCGATGTCCTGCACGCCGAGCTGTGCGAACTCCTGTGCGAAGGCGCGGATCTGCCCGGGCCGTGGCCGGCCGAGCGCGCGCCCGTCGAACTCGAATCCACCCTGTGCCAGGCGCCAGTGCAGTTGCAGCGCTGCCTTCAGGTCGTCTGGCCAGGCGGTGGCGGGTGGCATGCTGGCAGTGGCTGGCAGGCCCAGCCGGATCACGCCCACGGGCGCCAGGCGGCGGCGCTCGGCCAGCGCGTTGGTGAACTGCGTGGTGCCGATCATGACTGCGGCGACATCGGCGCACGCAGTGCGCGCGCCAGCCATCACGCCAGCGAGCGCCTGGGCCACGCCGCTGACCACGTCGGCCGTGGTGGCGGTCTTGAGGCCATGCAAAACCTCATGACCCCGCATGGCGACGGCGTCGGTGTTGGTGCCGCCGACATCGATGCCGATGCGGATCATGGCCGCCCGCCTGGTGGGTTAGGGGTGGGCAGGGGTATCTGCATGGCTGCGCGCTGGGCTGAAGTGGTCATGTCCACAATGTGCGGGCCGCGCGCGATCAGGGCAATGCGCCCGGTGGGGGATGCCGGGCTCTATTTCGGGGGATGGCAGCCTTGCGCCCCCTGCCTGTGTGGCCTCCGTGGGGGGCGCTTCCTACAATGAGGATTTGCCATTCATGCACGCCATGGCATCCGCAGCCCTGCCCGCACTGCGTTTCGAGCCGCTCGCCAACACGCGCGAAGCGATCGGGCGCGAGCAGCTTTTGCGCCAGCTTCAGCCGGCGCCGCCGGACGGCGCACGGCTGGTGCTGCTGTGCGCGCCAGCAGGCTTTGGCAAGACCACCCTGCTGGCCCAGCTTGCCCAGGCGGCGCGTTGCGCGGGGCAGCGGGTGGCCTGGCTCAACTGTGATGCGCGGGACCGCGATGCCGAGGTGTTTGCCGAGGGGCTGGGCGCTGCGCTGCACCATGGCCTGGCACGGCCTGCAGGCATCGACGATCTGGCCCAGGTCGATGTGCCGCTGCTGATCTGCATCGATGACTATGAGTGTGCCCTGGGCCCGCAGGCCGATGCACTGCTTGAGGCCATGGCCTGGCTGGCTTCGCCGCAAGTGCGCATTGTCGTTGCCAGCCGTGAGCCGCCGCGCCAGCCTTTGACCCGTTTGCTGCTCGATGGCCGGGCCCGTCAGATGGATGCGCAGCTGCTGCGCTTCACGGGGGCCGAGGCCCAGCGCCTGCTGCAGGATACGGTCCCGCCCCACAGCCTGGGGCAGATCCTGCGGTATGCCGATGGCTGGCCGTTCGCCCTGCAGTTGGCGCGCCTGCGCGCATGTGCCGAGCCCTCGGCCCTGTGGCCGGGCGAGGCAAGCGCCCCGATTCCTCGGCGCCAGATCTTTGATTACCTGGCGCACGAGGTGCTGGCGACGCTGTCCCAGGCGCTGCGCGATTTCCTGGCCGATGTGGCTGTGCTCGATCTCGTGGATGTGGCCGCTGCCAATGCGGTGCGCGAGCGCGGGGACAGTCTGGCGCTGATCCAGCAGCTCACGCGCATGCGGCCCGTTGCGCTGGTGGACGAGCTGGCCTGGTCAGTGCGGCTGCATCCCCTGCTGAGGGACTATCTGCTCGACGCCTGCGCGCTGCGCTCGCCGGGCCACCTCGATGGATTGCACCAGCGTGCTGCGCGGCATCTGGCCTCATGCGGCCAGCTTCATGAGGCGGTCGCCCATGCCGTGGCCGGGCACAGCCCCGGGCTGGGCGCATGCCTGCTGGAGTCCGCTGGCGGGCTGCTGCTGATCTCCAGCGAAGGTGCGGTGCGCTCGCGCCTGATGTTGAAGCTGCTGCCAGCTTCCGTGCTGCAGGAGCGGCCTCGGCTGCGTCTGCTGCGCATGCTGGCCCAGTTGCTGCAAGGACTGCCCGATGGCGTGCAGTCAGAGTTCGTGGCCGTGCGCCAGCAGGTGATGGGCCAAGGGGCCGCCGGGGATGATGCTGTCTGGCAGGATCTGGCATTCGCCGAACTCGGCCCACTGCTCGCACGCAGCGAGCGCGAGCAGTTTTTCTCGCCCTGGGCTGCCATCGGCAGGCTGCGCGCCCTGGCGCGCAGCCTGCTGCTGCACGATCGCAGGCCCATGGCGCTGACCCTGTCCTTCGAGATATTCTTCCTGCACCGCTACGGGCCTGCGGGCCGCTGCGAGCGGCGCGTCCGTGAAGTCGAAGCCCTGTTCGCGGATGGCGCCTACACCCGCAACAGCCCCTGGATCTGGGTGTATCGGGCGCGCAATGCGCTGGTGCGAGGTGAACTGGCGCTGGCCGTGAAGACGCTGGAGGAGTCGCTGGCCCAGGACCTCAATTTTCTGGAGTTCCGCCAGGATACGCTGGCCCGGCTGAGCACCGGCCTGCACGGTCAGATCGCCTACGCCAGGGGCGATATCGACAGTGCGCTGGCACACTTCGAGGCGCTGGCGCCGGTCCATGGCACGGACCTGCTGGAGGTGCTTATCGATGGCTGCGTGGGGGCTGCGGCCTGTGCGTTCGCCAAAGGCCAGGCGCAGCGTGCTTTCGAGATGCTTGGCGCGGCGCGCCAGCTGGCGCAGGACGAGTCTCTGCCGCACCTGGGCCTGGCGGCTGCCGCAGCCGAGGTGGACATGCTGCTGCGCTGTGACCGCACCGAGGCTGCCGTGGCACTGGCCGGACAGGCGCAGCTGGAGCGCGTTGCCGAGCAGGCCCGCGAGGCTTTTGCCCTGCCCTGCCCTGGGCCGAGACCGAGGCGGTTGCGCGCGCCTGCTGGCGCCTGCGCCTGGCCCGGGCCGACGCTGCCGGTGCGGCCCAGATGGCTGCCAGTCTGCTGGCGCAGTCGCGCCGCAGCGGCCGGGTGCTGGGTGAGCTGTCGGCGCAATTCATGCTGGCTTGCGCGCATGCCGGGCAGGGTGATGGTCCCGCTGCAAACCGGGCATTGGGCGCAGGCCTGCGGCTGGGCGCACGCCTGGGGGCGGCGCAGTGCGCCCTGGATGCCGGTGCGCCGCTGCTGGCCCTGGTGCACGGGTGGCTGGCTGCCACGCATGCCGAGCCTCAGGCCGCGCCGCAGGTGTTTGCCCGACAGGTGCTGGCCTTGTGGGAGCAGCGCTTTGGCGAGCGCCTGGGGCAGGGCGGGCCGCATCGGCTGACGCCGCGCGAGTCGGATGTGCTGCGCGAGCTGGCCAGGCAGTACAGCACCAAGCAGATCGCCAAGGCCCTGGGGCTGTCGCCGGAGACCGTCAAGCACCACCTGAAGCGCATTTTTGCCAAGCTCGGCGTGCGCAGCCGCGAAGCGGCCTTGTACGAGGCGCGGCGCAGGGCATGGATGGCCTAGCTGTGGCGCCTTCAGAGGTTGTCCGCAGCGCTGCTGTCATGCATGCGGCTGGCCTGCCGGAATGCCGACAGTCGTGCCGCGAATGGCTCCAGGACCAGGCTTTCGTCCCTGCCCTGTGGCGCCGTGGCAATGGCGATCGCAATGCCATGTTCGGCCATCAGGGCCTGCATTTCTCGCTGAGCGATCATGCCGTGGTCCATCAGTGAATCCACCAGGCGCGTGAAGGCGCTGCGGTGCTGGCGCAGCAGAACGCGTGCGCGCTGGTACTGCGATTGCAGCAGTTCCTCGATGGCTGCGTTGCTGGCCTGCACATCGGTATTTACGTGGTTGTCCAGCTCCACCGTCACGTCGGTGTGCGACAGGCGTGTGCCAAATCCGTGGAATCGCACATAGCGCGCCGCCCTGGCCGTGACCTGCTTGTAGTCCTGTTCGGCCCCGGTGGTGCAGGCCATCTCGCCAAACACCAGTTCTTCGGCCACACGGCCGGCCAGACCTACGCACATCATGTCCAGCGCATTCTGGCGCGTGGTGGCCTTGAGGCCCGCAAAGCTGTTGTAGCCACCTTCGAACGAGGCGATATTGATCTTGACCTCCTGCGGCGCCTGCCCGAACAGCAGGCAATAGGCCAGCCCGTGGCCTGCCTCATGCACTGCCAGCAGGGCTCTGAAGTCGGCATTGGCGCGCTGCTTGAGCCGGTTGAGTTCCAGCGTCACGGCAAACTGGGCCTGTCGCAAGTGGCCCCGGGCATCGAGGCCCTGGGCGACCAGGTGGTGCCGGTCGGCTGCCAGCACCATGCCGAATTCCTGCGTCAGCGGCAACTGCTGCTCCAGCACCCACAGGGCGGCATTGACCAGGTTGGCGCTGAGGATGGCATGCACCGATGAGAACAGCGGGCGTGTGCCCTGGGCAGGAAATACCGCGTTGGCGTACAGCTCGTCGAACACATCCTGCCCTATGGCAAAGCGCACGCCGCACTGGGTGGCAATGTCATCGCAGTACCGCGCGCACAGGCTGCGGATGAGCCGCTCGTAGGTGGCCTTGTTGAACGAGGGGTAGATGACATGCTCGTTGCCCAGGCGCGCGATCTGCTCGGGCTTGAAGCGCTCGCCCAGTGCTTTTTTCACATCGATGATTGAGAGCCTGCGCGTGAGTCGGTGGAAGATGTCGGCATCGGTGTCGCAGTCTTGCACGCGCTGCGCGGTCTCGTGGTACATCTCGTCGAGGTTGCCGCAGACGAAGATGAGCAGCTTGCTGTAGTCGGTCTCCCATGCACTGTGCGATTGCTGAAAGCGCACCAGCATCGCCTGCACCTGGGCGGGCGGCCACTGCATGATCTCGGCCAGCGGCTCGCGCAGCTTGAGCATGCGCTTGAGTTCCTGCGCGTCCCAGGCGTCGAGCTGGAAGCGGTAGGGCTTTTTGCCGGCACGCTCTTGTTCATCGTCATCGCGCTCGGCTTCGTAATGCGCATCGGCCAGTTTGCGCTCGATATGGGTCAGCGCACTCAGGGCGGGGGGCAGCCTGCCATCGGACAGCAGGGTCCAGACGTCCTGGTAGCGCTCCACTTTCACGTCGGCACCTTTGGTATCCACCGTCCGAAAGCGCTGGAACTCGTCCAGCACCAGCATGCCCGGCATGCCTTCGGTGATGCCCGAGTCGCCCAGCATGCCCGAGATGGTCGAGCTGCGGTAGCTGGCGCCATGGCTGAAACCGTCCATCTGCACTTCAACGAAGCGGTCGTAAAAGCCCAGCAACTGCGCCAGGCGGCGCGTCAGCTGTGTCTTGCCCGTGCCGGTGAGGCCCCACAGGCAGACGATGACGGGCCGGCTGATGAGCTGGGGCAGTACATACCAGGCACGGATGCCATTGATCACGCGGTCGATCACATCGTCAATGCCGAACAGTTCGGCCTTGAGTTGCTGCGCTGCGCTGGCCAGTGCCTGCTGGCGCTGGATCAGCTGCGCGGAGTCGATCGGTTGGGCGGGCCGCAACAGGGGCGGCACTTGGGAGGGGAATGCTTGCATCTCAATCGTTCGCAAAGGGGTTTTGCAGCGCTTTGCGCAGGGCAACGCGATCCGCGCGGCGCTGGGCGCCACGGCTGCGGATGTGTTTGCCTGCCGCGCTCGACAGACTGCGCTGCGCCAGCGCAGCCGCCACGGGATTGCGCGGCGGGCCGCAGGATTCGAGCTGCAGCACCAGCGGCTGCTTCATGCGGCGCAGTTTCCTGACTTCACCCTGGGCGTAGGCCCGGGACATTTTTTGGCACTCATGTGCGCTCCACCAGTAAAAAGCCCCGGCGATGTCGCCAGGGCCTGCACGGTGCAACGGGCGCCGCAAAGCCAAGGCTGGATCTGTGTGCGCACAGTCCAGCCGGGGCGGTGGGCCGTGATCAGACGGGCGTGGTGTTGAAGTCAGACATGTCGGGGGTCTCCTGGTGTTGGTCCGTATGGGTTGCCGTGGCAGGTACCGGACGGATGGGCCGAAGATGTGAGGCCATTTTGGTGATCCTGGTGGGCTTTGGCAATCCAAAGTGCGGCATCTGCCGGTAATGTCGCTTTAAAAGCACAGAATTCAGTGTGCAGAGCATGTGGCACGCCGCTATCTAGGTGTTTACCCCGCGATGTCTTCGCGGTGACATGCTTTCGATGCAAAATAGCACGAACGTTCGTTTTAGCAAGAATTCCGCATGCCCCGCGCCTCCGCCACACGCCGCACCACCCCTCTCACCGCCGAGTCTGCAGTTGCCCCCGCCGTGCCCGAGACCGCCGTGCTGGCGGCTGTGCCCGCACCAGCGCCGCGCCGGGCACTGCACAAGGGCCAGCAGACCAAGGCCACCATCGTGGAGGCCGCGCTCAATCTGGCCACGCACATCGGGCTGGAGGGCCTGTCCATCGGCGCGCTGGCCGAATTGACAGGCATGAGCAAGTCGGGCGTATTTGCGCATTTTGGCTCCCGCGAGGAATTGCAGATCTCGGTGGTGCATGAATACCACGACCGTTTCGAGCAGGAAGTGTTCTACCCGGCGCTGCAGGCGCCGCGCGGCGTGGCGCGGCTGCGCGCGCTGTTCGGCAACTGGATGAAGCGCACCTCCATCGAGCTGGATTCGGGCTGCATCTACATCAGCGGCGCCGTGGAGTTCGACGACCGCACGGGTCCGGTGCGCGATGCGCTGACGGCCTCGGTCCAGACCTGGCATGAGGCCATGCGCCGCACCATCGTGCAGTGCCGCGAATGCGGTGATTTGCGCGCCGATGTGGACGAGAACCAGGTGCTGTTCGAAATCCACGGCCTGATTCTGGTGCTGCACTACGAGGCGCGCTTCCTGCGCAACCAGGGCTCCATCCAGCGGGCCCTTGACGGTTTTGAAAGCATTCTGGCGCGCTACGCCCGGACGGCCTGATTCTTACGTATCCAACCACACAACCCCGCCATCACAGGAGAAGACAATGCCCAGCTACAACCCGCCCCTGCGTGACATGCAATTCCTCATGCACGAGGTGTTCAAGGTCACGGATGACTACCAGCAGATGCCGGCGCATGCCGAGGTCGATGCCGACACCATCAATGCCGTGCTGGAGGAAGCGGGCAAGTTCGCGGCCAACGTGGCTTTCCCCCTGAATATCAGCGGCGACGCCGAGGGCTGCGTGCTCAACAAGGAAACCCACGAAGTCACCACGCCCAAGGGCTTCAAGCAGGCCTACCAGAAGTATGTGGAAGGCGGCTGGCCCGCGCTGTCGTGCGATCCCGCCTATGGTGGCCAGGGCCTGCCCTTTGCGGTGAATTCGGCGCTGTACGAGATGCTCAACAGCGCCAACCAGGCCTGGACCATGTACCCCGGCCTGTCGCACGGGGCCTACGAGGCGCTGCATGCCCACGGCACCGAGGAGCAAAAGCAGCTGTACCTGCCCAAGCTGACCAGTGGCGAGTGGACCGGCACGATGTGCCTGACCGAGCCCCACTGCGGCACCGATCTGGGCCTGCTGCGCACCAAGGCCGAGCCCCAGGCCGATGGCACCTACAAGATCACCGGCAACAAGATTTTCATCAGCGCCGGCGAGCATGATTTCACGCCGAACATCGTGCACCTGGTGCTGGCACGCCTGCCCGATGCGCCGCCCGGCTCCAAGGGCATCAGCCTGTTTGTCGTGCCCAAGTTCCTGGTCAATCCGGATGGGTCGCTGGGCGAGCGCAATCCGATTTTCTGCGGTGCGCTGGAGCACAAGATGGGCATCCACGGTAATGCCACGGCGCAGATCAATATCGATGGCGCCATTGGCACCCTGGTGGGCCAGCCCAATAAGGGCCTGCAGGCCATGTTCGTGATGATGAATGCCGCGCGTCTGGGCGTGGGCAACCAGTCGCTGGGCCTGACCGAGGTGGCCTACCAGAACGCCCTGGCCTATGCCAAGGACCGTCTGCAGATGCGCAGCCTTTCTGGCGCCAAGGCCAAGGACAAGCCGGCCGATCCCATCATCGTCCATCCCGATGTGCGCCGCATGCTGCTGACGGCCAAGGCCTATGCCGAGGGCGGCCGCGCCCTGGTGACCTATTGCGCCTTCCTGATCGACAAGGAGTTCAACCATCCCGACGAGAAGGTGCGCAAGGACAGCGCCGAGCTGGTGGCGCTGCTGACGCCCATCGTCAAGGCGTTCATCACCGACAACGGCTGGACGGCGACCACCATGAGCCAGCAGGTCTATGGCGGCCACGGCTTCATCACCGAATGGGGCATGGAGCAGTTCGTGCGCGATGCGCGCATCAACATGATCTACGAAGGCACGAACGGCGTTCAGGCACTGGACCTGCTGGGCCGCAAGGTGCTGGGCAACCAGGGCGCATCGCTCAAGAAGTTCGGCAAGCTGGTAGCTCAGCTGGTGGAGGAAGAGGGCGTCAACGAGAAGATGGCCGAGTTCATCAACCCCATCGCCTATCTGGGCGAGCAGATGACCAAATTCACCACTGAGATCGGCTTCAAGGGCATGCAAAACCCCGACGAGGTGGGCGCGGCCAGCGTGGACTATCTGCGCGTGGCGGGCCATCTGGTCTTTGGCTACTTTTTCGCCCGCATGGCCCAGGTGGCGCTGCGCGAGATCGCCAAGGGCAGTACCGACCCGTTCTACCAGGCCAAGCTGCAGACTGCGCGTTTCTATTTCGCCAAGCTGTTCCCTGAAACCGCAACGCTGATGCGCACGGCCCGCGCGGGCTCCCGGGTGCTGATGGATACGGACGCAGCGCTGGCCTGATCGGCTTCATGGCAACAGGAGGCGCGGCCGGCAAGGCGCGGCCGGCAAGGCGCGGCCTGCAAGGCGCGACCTCCTCAATGCGAAAGGGGTTTGAAATGAAGGCATATCAAGCACTGGCAGCACTGGCGTGGGCGTGCGCTGCCGCCACAGCCCAGGCGCAGATGACGCCCGTGGGCCTGTGGAAGAGCGTGGACGACAAGACCGGCGAAGCCAAGTCCGAGATCCGCATCGAGGACAGCGCCGGAGTGGTCACGGGCCGCATCGAGCAGATCCTGCGCAAGGGCGCTGATCCGGCAGCCACCTGCACCGAATGCTCGGATGACCGCAAGGGCCTGCCGCTCAAGGGCCTGGAGATCATCCGTGGCGCAAAGAAGGCCGAGGGCAAGGATGTCTGGGAGGGCGGCAAGATCCTCGACCCCGAAAACGGCAAGGCTTATACGCTGCGCCTGACCCCCATCGAAGGCGGCGCCAAGCTCGAAGTGCGCGGCTCCATCGGCCCGTTCGGCCGCACCCAGACCTGGGTGCGCGTGCAGTAAACCATTGCGACCGGCAGCCTGTGCGGCTGCCGGCCCTCTACTTGTGGAATATCCATGTCCCGATTCAATGTGAAGAAAGTCGCCGTGCTCGGCGCTGGCGTGATGGGCGCGCAGATTGCGGCCCATCTGGTCAATGTCAAGGTGCCCGTGGTGCTGTTCGACCTCCCCGCAAAGGAAGGCCCGAAAAGCGGCATCGCCGAGCGCGCCATCGCCAACCTCAAGAAGCTCAAGCCTTCGCCCATCGGCGTGGCCGAGGACGCGGACCTGATCCAGGCAGCCAACTATGAGGAGCACCTCAAGCTGCTCAAGGGCTGCGACCTCGTGATCGAGGCCATTGCCGAGCGCATGGACTGGAAGCTCGATCTGTACACCAGGATCGCGCCCCATGTGGCAAAGCACGCCATCCTGGCGTCCAACACCTCGGGCCTGTCCATCACCAGGCTGTCCGAGGCCTTGCCTGAAGCGATCAGGCCACGCTTTTGCGGCATTCACTTCTTCAACCCGCCGCGCTACATGCCGCTGGTCGAACTGATTGCCACGCCGGCCACGCAGCCCGAGGTGCTGGACCAGCTCGAAGCCTTTGTCACCAGCGGCCTGGGCAAGGGCGTGGTGCGGGCCAAGGACACGCCCAACTTCATTGCCAACCGCATCGGCATTGCCGGCATGCTGTCCACGATGAAGGAGGTCGAAAATTTTGGCCTGGGCTTTGATGTGGTCGATGACCTCACGGGCAAGAAGCTGGGCCGCGCATCAAGCGGCACCTTCCGCACCGCTGACGTGGTGGGCCTGGATACCATGGCCCATGTCATCAAGACGCTGCAGGACAACCTGAGCGCCGAGACCGATCCGTTCTACGGCAGCTTCGGCACGCCGCCCGTGCTGGCCAAGCTGATCGAGCTGGGCCATCTGGGCCAGAAGTCCAAGAAGGGCTTCTACAAGAAGGTGGGCCGCGACATCCTGCAGTTCGAACTGGACAGCGAAGACTATGTGCCGGCCGGCGGCAAGGCCGACGAGGTCTATGGCCGCATGCTCAAGAAGCCGGCTGCCGAGCGGCTGAAGCTGCTGCGCAATGCCGAGGGCGCGCAGGGCCGTTTCCTGTGGGCCATTTTGCGCAACAGTTTCCACTACGCAGCTATCCATCTGGAGAGCATTGCCGAGTCTGCGCGCGATGTGGACCAGGCCATGCGCTGGGGCTTTGGCATGAAGCAGGGCCCGTTCGAGCTGTGGCAGGAAGCCGGCTGGCTGGATGTGGCCAGAATGGTCCAGGAGGACATCGACGCGGGCAAGGCGCTGTGCAATGCGCCCTTGCCGAATTGGGTCTTCGAGGGCCCGGTGGCCGAGGCGGGCGGCGTGCACACGGCCCAGGGGTCATGGAGCCCTGCCCAGGGCCGGTTCGTGGCGCGCCGCGTGCTGCCCGTGCACGAGCGCCAGATTTTCCCCGAGCGGCTGCTGGGCGAAGACAACCTGCCCGACTGGAAGACCGCCGGCACGACGATCGCCGAATCCAAGGCGCTGCGCACCTGGACGCTGGACGGCCAGATTCTGATCGCCAGCATCAAGAACAAGATGCATGCCATCAGCCCCGAAGTGATGGAGGCGCTGATGGAGGCCGTCGATGAGGCCGAGGCCGGCTTCCAGGGCATGGTCATCTGGTCGGGCGATGCACCCTTCAGCGTGGGCGCCGACCTGGAGGCCACCATGCCGGCCTTTGTGATCGGCGGCGCCGATGCCATCGAGAGCGTGGAGCAGGAGCTGCAAAACCTCATGCTGCGCATCCGCTACGCCCAGGTGCCCGTGGTGGCCGCCATCCATGGCATGGCGCTGGGCGGCGGCTGCGAGCTGGCCGTGTACAGCGCGCGCCGCGTGGCCCATATGGAGAGCTATATCGGTCTGGTGGAAGTCGGCGTGGGCCTGGTGCCAGGCGCAGGTGGCCTGACCTATATCGCACGGCGCGCCGCCGAGAACGCGGCTGCCAGCACGGGCAAGGACCTGCTGCCGTTCCTGACCGAAGGCTTCACGGCTGCCGCCATGGCCAAGGTGGGCACCAGCGCCATCGAGTCGCGCAAGCTGGGTTACCTGCTCGACAGCGATCTGATCGTGCCGCACAAGGATGAGCTGCTGTTCGTCGCCATCAACGAGGCCAGGTCCATGGCCGCTGGCGGCTGGCGCGCGCCGCTGCCGAGGCGTTTCCCAGTGGCAGGCCGCAGCGGCATTGCCACCATCAAGGGATCGCTGGTCAACATGCGCGATGGCGGCTTCATCAGCGAGTTCGACCAGCACGTGGCCACGCTGATCGCCGAAGTGGTCTGCGGCGGCGATGTGGATGCGGGCACCCTGGTGGACGAGGCCTATCTGATGAAGCTCGAACGCAAGGCGTTCTGCCACCTGATCGGCCATCCGAAGACCCACGAACGCATTCTCGGAATGCTCAACACCGGCAAACCCGTGCGCAATTGAGGCCGACCGAGGAGAGACAAGACATGAAGCAAATCCAAGACGCCTACATCGTTGCCGCCACGCGCACGCCCATCGGCAAGTCGCACAAGGGCTTTTTCCGCAACTACCGGCCTGACGACCTGCTGGCGGCCACGCTGCGCGCTGCGCTGGCCCAGGCACCCGGACTGGACCCGGCCGCCATTGAGGACATCATCTGCGGCTGCGCCATCCCGGAGGCCCAGCAGGGCCTGAACGTGGCACGCATTGGCGCCGTGCTGGCGGGACTGCCCACCAGCGTGGGCGGCATCACCGTCAACCGCTTTTGCGCATCGGGCCTGTCGGCCGTGGCCATGGCGGCCGACCGCATCCGTGTGGGCGAGGCCGACGTGATGATCGCTGCCGGCGTCGAAAGCATGAGCATGGTGCCCATGATGGGCAACGCGCCCTCGCTGTCGCCGTCCATTTTCGAGCGCGATGGCGATGTGGGCATTGCCTACGGCATGGGCCTGACGGCCGAGAAGGTGGCCCAGCAGTGGAAGGTCTCGCGCGAGGCGCAGGACGCCTTTGCGCTGGAGTCGCACCGCCGCGCCGTCGCAGCCCAGCAGGCCGGCGAGTTCAGGGACGAGATCACGCCCATCACGGTGACCGACCGTGGCCTGGACCTGGCACGCGGCGAGCCCGTGGCGCATACGCGCACCGTGGACCTGGACGAAGGCCCGCGCCTCGATACCAGCCTGGAAGGTCTGGCCAGGCTGCGCACCGTGTTCGCGGCGCGCGGCTCGGTCACGGCGGGCAACAGCTCGCAGACCAGCGATGGAGCGGGCGCGTTGATCCTGGCCAGCGAATCGGCCGTCAAGCGCTTCGGCCTGACGCCGCTGGCGCGTTTCGTGAGCTACGCCAGCAAGGGCGTGCCGCCGGCCATCATGGGCATCGGCCCCATCGAAGCCATTCCGGCTGCGCTGCGCTACGCCGGACTGAAGCAGGACGACATCGACTGGTACGAACTCAACGAAGCCTTTGCGGCCCAGTCGCTGGCCGTGGTCAACACGCTGGGCCTGGACCCGGCCAAGGTCAACCCCATGGGCGGCGCCATTGCCCTGGGCCATCCGCTGGGCGCCACGGGCGCCATCCGCTCGGCCACCGTGGTCCATGCATTGCGCCGCAAGCAACTGCGCTACGGCATGGTGACCATGTGCGTGGGCATGGGCCAGGGGGCTGCCGGTATTTTTGAACGGGTATAGCCCCATGTGCTGGCAGGGAGCGTGGGTGGCGGTGACGCCCCCGCGCTTTCCCTGATCCGCGCAGTCGCCCGCTTGACGGACGTGTCCGCCGCTTGCCATCACACTTATCCGCCATGAGCACAGACACCCATCCTCTCGACCGCGCCCTGGCGCTCACGCCCCATGGCGCCGTGGGTCACACCCAGGGCCAGACCACGCCCGACTACTGGAACATGGTGGGGCCCTACGGTGGCATCACGGCCGCCACGCTGGTGCGGGCCATTCAGCAGCATCCGCTGTGTCTGGGCGACCCGCTGTCCATCACCGTCAACTACGCGGCAGCGCTGGGCGAAGGGCGCTTCGATGTCGAGGCCCGGCCTGTGCGCACCAACCGATCCACCCAGCACTGGCTGCTGACCATCACCCAGCCCGGACAGGAGGGCGATGCCCAGGTCGTGACCACGGCCACGGCCGTCACGGCCGTGCGGCGCGAAACCTGGGGCGGCACGGACGAGCCCATGCCCCAGGCCCCTGCCCCTGCCACAGTGGCGCGCGTGCCGCCGCTGGGCGGGGTCCAGTGGCTCAACCGCTATGACATGCGCTTTCTGGACGGCATCATTCCGCAGGTCTGGGATGGACGCGAAACCGACAGCCTGACCCGCCTGTGGGTGCGCGATGATCCGCCGCGCGCGCTGGATTTTTGCGCGCTGGCCGGCCTGGCTGACGTATTCTTCCCGCGTGTGTGGCTGCGCCGAGCCCAGCGCACCCCTGCGGGAACGGTTTCCATCACCGTGTATTTCCATGCAGGCCGCGAGGAGCTGGCAGCAGCGGGCACGGGCCATGTGCTGGCCCAGGCACGCGGCCAGCAGTTCCGCAACGGCTTTTTCGACCAGAGCGCCCAGCTGTGGAGCGAGGCGGGGGTGATGCTGGCCACCAGCCACCAGATCGTGTATTTCAAGGAATAAGCCATCATGAGCGAAACCACCCAGGACATCCTGGTGCACACCGAAGCCGGTGTCTGCACCATCACCTTCAACCGCGCCGACAAGAAGAACTCGATCACCGAGGCCATGTATGCATCCATGGCCGACGCGCTGGCCCAGGCCGAGCAGGACACTGCTGTGCGCTGCGTGGTCTTCCAGGGCGATATGGCCATCTTCAGCGCGGGCAACGACATTGCCGACTTTCTCCAGCAGTCGGCAGGCGGCGTCCCCCGGCAGGAGACCGGCGAGCGTCCCGTGTGGCGCTTCCTGCACAACCTGGCCGCCTTTTCCAAGCCCGTGATTGCCGCTGTCTGCGGTCCGGCCGTGGGCATCGGCACCACGCTGCTGCTGCACTGCGATCTGGTTTACGCGGGCGACAACGCAGCGTTTTCCCTGCCCTTCGTGAACCTGGGCCTGTGCCCGGAAGCCGCCTCCAGCCTGCTGCTGCCGCAGATGCTGGGCTACCACCGCGCCGCCGAGGCCCTGCTGCTGGGCGAGCCCTTCCTGGCCGAAGCGGCCCTGGAAGTCGGCCTGGTCAACCGTGTCGTGCCGCCCAGCGAATGCAACGCCCTGGCACAGTCCCAGGCCCGCAAACTGGCGGCCAAGCCGCTGTCGTCCCTGGTCGAAACCAAGCGCCTCATGAAAGCCGGCCAGGCCGCTCTGGTGCGTGAGCGCATGGCCGAAGAAGGCGCCAGCTTCGGCCGCCTGATGGCTGGCCCCGCCGCCAAAGAAGCCTTCACCGCCTTTATGGAGAAGCGCCGCCCGGACTTCAGCGCCAGCTGAAGGCCTGATCCCTGTTCATCCCCAGCGCGCGCGCCAGACGGCCCAGGCTGTTCCGGCGCCATAGGCAGCCATGGCCACGGCCACCAGGATGAACAGGGATTGGGCGCTGCCCAGGCCGCTGGCCATCAGCCAGCCGCCGCCGCCCACGACGATTGCCAGCCGGACCGTGCCGGCCAGCACAGGCGCCCAGACGCGGCCAGCGCCCAGCGAGGCAAAGTACAGCACCAGTCCCAGGCCGAACAGTCCGAAGGCGGGACCCACCGTGCGCAGGTACAGGTCGGCATGGGCGAGCACGGCCGCGTCGCTGGTGAACAGGCCCGACCACAGTCGGGGCCAGACGATGACCAGCAGGCCCAGCACGCCCAGCAGGGCCGCTGCAATGGCGCTGCCCGACCAGGCCACGCGCCGCGCCCGGGCCACCTGGCCCGCGCCCATGGCCATGCCCACCATGGGCACGGCAGCCATGCCCACGCCGAAGGCCATGGGGATCAGCAGGAATTCAAGCCGCTGCCCTATGCCGTAGCCTGCCAGTGCGTCCGGCCCCAGGCGTGCGACCATGCCGGTCAGTAGCAGCGCGGCCAGCGCCGTCTGCACGGGCGACAGGCAGGCCAGGGCACCCACGCGCAGAATGTCGCGGAACATGGGCCATGCCAGGCGCGGCCTGCGCCATGCCAGCTGCAGCCGCTGCTGCCCCCATTGCAGATAGGCCAGCAAGGCCGCCACGGCCAGCGCCATGGCCACGATGTTGCCGATGGCTACCCCCGGCAGGCCCCAGCGCGGCAGCGGCCCCAGGCCCAGGCCCAGCGCGCCGCCGACCAGGATCTGCACCAGCGAGGCCGAGAAGACCACCGCCGAGGGCAGGCGCATATTGCCCGTGCCGCGCACCACCGAGGCCAGCGTATTGCACAGCCACACCAGGATGGAGCCGCTGAACAGCACGGCGCCAAAGCCTGTGGCAGCCGCCAGCACCTCGCCGCGCCCGCCCAGCCAGCCGTAGAAAGTGGCGCCGCACAGCACGAAGACCAGCGAATACAGCAGGCCCGCGATGGCACCGATCACCAGCGCATGCAGGGCCAGGGCCGATGCGCGTGCGCCATCGCCCGCGCCCAGCGCCCGGCTGATGGCCGAGGACACGCCGCTGCCCATGGCGCCGTTGCTCATCATCTGCGTGAGCATGGCCAGCGGGAAGACCAGCGCCATGGCGGCCAGCGAAACCGTGCCCAGCCGGCCCACATAGTAGGTTTCGGCCACGGCCACCAGCACCGACATGCTCAGCGCCACCATGTTGGGCACAGCCAGGCGCAGCAGCGTCGATACGATGGGCCCGCCCAGCAGGGGGTGTACGGGTGCGTGCGCAGCGGCATGCGCAGCGGCGGGCGAAGCAGGCAGGGCGGTGCTCATGCCGCGTCCTCCTGCGTGGCGGTTTCCAGCATGGGCAGCATGCCCAGCGCCAGACTTTCCAGCGCGGCAATGCGCTCGGCGCCGCACAGCTCGCGCACGCGCTGCTGGGCCTGGCGCCACAGCGCAGCGGCCTCACGGATGCGGCTGCGGCCTTCGGGGGTGACGAGCACGCAGCGGCTGCGCGCGTCGGTGCCGGGGGCCAGCTCGATCAGGCCGGCCTGCTGCAGCGCGCGCAGGTTGCGCGTCATCGTCGTGCGGTCGGTGTGCAGCCGCTCGGCCAGGGCCGAGACAGTGAGCGGTCCGTCCGGCGCGTTGCGCGCCTGCACCAGCAGGCTGAACTGGGTGCCGCGCAGGCCGCAGGGCGCCAGGGTGTCGTCATAGAGCTGTGAAATCTTGCGCGACAGGCTGCGCACCATGAAGCAGGTGCAGACCGGGTCGGATGCATGGGATGAGGCCATGGCAGTGGGGCAATTGGGTGCTGATTGAATAAGTGTATATGCACCTATTGTTTTGCGCATGTCCACTGTGCGACCCGTGCATTCCGTGTGTGTGATACCGCAAGGCTTGCAAGTACATGAAACGGGAGAACCATCTCGTTACGGTTCTTGCGATATGCCGCCATATGCCGCTGCCGTGGCTGCGTAGCATCGGATTTTTCGCAAGGAGACCTCCCTCATGGCTGTTCAGAATCCGTTCTTTGGCAAGCGCGACAACGATGCATTCACTTCACGCAGCACCCTGGGTGGCAGCATGGCCTCCTCTGGCGCGTCAGGTGCAGGCGCCTCGGGCAGCAGCTTGTCCCAGGCAAGCGGCCTGGGCGGCAGCGCTGCGCTGCGCACGGCCGCACCGCCCGAGGAAGCCGCAGGCGGCAGCAAGCTCACCGTGGGGCCGAACATCAAGCTCAAGGGCGTGGAGATCACCGACTGCGACACGCTGGTGGTGGAAGGCACGGTCGAGGCCACCATGGACTCGCGCGTGATCCAGATTGCCGAGCGGGGCGCTTTCCATGGCACGGCCGAGATCGATATTGCCGAGATCCACGGCGTCTTCGACGGCACGCTGACGGTGCGCGAAAAACTGGTCATCTACGGCACGGGCAAGGTCAGCGGCAAGATCCGCTATGGCAAGGTGGTGATCGAGGAGGGCGGCGAGTTGACGGGGCAGATCGAAGCCGGCTCCTCGCCGCGTGCGCTGTCTGGCGCCTCTGGCTCCTCCCGCCTTTCCTCCTCGGCGCCTGCAGCATCCAGCGATGGCGCAGCCAGCAGTGCCGCCGCCCTGACGCCGGCTGCCAGCGTGCTGTAGCCGTGCGGCATGCAGTCACCGGCCTGAGCACCCGCCGGCAAAGAAAAAGCGACCTGCAAAGGTCGCTTTTTTCATGCTGGCATGTGAGTCGCCGGTTCAGCCTGCCTGCTGCTGTTTGCGTTCGGCATTGCGCTGTGCGGCAGCGCGCCAGGAACGCACCTGCTCGTTGTCAGGCAGATTCTGGGGCTTGCCCTGGGCATCGATGGCCACATAGGTCAGCAGCGCTTCGGTGACCTTGACGAAGCGGCCCTGGTCGGCAAAGCGTTCGGCGTAGACCTCGACATCGACCGTGACCGAGGTGCGGCCCACGCGCTGCACGCTGGAATAGAACGACAGGATGTCGCCCACGCGCACGGGCTGCTTGAAGATGAATTCGTTGACGGCCACGGTGACCATGCGGCTCTGGCCCAGGCGCGAAGGTAGCACCGAGCCGGCCAGGTCAACCTGGGCCATGACCCAGCCGCCGAAGATGTCGCCATTGGCGTTGACATCGGCCGGCATGGGAATGACCTTGAGGACCAGTTCCTTGTCTGCGGGCAGAGGGTGGGGGGGAAGCTCGGGGCGGGGAGGCATGGGCACAATGCAATCAATATAACAACCAAGAATTGTCTGCCATGCGACGCGACAGTGCTTCCACTCCGGATTTACCCTTATCCCCATCCCCGACACCCCGCCAGGACTGGAGCGTGCTGCGGCGCCTGCTGCCCTATCTGTGGCAGTACAAGTGGCGGGTGCTCGCAGCCCTGTGCTTCATGCTCGGCGCCAAGCTGGCCAACGTGGGCGTGCCGGTGCTGCTCAAGCATCTGGTGGATGCGCTGGACCTGCGCCCCGGCGATCCCCAGGCCGTGCTGGCCGTGCCCGTGGCTCTGCTGCTGGCCTACGGGCTGCTGCGCTTTGGCGCGTCGCTGTTCACCGAGCTGCGCGACCTGGTGTTCGCCAAGGCCACGCAGGGCGCCTCGCGCGCCATTGCGCTGACCACTTTCGAGCACCTGCATGCGCTGAGCCTGCGCTTTCACCTGGAGCGCCAGACGGGCGGCATGACGCGCGACATCGAGCGCGGCGTGCGCAGCACCGAGTCGCTGATCTCGTATTCGCTCTTCAGCATCCTGCCCACGCTGATCGAGATGGGTCTGGTGCTGGGCATTCTGGCGCTGCGCTTCGATCTCTGGTTCGCGGCCATCACGCTGGCGGCGCTGGCCTGCTACATCACGTTCACGGTCACGGTGACCGAGTGGCGCACGCGTTTCCGCCGCGAGGCCAATGCCCAGGAGTCGGCAGCCCACACCAAGGCCATCGATTCGCTGCTGAACTATGAAACCGTCAAGTACTTCGGCAACGAGGCCTTCGAGGCGCGGCGCTACGACGAGAACCTGGAGCAGCTGCGCCGTGTACGCCTCAAGAGCCAGACCACGCTGGGGCTGCTCAATGGCGGCCAGCAGCTGATCATCGCCACGGCCCTGGTGGCCATCCTGTGGCGCGCCACGCAGGGCGTGGTCGATGGCCGGCTGTCCCTGGGTGATCTGGTCATGGTCAATGCCTTCATGATCCAGCTCTACATTCCGCTGAACTTCCTGGGCGTGCTCTACCGCGAGATCAAACAGAGCCTGGCCGATCTGGACCGCATGTTCACACTCATGGACAAGGAGCGCGAGGTGGCCGACGCGCCCGGAGCCCGTCCGCTGGCGCTGGACGGCGCGCCGCCCGAGGTGCGCTTCGAGCATGTGGACTTCGCCTACGACCCCGCACGGCCTATCCTGCAGGATGTGAGCTTCACCATCCCCGCAGGCAAGACCGTGGCCGTGGTGGGCCCCTCCGGCTCTGGCAAGAGCACGCTGGCGCGGCTGCTGTTTCGTTTCTACGATGTGCAGGCCGGTCAGGTGTGCATCGCGGGGCAGGACCTGCGCGGGCTGACCCAGGACAGCGTGCGCCGCGCCATCGGCATCGTGCCCCAGGACACGGTGCTGTTCAACGATACGGTGGAATACAACATCGCCTACGGCCGTCCCGGCGCGGGGCAGGAGGCGGTGGTGGCTGCCGCGCGCGCCGCGCGCATCCACTCCTTCATCGAGGCCATGCCCCAGGGCTATGCCACGCGCGTGGGCGAGCGTGGCCTGAAGCTGTCGGGCGGCGAGAAGCAGCGCGTGGCGATTGCGCGCACCCTGCTCAAGGACCCTCCCATCCTGATCTTCGACGAGGCCACATCCGCCCTGGACTCGGCCAATGAGCGCGCCATCCAGGCTGAGCTGCAAAGCGCGGCCCGCAACAAAACGGCGCTGGTGATTGCCCACCGCCTGTCCACTGTGGTCGATGCGCACGAGATCCTGGTCATGGATGCCGGGCGCATCGTCGAGCGCGGCAGCCATGCGCAACTGCTGGCGGCAGGCGGGCGCTATGCGGACATGTGGGCCATGCAGCAAAGCGGCGAGGCGGTGCTGTCTCCTGCGTAGCGGTGTGGGGGCGGGTTGGGTTTGAATGTATACATTGATTCAGTGTTTTCCCTTGTTTTGGAAAAAAATCACCAATCAGAGCATGTTTATGTATACATTTGACCCGAAATCAAGAGCCCCCTATGAACGCGACCCTTGCCCCCACCGCCGATCAGGAAAGCCATTCCCAGGTCATCAAGGCCCAGCTGCAGCTGCGTGAAATGATCCTTGCGGGCGAATTGCCCGCAGGCGAGCGCATTGCCGAGTTGACCGTGGTGCAGCGCCTGGGCATCTCGCGCACGCCGGTGCGCGCCGCGCTGATGCGGCTGGAACAGGAGGGCCTGCTGGAGGCCATGGCTGGCGGGCGCGGCTACCGCGTGCGCCTGTTTTCCGAGGCCGATGTGGCCGATGCCATCGAGCTGCGCGGCACGCTGGAGGGCCTGGCTGCGCGCTGGGCCGCCGAGCGCGGCGTGCCCGAGGCCCTGCTGGCGCGTGCGGGCCGCTGCCTGGATGCGATTGACCGCGTTCTGGAGTCGCCCGAGTGGGGCGACCAGGCCTTTTCAGGCTATGTGGCGCTGAATTCCGAGTTCCACGACCTGCTGCATTCCATGGCTGGCAGCGGCGTCATGCAGCGTGAGCTGGAGCGCGTGGTGCGCATGCCGTTCGCCTCGCCTTCGGGCTTTGTGCTGGCGCGTGCGGAATCACCACGCGCGCGCCACAGCCTGCTGATTGCCCAGGATCAGCACCGCCAGGTGCTGGATGCGATTGCCCGGCGCGAAGGCGCGCGGGCTGAGGCGCTGATGAAGGAACACTCGCGCATCGCGCGCCGCAATCTGCGTGAGGCGATGCAGGAGCCCGGCAGCCATGCCGTGCCCGGCGTGCAGCTGATACGCGCCGGCGGCTGAGGCCATTGCCTCATTGCCTGTGCGGCCGCCATGGCCGCTTCACACCCACAAAAAGGAGACAACCCGATGAGCACCTTTCCCAAAAACGCCTGGTATGTGGCTGCCACATCCGCCGAGATCCAGGACAAGCCGCTGGGTCGGCGCATCTGCGGCGAACGCATCGTTTTCTACCGCTCCAATGAGGGCATTGCCGCCGTCGAAGACTTTTGCCCGCATCGCGGCGCGCCGCTGTCGCTGGGCTTCGTGCGCGATGGCAAGCTGGTCTGCGGCTACCACGGGCTGGAGATGGGCTGCCAGGGCAAGACCGTCGCCATGCCGGGCCAGCGCGTGCGCGGCTTTCCCGAGATCCGCAGCTATCCCGTCGAGGAGCGCTACGGCTTCATCTGGGTCTGGCCCGGCGACAAGGCCCAGGCCGACGCCGCCCTGATTCCCGTGCTGCCCTGGCACGACAATCCCGAATGGGCCTATGGCGGCGGCATGTTCCACATCAACGCCGACTACCGGCTGATGATCGACAACCTGATGGACCTGACGCACGAAACCTATGTGCACGCCAACTCCATCGGCCAGGCCGAAATCGACGAAACGCCCTGCAAGACCGAGACGCATGGGGAGGGCTGGGATGCCGAAGTCGTCACCAGCCGCTTCATGCACGACATTCCCGCGCCGCCGTTCTGGAAGATGGCCCTGCGCAGCAATGGACTGGCCGACGAGGTGCCGGTGGACCGCTGGCAGATCTGCCGCTTTACGCCGCCCAGCCACGTGATGATCGAGGTCGGCGTGGCCCATGTCGGCCATGGCGGCTACGACGCGCCTGACGAGCACAAGGTCTACAGCATGGTGGTGGATTTCATCACCCCCGAGACGGAAGATTCCATGTGGTACTTCTGGGGCATGGCACGCCGCTTCAATACCGGCGACGCCGAGGTCACCGACCGCATCCGCGAAGGCCAGGGCAAGATCTTCAGCGAGGATCTGGAGATGCTGGAGTTGCAGCAGCGCAACCTGTCCGACTACCCTGACCGCAAGCTGCTCAAGCTCAACATCGATGCGGGTGGCGTGCAGTCGCGCAAGGTCATCGACAAGCTGATCGCGCAGGAACAGCAGGGACAGGCCGGCACGGGCGGTGCGGCGCCAGCACCAGCTGCTGCAGCGCTGGCGGCCTGAACGCCTGCCACAGGTACCACTCCTGCGCCACGCCATCGTTGCGCGCGGGGGGCGGTGCCACGGCGCCGGAGCATGCCGTCCGGCGCACGCACTGACAACCTGAACGCTGGCGCTGGCAAGGATGTGCGCCAGCCATGACACAGAAAGCCGGTTCACGGCTTCACCTCTGGAGACCCCCAATGAACTGCCTCATTTTCCGGTGGCTGCGTGCCGCCCTGTCCTCCCATGCCTGCCAGCCTCGCGTGCAGGAGCAGCAGCCATGAGCGCCGATCTGCGTTCCAGCGTGGACCAGCGGCCCATGACGGGCTACCAGTGGTCGGTGATCGCACTGTGCATGGTCCTCAACATGATCGATGGCTTTGACGTGCTGGTCATGGCCTTCACGGCTTCGGCCGTGTCCGCGCACTGGAAGCTCAGCGGCGCCCAGCTCGGCTTTTTGCTCAGCGCAGGCCTGTTCGGCATGGCGGCGGGCTCGCTGCTGATTGCGCCCTGGGCTGACCGGCTGGGCCGCAGGCCGCTGATTCTGGCCTGTCTGGCTATTTCCGGCATCGGCATGCTGGGCTCTGCCTGGAGCCAAAGCGCCGGCCAGCTCGCCGCGCTGCGCGTGGTCACCGGCCTGGGGGTGGGCGGCATCCTGGCCTGCAGCAATGTGATTGCCAGCGAATATGCCTCGCAGCGCTGGCGCAGCCTGGCGGTGACGCTGCAGTCCACCGGCTATGCGCTGGGCGCCAGCATCGGCGGCTCCATCGCGGTCTGGCTGCTGAGCCACTACGACTGGCGCGCGGTCTTTGTGTTCGGGGGCAGCGTCACGCTGGGCGTGCTGCTGCTGGCCTGGTGGCGGCTGCCCGAGTCGCTGGACTTTCTGCTGGCGCGCCGGCCACAGGGGGCACTGGAGCGGCTCAACGCCGTGGTGCGCCGCCTGGGGCTGCCTGTGCTGGATGCATTGCCGCCCCTGGCCGCTGCATCGGCGCAGCGCGCCCGCGGGCCGCTGCAATTGTTTGCGACCGGCCTTCGCCGGCCGACGCTGCTGGTCTGGATGTCGTTTTTCGCAGTGATGTTCGGCTTTTACTTTGTCATGAGCTGGACGCCCAAGCTGCTGGCCGCCTCGGGCCTGACGCAGGAGCAGGGCGTGACGGGCGGCGTGCTGCTGAGCCTGGGCGGCATTCTGGGTGCCGCCTTGCTGGGCCTGCTGGCCGCACGCTATCCCGTGCATCGGGCGCTGGCCGGCTTCATGCTGGCCACGGCCGCGCTGCTGTGTGTCTTCGTCATCAACCCCGGTTCGCTGATGCTGTCGTATGCCCTGGCCTTTCTGATTGGCGTCTTCGCCAACGGCTGCGTGGCAGGGCTCTACGCCATCGCCCCCATGGTCTATGGCGGCGAGGTACGGGCCACGGGCGTGGGCTGGGGCATTGGCGTGGGCCGCATGGGCGCCATCGTTTCCCCCCTGGTCGCCGGCTCGCTGCTCGATGCCTCATGGTCGGCCAGCCAGCTTTATGTGGGCTATGGCGTCGCTTTTGTGCTGGCTGCCTGCATTGTGTCTCTGCATCGCCTGGAAGGGCCTGCTGTCGGGCTGCGTACTGCATCTGCGCACTGATCTTCACCCTGGGGCAGGCCCGGCTGCGGATGCGCCCAGGCGCCTGGCGTTGAAACAGCCGCAGCCCTGGCCTGTGCCCTCTCCGTTTCCACTGACCACGATTTTTTCTTATGCAACCGAACCCGACCCTCCAAGTGCGCGTGGCGCGCAAGTGCAGCGAAGCGCAGGATATCTGCAGCCTGGAGCTGCATCCCCTTGCCGGCGAAAGCCTGCCAGCCTTCACGGCAGGATCGCACATCGACCTGCACCTGCCCGGCGGGCTGGTGCGCCAGTACTCGCTGTGCAATGACCCGGCCGATGCCACGCACTACATGCTGGGCGTGCTGCGCGATGCAGCCTCGCGCGGCGGCTCGGCCGCTGTGCATGAACTGCTGCACGAGGGCCAGCAGATCACCATCAGTGCGCCGCGCAACCATTTCACGCTGCATGCCGGCCAGCCTGCGCGCCATGTGCTGCTGGCTGGCGGCATCGGCATCACGCCCTTGCTGGCGATGGCGTGGCAACTGGCCCGCGATGGTGCCGACTTTGCGCTGCACTACTGCGCGCGGTCGCGCGATCGCATGGCCTTTGCCGGGCTGCTGCAGTCCATGCCCTGGGCGGACCGGGTGCATCTGCACCTGGACGATGAAGGCGATGCGCAGCGGCTCGACATGGCCGCCTTGCTGGGCACTCCCCGCGATGGCCTGCACCTGTACGTCTGCGGGCCCAAGGGCTTCATGGATGCCGCACTGGGCATGGCGCGTACCGCCGGCTGGAGCGAAGCGCAGCTGCACTACGAGTTCTTTGCAGGCGAGGCCGTGCAGCGCGAGGGCGACGGAGCCTTCGAGGTCGAGATATCGAGCACAGGCCAGGTGGTGCGCGTGGCGCCGGAGCAGACCGTGGTCCAGGCCCTGGCTGGCATTGGCATCGAGGTGCAGACCTCCTGCGAGCAGGGCGTGTGCGGCACCTGCCTGACGCGCGTGCTCTCGGGCGAGCCCGAGCACCGCGACATGTACCTGACAGAGGACGAGCAGGCCGCCTGCGACCAGTTCCTGCCCTGCTGCTCGCGCGCGAAGTCGCCCAGGCTGGTGCTGGACCTGTAGCGCTGGGATGCGCAGGGGCGGCGCACAATCAGGGTTTTCCACGGCCCGCCGGGCACCGCTCTTTTGCCATGCAACCTGTCCTGCTCGTTCTCAATTTCAATACCGAAGCCCACCTGCGCCAGATGGCCCAGGCCGTTCCAGCCTTTGATCTGGTCTACGCCCCCGACGCCGGACAGTGCGAGGCGGCCATTGCCGCGCATGGTGCGCGCATCCGGGTGGTGCTGACGATCGGCTCCACCGGGCTGTCTGCCGCGCAGATGCAGCGCATGCCCGGCCTGACCCTGGTCTGCGCCCTGGGCGCGGGCTACGAGAACATCGACGTTGCCTATGCGCAGGCCCATGGCATCGCCGTGGGCAATGGCGCAGGCACCAATGACGACTGCGTGGCCGACCATGCCATGGGCCTGCTCATCGCCTCGGTGCGCGGCCTGGTCCGTCTGGACCGTGCCACGCGCAGCGGCGTCTGGCGCACGGCCCTGGCGCTGCCGCCCAACGTTTCGCGCAAGCGCCTGGGCATTCTGGGCCTGGGTGCCATTGGCGCCAAGATCGCCCAGCGCGCGCGGGGGTTCGACATGGAGATCGGTTACCACAACCGCAGCCAGCGCAGCGGGCTGCCCTACCGCTACTTCGGCGACCTGCTGTCCATGGCGCGCTGGGCCGATGTGCTGCTGGTGGCCACACCAGGGGGAGCCGGTACCCGCCATCTGGTCAATGCCGAGGTGCTGGATGCACTGGGACCTCAGGGCCATCTGGTCAACATTGCACGTGGCAGCGTGGTCGATACGGCGGCACTGGCCGCCGCCGTGCGCGAAGGCCGGCTGGCAGGCGCTGGCCTGGATGTCTACGAAAGCGAGCCCGCACCGCCTGCTGAACTGCTGGACCTCGATGCCGTGGTACTCACTCCCCACGTCGGCGGCTGGTCCCCGGAGGCCGTGCAGGCCTCGGTGGACCGTTTCATTGCCAACATGCGCAACCACCTCGAAGGACTGCCACTGGTGTCGCCTGTGCAGGGTTGATCCAGAGTGCTCAGGCCATGCATGGATGTGATGGGTAAGGTAATCCTGTATTGATTAATCTTGTATAGACAGGTAGATTGCCACGTATCCAGGCGTGCGCGCCACGGCCGTTGCACAGTCCTGCGCGGCGTTGGCGGGCGTCCATGCACTGAATCAGGGAGGGGCCCATGGGGATCGGCGGCTTGTTCAGGGGGTGGTACATCGTCGGGGCCGTGCATGTGCTGTTGGCACTGATCTTCGGGGCGGCCTATTCGTTCGGGGCCTTTTTCACCAGCATTCAGGCCCATTTCGACGCAGGACGGTTCTCCACCGCATCGATTTTTTCCTTTACGGCACTGATCTACTATGTGGTGGGCATGTTCTCCGGTGCCTGGAGCGACAGGGCCTCGGTGCGCGCCGTGACGGCAACGGGCATCGTGCTGCTGGCGCTGGGCTTTCTGGCAGGCAGCCTGCTGACCTCGTCGCTGGCGCTTTTCCTGGGAGCTTTTTGCCTGCTGGTCGGTCTGGGCGTAGGACTGGTCTATGTGCCGGCGGTATCCACGATACAGCGCTGGTTTGTTGCGCGGCGCAGCAGCGCATCGGGCCTGGCGCTGGCAGGCACTGGCCTGGGGACACTGATCGGCCCCATGATCGCCGGTGAACTGATGCGCCACCTGTCCTGGCAGGCCACCATGCAGGTGTACGCCGCCGCCATTGCGCTGGTGGGGCTGGCCGCCGCGTTCAGCCTCAGGGGTCGGCCCGAGGAACTTGGGCTGCATCCGGATGGCGCCGCTGCGCCTCTGCCGTCTGGTGCGGGCACGCCACAGGGCATGGGCCTGGGCGAGGCGTCCAGGCAGGCCCGCTTCTGGTGGTACTTTGGCGCCATCTTCTTTGGCTCCATCGGCCTTTTCCTTGCGCTCGTCCACATCAATCCCCATGCGCAGCAGCAGGGCCTTGCGGTCACGCAGGCCAATTTGCTGATCGGCCTGATCGGCGTGGGCAACATCCTGGGACGCCTGGTTCTGGGGCGGCTGGGCGATCGGCTGGGGGCCTTGCGCTTTCTGGTCCTGCTCACCCTGTCTCTGGCCGTGCTCTGCGGCTTGTGGAGCCTGGTGCATGGTTTTGTGGCGCTGGCGGTGTTCGCCATTTTGTTCGGCGCAGCCAACGGGGGATGCATCGCCCTGTACCCCGCCGTCGCGGCGGCATGGTTCGGTACCCGGAACCTGGGGGCCATCCTGGGCGCGCTCTACGTCGCAGTGGGCATTGCCGCCGTGGCCGGGGGCAGTGTGGCAGGGCTTTTGTTTGACCTTTACGAAAGCTACACCCTGTCCATCCTGCTGGCCGGAGCATGTGCCCTGCTCTCGGCGGTGGCCGTGCTGCAGGCCGGGCGTGCACAGACAGTGTGAGGTTTGCTGCCCTGCGCAGGAGGTGTTTCGTACGGTTTGATATGCAAAAGGCCCCGCAGAGCGGGGCCTGGGCATCTGGCGAGGCGGCGCAGTGCCGCCTGCCATTTACTTCTTGCGCGCGGCGATGGCCTTTTCGGCCATGTCCACGAGATCGGAGCCGATCTGCTGCTTCCACTTGTCGTAGACGGGACGGGTGGCCTTGACGAAGGCATCGCGCTCGGCAGGGCTCAGCTGGGTGACGGTGACGCCGTTGGCGGCCAGGTCCTTGAGCAGGGGCTTGTCGGCCTCGATCATGCCCTTGCGCGCGATCACGATCTGCTCCTTGGCGGCGTCGATGGCGGCCTGGCGCACGATGTCCTGGTCTTCCTTGGTCCAGCTGTTCCAGATGTCCTTGTTGACCACGAAGATCAGCGGGTCGTTGATGTAGCCCCACAGGGTCAGGTGCTTCTGGCCCACGGACTGCAGCTTGGCGGCCATGTAAACCGAGACGGGGTTTTCCTGGCCGTCCACGGCGCCGCTGGCCATGGCGGGCTGGGCGTCGGCCCAGCTCATCTGCGTGGGGTTGGCGCCCAGCGCGGTGAAGGTGTCCAGGAACAGCGGCGAGCCGACGACGCGGATCTTCAGGCCCTTGAGGTCTGCCGGGGACTTGATGGCGTGCTTGGAGTTGCTGATTTCGCGGTAGCCGTTTTCACCCCATGCCAGGGGAACGACGCCGGCCTTTTCCAGGCGCTGGAACAGGCGCTTGCCGGGCTCGCCCTGGGTCAGGGCGTCGGCTGCGGCGTAGTCGGGCATCAGGAAGGGCAGGGAGAACAGGTTGAGCTCCTTGATCTGGGGCGACCAGTTCAGCGTGGAGCCCACGGCCATGTCGATCACGCCCTGGCGCAGCGCGCTGAATTCACGCGTCTGGTCGCCCTGGATCAGGGAGACGCCGGGGTAGAGCTTGATGTTGATGCGGCCCTGGGTGCGCTCGCGGACCTTGTTGGCCCAGATTTCGCCGCCCTTGCCCCAGGGGAAGGCCGTGCCCAGCACCAGGGACAGGCGGTATTCGCTCTTGTACTTGGCGGGCGCCTGGGCCATCACGGGCGTGGACGTCAGGGCCAGAGCGGCGGCGGCGGCCAGGCCGCTGGCGAGGAAGGTGCGCAGTTTCATTGCAGAGGTCTCCTTGTGGAATTGGAATAGGGGTGCTCAATAACCCAGGCGTGCTGGCAGCCACAGCGCCAGTTGCGGGAAGGCGATGACGGCGACCATCACCAGGAACATGGCCAGCAGCATGGGGCCGACCCAGCGCACAGTGGATTCCATGCGCACGCCCGCGATGCGGCACGAGACCATGAGGTTCACGGCCAGCGGCGGCGTGAACTGGCCCAGGGCCACCTTGAGCGTGAGGATGACGCCGAACCAGACCGGGTCCCACTGATAGTGCTGCATGATGGGCAGCAGCAGCGGCACGAAGATCAGGAAGATGGAGATGCCGTCCAGGAACATGCCCACGGTGATGAGCAGCAGGATCAGCAGCGCCATCACGCCGTATTCACCCAGGCCCGAGTTCACGATGGCCTGCGCCACGGGATCGATCACGCCCAGCGTGGACAGCGAGAAGGCGAAGATGCCGGCCAGCGACACCACCAGCAGAATGACCGCCGACAGCTCGCCCGCTTCGCGCAGGATGGGGTAGAGGTCGCGCACCGTGATGGTGCGGTGGATCACCATGCCGACGAACAGGCCGTAGAACACGGCAACCACGGCCGCTTCGGTGGGAGTGAACCAGCCCGCGCGCATGCCACCCAGAATCAGTACGGGAGCGGCCAGGCCCCAGGAGGCTTCGCGCAGGCTGCGCCAGAAAGGCGGGCGCGGCATGGAGGCTTCGAGCGCGCCCATCCGGTGCTTGCGTGCCATCCAGACGGCCGGCACGATCAGCGCCACACCGGCCAGGATGCCGGGCACCATGCCGGCTGCAAACAGCGCAGGCACCGAGGCGCCGGGCACCAGAACGGAGTAGATGATGAAGGCCACGGACGGCGGGATCAGGATGTCGGTGGCGGCGGCTGCGCCGACCACGCTGGCCGAGAAGCTGCCCGGATAGCCGGCGCGGCTCATGGCCGCGATCATCACGCCGCCCACGGCGGCCGCGTTGGCCGGGCCCGAGCCGGAGATGCCGCCCAGGAACATGGCCACGGCAATGGCCACCAGCGGCAGCATGCCGGGGCCACGGCCGACGATGGCCACGGCGAAGTTCACCAGCCGCAGCGCCACGCCGGATCGGTCGAAGATCGAGCCCACGAGCACGAACATGGGGATGGCCAGCAGCGGGTACTTGCCCAGGCCGGCATAGAAATTCTGGGGCACGGCCAGCAGGCCGAACCACTGTGTGTCGGGGCTGGCCAGGGCGATGGCGGCCGCGCCGGCCAGGCCCAGGGCGGCGCCGATGGGCACGCCCAGGAACATCAGGCCCAGGAAAGCAATGAACAGCAGCGTCGCGATCATGGCGCCTTCTCCAGAGGGGCGTCATCGAAGGCGCCGGGGCGGCCCTGGCGCTTGAACAGCTGCAGCGCCCGCGCCGTGATCAGCGCCGAGCAGATGGGCAGCCACATCGAGTACCACCACTGCGGCACGCCGATGCCGGGCGAGGTTTCCTCGAAGCGGTAGTCGTCCCAGACCACGCGCACGCTCAGTGCGGCAATCACGGCGAACAGCAGGGCCACCATCAGCGTGCCAAAGCGCGCCAGGCGCTGGCGGCGCAGCGCGCTGCCGCTGTCGGCGAAGTATTCGATGCGGATGTGGGCGTTGCGCGCCACGGCGGCCGAGCCCGCGACCATGGCCAGCAGGATCATCAGGAAGACCGAGATTTCCTCGGTCCAGGCGAAGGAGGAGGAGGTGAAATAGCGCACCAGCACATTGGCGAAGGTGATCAGGGCCAGCAGGGCCATGATCGCCACGGTGAGCCAGTCCTCGATGCGCAGCGAGCGCGGCTCGTCCTGCTGCGATGGCGCTTCAGCAGCGCCGTTTTCGGTGGGAGGGGATGACATGGACGCGGGGAGTCAGAAAAGTACACATGGCGGGGCAGATGCAGTCACTGAGCTTGTCCGGCGTCGTGTGCCGTGGGCCGTGATGGGAAGGTCACATTGGGTAAATGCGGCGCGGCCCCATTATCTGCGCATCTGCGTGGTGCACCAGATGGGGGTTTGCGCAGTGTGGCGCATCGCGCTGGCGCCACGGCCGGCGCAGCCGCTGCCGGGGGGAGCCATGGATAATGGCGGCCATGGAAACCAAATGGCTAGAAGATTTCGTCAGCCTGGCTGAAACCCGCAGCTTCAGCCGTTCGGCCCAGCTGCGCCATGTGACCCAGCCCGCTTTCTCGCGCCGCATCCAGGCGCTGGAAGCCTGGGCCGGCACGGATCTGGTGGACCGCAGCTCCTACCCGACACGGCTCACTGCGGCGGGCAAGACCATGTACGACCAGGCGCTGGAGATGCTGCAGTCGCTGCAGAGCACGCGCACCATGCTGCGCGCCCATGTCAGCGCGGGCAAGGGCATGGTGGGCTTTGCCGTGCCGCACACCCTGGCCTTCACCTTCTTCCCGAACTGGGTCTCCAGCGTGCAGGCCAAGTTCGGGCCGTTCCGCAGCCGGCTGTTCGCGCTCAATGTGCATGACGCCGTGATGCGCCTGGTCGAAGGCGGCTGCGACCTGCTGATCGCCTACTTCCATCCTTCGCAGCCCTTCCAGCTCGATCCCGCGCGCTACGAGATGGTCAGCCTGGGGCGTGAGGTGCTGGCGCCCTATGCCAAACCGGACGCCGATGGCCTGCCGCTGCACCAGTTGCCCGGACGCCAGGGCCAGCCGTTGCCTTTCCTGGGCTACGCGCCCGGCGCCTATCTGGGGCGTGTGACCGAACTCATCCTCAAGGAGTCGGGCGAGGCCGTGCATCTGGAGCGCATCTACGAAACCGATATGGCCGAGGGCCTCAAGGCCATGGCGCTCGAAGGCCATGGCGTGGCTTTTCTGCCATACAGCGCCGTGCGCAATGAGCTGGAGGCAGGCCGCCTGGTCAGCGCCGCACCCACGGGGGATACCGGCTTTCGCATGGACATGGAGGTGCGCGCCTACCGTGAAAAGCCCGCCAGCAAGGAGGCCCCTCAGGGAGTGGCCGGAGCCCTGTGGAACTTCCTGCTGGAGCAGGGCGAAAGCGTGGGCTGAGCCGCGCGGATACCGCGCATGAACGAAAAAGGGGCTGCAAAGCCCCTTTTTGTTGCCCGGAGAGCCCGCGTCGGTGATCGGGTTATGTCTAGGGTAAACACCTATTATGCATGTCATGCATAAGGCCTTTTGCAAACGGCATTGGCTGCGCTCCCAGACAAGGCATTAGAGTGCGCGCACAGCAACCATGCCGTGCGCAAGCCCGTCAGCAAGGTTTGTCAGGTACGCAGGCCGTGCGGTGGCACGGCAGTTGCTTGTCTGAACCAGACTGACGTGCAGGAAAGCCCTAGCACGCATCGATGCGGTAGCGCTGTCCGTGATTGCACAATATGTGCCACATCGTTGACAGCGAGAGCCAGCCCACAAGGCAGCTCGACCGTCCTCACCAAGACTGTTTTTGTTCTCATCTCAGGAGACCCCTATGAAGAAGCATTTGTTGGCCATCGCCGTGACTGCACTGGCAGCAGGCAGCGCTTTCGCCCAGGCCAATGACACCCTGGCCAAGATCAAGTCCTCCGGCGCCGTGACGCTGGGTGTGCGCGAGTCCTCGGGCCTGGGCTACACGCTGGGCAATGGCAAGTACGTGGGTTTCCATACCGAGATGGGCGAGCGTGTGCTGGCCGACATCCAGAAGCAGCTGGGCCTGTCCAAGCTGGAGATCAAGTACCAGCCCGTGACCTCGCAGAACCGCATCCCGCTGGTGACCAATGGCACGGTGGACATCGAGTGCGGCTCGACCACCAACAACCTGGCCCGCCAGAAGGAAGTGGCCTTTGCCGTGACCACCTATGTGGAAGAAGTGCGCATCGCCACCAAGGCCAACTCCGGCATCACCGGCATCAAGGACCTCAACGGCAAGACCCTCGTGACCACGACGGGCACCACTTCGGTGCAGACCCTGCGCAAGAACAAGCGCGCAGATGGCCTGACCTTCAAGGAAGTCATGGGCAAGGACCATGCCGACAGCTTCCTGATGCTGGAAACCGGCCGTGCCGACGCCTTCATCATGGACGGCTCCATCCTGGCCGCCAACATCTCCAAGTCCAAGGCGCCTGCCGACTACAAGATCGTTGGCGAAACCCTGTCGGTCGAGCCCATCGCCTGCATGCTGCGCAAGGACGACCCCGCCTTCAAGAAGGCCGTGGATGACTCCATCAAGCGCCAGATTGCCGACGGCTCGCTGGCCAAGCTCTATGACAAGTGGTTCCTGCAGCCGATTCCGCCGGCCAACGTGAAGGTGGGCCTGCCGCTGTCCGATGCCACCAAGGAAGCCTGGGCACACCCCAACGACAAGCCGATGGAGTCCTACGAAGTCAAGTAAGCCTCAGCCGTATGCCGCCCCTTCTGCCATGCGGTTGGAAGGGGCGTTTTTTGTTGCGCAGCCGCCCGCTTGCGGCTGCGCGGTTTCGAGAACTTGAATAAAGAGGTGCTCCTATGAGTTGGGATTGGCAGGTGTTCTGCCAGGACACCATCACCCAAGAGGTTGGCCAGAGCTGCTTCGGCAAGAACGGCGATATCACCTACCTTGACTGGATGCTGTCGGCCTGGGGCTGGACCATTTCCGTATCGCTGCTGTCCCTGCTGATCGCGCTGATCATCGGGTCGCTGGTGGGCACGCTGCGCACGCTGCCCGACCGGCCCTGGATCGTGCGGCTGGGCAATGCCTGGGTCGAGCTGTTTCGCAATATTCCGCTGCTGGTGCACATTTTCATGTGGTACCACGTGGTGCCGTCCATCTTCCCCGTCATGAAGTCCCTGCCGGGCTTTGTGCTCGTGGTGCTGGCACTGGGCTGCTTCACCTCGGCGCGTATTGCCGAGCAGGTGCGCTCGGGCATCCAGGCGCTGCCGCGCGGCCAGCGCTACGCGGGCATGGCGCTGGGCTTCACCACGTTCCAGTACTACCGCTATGTGCTGCTGCCGATGGCGTTTCGCATCATCATCCCGCCGCTGACCAGCGAGACCATGAACGTGTTCAAGAACTCGTCCGTGGCGTTTGCCGTGTCCGTGGCCGAGCTGACCATGTTCGCCATGCAGGCCCAGGAAGAGACTTCGCGCGGTGTCGAAATCTATCTGGCCGTCACCGGCCTGTACGTGGTTTCCGCCTTTGCCATCAACCGCATCATGGCCTTCATCGAGAAGCGTTCGCGCGTTCCCGGCCTGATCGCTGCCAGCGGCGGAGGACATTGACATGAACCTGCAAATCGACTGGTCGTTCTTCACCTGGGACCTGTTCAGCAACTTTGTGCTGAAGGGCCTGTACTTCAGCATCACGCTGACTATCATCGCCACGCTGGGCGGCGTGTTCTTCGGCACGCTGCTGGCGCTGATGCGCCTGTCGGGCAAGAAGTGGCTGGACGTGCCCGCCACCATCTATGTCAACGGCATGCGCTCCATTCCGCTGGTGATGGTGATCCTGTGGTTCTTCCTGCTGATGCCCATGCTCATCGGACGCCCCATCGGCGCCGAGGCTTCGGCCATCATTACCTTCATCGCCTTCGAGGCGGCCTACTTCAGCGAGATCATGCGCGCGGGCATCCAGTCCATCCCGCGCGGCCAGATCTTCGCGGGCCAGGCTCTGGGCATGACCTATGGCCAGAACATGCGCCTCGTGGTGCTGCCCCAGGCCTTCCGCAACATGCTGCCGGTGCTGCTGACCCAGACCATCATCCTGTTCCAGGATACGTCGCTGGTCTACGCCATCGGTGCCTACGACATGCTCAAGGGCTTCGAGGTGGCCGGCAAGAACTATGGCCGTCCCATCGAGGCCTATCTGGCCGCTGGCGTGACCTACTTCGTGCTGTGCTATTCGCTGTCCTGGGCAGTCAAGCGCCTGCACAAGAAGATCGCCATCATCCGTTGAGCACCCCATTTGAGGCATTGCAATGATTGAACTCAAGAACGTTTCCAAGTGGTATGGCAGCTACCAGGTGCTGACCGACTGCTCCACCAGCATCCAGAAGGGCGAGGTGGTGGTGGTTTGCGGACCCTCCGGCTCCGGCAAGTCCACGCTGATCAAGACCATCAACGCGCTGGAGCCTTTCCAGAAGGGCGAGATCTTCGTGGACGGCGTGGCCGTGCATGATCCCAAGACCGACCTGCCCAAGCTGCGCAGCCGGGTGGGCATGGTGTTCCAGCACTTCGAGCTGTTCCCCCATCTGTCGGTGACCGACAACCTGACCATCGCCCAGATCAAGGTGCTGGGCCGCAACCCGGACGACGCCAAAAAGCGTGGCCTCAAGATGCTGGACCGCGTGGGCCTGACGGCGCACAAGGACAAGTTCCCCGGCCAGCTGTCGGGCGGCCAGCAGCAGCGCGTGGCCATTGCGCGTGCGCTGTCGATGGACCCCATCGTCATGCTGTTCGACGAGCCCACTTCGGCGCTGGACCCCGAAATGGTCGGCGAAGTGCTGGACGTGATGGTGGGCCTGGCCAACGAGGGCATGACCATGATGTGCGTGACCCACGAAATGGGCTTTGCGCGCAAGGTCAGCAACCGCGTGATCTTCATGGACGTGGGCGGCAAGATCCTGGAGGACTGCTCCAAGCAGGAGTTCTTCGGCAACCCCGATGCGCGCCAGCCCCGTACCAAGGATTTCCTCAACAAGATCCTGCAGCACTGAGTGGTCCGCCGCAAGGCGTGCCACCCGGCACCAGGGGCGCTTCGGCGCCCTTTTTCATGGCTTGCGCGGCCTGCCGCGACGCGCGCCCGCCGCCGTGCGCTGCTGCGGCCGGATCAGTTGGTGCTCGAACTCCTGCCACAGCGCATCGCGCCGCGCCAGCGTCTCGGGCAGGCTGGCATGGCGCAGCTGGGCCACGGCCGAGACCAGCGCATTGCACAGGAAGAACGCCGCCGTGTAGGAGTGAAAGGGCGATGCATTGGCCGTGCGCACCTGCAGCCAGTAGTGGGCCAGCGGCACCAGGGGCGCCGCCGGGCTGTCGGTGATGGCCAGCACCTGCCCTCCCGCTGCGCGAAAGCGCTGCGCCAGCTCGGTGGTGCCGCTGGAGTACAGGCTGATGCTGAAGACCAGCAGCACATCCTGCGGGCCGACCCACAGCAACTGGTCAATCGGCTGGATGGCGCCCACATCCAGCTCCTGCACGCCAGGGCGGCACATGTTCAGGTGCAGTGCCAGCCAGGCAGATACCGGCGCGCTGTTGAGCTGGGCCAGCACGAACACGCGCCCTGGCCCTTCGCGCGCCAGCAACTGTGCCATGGCTTCGAAGGCGGCTGCGTCCAGCCCCTCGCGTGTGGCCTGGAGGTTGTATTGGTCCTGCAGCAGCGCATCGTCCAGGCATTCGCGCACGCTGCGCCGGGTGCCCAAGGTGACGGGCGCGCGTTGCGCGGCCGTCTGCAGCAGGGCGGTGACTTCGCCGCGCGCTTCGCGCTGGACTTCGGCATAGCTGGCATAGCCCAGTTTGGCGAACAGGCGCACCACGGTGGATGTGCTGGTGCCCGTGCGCGCTGCCAGCGCCGTGGCCGATTCGAGCACGGCATGGGGGTAGTCGCTGCCCAGGGTCTGGGCCAGTGTCTGCTCGCTGGCGGTCAGTTCGGCGCTTTGCTGCGCCAGACGCTGTGGCAGCAATCGCACGGTGTTTTGCAATGTTGATTTCATTGATTTCCTTTTGTGAAATGAATATTGCAAAATGGGATCAGGCATGCAATAACGCATGGACTTCCGGAGATTTCAACCGTGCAGGATAACCCCGACGAAAGCCGTGCGCAGCAGCGCACGCGATTGCTCGATTGGCTGGGTGGTCAGCAGCAGGCCATGCAAGACCTGTTGCAGACCATCGTCGATATCGACAGCGGCAGCCGTGATGAAGCCGGCATTCTGGCCGTGGCCCAGGCGCTGCGCGGCAGGCTGCAGGCAGCAGGCATTGACGTGCGCTTCGAGCCCGTGCCCGGCTATGGCGTGCTGCTGCATGCCGATGTGCCTGGCCCTGCCGGACAAGGCCAGGCCGGGGCGGCGCCCATTTTTCTCATGGGCCACATGGACACCGTCTTCCCGGCGGGGACTGTGGCGCGGCGTCCCTTCCGTGTGGAAGATGGCCGTGCCTACGGCCCGGGCGTGGCGGACATGAAGTCGGGCCTGGTGCTCAATGTTTTCGTGGCCGAGGCCTTTGCGCGCTGCGGCGGCCTGCGCGCGCCGCTCAGGCTGTTCTTTTCCTGCGACGAGGAGATCGGCTCGCCGGCCACGCGCCAGACCATCATGGACACGGTACGCGGCGCGCGCGCTGTCTTCAATGCCGAGCCAGGCCGGGTCAGCGGCAATCTGGTGACCAGCCGCAAGGGCTCCATGGCCGTGGAGTTCGAGGTCCAGGGCGTGGCCGCGCACGCCGGCATCAACCATGCGGCCGGTGCCAGCGCGCTCGAAGCCATGGCGCGCAAGCTGCTGGCGCTGCACGCGCTCACCGATCCCGCCACGGGCACGACCACCAATGTGGGCGTGCTGCAGGGAGGCATCGTGCCCAACATGGTCGCCCCCCACGCCAAGGCCGAACTCGATGTGCGCTACATGGCCGAGACCGACCCCGATGCGCTGATGGAGCGCATCCGCGCCATCGTCGAGGAGGAGTCTGTGCCCCGCACCCAGGGCCGCATCACTGCCGTGCGCCGCACCCTGCCCATGTCGCCCACGCCCGATGCGCTGCTGCAGCTGTACCGGCGCGGCGCGCAATCGCTGGGCTTTGACGTGCAGGGTGAATTCACCGGCGGCGCGGCCGACAGCGGCCTGACCGCCTCGGTGGGCGTGCCCACGCTGTGCGCCACCGGCCCCGTGGGCGGCCACCCCCATACCGAGCGCGAGTACTGCGAGCTGGCCACGCTGGTGCCGCGCGCGCAGGCCGTGGCGCTTGCCATTTTCGATCACCCCTGATTCCGCTGGTCTCCATGAAAAACGTGTCCGTGAACGCTTCCCTTTCCACCCGCCGCGCACTGCTGGGCGCGGGCCTTGGCCTGGCTGGCCTGTCTGCGCTGGCGCCGCTGGCCGCGCATGCCGATGACAAGTACCCGTCGCGTCCGATCACGCTGGTGGTGCCGTTTCCGCCCGGCGGCTCGGTGGACATCATGGGCCGCCAGTACGCAGAGCCTCTGGCGCGCATTCTGGGCGTGCCCATCGTGGTCGAGAACCGCCCCGGCGCGGGCGGCTCGGTCGGCACCCAGTATGTGGCGCGCTCCAAGGCCGATGGCTACACCCTGGTCGTCTCCTCCCAAAGCAGCCATCTGGCCAACCCGCTGACCCAGCCCAAGATCGGCTACGACCCCATCAAGGACTTCGAGAACATCGCCATCCTGGGCCGCCAGCCCAATGCGCTGATGGTGCATTCCAGCCTGCCGGTGAAGAACTTCCAGGAGTTCATCGAGTACGTGAAAAAGCGCCCCGGCCAAGTCAACTACGGCAGCGCCGGCATCGGCAGCATGGGCCAGCTGAACGTGGAAATGCTCAAGGCTGCCACGGGCATTTTCGCCACGCACATTCCCTACCGGGGCGGCTCGCCGCTGGTGACGGCGGCCATCGGCAACGAGGTGCAGTTCATCCTCGACAACCTGGTCTTCATGCTGCCCCATGTGCAGTCGGGCAAGGTGCGCGCGCTGGTCGTGGCCTCCGAGCAGCGCCTGCCCATGCTGCCCGATGTGCCCACCCTGGCCGAGGTCGGCTATCCGCAGCTCAACATGAGCTCGTGGACCGGCATTGCCGCGCCCGCTGGCACCCCGCCGGCCATCGTCCAGGCCCTGCACAAGGCCGTGCGCCAGGCCGCGACTGCGCCGGCCATGGTCGCCAACCTCAAGGAGCGCGGCGTGGTCGTGCCCGAGGAGATGAGCCCTGCCGCGTTCGAGAAGATGATGTCCGAGCGCCTGGTGCGCTTTGGCGAGGTGGTGCGCAAGGTCGGCATCGTGGCCGAGTAAGCCGCGCAGCCCCTGGAGCCCGGCCAGGGGCCTGTGGCAAGCCCGGGCGTGTGCGGCACGCACCTGACATGTTTTTCAAGGAGGAAATCATGCAAGTGACCCCGTTGATCCCCGCCACCCAGGCCCTTGGCCGCCCCCCCGGCCGGCGCCGCCTGCTCGGCGCTGGCCTGTGCCTGGGACTGGCGCCCTGGGCCGCGCTGGCGCAGGAGCACTATCCCGCGCGCCAGATCACCATCGTCGTGCCTTTCCCGCCCGGCGGCTCCGTCGATGCGATGGTGCGCCAGTATGCCGACCCCCTGTCCGCGATTCTGGGCGTGCCCATCGTGGTCGAGAACCGCCCCGGCGCGGGCGGCTCGGTCGGCGCCCTGCACGTGGCGCGCGCCAGACCGGATGGCTACACGCTGGTCGCATCCTCGCAAAGCAGCCATCTGGCCAACCCGCTGACCCAGCCCAGGATCGGCTACGACCCTGTCAAGGATTTCGAGAACATCGCCCTGCTGGGGCGCCTGCCCAATGTGCTGGTCGTGCATCCCAGCGTGCCGGCCAGGAGTTTCGGGGAGTTCGTCGCCTATGTGAAAGCGCACCCCGGCCAGTTGCATTACGGCAGCAGCGGCACGGGCAGCATGAGCCAGCTGGACACGGAGATCTTCAAGGCGGATGCGGGCCTCGACATCGTCCACGTGCCCTACCGGGGCGGCTCGCAGCTGATGACGGCCCTGCTGGGCGGCGAGGTGCAGGTGTTTCTCAGCAATCTCATCTCCATGCTGCCCTACATCCCGCCTGGCAAGGTGCGCGCACTGGCTGTGGCTTCCGAGCGGCGCGTGGCGCAACTGCCCGATCTTCCCACGCTGGCCGAGGTCGGCCACCCCCAGATCAACCTGAGCTCATGGACCGGCCTATCCGCGCCGGCCGGCACGCCGCCGGCCATCGTCCAGACGCTGCACCGGGCCATACGCCAGGCTGCGACAGCGCCCGCCATGGCCGCCAGCCTTCAGGAGCGCGGCGTATTCGTGCCCGAGGAGATGAGCCCGGCGGCATTCGAGCAGATGATGTCCGAACGCCTGGCGCGCTACGGCGCCGTGGTGCGCCGGATCGGCATCGTGGCCGATTAGCCCGTGCGGTTTGCAGGCGCGCCAGACGCCGCCCAGTCGGCGATGGGACAATAGCGCACCATGACCGCACCCCTCGACACCCTCACGATCACCCGACCCGATGACTGGCACCTGCACGTGCGCGATGGCGAAGCCATGCGCAGCGTGGTGCCGCATACGGCCGCGCAGTTCGCGCGTGCCATCATCATGCCCAACCTCAAGCCGCCGGTGACCACTGCCGAGCAGGCCCTGGCCTACAAGCAGCGCATCCTCGACGCCGTGCCGCCGGGTGTGGCTTTCGAGCCCTTGATGACGTTGTACCTCACCGACAACCTGCCGCCCGAGGAAATCGTGCGCGCCAAGGCTGCGGGCGTCGTGGCCTGCAAGCTCTACCCGGCCGGCGCCACCACCAACAGCGACCACGGCGTGACCGATCTGCGCAAGATCTATCCCACGCTCGAAGCCATGCAGCGCGAAGGCCTGCTGCTGCTGGTGCATGGTGAAGTCACCAGCAGCGACATCGATCTGTTCGACCGCGAGGCCGCCTTCATCGACCAGCACCTGATCCCGCTGCGCCGCGACTTCCCCGAACTCAAGATCGTCTTCGAGCACATCACCACGCGCGAGGCTGCACAGTACGTGACCGCCGCTGACCGCTTCGTGGCAGCCACCATCACGCCCCAGCACCTGCTGTTCAACCGCAACGCCATCTTCACGGGCGGCATCCGTCCCCACTACTACTGCCTGCCGGTGCTCAAGCGCGAAACCCACCGTCTGGCCTTGGTCGAGGCGGCCACCAGCGGCTTGGCCAAGTTCTTCCTGGGCACGGACAGCGCGCCGCACGCCGCCCACCTCAAGGAGCACGCCACAGGCTGCGCCGGCTGCTACAGCGCGCACGCCGCCATCGAGATGTACGCGGAAGTCTTCGACAAGGCCGGCGCGCTGGACAAGCTCGAAGCCTTCGCCAGCTTCAATGGCCCGGACTTCTACAGCCTGCCGCGCAACACCGGCACCATCACCCTGGCACGCGAAAGCTGGACGCCGCCCGACAGCTTTGCCTTCGGTGAAGCCCAGCTCAAGCCCCTGCGCGCGGGCGAGGCGCTGCCCTGGAAGCTGGAGCAGGCCTGAGCCCGATGGCGCAGGCGCTGCCTCTGGCGTCTGCTGCCATCGACTGGCAGGCGCCCTGGCTGCACGGACTGCGCACGCAGGGCAGGGCGGCCTGTGCCCTGCTGGCGCAGGGCCTGCCCGTGTGGCAGGCATTGCATCAACTGGCGGATGACGCGGCACTGCCCTGGCGCTTTGTGCCCCAGGACGATCTGCCCGCAGGCATGGCCTACGAGCAGTTCATCTTCGAGACGCGCTGCATTCCCACGCGCGACAACCTGCATGATTTTTTCAATGGACTGATCTGGCTGCGCTGGCCCGAGGTCAAGCAGCGCTGCAATGCGTTGCAGGCGGGCGCCATTCTGGCGCAGGGCGTGGGCGGGCAGCGTGGCCCGCTGCGCGATGCCATCACCGTGCTGGACGAGAACGGCGCCCTGCTGCTGGCGCCGGCTGCGCTGTGCGAGGCGCTCAGGCACCGGCGCTGGCATGCGGTTTTTGTCGGGCAGCGCGCGCTGTGGCACCAGGCGCGGCTGCTGCCCATCGGCCATGCGCTGCTCGAAAAGCTGGTGCAGCCGCGCAAGCCCATCACGGCCCATGTGCTGTGCGTGCCCACCGATGGTGCGGATGCACGCCTGCGCGCCGATGCGGGCTGGGAGGACATCGATGCCTGGCTGGCCGACAGCCCGTGGCTGCAGGCCGAGGCGCTGGCGCGCAAGCCGTTCGCGCCTTTGCCGGTCCTGGGGGTACCGGGCTGGTGCCACGAAAACGAGAACTTTTCCTTCTATGATGACTCTCTCGTATTCCGCGCGCCCCGTTCCGTACAAGCAGCACAACAAGGGATGGCCACGGCGCAGGACCCGGCTTGAAAACCGCCGGACCGGCCCTTACTTTTCAACGCTGTAGGGCCTGTATCCCCTTTTCCCCACCTTGTGGAGAACCCACTGATGAAACGCATCGTACTTTTCCTGCTGACCAACGTCGCCGTCGTGGTGGTGCTGGGCATCGTCGCCAGCCTGCTGGGCGTCAATAGATTCCTCACGTCCAATGGCCTCAATCTGGGGGCCTTGCTGGGCTTCGCCTTCATCATGGGCTTTGGCGGCGCCATCATCTCGCTGCTGATTTCCAAGCCCCTGGCCAAGTGGAGCTCGGGCGTGCACGTGATCAACGAGCCGCGCAACGCCGACGAGGCCTGGATCGTCAACACCGTGCGCGGCTTTGCCGAGCGCGCCGGCATCGGCATGCCCGAGGTCGGCATCTATGAGGGCGAGCCCAATGCCTTTGCCACCGGCGCGTTCAAGAATTCGGCCCTGGTTGCCGTCTCCACGGGCCTGCTCGAAGGCATGACCCGCGAAGAGGTCGAGGCCGTGATCGGCCACGAAGTGGCCCACATCGCCAACGGCGACATGGTGACCATGACCCTGATCCAGGGCGTGATGAACACTTTCGTGGTCTTCCTGTCGCGCGTCATCGGCTATGCCGTGGACAGCTTCCTGCGCAAGAATGACGAAAACAGCTCGGGCCCCGGCATCGGCTACTACGTGACCACCATCGTGCTGGACATTGTGCTGGGCTTCCTGGCCGCCATCATCGTGGCCTGGTTCTCGCGCCAGCGCGAGTTCCGCGCCGATGCGGGCGCCGCCCAGCTCATGGGCCGCAAGCAGCCCATGGTCAACGCCCTGGCCCGCCTGGGCGGCATGGCCCCCGGCGAGCTGCCCAAGAGCGTGGCCGCCATGGGCATTGCCGGTGGCATCGGCCAGCTGTTTTCGACGCACCCGCCGATCGAAGAGCGTATCGCTGCACTGCAAAACGCCCAGAATCTGTAAGCGCCAGGCTTCTGGCCGAGATGGGATGCTGGGGATCTTTACCTCAGCTTCACAAGCCCCTGTCAACACATGGCAGGGGCTTTTGCGTTGTATGGTCATGGCTGCCGCAAGCGCGGCCAGGAGCACATCGTGAAGTCTCTATCGATTCAATCGCCGGGCCGACGCCTGGTAGTACCGGCCCTGGTGCTGGCTGCCGCTGCGGCAGCACTGACAGGGTGCGTGGTAGCGCCAGCCCATCCCGTGGCCCCCGTGGGCGAGGTGGTCTACGCGCCCATGGCGCCGCCGCCGATGCAGGCCGAGGTCATCACGGTGGCGCCTTCCCCGGCGCATATCTGGATTGCCGGCAGTTGGGGCTGGAGCTCCGGCCGCTATGCCTGGCGCCCTGGCTACTGGGCCGTGCCGCCGCGCCCTGGTTATGCCTGGCGCCCCCATGCCTGGGAGCATGGCCCGCGCGGCTGGTACCACCGTCCGGGCGGCTGGTACCACCGCTGAGTCAGTCCGGCGCGGCGCCGCTGCGGCCCTGGCCTGCCTTGGCCAGCAGAAAGTCGATGCAGGTGCGCACGGCCCGCGTCTGATGGCGGTCGGGCAGGTACAGCAGGTACATGTGGGTGCCGAAGATGCTCAGGCGGTATTCCTGCAGGGTCAGCAGCACCTCGCCGCTGGCCACCTTGTCCTGCACCACATAATCGGGCACCAGTCCCACGCCCAGCCCGGCCAGGATGCCCTGGCGCAGGAAGGGGAAGTGCTCCGAGATCATGGTGGGCGCCAGCAGCACCTCCTGGCGCTCTGTCCCCTGGTAGGCCGACAGGCGCAGCTGCCGCCCCATCACGCCTGCCGTGATCAGCGGGCTGTTGCGCAGCTCGTAGAGCGTGGTCGGCAGGCCGTGCTGCGCGGCATACTCGCGCGAGGCGCAGGCGACATAGCGCACATCGCCCAGGCTGCGCGCGATCACTGACAGCGGCGGCTCCTGGATCACGCGGATGGCGATATCCACTTCGTCGCGCAGGTGGTCGGCGCGGTTTTCGAACAGCACATCGAGCACGATGGCCGGATACAGCCGCTTGAACTCGATCAGCCAGTCGCTCATCACGATTTCGCCGTAGCCGCTGGGAACGCTCAGGCCCACGCGGCCCGCCATACCCTGTCCCAGCGAGGTAATCGTTTCACGCGCGGACAGCATCTCGTTCTGGATGGTGCGGCCATGCTCGTACAGCCGCATGCCCACCTCGGTCGGCTCCATGCGCCGCGTGGTGCGCCGCACCAGCTGCACCCCCACCGATTTTTCCAGCTGCGTCAGGTGATAGCTCACATTGGCCCGCGTCATCTTCAGCTTGCGCGCCGCCTGGCTCAGATTGCCGCTGTCGATGATCTCCACCAGCAGCGTCAGCGAATTCAGGTCCATAGGTATGTCCAGATACTTTGCTTCGCCCACAGCCTATGAAACTGGCGCGCTCCAAAGCCAGGGGCAGCGAGGAAGGGCCTACGCCGGCCGCGCCGCCCCGCACCGAGGCTGTCGCCCCCCTCCCTTGCGAAGCAAGCAGAGAGGCGCCGTGCCACGGGGGGAAGGCGCACAAGCGCCTCAGAGGGTGTTCAAAACTGTCAAAGTTTTTTTTACAGTCTGTCAATGATTCATGGGATTGTAAAGAACCATTGTCGTGGCAAGAATGATCGCTTCTCGTAAAAAAATCCGTTCGGAGACATGCAGATGAGCGATCAAGCCCAGGCTTCCGTGGTCCAGACCCGCCGTGATGGCGAGGTGCTGGTGGTCAGCATCAACAACCCTCCCGTCAACGCCCTGGGCCACGCCGTGCGCGCCGGCCTGCTGGCTGCCGTGGAGCAGGCCGAGGCCGATGCTGCCGTGCGTGCCGTGCTGATCGTGGGGGAGGGTAAAGCCTTCATTGCCGGCGCTGATATCCGCGAATTCGGCAAGCCGGCCATGCCGCCCTCGCTGCCCGAAGTGCTCAACCGCCTGGAAGGCTCCAGCAAGATCGTGGTGGCTGCCATCCATGGCCCGGCCCTGGGCGGCGGCCTGGAGGTCGCCCTGTCTGCCCATTACCGCATCGCATTGCCGGCCGCCAAGCTGGGCCTGCCCGAGGTCAACCTGGGCCTGCTGCCCGGCGCTGGCGGCACGCAGCGCGCGCCGCGCCTGATGGGCGCCGAGGCGGCAGCCGATCTGATGCTGACGGGCAAGCACCTGTCGGCCAAGGCCGCGCTGGCTGCCGGCCTGGTTGACAAGCTGGTGGAGGCTGCCGATGCCACGGCCGCTGGCCTGGCCTATGCCAACGAGTTGCTGGCTGCCGGTGCCGCACCGCGCCGCACGCGCGACCTGGAAGTCGCCGACAAGGCCGCAGCCCTGGCCGCGCTCGATACGCTGGCGGCCGAAACTGCCAAGAAGAGCCGTGGCCTGTTCTCGCCGCTGAAGATCGTGGAATGCGTGCGCGCCGCCGTGGAGCTGCCGTTTGACGAAGGCATCGCCAAGGAGCGCGCCCTGTTCGTGGAATGCCTGAACAGCCCGCAGCGCGCGGGCCTCATCCACGCCTTTTTTGCCGAGCGCGAAACCGCCAAGATTCCCGAGGCCAAGGCCGCTGCGCCGCGCCACTTCGCCAAGATTGCCGTCATCGGCGGCGGCACCATGGGCGCTGGCATCACGGTCTCTGCGCTGGACGCGGGCCTGACGGTGACCATGGTCGAGCGTGATGCCGAATCGATTGCGCGCGGCCAGGCCAATGTGGAAAAAGTCTACAACGGCCTGATCGCCAAGGGCCGAATGACCGAGGAGGCCAAGGCCGCCATCATGGCCCGCTACACGCCCAGCATTTCGTACGACGCCATCGGCGACGTGGACCTGGTGATCGAGGCCGTGTTCGAGGACCTCGAAGTCAAGAAGGCGGTGTTCAAGGAGCTGGACCGCGTCTGCAAGCCGGGTGCCGTGCTGGCGACCAATACCTCCTACCTGGACATCGACGCCATCGCCGCCGCCACCGCGCGCCCGCAGGACGTGATCGGCCTGCACTTCTTCAGCCCGGCCAACATCATGAAGCTGCTGGAGATCGTGGTGCCCGCCAAGGTTTCGCCCGATGTGGTGACCACGGCCTTTGAGCTGGCCAAGCGTATGAAGAAGGTGCCTGTGCGCGCCGGGGTCTGCGACGGCTTCATCGGCAACCGCATTCTGGCCGTGTACAAGCAGGCTGCCGACTACATCATGGAAGACGGCGCCAGCCCTTACGAGATCGACGCGGCCGTGCGCGGCTTCGGCTATCCCATGGGGCCGTTCCAGGTCACCGACCTGGCTGGCGGCGACATCGGCTGGGCCACGCGCAAGCGCCGCGCGGCCACGCGCGACCCCAAGGCCCGCTATGTCGAGGTCGCTGACCGCATCTGCGAGCGCGGCTGGTTCGGCCAGAAGACGGGCCGGGGCTTTTACCTGTACCCGCAGGGTGCGCGTGTCGGCCAGCCCGACCCCGAGGTGCTGGCCATCGTCGATGCCGAGCGCGCCAAAAAGGGCGTGACGCCGCGCCAGTTCACCCCTGATGAAATCATGCGCCGCTACATGGCCGCCATGGTCAACGAGGGCGCCAAGGTGCTGGAGGAGGGCATTGCCCTGCGTCCGCTGGACATCGATGTGACCTTCCTGTCCGGCTATGGCTTTCCGCGTTTCCGTGGCGGCCCCATGAAGTGGGCCGACATGCAAGGGCTCGACAAGGTGCTGGCCGACATCCGCGAATTCGCCAAGGAAGACGCGCTGTTCTGGAAGCCCGCGCCGCTGCTCGAAAAACTGGTGGCCGAAGGCCGCGATTTCGACAGCCTGAATAAAGCAGCCTAAGCCGCCCCCGCGTTCTGCGCCATGCCCTTGACCCGCTCCGTTCAACGCAGAGCGGGCAGGGCCGTGCCCGACCCCACGATTTTCCAGAGACCAGCAAGGACCGACCATGCGCGAAGCCGTCATCGTTTCCACTGCCCGCACACCCCTGACCAAGTCGCACCGCGGCGAGTTCAACATCACGCCCGCCGCCCAGCTGGCAGCCTTCTCGGTCAAGGCTGCCGTCGAGCGCTCCGGCATCGACCCGGCCATGATCGAGGATCTGATCCTGGGCTGCGGCAATCCTGACGGCTTCCAGGGCCGCAACCTGGGCCGCCAGACGGTGCTGCGCGCCGGGCTGCCGCTGTCCATTGCAGGCACGACCATCACGCGCTTTTGCGCCTCGGGCCTGCAGTCCATCGCGATTGCGGCGGGCCGCATCGTGGCCGAAGGGGTGGACGCCATGATCGCGGGCGGTGTGGAGACCATCTCGGGCATCCGCCCCGGCAACAATCTGCCCACCGACATGGACCCCTGGCTGGTCGAACACAAGCCTGCCCTGTACATGGCCATGATCGACACGGCGGACATCGTGGCGCGCCGCTACGGCATCAGCCGCGAGGACCAGGATGCCTTTTCCCTGCAGAGCCAGCAGCGCACGGCGGCGGCCCAGGCTGCCGGCCTGTTCAAGGACGAAATCATCGCCTGCGCCACGCGCATGGCCGACAAGAACAAGGACACGGGCGAGATCACCTACCGCGACGTGGTCGCCACCCAGGACAACTGCAACCGCGCCTCGACCACTTTGGCGGGCCTGGCCAAGCTCGAACCCGTCAAGGGCCCGGACCAGTTCATCACGGCCGGCAATGCCTCGCAGCTGTCTGATGGGTCGTCAGCCTGCGTGCTGATGGAAGCCAAACAGGCCGAGCGCCTGGGCCTGTCGCCGCTGGGCGCTTTCCGAGGCTTTGCCGTGGCCGGCTGCGAGCCCGACGAAATGGGCATCGGCCCCGTGTTTGCCGTCCCGAAGCTGCTGGCGCGCCACGGCCTCAAGGTCGAGGACATCGACCTGTGGGAACTCAACGAGGCCTTTGCCTCCCAGGCCCTGTACTGCCAGCGCCAGCTGGGCATTCCCAATGAGCGCCTGAACGTCAACGGCGGCGCCATCTCCATCGGCCATCCCTTCGGCATGACGGGCGCGCGCCTGGCGGGCCACATTCTGCTGGAAGGCCAGCGCCGCAAGGCACGGGACGCGTCAGTCAAGTGGGGCGTGGTCACCATGTGCATCGCAGGTGGCATGGGCGCTGCAGGCCTGTTCGAAATTTATTGAGGACACAGCAATGGATTTGCAATTTACGACTGAAGAACTGGCCTTCCGCGACGAGGTTCGCGCCTTCCTCAAGGACAAGCTGCCCGAGGACCTGTCGCACAAGGTCAGGAACGGGCTGCAGCTGACCAAGCAGGACATGGAGCGCTGGCATGCCATCCTCAATGAGCGCGGCTGGCTGGCCAATCACTGGCCCGAAAAGCATGGCGGCCCGGGCTGGAGCGCGGTGCAGAAGTTCATCTTCGAGCACGAGTGCGCGCTGGCGGGCACGCCGCGTGTCGTGCCCTTTGGCCTGAGCATGCTCGGCCCCGTGCTCATCAAGTACGGCAACGAGGCGCAAAAGGCCCACTGGCTGCCGCGCATCCTCAACGGCGCCGACTGGTGGTGCCAGGGCTATTCGGAGCCCGGATCGGGCTCGGATCTGGCCTCGGTCAAGACGACCGCCGTGCGCGATGGTGATCACTACATCGTCAATGGCCAGAAGACCTGGACCACGCTGGGCCAGCATGCCAACATGATCTTCTGCCTGGTGCGCACCAACCGCGAGGCCAAGGCGCAGCAGGGCATCAGCTTCCTGCTGGTGGACATGAACTCTCCCGGTGTGGAGGTGCGCCCCATCATCACGCTGGATGGCGAACACGAGGTCAATGAAGTCTTCTTCACCGACGTCAAGGTGCCTGCCGAGAATCTGGTCGGCGAGGAGAACAAGGGCTGGACCTATGCCAAGTACCTGCTGACCTACGAGCGCACCAACATCGCGGGCGTGGGCTTCTCGGTGGCCGGCCTGGAAAAGCTCAAGCTGATTGCCTCCCGTGTGCTGTGCAATGGCAAGCCCCTGTCCCAGGATCCGTTGTTTGCGGCCCGCCTGGCCAAGGTGGAGATCGACCTGGAAAACATGAAGACCACCAACCTGCGCGTGATCGCCGCCGTGGCCGGTGGCGGCGTGCCGGGTGCGGAAAGCTCCATGCTCAAGATCCGTGGCACCGAGATCCGCCAGGAAATCCTGTCCCTGGTGCGCCGCGCCATGGGACCGTACGCCGCGCCCTTCATCGAGGAGGCCCTGCAGGCCGGCTACGACCAGCCCGCCATCGGCGATGCGGCTGCCGCCACCGCTGCCGCTGCGTACTTCAACTTCCGCAAGCTGTCGATCTTCGGCGGCTCCAATGAAATCCAGAAAAACATCATCTCCAAGATGATCCTGGGCCTCTGATCCGGCAAGGAAAACGGAACATGAACTTCGAACACACCGAAGACCGCCGCATGCTGGCGGACAGCCTCAACCGCTTCGTCTCCGAGCAGTACGCCATCGAGGCGCGCAACCACATCGCCTATGGCGAGGAAGGCCACAGCCCGCTGCTGTATGGCCAGTTCGCGGACATTGGCGCCATCGGCGCGCTGTTCCCCGAAGAGGCCGGCGGCTTTGGCGGCCAGGGTTTCGACATCAGCGTGGTTTTTGAATGCCTGGGCCGTGGCCTGGTGGCCGAGCCGCTGCTGGGGGCCCTGGTCGTGGGCCAGGCCCTGGTCGCGGCCGGCAGCGATGTGCAAAAGGAGCAGCTGGCCGGCATCATTGGCGGCACCACCATCGCGGCGCTCGCCCACGATGAGCCCGGCAGCCACTACGAGCTGAACAACGTCGCCACCCGCGCCACCCGCTCGGGCGATGGCTGGGTGCTCGAAGGCGCCAAGGGCGTGGTCGCCTTCGGCGAAAAGGCCGATCTGCTGCTGGTCTCGGCCCGCACCTCGGGCAGCCAGCATGACGAGGCCGGCATCAGCCTGTTTCTGGTCCCCGGCAATGCGGCTGGCATCCAAAAGCGCGGCTACAACCGCATCGAAGGCGGCCGCGCGGCCGAGCTGGTGCTGGACAAGGTGCAGGTCGGCGCCGAGGCCCTGCTGGGCCAGGAAGGCCAGGGCCTGGCACTGCTGGAGCGCATCAGTGGCTACGCGCTGCTGGCGCTGACCGCCGAAGCCGTGGGCGCCATGGATGTGGCCAAGGACCAGACGCTGGAATACCTGCGCACACGCAAGCAGTTCGGCGTGCCCATCGGCAGCTTCCAGGCCCTGCAGCACCGCATGGCCGACCTGCTGCTGGAGGTGGAGCAGGCGCGCTCGGCCGTGATCAATGCGGCCGCCGCCATCGGCGATGAGGACCGCGTGGCGCGCGAAAAGGCCCTGTCGGCCGCCAAGTACAGCATCGGCCGCATCGGCACCCTGGTGGCCGAGGAAAGCATCCAGATGCACGGCGGCATCGGCATGACCTGGGAGTTGCCCCTGGCCCACTATGCCAAGCGGCTGGTCATGATCGACCACCAGTTCGGCGACGAGGACCATCACCTGTCGCGCTATATCGCGCTGGGCTCTCAACACTGACCCAAGGAACGCTGCCATGACCGAAGCGAATCAAGTCCTGCTGACCCGCCGCGAAGGCGCGGTGCTGGTGCTGTCCAACAACAACGTGGCGGCGCGCAATGCGCTGTCGCCCGAGTTCTACGCAGCCGTCACCGCAGCGTTGAGGGACGCCGCCAGCGACCCTGCCGTGGGCGCTGTGGTGCTGACGGGCGAGGGCGGCCACTTCTGTGCGGGCGGCGATCTGCGCCAACTGGCCAGGCGCCGTGAGCTGCCCATCGAGGAGCGCCGCGCCAAGCTCGAAGGACTGCATGACCTGATCCGCCTCGTGCGCGACTTTCCCAAGCCCGTGGTCGCGGCCGTCGAAGGCGCGGCAGCGGGCGCGGGCCTGTCGCTGGCCCTGGCCTGCGACATGCTTGTGGCCGCCAGAAATGCGGTGTTCTCGGTGGCCTACGTCAAGGTGGGGCTGACGCCCGATGGTGGTGCCACTGCTTTCCTGGCCGAGTTTGTCTCGCGCCAGGTGCTGACCGAGCTGTGCCTGACCGGCGAGCGCATCAGCGGCGAGCGCCTGCATGCCCTGGGGCCCGTCAACCGCCTGGCCGAGCCCGGGCAGGCCCAGGCCGAAGCCGTGGCCTTGGCCGCGCAGATCGCCAGCGGCCCCGAGCAGGCCATGGCCCGCATCAAGGACTTGTGCCGCCAGGCGCCGCGCAACACGCTGGAGCAGCAGCTGGAGCTGGAGGCTCAGTACATGGTGCGTTCCCAGGAGACCGAGGAGTCGCGCGAAGGCATCGGCGCCTTTCTGGACAAGCGTGTCGCCGACTTCACCGGGCTGCGCGGCAAGGCCTGATACAACAAGACAAGACGAGCAAGATTTTCCAAGGAGACGAGGCACATGGCCGACAGCAATACCGATCAGGACCAGGAGATGGACTTCCCGCTGGAGGGCGTGCGTGTGCTAGACCTCTCGCGTGTGTTCGCGGGGCCGCTGTGCGGCATGGTGCTGGCCGACTTCGGCGCCGAGGTGGTCAAGGTCGAGCATCCGGGCCGTGGCGACGACACGCGCGACTGGGGCATGCGCATCGGCAAGACCGAGACCACCTACTACAACAGCATGAACCGCAACAAGCGGTCCATCACGCTGGATCTGCAGACGCCCGAGGGCGTGAAGATCGTCCATGAGCTGCTGGCGCAGTTCGATGTGGTCGTGCACAACTTCAAGACCGGCGGCGCCGAGAAGCTGGGCCTGGGCTACGAGCAGCTCAAGGCCATCAAGCCCGATCTGATCTACTGCGCCGTGGCCGGCTACGACAGCAGCGGCCCCGAGGCCAGGCGCCCCGGCTATGACCTGGTGATCCAGGGCGAGGCCGGTCTCATGGCGCTCAACGGCGAGGCTGGCACGCCGCCGCTCAAGTTCGGCGTGGCCGTGGTGGACCTGATGACCGGCATGTACGCGGCCCAGGCCGTGCTGGCGGCCCTGTTCCGGCGCGAACGCACCGGCAAGGGCCGGCTCATCGAGATGGCGCTGTACGACAGCGGCATCATGGTCACGGGCTACTACGGCCTGGATGCCATGCAGCTGGGCCATGACCCCGAGCGCTACGGCAACGCCCACCCCTCCATCGTGCCTTATGGCATGTACGAGGCTGCCGATGGTCCGCTGATCATCGCCGTGGGCAACAACAACCAGTTCGACAAGTTCTGCCGCCAGGTCGTGATGCGCCCCGACATCGTCGAGGACGAGCGCTTTTGCACCAACGTCAACCGCGCCAGGAACCGCCTGGAGCTGGGGCCCATGCTCAAGGACCTGATCCGCAGCTTCCCGCGCGAGCTGCTGCTGGAGCGCCTTGCGGCGGCCGGCATCCCCTGCGGCCGCGTCGCCGGCCTGCACGAGGCCCTGACCAGCGAGCGCACGCGCCGTGGCGGCCTGCTGCGCGACATGCCCCACCCCGTGGTCGGCACCACGCCCGTGTTCGCGCCGCCCTACCGCCTGGACGGCCAGCGCCTGCCCATCCGCCATGCGCCGCCCACCCTGGGCGAAGGCACGCGCGAGGTGCTGCAGCGGCTGCTGGCGATGGACGACGAGCAGCTTCAGCAACTGCAGGCCAAGGGGGTTTTGACTTTGCCTGGAGAGCCCGGCACGCACTGATTGATTTTTTCGCCCCACACCACCCGGCAACCAGGTTTGCAGGCCGCAGCAAGACGGCAGACACACGACAGCAATACCACAGGAGACAAGCATGAGCCACCATTTCACGCGCCGCGACATTCTTCAGGCACTGGCTGCCACCACAGGCGCCAGCCTGGCTGGCACCAGCGCTTTTGCCCAGGCGGGCAAGACCGCATGGCCTGCCAAGCCCATCCGCATCGTCGTTCCGTTCAATGCGGGGGGCGCCACCGACATCATGGCGCGCACCATCGGTGAAGTGCTGGCCCGGCGCGTGGGACAGCCCGTGGTGGTGGACAACCGTGCAGGCGCTGCCGGCATTCTCGGCACTGACGCCGTGGCCAAGGCGGTGCCCGATGGCCACACGCTGCTGGTATCGCTCAGCACCTCGATGCTGATCAATCAGTTTCTGTACACCAAGCTGCCCTACAACCCGCAAAAGGACATTGCGCTGGTCACCCAGATTGCGGCGGCGCCCGTCACCCTGGTCGTCCACCCCTCGGTGCCTGCCAACAATATGAAGGAGCTGCTGGCCTACGTGAAAGCCAACAAGGGCAAGCTCTCGTACGGCTCCTGGGGCGTGGGCTCGTATGCCCATCTGGCCGGGGCCTACATGAGCAAGACCATGGATGCCGACATGAACCATGCCGCCTACAAGGGCGAGGCGCCCATGATCCAGGAACTGATCGGCGGCCAGCTGCAGATGTGCTTTTCCAGTGCGCTCAACACCAAGCCCTTCATCGACTCGGGCAAGCTCAAGGCGATTGGCGTCACCGGCAGGGAGCGCATGGAAATCCTGCCCAAGGTGCCGACCATCTTCGAGCAGGGCGTGACCGATGATGCCTATTCCATCTTCGGCTGGGTTGCCATGGGTGCGCCAGCAGGCACACCCAAGGACATCGTGGACCAGCTTTATGGCCATCTGCGCGAAATTGCCAAGGACCCCAAGGTGCTGGAGCGCATCACCAGCGCAGGCTTCATGCCGCTGATGAACAGCCCCGACGCTTTCCGCCAGAACTACCAGCGCGACATGCCGATCTGGAAGTCCCTGGTGGATGAGGCGGGCGCCAAGCTCGACTGATTCCCCGTGCCGGCGCCAGGCGCCGGCTGTAACGCAATACCGCTGAGACAGGAGACTTCATGCACATGCGCAAACCCGCATCCCCGGCCCACGCCACCCGCCGCGCCATTTTGGCGCTGGGCGCCGCGCCCCTGCTGGCCGGCATGGCCGGGAGTGCCTTCGCCCAGGCCGACTGGCCTGCGAAGATGATCCGGCTGGTCGTGCCGTTCCCGGCGGGCGGGCCCACCGACACGGCTTCGCGCATCGTGGGCCAGAAGCTGGGCGAGCGCCTCAAGCAGACCGTGGTCGTGGAAAACCGCCCTGGCGCTTCGGGCTCCATCGCCGCCGTGCAGGTTGCCAAGAGCCCGGCTGACGGCTACACGCTGATGATGCTGGCCACGCCCACGCTGCTGGCGCCGCACCTGTACAAGAAGGCCGGCTACGACACCGTCAAGGACTTCGCGCCCGTGGCCACGGTCTACGACCTGCCCATCGTCATCGTGGTCAATCCCACGCTGCTGCCCGATGTCACCGACCTCAAGGGCCTGATTGCCCATGCCAAGGCCCAGAAGTCGCCGCTCAACTACACCAGCTCGGGCGCCGGCAGCTTCGGCCACCTGAGCATGGAGCTGCTCAAGCAGATGGCCGGCTTCGACATGCAGCATGTGCCCTACAAGGGCGGCGTGCCGGCCATCACCGACACCATCGGCGGCCAGGTGCCCATCATGTATGCCGACCTCGTGGCCGCGCTGCCCCATATCCAGGCGGGCAAGCTGCGCGCCATCGCCGTGGGCTCGCCCCAGCGCGTGAGCATGTTGCCCGACACGAAGACGATCGCCGAGCAGGGCATCAAGGGCTATGACGCTGTCTCCTGGGGCGGCCTGCTGGCGCCCAAGGGCACGCCCAAGGCCGTGATCGACCGCGTGGCTGCCGAAGTCCAGCAGATCCTGGCCGACAAGGATATCCAGGACAAGCTGCTCAACGCTGGCGCCATCGCCTCCTTCCAGAACCCCGCCCAGCTGGGCCAGCGCATCCAGCAGGACTACACGCGCTGGGGCCAGCTGATCCGCGACAAGGGCATCGCAGTGGAGTGACACGCACATGAAGACACGCATCACCGAACTCTTTGGCATAGAGCACCCCATCATCCAGGGCGGCATGCACCATGTGGGCCTGGCCGAACTGGCCGCCGCCGTCTCCAACGCCGGGGGCCTGGGGATCATCACGGGCCTGACCCAGCGCACGCCCGAGCTGCTGGCGCGCGAGATCGCGCGCTGCCGCGAGATGACAGACAAGCCCTTTGGCGTGAACCTGACCTTCCTGCCCTCGGTCAATCCCCCAGACTATCCGGGCTACGTCAAAGCCATCATCGAAGGCGGCGTCAAGGTCGTGGAGACAGCGGGCAACAACCCGCAAAAATGGCTGCCCGCGCTCAAGGAGGCCGGCATCAAGGTTATCCACAAATGCACCTCGGTGCGCCACGCGCTCAAGGCCGAGGCCATCGGCTGCGATGCCATCAGCGTGGACGGCTTCGAATGCGGCGGCCATCCGGGCGAGGATGACATCCCCAACTTCATCCTGCTGCCGCGCGCGGCAGAGGCGTTGAAGATTCCCTTCGTCGCCTCGGGCGGCATGGCCGATGGCCGCTCGCTGGTGGCTGCGCTGGCACTGGGCGCCGAAGGCATCAACATGGGCACGCGCTTCATCGCCACCCAGGAGGCGCCCGTGCATGCCAACGTCAAGCAGGCGATTGTCGCGGCCAGCGAGCTGGACACCCGCCTGGTCATGCGCCCGCTGCGCAACACCGAGCGCGTGCTCAACAACCCGGCCACCGAGCGCCTGCTGCAAAAAGAGCGCGAGCTGGGCCAGGCCATCACCTTCGCCGACATCGCGCCCGAGGTGGCCGGTGTCTATCCGCGCATCATGCACGATGGCGACATGGACGCGGGCGTCTGGTCCTGCGGCATGGTCGCGGGACTGATCCATGACGTGCCCACGGTCCGGCAACTGATCGACGGCATCATGGACCAGGCCCATGCACTGATCAACGAGCGGCTGGCCGGTCTTGCCGCGCTGACCCGCTGACCGCCCCTTTTTTCAAAAACCAGGAAAGAGCTTTCTCATGAAAATCCTTGTACCCGTCAAACGTGTCGTGGACTACAACGTGAAAGTCCGCGTGAAGTCGGACGGCACGGGTGTGGACATCGCCAACGTCAAGATGAGCATGAACCCCTTCGACGAAATCGCC
>NZ_JACSYA010000050.1 GCF_029870285.1 Delftia sp. PS-11
GCCAGGCACGAGGCAATGAATCCAGTGATTTACCAACATCAGACGCCAAAACCAATGAAAACCAAACAAAATCATTTAAAAATACAAAAAAATACAACCATTGATTCATCACCTCACCTGCCGTGAGCGAGCGGGATGCGCCGCATGCGCGCCGATACCACAGTGGCTTCGCGCACGGCATCGGCCGGGGCTGAGGCGGCCAGGGGGGCTGTGGCCACCATCACGAGCACGGCCAGGCCCAGGGCCGCACCCACCTGCTGAGCCGTGGCGGCAATGCCAGAGGCCACGCCCTGGCGCTGCGCGGGCACATCCTGGCCGGCCACCACCCACATGGCGGTCCAGCTCGCGCCCTGGCCCAGGCTCAGCACCACAAAATCGGGCACCAGCCAGATGTAGCTGCCGCCCCGAGGCAGCGCTCAGGCCAGCCAGGCCAGTCCCAGCACCGCCAGCGTGGCCGGGCTGGAAAAGCACCTGGGCACGCAACTGCTGCACCGCACTCGCTAACGCTGGACGGCTGCGCGCTGGTCCGCTGATAGCCGGCATTGAGCTGCTGGCGCAGACCCGGTGGTAGGCCCAGCCATCGCAGACATGCACCAGCGTGGTGCAGATTAAGAAACGCTTCACCCGGTGCAGGGAGATTAAACTCCTGCCCTTGCGCGATGGCAGGCTTCGCCGAAAATCACGCCCGACCGCAGCCTGCAAGGTCCGGGATACAGCGCAAGCCGCGTCCGCGCGGCTTTTTGTTTTGCTTTTTTGCTCCTTTTGCCCCCACTAGCGCCGCGCAGGCGCAGCGGGACCATATCAACCATTCATCATTTACATGGCAGCAGACAACAACCACAACGCCGCCCCCTCATCGCTCAAACGCGAACTCAAGGCCCGGCATCTGTCCATGATCGCCATCGGTGGCTCCATCGGGACGGGGCTTTTCGTTGCATCGGGCGCCACCATCTCGCAGGCCGGCCCTGGCGGTGCCCTGCTGGCCTACATGATCGTGGGGCTGATGGTGTACTTCCTCATGACCAGTCTGGGTGAGATGGCAGCCAATCTGCCGGTTTCGGGCTCCTTCGCCACGTACGGCGCACGCTATGTGGATGAGGGCTTCGGCTTCGCTCTGGGATGGAACTACTGGTACAACTGGGCCGTGACGATTGCCGTGGACCTTGTGGCTGCACAGCTGGTGATGGCTTACTGGTTTCCTGACACCAATGGGGTGTACTGGAGTGCGGCCTTCCTGGCGATCATGTTCGCGCTCAATGCGATTTCCGTGAAAGGCTTTGGCGAGGCCGAGTACTGGTTCTCGGCCATCAAGGTCACCACCGTCATTGTTTTCATCGGCCTGGGCCTGCTCATGATCCTGGGCATTGTGCGCGGCGGCGCACCCGAGGGTGTCTGGGGCAACCTGGCGTTGTGGAAGCTGGACGATGCGCCGTTTGCCGGCGGGTTTTCCGCGCTGATCGGCGTGGCCATGGTCGTGGGCTTCTCGTTCCAGGGCACGGAGCTGATCGGCATCGCTGCCGGTGAATCCGAGAATCCTGCCAAGAATGTGCCGCGCGCGGTGCGCCAGGTGTTCTGGCGCATTTTGCTGTTCTATGTGTTCGCCATTCTGGTCATCAGCCTGCTGATTCCCTATACCGATCCGCATCTGCTCAAAAATGAGCTGGGCGACATCAGCGTCAGCCCCTTCACCCTGGTCTTCGAGCGCGCAGGCCTGCTGTCGGCGGCTGCGGTGATGAATGCCGTGGTGCTGACTTCGGTGCTGTCGGCCGGCAACTCGGGCATGTATGCCTCTACGCGCATGCTTTACACGCTGGCCTGCCAGCGCATGGCGCCGCGCATTTTTTCCCATGTCAACCCGCGCGGCGTGCCCACTGCGGCCTTGCTGGCCACCACGGTGGTGGCGGCGCTTTGCTTTCTGACCAATATCTTCAGCCCGCAGCTGGTCTATCTGTGGCTGCTGAACCTGTCTGGCATGACCGGCTTCATTGCCTGGCTGGGCATTGCCATCAGCCACTACCGCTTCCGCAAGGGCTGCGAGGCACAGGGACTGGAGCTGTCACGGCTGCCCTACCGCGCAGCCTGGTTCCCGTTCGGCCCCATCTTCGCCTTCGTGCTGTGCCTGACGATCACTCTGGGCCAGAACTACGGTGCCTTCATGGCCGACAGAATCGACTGGACTGGCGTGGTGGCGACCTACATCGGCCTGCCGCTGTTCCTGCTGATCTGGCTGGGCTACCGGCTCGTCAAGGGTTCGCGCATCGTCCGGTACGAGGACATGCAGCTGGGCTCGAACACGGACTGATCGCCCTCGCTTTGCGCCTGCCCCGGCCCTATGGCGCGATGGCATGGCGCAGCTGCTGCACGGCCGTGGCGATTTCGTGGTCCGTCATGGCTGCATAGCCCAGCAGCCATCCCTGGCGCGGCATGCCGCCCTGGTACAGGCGGCTCAGCCCCTGCAGCCGCAGGCCGGCGGCAGCGGCCTGGCGCACGGTTTTTTCTTCCGTCCAGCCGGGCTCCAGAAAACATGGCAGCTGCATGCCGCCCCTGGGCAGCGGTACGGTCACGATGCCCTGCAGATGCTCCGCCACGGCCTGGGCCATCGCCTGCTGGCGCCGTGCATAGAGCTTGCGCATGGCGCGCACATGGGCGTTGTAGTGCCCATCCTGCATGAATCGCGCCAGCGTGAGCTGGGTCAGCGGCGGCGTATGGCCATCGAGAATGCTGCGGGCATGGGTGAAAGCCTGGACCAGCTGGGCAGGTAGCGCCATGTAGCCCACGCGCAGCCCCGGAAACAGGGTTTTGCCGAAGGTGCCGATGTAGAGCGTGCGGCCCTGGGTGTCCAGGCCCTGCACGCAGGCCGTCGGCAGGCCGTCGTAGTGAAATTCGCTGTCATAGTCGTCTTCCAGAATCCAGCGCCCGCCTTCGGCCGCCCAGCCGATCAGTTCCAGCCGGCGCTGCAGCGACAGCGTGGCACCGGTCGGATACTGGTGGGATGGCGTCACATAGACGCAGGATGCGCCGCTGCGGCCGGCGCGCAGCAAATCGGTGCGCAAGCCTTGCCCATCCACGGCCACGGGGACAGTGCGGACCTGGGCTGACTCGAAGGCCTTGCGCGCGCCTGCATAGCCGGGGTCCTCGACGGCGATCGCACCGCCCGCATCCGCCAGCAGCTGCGCGCACAGAAACAGGGCCTGGCGCGTGCTGCTGAGCACCAGCACCTGATCTGCCGATACACGGGCCCCACGCTCCAGGTTCAGATAGGCGGCAATCGCCTCGCGCAGCGGCCTTGCCCCCTGCGGATCGCCGTGCAGCAGCGCCTGGGCGCGATGATCGCCCATGACCTGGCGCTGCAGCCGCAGCCAGATATCGCAGGGGAAGGTGCGGGTTTCGGGCAGGCCGGTCGCAAATGGCCGGGCTTGCTGCTGATCCGATACGCCGCCGCTGGCCAGCACTGCGCGGCCCCGCAGGCTCAGCCCGGCGCCTGGATCAGCTGGCGTCACGTCTGGCGCTGGCGCCGGCACATGCAGCCTGCCGGCTGTTGCGCCATGCAGCCGTGCGCCCAGCGACCCGGACACATAGCTGCCAGACCCCTGGCGCCGAACGATGAAGCCGTCGCGGTGCAATTGCTCGTAGGCATTTTCCACCGTATCGCGCGCCACGCCCAGGGACAGGGCCAGCGTGCGCGTGGCGGGCAGCTTCAGGCCCGGCGCCAGCACGCCTTCGAGCGCCAGCGCGCGCAAGGCGCGCTGGATGCGCTGGTGCAGGTCCAGGCTTTGCAGGCCGGCGTCGCACAGCCGCATCCTGAGCGTATCGAGTTCGAAGGTTTGGGCCATGGCTGGCGCATCTTATCTCCGCACACAGCCCAAAGTGGTCTGCTACATCTTAAAAAAGTGCACTGCTCATTCAGTCCACTACAGGCCTATAAAAACGGTTTCCAAACTGCGACTGGAACCCATGCCTGTTGTCCATCCCCCCTCTCTGCTGCGCGATTGCATCCCTGCCGCCATGGCGGGCCTGATTTCGGTCATCGTCAACTACGGCGGCACCTTCATCCTGGTCTTCCAGGCAGCACAGGTGGCCGGCCTGAGCGCGGAGCTGACGGCTTCGTGGGTCTGGTCCGTATCGATTGGCGTAGGAGCCACAGGCCTGCTGCTGAGCTGGTTCTCGCGCGAGCCCATCATCACTGCCTGGTCCACGCCCGCTGCGGCTTTTCTGGTGGTGGCCCTGGCCACAACGCCCTATGCAGAGGCAGTGGGCGCCTATGTGGTGTCGGCCGCAGCCTTTGTGCTGCTGGGCCTGTCGGGGTGCTTTGACCGGCTCATCCGCCTGATTCCCGGGGGCGTGGCGGCTGGCCTGCTGGCGGGCATCCTGCTGCAGTTTGGCATCAAGGCGTTCAGCGGCCTGAGCGTGGACCCGGTGCTTGCCACACTGCTGATCGCGGCCTATGTACTGCTGCGGCGCCTGGCGCCACGCTATGCCGTGCCCGGCATTCTGGTGCTGGGCCTGGCCCTGTTGCTGGCGCAGGGTCGCGTGGATCTGGACGGACTTCGGCTCCAGCTGGCGGCCCCCGTGCCGACCATGCCGGCCTTCACCCTCAACGCCCTGCTCAGCGTGGCGCTGCCGCTGTTTCTCATCACACTGACCGGACAGTACATGCCGGGCATGCTGGTGCTGCGCAACGATGGCTTCCAAACTGCGGCCAGCCCCATCGTGGCCGTCACCGGCCTGGGCTCGCTGCTGATGGCGCCTTTCGGCTCGCATGCCTTCAATATTGCGGCCATCACGGCGGCCATCTGCACGGGCCGGGAAGCGCACGAAGATCCGTCGCGGCGCTGGATCGCGGGCGTTGCGGCAGGCTTGCTCTACATTCTTGTGGGCATCTTCGGGGTCACCCTGGCCGCCGTTTTCATGGCACTGCCGGCCACCTTCATCGCCACGCTGGCAGGGCTGGCCCTGCTGGGCACCATCGGCACCAGCCTGGCCGGCGCGCTGGCAGAACCGCGAACCCGCGAAGCGGCGCTGATCACCTTTTTGGCGGCCTCGGCCAACATCCAGCTGCTGGGCATCGGGGGGGCCTTCTGGGGGCTGGTCATTGGCCTGGCTGCCCATGCCGTGCTCCATGCCCGGCTGCTCCGCCAGGGCGCATCCGGTGCAGCCACCACGGCAGCACTACCCACCGGAGGAACCCGTTGATGCATGCAATACCCGAAGCGCACGGCGCCACACTGACGCGGCATGAGCACCATGGCCTGTACCCCAAGGCCGCCAGCGTGGCGGACTTTGAGCGCAATCTCGCCACGGTGCAATCGCGCATGGCCCAGGCCTGCCGCCGCGCGGACAGAGACCCCGGCAGCGTACGCCTGCTGCCGGTCAGCAAGACCATGGACGAGGCCAGCATCCGGCTGGCCCACGCTGCCGGCTGCCGGCTGCTGGGCGAGAACAAAGTGCAGGAGGCACACCGCAAATGGGAGGCCCTGTCCGATCTTGCCGGCCTGCGCTGGTCCGTCATCGGCCATCTGCAAACCAACAAGGCGCGGCTGGTTGCGCGCTTTGCCGACGAGTTCCAGGCGCTGGACAGCCTGCGTCTGGCCGAAGCACTGGACCGCAGGCTGCAGGCCGAAGGCCGCAGCCTCGATGTCTTCGTGCAGGTCAACACCTCGGGCGAGGCTAGCAAATACGGACTGCCTCCAGAAGAGGTGGAGGGCTTTGTCAAGGCCCTGCCCGCATTCGGCGCACTGCGCGTGCGGGGCCTGATGACGCTGGCGCTGCTCTCCACGGATGCGCCGCGCGTGCGCCAGTGCTTTGCGCTGCTGCGCACCCTGCGCGAGCGGCTGCGCCAGAACGCGCCCGCCAGCGTGCAGCTGGACGAGCTGTCCATGGGCATGTCCGGCGATTTCGAGATCGCCATCGAGGAAGGCGCAACCGTTGTGCGCGTAGGCCAGGCCATCTTCGGCGCGCGCGCACTGCCCGACAGCCACTACTGGCCCGATGCCTCAGACCACAGGGAGCCTGCTTGATGAAAACCGCCATCGCCATCCGCCATCTCGACTTCGAAGACCTGGGCACGCTGCAGCCGCTGCTGGCAGAGCACGGCTATGCCATCCGCTATGTGGATGCCACGCTGGACGATCTGTCCGCCCCCTCGCTGCAGGCCGCCGACCTGCTCGTGGTCCTGGGCGGGCCCATCGGCGCGTTCGATGAGCATCTGCATCCTTTTCTGCTGGGCGAACTGGCGCTGCTGCATGCGCGCCTGGCCAGCGGCAGGCCGCTGCTGGGCATCTGCCTGGGAGCGCAACTCATCGCTCGCGCCCTGGGCGCCTGCGTGCGGCCCATGGGGCACAAGGAAATAGGCTTCGGCCCGCTGGCGCTGACCGCGCAGGGCCAGGCATCACCGCTGGCACTGCTGGGCAGCACGCCTGTGCTGCACTGGCATGGCGATCAGTTCGAGCTGCCAGACGGCGCACAGCGGCTGGCATCGACCGCCGCCTGTGTCAATCAGGCGTTTGCGGTGGGGCAGCTGGTGCTGGGCCTTCAATTCCATCTGGAGGCCGACACGCGCCGCCTGGAGCGCTGGCTGGTCGGCCATGCCTGTGAACTGGCCCAGGCCGGCATCGACCCGCGCATGCTGCGCGGCGCGGCGCAGGACCTGGAAGCCGCTTTGCCTGCCGCAGCGCATGCGGTGTTCACCCGCTGGCTGGACGAGGCCCAGGCCTGAGGCAGCAAGACGTGCGCTGTGCACTTGCCCCATCGACGACAACCCATTGCAGAAAAAATGCCCATGAATCCAGCCCCCTCCCATCTCATGCACGCCTACGCCCGCCAACCCGTGTGCTTTACACGCGGCAGCGGCGCCCGCCTGTGGGACGAGCAAGGCAATGAATACCTGGACGCGCTGGCAGGCGTGGCCGTGACTAGCCTGGGGCATGCCCACCCCGAGATCGCTCAGGCCATCGCCGAACAGGCTGGCTTGCTGCTGCATACATCCAACCTCTTTTGCATCGACTGGCAGGAACACCTGGGCCAGCGCCTGTGTGCGCTGGCCGGCATGGAACGCGCCTTTTTCTGCAACTCAGGGGCCGAGGCCAACGAGGCTGCGCTCAAACTGGCACGCCTGCATGCCTTGCACCGGGGCGTGCGCAATCCTCAGGTCCTCGTCCTGGACAACGGCTTCCATGGCCGCACTCTGGCCACACTGGCCGCCTCGGGCAGCAAGGCTGCGCAGCGTGGCTTCGAGCCGCTGATGCCTGGCTTCGTGCGCGTGCCCTATGACGACATCCAGGCGCTGCACCGGGCCGTAGCCGGCCTGCCGGACATCACCGCCGTACTGATTGAGCCCGTGCAGGGAGAAGGCGGCGTGCGCGTGGCCAGTGCCCGCTACCTGCAAGAACTGCGCGTGCTGTGCGACCACCACGGCTGGCTGATGATGGCCGATGAGGTACAGGCAGGCATGGGCCGCACGGGCACATGGCTCAGCCACCAGCATGCCGGCGTGACGCCCGATGTGGTGACGCTGGCCAAGGCATTGGGCAACGGGTTTCCCATCGGTGCCTGCCTGGCGCGCGGCGCGGCAGCACGGCTGTTCTCGCCCGGCAACCATGGATCGACTTTCGGCGGCAATCCACTGGCATGCCGCGTCGCCAGTACGGTGCTCGATATCATGGAGCGCGACGGTATCCCGCAGCGCGCCGCAGTGCTCGGCGCACGGCTGCTGGATGGACTCAGACAGGCGCTGCGGACGCACCCGGACGTGGCCGGCATCCGGGGCCTGGGCATGATGGTGGGAATCGAGCTTCGCGCCCCTGCACGCGATCTGGTAGGCAGGGCGCTGGCCGAGCAGCGCCTGCTGATTTCGGTCACGCGCGACTGCATCATCCGCCTGTTGCCACCGCTGATCTGCACCGAGGCGCAGGTGGATGAGATCGTGGCACGCATCGCCCGGCTGCTGGCGCGCCCTGCGACCAGTCGAGACACCGGCAGCTATGCTGCAGCCGTCCAGACCGCCAGCTCATAGCCATCCGGATCGATGAAATGAAAGCGCCGCCCGCCGGGAAACGCAAATACCGGGCGGCTGATGCGTGCGCCAGCGGCCTCGACGCGGCGCTGCGCATCGGCTAAGTCATCGGCATACAGGATGACCAGCGGCCCGCCGGGCCGCACCGGCTCTCCCGTCGTGAAACCGCCCGTGAGCCGGCCATCGCTGAATTCCGTGTAGGCTGGCCCGTAGTCGGTGAAGCGCCAGCCGAAGGCCTCGCCATAGAAAGCCTTGCTGCGCGCGATGTCGGCGACGTTGAATTCAATATTGTCGATCTGCCGGTTCTGTCCTCTGATGCCCATGTCTGGCTCCGCGTGGTGTTTCAGGAAGCGGCCATCATCGGACAAGTGCAGCACCTGCATCGTGCTCAAATACCCAGCGGCAGGTCCGCCTTCTTCAGCGTGCGCAGCACGAAGCTGGACTGGCTGTGGCGTATGCCCTTGATCTTGTAGAGCTTCTCGCGCAGCAGCCGCTCGTAGTCGCGCGTGTCCTTGACCACCACGCGCAGCAGGTAGTCGTACTCGCCCGAGACCAGATGCGCCTCCACCACCTCGGGAATGGTGGCCAGCACTTCCCCGAATTTTTCCAACGTATTGTCGGAATGGCTGTCCAGCGTGACCTGCACCAGCACCGTGTCACCCAGGCCCAGCGCCAGCGGGTTCAGGCGAACGGTATAGCCCTCGATCACGCCGGCCTCTTCCATTTTCCTGATGCGCGCCCAGCACGGCGAGGCACTCAGGCCCACGGCGGCACCGATTTCCTGCAGGCTGGCCCGCGCATTGGCCTGCAGCGCGGCGAGAATTTTTCTGTCCAGATTGTCCATGGACCGCAATTTACTGAAAAATCAGCAGTTGCAGAAAAATTTTCTGTAGCAAACCCCGTTTCAAAGAAATAAAGCAGCATTTTCTGAGCATACAAACGCACACTTGTCTGCATGGGAGCACGCTTACCGGCGCAGCAAAACCATTCACCCAGCCCCGCAGACTACCGCCCGCGCCAGGATGCGTGATCCGACAGGAATCCGTCACAGGCCGCCCCGCTTACCCGCAGCGGGGCGGCCTGTCGCATGGGCAGGGCCTGCGCGGCGTCACCCGATTGGTCACAATCGGGCATTGCACACCAGGAGGCCATTGCATGTCCGATCACCACACCAGCGATTTGCGCTCTTTTGCCACCACCATGCTCCGCGCTGCCGCGCCCTGGCTGGCGGCGGCCCTGCTGTCCACACAGGCACAGGCCGCGCTCAAGGTCGGCGACAGCGCGCCGGCCTTCACCACGCCGGCTGCCGTGGCAGGCAAAGCCTTTGATTTCGACATGGCAGCCACGCTCAGGAAAGGGCCCGTCGTGCTGTACTTCTTTCCCAAGGCATTCACCCAGGGCTGTACCCTGGAGGCCCATGCCTTCGCCGAAGCCACGCCGCGCTTTGCGGCCCTGGGCGCCACGGTGGTGGGCATGTCGCACGATGACATCGCCACCTTGAAGCGTTTTTCCACCGAGGCCTGCCGCGACCAGTTCGCCGTGGCGTCGGACCCGCAGGCGGCCACCATCCGCGCCTACGACGCATCGGCTGCCGCCAATCCCCAGCGCGCCGACCGCATCTCCTACGTGATCGGCCAGGACGGCAGGGTGAAGTTCGTGCACTCAGGCCCGGACCCGGACGAGCATGTGCGGCAAACCGAGGCAGCCGTCAGGAAGCTGGCGGGCAAATGACAGGCCATGGGGCAGTGGCCCCATGGTGCGCAGGCGGGCAGTTGCCGGGGCCATGCGCCCCATGCCGCTTTGCCTGGACGCCGGGCGGCTTGTGGAATGGGCTTGTCTGAACAGCATCACCTCACCACTGGCACCCATCGGGCTTTTACTGCCCAGGGACGCCCCCAGGCACAGCCCGGCCATGGATTGCTTCATCGATCCGCGTGCGCCACATACAACGCCGGAAAACCTGCCGGGGCAGCTGTTTGCTGATCAACAGCGCAACCCCGCCAGATCGCTGGCCTGATCCAGCTGCCAGATGGCTGCCAGCAAGGCGCCCGCTCTTTCTGTACCGATGACTGCGGCAGACAGTTCCATGAATTTGTCCTGCAGTTCCAGATCCGACAGCGGCAGCTCAGGATCCCCCTTGCGGTCCGATTGCAGCCATTCATGGCGCTGGCCACTGGTGGTTTCGATTTCGATGCGCGCCGAGCGCCGTCCGGGAAAGGCGGCATCGAGATCCGGCGCGACCCTGGCGCTCACACGGGACATCATGGCACGGATCCGGGGGTCTGCCAGGCGCTCGGGTGTGTATGCAGTCAGGCGCACACTGCCATGCACCAATGCCGTCGCGACCACAAAGCCCAGGCTGAAACGGGCCTCGTTTTCCGACTGTGGATTCTGGTAGCAGGCGATATCCAGTGCAGGCCCATAGGTTTCGACATGGACATGGCGGATATCTTCTGCGCGCAGTTGATGGCGGCGGGCCAGCTCCAATGCGCCATCGATGGCCGCGAAAGTGTGGCCGCAGCCGATATGGTTCTTGAAGGTCACGCGGGTGATGTGAAAGTCTGCGCCCAGCGTGGCGCCTGCCTGGGACCAGTCAGGCCCGTCGCTCATGGCACGGCCCAGGCCCGCTTCGCCGTCGAGGATGTCCAGGGACCCCGTGATGCCTGCGTGCGCCAGCTGAGCTGCCAGCAGGCCCGCTTCGGCGGCACGTCCGGCATGCAGCGGTTTGGACATCGAGTCCATGCGAAAGGCCTGCTGAAGCCCGGCCGAAAACGTCGCAGCCGTGGCCAGCGCATGCGCAAAGGGCTGGGCCTGCAGCTGCAACACGCTGCCTGCTGCTGCCGCTGCACCAAAAACGCCTACGGTGCCTGTGTTGTGCCAGAAGCGATAGTGGGCACGCCCCAGGACTGTACCTATGCGCGTCGAGACCTCGTAGCCCAGCACCACGGCGCGCAGGAAATCCAGACCGCTTGCCCCCGCCTGCTGGCTTGCAGCCAGCGCGGCGGCAATCGTGGCAGCGCCGGGGTGGTACATGGCGTCGCGGAAACTGTCGTCCACTTCAGCGGCGTGCGCGGCTGCGCCGTTGTACAGGGCAGCAGCACGGGCCGTGGCAGCGCGGCCATTGCCAAGGCGGCAGGGGCCGCGGTCCAGGTCGTCGGCCAGCACCTGCTCCAGCTGCGCCAGCGGCGCGGCTGCCAGTCCCGGCAGCAAGGCGGCATGCCAGTCGGTCACGGCACGCTTGGCATGGTGGATCACCGGCTCTGGCAGAGCCATGTGGCGGTATTCATGGGCATAGCGCCCAAACACTTCGGTGGCATGCATTCGGTGTGCTCCGGAAAATTTCAGGGGGCCTTCAGCCATTCGCCCATCAGGCGGTTGACTGCCGCGGGGGATTCGAACTGCACCCAGTGCCCTGCACCAGGCACCACGTGTGCTGCGGATGTCGGATGGCTGGTTTGCAGCTGGGCCGCCAGCGCTGGCGGATCGGCCGTGGCATCGTGCTCGCCCCAGATCAGCAGCGCAGGCCGGCCCGCCTGGGCAAGCCATGACTGCAGGCCACCGGCCCGCGAAATCGGGCGGCTGTGAAACCGGGTGCGCAGGCAGGCCTCGGTATGGATCTGCAGAGCCAGTGCATCGGCGCTGTGCTCATCGTGCAGCATGTGCGCCAGCAGGTTATGGCGCATGGTCTGCTCCAGGGCGCAGGCATCACCGGCTTGCGCAGCAGCCCGCCAGCCCAGCAGATCGGCCCCGGGCCGGCGCCTGCCGCCATGGCCTGCAGGCCCCAGCAGGATCAGCCGGTCAATGCCGCCACGCTGCGCCGCCAGGCTCGCCGCGACCAGCCCGCCAAACGAAAAACCTGCCAGATCCATGGTGGCGCCATGCCCCAGCAAGGAATCCAGGCTGTCTGTCAGGCCTTGCACCAGTTGCCCGAGCGTGGATTCGCTGACCGGGTCCGAATCACCGTAGCCAGGCATGTCGGGCAGCCACAGGCGCCGGTGGCACGCCAGTGCCTGCAGATTGCGGGCCCAGTGCAGCCAGTTGCCGTGTCCTCCGTGCAGGAGCACGAGGGGCTTGCCCTGGCCCAGGGTACGCCAGACCACCTTGCCACAGCGCGCAACCACCTCGTGGCGCTGGACCAGCGCATGGAGTTCGTCAATCAGCGGCGGGCCGGACTGCGTCTGTGCCATCATGCGCGGCCCTGCATCAAGCCAGCACCAGCACGCCGTCGGCGGCGCGCACGCCCTGCCCTTGCGGCAGCACGAACACCGGGTTGATTTCCGCCTCGGTCACGCGCTCACCCAGCTGCGCGGCCATGGCGGAAAACGCGACGATGGCATCGGCCAGGGCCTGCACATCCGCCTTGGGGCGGCCCCGGAAGCCGTCGAGCAGCGGCCATGTCTTCAGCTGCCTGGCCATGGACAGGGCATCACTGCGGCTCAATGCGCCCAGGCGCTGGCCATCGTGCGGCAGCAGCCGCAGCGCAGTGTCCTGGAAGAGTTCGGCCGTCACACCGCCCATGCCCAGCAGCACGGCGGTGCCCAGCGCGTCGCGGTGCATGCCCAGAATCAGCTCGGTGCCGCCGCCTACCATCTGCTGCACCAGGAACCGCTCGGGGCGCATGCCCGCCCTGGCTTCGACCTCGGCAGCCATCTGTGCCAGCCGCGCACCGATGGTCTCGGGCGTCAGGCCCACCGCCACACCACCCACATCGCTCTTGTGCGTGATCTGCGACGACAGGATCTTGAGCACCACCCGGCCGCCCAATTCGCGGGCCGCAGCCTCGGCTTCCTGGGCCGTGCGCACCACGCGCTCGGCAGCGCAGGGGATGCCAAAGCTGCTGAAAACGGCCTTGGCCTGGGCTTCGTCAAGGCTGCCGGCAGGCCAATCACCCGCCGCCACAACCTGTGCCATGGCAGGTGGCTGCGGCGCCTCGAAACGGCTGGCCTGCAGCATGCCGGCCAGTGCGGCAGTGCAGCTTTCCGCAGCAGCAAATGCCGGCACGCCGCGTTGCGTGAGCAGCGCGCCGATTTCCGGCGCATGCGGACTGACGTAGGCCAGCACCGGCTTGTCGCAATGGGGCAGGCACTCCTGGATGGCGCCGGCCAGCAGCTCGGGCATGGCCAGGCTGGAGGAGCCGACGATGATCACCAGGGCGTCGTAGCTGGGGCTGGCCAGCAAGGCATTGATGGCGCCGCGCAGCAGGTCGGGACGCAGGCCCGCCAGGGTCACGTCGATGGGGTTGCGGTCCAGCACGGCCTCGCTGCCGGTCTGCAGCGCGCGCAGTGCGTCGGCAGTGGCGGCATCCGGCGCAGGCGTGTCGAATCCGGCCACGCCCAGGTCATCGGAGACCAGGGTTCCGGCCCCCCCGGTGGAGGTCAGGATGGCGACGCGGTTGCCGCGCAGCTGGCGGCCCGTGGCCAGTGCCGCAGGGACATCGAGCAGATCGGCAAAGCTGCGCGCACGGATCACGCCGACCTGCTGGAACAGCGCGTCATACATGCGGTCCGCACCGGCCATGGCGCCGGTGTGCGACACGGCCGCCTTGGCACCGGCCTCGGAGCGGCCGATCTTGAATGCCACCACGGGCTTGCCTGCGCGCGCGGCCTTCAGGCAGGCGGCACGGAATCTGGCGGGATTGCGCACGGTTTCCACATACAGCGCGATCACCTTGGTGGCGGGGTCGTCCGCCAGATGGTCGATGAAGTCGGCCAGCTCCAGATCCACCTCGTTGCTGGTGGAGATCAGCTTGGACAGGCCGATGCCGCGAGCGGCGGCGCGCGACAGCAGCGAGCCCAGGATGCCGCCGCTTTGCGAGACGACGCCGATGCCTCCGACGGGGAACTCGTCCATCTCCAGCGCGCCCGAGGGCGACAGCACAATCCGGTCGGTCAGGTTGACCAGGCCGATGGTGTTGGGCCCCAGGATGCGCATGCTGCCGGCTGCCTCGATCAGTTGCCGTTGGCGGCGCGCCCCTTCCTCGCCCGTCTCGGTGTAGCCGCTGGCCAGCACGATGGCGGCTGCGCAGCCGCGCTCGGACAGTTCCTTGACCGCCAGGTGCGCGCGCTCGGCGCCCAGCAGCACGACGGCCACGTCGGGCACCTCAGGCAGCGAGGCCACATCGGGATAGCAGGGCAGATCGCCAATGCGCTCCACCCGGGGGTTGACCGGCAGAATGCGGCCTGCATATCCGTGCTTTTGCAGATAGGCCACCGGGCGGCCCGTGGTCTTTTTCAGGTCAGCAGAAGCGCCTATGACGGCGACACTGCGCGGCGACAGCAGACGGGAAATGGCTTCGCTCATGGCCTCACTCCTTGGCGGCCGTCTTGGCCAGGAACGCCTCCACCGATGCGCGGTGTTCGCTGCTGGTGTAGCAGATGCCCTGGGCCTGGCTGCCCTGCGCGAAGACATCATGCGAGGACAGCTCGAAGCTCTGGTTAAGGATGGTCTTGGTCAGGGCCAGGGCCGTGGACGAGGCCGAAGACAGCTCGCGCGCCCAGGCCCGGGCGTCGGCGACCAGCGTCTCGGCGCTGGCCTTGCGGTCAACGATGCCCAGCGACAAGGCCTCGTCCAGCTTGACCTGGCGGCCGGTGAAGATCAGTTCCTTGGCCTTGGCCAGGCCCACGCGGCGCGGCAGGAAGTACATGCCGCCGCCATCCGGGATGATGCCGCGCAGCACATAGCTCCAGGCAAAGCTGGCCCACTCGCTGGCGATGATGAAATCGCAGGCCAGCGCCGTGTCGGCGCCCAGCCCCGACGCCGCGCCGTTGACGGCGGCGATCACGGGCTTGGGCATGGTGTGCAGCAGGGCCTGGACATGGTGCACGCGCTGCTGGCGCTGCCAGCCGTTGAAGCCCACCTCGCCCGCAGGCGCGTTCATGCGCTTTTGCATGCCGCTGATGTCGCCGCCAGCGCAAAAGCCCTTGCCTGCGCCGGTCAGCACCAGGGCCTTGATGGCCTTGTCGGCCGTCACGCGCTCCAGCGCATCGATGAACTCGGTGCGCATGTCGTCGCTCATGGCGTTGCGTTTGTCGGGCCGGTTCAGGGTGATGGTTGCCACGCCATCGGCCACCTGCAGTTGGATCAGTTCGTAGTTCATGGTTTGTTTCCTTGGCGATCGCGCGCGGGGCGATCAGTCGGGTTGGATGTTGTTTTGCTTGACGATCTGCGCCCAGCGCTTTTCTTCGGCCTGCACATAGGTGTCCAGTTCCGCCGCAGGGCCAGCGCTGACCACCAGCCCTTCGTGCTCCAGCTTGCGCACGAAGTCCGGCGAGCGGGCCGCCTTGCGGGCTGCCATGTTCAGCCGCTCGATCACCGGCGCAGGCGTGGCAGCCGGCACATACAGTCCGTACCAGCTCTCGACGCGGTAACCGGGCACGGTGTTCGCAATGGGCGGCGCATCCTTGAAGGCGGCCGACGGCTCGGTGGTCGTGACGCCCAGCACGCGCAGCTTGCCGTTATCGATGAAGGTGGACACCGCCGCCGCCGTGGCGAACATCATGTCCACCTGCCCGCCCATCAGATCGGTCAGGGCAGGCCCCGCGCCACGGTAGGGAATATGGGTGAGCTTGACCTTGGCAAGATTGGCAAACAGCTCCCCCGCCAGATGCGCCGACGTCCCGGCCCCCTGGGAGGCGAAGGTCAGCTTGCCGGGACTGGCCTTGGCGGCGGCCAGCACGTCGCCCACGCTTTTGTAGCCGCTGGCAGAACGGACCACCAGCACATTGGGGCCCCGGCCAATCAGGATCACCGGCGCAAAGGCCTTGTTGCTGCCGTAGGGCAGCCTGGCATGCAGGGCCGGGTTGACGGCATGCGCAAACGAGGCCACGACCACGGAATATCCATCGGGCAGGCTCTTGGCGACATTGTCCGTGCCGATGACTGTGCCAGCGCCGGGCTTGTTGTCCACGATGACCGGCTGACCCAGATCCTTGGACATTTCAGCGCCCAGCGTGCGAGCGATCAGATCCGTGCCGCCGCCTGGCGCAAAGGGCACGACGAGGCGCACAGGCTTGTCGGGAAAGGCGGCAAACGCGGAGCCTGCGGCGGCCGCCAGCACGCCGATCAAGGCCAAGGATCCCGCGCAGTGGCGGACGATGGAACGAAGCATGGTATGTCTCCTGGTTCTATGGAATCTTTGCGCGGGCCTGGCTGCCAGCACGAGGCAAGATGGGTGAAAGCTTAGGGAAATACGCCCGATTTGTGACCCCATCAGTTCCAACAGATGGAACCACCAGCCCACCCCATAGTGCATGGCGCCTGCCGCAGCAGCCCCATTGATGAAATACTCGCTGCAACGCGCCCATACGCGCTGCGGCCCGTGCGCGTGCCGTGCAGCGGTTGCGTGCGGGCATGTTTCAACGTCCGAACCGGCCTGCTGAAACCATGGAAACACCTGCCTCCAACAATCGCTCACCGATACTTCACGACAAGCCGGGCCAGTCCCCAAGCAACCGGTCCCTGGAAAGAGGCATCGAAATACTGCGCGCCTTCAGGCCCGGGTCGGAGCTGCTGGGCAACAGCGATCTGGTGGAGCGCACCGGCCTGTCCAAGGCCACGGTCAGCCGGCTGACGCAAACCCTGGTGGGCACAGGCATGCTGCAGGTCGATCAGCAAAGCCGTGCATTTCGGCTGGCCCCTGCGGTCCTGAGCCTGGCGCATGCCATGCGCACCGGCTCAAGCGTGCTGTCCATCGCGGCGCCGCTGATGCGGTCGCTGGCCGAGGCGCAGAAAATCAACGTCGGCCTGGCCTGCCCCGACCGCGATGAAATGGTCTATCTGGAATCGATCCGCTACAACCGCCGGATCGTGCTCAGGCACGTGGTTTCAGGGCAGCGCGTGCCCATGGAGCTGACCTCGCTGGGCCGCGCCTACCTGGCCGTGGCGCAGCCCGCAAGGCGCAAGGCGCTTTTGGAGAGCTTCCGGCTCAGGCGCACAGCCCAATGGGATGCGCTGCACGCGCAGATACTGGCAGCGATGGAGTCTGTGCAAAAACACGGATTCTGCGCAGCCGCCTGGCAGCCGGAAGTGGTGGCAGTGGCCACGCCCCTGGTCACGCCCGATGCCATCTACGTACTGAACTGCAGCATCTCCACCACGGAGCCCCTGTCCCGGGCCGTGCGCGAACTGCACCCTGCCCTGCTGCAACTGCGCCGGGAAATCGAGCAACGGCTTGCGCATCTGTGACCCCCCAGGGCGGCAGGGCATGGGCTTCAGCGCACCAGCTGCGGCAACCGCCGGACCGTGGACTTCAGTACGTCGAAGCAGTCCGGGTCGATCGCCGTGCCGACCGACTCCTGCATGATGTCCAGCGTTTTATCGACCGGAACGGCTCCACGGTAGGGACGCTGCGCCGTGATGGCATCAAAAATATCGGCACAGGTGATGATGCGCGTTTCCATGCTGATGGCGGCGGCGCGCAGGCCACGCGGATAGCCGGTGCCGTCCAGGCGCTCATGATGGGCGCCGGCTATGCGGGCCAGTTCGGAGAAAGCCTCGATCCTGGAGAGAATGCTCTCCGTGTACATCGCATGGGCCTGCACGGCCGCCCACTCCTGAGCGTCGAGTTTGCCGGGCTTGTCCAGGATGCTGTTGCTGACACCCAGCTTGCCAATATCGTGCAGCAGCGCGCCCCGCTTGAGCCAGCGCCTGCGGTCCATGCCCAGGCCCATCGTCTCGGCCATCATGTCCACATACAGCGCCACCCGGGCACTGTGCCCGCTGGTGTAAGGGCTCTTGGAGTCCACGACCTGCCCGAATGCCGTGGCGATGTCATCGAGATAGTCCTCGTCCAGAGGCACGATCTGCGATGCCGGCTCCAAAGCCAGAACATCCCTGGCCACATCGGGATGGGACAGGCGGCTCCAGAATGCCTCATCCGCCACGCTGACGAATGCCTCAACCAGCCGGGGATCGAACCATTGGTCGCGCCGGCGCTTGACTTCCGCGAGGGCGGCATCCTTTCCGCCGCTGGTATGAAAAACATCCACCACCTGCGCCAGCAGGGCAATGCGCGAATACAGCGGGATGTCCTCTGCGCTGAGCCCGTCGGGACGGCCATTTCCGTTGTAGTGCTCGTCAAGGTGGTAGATACCAGCCGCCACCGTCTCCGGAAAGCGCAGCAAACGGGCGATTTCAGCGCCACGCTGGCAACGCGTCTGAATCAGCTCATCGGCAATTTGCGTGCCGTTTTTCAAAATATTCAGCACGGACCGGAAGCGCTCGGCCAGGGGCGCCTTCAGACCCGTGTGGGACAGCACGAAGCCCAGCACCTGCGGCAGGCTGTCGCCCACCGTCTTGAAGCCCTGCTTGAAATCACGGTCATCGGCCAGATAAAGCTCGCAGATGCGGGCAGCATTGCTGCTGCAGCCCAGGTCCTTGAGCAAGAGTGTGTAGTACAGGCCCCAGAGGCTGTCGTCGCTCATGCCGATGCGCCGGCCGATATGCATGCCGATCCAGCAGCAGCGTACGCAGTGCCCCTCGGGCTGCCCTTCTGTGATGTCGAGAGCGTGGCTGAGCGCGGAGATCAGCTCGGAGAGTCGGAGGCGGTGCATTTTCAGGGCTTGTGGGAGTGGGTGCACGGTTGCCACCATGCCTGATCAGTAGCATGCCGTCTATCGGCATGACCATGCACGACAGGGGGATGATGGCTGGCGGCTGCCCGGGCTGTTAGACGTTTTGGTTTTTTGCAATCAACAATCCCTTCGTTCACCGTGCGCAGGCCGCTGCCTAGACTGGGCGCCATCCCGAATGGAGCCACACGATGACAGCAGCAGCCCTTTCTCCCACAGTGCCATGGCAGCCGGCACCGCAAGCCTTATCGCCTTCGCGGCAGGATTTCGAAATCCGGCGGCTGGATGCGCCCTTCGGCGCGGAAATCCTGGGGCTGGATCTGTCGCAGCCGCTGCACCCCGAGGATTTCGCGCGCATCCATGCGGCGCATCTGGCGCACCATGTGCTGGTGCTGCGCAGCCAGCACATCACGCCCGAACAGCAGGTGCAATTCAGCCGCCGCTTCGGGCCGCTGCAGATCCATGTGCAAAAGAAGTTCCAGCTTCCGGGCCACCCCGAAGTGCTGATCGTCTCCAACATCAAGGACAACGGCGAACCCATCGGCCTGGGCGATGCAGGCCATTTCTGGCACTCGGACCTGTCGTACAAGCAGCAGCCCAGCCTGGGCTCGCTGCTGCACGCCCAGGAGCTGCCCAGCGAAGGCGGCGATACGCTGTTCGCCGACCAGCACGCCGCCTACGATGCCTTGCCGCAGGCCCTGAAAAACACGCTGGCGCCGCTGACCGCAGAGCACAGCTATCTGGCGCGCTATGAGGAGCTGCGCGCGCGCAGCCCCTGGCGCCCCGCACTGACCGCTGCGCAACTGGCAGAAGTCCAGCCTGTAGTGCACCCTGTGGTGCGCACGCACCCCGAGACCGGCCGCAAGGCATTGTTTGTCAGCGAGCATTTCACGACGCGCATCATCGGCCTGCCCGAGGACGAAAGCCGGGCACTGCTGACCGAATTGTTCGCGCTGAGCGTGCGCCCCGAATTCGTGTACCGCCACCGCTGGCTCGCACACGACATCGTGTTCTGGGACAACCGCTCGGTCATCCACCTGGCAGCCGGCACGCCCGATCACCTGCGGCGCAAGCTCTACCGCACCACCATCGAAGGCGACAGCCCTTATTGAACGCCACTGCTGCGCATCGCTTTTTTCCATGCACTCGCCACCGCACCGCCATACGCCCATGACACGATTTACACGCCGCGCCGCCGCGCTCTTCGCAGGCCTGTCCCTGCTGTCCGCAAGCTTCGCCACCCAGGCCGAAGGCCGCATACGCATTGCCCAGCAGTTCGGCATCGTCTATCTGCTGCTGAACGTGGCGCAGGACCAGAAGCTGATCGAAAAGCATGGCAAGGCAGCGGGCCAGGACATTCAGGTCGAATTCGTGCAGCTGTCAGGGGGATCGGCCGTCAACGACGCGCTGCTGGCAGGCAGCATCGATATTGCGGGCGCAGGAGTGGGGCCGCTGTTCACGATCTGGGACCGCACGCGGGGCCGCCAGAACGTCAAGGGCGTGGCCTCTCTGGGCAACTTCCCGTACTATCTGGTCAGCAACAACCCGGCCGTCAAGACCATCGCGGACTTCACGGACAAGGACCGCATCGCGCTGCCAGCCGTGGGCGTGTCGGTGCAGTCGCGTGTGCTGCAGCTGGCATCGGCCAAGCTGTGGGGGGACAAGGAATTCAACCGGCTCGACAAGATCCAGGTCGCGCTGCCGCACCCCGATGCCACTGCCGCCATCATCAAGGGCGGCACCGAGATCACGGCCCACTTCGGCAATCCCCCGTTCCAGGAGCAGGCACTGGCAGGCAACCCCAATACACGCATCGTGCTCAAGTCCTATGAGGTGCTGGGCGGCCCGTCATCGGCCACCGTCCTTTATGCCACTGAAAAATTCCGCAACGACAATCCCAAGACTTACAAAGCCTTCATTGCAGCGCTGGATGAAGCCGCGAAGTTCATCACTGCACAGCCGGAGCAGGCCGCCGATATCTATCTGCGTGTGACAGGCGCCAAGACCGACCGCAATCTGCTGCTGCAGATCATCCGCAACCCTGAAGTGCAGTTCAAGACAGCCCCAGAAAACACGCTGGTGCTGGGGGAGTTCCTGCAGCGCGTAGGCGCCATCAGGAACAAGCCGGGCTCAGTCAAGGACTACTTCTTCCCAGAGGCCATTGCCGCCTCGGGCAGCTGAGCGCGGGACAGGACAGCGCCATGACCCAGGCCACCACCACACTGCGGCGCAGCCTTGCGCAGGCGCCGGTGCACAATACGCCAAGGCGCGGCGTCTCGCAGGCGCACACTGCAACCACAGGCACAGGCATAGGGGCGCCGCTGCTGCAGGTCGATGGCGTCAGCCTCGAATACCGCACGCCGCAGCATGTGGTTCGCGCCACGCACCAGGTCGGCTTCGATGTGCATGAGGCCGAGCGCTTCGTGCTGCTGGGCCCCTCAGGCTGCGGCAAGTCCACGCTGCTCAAGGCTGTGGCAGGCTTCATTGCCCCCGTGGAGGGAGAGATACGCCTGGACGGCAGGCGCGTGACGGCTCCGGGGCCCGACCGCATCGTGGTCTTCCAGGAGTTCGACCAGTTGCCCCCCTGGAAAACAGTGCGCGAGAACGTGATGTTCCCGCTGCTGGCCTCGCGCACGCTCGGGCGCAGGCAAGCCGCAGAGCGTGCCCTGCATTATCTCGACAAGGTGGGCCTGTCGCGCTTCGCCGAAGCGCATCCCCACCAGTTGTCGGGCGGCATGAAGCAGCGCGTGGCCATCGCCCGGGCCCTGGCCATGCAGCCGCGCGTACTGCTCATGGATGAGCCCTTTGCCGCACTGGATGCACTGACCCGGCGCAAGATGCAGGAAGAGCTGCTGGCGCTTTGGGAGGAGGTGCGCTTTACGCTGCTGTTCGTCACCCACTCCATTGAGGAGGCTTTGGTCGTCGGCAGCCGCATCGCGCTGCTGTCGCCCCACCCTGGGCGCATGCGCGCCGAGATCAACAGCCACGGCTTCGACCTGGGCAGCACCGGCAGCGCCAGCTTCCAGGCCACCGCGCAGCGCATCCATGGCCTGCTGTTCGATGAAGATGAGGAGCACACATGAGCACGCGGCTGCCCCCTGTACGCCCTGAATACGAGCTGCCGCTGCAGCCTTTCACGGCTTCGGCCGTAGAGCGCAGCCTGCCCTGGAAAAGCCGCCTGTGGAGCCAGGACTGGCTGCGGCGCGGCCTGATCCTTGCAGTGCTGGCCGTTGCCTGGGAGCTGCTTGCGCGCTGGCAAGACAACGATCTGCTGCTGCCCGGCTTCTTGGCCACCGCCCGGGCACTGGCCGAAGGCATTGCCAGCGGCGAGTTGCTGGACAAGACGGCGATTTCGCTGGGCGTGCTGCTGCAGGGCTATGCGGCGGGCGTGGCGCTGGCATTCGCGCTGACTGCGCTGGCGGTCTCCACGCAGTTCGGGCGCGATCTGCTGAGCACGCTCACCTCCATGTTCAACCCCCTTCCAGCCATCGCACTGCTGCCACTGGCGCTGCTGTGGTTCGGACTGGGCAAGGGCAGTCTGGTGTTCGTGCTCGTGCACTCCGTGCTGTGGCCGCTGGCGCTCAATACCTTCGCGGGGTTCCAGGGCGTGCCGGAAACCCTGCGCATGGCCGGGCGCAACTATGGCCTGCGGGGCCTGCGCTACGTACTGCAGATTCTCGTGCCGGCAGCCCTGCCAGCCATCCTGTCGGGGCTGAAGATCGGCTGGGCCTTCGCATGGCGCACGCTGATCGCGGCCGAGCTGGTCTTTGGCGCCAGTTCGGGCAAGGGCGGACTGGGCTGGTACATCTTCCAGAACCGCAACGAACTCTACACCGACCGCGTTTTCGCGGGCCTGGCGCTGGTCGTCATCATCGGCCTGCTGGTCGAAAGCCTGGGCTTTGCCACGCTGGAGCGGCTGACCGTGCGCAAGTGGGGACAGCAGCGCTAGGGTGAATCGACATTCAATCTGGTAGCCAGGCCATGCTTGCAGCCAGGCACAGGAAAGCCATGAAGTGACTGGCCTTACGGTCATAGCGCGTCGCAATGCGGCGCAACTGCTTGAGCTTTGCAAAGCTACGCTCTATGGCATTGCGCGCCCTGTACACCTCGACATCCAAGGGCCTGGCCTGCTGGCAACTGCGTGATGGAATCACCGCTTGTGCGCCAGCCGCCTCAACTTGCGCCACAAAGGCTCGGCTGTCATAGCCTTTGTCTGCCAGGACATGCGTCGGCTTGAAGCCCTTAATCAACGCAGGCGCCTGGGTAATGTCGTTGACCTGTCCCGGCGTGAGGATCAGCCGCACGGGTCTGCCATGACCATCGCTGGCCATGTGGATCTTCGTACTCAGTCCGCCTCGGGAACGCCCCAGAGACG
>NZ_JACSYA010000051.1 GCF_029870285.1 Delftia sp. PS-11
GTAGACGGATGCGGTAATGCGCGCCATGTCAGTTGCTTTCCTTGTTGCCTGCCTTGCCCTGGGGCTGGCGGTGGGCCTGGGCGTCGCCGTCCTCGCCCACGTAGCGGTTGCCTTCGGCAGAACGGCCGCCGCCAACCATCATGGCGCGGTATTCATCCTCGGTCATGCCGGTCATGGAGCCCGCCATCTGCTGGAAGCTCCTGCCATCCGTGGCCCCGATCTTGGCCAGGAAATAGATGTTGCCGCCCGTGCGCATGCACCAGTTGAGGTCGCGGGCCAGCACGGCCTGCTTTTGTTCCTCGGTCATGGCCCACTCGTCCAGATAAGCCCGCTCGTCGGCCTTGAAGCGCTCGCGGTTTTCGGCCTTCATCAGCGACATGCAGAACTGGTTGAGCCAGTAGCCTTTGCGGGACTGCTCGGCATCGAAAATGATGGTGCCGGGCACGTCCAGATAGGGTTTGTCCAATGCCATGGGTATCTCCTTGAATCTGCCCGGCAACAGGGCCGGGCATGGTCGCCGTCAGGCTTCTTCAGGCCAGTACAGGCGCATGGGATTGTCGACCAGCAGCTTGCGCTGCAGCTCGGCCGTGGGGGCAATCTGCGGGATGAAGTCCACCAGCAGCCCGTCATCGGGCATATGGTCCTTGAGGTTGGGATGGGGCCAGTCGGTGCCCCACAGCACGCGGTCGGGGAACTCCTCGACCACGCGGCGCGCGAAAGGCACCACATCCTGGTATGCCTGCTGCTCGCCATCGAGGGCCTTGGGACCTGTGACGGACAGGCGCTCCGGGCAGCTGACCTTGCTCCAGACGTTCTGGTGCTCGCGCATGAACTTCAGGAACAGCTCGAACTCAGGGCCATCAATGGGCTTGCTCACATCGGGGCGGCCCATATGGTCCACGACCACGGTCGTGGGCAGGCTGGTGAAGAAATCCCACAGCTCAGGCAGATCCACTGCCTCGAAGTAGATCACCACATGCCAGCCCAGCTTGGCGATGCGGCCGGCGATCTCCAGCAGTTCGTCCTTGGGCGTGAAATCCACCAGGCGCTTGACGAAATTGAAGCGCACGCCGCGCACGCCAGCGGCATGCAGCTGCTGCAGCTCCTCATCGGTCACGCTGCGGCGCACCGTGGCCACGCCGCGCGCCTTGCCGCCCGAGGCCAGGCAGGCATCGACCATGGCGCGGTTGTCGGCGCCGTGGCAGGTGGCCTGCACGATGACATTGCGCGCAAAGCCCAGATGATCGCGCAGCGCGAACAACTGCTGCTTGCTGGCATCGCAGGGCGTGTACTTGCGCTCTGGCGCAAAAGGAAACTCATCGCCAGGACCAAACACGTGGCAGTGGGCATCCACGGCGCCGGCGGGCACCTGGAACTTCGGCTTGGTGGGGCCTGTGTACCAGTCCAGCCAGCCGGGGGTCTTCTCGAAATTGCTCATGCGCTTCTCCTCCTCAGTCGATATAGCGCAAGCCGGCTTTCTCCAGCGGCTCGCGCATTTTGTACATATCCAGACCCAGCACGCCGGACGCCAGCTTGGCGCGCTTTTCACCCTCGAAGCTCTCGCGCTTTTGCGCGGCAGCCAGGGTTTCGGCAGCCTTGGCGGCAGGCACGCAGACCACGCCGTCATCGTCCGCGACGATCACATCGCCAGGGGTGACCCACATGCCCGCGCAGACCACGGGAATGTTGACCGAGCCCAGCGTCGCCTTGATCGTGCCCTTGGACGAGATCGCACGGCTCCAGACCGGGAAATTCATCTCCTGCAGCGTCTTGACGTCGCGCACACCGGCATCGATGACCAGCGCACGGGCGCCACGCGCCTGGAAACTGGTGGCCAGCAGGTCGCCAAAATAACCATCCGTGCATTCCGAAGTCACGGCCGCAACCACGATGTCGCCGGGCTGGATCTGCTCGGCCACCACATGCATCATCCAGTTGTCGCCGGGCTGCAGCAGCACGGTCACGGCCGTGCCCGACACCTGCTGGCCCGCATAGATGGGGCGCATATAGGGCTTGAGCAGGCCCACGCGGCCCATGGCCTCGTGGACAGTGGCAGAGCCCAGAGCGGCCAGGCCGTCGGCGGCAGCGCGGTCGGCGCGCTGGATGTTGCGGTAAACCACACCGAGTTCGTACATGGTGTTCTCCTTGATCTTTAGGGGGCGGCCTGCTTACAGGCCCTTTTGCTTGAGGGCTGCGTCCAGGCGGGGGAACACGCGGCGTGCATTGCCTTCGTAGACCTGATAGCGCTCCTCTTCGGTCAGATTGGCCGTGGCCTCGATGTAGCGCTTGGTGTCGTCGTAGTAGTGGCCCGTGGTGGGGTCGATGCCGCGCACGGCGCCGATCATCTCGCTGGCGAACAGGATGTTCTTGACGGGAATCACCTTGGTCAGCAGGTCGATGCCCGGCTGATGGTAGACGCAGGTGTCGAAGAAAATGTTGTTGAGCAGATGCTCATCGAGCAGCGGCTTCTTGAGCTCCTGCGCCAGGCCACGGAAACGGCCCCAGTGGTAGGGCACGGCGCCGCCGCCATGGGGAATCAGGAACTTGAGCGTGGGGAAGTCCTTGAACAGGTCGCTGGTCAGGCACTGCATGAAGGCCGTGGTGTCGGCGTTCAGGTAGTGCGAGCCCGTGGTGTGGAAGCACGCATTGCAGCTGGTGGAGACATGGATCATCGCGGGGATGTCGTACTCCACCATCTTCTCGTAGATGGGGTACCAGTAGCGGTCCGACAGCGGGGGCGCGGTCCAGTGGCCGCCCGAGGGATCGGGATTGAGGTTGATGCCCACATTGCCGTACTGCTCCACGCACTTGACCAGTTCGGGGATGCAGGTGGCAGGGTCCACGCCCGGCGACTGCGGCAGCATGGCCGCCGGAATGAAATGCTCGGGGAACAGCTGGCTGACGCGGTAGCACAGCTCGTTGCAGATGGCCGCCCAGGTGCTCGATGTCTCGAAGTCGCCGATGTGGTGCGCCATGAAGCTGGCGCGCGGGCTGAAAATGGTCAGATCCGAGCCGCGCTGCTTCATCAGCTTGAGCTGATTGGTCTCGATGGTCTCGCGAATCTCGTCATCGCTGATCTTCAGCGAACTGGCGCTGGGCGCCTTGGACGGGTCCTTCAGTCCCGCAATCTGCAGGTCGCGCCAGGCGCCCAGGGCTGCGGGCGCGGTGGTGTAGTGGCCGTGTACGTCGATGATCATCGCTTGCTCTCCTGAATCGGTAATTTGTATTTGTCCAAAAGCCTGCACGGGCAGACGCCGCAGATGCGGCACTGCCCCTGCTGCGGGACGTCTGCACGCCCCTGGTCATGAATCCGCTGACGGGCCAGGCTAACGGCCGTCCCAGACAGAGCGCGGCACCATGACATCGCCGCGCATCAGCAGCCGTGCCGTGCGCAGCAGCGCCGCCTTGGTCACCACCTCGGGCTGGGCGGGGTCGCTGTCCAGCGTCACGCTGAACTCGCCCGTGGGATGCTCGACCGACACGGTCACCGGGCCTTGGCCCTGCGTCAGCCGGGCCACGCCTTCGCAGACCGTATCCGGCATCTTCACGGCCGTGCCCACGGTCACGGCCGCCAGCACGCCAATGGCGTCATGGCAGACATGGGGGATGAAGCTGCGCGTGGTCAGCGCACCGCCATGCTGGGGCGGCGCGATCAGCGTCATCTTCGGATAATTCTTGGCGGACACATCGCCCAGGCCCATGGCATGGGAAATCTGCAGGCGCAAGGCCTCGATGCGGCGCTTGAGATCCGCGTCGGCATTCAGCTCGGCCACGGTCTCCAGGCCCGTGGCACCCACATCGGTGGCCTTGAAGATCACCAGCGGCATGCCATTGTCGATGCAGGTCACATCCAGGGTGAAAGGCTCGAAGCCTTCGCCCGTGACAGTCACCGTGTCCTTGGGCTTGCCCGTGGGCAGCAGGCCGCTGCAGACCGAGCCGGCCGTGTCAAGGAAGCTGATCTCGATGGGCGCCGAGCTGCCGGGCGCGCCATCGATGCGGGCCGAGCCCTCATACTCAACCTGCCCGCCCGGTGTCTGCACCGTGATGTCAGCCGCCATGCCGGTGTTGAGCGTCAGCACGCGGAAGGTGCTGGTCTCGCCACGCGGCTGCACCATGCCGGTCTCCAGCGCAAAAGGCACGACACCGGCCAGCATGTTGCCGCAGTTGGGCGTGGTGTCCACCGTGTCCTTGTCGGGCTGCAGCTGGGCGAACTGGAATTCGAGATCGATTCCCTCCTTGTCGGAGAGGCTGACGATGCCAACCTTGCTGGTCAGCGGGTGCGCGCCGCCCACGCCATCAATCTGGCGCTTGTCAGGCGAGCCCATCGCCGCCAGCAGCACGCGGTCGCGCGTGGCCAGGTCGGAAGGCAGATCGGAGGCCCGGAAGAACGGGCCCTTGGAAGTACCGCCCCGCATCAGCAGGCAGGGAATGGCCGTTTGCATGGCTGTCTCTTTGGAATATGGGTATGACAGCTATTGTGATCACGCCACGGCCCAGGCACTACCCAGTCTGGCCGCTAGCAGCTATAGCAAACCGGCATGGCTCGCGGCAGCGCGCGGCCGTGCCGCCTGCTGCGCATTCGTGCTGCAACTGCTTGATACCGCTTATTTTCGGCTTGTGGACTCAGTCATGGCGATGACCGTGCCCGTGGTTTCTGCCATGCCCATGGCCGCGCGGGCCGCCGTCACGGCCATAGTGGCCGTCCCACTCGCGGTGGCGGCGCTCTTCCCGCCAGCGGTGGTCACCATGGCGCGGCGGGCCGCTGTGCCAGTGCGGCGGCGGATTGCGCAGAAAATACACCGGCCGGCCGCAGGCGCCATAGCGTGCGCAATGCTTGCGCCAGTGCCGGGCGTGGCCGGGAGGCACCCACATATAGACCGGCGGCCCCGCCATGGGTGCGGGTGCGACGACGATGGGCTGCCGGTACATCAGGGGCGGCGGGGGCGCGTTGCCAATGTCCACGGTGCCATAGACACCGGGTGCGAGCTGGCCGGAGACCGAACCGCTGATATAAGTCTGCGCGTGGGCCGCCAGGGCCGCGCTGGCAAGTACCAGGGCGGCAGCGGCGCGCAAAATAGATGGCAAAGAGGACATGACCATGTTCTTGTCTCGGTTGAAACAGGATATGGCTTGCGCGGCAAGGACCGGAGCAAGCGGCTTAGAACCGCTAACACGACCCAGCAAATCGAAGATTTGCGGTTGAGACGAGGCGCGAAGCCGCAGGCAGTACAACCGGTACGACAAGGCGAAGCAACGACGTATCAAGGGTTGTGTTAGCGGTTCTTATCCTGGGGCGCAGCACACTATCGCATCCTGCCCACACCCGCGCTGTGAGAAAAAGCCCCGTTGATGCCGGTTATGCCGCCCTACACCTGCCAGGCATAGGCGTGTCTCAATCGAGCTTGAGGCCCGAATCCTTGACCACTTTTTGCCATTTCACGATCTCGGCGCGGCGAAAGCGCTCCAGTTCGGCCGGGGTGGAGCCGATGGTCTCGGCGCCAAAGCCGGCCAATTGCTCGACGATGGCCGGCTCGCGCAGGATCTTGGCCAAGGTTTTGGACAGGCGATCGACAATGGCTGCAGGCGTGCCCGCTGGCGCGAAAACGGCATTCCACTCATAAGTCTCGTAGCCGGGCACACCCGACTCGGCAATCGTGGGCAGCTCGGGCGCCGCCTTGGAACGCTCCAGCCCGCCCACGGCCACTGCGCGCAGCTTGCCGCTTTTCACATGCTGCCAGGCAGACCCCATGCTGGCGAACATCAGCGGCACCTGGCCCGACATCACATCCATCATGGCCGGACCGCCGCCCTTGTAAGCCACATGGTGCAGCCGGGTCTTGGCCAGCAGATTGAACAGCTCGCCCGCCAGATGCTGGGCCGAGCCCGGCCCTGCCGAAGCGAAGTACAGATGGCTGTCCGACGCGGAGCGCCCGGCGCGGATCAGATCCTGCACGCTCTTGATCGGCGAGGAAGGCGTGACCACCAGCACATTGGGCACGCGCAGCAGCAGCGATACCGGCGCGAAAGCCTTGAGCGTGTCGAACTGCATGCGCGCATGGATGGCGGGATTTTGCGCATGGTTGGAGGCATCCAGCATCAGCGTGTAGCCATCGGGCTGCGCCTTGACAACCTGGGCGCCGCCGATCATGCCCCCTGCCCCGCCCCGGTTCTCGATGACCACGGGCTGACCCAGCTCGGCCGACAGGCGCGGACCGATCAGGCGCGCCACCACATCGACCGTGCCGCCCGGGGGATAGGTCACCACGAGGGTGACGGGCCGGTCGGGGTAGGCAGCGGCTGCGGGCGCAGCCAGGCCCGCCAGCAGGCCTGCGGCCACGAGCACGCCAGCCAGGCGTCTGAACAAAGCAGTCATGGTGTATCTCCTTGGGTTGTGAATCGGAAGAGTTGCCGGGGGGTATCCGCCAGCACGGTGCGCACATGGGCAGCGTCATCGAGCCAGTCACCCAGCCATTGCACGGCCTGGGCATAGCTGGCCTGATCGCCATGCTGGGTATGGGGCCAGTCGCTGCCCCACAGCAGACGCTCGGCGGTATAGGCATCCAGCAGCTGCGCGGCAGCGCGCCGCCCCCAGGCTGCGCCATCGGCAGCCGGACCGTTGCGATAGGCTGCGGACAGCTTGACCCAGACCTGCCCGCTTGCGGCCTGGCGCAGCAAAAAGCCAAAGCCCGGATCGTCCACGCCCAGCGCAGGATCGGGGCGGCCGAAGTGATCGACCACGACGCGGCAGCCCGCCGCCAGCAGGGATGGCACGATGCCCTGCAGGCGTGCCGCCTCCAGGTGCAGTTCCACATGCCAGCCCAGGGCGTTGGCCTGCTCCAGCACACGGGCCCAGCCGGGCGAGGCCAGCTCGGGCAGCGGCAGGCCGACGAGATTCAGGCGCAGGCCATCGATGCCGGCACTGGCCAGCGCATCCAGATGCTGCGCACTGGCCGACGCATCGACCACCGCCACGCCACGCAGCCGACCATGCGCCGCCTGCAGGGCCTGCAGCATGTAGCTGTTGTCCGTCCCCAGAAAACTGGGCTGCACCAGCACGCCATGGGCCACGCCATGCAGATCCAGTTGCGCCAGGTACTGCGCCAGCGTCGCGTCCTGCGTGGGCGCATAGCGCCGGGCTGCCGGCATGGGCAGACCGCGCTCGAAAACATGGGCATGGGTATCGACACTGGAGGGGATGGCGAAGCGGGACACGGGCAACTCCTTGCAAGACGCGCCGCGTGGGGGGTACGGCGCTGCTTTTCTGGGGCGGATTCTAGAAACCAGGGGTATATATTTCCATTCTTGAAATTGGATTTATTCATATTGAATCGATATGGAAACACGGCACCTGCGCTACTTTCTGGCGGTCATGGACCACGGCAGCGTCAGCCGCGCAGCCGACTGGCTGGGCATTGCCCAGCCTGCGCTGAGCCAGACCCTGGCGCGCATGGAAAAAGACCTGGGCGTGCAACTGTTCCAGCGCTCGCGCCAGGGGGCACAGCCCACGGCAGCCGCCCTGGCCATGCTCGACGATGTGCGCACCAGCGTGGCGCGCATCGACGCGGCGGCCAGCCGTGCGCGCGAAATTGCCAAAGGCAGCGCGGGCCAGCTCACCGTGGGGCTGGTGTCGTCAGCCCTGTTCGACACCCTGCCCCGCGCCCTGCGCGCGCTGCGGCGGCAGGCGCCCGGCGTGCGGGTCATCCTGCGCGAAATGAGCAATGCCGAACAGGCCGAGGCGCTGCAGACCGGCGCCATCGACATCGGCCTCATGCACACGCCCGTGGCCGTCGGCGGGCGCATGCGCGAGCGCCAGCTGCTGCGCGAGCGCCTGCTGGCGGCCGTGCCCGATGAATTCGAGGTCGGCACCGACGGCCGGGTGGGCCTGGCCCAGATCGCCGAAGCCGGGCTGGTGATGTACCCGCAGGCACAGCTGCCGGTGCTGCATGCGGGCATCCTGGATGCGCTGCGCAAGGCCGGGCACGATGCCCGCGTGGTGCAGGAAGCCAACCGCACCCTCACTGTGCTGGCCTGCGTGGCGGGCGGCTGCGGCGTAGCGCTGCTGCCGAGCTGGATACGTTCGCTGAACTTCCGGGGCGTTCGCTTTTGCGAAGTGCGCGATGGCCAGGCCCTGCCCAGCTTCGACCTCAGCGCCATCTGGCCTGCGCGCTCCACGCCGACGCTGGCCGATCTGTTTGCCCATCTCGACCTTGGAGATTGAACGCAAGAAACGGATGGCAGGCAGCGGCGCCGCTGGATACAACTGAGGCCATCTTCACCACAGGAAAGGCCAGCCATGCAGTCATTGAAATTGAAGGGAAAAGTCGCCATCATCACCGGCGCCAGCTCAGGCATAGGCCAGGAAGCTGCCAGGCTGTTTGCCGCCGCTGGCGCCAGGCTGGTGCTCACAGCCCGGCGCGAAGCCGAACTGCAGGCACTGGCCGCCGACATCCAGGCCCAGGGCGGCGAAGCACTGGCCATTGCCGGAGACATCCGCGACGAGGCACTGGCACAGGAGCTGGTCCAGGCCGCCACGGCCCGTTTCGGCGGCCTGGACATCGCATTCAACAACGCAGGCATGACAGGGCAGGCCTGCAGCCTGCCCGACATGCCGCTGGCCGAATGGCAGCAGGTGCTGGACACCAATCTCACCAGCGCATTCCTGGGCGCACGCCACCAGATCCCGGCCCTACTGGCTCGCGGCGGCGGTTCGCTGATTTTCACCTCCAGCTTCGTCGGCCATACCGCAGGGCTGCCGGGCATGGGCGCCTATGCCGCCGCCAAGGCGGGGCTTGTCGGCCTGACCCAGGTGATTGCCGCAGAATTCGGCGCACGCGGCATCCGAGCCAATGCCCTGCTGCCCGGCGGCACGGACACGCCCATGGGCCGCGCCAGCACGCCCACGCCCCAGGCACGCGCCTATGTCGAGGGTCTGCATGCGCTGCGCCGGCTGGCGCAGCCCGAGGAAATTGCCCGCGCCGCGCTGTTTCTGGCCAGCGATGATGCCAGCTTCGTGACTGGCACGGCACTGCTGGTGGATGGCGGTGTATCCATCAGCCGTCCCTGAACTGGCCTATTGAGGCATCTGCTTTACTTTGTAAAGCGCAGCATCCGCGCAACGCCTGATGCGATCGTCCCGTAATTCCACATAATGGATCGCCATGAGGGACAGGGAGCCCCCCCGAAAGGGTGCCCCTGCCTGGGACCCATAACAGGAAGCCTATGGAACGCTCGACGCGCCAACGCAGTTCGATACGCGCGGTCATGGAGGCAGCAGGACGGCCTCTTTTGCCCGCTGAAATCTTGAATGCAGCCCAGCATGCCGTACCAGCCATTGGCCTGGCCACGGTCTACCGCAACATCAAACAACTGGCCGAGGCTGGCGAAGTACAGTCCGTTGAACTGCCCGGCGAGGCCACGCGCTATGCGTTGGCCGAACATGCACACCACCACCATTTCCGCTGCACGCACTGCGAACGTGTCTTCAATGTGTATGCCTGTCCCGGCAGCATGCAGGAACTGGCACCGCCAGGATTCGTGGTCGAGCGCCATGCGCTGACCCTTTACGGCACCTGCGGCGACTGCGGCCAGGACCGTGCGGCAGCAAAGCACGGCTAGCAGACGCTGCGCCCCTGCCAGCTGCTCAGCCTGCAAATGGGTGGATGCGAATGCAATAGGCAAAACAGATATTCATAAAAATATCATTTCAATACATTTTCCGGGAATCAAGCGAAAGGCAAACCACCCTGCCATCAACCTGGGAACCCGGTCGATATGGCCGCCTATCCAGAATCAGCGCATTTTGCGGGCAGAGACAAGCAAACAGCCAGGGCAGCAGGCCGCCAGCAGTTCCTGCGCCCTTTGAAAGCCTGCCAGCAAAGCCATATTGGATATAATGCAAACCGCTGGCAAAATGATTGCCGGCTTCTGAAGAAGCGCCTGACCGCATCATGCGGTCCTGATCATCGTTTCAACACAACGATGCTCTTTCTTCCTTCTGCGCATGCACCAACTTCGGGCATTCCGAAGCCAGTCCTAGGTCTTAGTGCTTGCTGCGCAGCTTTCATCCATAGCCGCACCGAGAAATACGCTGACCAATATGTCTACATACCAAGAGCTGATTGCCCAAAAGAAACTGCTGGACCAGCAAATCAACGAAGCCCGCAAGCTGGAATCCAAGGCCGCGCTGGCAGAAGTGCAGGAGCTGATCAAGGAGTTCGGCTTCACGGCACAGCAGGTCTTCCCCTGGAAGCCCGATGGCAAGAAAAGCGCGCCAGCCAAGTACCAGGACCCCGATACCGGCAAGACCTGGACCGGCCGTGGCAAGCCGCCGAACTGGATTCTTGGCAAGGACCGCACCCTGTTCGAGATCCAGTGATCTCGCCGCCGCGCATGCACGCCGCCGTACGGGCTTCGTGCATGCGCTGGCTGCCCGGCTGGATCAGCCCGGCACCACGGCCGTGACCTCGATCTCCACCTTGGCACGGTCCTCCACCAGGTCTGCCACCTGCACGGCCGTCATGGCCGGGAAATGCCGCCCGATCAGTTCGCGGTAGTGTTTGCCGATGGCAGGATAGGCGGCCACGTATTCCTCCTTGTCCTTGACATACCAGGTCATGCGCACAATGTGCTCGGGCTTTGCCCCGCCCTCGGCCAGAATCGCCACGATGTTGGCCAGCGTCTGGCGCACCTGATCGGCAAAATCGTCCGACTCGAACTGTTGCTGGCCATTCCAGCCGATCTGGCCACCGACGAACAGCAGCCGCGAGCCAACCGTCATCTCGGTCATCATGCCGTTGGAATAGCCGCGTGGGGCCAGCCAGTCGGGGGGTTGCAGAATTTTCATTGCATCATCCTGTTCTCTTGGAGTCCGTAAAACCGTCCTGGGGCACACAATAAGCCTGCAGCCGCTCGCGCAGATCCTGCGGCAGCGGCATGGCCTTCATGCTGCGCAGGTCCATGGTGACGATGGTCAGGCGCGCAGACAGCCGTGGCTGGCCATCGGCCCCCTCGAAGCGCACATCGAACTGGAAGGATGCACCGCCAATGCGGCGCACCTCCAGCACCTGGCGCAGTGTCTCGTTCCAGCGGCTGGGTGCCGTGAAATCACAGTGCACCGACACCGTGGGCGTGCCGATCCTGCGCTGCACATGCAGCACATGCCAGGGCAGGCCCATGCCCTGCTCGAACCACGCCTCGACCAGATCGTTGACCATCTCGAAATAGCGCGGATAGAAAACAATGCCCGCCGGATCGCAATGGCGAAACAGCACCTGCACCTGACTGACAAAAGCGGCTGCCATGGCGCGGCCTCAGTCCATCCTGCGAAGCGCAAAGCGCTGCAGCTTGCCGGTTTCGGTGCGCGGCAAGGCCGGCACGAAAGCGATGGCGCGCGGGTACTTGTAGGGCGCGATGGCGGATTTGACGAAATCCTGCAGCGCGGCGGCCAGCGCATCGCTGGCGTCAAAGCCCGGCTTGAGCACGACAAACGCCTTGACCACCTGGCCGCGCTCCTCATCGGGCGCGCCGATCACACCGCACTCGGCCACCGCCTCGTGGCGCAGCAGCGCATCCTCCACCTCGGGACCGGCGATGTTGTAGCCCGCCGAAATGATCATGTCGTCATTGCGCGCCTGGTAAAAAAAATACCCGTCGGCGTCGCGCACAAAGGTATCGCCAGGCAGATTCCAGCCATCCTGCACAAAGCGCTTCTGGCGCTCGTCGGCCAGATAGCGGCAGCCCGTGGGCCCCTTGATGGCCAGCCGCCCCGGTGTGCCATCGGGCAGGGGCTGCATCGCATCATCGACCACCTGGGCCACATAGCCGGGAACGACCCTGCCGATGGCCCCTGCACGCACCTGCTCGGGCGGGCTCGACACAAAGACATGGATCAGCTCGGTGCCGCCAATGCCGTCGATCATCTCCAGGCCCGTGGCCTGCTTCCACAGCTGGCGCGTCGCATCGGGCAGCGCCTCCCCGGCAGACACGCTTTTCTGCAGCGATGACAGATCAAAACGGCAGGCCTGCGCCGCCATCTGCCGGTAGAACGTCGGCGCGGTGAAAACAATCGTGGCCCGGAAATCGGCAATCAGCTGCAAAAGCCCCTCAGGCGTGAGCCTTTCGGCCAGCACCACGCTGGCGCCCACGCGCAGCGGAAAACACAGCAGCCCGCCCAGACCGAAGGTAAAGGCCAGCGGCGGCGTGCCGCAAAAGATATCGTCCGGCCCGGGCCGCAACACATGGCGTGGGAACAGGTCGCACATGGCCAGCACATCGCGGTGGAAATGCATGCAGCCCTTGGGTGCGCCCGTGGTGCCGCTGGTGAAGGCGATCAGGCAGACATCGTCGGCCGCCGTATCGCAGCAGGCAAAGGCATCGGGCTTGGCAGCGGCCAGCGCGTCCAGCGCATCAGGGGCTGTATCGTTGAAATACAGCACGCGCTCCAGGCCCGGGCAGTGGTATTCATGGCCGGGCTGCAGGCACAGCCGCACCTCCTCCTTGAGCCGCACGTCACACAGCACAGCCTGGACCTGGGCCTTGGCAATGACCTGCTGCAACTCCTTGGCACGCAGCAGCGGCATGGTCGGCACGGTGACCAGCCCGGCCTTGATGGCTGCCAGCCAGGAGGCAGCCATCATGGGGTTGTTGGGGCCGCGCAGCAGCAGCCGGTTGCCCGGCACCAGACGCAGATCCTCGGTCAGCACATGGGCAATACGGTTGGTCAGCGCCTGCAGTTCGGCATAGGTCATGGCGGCCTGCCGGCCATCGTCCAGCCAGCGCAGCGCAACGCGCTGGCCATGGCCGCGCACGACCATGGCATCCACCAGCTCGGCCGCGCAGTTGATGCGCGCAGGATAGGCCACGTCCGGCCCGTCGAGCAGAAACTCGGGCCATTGCTCGGGCGGCGGCAGGTTGTCCCGGGCAAAAGTATCGATATGGGCAGATGCTTGCATGCAATGCTCCCTGGGTTGGCGTTGATGGGGTCCTGCCGCTCAGGACTTGAGCAGTTCGCGCGCGATGATGAGCTTTTGCACCTCGGTCGCGCCCTCATAGATGCGCAGCGCGCGAATCTCGCGGTACAGCGTCTCCACGGGCATGCCCGAGACCACGCCAGCGCCACCGAACATCTGCAGCGCGCGGTCGATCACGGCCTGGGCCGACTCGGTGGCCGTCATCTTGGCCATGGCAGCCTCGCGCGTGGTGCGCACCTTCTGCACATCGCGCATCCAGGCGGCGCGGTAGGTCAGCAGGGCTGCGGCATCGATGGCCGTATCCATGTCGCCCAGCGCGGCCTGGGTCAGCTGCAGGTCGCCCAGGGTCTGGCCGAACATGCGGCGCGACTTCGCGCGGGCCAGGCCCTCGTCCAGCGCGCGGCGCGCAAAGCCCAAAGCGGCAGCGGCCACCGAGGCGCGGAAGATGTCCAGCGTCATCATCGCCAGCTTGAAACCCTGGCCAGGCTCGCCCAGGCGCTGCGACACCGGAATGCGGCAGCCGTCAAAGCGCAGGGTGGCCAGCGGATGCGGGGCGATCAGATCAATGCGCTCGGCAATGGACAGGCCCGGCGTGTCCGCATCGACCACAAAGGCGCTGATGCCGCGTGCCCCCGGCGCCTCGCCGGTGCGCGCGAACACGCAATAGAAGTCGGCAATGCCGCCATTGGAAATCCAGGTCTTGCTGCCATCGAGCACATAGTGGTCGCCCTCCAGCCGCGCCTCGCAGGCCATGGCCGCCACGTCCGAGCCTGCGTCCGGCTCGGACAGCGCAAAGGCCGCGATGGCCTCGCCGCGCGCCACGCGCGGCAGGTAGCGCTCGCGCAGCGCGTCCGAGCCCATCAGCGAGATGGCGCCGCTGCCCAGGCCCTGCATGGCAAAGGCAAAATCGGCCAGCCCCGCATGGCGCGCCAGGGTCTCGCGCAAAATGCAGACCGCGCGCGAATCCACCTCGGGCAAGGCCCCGCCCCAGGCACCGCCGGGGCCGGCAGGCACCGCATAGCGCAGCCAGCCTGCCTGGCCCAGGGCCCTGACCAGCTTCCTGCAGGCTGCATCGGCATCATGGTGGTCCACATCGCCCAGCGACTGCGCGCACCAGGCATCGGCCTCGTGCGCCAGCGCACGGTGGGCGTCATCGAAGAAAGGCCAGTCCAGCCAACTGGAGTCACGCATCTCAGTTCCCCTCGAAAATGGGTTTCTGCCTGGCCACAAAAGCCTCGTAGGCGCGGTGGAAATCGCGCGTCTGCATGCAGATGGCCTGGGCCTCGGCTTCGGCCTCGATGGCCTCGTCCACACCCATATTCCATTCCTGGTGCAGCAGCTTCTTGGTCACGCCATGGGCAAAGGTGGGGCCGGCGGCCAGCTGCGCGGCCAGTACCTGGGCGGCTTCAAGCACCTGCTGCGGCGCATGCAGGGCATTGAAGAACCCCCAGGCGGCGCCCTCCTCTGCCGTCATCGCGCGGCCCGTGTACAGCAGCTCCGAGGCGCGCCCCTGGCCGATCATGCGCGGCAGCAGCGTGCAGGCGCCCATGTCGGCACCGGCCAGCCCCACGCGGGTGAATAAAAACGCCGTGCGCGCAGCAGGCGTGCCCAGCCGCATGTCGGCAGCCAGCGCCACCATGGCGCCCGCCCCCGCGCAAATGCCGTCCACCGCCGCCACGATGGGTTGCGGGCAGGCGCGCATGGCCTTGACCAGATCGCCAGTCATGCGCGTGAAGTCCAGCAGCTCGGGCATGCTCATCTTCGTGAGCGGGCCGATGATCTCGTGCACATCGCCGCCCGAGCAGAAATTGCCGCCCGCGCCGGTCACCACCACCGCCTTGATGTCGCGGGCATAGACCAGCGCGCGGAACAGATCGCGCAGCTCGGCATAGGAGCCGAAAGTCAGCGGATTTTTACGGTCGGGGCGGTTCAGGGTGATGGTGGCCACCTTGCCGTCCGCCGAGACCTGCCACAGAAAGGTCCTGGCCTGGTAGCCGGCCAGGGGCTGCTTGTGGTGCTTCATGCTGTGCTCTTCGGGCTGGGTACTCATGCTGTCTCCGTTCAAGAAATCGGGAAATCAGGGAAGGCGCGGGCCGGGTTCACCCGGTCATCACCTCGCCGCCATCGACGGCAATGGCCTGGCCATGGACCGAGGCCGAGGCCGGCAGGGCCAGCCAGGCCACGGCCTGCGCCACCTCCTCGGGCTGGACCAGCCGGCCCTGGGGATTGCGCTCGGCCAGCTTCGCGCGGGCCTGATCGGCACTCATGCCGGTCTTGCCCACAATGTTGGCCACGGCACTGCGCACGATGTCGGTTTCGGTATAGCCGGGGCAGACCGCATTGACCGTCACGCCCTTGCCCGCCACCTCCAGCGCCAGCGACCGCGTCAGCCCGATCACGCCATGCTTGGCTGCGCAATAGGCGCTGACATAGGCGTAGCCGATCAGCCCCGCCGTGCTGGCCACGTTGATGACGCGGCCCCAGCGCGCGGCCAGCATGCCCGGCAGCGCCGCCTGTATGCAGTGGAAAGTGCCCGTGAGGTTGACCGCCAGCATCGCGTTCCACAGCGCGGCGTCGGTGCGCTCGAACTTCTGGCTGCTGGCCTGCCCGGCGTTGTTGACCAGCACCTGTACCGGGCCGAAACCCGCCTCGGCGCGGGCAAAGGCCTGGCGCACCGAAGCCTCATCGGCCACATCGGCCTGCACGGCCTGTACCCGGCCCTGCCCCGTCAGATCGTGCACCGCAGCCTCCAGCGCCGCGCCATCGCGGCCCAGGAGCGTGACGCAGGCGCCGCGCTCCAGCAGCGCCTGCGCGCAGGCCATGCCAATGCCACGCGCACCGCCAGTCACCAGGGCATGGCGCCCTGCAAGGGGTTGTGAAGCCGTGCTCATTTGATGTCCTGCTGCGCCATGGCGGCGGCGCGCTCGAAGTTAGTCTCCAGCTGGCGCTTGCCCGCCAGATAAGGGGCAGGCCAGGCCACATCGCGCGCGCCCACCCGCGCCGCTTCGCGCAGCGTCCAGGCCGCATCGGCCAGATGGGGCCGCGCCAGCGCGCACAGATCCGCCCGGCCCGAGGCAATGATGGCGTTGGCATGGTCGGCCTCGAAAATGGCGCCCACGGCAATCGTCGCAATCCCGGCCTCGTTGCGCACGCGGTCGGCAAACGGCGTCTGGAACATGCGGCCATAGACCGGCTTTTCCTGCTTGCTGACCTGGCCCGAGGAGCAGTCGATCATGTCCGCGCCCGCCGCCTTGAATCGGCGCGCGATCTCCACCGCATCGTCGGGCGTAATGCCGCCCTCCACCCAGTCATGGGCGGAAATGCGCACCGACATCGGCTTGTCCTGCGGCCAGACGGCACGCACCGCCTGGAATACCTCCAGCGGGAAACGCAGGCGGTTGTCCAGGCTGCCGCCGTACTCGTCATCGCGCTGGTTGGTCAGCGGCGAAATGAAGCTCGACAGCAGATAGCCATGGGCGCAATGCAGCTCCAGCCAGTCGAAGCCCGCCGCCACGGCGCGCTGCGTGGCCGCCACGAACTGCGCGCGCACCGCCTCCATGTCGGCACGGTCCATGGCCTTGGGCACCTGGGACAGCCCCTCGATATAAGACAGCGCCGATGCCGACATCAGCGGCCAGTTGCCCTGCTCCAGAGGATGGTCGATCTTCTGCCAGCCCAGCTGGGTCGAGCCCTTGCGCCCTGCATGGCCCAGCTGCACGCCGATGCGCGCATCGCTGTGGCCGTGCACAAAGTCCACGATGCGCCTGAACGCCTGCGCCTGGGCATCGTCCCACAGGCCGGGGCAGCCCGGCGTGATGCGGCCCTCGGGCGACACGCAGGTCATCTCCACCATCACCAGGCCCGCGCCGCCCATGGCACGCGCGCCCAGATGCACCATATGAAAGTCGCCCGGCACGCCATCGGAGCAGGAATACATGGCCATGGGCGAAACCATGATGCGGTTCTTGAGCCGCACGCCACGCGCCTGATAGGGCGTGAGCATGGGCAGCGGCGGACGCTGGCCCTCGGGCACCGGCAGCCCGGCCTGCCCGGCGATCCAGCGCTCGAAGCCTTCCAGCCAGGCGGCATCGCGCAGGCGCAGGTTTTCGTGCGAGATGCGCTGCGAGCGTGTCAGCAGCGAATAGGCAAACTGCTCGGGAGAAAGGCCCGCGTAGCGCTCGACGTTCTCGAACCACTCCGTGGAATTGCGCGCGGCGTTCTGGATCTTGAGCACCTCCACGCTGCGCACCTCTTCATAGTGCGCAAGCCCGGCCTCGATGCTGCCCGCTGCCTGCAGGCTGCGCGCCAGCTCGATGGCATCCTCCAGCGCCAGCTTGGTGCCCGAGCCAATGGAGAAATGCGCCGTATGCGCCGCATCGCCCATCAGCACCACGGGCACGCTGCGCGGACCCTGCGGCGACTCGATACGATTCCAGTGCACCCAGGTATTGCAGATGACGCGCGGAAACCGGATCCAGATGGCCGAGCCACGCAGATGGGCTGCATTGCTGACCAGCCGATGGCCATCCAGCCAGGGAGCGAACAGCTTCTCGCAGTAGGCGATGCCCTCCTCCTGGCTCATTTTCTCGATGCCAGCGGCCTGCCATGTCTCCTCGGGCGTCTCCACGATGAAGGTGGACATGCCATCCTCATAGCGATAGGCATGGGCCTGGAACCAGCCATGCTCGGTCTGCACAAAGGCAAAGGTGAAGGCATCGAACACCTTGGTCGTGCCCAGCCAGACGAAGCGGCAGCGGCGCTGGTCAATATCGGGGCGGAAGGTATCGGCATAGCGCGTGCGCACCTGGCTGTTGATGCCATCGCTGGCAATGACCAGATCGGCGCCATGCTGGCGTGCGATCTCCTGATCGTCCTGCACGAAGTTCTCGAACACCAGCTTGACGCCCACATCCTCGCAGCGCGCCTGCAGGATATTGAGCAGCTTCTTGCGGCCAATGCCGATGAAACCGTGGCCGCTGCTGCGCAGGCTGCGGCCCTTGAAATGGATGTCGATGTCGTCCCAGTGGTTGAAGGCATCGCCAATCGTGCGCGCCGAGACCGGGTCGGCCTCGCGCAGATTGTCCATGGTGGCGTCGGAGAACACCACGCCCCAGCCAAAGGTGTCGTAGGGGCGGTTGCGCTCCACCACCGTGATCTCGTTGGCCGGGTCCTGCAGCTTCATCAGCAGGCCGAAATACAGGCCGGCGGGCCCGCCGCCGATGCACACGATCTTCATACCGCAAACCCTTTCCTGGACGGGCAACAGACGCCCTGAGGTACTGGACTCAGGCCAGAAGCTTTAAGCCTGAATAGTTTAGGTTTGAAATATATAGGCAAAACAAAGCCGTGTATATGGGGTGAACACGCATGCGCCGCAGGTCAGGAGCGGGGCGACACTTCACTTTGGTTTTTCGTCACTGATCTTGAGCTTGTGTCAGTACACAGCTTGGCTGCCGAGGCGCCAAGCTGTGGCATCACGCGGCGCAGCAGCAAGGCGCCCGCTTGGCCACTTTTTGCAAGCTCATTCAGCGTCTTGGGCTTTTGGAGCTTGATGCTCAGATGAGCAATGCATCTTTGCTACGGACCGATTGCGCCAACGGTTGCGTGTCTGGAGGCTTGGCCGTGCCGCAGGGGGTGGGGTCTTCAGCCCCCGTCCGGCACGAGCCTTCCGAAGCGCTCGCCTTCGGCACGTGCTTCAGCCAGCAACTTGGTCCAATCCGACGGCGGCCGGCCATTGTCGAGCATTCGACGAAACACGCGGTAGGCGTCGTCCGCACTTTCATACGCCCATTTCATATCTTCGTCGTTGACCCAGACGAAAACAATCATCTTGGCCTGCGCGTGGAAACGGAAGAACAGCCGATACTGCTGGAAAAACCTGGCGCGGAACCAGTACTTGTTCTCATCGCCTAGCGTGCTGCCCTGGCGATATTCCGGCCGCGCAGGGTCTTGCGGGATGACCTCGAACGCCAGCTTGGCGATGGCCGTCAGACGCTTGATGGCGTTCTTCTTGATGTAGCCGGTTGGATCCTTGCCTTTGAGCGCTTCGACTTGCGCCGTCAGGGCTTCGAGCTGGTCAAGGAAGATGGGGTGGGCAAAGAGAGTCCAGCCGTTGACGACCAGCGGCTTACCGCTTGTCATTCATCGTCCGCCGACAGAGGGGTATCGAGATCGACGTCTGCCATGCCGACCAGGGTCTTGATGCGCTGCGCCAAGCCGGCATCCACTGCGCGCAGCTGCCCAGGGTTCTCGGCAATGTCGCGGGCCAGCAATCCCAGGAACGGCGCCAGCGCCGGATCGTCGCCATCACTGGCCGCCGCCCGTGTCAGCACGACCTCCCCGTTGGGGCGGATCGTGTAGTGGATTCTGTCTCGCTTGCCCAAGTGCAGCGCCCGGCGCACCGACTCCGGCACCGTGGTCTGGTAGCGGTCTGTCAGTGTCGATTCGAGTTGCATGATGGCGGGCATGGCGCGGCTCCGGCTGGAATGTTCAGGCGCAATGGTAATGCACTTGCATTGCCGCCTCAAGGGTTCTGTGAGTTGGCTTGTTAG
>NZ_JACSYA010000052.1 GCF_029870285.1 Delftia sp. PS-11
TCTCGCTGAATTCGCCAACTGAAGACGGTTTGCTCAAGGACCGGCTTGACCGGACGTTGCCGGACTACATGGTGCCCTCGGCCATCGTGGTGCTCGAAGCCCTGCCTTTGACGGCCAACGGCAAGGTGGACCGCAAGGCGCTGCCCGAGCCGGAGATGGTCAGCGCCCAGCAATACGAGGCGCCGCAGGGCGAGTTGGAAGAAACGCTGGCGAATATCTGGGCCGAGGTGCTGGGCGTCGAGCGCGTGGGCCGGCAGGACAACTTCTTCGAGCTGGGCGGGCATTCCATGACCCTGCTCGAAATGCAATTGCAGATAGGCCGGCGGCTGTCGGTGCAACTGCCGCTCAAGGCCTGCTTCGAAAGCCCATCGCTGGCGGAGCTGGCCCGACTCGTGCAGGCCCATGCCGCGCCCGCCCACATCAAGAAAACCGCCGATCTGGAAAAGATGGCATCCCTACTCGCAGAGCTGGACCTGGAATGAAAAACACGGAATTCGACATCGCCCATCGCTTCAACGTGCTTGCCCCGGCAAAGCGGCGCCAGTTCCTTGACGCACTGGCGGCCCAGGGCATTGATTTCTCGGGCTTGCCGATTGTCCCGGCGCAGGACGTGGCCGTCACGCCGGCCTCCTATGCCCAGGCCCGGATGTGGTTCCTCTGGAAGCTGGAGCCGCAAAGCGCGGCCTACCACATCAGCGGAGCATGGCGACTGCACGGGGCGCTGGACCTTGGCGCCCTGCGCACCGGCTTTGCGGCCCTGGTGGAACGCCATGCCGCGCTGCGCACCGTGTTCAAGGCCGGGCCTGAGGGGCTGCCGCTGCAGTGCGTGCTGGAGCACGTGGAGATCGACATTCCTGTTGTCGAAGCCGAGCAGCCAGCGGCGCAGATGCAGTCCCTCTGCCATCGGAGCTTTGATCTTGAAACAGGCCCGCTGCTGCGGGTGGTGCTGATACGCGAGGCGCAGGACCGGCACCTGCTGGTGGTCGTCATGCACCACATCGTCTCCGATGGCCGGTCCATGCAGATCCTGATGGAGGAGTTTGCCGCGCAATACGCTGCACATGTGCAGTCGCTGGCGGCCGGGTTGCCTTCCCTGCCGGTGCAGTACGCCGACTATGCGCTGTGGCAGAGAAACTGGATGGAGGCGGGCGAGCGCGATCGGCAGCTTGCGTACTGGACGCAGCAATTGGGCCGGGAGCAGCCGGTGCTGCAGTTGCAGGCTGACCATCCACGCCGCGCCGACGGGAGTTATCCCGCCGCCGAGCATGTATTGCTGCTTCCCAGGCCGCTGGTACAGGCTTTGAAGGTGCGGGCGCGTGCCGAGGGCGCCACGCTGTTCATGGCACTTCTGGCCGGATGGCAGGCCCTGCTGGCACGCTACAGCGGTCAGGGCGATATCCGGGTGGGCGTGCCTCTGGCCAACCGGCAACGGGCCGAGACGCAGGGGCTGGTCGGCCTGTTCGTCAACACGCAGGTGCTGCGCAACCGCATCGACAGGCGCATGCCCATGGTGCAGGTGCTGCGACAGGCCAGGGAGGCGGTGCTGGGTGCGCAGGCACATCAGGATTTGCCATTCGATCAACTGGTGGAGGCCTTGCAGCCCGAGCGCAACCTGGGAGTCCAGGCCCTGTTCCAGGTCATGCACAACCACCAGAGCACGGCGGCTGCATTGCCGCGGCAGATGGCAGGGCTGGTGCTGGAGCCTTGCCCGCAGGACGAGCGTGCCGCGCAGTTCGAGCTGGTGCTCAACAGCAGCGAAAGCGCCGACGGCGAGGTGCGGCTGGCCTTCAACTATGCAGCGCCGTTGTTCGAGAGCGAAACCATTGCCCGCATGGCAGGCCATTGCCAGGCGCTGCTGCAGGCGCTGGCCGAGCATCCGCAACAGGCGCTGGGCGATGTGCCGCTGCTGCTGCCGCAAGAGCAGCACCAGTTGGCCAGCTGGGGGCTCAATCGCCTGCCTGCGGGGCAGGGGCAGCCCGTACATCGCTCGTTTGAAGCATCGGCCAAGCGCACTCCCGATGCCGTGGCCTTGGCATTTGGCGATGCAGCGCTGAGCTACGGCGAACTCAACCGCCGTGCCAACCGTCTTGCGCACCGCCTGATGTCGCTGGGCGTGGGACTGGAGACGCGCGTGGCCGTTGCAGCCCAGCGCTCGGTGGAGATGATGGTCGGGCTGCTGGCCATCCTCAAGGCGGGTGGCGCCTACGTGCCGCTGGACCTTGACTACCCGCGCGATCGCTTGGCCTACATGCTGCAGGACAGCGGCGTGCACCTGGTGCTGTGCCAGGGGCCCGGCCAGTCGCTGCTTCCCGATCGGCACGGCCTGCAGGTGGTCGATCTCGACGCATCCGAGCCTGGCGTCTGGCCGGACCATGATCCACAGGTCGAAGTCGATGGCCAGAACCTGGCCTATGTGATCTACACCTCGGGATCGACGGGCCGGCCCAAGGGGGCTGCCAACCGCCATGATGCACTGAGCAACTGCATGGCATGGATGCAGGAACGCTATGGGCTCACGGCGCAGGACGCGGTGCTGCACAAGGCGCCCTTCGGATTCGATGTGTCGGTCTGGGAGATGTTCTGGCCCTTGACCGTGGGCGTGAAACTGGTGCTGGCCCAGCCCGGAGACCAGCGCGAGCCTGCGCGCATCGTGGAGCTGATCCGGCGCCACCAGATCACCACGCTGAACTTCGTGCCCTCCATGCTGCAGGCCTTTCTGGCGCATGAGGGTATCGAGGCGCAGACGCGCCTGCGCTACGTCATCTGCGGCGGCGAGGCCATGCCAGCCGCTACCCAGCGCGAGGCATTGCAGCGCCTGGCCGGCGTCAGCCTGCAGAATCTTTACGGGCCCACCGAGGCGGCCATTCACGTCACGCAGTGGACATGCCGCGACGACGGACTCAGCCTGGTTCCCATAGGCCGGCCCATCAGCGCCACCGATGCCTGGGTGCTGGATACCGACATGCAGCTCGTGCCCCAGGGCGTGGCCGGCGAGCTGTACCTGGGTGGCATGGCGCTGGCGCGTGGCTATCTGAACCGGCCCGGACTGACGGCCGAGCGCTTTGTGGCCGACCCCTTCGATGCCAGCGGCAAGAGCAGGCTCTATCGCACGGGTGATCTGGTGCGCTGGAATGCCGAGGGCCAGATCGAGTATCTGGGCCGCATGGACCATCAGGTCAAAATCCGGGGGCTGCGCATCGAACTGGGCGAGATCGAGGCGCATCTGCTGGCCCAGTCCGAAGTGCGCGAAGCCGTGGTGGTCGCCGCGCAGGGGCCCGGCGGCGAATGCCTGGTGGGCTATGTGGCGGCACCCGGTGAAGATGAGCGCCTGGCCGCCAGGCTCAGGCAGGCGCTGGCCAGTGTGCTGCCAGACTACATGGTGCCTTCGTCCATCGTCGTGCTGCAAGGCCTTCCACTGAATGCGAACGGCAAGGTGGACCGCAAGGCGCTGCCGGCGCCGCAGTGGCTGGAGCGTGAGTACGCGCAGCCGCTCACGGCCACCGAGGCGCAGTTGGCGGCCATCTGGGCTGAGCTGCTTGGCCGCGAACGGGTCGGGCGCCATGACCACTTCTTCGAGCTGGGTGGGCACTCCCTGCTTGCACTGGGCCTGCTGGAGCGCATGCGGGCACATGGCCTGACGGCCTCCGTGCGCACCCTGTTCCAGCATCCGCAACTGGCGGATTTCGCTGCGCAGGTCACGCGGGCCGATGACAGCGCCGAGGTCGAGGTGCCGCCCAATGGCATCCCCGAAGGATGCACGGCCATCACACCCGATATGCTGACCCTGGTGGCGCTGGACGCACGGGAGATCGCGCAGGTGGTGGACGCCGTGCCCGGTGGCGCGTGCAATATCCAGGACATCTACCCGCTGGCGCCGCTGCAGGAAGGCATTCTGTTCCACCACACGCTGCACCAGCAGGGCGACGCCTATGCTACGCCCACGCTGCTGGGCTTCGACACGCGCGAACGGCTGGAAGGCTTCGTGCTGCGGCTCAACCAGGTCATCGCACGCCACGACATCCTGCGCACGGCTGTGCTGTGGGAAGGATTGGCCGAGCCTGTGCAGGTGGTCTGCCGGCAGGCGCAGGTGCTGGTCGATTGGCAGGAGCCTGGTGAAGGCGAGGGCGATGTAGCCGCCGCACTGCAGCAGCGGCTGGACCCGCGCGTGCAGCGCATCGATGTGCGCCGTGCGCCCATGATCCGCGCCATGGCGGCGCAGGATGCGCGCAACGGCCGCTGGCTGCTGCAGCTGCTGACCCATCACTTGGTGCTGGACCACACGACGCTGGAGCGCATTGTCGAGGAGATCGCGCTGATGGCGCAGGGCCGCGAGGCGGAGTTGCCCAAGCCCCTGCCGTTCAGGCGCTTCGTGGCCCAGGCACGGCTGGGCGTGAGCGCTCTGGAGCATGAGGACTTCTTCCGCGCCATGCTTGGCGATGTGGATGAGCCTACGGCGCCGTTTGGCCTGCTGGACGTGCAGGGCGATGGCAGCGCGGTGGAGGAAGCCAGGCTTGCGCTGGATGCACCGCTGTCGCGCGAGCTGCGCCGGCAGGCGCAGCGCCATGGGGTGAGTGCGGCCAGCCTGTTCCACCTGGCCTGGGCGCTGGTGCTGGGCAGGACCACGGGTAAGGACGACGTGGTGTTCGGCACCGTGCTCTTTGGCCGCATGCAGGGCGGGGAGGGTGCGCACAGCGCGCTGGGCATGTTCATCAACACGCTGCCGCTGCGCATACGGCTGGGCGGCCGAAGCGTGCAGGAATGCCTGCATGAGACGCATGCGGGGCTGACGGGGCTGATGCACCACGAGCACGCCACGCTGTCGCTGGCGCAGCGCTGCAGCGCTCTGCCTGGGGGGACGCCGCTGTTCTCGGCGCTGCTGAACTACCGCTACAGCGTGGTGCCGCAGGATGAGGTGGCTGCGGGCGCCACCGCGGGCGCGTGGGAAGGCATGACGGCGCTGGGCGGACAGGAGCGCACCAACTACCCCGTGACCGTGTCCATCGATGACCTGGGCGAAGGCTTTGGCATCGTTGCCCAGGCCGATGCTGCTCTGGGGGCTGAACGGCTGTGTGGATACATGGCGGCGGCCGTGGCCTGCGTGGTCCAGGCCCTGGACAGCGAGCCCGGCCTGGAGGCCACGGCGCTGGACATGCTGGACGGCAAGGAATGGACACAGCTGCAGGCCTGGAGCCTGGGTGCCCGAGCCGAACCAGGGATGCAACCCGTGCACCGGCTGATCGAGCGCCAGGCCCAGGCACGGCCGGATGCCGTGGCGCTGGTCTTTGGCGAGCAGGTTCTGAGCTACGACCAGCTCAACCGCCGCGCCAACCAGCTGGCGCACCGGCTGATAGCCTTGGGCGTGAGGCCGGAGAGCAGGGTCGGCATCGCCATGGAGCGGTCCATCGAGATAGTGGTGGGCCTGCTGGCCATCATGAAGGCCGGTGGCGCCTATGTGCCCCTGGACCCCGAGCACCCGCCTGAACGGCTGGCGCAGATGATCGAAGACGGCGCCGTGCGGCGCCTGCTCACCCACAGCGCGCTGCGCGAGCGCCTGCCCGCAGGCGAGGATCTGCAGTGGCTGGATATCGACCGCATCGATGTGGCCCGTGAATCGCAGCGCAACCCCGTGGTTGCCGTGCATGGGGAGCATCTGGCCTATGTGATCTTCACTTCGGGCTCCACGGGCCGCCCCAAGGGCGCGGCCAACCGGCATATGGCCCTGCACAACCGGCTGGTCTGGATGCAGCAGGCCTATGCGCTCGATGCCTCGGACGCCGTGCTGCAAAAGACACCGTTCAGCTTCGATGTATCGGTCTGGGAGTTCTTCTGGCCGCTGATGATCGGCGCCCGGCTGGTGATGGCGGCGCCCGGTGATCACCGTGACCCTGCCAGACTGGTGGAGCTGATCACGGGCCATGGAATCACCACCGTGCACTTCGTGCCGTCCATGCTGCAGGCCTTTGTGGCGCACGCGGGCGTTGCGGCATGCACGGGCCTTCGGCGCATCCTGTGTAGCGGCGAGGCCCTGCCGGCCGAGGCGCAGAACGCCGTCTTCAGGCTCCTGCCCGGGGCCGGTCTCTACAACCTCTATGGCCCTACCGAGGCGGCCATCGACGTCACCCACTGGCGCTGCCGCGACGATGGACGGCGCCAGGTTCCCATTGGCCGGCCCATCAGCGGCATCCGCACCTATGTGCTGGACTGCGCCATGCGGCCGGCGCCCCAGGGCGTGGCTGGCGAGCTGTACCTGGGAGGCATTGGCCTGGCGCGCGGCTATCTGAACCGCCCCGCATTGACGGCCGAGCGCTTTGTGGCCGATCCGCTGGACACGCAGGGCGGTCTGCTGTACCGCACTGGCGACCTGGTGCGCTGGAACGGCGAGGGTCAGATCGAGTACCTGGGCCGCCTGGACCACCAGGTGAAGATCCGCGGCCTGCGCATCGAGCTGGGCGAGATCGAGGCCCATCTGCTGGCCCAGCCCGGCGTGCGCGAGGCCGTGGTGGTTGCGGCAGAAGCCACGTCGGGCGCACGCCTTGTCGCCTATGTGGCCGGTCCGGACGCCGATGAGGGGCTGGCCGAAACCTTGCGCCAGGCGCTGGTCGGGCGGCTGCCGGACTATATGCAGCCTTCGGCCATCGTCGTGCTGCCTGCGCTTGCGCTCAATGCCAACGGCAAGGTGGACCGCAAGGCCCTGCCGCAGCCCGAATGGGCGCAGCGTGGATACGAGCCGCCGCACAACGGGGTCGAGCAGCAGCTGTCGGCGATATGGGCCGAGCTTCTGGGGCTGGACCGTGTGGGGCGGCGTGACAACTTCTTCGAGCTGGGCGGGCACTCGCTGCTGGCCATGGGCATGCTGGAACGCATGCGTGCACATGGCCTGTCGGCCTCCGTGCGCAGCCTGTTCCAGCATCCGCAACTGGCGGATTTTGCAGTGCAGCTGATGCAGGCGGACGGCGCCGCCCAGGTGCAGGTGCCGCCCAATGGCATCCCCGAAGGCTGCACGGCCATCACGCCCGACATGCTGACCCTGGTGGCGCTGGATGCGCAGGAGATCGCGCATGTGGTGGACGCCGTGCCCGGTGGCGCGGCCAACATCCAGGACATCTATCCGCTGGCGCCGCTGCAGGAAGGCATCCTGTTCCACCACACGCTGCACCAGCAGGGCGACGCCTATGCTACGCCCACGCTGCTGGGCTTCGACACGTGCGAACGGCTGGAAGGCTTCGTGCTGCGGCTCAACCAGGTCATCGCACGCCACGACATCCTGCGCACGGCCGTGCTGTGGGAAGGGCTGGCCGAGCCTGTGCAGGTGGTCTGCCGGCAGGCGCAGGTGCTGGTCGATTGGCAGGAGCCTGGTGAAGGCGAAGGCGATGTAGCCGCCGCACTGCAGCAGCGGCTGGACCCGCGCGTGCAGCGCATCGATGTGCGCCGTGCGCCCATGATCCGCGCCATGGCGGCGCAGGATGCGCGCAACGGCCGCTGGCTGCTGCAGCTGCTGACCCATCACTTGGTGCTGGACCACACGACGCTGGAGCGCATTGTCGAGGAGATCGCGCTGATGGCGCAGGGCCGCGAGGCGGAGTTGCCCAAGCCCCTGCCGTTCAGGCGCTTCGTGGCCCAGGCACGGCTGGGCGTGAGCGCTCTGGAGCATGAGGACTTCTTCCGCGCCATGCTTGGCGATGTGGATGAGCCTACGGCGCCGTTTGGCCTGCTGGACGTGCAGGGCGATGGCAGCGCGGTGGAGGAAGCCAGGCTTGCGCTGGATGCACCGCTGTCGCGCGAGCTGCGCCGGCAGGCGCAGCGCCATGGGGTGAGTGCGGCCAGCCTGTTCCACCTGGCCTGGGCGCTGGTGCTGGGCAGGACCACGGGTAAGGACGACGTGGTGTTCGGCACCGTGCTCTTTGGCCGCATGCAGGGCGGGGAGGGTGCGCACAGCGCGCTGGGCATGTTCATCAACACGCTGCCGCTGCGCATACGGCTGGGCGGCCGAAGCGTGCAGGAATGCCTGCATGAGACGCATGCGGGGCTGACGGGGCTGATGCACCACGAGCACGCCACGCTGTCGCTGGCGCAGCGCTGCAGCGCTCTGCCTGGGGGGACGCCGCTGTTCTCGGCGCTGCTGAACTACCGCTACAGCGTGGTGCCGCAGGATGAGGTGGCTGCGGGCGCCACCGCGGGCGCGTGGGAAGGCATGACGGCGCTGGGCGGGCAGGAGCGCACCAACTACCCGGTGGACATGTCCATCGATGACCTGGGCCAGGGCTTCCGCCTGGTCGGGCAGGCCATCAAGACCGTGGGCGCGCAGCGTCTGTGCGCCTTCATGCTGGCCGCCGTGGAGGGCATTGTTGCAGCCCTGGCCGAAACGCCCGCGCTGCCGGCCTGCGATATCGAGTTGCTGGACCAGGACGAATGGGCGCAGCTGACGCAATGGGCGCAAGGGGTGCAATCGGAATGCAACCCGCAGCGCCGCGACTGCCAGCCCCTGGTGCACAGGCTGTTCGAGCACCAGGTGGACGAGCAGCCCCAGGCTACTGCCCTGGTCTTTGGCGACGAATGCATCAGCTATGCGCAACTCAACCGGCGTGCCAACCGCCTTGCGCACCGCTTGATGGCCGAAGGGGTGGGCGCGGAGGTGCGTGTGGGCATTGCGGTGGAACGCTCGGTAGAGATGGTGGTTGCCGTGCTGGCCGTGCTCAAGTCGGGCGCTGCCTATGTGCCCCTGGACCCCGGCTATCCGGCCGAGCGCCTGGCCCACATGGTCGAGGACAGCGGTATGGCCTGCCTGCTCACGCAGTCTCGCCTGGGGCTGGCAGTGGCCGGTCGCGTGAAGGCGCTGGACCTGGATGCCATTGGCGCGATGCCGGGGCCCGACCACAACCCCGGCGCCGCCGTGCATGGCGAATGCTTGGCCTATGTGATCTACACCTCGGGCTCCACCGGCCGCCCCAAGGGCGTGGGCATCTCCCACCGCTGCCTGGCCGAACAGGCGCAACTGGCCGTCGGCTTTGCCGCGCTGTCGCCGCAGGACCGCGTGCTGCAGTTCGCCACGCTGAATTTCGATGGCTGCATCGAGCAGCTGTTCGCTCCGCTGGTGGCCGGCGCGGCCATGGTGCTGCGCGGGCCCGAACTCTGGGACAGCGCCACCTTCCACAGGGAACTCATAGCCAAGCAGATCAGCGTGGCCGATCTGACCACCGCCTACTGGCTGCTACTGGTCCAGGATTTTGCGCGCCAGGGCCTGCGCGAGTACGGGCGGCTGAGGCAGATGCATGTGGGCGGCGAGGCCATGCCGTGGGCCGGCCTGCAGGCCTGGAGCGATGCCGGGCTGGGCCATGTGAAGCTGCTCAATGCCTATGGCCCGACCGAAGCCACGGTCACGGCATCCGTCTTCGACTGTGCGTCTTCGCTGGAGGGCTCCGGCATGGCGCCGCAGAGCGTGCCCATAGGCCGCCCCTTGGCCGGTCGGTACATGCGGGTGGTGGACGACCTGATGCGCCCCGTGCCCTTGGGCGTGGCGGGTGAGCTGTGCATAGGCGGCCCCTTGCTGTCGCGCGGCTATCTGAACCGGGCAGGGCTCAGCGCCGAGCGCTTTGTCGCCGATCCCTTCGGTCAGGACGGCGCAAGACTGTATCGCACAGGCGATCGGGTGCGCTGGAATTCACTGGGTCAGATTGAATACCTGGGACGTGTTGACCACCAGGTCAAGATCCGCGGTCTGCGCATAGAGCTGGGGGAGGTGCAGGCGCAGCTGCTTGCCTTGCCCGATGTGAGCGAGGCCGTGGTCGTGGCCAGTGAGGGACCGTCGGGCACGAGGCTGCTGGCCTATGTGTCTGCGCGCAGCGGGCGGGAGCTGGTGGTGCCGGAAATGCGCGCACGCCTGGCCGAGGTGCTGCCCGACTACATGGTTCCGGGCGCCATCATGGTGCTGGACCGCCTGCCGCAGAACGCCAGTGGCAAGCTGGATCGGCATGCCTTGCCTGTGATTGGCGCAGAAGCTGTCTACGAAGCGCCCCAGGGTGAGCTGGAGCAGACCCTGGCCCGCGTGTGGGCCGAGGTGCTTGGCCTGCAACGGGTGGGGCGCGGCGACAACTTCTTTGCGTTGGGCGGGGACTCCATCCTGAGCCTGCAGATCGTCTCGCGCCTGCGCCGCCATGGCTGGAAGCTGTCGCCACGCCAGCTGTTCGAGCGGCAAAGCATTGCCGAACTGGCGCGCGTGGCCGAGGCCGTGCAGGAAGAGAGCAGTCAGGAGCCTGAGGCCCAAGGGACGGTTCCCTTGCTGCCCATTCAGGCCGAATTCTTCGAAATGCCGCTGGAGCAGCGATCCCATTGGAACCAGGCCCTGCTGCTGCGCAGCAGCCAGCCTTTGCAGCCACAGACGCTTGTCCAGGCACTGGCCGCCGTGCTGCGCCAGCATGACAGTCTGCGCCTGCGGTATCGCCAGGCAGCGGACGGCGCCTGGGAGCAGTACTACGGAGAGCCGTCAGAGGCCGAGATTCAGCAACTGCTGTGGGTGCGCAAGGTCGCGCATGCCGACGAGATCGAGGCCCTGTGTGAGCAAGCGCAGCGCAGCCTGGACATCGTCCATGGTCCCTTGCTGCGCAGCCTGTGCATCGAGGTCGGAGATGGCAGCTGGCGCCTGCTGTTGGTGGCCCATCACCTGGTCATCGACGGAGTTTCCTGGCGCATCGTGCTCGAAGACTTACGCTCGGCCTATGAAGATCTGTTGCAGGGCCGGGACCCCGCCCGGATCCACAAGACCAGCAGTTACCGGCACTGGTCCCATGCGCTGCAGGCCCATGCGGTGGACTGTGGCGGCGAACTGGCCTACTGGCAGGCGCAGGTCGGGGGGGCTGCGAAGTTGCCCTGCGCCCGCCCCGATGGCGCCAACACCCTGGCACTGCAGTCCAGTGTGGAGCTGAAGCTCGATCGCGAGCGGACCCGGGCCTTGATCAGCCGTGCCCCGGCGGCATACAGAACGCAGATCAACGACATGCTGCTGACCGCGCTGGCAAGGGCGCTCAGCGCATGGAGCGGCCGCGAGCGCATCCTCGTGGATCTTGAAGGCCATGGCCGGGATGATCTGGGCGGCTCCGTGGATGTGTCGCGCACGGTGGGCTGGTTCACCAGCATCTTCCCGGTGGCGCTCGACGCGGGAGGAAGCCCCGGCGACGCGCTCAAGCGCGTCAAGCAAAGCCTGCGCGAGGTTCCTCTGAAGGGCCTGGGCTATGGCGTGCTCAAGTACATGGGGACCGAGCAGCAGAAGCAGGCTCTGCGTGCCTTGCCCAAGGCCAGCCTGATCTTTAATTATCTGGGGCAGTTCGATGGCAGCTTCGACAGTGCCGCAGCGTGGCTGCCAGCCGAGGAAAGCAGCGGCATGTCGGCCGATGCCTCGGCGCCGCTGTCGCACGAATTCACCATCAATGGCCGTGTCTACGACGGCGAGCTGGTGATGACGGCAGGCTTCAGCGAGGCTCGCCATGACACGGCCGATGTGCAGGCGTGGATGGCCCGCTACCGGCAGGAGCTGGAGGCCTTGATCGACCACTGCCTGAGCGGGGCGCAGGGCGTGACACCCTCCGACTTTCCCCTCGCCCGGGTCACGCAGGCACAATTGGATGGGTTCGCCCTGCCTGCTGGCAATCTGTCGGATATCTATCCGCTGTCTCCTCTGCAGTCGGGCATGCTGTTCCACAGCCTGTCTGATCCTTCCGGGGTTTCCTACGTCACCCAGCTGCGCATCGATGCACACGGTCTGGATGCGGCACGGTTCAGGAAGGCGTGGCAGGCAGTGCTTGATCGCCATGCCGTGCTGCGCAGCGGCTTTCTCACCGATCTGGCCTTGCCCCTGCAATGGGTGGCCAGGCAGGTATCGCTGGCCATTGGCGAGTACGACTATAGGCACTGTGAGGATGTGCCAGCGGCCTTGGATGCCCTGGCCGCCGAACAGTACGTGGCCTTCGACCTGAAGAAGCCGCCGCTGATGCGGCTAACCCTGGTACGGGTTTCCGATGGCAGCCACCACTGCATCTGGACCGCCCACCATCTGCTGACAGACGGATGGAGTTCATCGAACCTGCTGGGCGAGGTGCTGCGCGACTACAAGGGCATGCCAGTGGAACCGGTGGACAACAGCTATCGGGACTACATCGCGTGGCTGCAGGGGCTGGACCAAGGGGCCAGCGAGACTTACTGGCGGAGCATGGTGCAGCCACTGCAGGAGCCCACCTTGCTGGTCGATGCCTTGTCCAGGCCTGTGCTGCGTGAGGGGCACCACGAGATCGATGTCACGCTGGATGCCGGGGCGACGCAGCAACTGGTGGAGTTCGCCAGGCGCGAGCGCGTGACAGCCAATACCCTGGTACAGGCTGCATGGTCGCTGGTGCTGGCCCGATATACAGGCCAGGCCACGGTGTCCTTTGGGGCCACGGTGGCCGGCCGTCCGCCGGAGCTTGCTGGCGTGGAGAAAATGCAGGGCCTGTTCATCAACACTTTGCCGGTCGTCGTGGCCTGTGACGGTGCGTTGGAACTGGGGCCCTGGCTGCGTGCACTGCAGGCGCAGAACCTGGCCTCGCGCGAGCATGAGCAGACCTCGCTTTCGGACATACAGCGCTGGGCCGGCAAGGGCCAGCGCGGCCTGTTCGACAGCATCGTGGTGTTCGAGAACTACCCCATAGATTCCGTGCTCTCGGAGCACGACGACCCGCATCTGCGGTTTGCGGTGACGCATGCCATCGATGTGACCACGTATCCCATGGACGTGGAAGTCCGCCTGAGCGATGTGCTGTCGCTCAAGATGATCTATCAGCGCAGCAGCTTCGGCGATGCCTCGGTGCAGGCCCTGCTGCGGCAATTGGTGCAGGCGCTGACGTCGATGGCGAACGAGGGCATGCACTGTCTTCGGGACATCGCCTTGTTGCCTGAGCCTGGCCGCGATGCGCTGGCCAGCACCGGCCTGGATGCCTGCCGTCCGCCATTCCTGCCCGTGCATGCCAGCATGGAGCTGCAGGCGCGCCGGGACCCCGGCGCGGTGGCGCTGGTCATGGGCGAGCAAACCATCAGCCATGGCCAGCTGCATGTGCGCAGCAACCATTTCGCGAACCGCCTGGTGCAGTCCGGCGTGGGGCCAGGAACCGTTGTCGGCATCGCCATGGAGCGTTCGCTGGAAATGGTGATCTGCCTGCTGTCCGTGCTCAAGGCGGGAGCGGCCTACCTGCCTCTGGATCCAGCGTCGCCCGCCGAACGCCAGAGGTTCATGCTGGCAGACAGCGGTGCCTCCCACCTGATCGCGCACAGGGCGGCGCTGCACAAGCTGGGCTCGCCGGCCGTGGCCCATCAGGTGGTGGCCGAAGAGGTGGATTTCACCCAGGCCTGCAACGCGGCGCCGGACCATGCCGTGCATGAGCGCGACCTGGCCTATGTGATCTACACCTCAGGCTCGACCGGGCAGCCCAAGGGCGTGGTGGTCGAGCACGGGCCGCTGTCCATGCACTGCGCGGCCACGGCCGAGATTTACGGCATGCGGGCGAATTCGCGCGAGCTGCATTTCATGTCCTTTTCCTTCGACGGTGCCCATGAGCGCTGGCTGACGGCCTTGAGCATCGGTGCGTGCCTGGTGTTGCGCGATCCGGAGATGTGGACTGCGGAGCAGGCCTGCGAGGCCCTGCGCCACCACGGCATCTCCAATGCCGCGTTCCCGCCGGCCTATCTGGCGCAGATCGCGGACTGGGCCGCAGAGCATTCGCAAGAGCCGCCGCCGGTGGAACTGTATGTCTTCGGTGGCGAGGCCATGCCCAAGGCCGCCTACGACAAGGTACGCCAGAGCCTGCGCCCGCGCGTGCTCATCAACGGCTACGGCCCCACCGAGACGGTGGTGACGCCGCTGATCTGGAAGGCTGAGGCGAGCGAAACCTTCGAGTGCGCCTACGCCCCCATCGGCCGGCCGGTAGGCGAGCGCACGGTGCACATCCTGGACGCCGACCTGCACCGTGTGCCGCACGGCGTCGTGGGCGAGTTGTACATCGGCGGCTATGGCCTGGCGCGGGGCTATCTATCGCGCCACGGCCTGACGGCCGAGCGCTTCGTCGCCGATCCCTTCGACGGCAGTGGGGGCCGCCTGTACCGCACGGGGGACCTGGTGCGCGAGATGCCGGACGGCAATATCGAGTACATAGGCCGGGCCGACCACCAGGTCAAGATCCGGGGCTTCCGCATCGAGCTGGGCGAGGTCGAGAAGGCCGTCAGGGCCGTGCCCGGCGTGGTCGAGGCCGCCGTGCTGGTCCAGGATGCCGGTACCGGCAAGCAGCTGATTGCCTATGTGGTGGGCGAGGAGGGGGTCTCCGCGCAGTCCCTGGTCCAGCGCATCCGCCAGCAGACAGGCGAACACCTGCCTGACTACATGCTGCCGGCCCATACGCTGGTCCTGCCCGCCCTGCCAAGACTGGTCAGCGGCAAGCTCGACCGTGGTGCGCTGCCGCTGCCGCAGGCAGATGCCGGGCGGGTTCACGTGCCACCGTCCACAGCGTCGGCCATGGCGCTGGCCCGCATCTGGCAGGAGGTGCTTGGCGTGGAACGCGTGGGCGAGACCGACAACTTCTTCGAGATGGGCGGAGACTCCCTGCTCAGCCTCAGGATGCACGCCAAAGTGCGCAAGCTGGGTGATCCACAGCTGGACTTCAAGCTGCGCGACCTTCTGCAGCGCCCCACCATTGCTGGCCTGCTGAAATTGCGTTCCGCCAGTGCTGGCGGGGCTGGCGGGACCGTGGCGCTCAACGCCGTGTGCGAAGCTGCGCCGCCGCTGTTCTGCGTGCATGCCGGGTTCGGCACGGTGTTTGACTACCAGCCGCTTGCGCGGGCATTGCAGGACCAGCGGACCGTCCACGCCATACCCTGCCGCAGCCTGAGCGATCCCGGCTACCGCGACCGCTCGCTGGAACAGATGGCCGACGACTACTGCGCGATGGTGAGACAGGTACAGCCTGCCGGCCCCTACCACCTGCTGGGCTGGTCCCTGGGTGGCAGCCTGGCGGCCTTGATCGCGGCCAGACTCGAAGGCCAGGGACAGACGGTGGGGTTCCTGGGACTGGTGGACCCGTTCGTGCCTGCTGGCGATGCGGCCGAATCCCCGTCGTGGTGGGATGACTTCCGACTCTTCGTCTCGCAGATGCTGCCCTTGGTGCGCATCGAAGACCTTGCGGACATCGATGCATCGGTACCGCCCCGCGCCGATCTTCTGGCTGCCGCGCTGGGCCGTGAAGTTTCAAGGCAGGGACCGGGGATACCCAGCGGCCATGCCTGCATGGACGGCGCCGACCTGGCCCAGGCCTTTCTGACCACCCTGCACCTGAAGCACCTGGCGCTGCAGGCGCAGGCCCTGGTGCCCGTGCAAGCGGCGGCAAGTCTTTGGTGGAGCGATGAAACCGCGGCCGGGCACCGGCTGCGGCTTGTGAACCAGCTGCGCCAGGAGGGCGGCCAGGGCGCGGAGATCTGCACCAGCCACTACGCCATCATGAGAAACGAGGAGCTGACGGCTGCAGTCCTTGAAGGATTGGCGCTGGAGTACGCGTTGGGCTGAAGGGAACCGGGGGCGAAAGTCCCCTGCTCAGTCTCTGGCCGCCGCGTACTGCCAGGCCGGGCTCATTGCGTACCCCTTTCGGGTTTTCATGAAATTCGGGTTACACCTTGTCTCCATTTTTCTGTGCAGAGCGTCTTTGAAATATGCAACAGCCAAGGCCGGGGTCCGTGCCAGGTTGGTAATCAGTCTCATTCAATGCTTTTGGAAATCCTTCAACCATGTATTCCTTGCCTCGTCAACATCTGCTGAGCCTGGCCCTTGCCACGGCCTTTGGTTCCGTCCCGTTCTGGAGCACCGAGGCGTTGGCCCAGGCCACAGGGCAGACAGCGGCCCAAGTGTTCGATATCAATGTGCCGGCCCAGGCCCTGGCTTCGGCCATCAACGAGCTTTCCCGCCAGACGGGAACCCAGGTTTTTACCGCTGGTGAACTCGTGGTCGGACTGAGTTCACGCGCGGTGTCGGGGCGCATGACCGCCGAACAGGGCTTGCGCGAGTTGCTCTCGGGCACCTCGCTGGAAGCGGGCAAGACGGCCAATGGCGGCTTTGCGATTCGCCGTATGCCCAATCCTCCCTCCTCCGTGACCCTGTCCACGGTCACGGTCACCGATACGGAAAGCGCCACTGGACCTGTTCAAGGCTATGTCGCCCGGCGCAGCGCTGCGGGCACCAAAACCGATGTCCCACTCATCGAGACACCGCAGTCGATCACCATCGTCGGTGCTGAAGAGATCGACACGCTCAAGGCGCAGAACATTCAGGACGCCTTGGGCTATGTGGCTGGTGTCACCCGCTCAGAGGCCCTGGACCGGACCACGGACACGCTGATCGTGCGGGGCTTTCAGCTCGATGGAAACAATAACCAGTATCGCGACGGCATCAAGTACACCGTGAATCGCTACAACGGCCAGCAGGAGCCTTATGGGCTGGAGCGCATCGAGCTGCTGAAGGGGGCGGCGTCGGTGCTCTATGGCGCTGCCGCACCGGGCGGCATCATCAACACGGTGAGCAAACGGCCTACGACCACCCCTTTGCGTGAGCTCAATCTGGAACTGGGCAGCTTCAGCCGCAAGCAGATTTCCGGTGACTTTGGTGGTGCGCTGAGTGAGAACGGTGAATGGTCCTATCGACTGACTTTCCTCAAGCGCGATAGCAATACCTTCGTGGACTATGCCAAGGATGACAGATTGTTCATTGCGCCATCGATAAAGTGGCAGCCCAATGCAAATACCTCTTTCACCGTATTCATGGATTATCAAAAAGACAATACGATGTATATCGGTGATCTTCCGGAAGAGGGAACAATTTTGCCGAATGTCAATGGCATGATCCCAAGAGGAAGATTCAGTGGTGAGCCTGGATTTGACAGATTTGATTTGAATAGATACTCCATTGGATATCTGTTCGAGCATGCATTCAATGAAAAAATGAAGATCAGAAATAACCTGCGCTACGTCAATGCAAAGAATGAATATTTCTGGGCATGGAATTACGGGCTGGACAGCAGCCAGCGCATCCTGAATCGCGGGGCGGACCGCCGCTGGGACAGGTCCTCGGGGCTGATCACGGATACATCGCTGCAGTACAAGGCCACAACGGGCATCGTGCGTCACGAAGTGCTGGTGGGATTCGACTATTCAATGCCACGCCATGAAACCGAGCGCTACGAGAACAGTGCCGCACCCATAGATATATTCAACCCGATCTACGGCTCACCCGTCGGGAATGAAATGAATCCGTTGAATAGTTCCTCGAAAAGCAAGACAAGGCAGGCAGGAATTTATTTTCAGGATCATATGAAGATCGATGAAAAATGGGTGGTTTTGCTCGGCGGTCGCTATGATTCGGTTCGTTACGATGAAAGCAACTATTTCACCGGCAAGAAAAGTGCAGACAACGAAAAAAGCCATGCTTTCTCTGGACGTGCGGGGGTTGTGTATCTGGCTGACAACGGGCTGGCACCATTTGTGAGTTACAGCGAATCCTTCGAGCCCACTACCGGAGTGAACCGTTTCAGTGAGCGCTACAAGCCTACGAGCGGAAAGCAGCTGGAGGCCGGCATACGCTATCAGCCCAAAGGCACCAGCACCCTGCTTTCGGCAGCCGTGTATCAGCTGGTCAAGGAAAACGTGGTTGTCGCCGATCCGCAGGATCCCACGCTGACCTACGGCATCCAGGCAGGGGCGGTCCGTTCCCGCGGCATTGAGCTGGAGGCGCGCACGGCAATCGGCCGCAATGCCAATCTGATCTTTGCCTACGCCTACACCGACGCAAGAACCACCAAGGCCAGCCCGCTGCAACCCGAGCAGGAGGGGCGCCGTTCCGTCGGTGTGCCCTACAACCAGTTTTCGATCTGGGGCGATTACAACTTCGGCAGTTTCGGGCTGCCGGGTCTGAAGATAGGCGCGGGCATGCGCTACGTGGGCGATACGCGCAGTCCCAGGTCCAACGCCGTTGTGCCGGCCTATACGCTGTTCGACGCCATGGTCAGCTACACCACGGGGCCATGGAGGTTTGCGCTCAATGCCACGAATCTGACCGACAAGACCTATGTGGGCAGCTGTGTCTACGGCTGCTTCTACGGCGAGCCGCGCAAGGTGATCGGCACGGCCACCTACCGTTGGTAAGCGGCCATGGGTCGTGGGCCACGGCCGGAGCGATCCGGCCGT
>NZ_JACSYA010000053.1 GCF_029870285.1 Delftia sp. PS-11
CTACAACCAGCAGCGAGACTACATCCCAGGCTTGGGCCGCTACAGCCAGCGCGATCCGATCGGTCTGAACGGCGGGATCAATGTTTATGCGTATGGCTATGGCAACCCGTTAGCCTATGCTGACCCCGACGGACGTGTTCCCGCTGTACTGGCGCCGTGCTTAACACCTCAAGGTGGCCCCATATGCATTGGCATGGGCGTAGCAGCTATCAAGGCTTGCAATAGTGCCTGGAATGCTACAAAAGATTGGATGTTTTCTGAAGGTGAAAGAACACCATCACCATTCTTACCAAATGATCCATATTCACCAGAATCAACCGATGGACGACGTAGCAATTTACGAGATGAACTAGGAACAGGAAATTTAGACCCAGACTCACCCATTCCGGATCAAGGTCCTGGAAGTGATCAAGGAGGTCACAGTGCACGCGGTAGAACACCACATGATTCAGGGGAAAGAAATGTCAATCGTCATGAAGAGCATTCACGAAGACCAAAAGGTAACCCAGGAGGAAGGCCTCGCCGATAGGAAAAAACCCAATTGGTCAATTAATTCATCAAGCGGTAGGATTTTTTTAAAATGCCGCTTGGAAAAAACTTCTGAAATTAAAGATATTTTAGTAACCTCTTTAAATATGAGAGGTGATTTCTGGCAACGTGGAAAAGAAAAATTTAATAAAGAAATAGTGAATGACTTTAGCATAAATTTGCCTCAAGTTTTAATAAGATTAAGTTCAATAAAAGAATTGTCAAAAATGCTGGAAAACTGGATGAATAACAGAACAGAGTTTTCCCAAAGAATATCTCCAGAAGATTATGGAGATCAGTACCTGGAAATATATATTGGAAAGAACGAAGGATTGATTTATTCAAAAGAAAAACCTGCCTGCGTTATATCTTATAAATTTGGATCTCAAATAGAAGGAAAATTATTTTTCAACGTTGATCAGTCATGCATCAAATTATGCCTAGAAGAAATAAATTCATTTATAGAAATTTCTAAAAATTAATTTCATATTTAAAAATGAAACGTGTTTATGAGCTTGAGGCTTGGTCAGTTCCAGGGAAATTGTTGCACTCAGAGTACGGAAAAGATATCCTTCAGAAGGAGCTTTGGCAGCTAGGTATTCCCAAGACTGTATTTCTCGGAATGAGTGCAATTCCTGATCCAATTGATTGCAAAAATCTAAAATTGGATATTGATTCTGGAGAAACAAGTTATGAGCTTTTTAGAGAATTTTGCAGTGAGCATGCTCTGTCTGATGATTTGAATTCAGAAGAGTCAGCGGCAAAATTTCTAGAATATATGAAGGGCCGATGTCTGGCTTGGATACATCTTCCAGAAGATGAGGTATCGACGCTGCTACCAATAATTGTAAAGATACTTGCGGAGCGTGGGCATATTGTCATTGATCCGGCAAGCGGTGCAGTCATCAGTTAATAGGAAGCGATACTATTAACCAGCCGCCACTACCAATACGATAATTTAAGCAATATCCAAAGAGACAAATGGCAGTGGAGCACGACAGACAGATCACCGCCCGCTACCAGTACGCCCCCTTCGGACAGCGTCTCCGTAAAACCATATGGTCAGCACAGAGTGCGCAAACCACCTGGCTTTTTTAAAGTGATGAACCGACTGAGACCATAGTCATCAAGGACTTGGGGAACCGCATTCACATGATTGGGGGCATCCGAAAGATGGTGGTCAACCAAGTCATAAAGACCGGGGTGAAGGCAGGCCATCTGTCCCTGGAGATCCTGGAATTCCAAAATAAATGACTGAAAATACAATGATCTTCTTAGCCATAACATTAGACGGAGTAAAAAAAGCCATACAAATGAAGATGAAAAATAAAGATATACATGAGGTATGGTGCGGATCAGATTCAATATCTGAAAAAGATGATCTATACAAATATGTATCCAGATTTAATTATCCATTGAATGGTGTTGAAAATCTCATAATAAATGAGGCCCTCGAAACCATTGAAGAACATCATCCAAACGCAATAATCTGGATTGAGCACATTCAAAAGAAATGATAAATATCATGCAAAGAATTAGCAAATTATGGATGTAGAGCATCCACCTCGTCATAATATACATTGCCTCCATATCAAACTGTAGACACCTGGGGGGAGTGGCGATGAGAGAGGAGCGTGGCCCGATACGGACAATAATTAAAGAACAAGGCATTGACCCAACCCTCTGGCACTGAGCTACCAGTACGACCCCTTCGGACGGCGTATCCGCAAAACCATAGGGTCCGCACAGAGTGCGCAAACCACCTGGTTTGTCTACAGTGATGAAGGACTGCTGGCCGAAATAGACCCCCAGGGCCAAACCACCAAAGCCTACGGCTGGCAGCCCGGATCGGACTGGGGCACAGAGCCGCTATGGCAGGCAGACCATGCCAATGCCAGCGGCCCCACCTACCACTACCTGCACAGCGACCACCTGAGCACCCCGCAGGTGGCCAGTGATGCGGCAGCAACTCTGGCTACCTGCTGGTCGTGAACGCAGATCATCTTCGTTCATGCCGAAAGAAAATGATGCTCAGTAGAACGGGTATGGAGTACTCAGCCCATACACATGCACCGCGCCCTGCCCTCCGGCAAAACACTGTGCAATTTCGGGGATGACGGGCACTGAAAGAACAGCTACTCCATCTGCGCCCAACGTCTCGAAGCTTGCATTGCTGGAGCCTCTGCGGTTGGGGTCACCGCCAACGGCTGGTTGCTGCACACGGGCAAGCTGTGTGTGTCCAGCGTACGCGGAGTTCACTGAATCGATGTAGTTGGCGTAGACACACTGCACACCGTTTTGCACGCCCGCGCTGACTGTTGCGTTCGTGGCGTCCAGCGCGTACTGTCCGTCGCAGTTGAAGACAAAGCCCATCGCGTCAACAGCCACGCTGGGGGCGGCGATCTGCATGCCACAAGAGGGAATGATTTGTACATGCAGTGCATCGACTGGCTGAGGCCACGGTTCGTTGTCGATGTTGCGCCGCAGGCGCACATCGCTGTGATCGAGGCAGATCTCCACGCCGAAATCGACGTACTGCGGAAAGTTTTGAGGTCCGTAGTTCTGCCGGAAGATGGCGTACTTGTCTTTGGCCGTGGCCTTGAGGTCTCCGTGACTCAGATCGATGAACGGATAGGCGGTCATCTGTTCAGTCACGACATCCTTGCGGCCAGTGGTGTCATACAGAATGAAGTCTTCGTTAGAGACGAAATACTTCTCGCAGGTCATACGGTCTGTTCCCAGCGAATGGGTTGGCGTGTCCAGTGCCACATTGCTTACGATGAGCGCACGATTGCGTACCTCCATGCAAGGATAGCCATGGCAATTCTTGATGAAGTTGACCAGCATATCGAAGATCACGCCATTGAGAGGGCCATAGGCGGCCAGCCACTGCTCTGAGAGAGCCTTCACCACATCATTGCGCACCGTGGTGTTGTTGGCTGCCGCAATGGATGCCATGTCTTGTACTCGTGAGGTAATGACAGAGCCACACACCAGTGTCCAGTCAGGGTAATCACTTGCAGGGAATGCCTGCCGCAACTGATCGAGGATGAAGTCGGCCGGGTCTGGGTCATCGTGTCCATACAGGTACGGCCCCTGTGTGCCATGGAAGTAGAACTCAGGCGCGACGAACAGGTTGAGCACACTGCCCGGCTCCTCGCCAGACGGCAATGCAGCCCTGGCCACTTCGGCAGCGTTCTTGAGTACTGCGATGCGGGCACGGACATCCGCCTGGAAGTCAGCAAGTCCCACATACGTTCCTGCGACCGCGCCAGGTCCATTAGGGTTACCGATCGCGACCATGTTACCCGGCGTCGTGGGTATGGTGTATCCGATGAAGCGGACTTTGGAATAGCGCTGGCTCATAAGGTAATCCCTGTAATTGATTTTTTTCAGGCTCTATGGCATGAAAACTGGAGCAGACTGAAACTATTGCAGCAACCAACGCTGACTGTCCTTTCCCAACCCAGGGTTGGCGCTACAACGGCGCAGTGTAATACCAGAAAGGCAGGCGGTAAACAGCGATAGCGCCATAGCACTGAGCCATATAAAATCCGCCCAGTCATTCTTTCACTCCGGAATTTTCCAGGGTGGAGCTATACACTCCGTAATTAGGTAGCAAGTTCACGAAGAACGATATTGCAAAAGCCTGTGACTGGCTGCCCGGCACGGACTGGGGCACAGAGCCACTGTGGCAGGCAGACCGCCGCGTCAGCGACCAGATGCGCATGCCGGCGATGCGTCACCATGGGGCAGCGGCACGGCACCGCATTTGTCTCGAAGTTCAGCAGCTGCGGCGCAAGTGGCAGCATTCCTCTATACTGTGCTTACGCGCTGCTCTTGTTGTTCGCCTCTGCAGTGCTTGTCTGACGCCCTGGCCTCCTTCGCGCAGCCAGTAGCCGCCCTTCCTGATGAAGCATTGCGGCTGTCACACCCACAACGGCGGACCTCCCGCACGGCCACACCTCCTTGCCCGGGCCTGCATCGATCCTGCTCTTGCCCGCAGGCATCCGTTCCTCTCTTTTTACGATGGCTGTGCACCCTGGGTGCAGGGCTGTCCCTGACCTATGCTGCAATCTCATGCAGAGCAGGTGGGCTGCTACGTAGTCACCCCGCTCATCCAGGCCGTTGGCCTGCGCCGTTTCGCTGCCGCCGTATCCATCCGCCGAGGCAAGTACGACCGCGTCTTTCGCTTCATTCCCCAGTTCGCTGATGCGAGCCTTGCCACCAGCTATGCGATGGCGCAGGGACGCAGCCTGCTGTTCAGCAAGCAGCTGAATTGAGGCTGCCTGTGAATTTTTTCTCACCACACACCAACAGGAGGCCCCTTGGCTAAAGAAGAACTGATCGAAATGCAAGGCAAGGTTGACGAAGTACTGCCTGACTCGCGTTTTCGGGTGACGCTGGACAACGGACACCAGCTGATTGCCTACTCCGGCGGAAAAATGCGCAAGCATCGCATCCGCGTACTGGCCGGCGACAAGGTGACGCTGGAGATGTCTCCCTATGACTTTGACAAAGGGCGCGTGACTTTCCGGCACATCGAGACGCGCACCAGCAGCTCGGGCGTGCGCCGGCCTCAGCCCCGCCGCTAGCCCACCCTCAGATGCCCCGCCTTGCGCCAGGCAGGGCATCAGCCATGGACAGGTAGTGCATTCCTGTGACAGTCCGATGCAATCGGTCAGCGCCCTGGACGCTGCAGGCGGGAGATGCTGCAGGGGCGCAGCGATGGCACGCCAGCACGCTCCGATGAGCATATCGGCATGAAGCTGGCGTAAATTTTTGAGTTCTTCCATTTGTCCTGGACAAAAATCACTTCCCCAAGACGATCAAACCGCGTCAGCAACTGCCGCCAGCAGCCCGGCAACAGGCCATGGTTCAGGTCTGTTTACTGGTTTTGCGCATGTCAGGATGGAGTGTCTGCCGCCAGAGGCAGCGAAGCCAGAAAGCTGCCGCCCTGCTTTTGAGGCAGGCAGAGCGCAAGGCCAAGACCAGTAATTTTTAAGGCTTTTTATTTTTGTCTAGGACAAAAATATTTTTGTCCCATAAAGTACATCTAAAAACAAAATAGGCGCGTGTGGGCTGGCATCTTGCCGTTGTCGGGTGCGTGTGCCTTGTTTGTCCTGGCCCGGAAGAGACTGCGCCAGAAGCTGGCAGAGCGGCATACCGCAGCTGCGGCCACGCTGCCGGGCAGTCTTTCTGGTAATGCAGCTTGCAAAGATGATCCACATGAATTTGTCCAACTGGCCACTGGCCCGCCGTCTCGCAGCCGCATTTGCGTGCGTCATTGCCATCTTTCTTCTTGTCATCGCGCTGGCTGTGAGCAGCCAGGCCAAGCTCAAAGAAGCGCAGCAGTGGAACGAACATACCTTCAAGGTGATGTCAGAGGCGCAGCGCATGCTCCTGGGGATGGTCAACATGGAAACGGCCTCGCGTGGCTATCTGCTGTCGGGGGATACCCATTTTCTCGCACCCTGGGATGGCGGAATCAAGGAGTTCGAGACGGCCTGGAAGGAGGCCAGCCGCCTGACTCAGGACAATCCAACCCAGCAGCGCAGGCTCGAAGGCATCCAGCAGCGCCACCGCGAATTCGTGCAGGCCATACAGCCGCTGCAGGCGCTGCGCCGGCAGGTGCAGGAAGGCTCGGCAACGATCGATGATCTGGTGCGTGAGTTCTCGCAGGGGCGTGAGAAGGCCGCCATGGATGCACTGCGTGCGCTGCAGGCCGACCTGGTACGGGATGAGGAGCAGCTCATGACCGAGCGTTTGGCGCGCTCGGAGTCGCTGGCAGCCGTGACGCTGGCGTTCGAGCTGGGGGGGGCTGCGGCAGCCGTCGTGCTGGCCATGCTGCTGGGCGCCTGGGTCACCCGCTCCATCACACGCCCGATCAACCGAGCCATTCAGGTGGCCCGCGCCGTGGCTTGCGGCGATCTGACACAGCGGGTGGAGGCCAATACCAGCGACGAGGCCGGGACGCTGCTGCGCAGCCTGGGTGAGATGAGCGATGCGCTGTCGAAGGTGGTGTCTGTCGTGCGCAGCGGCAGCGAGTCTGTGGCCAGCGCCAGCACGCAGATTGCCCAGGGCAATACGGACTTGTCTTCACGGACCGAGAGTCAGGCCAGTGCACTGGAGCAGACGGCGGCGTCCATGGAGCAGCTCGGAGCCACTGTGACCCACAACGCGGATGGCGCCAGCAAGGCCAACGAGCTTGCGCAGCAGGCCAGCGGCGTTGCAGGGCATGCGGGCGAAGTGGTCACACAGGTTGTGGATACGATGAAGGGCATCAGCGAAAGCTCGCGGCGCATCGCCGACATCATCAATGTCATCGACGGTATCGCATTCCAGACCAACATTCTTGCACTGAACGCGGCGGTAGAGGCTGCGCGTGCGGGGGAACAGGGCCGTGGCTTTGCCGTGGTGGCTTCCGAGGTCCGAAGCCTGGCAGGCCGCAGCGCGGCAGCGGCCAAGGAGATCAAGGCCTTGATCTCCGACAGCGTCGAGCGGGTCGAGCAGGGTTCGCTGCTGGCCGATCGCGCGGGAGGCACCATGGCTGAAGTGGTTCAGAGCATCCGCAGCGTCACTGACCTGATGAAAGAGATCAGCGCGGCATCTGCTGAACAGCGCAACGGTGTCGCGCAAGTGGGCGAGGCTGTCATTCAGATGGACCAGGCGACGCAGCAGAATGCGGCCCTTGTCGAGGAAATGGCAGCGGCGGCCACCAGCCTGCGGCAGCAGGCGCAGGAACTGGTGCAGTCTGTGAGCGTGTTTCGCCTGGGGTCTCAGGCAGGCCACTGATGGGCTGGCTTTCAGCCTTTCATACGCAGTCCGCCATCGCTTTTTGCGCACTCCAGGCGCGCCGGGCCTTTGTCGGGCCTGGCGCGCGTCCTGCAGATTCAAAAGTCTGTCATCGCAGACAATGTCAGCGTTCTTGGCGCGCCCCGTGTGATGGGCACGCGGCTCTGCGCAAATGACAAGGTGTCTGCACCAGCGAAGATCTGATCCTGAGAACATTGAGAGAGCCACCGCACTTCAGGAGCAAGAACTGCCATCGCAACAATCCATCCGAAGGGATCTGGTGATCCTGTGGCTGACGATCACCGCCGTCGCCCTTTTGCTGGCCTGGCTTTTGCTGCTGCTGACGCGCCAGGGCACCGAGCAGCAGGTTGCACGTGCGCGCGATGCGGCAGGCATCAGTTGCAACGCACTGCAGGCCGGCGCAGCGCGTGCCGACCTGCAGGGTCTTTTGTCCGACACACCGTCTGCTCAACACATGGCATCGGCACAGGCCGTGCTGGATCTGGCCTTGCGCGATCGCCCTGGCATGGAGGGCGGCTTCTGGCGCACGGGCACAGGGGTCATCGCCTATGCGTTTCCAACGTATGACGGCACGGGCATCAAGCGCGATGCGCCGATTGCGGAGATGGAGCGCATCACTTCGACGGCAGAGCGCGCCAGGGACGCCTCGCAACTGGTGACGGACCTGCGCCCAGGCCTGCGCGAAGCGGTGGTCTTCGCTGCCTGCCCGGCCAGCGCAGACGCTGCGGGCCTGGTGGCCTGGACGCTGATGCGCGTGCCGCTGATCAGCGCCAGCGTGGTCAATCCCCTGATATTCGCGGTCAGCCTGCTGCTGGGCATGGTCCTGGTGTCAGGTCTATGGCTGGGCCGCATGCTGGGGCGCTGGCAACGCCAGACGGCGCAGATGCAGCAGCAGTTGGTCAGCGCCGAACGGCTGGCAACGCTGGGAAGACTGTCGGCAGGGCTGGCCCATGAGATCCGCAATCCGCTGGCAACCATGCGCATGAAGGCCGAGACTGCGCTGGCAGCGCCTGAGCAGGTGCGGCAGGCACGCATCACGGGCGCGCTGGAGGCGGTGCTGACACAGACTGCCCGCCTGGAGGCGCTGGTATCGAGCCTGCTGGCCCTGACGCAGCCCTTGCGGGTGGAGCCCGAAGCGCTGGACCCGCTGGCCCTGCTGCAGGAGCGGCGCCTGGCCCATCTGGAGATGGCACAGGCACAGGGCACCGAACTGCAGGCAGTACTTCCGCCTGCCGAGCCCGCGCCAGGCCAGCGGTGGATGGTCATGCTCGATCACGCGCAGGTCTGCCGCGCCCTGGACAATCTGCTGCTCAACGCACTGGCCCACACGCCACGCGGCGGCTGCGTGCAATTGGGCTGTGAGCGCACTGGGACAGGCTGGCTGCGGCTGTGGGTCGCAGACGACGGAGCAGGCATACCGGCCGAGATGCGCGACACGCTTTTCGAGCCTTTCACCACAGCCCGCCCTGGCGGCACAGGATTGGGTCTGGCGCTGGTGCGCGAGATCGTGCAGGCGCATGGTGGCCGGGTTGCGCTGGCCAGGACTTCTCATGGCACACGCATAGAAATGGATTTCCCATGGCACGCATCCTGATCGTGGACGACGACGCGGATTTCCGCGAAAGCCTGGCCGAGATGCTCGGCGACCTGGGCCACGCAGTCAGCCTGGCATCTTCGGTGGCAGCCGGACTGCAGCGGCTGCGGGAGGCGCCCGTGGATGCGGCCATCGTGGACCTGCGGATGCCGGGCGAGGATGGACTGGGCTTTCTGCGCAGGGTGCGCAGCATGTCGCAGGTGCCATGCATCATGCTGACAGCCTATGCCAGCGGGAACAACACCATCGAGGCCATGCGGCTGGGGGCCTTCGATCACCTGACCAAGCCGATTGCCAGAGCCGCGCTGGTCGAGGTGCTGGAGCGCGCCTTGCGCGCAGCGGCGCCGGCAGGCGGGGCTGATGCGGGCCCCGGCAACACGGTGCCCGGGCACTGCGATGAGGAAGCAGAGCTGGTCAGTGCCAGCGAGGCCATGCGCCAGGTTTTCAAGCGCATCGGCCTGGCTGCAGGCAGCGATGCCACGGTGCTGGTGCTGGGCGAGACCGGCACGGGCAAGGAGTTGGTCGCACGGGCACTGCACCGCAACAGCCACCGGGCGCCGCACCCTTTCATTGCCGTCAATTGCGCAGCCATCCCCTCCGATCTGATGGAAAGCGAGTTGTTCGGCCACGTGAAAGGTGCCTTCACAGGAGCTGTCACCGAACGGGCCGGACGCTTTCGTGAAGCGCAAGGCGGTACGCTGTTTCTCGACGAAGTGGGCGATATGCCGCTGTCCACGCAGGCCAAGATTTTGCGGGTGCTGCAGGAGCGGGAGATCACTGCGGTGGGTGCGAGCCGCGCAGTGGCGGTGGATGTGCGCATCATTGCCGCCACGCACCGCGACCTGCCCGAAGCCGTGCGCCAGGGCCGGTTTCGTGAAGACCTTTGGTACCGGCTCCAGGTGGTGCCAGTGCATCTGCCACCCTTGCGCGAACGCCTGGGGGATGTGCTGCTGCTGGCCGAGCATTTCCTGCGCCGGGCCAGTTGCGCCAGCGCCAGCGCCAGCACCAGCACCAAGCGCCTGGGCGCCGACGCCGCACGCGCACTGCTGGCCCATGACTGGCCCGGCAATGTCCGGGAACTGCGCAATGCCATGGAGCGCGCCGCCCTGCTGTGTCCGGGCACCGTCATCGCGGCGGAGCATATCGGGCTGCCACAAGCAGTGGCCCGCACAGGCGAAGCAACAGCCATCGACTGGGATGGACCACTGGCGCCTGCGGTGGCATGCCTGGAGCGCACCATGGTCTCGCGCGCTCTCGCAGCCGCCGCAGGCAACCGCGCCGAAGCGGCACGGCGCCTGGGCCTGTCGCGCCAGCAGCTGTACCGCAAGCTCGCGGAGCATGGCCTGGACTGAGCCAGCGCGCAGGTGTCCGGATGGGTGACACCTGCTGTCGCCAGATCGGACATAGGCCACTCAGCAATGGCTTTCAAGTCCTTGATTTCATGAGAATTCGCCTGTGGCATGGCGATTGCACTGACTCCTGCGTGTCCATTCACAACCCAGGAGCCCCTATGTCTCGATTCATTCTTTCCTGTACCGCCCTGCTGCTGGGCGCCAGCACACTGCAGGCGCAAGCCGCTCCCCCGCCCGTACACCCGGGCCCTGCCCTGGCGCACCGTGCGGCACAGGCTCCCGCACAGATGGTGCTGGAGGCCCCAGTGGCCCGCTGGCTCACGAATCCCTACGGGGAAGTCGATGGCCTGCGCGTATCCGACGGCACCATCGTGCGCTTTGCGCCTCACATGGCGGACGCCATGATGGCTGCGGTCAAGCCGGGCGACAGGGTCAGTGTCATTGGCAGGCGCGACGCCCCTGGCATGGTCAGGGCGGATGCCATCGTGAATGCGGCCACGGGGCAGACGGTATATGACCAGCCGCCGGCCGCTGTTGGCGCGCGCCCCATGCCTGCGCATCTGCGCATGGCCAGCCTGCAGACACAGCAGGCCCAGGGCCGCATTGACGCAGTGCTGACCGGTGCGCGTGGCGAAACTCACGGTGTGATTCTCTCCGACGGCAGCATCGTGCGATTCCCACCGCATGCGCTGCAGCAGCCGTTGCAGCAGGGACAGCCGTTCGCCGCATCGGGCCTGGGCACACGCAATGCGCATGGCACATCGCTGGAAGCCATCCGCGCGGGCGCGAGCCTGGCAGACCTGCGTCCGCTGTACGACAGCGCGCCCTGACGCTGCCCGCTCTGCTGTCTCGACCTGCCCTGCCCCTGCGGGGGCAGGGCTTCGCACTGCCATTGCCTACGGACCTTGCCATGTCCCCCAAGATTGCCCCCATCCTGCTTTTGCTGGTCTCCAACATCTTCATGACCTTCGCCTGGTACGGGCACCTGAAGTTTGAGAGCCGACCGCTTTACCTTGTCATCGTGGTCAGCTGGCTGATTGCACTGGCCGAGTACTGTTTCGCCGTGCCGGCGAACCGGCTCGGCCATGAGGTCTACAGCGCTGCCGAACTCAAGACGATGCAGGAGGTGATCACGCTGATGGTGTTCGCCGCTTTTTCCGTGTTGTACCTGGGCGAGAAGCTGACCCTCAACCACCTTGTGGGATTCGGCTTCATCTGCCTGGGGGCTTTCTTCGTGTTCAAAGGCCCGCTGCGCTGAAAGAAGGCGGTGTGCCGTATCAGAACTCCATCTGCACGCCCGCCACCAGCTGGCGCCCCAGCCCTGGCAAAACAGTCATGGCTCCCCAGGAGGCCGTGGCGTAGTGCTTGTCGAACAGGTTGTGCAGATCCAGCGTCAGCCGTGTGCGGCGGTCCAGCTGCCAATAGCCTGTCAGGCGTACCGTGGTGTAGGCAGGCAGGCGGAAGGTATCGGTGGCTGTGCCCGTGCGTTCGCCCACATGGACGAGGCCGGCGCCCACGCCATAACGGCCGCCCTGGGGCAGCCGGTCCTCGCGGATGGCGAACAGGCCGCCGCTCAGGCGCGGGATATTGGTCAGGCGCTTGCCCAGCAGCGCCGGGTTGTTGTCGCGCGTCACTTCGGCGTCGGTATAAGCGATGTTGGCGGTGAAGCGCCAGTGGGCATCGAGCTGGCCGGCAACATCGGCTTCAACGCCCCTGCTGCGCACCTGTCCTGCGGCAATGCTGAAGCTGGCATTGGTCGGGCTGCGCGTGAGCACATTCGTCTTGCGGATGTCGAAGATGGCCGCCGATGCGCTCAGGCGCTGGTCGGCGGACAGCCACTTGGCACCCGCCTCGAAGGCTTCGCCCTTTTGGGGCGCAAAAGCCTGATTCGCCTCGTCCGCTCCCGCGTTGGGGCGGAAAGATCGCCCGTAAGACAGGTACAGCGAACTGCCAGGGCTGAGCAGATAGGTCAGCCCGATGCGCGGCGTGGTGGCGGAGTGGCTCTGGGACTGGGAGGTGCCTGCCAGCAGGTTGGAAAAACTCTGCTGGTAGCGGTCCATGCGCAGGCCCACCAGCAGCTTCCAGCGTTCGCTGAGATCCATCTGGTCCTGCAGGAACAGGCCCGTGGCGCGCTGCCTGTCGTCCGTGAGAAAGCCCGGCGCCAGGCTGCCCGGGCCTGCGCCGTAGACGGGGTTGTAGATATCGATGGCAAACGGCTGGGATGCCAGGCTGGAATAGCGTATGTCCTGGCCCATGAACAACCGCCAGGACTCCAGCCCGGCCAGCAGCGTATGCTGCAGTCCGCCTGTGCGCAGCTTGCCTTCGACTTCGGCCTGGATGGAGACATCACGCGCAGGCAGGCTGCGCCAACTGTCGCGGCGCGTGAGGGTGCGGCCATCGGACTGCAAGGCTCCGATGAGGTCCACAGCCTCGCCATATAGATCGGTTTCACGGTAGGACGCCCCCAGGCGCGCACGCCACTCCCGGCCCAGCGCATGGTCCAGCGTCACCTGATGGGTATCGCCGTTGACATGCAGGTTGCTGCGCGACGGATCGCCCAGAAAGCGGTCGCGCGGCAAGGCCAGTGCATTGCCGGCAACCTGCACCAGACCCCGGTCCAGCGGAGTACGGATGCGGATGAACTCGGCCTCGTAGTGCAGCACCGTGTCTGGCGTCAGCTTCCAGGTGAAAGCGGGGGCAAAGACGGTCTTGCGGTTGTCGAGGAGGCTGCTGCGGCTGGCGCCCTCTTCTGCCACTACGTTCAGCCGGTAGGCGAAGTTCTCTGTCACCGGCCCGGTGCTGTCCAGGGTCACCCGGCGATAGCCCAGGCCACCGACCTGCAGGCCTGCTTTGTGCGCAGCGCTCCACTGCGGCTGCTTGGTTACGACATTGAGCGTGCCGCCCGGCTCACTGCTGCCATACAGTGCGGCCATCGGTCCCTTGAGGAATTCGATGCGCTCGACCGTTGCGGTGTCACGCTGCGGGCCGTAGCCGCGCGAAGAGGCAAAACCGTTGAGCAAGGAGCCGCCGTCGGTGTTGCTGAAGCCACGGATGGCGTAGTTGTCCCAGGTGCCGCCGAAGTCGTTCAGCCGCGTGATGCCGCTCACGAAATCCACGGTATCTGCCAGGCGCGTAGCCGCCAGATCGTCGATGAGCTGGCGCGTGACCTCGCGCACGGCCTGCGGCGTCTCCAGCAGCGGCGTGTCCGTACGCGTGGCAGCCGTGTTGCGCTGTGCCCCCTGGTAGCCAGCCGCCTGCGGGCCCGCTTGCACGCGCACTTCGTCCAGAGTCACTGCCTGCTGTGACTGAGCAGCAGCACATGCCAGGCAGGCGCACAGGGAAACAACGGCACGGGCCAGGGCGGAAGGAGGGAAAACGTGAGGCAAAGGCGCTTGCATGGTGGCTGGGCAAAAGGAGGAAAGTGGGCGGCATGCCTGTACGCATGCCTTGTATGTAAGCGCGGCATTTTATTTGCAAATAAGACCTGTTTTTATTTGCATTCTCTCCAAAGTACTTTCCCCGCCTGCTGCGCCATTACCCCACCAGTACCGCCCATGCCACCTGTAATGCACAGGCATGGTGCATGCCTGGCGGTTTCACCCTGTTTTGGAGCGCCATGGCTGCCCGGAACCATGCGAAACCCTCCTTTTGCTGGCCTGCGACTGGCACGGATCGTGCAAACCCTGATTCAACAGCAATCAAGAACTCAGGGGGAGCTTGTATGGAGAAGCAAGGACGGGCCACCGGGCGTGCCGGGGCCATCGGGGCTGCATGGTGGCTTGCGGCAGGCGGGGCACATGCCCAGGCTGCACAGCAGGCCATCAGCCGGCCCACGGTGGTGCCGCTGGACACTATCAGTGCCGTGGATACGGGATGGCTGATGACCGCCACGGTGCTGGTTCTGCTGATGACGCTGCCCGGCATTGCGCTGTTTTATGCTGGCATGGTCCGCCGCAAGAATGTGCTCAACACCATGGCCAGCGTGGTGGCGATTGCCGCACTGGTCAGCGTTCTGTGGTTTGCGCTGGGCTACTCGCTGGCCTTCACGCCGGGCGGCCCCTGGATAGGGTCTGACTCGCGCGCATGGTTCGCAGGTCTGGAGTTCAACGCGGTCAGGGAACGCGTTGCTGTCAGCCACCTGGCGCCGCATGTGCCCGAGGCTGCCTACGCAATGTTCCAGCTGGCATTCGCCGTGATCACGGCCGCGCTGCTGGTGGGTGCATGGGTGGAGCGCATGCGGTTTGGCGCAATGCTGGTGTTTGTCGGCCTCTGGAGCCTGCTGGTCTACGCGCCGGTGGCGCACTGGGTCTGGGAGCCGGGCGGCTGGCTGGCGCGCATGGGCGCGCTGGACTTCGCTGGCGGCACCGTGGTCCATGTGAACGCCGGGGTCGCAGGCATCGTCTGCGCCTGGTTCCTGAAGCCGCGCCGGGGCTATGGGCATGAGCCGTTCGAGCCCTACAACCTCGGCTTCACCATGATCGGCGCTGCACTGCTCTGGATCGGGTGGTTTGGCTTCAACGCAGGCTCTTCGCTGGCAGCGGACAGCCGCGCGGCACAGGCCATGGCCGTCACCCATATTGCTGCCAGCGCAGGCGCTCTGGCCTGGGCCATGGCGGAATACGCGGTGCGCGGCAGGGCTTCGCTGCTGGGGCTGTGCTCGGGCCTGGTGGGAGGACTGGTCGCCATCACGCCTGCGGCCGGCTACGTGACGCCTCGGTCTGCAATGTGCATCGGCCTGATTGCCGGCGTGGCCTGCTACTGGGGCGCGACAGGCCTCAAGCGCCTGATCGGCGCGGACGATTCCCTGGACGTGTTCGGCGTGCACGGCGTCGGCGGCATCGTCGGCTCGCTGCTGACGGGCGTATTTGCCAACCCCGAGATTGCAGGCGTGCAAGGCAGCGTGGCAACCCAGGCCATCAGTGTGCTGGCAGTGGCCGCATTCACGCTGATAGCAACCGCCGCTCTGCTGTGGCTGCTGCATGCCTTGATCGGCCTGCGCGTGGATGAGGAAAGCGAGCTGCAGGGCCTGGATCTGGCACTGCACCGCGAACGCGTGGGCAATTGAATCGCCCCGCAGGTGAAGCGACCCTTGAACGGCCAGCGAGCACTACCTGCTGGCCGTTTGTGCGACAACCCGGAAAAAGAGGAGTGCCCCACAACATGCATGACAGCAAACTCCTGGCCATCGCAGCCCACCTGCACGTGCTGCTGCGTAGAAGCTGCGGCCGTGTGACCGATACGGAATGGCTGGCGCAAAACGCAGAATACGCCGCAGAAATCATCCGTTTTGCCCGGGAACAGGCGCAAACACGCCCCGCGCCGGAACTGCTCGAATGGACCGACAAATTCGAGGATGCCTGGAACGCCGCGCTGTCAGAGCCGCAAAAGCGCACCCCGCTCATGCAACGCGCCAGCGAGCTGATCCGCCAGCGCGTGGAGGGGAACAAGTACGTAGGGACACTGCGCTGATGCGGGCCTTGCATGCCTCTTGCCAGCTAGCCCCTGCCCCATCAGACCACAGCAGCGTACAGCAGCCCTGAATCCATCACCCCCACCAATTGCGCCGATGGATGGCCCAATGCATGCTGCACCGCCGCATTGACCAGATCACCGCCACTGACCTGCCCGGCCTGCAACTGCTGCACATACGGCTGCAGCTGCACCTGCGTGCCTTCGCTGCCCGTGGCGTTCTTCCACAGCCACTGCACCGTCTCCTGCGCCGTGAACTGCTTGCTTTGCAGGCTTTGCGCATAGCGCAGCGCCACCTCGCCCACGGCGCCCAGGCCCATGCCTGCATCCAGTGCAGCCAGCGCCTGCCCGGCCAGTGATTTGTCAGCCAGCGCAGTGGCGCCCAAGGCCACCGCCAGCAGCGCCGCCGCCTTGCCTGCCGTGCCCTGGGTGTCCAGCGCCACGCTCACATCATTGAGGCGCAGCCGCTCGATGCCCACCAGCTCGGACATGCTGCCGTCTGTCAGCGACGTCGTCTCCCAGCGGTCCGGGCCCGTGCGCGCCAGATGCAGATCGGCCTTGTTCCAGGCCATGCGCTGCACATCCAGATGGGCCGTGCCCTGCACCCGCTCGGGGGCGGTGTCCATGCGCACGATCTGCGCATTGCTCTGCCAGCCCGCCACCAGCTCCTGCGCCGTCTTGCCCTGCAGCGCAGCGCCCTGGCTGCTGCGCTGCACGGCCTGCGCCACCTGCACATCGCTCAGCTGGTTGTTTTGCTGCGCCCACGCGCCTTCCTCGGCCGTGGGCGCCCGGCCCAGCCAACGCGTGGCGATATGGGCCAGCGCCGCCTCGGCATCGCTGTCGGCGATGTAGAGGCTGGGGCCGGTGTCAAATTGCACGGTTTCGATGGACTTCAAACGGTCCACTTCGCCCGTGGCCTTGTTTGTGAGTACCAGGAACGTGCGCCACCGGTGACGCGCACGGCGCCGGCAATGGCGATGAAGTCGATGCCATCGACCTGCAGCACCGTGCCCGAGGGCAGAGCACGGGCATCGATGACCACGGCCTCAAGGCTGCCGGCCGATGCACCGCCCGTGATGCGGATCGGCACGCCAGGGGCGCTGCCCGAAGGGGCGGTCAGGGTCAACTGCTGCACGACCAGGGTGGCGGTGGGCGGCAGCGTGGCAAAGAAGGCATTGCCGTCATTGACCAGTTGGGCGTTGCTGCCATCGACGCGCAGCAGGCGCACGCCCAGATCGGCCAGGGCGGCGGAGGCCGCCTGGGGTGTGGCAAAGCCTGTGGCGGTGATGCC
>NZ_JACSYA010000054.1 GCF_029870285.1 Delftia sp. PS-11
GCCTGTTCACACACCGCTGTTCAGGCGGCATCGATGGATGTGTGAACAGGCACCGAAGCGCCACGGGCTGTGGCCCTGGCCTCAGCCCGCCATCCTCAGCAGCTGCTTCTGGATCTTGCCGCTGGCGGTCTTGGGCAGCGCGTCCCGGAAATGGTAGCGGCGCGGGCGCTTATACGCCGCAAGGCGGTCGCCATGGACCAGAAAGGCATCCAGCACCTCGGACGTGGGCGCCGCGCCAGGCCTGGCGACCATATGGGCAGCCACCACCTGGCCCCAGCGCTCATCGGCCTCGCCGATCACCGCGACTTCGAGTACGTCGGGATGCTCGACCAGAGCATCCTCCACCTCGCGCGGATAGACGTTTTCGGCACCCGAGTTGATCATGTAATCGATGCGGTCACGGATCCAGAGATAGCCGTCCTCGTCGATATGGCCCAGGTCGCCCGTGTGATACCAGCCATGCGCCAGTGCGCGCGCATTGGCATCGGGGCGGTGGAGGTAGCCGGCCATCATGCAGGGGCCGCGCACCAGGATTTCACCCACTTCGCCGGGCAGGCAGGCATCGGCGGGATCGGTGGGCGCATTGTCCTCGCGCACGCGCGCCACGATCAGGTCATGGCCCATGGAGGGCAGACCTGCCGAGCCGGCGTGTGACAGTTGCTCGCGCGGCAGCAAAATGGACATGCAAGGGCCCATTTCCGTGGTGCCGTAGACCTGCACCAGGTCACAGCCGACCTTTTGCGTCCATTCGCGGATCAGGTGCGGCGCCATGGATGCGCCGCCGTACTCGACCAGGCGCAGCGCAGACGCCTGCGCAGGCGAGGCCAGAGGGTGGTTGAGCAGCATGGTGATCATGGTGGGCGCAGCGAAGAAGAAAGTCACACGCTCCTCGCGGATCAGGCGCCAGGCCTCGTCCACATCGAACCGGCGCAGCAGCACCTGGGTGGCTCCGACCTGCAGGCGCGGCAGGAAACTGGTGTGCAGTTCCGCCGTATGGTTCAGAGGCGCCATGGCCAGCCCCACATCGTCGCGCGTGAACTGCATGGTCTGGTGCATCAGGGCGTTGTGCGCCAGCTTGCTGCGGTGGGTATGCAAAACGCCCTTGGGGCGGCCCGTGGTGCCGCTGGTGTACATGAGAATGCAGGCGTCGTTTTCACGCACAGCGATCCGGGCAGGCGCGCTGCTGCGGCCCCTGGCCAGGGCCGACAGGCGCTGGGTGGCCCATGCAGGCAGCGCATCGGCCTCGCTGTCATCGGCAAAGATCCAATGCTCGACGCAACCTGCGCCTTGCGCCTTGAGCAGTGCCTGCGCACGGGCTGCGACTTCCCCGCCCTCGGACTCGAAGACCAGGGCACGCGCGCCACCGTCCTGGAGGATGAAGGCCAACTCCTGCGGCGCCAGCCGGTAATTGACGGGGTTGAAGATGGCGCCCAGCCGCGCGGCAGCGAGCATGGTGAAGACAAAGGCGGGGGTGTTGTAGAGAAATCCGGCCACCACATCGCCATGGCCTATTCCCAGACTCGCAAGGCCATGGGCATGACGGTTGACCTCGGCATCGAGCTGCGCGTAGGTCCAGGCACGGCGGCAGTGGCCTTCCCAGGCGACCAGGGCAGGTTTGTCGGACAGGTAGCGGGCTGGCCAGGCCAGCGTATCTCCCAGCGTCTGTTGCATTGCACTTGTCCTTTTTGAGCGCCAAATTGATATAACAAAGAATATCAATATATAAGACTCTTAAGACAGTTATCGAATTTGCAAATACAACGCCATTGGAAGACCCATGCAGACCACGGTAACCCGCAGCCCAAATGGCGCTGGCCACAGCTAGAATCCGCCTGTCAGGAGAGAGTGCCCGCCCAGCTGCAAGGCTGATGGCAGCGGCGCCGCCGAAGGCGCAGGGTTCGCCCCGAACGCTCAGGCAAAAGGACTGGCACCGCCTGCCGCTGCGGCCGCAGGCGTTCCTTGCTGGAGAGAGATGCAGGGCACGGTGGCGTGCCCCATCCACCGAAGGAGCAAGCCCCACGCATGAAAGGTGCGGGTGAATCTCTCAGGTAAAGCGGACAGCGGGGCAGGACATTCCGGCATGCCGGAATGGCGTTGTGCCTTGCCATTTGCTGAAAAGAGAGCTCCTCCTTGACCTCCGCCGCCACCACCGATCTGCTCAAGACCCCGCTGTTTGCCCTTCACCAGGAACTGGGGGCGCGCATGGTGCCTTTTGCCGGCTACACCATGCCGGTGCAATACCCGCAGGGCCTGATGGCCGAGCATCTGCACACACGCGAGGCCGCAGGCCTGTTCGATGTCTCGCACATGGGCCAGATCAGCCTGCGCGGCGCAGACGCGGGCGCGGCGCTGGAGTCGCTGATTCCCATGGACGTGCTGGGCCTGGGCGAGCACCGCCAGCGCTACGGCCTGCTGCTCGATGATGCCGGCGGCATACTGGACGATCTGATGTTCGTGCGCCGCGAGGATGATTTGTTCCTGATCGTCAACGGCGCCTGCAAGCATGCGGACCTGGCCCATATCCAGGCGCGCATCGCGGACCGCTGCGAGATCGTGCCGCAGTTCGACCGTGGCCTGCTGGCGCTGCAGGGTCCCCAGGCGGCGGCGGCAATGGCACGTCTGGTGCCGGGCACAGCCGCGCTGGTGTTCATGACGGGCGGGCACTTCGACTGGAACGGAGTCGCCCTGTACATCACGCGCAGCGGCTACACCGGCGAGGATGGCTTCGAGATCTCCGTGCCGGCAGCGCAGGCCGAGGCACTGGCACGCGCCCTGCTGGCGCAGCCCGAAGTGCGGCCTGTGGGCCTGGGTGCGCGCAATTCGCTGCGGCTGGAAGCCGGCCTGTGCCTGTACGGCAACGACCTCGACCCGACGACGAACCCGGCCGAGGCGGCCCTGAACTGGGCGGTGCAAAAGGTGCGCCGCATCGGCGGCGAACGCGAAGGCGGCTTCCCCGGTGCAGCCGCCGTGCTGCCTCTGCTGCAATCGCCCGAACTGCTCGCACGCAGGCGCGTCGGCCTGGTGGCACTGGAGCGCGTGCCCGTGCGCGAAGGCACAGAACTGCAGGACGCCAGCGCCCGCAAGGTGGGCAGCGTCACCAGCGGCCTGCTGTCGCCCACGCTGAATCAGCCCATCGCCCTGGCCTATGTGGAGCCCGCCAGCGCGGCCATCGGCACCACGCTGCAGGCGCTGGTGCGCGGCAAGGCCGTGCCCATGCAGGTGCAGGCCACCCCCTTCGTGCCCCCGCGCTATCACCGGGGCTGAGAGCAGCCTGCGCACTGCAATGCATGCCATGTGCGGCAGATTTGGTTTTGCCGCCGCCGCATGCCGCTACAGTGCGCACTGACCTTTCTCAAACCGCCTCTACACAGGTTTTTCAGTTTTCAATCCGGAGCAAGCCATGAGCATCCAGTATTCCAAGGACCACGAATGGATCAACGCCGCCAACCCTGACGCGGCCATCGTCGGCATCACCGTGCACGCGCAGGATGCGCTGGGCGACGTGGTGTTCGTCGATCTGCCCGCCGTGGGCGCCAGCTTCAACCAGGGCGATGTCGCCGGCGTGGTCGAGTCCGTCAAGGCCGCAGCCGATGTCTACATGCCCGTCAGCGGCGAAGTCATCGAAGTCAACGAAGCCCTGCGCAACGACCCCTCGCTGGCCAACAGCGACCCGCTGGGTGCCGGCTGGTTCTTCAAGGTCAAGCTCAGCGACGCCGGCCAGCTGGCCGGCCTGCTCGACGAAGCCGCCTACACGGCTTTCGCGCAGAGCGCCTGACGGCTTGACGGGCACCACAGGTGCCCGTTTTTCCATCCAGGCGAAGCAGGCCGCCGGCATGCGCTTCGCCCCCTTCGGCTTTTGAGACAGGTCCCCTCCATGCTGATGTCCTCCACCCAGCCCCTTGCCACTCTGGAAAACGCCACGGAATTCGTGGCCCGCCATATCGGCATCACCCCCGAAGACGAAACCCGGATGCTCAACGCCATTGGCGCGGCATCGCGCGCTGCGCTGATCGACGCCATCGTGCCCCCCTCCATCCGGCGCCAGCAGCCCATGGCGCTGCCGCCTGCCGTCACCGAGGCGCAGGCGCTGGCCGAACTCAAGGCGCTGGCAGGCCGCAACCAGTTGCTCAAGAGCTTCATCGGCCAGGGCTACCACGGCACGCACACGCCCGGCGTCATCCTGCGCAACATCCTGGAGAACCCCGCCTGGTACACGGCCTACACGCCCTACCAGGCAGAGATTTCGCAAGGCCGCATGGAGGCCCTGGTCAACTTCCAGACCATGGTCTGCGACCTGACGGCCATGCCCATCGCCAATGCCTCCATGCTGGACGAGGCCACGGCCGCCGCCGAGGCGATGACGCTGGCCAGGCGCGCCGTCAAGAGCAAGAGCCACCGCTTCGTGGTCGCGGGCGATGTGCATCCGCAGACCATCGAAGTCATCCAGACACGCGCCGCGCCACTGGGCATCGAGGTGGCGCTGGCCCATTCGCAGCAGGAATGGAACACGCTGCTGGACGGTGATTACTTCGCCGTGCTGGCCCAGTACCCGGCCACCAGCGGCCGCCTGCCAGACAATGCACAGGGCCTGCGCGCCGATGTGGACAAGGTCCATGCCCGGCAGGCCGCCTTCATCGCAGCGGCCGATCTGCTGGCGCTGGTGCTGGTCACGCCGCCCGGCGAATGGGGTGCTGACATCGTGGTCGGCACCACCCAGCGCTTTGGCATGCCCATGGGTGCAGGCGGCCCTCATGCGGCCTTCATGGCCTGCCGCGACGAGTTCAAGCGCTCGCTGCCGGGCCGGCTGGTCGGCGTCAGCGTGGACAGCCATGGCAGGCCAGCCTACCGCCTGGCCCTGCAAACGCGCGAGCAGCATATCCGCCGGGAAAAGGCCACCTCCAACATCTGCACGGCCCAGGTGCTGCCCGCCGTGGTCGCCAGCATGTACGCTGTCTACCACGGTCCCGAGGGCCTGACGCGCATCGCCCGCCGCGTGGCCTCGTACACGGCCATCCTGGCGCGTGGCCTGACGGCGCTGGGCGCGCCGCTGTGCGAAGCGCCCGGCTTTGACACGCTGAGCCTGCACACGGGCCAGGCCACGCAGGCGATTGCGGCGCGCGCCGTGGCACTGGGCGCCAACCTGCGCGTGTACCAGCAGGATCACATCTGCATCTCGCTGGACGAAACCACCACACGCGCCGATGTCGAGCTGCTGTGGAAGATCTTCGCAAGGGACGGCCAGACACTGCCCTGCTTCGCGGACTTCGACAAGGGCGTGGAGCCGCTGATTCCTGACAGTCTGCGCCGCACCAGCGATTTTCTTGCGCACCCGGTGTTCAACACCCACCGCAGCGAAACCGCCATGCTGCGCTACATCCGCCAGCTGTCGGACAAGGACCTGGCGCTGGACCGCAGCATGATCCCGCTGGGCTCGTGCACCATGAAGCTCAACGCCACCAGCGAGATGATTCCCATCACCTGGCCCGAGTTCGCCCAGATGCATCCGTTCGCTCCGGCCGGGCAACAGCAGGGCTACGCCGAGCTGGACCGCCAGCTGCGCCAGTGGCTGTGCGAGGCCACGGGCTATGCGGGCATCAGCCTGCAGCCCAATGCCGGCAGCCAGGGCGAGTACGCAGGCCTGCTGGCCATCAAGGGCTGGCATGCCAGCCGGGGCCAGTCCCACCGCAATGTCTGCCTGATTCCCAGCAGCGCCCACGGCACCAACCCGGCCAGCGCACAGATGGTGGGCATGCAGGTGGTGGTCACCGCCTGCGATGCCAACGGCAACATCGACATGGCGGATCTGGCGGCCAAGTGCGAGCAGCACAGCGCCCAGCTGGCCTGCGTGATGATCACCTACCCCAGCACGCACGGCGTGTTCGAGGCCCAAGTCAAGGAACTGTGCGCACTGGTGCACCGCCACGGCGGCCGCGTGTACGTGGATGGCGCCAACATGAATGCCCTGGTCGGACTGGCCGCGCCGGGCAGCTTCGGCGGCGATGTCAGCCACCTGAACCTGCACAAGACCTTCTGCATCCCGCATGGCGGCGGCGGCCCCGGCGTGGGCCCGGTCTGCGTGGTTGAAGACCTCGTGCCCTTCCTGCCGGGCCATGCCACGGCCGTTGCCCAAGGCGCACTGGAGCAGGCGCCGGGCACAGGGGCGATTTCAGCAGCACCCCTGGGCAATGCCGCAGTGCTGCCCATCAGCTGGATGTACATCCGCATGATGGGCGCAGCGGGCCTGACACAGGCCACTGAGACTGCCATCCTCAGCGCCAACTACATCAGCGCGCGGCTGCGCGAGCACTATCCGACGCTGTACGCTGGCGAGCACGGCCATGTGGCGCACGAGTGCATCCTGGACCTGCGCCAGTTCAAGGAAAGCACCGCCGTGATGGCCGAAGACGTGGCCAAGCGCCTGATCGACTACGGCTTCCACGCGCCCACGCTGTCTTTCCCCGTGCCCAACACGCTGATGGTGGAGCCCACCGAAAGCGAGAGCCTGTACGAGCTGGACCGCTTTGTGGACGCCATGATTGCCATCCGCGAGGAAATCCGCGCCATCGAGCAAGGCCGGCTGCCGCAGGACGACAACCCGCTCAAGAACGCGCCGCACACGGCAGAGAGCCTGCTCAAGTCCGAATGGCCCCATGCCTACAGCCGCGAAACGGCCGCCTACCCCGTGCCGGCGCTGCGCCAGTCCAAGTACTGGAGCCCCGTGGGCCGCGTGGACAATGTCTACGGCGACCGCAACCTGTACTGCAGCTGCATTCCCGTGGAGGCCTACCAGGAAACGGGCTCGCACTGAGGCCAGGCCCGTGCAGGCCGCTGGTGCCAGGGCAATAACTGAGCCCGGGCACCCGCCAATCTGCAGCCGCTCTTGTAGCGCCCTGCCTGGCGCGCGTACACTGCGGGCGTTTCTGGCGAAGCCCGGCATCTTTTGCCGGGCACGCCCGGCAGCTTTACCAGTCCGCGGCTCGCGCCGCGCCCATACGCGCCCGCACGTGCCATGAGCAGCACAGACCCATCCGATACCGCTCGCCACGACGAGCATCTGCCACTGCACGCGCTACTCGCCCCCAGCGCCGGCCTGCTCCCCGTCGAGGCCCTGCCGCCAGGCCCCACCGAGGACGATCCACTGCAGGCCCTGGTGGCCGAACTGCGCAATTACCAGCGCGAGCTGGAGATCCAGAACCGGGTGCTGGACTACAGCCAGGCCGTCGCGGAAAGCGCCTCCGAACGCTTTGAAGCCCTGTTCGCCAGCATCCCCCTGCCGCTGCTCGTGGTCGATGAGCACGACATGGTGGTGCAGGCCAACGCCATGGCGCACAGCGCCTTCCAGCCCACCGAACACGACCGGCTGCTGGTCAATTTCATACCCTTTGTGCACCCCGGCGACACCGACCGCGTGCGCGAGGCATTCGCATCGGCGCGCGAGCTGGGCCGCAGCGAGGCCCACGAAGTGTGCTTCCAGATCACGGAACAGCACCAGTTGCGCGGCGACCTGCATGTGGCCTGCATCGCCATTCCCCAGCAAAGCGGCCCGCCGGTTGCCCAGTACCTGTGTGCCGTCGTGGACCAGAGCCCGCTGCTGGCCGAGCGCCAGGCGCTGCAGCAGCGCAACCGCCAGCTGTTCCTGAGCGAGCGCCGGCTGGAGTCGGTGATCAACTCTGCGCTGGACGCCATCATCTGCCTGGACCAGGACCAGCGCATCACCGTCTTCAACCCCACGGCGGCCGCCATGTTCCTGTGCCCGCCGCATGACGCGCTGGGCAGCCCCCTGGAGCGCTTTCTGCCCGACGCGGCACAGGCGCTGGCTTTCGCACCGCTGACCACCCAGGCCGTGCTCGGCGAAATGACGGCACGCACGGCCAGCGGGCGCGAGCTGCCCGTCGAAGTCAGCGTTGCCTTCGAGCACCACAGCGGCGGCGAAACCACCACCGTTTTCGCTCGCGATCTGACCAGCCGCAAAAAGGCCGATGCCCAGCGCACCGAACTGGAAGAACAACTGCGCGAATCCCACAAGATGCAGGCGCTGGGCACCATGGCCGGCGGCATCGCGCACGACTTCAACAACATCGTCGGCGCCATCCTCGGCAATGTGGAGCTGGCCAAGGCCGACTGCGGCGGCAACCCTGCCGCGCTGGAGAGCCTGCGCGAGATCGAAAAAGCCGGACGCCGCGCACGCGATCTGGTGCGCCAGATCCTGACCTTCAGCCGCAACGAGCCGCCCCAGCGCAAGCCCGTCCAGGTCAGCGAGGTCATGGGCGATACGGCACGGCTGCTGCGCGTGACCCTGCCGCCCGCAGTGGAGCTGATAGTCCATGTGCCGCCCCAGCTGCCGCCCATCCTGGCCGATGCCATGCAGGTCGAGCAGGCCTTGTTCAACCTCTGCACCAACGCCATGCACGCCATCGGGGAGCGGCGTGGCCTGGTGCAGATGGATGCCGATCTGGTGCGCCCGGACCAGCGCCTGTGCGAGCGCCTGGGACTGCCCCAGCTGAGCTATGTGGCGCTGTCCGTGCAGGACAACGGCCCCGGCATGGACGCGCGGACACTGCAGCGCATCTTCGAGCCCTTTTTCACCACCAAGCCCGTGGGACAAGGCACGGGCCTTGGCCTGCCCGTGGTCCATGGCGTGATGCGCACCCATGGCGGCGCCGTGGACGTGCACAGCATTCCCGGCCAGGGCAGCCGCTTCACGCTGTACTTTCCCCTGGTCGAGATGCCAGCATACGAGCCTGTGCCCATGCTGGCGCCGCCGCCGCCCGCGCCACAGCCGGACCCCCAGGCAGCGCAGCAGCACGTGATGTACGTGGACGATGACCAGGCTCTGGTCTTTCTGGTGCAGCGCCTGCTGCGCCGGCGCGGCTACCGCGTCAGCGGCTTCACCGACCCCCACATGGCCACGCAGGCGCTGCGCGCCTCGCCGCAGGAGTTCGATCTGCTGGTGACCGACTACAACATGCCCGGCTACAGCGGCATCGATCTGGTCCACGAGGCCCTGTCCATCCAGCCGCAGCTGCCCATCGCGCTGGCCTCGGGCTACATCACGTCGGAGATCGAGCAGGCCGCGCTGGCTGCGGGTGCCAGGGCACTGGTCCACAAACCCAACGATGTCGAGGAACTGTGCGCGACCGTGCACCGGCTGCTCCATGAACGATGAATCCACCGGACGCGGGCAACGCCCGGCGCTGCAGGAAGCGCCTCGAACGGGCGAAGGCATCATCTGCCTGCACGAAGACGCCGACCTGCTCATCCTCGACAAGCCATCGGGCCTGCTGTGCGTGCCAGGGCGGGGCCCGGACAAGCAGGACTGCCTGAGCGCGCGGGCCCAGCAAAGATGGCCCGATGCATTGGTCGTGCACCGGCTCGACCAGGCCACCTCGGGCCTGGTGGTCATGGCGCGCAACCTCGCATCCCAGCGCCTGCTCGGTGACGCCTTCGCACAGCGGCAGGTGCACAAGCGCTATGTAGCCGTGGTCGCAGGCCAGCCCGCCGCACCGCCAGGCGGCGCCCCTGGCGAATGGGTACCAATCGATCTGCCCATTGCCGCCGACTGGGAGCGCAGGCCGCTGCGCGTCATCGATGCCCGCCTGGGCAAACCCAGCCGCACGCTGTGGCGCGCCCTGCCCGGCGCATGCGCCTGGCCTGGCACACGGGTTGAACTGCAACCCGTGACGGGACGCACACACCAGCTGCGCGTGCACATGGCAGCCATCGGCCACCCCATCCTGGGAGATGCGCTCTATGCCGATGCCGCAGGACAGGCGGCTGCACCCCGCCTGCTGCTGCATGCCCATTGCCTGGAGCTGGCGCATCCAGCCACCGGGCACTGGCTGCAATACCAGTCGGACATGCCATTCTGAGCGCTTCTCCCCTGGCGAACGCACGTTGCTGCAACGCAACATCCCTGCTGCAGACTATCCCCCCTGACCTTGCTCGGTCATACGTGCGACACAGTGCATGAGCAGCGATACATGCTGCAACACACGTTTTCTGCGGCCAAAAAACACGCCAGCCGCCTGCTCTGCACACGATGCCTGACCTAGCGAAAAGCAATACCTTTCGCCACCCCCGGATACCCTGTTGCGATTGGCTCCGGCTCGATTAATCTGACAGTCTTTACGCGAACCGCTCCTACAGGGGCCTGCGCGTTTTTCAGAACGCTTTACCCAAAGTTGAAGGAAATCTCATGAGCATTCCGTTCCGCATGCACACCGTCGTCGCTGCCCTGGGTCTGGCAGGCGCCGCTTTGTTCTCCACCGCGCATGCGCAAATCAAGATCGCCATGGTCATCCCGGCCACCGGTCCGCTGACCCAGTATGGCGACATGGTCAAGGAAGGCGTGAACACCGCCGTTGAAATGGCCAACGCGGCCGGCGGCGTCAATGGCAAGAAGGTCGAGCTGGTGGTCGTCGATGACGCCTGCGAGCCCAAGCAAGGCCCCGTGGCGGCCAACCGCGTCGTCACCTCCAAGATCGGCTACGTGGTCGGTCCCGTCTGCTCTGGCGCAGCCATCGCAGCGGCCAAGAACTACAACGAGGAAGGCGTGGTCGTCGTGACGCCCTCGGCCACCTCGCCGGGCCTGACCGACAACAAGAACTACCACTTCATCTTCCGCACCATTGGCCGCGACGATCAGCAAGGTCCTTCCGCTGCCAAATTCATCCTCGAAAAGGCCAAGCCCAAGAAGGTCGCCGTGCTGCACGACAAGCAGTCCTATGGCCAGGGCATCGCCTCCTCGGTGCGTGACGACCTGAAGAAGGCAGGCGTGGAAGTGGCACTGTTCGAAGGCATCAACGCCGGCGACAGCGACTACTCCGCCGTGATCACCAAGCTCAAGAGCGCAGGCGTGGACTTCGTCTACTACGGCGGCTACCACCCTGAAATGGGCCTGCTGCTGCGCCAGGCTTCCGAGCAAGGCCTGAAGGTCCGCATGATGGGCCCCGAAGGCGTGGGCAACCCTGAAGTCAACGCCATCGCCGGCAACGCCGTCGAAGGCATGCTGGTGACCCTGCCGGCCGACTTCTCCGCCAACCCCAAGAACGCCGCCGTGGTCAAGGCATTCAAGGACAAGAAGCGCAATGCTTCGGGCGCCTTCCAGCTGACCTCCTTTGCAGCAACCCAGGTACTGCTCGACAGCATCAAGGCTGTGGGTGACAATCCTGCCAAGGTGGCAGACCACCTGCACAAGTCCACTTTCGAGACTGTTCTGGGCCCCGTGTCCTGGAACAAGCAAGGCGACCTGAAGTCCTTCGACTTCCAGGTGTTCGAGTGGCACAAGGACGGCAGCAAGTCCGTCGCCGCCAAGTAATCCACCTCGCCTGACTCTCCGGGGCACGCTTCTTGCGTGTCCCGGTTGTCTGCATCCGGCCTTTTCAGGGCCTTTTCTCATTTGAGGGTGGCATTACCTATGTCTGAACTTCTACCCCAGCTGATACAACAGCTGTTCAACGGACTATCCCTGGGCGCTATCTATGCCCTGATCGCCATTGGCTACACCATGGTCTACGGCATCATCGGGATGATCAACTTCGCGCACGGCGACATCTACATGATCGGCGCCTACATCGGCCTGGTCACACTGTCGGCCATCGGCACGCAAAGCGGACTGCCCGTCTGGGCCATCATCGGCCTGATGCTGGTGGTTTCGGTCTTCGTCACCGGCGTCTATGGCCTGGTGGTCGAACAGGTGGCCTACAAGCCCCTGCGGCGCAGCCCGCGCCTGGTGGCGCTGATCTCGGCCATCGGCATGTCCATCTTCCTGCAGAACTGGGTGGCACTGGGCCAGGGCGCGCGCGACATGGCCGTGCCCTCGCTGCTGCCGGGCGCACTGCGGTTCGGCACAGAAGGCGGCTTCGAGATCTTCGTGCCCTACTCGCGCATCCTGATCATTGTCGTGGCCGTGGTGCTGATGGTGCTGCTGACGCTGTACATCCGCCACTCGCGCATGGGCCGTGCATCGCGCGCCTGCGCCCAGGACATGCACATGGCCAACCTGCTGGGCATCGACACGAACCGCGTGATCTCGTTCACCTTCGTGCTCGGCGCCATGCTGGCAGCCGTGGGCGGCGTGCTGATCGCACTGGCCGTGGGCAAGCTCAACCCCTTCATCGGCTTCCTGGCGGGCATCAAAGCCTTCACGGCAGCCGTGCTCGGCGGTATCGGCTCCATCCCTGGCGCCATGCTGGGCGGCGTGCTGCTGGGCGTGGCCGAGACCTTTGCCGCAGCCTACATCTCCTCGGAATACAAGGACATCGTGGCCTTCGGCCTGCTGGTGCTGATCCTGCTGTTCCGCCCCACGGGCCTGCTGGGCAAACCTGAAGTGGAGAAGGTCTGATGCAAACCAAACCCACGCTCAACCTGCGCGATGCGCTGATCGCCACCGTGATGACCGCCGTGGTCGTCACGCCCTTCTTCGGCCTGCACCTGGAACGTGCAGGCACTCGCACCATCATTAACACGGACTGGAGCGCAGTGGCCTGGGCCTGCGCCCTGGTCTTCGTGGTGCAACTGCTCAAGCCGCTGATCGCATCCTTCCTGCCCAAGGTCTCGCTGCCGTCCCTGCCCCATGCACGGCCCGGCCACCGCAACGGCCTCATCCTCGTAGCCCTGGTGATCGCTGCATCCTGGCCGTTCTTCGCAGGACGCAACGCCGTGGACATCGCCACGCTGGCCATGATCTACGTGATGCTGGGCCTGGGCCTGAACATCGTCGTGGGCTTCGCCGGCCTGCTGGACCTGGGCTTCGTGGGCTTTTATGCCGTGGGCGCCTACACCTATGCGCTGCTGTTCCACTGGGCCGGCTGGTCCTTCTGGGAAGCACTGCCGCTGTCCGGCGCCGCTGCTGCCCTGTTCGGCTTCATCCTGGGCTTTCCGGTGCTGCGCCTGCGCGGTGACTACCTGGCCATCGTGACGCTGGGCTTTGGCGAAATCATCCGCCTGCTGCTGATCAACCTGACCAGCATCACAGGCGGCCCTGACGGCATCTCGGGCATTCCCAAGCCCACGGTCATGGGCCTGGAGATGGCACGCAACCCCAGCACCGAAAACGGCACCACCTTCCACCAGTTGCTCGGCCTGGACTTCAGTACGGGCCACATGGTCATCTATCTGTACCTGATGGCGCTGCTGCTGGCAGTGGTCACCCTGTGGGTGTCCAACCGCCTGGTGCGCATGCCCATCGGCCGCTCCTGGGAAGCACTGCGCGAGGACGAAATCGCCTGCCGCTCGCTGGGCCTGAACCCGATGAAGATCAAGCTCTCGGCCTTCACGCTGGGCGCCATGTGCGCGGGCTTCGGCGGCGCCTTCTTCGCTGCCCGCCAGGGCATCGTCAACCCCGAGTCCTTCACCTTCATCGAGTCGGCGCTGATCCTGTCCATCGTCGTGCTGGGCGGCATGGGCTCGCAACTGGGCGTGATCATCGCGGCCATCATGCTGACCGTGCTGCCCGAGATGGCGCGTGAATTTTCCGAGTACCGCATGCTGATCTTCGGCCTGGTGATGGTGCTGATGATGGTCTGGCGTCCCCAGGGCCTGCTGCCCATGAGCCGCCGCCACGTGGAGGTGCGCTCATGAGGCATGCCGACACGGTGATTTTCGAGACAACAGATAGCAGCAAGGGCCGGCCATGAGCGAGTATTTGCTAGAAGTCAAAGACCTGTGCATGCGCTTTGGCGGCCTGCTGGCCGTCGACCATGTGGGCTTCAACGTGCGCCCGCAGGAAGTGTTTGCCATCATCGGCCCCAACGGGGCCGGCAAGACCACGGTGTTCAACTGCATCAGCGGCTTCTACCAGCCCAGCAGCGGCTCCGTCGTGCTCGACGGCACCAGCATTGCGGGCCGCAGCAGCCACCATGTGGCCAACCATGGCGTGGTGCGCACCTTCCAGAACGTGCGGCTGTTCAAGTCCATGACGGCGCTGGAAAACCTGCTGGTGGCTCAGCACGGCCAGGGCAGTTCCTCGCTGCTGGCCGGCCTGTTCAACACGGCGGGCTACCGCCGCAGCGAGCAGGAGAAGATCGACAACGCCCTGCACTGGCTGGAGGTCATGGGACTGCGCGAATTCGCCAACCGCGAAGCCGGCAACCTGGCCTACGGCCACCAGCGCCGGCTGGAGATCGCGCGCTGCATGATCACCAAGCCACGCGTGCTCATGCTCGACGAGCCCGCCGCAGGCCTGAACCCGCAGGAAAAAAAGGACCTGCAAGGCCTGATCGACCAGCTGCGCAAGCAGTATGGCGTGGCCGTGCTGCTGATCGAGCACGACATGGGCCTGGTCATGGGCGTGTCCGAACGCATCCTGGTCATGGAGTACGGCAAGCCCATCGCCATGGGCCTGCCCGAGGCCATCCGCAACGACGAACGGGTCATCAAGGCCTACCTGGGAGAGGTCTGATGCCAGCCATGCTGCAACTGGAAAACATCTCGACGCACTACGGCGCCATCTGCGCCGTCAACAAGGCGAGCCTGCACGTCAACCAGGGGGAGATCGTCTCGCTGATCGGCTCCAACGGCGCCGGCAAGACCTCGCTGCTGATGACCGTGTGCGGCAACCCGCGCGCCAGCTCGGGCCGCATCTCGTTCGAGGGCGAGGACATCACCCAGATGTCCACGCACCACATCATGCGCAAAGGCATTGCGGTCTCGCCCGAGGGGCGGCGCATCTTCTCGGACCTGACGGTCACCGAGAACCTCAAGATGGGCGGCTTCTTCCTGGACAACGCGCAGATCGAGGCTGGCATCGAGCATGTGTTCGGCCTGTTTCCCCGGCTGCGCGAGCGCGCCCACCAGCGCGCAGGCACCATGTCGGGCGGCGAGCAGCAGATGCTGGCCATCGGCCGCGCGCTGATGAGCAAGCCGCGCCTGCTGCTGCTGGACGAACCCACGCTGGGCCTGGCGCCGCTGATCATTGCGCAGATCTTCGAGATCATCCAGACCATCCGCGCCGCCGGCGTCACGGTCTTCCTGGTCGAGCAAAACGCCAACCGCGCGCTGCAGATCGCCGACCGTGGCTACGTACTGGAAACCGGCCAGATCGTGCTGGAAGACACAGGTGCCAACCTGCTGACCAACGATGCGGTGCGCCGCGCGTACCTCGGGGCGTGAGCGCATGAGTGCGTGAACACGCACTGCACATTGCCTCCCGCACAGGCCCGCCCCATGGCG
>NZ_JACSYA010000055.1 GCF_029870285.1 Delftia sp. PS-11
ACAGCCATGGGGCGGCGCAGCGGCTGTTCCGGGGATGACACTGACGCTGCAGCGTATCGGGCTTGGTCCGGTCCTGACGAGGCACAAGGCCGGCGCAGTGGCGTCATGCAGCCCGTACCAGTCAGGCTTTGGGCGTGAACTGCGCGGCGCTTGCGGGCGGCAGCGGGTCGCCCGTGCCCCTACCTAGACCGACTCAATGTCGGGGGTGTGCAGGGCTGGCACAGAGGCATCTTGCAGGCGTCGCACGAGTCGTCGCAACGGTTCGCCAACGTCCTTCTGTTTGCGGACATAGAACAGTGTCGGCAGCTGTCGCGTTGTCGGAAAGCCTCGTGTCGGCCAGTACATGCCGTCGTCGCCTTTGGTGACAGCCGGAATGACGCGGTACCTTGGCTCATCATGCGGATAGCTCAGCGGACACGGGTCGGCTCCCCGAAGCTTGTTCCAATCACGGCGCCAGAATGCGACAAGGTCGCCAACCTGTCGCCGCACGCCCGCGAAACCGGGCACGCGGTAAAGACTGAACCAGTCCTGGAAGAGCGCCGCGCGGTTGTAGTGCGCCGTGTGCAGATGAAGGCGCTCGCGCCAGGCACTGACCGTGGCAGCATCAAGGCGCCAGGTGAGGCCAGGCCTGTCACGCCCCTTCAGTGTCATCGTGACCAGCTCGAACTCGCGGTATCGAATCGGAAGCTTGGTCGCATCCGCCAATCGTTCGAGTTGATGGGCTACGTGCTCCCCGGGCGAGACCAACAGAAAGAAGTCGACGGTCATCTCTTGGTTGAGGCCGAGCACCAGCCGCGCGTTGCCAAGGCCTGCGGCCTTGCGGCGATACCGCTCGTTCTTGTCCCAGTGAATGCCGTAGGCCTCGGCAAACTTCCGCACAAGGCCAAGGGCTCTGTGTGGCGGAATCGTTCCAGTGGCGTAGTAGCGGTAGCCGTCACCGACGGCTTCTTGGATGCGCTGAAGGAGGACGGTCTTGGCGATGAGAACGGTGGGGTTGTAAGTGGCGGGGCGTGGCATGAACTGGCGACTCCATAACAGGGATGCCACGTGTAGGCACTGGAAAGCAGGCGCTCTGGCCGGTCGCCGTTGGCGACCGCACTAAAAAGGATTCCAAGGCGAAGACGGGAGCCCCGTCGAGTTCCACGGCAGGTAGCTATACAAAGCAGATTCGATGCTGGCAAGCGGGACTCTCACCCCCTACCGGCGTATCACTCGTATCCCCTGGGTCGAGCGATGCTCCCCAGGAACCATCGGGGCGTGAGGCCCCCTACAGCTCAAATCTCACACGAGCCCCCCCACCGGACATCTCATCCGGTTGGTGGACTGCGGAAGCCGCGTGCATCTAACAGTGCTGGCGCGGCAAACAACGGAGCGCGGGTGGTCGTATCCAACAGGCTGAAAAGCTTGAAGGCAGCGACCTCAATTCGGAAGGGAGACTGCAACTCCCACCCGACGACTCCATTCCCAGGACTGGCCGATGCCAGGATTGGGCGACGAGGGCACGCTGGCCCTGGGGGAACATCGCCTCGGCGATGGAAACCAGGATTGGCGCTCAAATCGATACCGTGCAGCGATGCACGGGCGGGGGCAGCTCGAGAGGGCTGAACCCGTGTCTGAACCGACACGCCTGAGGCGTCACGAAAGGACGCAGGCCACCAGAGAGAGATTGGACGGTGGCGGCCCTGAGGGTTGCGCATGATGCGCAGCTCACGAGGGGTCGGCGAATAGCTTGGCGGAGAAGCACCCGGGCCGGAAGGCTCGTGAAGAACTGGTGCAACAGACTGGACACATAGGGCGTATCGCCGCAACAGCGGCGACAAGCAAGAGAGCGATGAAGGTTGATGCAGGTAAGGGAGCCGTTACGGAATCCTGGGCCCCTGAAAACCTATCCACGCCACGCGCGCGGGGGGTGAGGTGGATGTTCCGCCATGTATGCAGCAACCAGAGCTCGCGTTCGATGTGTTCGCGCGATTTGAGAGAACTCGGGAAGGTCTACAGCTGGTCGGCGTGAGAAACCGACGTTGAGCCATGACCGGGAGACTTGTTGAGTAGCCACAACGGGGCCGTTCGCACAGCGCGACGGACCGGTGAGTGGGAGCCCCCCTGCAGACTTGCTGGATGTGGGAAGGGTCGAAAGACGGGAGCGGGGCGCTATCCGAGGCGCTGATGTTTGTGTGAGATGACCACGTCGGGAGACGTTGTCCGAGCTGATGTCGAACCTGCCGTGCGGGGTGAGAGCCGCACGGCGCTGGCCAGAAAGCCAGCCATGGGGAGTATTGGGTCGAGGAATTGTGTTTCCGTGATTCATGATTTCTTGATTCAAACCCCCGGTCCTTCGGGACCGGGGGTTATTTCAAGAACAAGGGCCACGGGGTGTCAGTCGAGTGTTCGAAGGCGCAATCGCAGACGCAGGGGAGCCAGGCGTAGGGCCCGGCTTCACTATTCCAAATCCTACGAGAGTCCAAACCAAAGCTCAAACGTTGGACCACCCAATCCAAGGTGCGAGTCGCTGCCAAACCAAGTCTGCGAGCTCACGACCTCGGGCGTTAACCGCATCAAGGTTCCATTCGCCCTTTACATTGCTAATGGCATGAACGTGTGGCAAATACTGGCCTGCATAAAGATTCCCGGCCACCTCGGTAACGTCGATGCCAGCATCGGCCATCTTCTTCAGGATAGTCTTTGCTTCGTTCTCGGTCTTCGCCGATAGCGCAGCAAACAGTGAGCGCTTCTGGTCCCAAGGACGGTCGCTGAGCGATGAGTTGCAGCGGGTTGGCACCAAAGTCAAGTTGCCCAGGCGTTCGAACTCTTCGTCTTGGTACAGGTCCTGTGACCAGCCCTTGGCCTTCGAGCGTGGTGCGATATGCTCAATTGACGTGAATTGGTCGCCAACCCAAGCATCGAGAGTCAATGTCGGGTTGCTTCCTGCCTTGCCGCGAGTGAGATGGCCGTCTGCACCCTCCACGACATCGTGGAAAGCTAGTAGCAGAACGAATCTCGCCAACGTTGTGTTGATTTCCCAAAGTGGTTGCACGACCGTCTTCTCAATCCACTCCGCCTTTCCTGCAATGTTGGCACCGTGCTTCTTGCTCTTTCGGTCCGCCTGCAACCGCGATATCAACGCTGCCTGCACAGCCTGAACTGTCGGGAGTGGCCCATCTGCTCGTTTGCCGCGGGCAAGCGCAGGCACGCCGTGTTCAAGCGAGCCTTCACCCATCAGAGACCGGTAGACCTCGTCGATGCGGTCGGTGGTGCTGCGCGAGGAGCGCCAGAGAACAGTGAACGCTGTGACGGCCTGTACAACCTCACAAAATGTGCTGAGCGCCTTTTTTCGGTCGGCAGCGTCCTTCTGCGTGCCGACGTCGGCCGCATACTGAGCAAGCAGTGGAGCTGTGATGGTGTGGCCGAAGTCCACCAGGAAGCGAAGGCAAAGCGCCGCCGGCTCGGGAAGCTCGAGGCCATCTACCTTCGGCTTGTCTGAACCATTGACCCACACGCTGTCAAAGAAGCGGGAAAGCTCTGCGAGGTGGCGGATGAACTCTTGCTGTTGCTTGCGGTCGCTGTAGGAGTCAAATGCCTCCCGCATGAAGCGCCGCTGGTCCGCCAGGTTCTTCGAACGCTTCTCTCCGAGCTCGGCCAGCGCGAAGGCAACCAGCAGGTCGGCCGACCGCTTCTGACGCTCGTCAGCACGATTGACCTTGCGGATGTAGTCTCCGGCAATCTCAAGCTGCTTCTTTTCCTCCGACGAGTTGTACTTCGTCATGCCGACCGACTGAACAACCTTCGGGACAAAGGTCTCGAGGGCAGTTAGCGGTTGGCCGGTGGTGTTCAAGGCCTCAAAGACGTCGAATGCGAAATCTTCGGTCGTTGCGGTCACAACCACCAGCGTGATGCGCTCCAGGGCGAACTTCGCGAAGAACAGAAGGGAGACCAGGTTGGTCGAGGCATCCCACCACTTTCTCGAACGTGCATCTTCCGCGCTGGGCTTCTCGCCTGCGTTCGCGGCGGCTTGCGCAAGCAAAAATTGAGGCGAGAGAACGGACTCCAGCGCCGTCTTCATCGAATCCGGGAACTCCTCTCCGAAAAGGGTGTCCTGCTTGTTTTCGTCCTGAACGATACCGAGCAGCTCCGGAAATTCGTCATCACCAGGCAAGTTGCGCAGCTTATCGCGCATCACCTTCAGCATCTTGATGAAGTGCTTGCGCTGCCCCTCGTTCGCGGCTCCGTCAGCTGTTTCCTTCAGGACGTTGGGGAATTTGGCCCAGTTGGGGTCCAGCTGTTCTCGGAAGCGGACAAACTCGAACAGGAGCCAGGAGATGGGCGAGTTGTATGTCGCTTTGTCTGCCTCATAGGACCAGGTGTCCACGAAGGCTCGAATCATCTTCGGGAAATGCCTGAACTCGCCCTCGCCGTTGTTCTGTCGCTCGGACAGCATCTGGGAAAGCAGGCCACGCATATCGTTCACACGCGTTTCCAGCCACTGGCGGGCGTCGTCGCTGTCCTTCGCCTTACCCTTCTTGAGCTCTGCCCACTGCACCTCGATTTCGAGAAGTAGGGCCAAGCACAGCATCAGCAAGGTTGTCAAGCGTTGCTGGCCGTCAATGACTGACATGACCTGCGTGTACACCTGGTTCTTGACCAAGGGGCTGATGGTCGACTTCTTCGAGTCGTTCATCGCAATGATGGTCCCGATGAACGTGATGGACTCATCGGGGCGCTTGAGCAGCGCGTTCAGACCTTGAATAGTGTCATCGATGAGGCGCTCAACATTCGTCTTGTCCCAAGCGTAGTCGCGCTGGTAGGGCGGGATGTATAGCCCGCGACCATTCTTCGACACGAAGTCGTAGAGACCTTCCGACTCAGCGTCGAATATTTTCTGTCCAGGACTCGGCACTCAATTTCCTCCTGATTTTCCAGTTATTTGTGGCAGACGAGGCAGGCTCCGCCGCCCTCTTCCTCAAGATACAAGTCGTCGATGTCAATCGGTTCGATGGGAATGACGCGCAATGGATTAGGCTTTCGGCGTGCAAGTTCGCGTTGCTTGCGAGCCTCAAAGTCCGCCAGAATTTCCGCCACCCGTTCCGGCTTCTCCAGGTCGGTCAACGGCTCGCCCTGACTCCAAGTGAACGGGGAGCCATGCTCCAGCGCGTTCTTTTCGTACGCCTTCGCGTCCTCGAACGCATCCGGGTGGGTTTCCTTCAGCCTAACCCACTCAACCTTTTGCTGGAAGAAGCAAAACGTACAGCCGCTTCGCGAACGCCAACTGTAATACTTTGGAAGCCCCAGGCCAGAGCCCTCTAGTAGTTCAAACACCCCCGCCTTGTCGATACCGTGCTCTCGGAACGGCATACGAACAATCAAGTTCTCATGCTGGGCGACCATGCCTTCCCGGTGCTCTTCGTCCGCGCGGATGGCAACATAGCTGTACACCTTGTCTCCCGCATCAAGGGACGGCTTAATCCACTGCTTGAAGGGCTCCAGCTTCAACTTGCGAGTGCACCAGCGAGTCTGAGGTGACGGCAGGAAGCTGTTATATGTGCGCAGCCAGAAGTCGAAGTCTCGATGCGGATTCAGGTAGTGAATCTTGCGACCAACGAACCCCTCAAGCTGGCCGAGGAACGCGTAGACCTCGGGCAGTTCCTTGCCGGTGTCGGTAAAGAAAAACTCGAGCGGGATTTCTGGGTGGTGCAGGCTCATGTACACAGCAAGAGCTGCGCTGTCCTTCCCGCCCGAAAGACCAAGTACGTGTCGTTCAGCCATTCTTATTCCCCTTGCCCTGTTGCTTAACCATCATGGCCCCGGCCTCGGCGAGGGCAGCCAGGATGACCTCTTTGCGCTCGCCTTGCGCATCAGCCAAGAATTGCTTCACGAGACGGTCCACCGCAGGCGTGTCCGTCTCCGAGATGTCTACAAAGCCTGTGGCGTCTTGACCGTGGCTGGCACCAAAGACCACACCAATCACCCGGCGGGTCGACGGCCTGCCGCGCAGGGGAGCCATCGTCTCCGCCTTGCGAAAGTCCACCGACCAATCCGCCAACTTGGCCATTGCCGCGTCGATGTCTCGGTCGACCCAAACGGCCTGAGGCTTATCCACGGCAAGGCTGATGAGCGCTTCGACGGTCTCGGCAGACTGGTCGTATGTCTCTAGTCGAGTCGCGAAGGCATCGAGCTTGAAGTCACCCGTCAGCCCCTTCACGGTAGTCGCACGTTTCCGCAGCTCCGCGTCCGGCCTACTACCATGGTCGAGAGCGTCCAAAGCATGAGCGCGAACACGTGCCAGCATCCGCTGATAGGCGCCAGAAAGCTCGTCGGTGACCTCCTGAACGCGGCGGTTCAATATGGCCGGGTCTTGGGCCTCCAATAGCGTCGGCAGGTCGGAGAACAACACCCGCAGCGGGTCGCTTGCCTTCAGCAACATGGTGCGAACTTGCTGTGCTCGATTGGAGACAGTCGACGTCCGCTTAGTCCATCCCGGTAAGCCAACGACAAGGCCTACTAGCCCGCGCGCCACATCTAGTGGAGCAGCTCCAATCTCGATGCTGGAGCGGTCAGATATGGTCTTTGCCAAAGCATCAACCAGCTTTGCCTTGTCTTTGGAAGCCTCGACGTGCTGGAAGCGAATCCGGCTCGGGTCGAGCGTCCACTCATCAACAACCGCATCAGTGATATCCGGGGTGAATGTGCCATTCACGTACAGAGCCAAGGAAGAGCGGTTGGCCAAGAACATCGCCAGCGAAAGCACGGGCATCACTCCAGCACGCAATCCGAAGGGCGGGCGGGCCCATGCAGCGTAAAGCTCCTGCAAGGTCAGCGACTTGCCTTCTGAAAGTAGTTCGCCTGAGGTGCGCCACCACAACGATTCGAAGGACCTACCACGAGCGTTGAAGTTGGGTTCACCGAAGCTCCAGCCTTCATCCCCCCGTGGGCGATGCAGGCCCGGGTCGCTCAGGATGGTGAAGTAAAGGCCCGCGTCAGCAGGGAAGCTTTCATAGCCAAGCTTCGGCAGGTGCCCATGGGTCACCATCCGATTCATAAGGTCTTTGCGCGCCTTCTTGGAGTTGCTCGACGGGTCCTCGCGGTTGATTAGCTCGCTGAAGATGAACGGCGCTTTGTCGTAGACGTCCTCAGCGATGTCCGAGGCAATCAGGGACAAAACGACAGGGCCTTTGGTCTCCAGCGCGGTCCCGTGGCTGTACCACTTGGACAGCTCGAAGGCATCTGCGAGTTCCTCTTCAAGCGAAGAACGCACAGCCTCAATACGCCCAACGATTTCCCGACGTGCGACAGAGTCACCGTGTAGCTCAGGCCGAGTCTTCATGACGCGTTCGGCTGCGGCCAATTCAAGACTCAACTCGATGATTTGCTCTGCGTTCTTGGGGGTGCCAAGCAGCAGTGTCCCAACCTCGGTGGCCATACTCGCATGCCGCACTCTGTGCTCGGCGGACCGTACAGACTGCCCAGGCGGCGGCAGGCACAGTAGAAATGCACCAGCACTTGCGCCCGTGAGCTCAAAGGTCTTTACGACCTTCTCAACATCTTCCAAGCGAACAATGCCGCGGGTAAACCACCGCATTGTTCCGGTCTTCTGATAGTGCCGCTTCGCCAAAACTGGCTGCAGGTCGCTGAGGGTGGAGATGCGCTCCAGGTCAGGCTCGCCAATCTCGTTTCGGGCCAGATTGATGGCCCCTTCAATGTCGAAGTCCGAGCCTGCGTAGATGCCCCAAGCACCAAGATGCTTGCGCTCGATAAGGACTTTCCAGTCAGACAGCTCCTCGAGGGCCTTCCGAATCTGCCCCTCATCCACGCTAGGCGTGGACACTGCGAGAACAGACTCTTCCGCCACCAGGCCAGACCCGTTGCGGAACATCTCAATCAGGGCGATGGTCTTGGTCAGCTTGACATGGATGTCAGTGCCTTTGGCTTCAGCACGCTCGACAGCATCCGTACACTGAGCCCAGCGATGCCCATCCGGCGACGCGGCAATAGCAGGCTCCAGATTGGCGCGAAGGTAGTCCCAGTAGGCGGCCGGGCCGTACATGCGGAACCAGTCTGCCTCGTAGCCGTCCAGGAACTCCACGAAGCCCAGGGGCTCTCTCGACGCAAGAAAGCCGAAGGTACTACGCTCGTTTTGACCAAACCTACGCCGTGAAATTGGACCAAGCAACGCGGCTGTCACGGGGTGCAGGGGCCAGCATGCCTTCAGCGAATCAGCCAAGGTCGCCGGCGTACCCGGGCGCCGAGTACGAATCGCTGCGGCGATTCTTTCCGCGAACTTGGCTGCGTCCGCCAGAGGCGGAGGGTCCTCGACCGTGATAGCCTTGCCGACCAACTCGATGACCTCGTCTGCCGCCGCAACGAGCGGGATGTCGACGAACCGTCCTTGGACCTTGGCCCACTCATCGCGGGACTGGCGACCCAGCCGTGAAGCGTAGGCCTCGAAGGCCTGATGCAGGATGCCGACTATGACGAGCTTGCCTCGGCAGCGACTAGCGGCTTCCGCCAGCTCTTGGAAGAAGTAGATGTCGCCACCTTCCTGAGCTGACGCCTCCAGGAACTTGCCCAGTTCATCAAAGACGACAAGCACACCTTGTGGGTGCCGTTCGGCCGCTTCCACCAGCTCGCCGACCACGTCGGGTTGCTTCTTGCGGGTGGGAGTAAGCCCACGAGCCTTGGCCAAGGCTGCGCTGAGCTCTTGAGTGACCTCTGCCCGCTTACCGACTATAGGCACGACGAGCCAACCATCTCCTTTGGCCTCAAACGCTTTGTGAACAGGACTTCCGTCAGGAAAACCGAGAAGCTGCTTTGCTTTGGTGCGAACCTTTGTCTGCGCACCAACGAGCGAGCACAGCATCAGGGCCAGAGACGATTTGCCCCCACCATACGGGCCTGTCCAGGTGAAAGCGCGTTGACGAGTTTCTGTTATCTGCCGAGCCATACTCTCCAAAAGAGAGCTTGCTGTGCCCTGGCAGATGTAGCCCGAAAGGGCGTCCTCACGGCCGAAGTCGGCGTCAATGCGAACAGAGCGAAGAAACTGGCGCGAGATAGTGACGACGTCAGAGAGCAGCCGCTTTTCGGCGCCGGCAGGAGACTGCTTAAGCATAGGCACTTTCGAGAAGCTTGTATTTGTAGTCGGCCAGACTCTTGAGCGCCATATCCTTGCGGGTCACCTGTCGGATGCCCGCTTGTTCAGTCCATTGAATCTGCCCGCGAGTTAGGTCCTCAAGAGCCATCAGTCGGTCAGCGACCGCGTTTTCATCGAGCTTGAAGACTCGGCCAGGCGAGCCGTAGTCGTGGGCAACGCGGTCAAAGGCCATCACGGCACCCGCATGAGGCATCCGCTCCCAGTAGTCGAGCATGGCATAGGCAAAGACGCCGTCCGGCAGAGACCGCTTCGAGCCACGGCGGAACGCGAATGAGCCCTTTGCGTTTTGCTGAATCAGGCCAAGCTCGCCGAGCAACGGCTCACTCATCTCTTCAGGAGAGTCCCCTCCGAGCCGCGGTACGTAACTGCGGATGCAGCACTCGACATCTCGCTTGAGCGTCGCCATTGAAATTCTCAGTTTGTGCTCGGTGACCAAGCTAGACAGAGAATTCACAATAAACTCGCGGTCGAACACCTGCTGCACAACGTGATTGAAGAGAAACCACCACGTCGTTGTCTTCTCGTGCGTACTCGCCACTTGCCAGTGCATCAACCAAGTGGTCGCGGGGTGTTCGCAGTACTCGTCTAGACCGTTCTTTTGATTGAATAGTAGTGAGCCAAGACGCGTAGGAACGTAGCCGCCTTCGTCTTCGATAATGCCGCAGGCGGTCGCCCAAAAGCGAATGGACATCGCCATATTCTTGCCGACGCCGAACCGCACGATGGCTTCTTCGTCGGCGAAGACGGACCGAGGCGCAGGCCCCTCGTACTGAGCAACCGCGTCATAGGCCTTGCGCAGCCAGAGCTGTCGCAACGGAAAAGTTTCATGCCCCGAGAACTGCGGCGGGGCTTCGGAAGGTAGCTGAATCATTTGGCGACTAGTTTAACTGGATGACCTCACCAGTCCGGACGAGACAACCCTTCGCATCGTTACTGCGCTCCGAGACGCCTCGTTGAATAGCAAATGCCTATCAATTATCACCAATTGGTCGCAAAAATGCATCGACCGTCCACACCGTACTGGCACTCCGACATCGATACTGTACAAAATATCAGTATTTCCTCAAACGTGCCCGATGTGTAAGCCACAGTGGCGAAGCGGGTGTGAAAGCAACGAGGTCGTCAGCGGCCGTTACAGATACTGATGGTTTCGGTCACCGCAACTGCCAGTGTTGACGGGCTAAAAAATATCTTCTAAAGTGAACACAGCTGACCGGGTTGCTTTGCCTTTTGGGGGCGGAGCGGCAGAAACATGGCGGTATGAAGTCGAGTAAGGCGTGGCTGCACCCACTGGGGCGGTCGGGCACACAAAGGCAAGCTATGACTATCTCTGATATCGAGGCGCACTCGCGCGCCGTCTCATCCATCCAGGCGCTTTTCTCGAAGCACATCCCTGGCTCCTTCCTCTACTGCATCGCTGAACGCGCCCTTGATTTGGCGTTCAACGGGACATCCGCGCATGGCGTAGCCTCTGAAGAGGAGATGCTTTCGGAGGCCAAGGACGTTATCGAGCGCCAAGTACGGGCCAAGCTCCTTGCTGAGCCGGCCACAAGCCCGCCCCCCGCTACTTCTTCGTCTGAGCGTGAGCGCGTTCGCCGCCGCTATTTGGCTTGGCGCGGACCGTTGCGCCGGCGCGTTGCTGAAAAGTTTGTCCAGGCAGAGCTCTGGCTGACTACAGAAGAGTGCAGCGGAGGCGGCCATGTCCAAGTCAGCTGAGCTGGTTTTCGACGAGCCACGACAGATGGCCTTTTTGGCCACACCCACTGTGGTGAGAACACTCGTGCCCCCCCCGGGCTGGGCAGGCGTCTATATGCTGCTGCGGCAGGACGTGCCGTTCTACGTTGGCCGGTCAGACAACTGCGTCCAGACGCGCCTTGCCGGTCACCCGTTGCTGCCTTTGGCGACCCACTTGGCATGGAAGACCTGTTCAAGCCCCCTTCAAGCGTACCGGCTCGAGTCAGCCTGGTTTCACACCCTTCGGCTGAGCGCTGAACTCACCAACCAAATCCACCCGGCCCGACCGGTGGGTATGCCCAACAGTTGCCCCTTCTGCAGCACGGGGGACTGCCAAGCCTGGACGCATCTGATGTGCCCCAGCTTGGAAATCAGTGCTGTGTCCCCGGTGACCGTTGACCCCATGGCGACGGTTGCAAAAACCTAAGGAACCGAAATGAACGCTACCGCTACCACCACAGAAGCTCCCGCCGACATCGCCATGATTCAGACGGGGCAAGCCTTGTTGTCCCTTCGGGACTCTGGCCACAGCCTGCCCACGGCGTTGGGCGAGGTCATCGACAACAGCATTGAGGCCAACGCCAACAACATCTCGGTGTTGCTTGAACAAAGCGAAGAGCGGGGCAAAAAGCGCGTCCACCGCATCGCCATCCGGGATGACGGTGACGGCATGCCTGCAGAAATCCTGCATCGCTACTTGGTGCTGGGGTACTCCTCCCGCTACATGCGGTCGGACACTATCGGCAAGTACGGCGTCGGGGCAAAGCTCGCTGCGCTCAACTTCGGTCGACGAATTGATGTCTGGAGCCGCAACCGAGCCGACTCCGAGTGGCTCCATGTCCACTTCGACCTGGACGAGGCACTCGCCGAAGAGTCCTCTGGGAAGCCAGTGGTGCTGAAGGCCCCGGTCCCGGCTGAGCCGCCCGCCGACTTGAAGTTGGACTTCCCTAAGGAGACCGGCACTGTGGTGCTGTGGTCCAACGTGGACCGCCTGGAAGAAGGTCGCGCAGCACGCGATTTCAATGAGCTCCGGCAGGAGCTTGAAAAGGAGCTATCGCGCATCTTCCGGCACTTCCTGGATGGTGGCATCAAGATTGCAATCAACGAATCGCTGCTCATCGCGCACGACCCGTTGATGCTGCTAGAGCGCACCTGGGCCGACACAGTCTTGAACAAGGAAAAAGAGCACAAGCGCGATGACCTCAAGAAGGGTGTCTTGCGGCACTTCGGCGCGACAACTATCGGTGATGACACCGTCAAGGTGGGGCAACACACGGCGCGTTTGCGCGTGACACTCTATCCAAAGGAAGTGTTGCGACGCCGTGGGATGGGCGGTGATACGCTGGCTAAGGCTCTGCGTGTCCCTGAGAACGAGGGTGCGTTGAGCTTCGTGCGCAAGAACCGCGAAGTCGCTTACTCGAATGTGCCGCGTATCTTGCCAGGTGGCGTGAAGGATACCGACCGATTCATCGGCATCGAAGTTTCCTTCGACCCCGAACTCGATGACTACTTTGGTATCCGCAATGTCAAGCGCGGCGTAGAGCCTCATGGCGAGCTGCGGGACAAGCTGCGCGAGTTGCTCCAGAAGCACATTCCGACGGCACGCAAGCTCATCGACGAAACCTGGGGCGAGGCTGCACGCGAGCAACACGAGGCTTCAGGGGAGCACGGTGCCATCCTCGATGCCGTAAAGGAAGTCGACGCGGTGATGCCCAAGCCGCGAGTTGAACCACAGCAAGACGCGCCTTCGGCTGACGACGCGTTGAAGGAGTTGGCGGAAGACGCAGGCTTTACGAAAGCTGAAGCGCAGCAGAAGTACATCGAGGACAAGAAGAAGCTACCTTTCGTCATCGAGTCCGTGAGCTTCCCTGGCAACATTTTCGTGAGCACCACGCACGTGGCCGACCAGGTCATCATCCGGCTCAACACACGTCACCCGTTCTATCGCGAAATGTGGGAGCCGCTGAAGGCCATCTCCCAACGAGACCCTGGCACGGTGTCTGGCGAGGAGGCCGTGAAGGCCGCTCGGCGAAGCATCGAGGCAATGTCACTGCTGTTGGTTGCCTACGGGAAGGCGGAGTCCATGCACCCGAACCCTGTGGAGCAGTATGGTGACCTGACGCAGTACTGGGGCCAGTTCCTGGGCACCTTGCTGAACAAGGTCAAGAACGTCCTCTAGTTCGAATGTATCCAGTGTCGGTTGCGACGGCTCCACCGACACTGGACTTCGTGGAGGATGGGCCACCTGGAGACCTTGTGTCGGCACCTGTCGCGGCAGCACCTTGACCCAGGCCAGAGTGCGTCAGGTGTAGATGGCGCTCCGGGTTATCGCAGGCGTTCCGCCGACGAACGACTCCTACCTGACCTATGGCTTCGCCAACGAACAGTCTTACGAACACACTTTGGACACCCCTCGTCGTCAGTGCCTGCCTACTGCGCGCAGTAGTACTGGACGGTCGAAAGCGGCATGTCGAGTTCGGCCGCGATTGCACGCAGGCTCTTCCCCTGCGCCTTCAACGCCTTCGCAGCCGTCGCCTTGTCCACTGAGGCTTGCCGATACTCTGCTCTCGGAACAACGCCATGCTCGCGGCGTTGTGCAGTGCGGCGCTCGTTGGTGCGGCGCCGCTTCTCGTCTTTGCTAATGATGGTCTGCATCTCGCGCTCTTCAAGAGGCGAGATGCAGAGCTTCTCAATGAGAGTGGCGTTGCTATGTCCGTACCGAGGACTGACCTGCTTGCCCCGGAACTCTACAGTCTCGCCGCGGGCATGCGCATGGGCGCGCTCCAGAACCGAAGTTACGCAGTCCTTGATTTCGGGCTCGCCCCAGTCCGGGGCCAGCAGCCGCACGAGCGGCCGTAGCTCGGACATCACATCCTTCGCGAGCTTGGCTTCAGCCAGGAAGCATGCTGCCATGAAGACCGGAACATCACGCTGCCCCGGAGGCGCGCCACCCGTCCAACCGCGCAACTCAAAAAGTCTCTGGATGTCGCCAATGCGGTCCCAGGCAAGCTGGCTCCTCACGAAGACACGGAGATTTGCGTGCGCTCCTTGACGCTTGGTCAATGCGCCGGTGACCAAGGTAAGGTCGGTACTGCGGGCTTCCATCGCCTGCACATCTTCCCGCCACTCCCGACGGTGGTCCTCGGCCCGCGAGCGTAGGTCGGCGAGTTCCTGGCGGCTGAATGGAAGCAACGTGTCTGCCAACGTGTCGAACGTGTGGACCAACAAACCATCCTCTCGCAAGGAGCCCCCCATCGTTGGCACCGAGGCTCGGTGAAGCACGCGAACCAGGTCTCCGCTCCGGCTGTTGGTGGACCCCTCGAGGCGTAGCACACGGGAAACG
>NZ_JACSYA010000056.1 GCF_029870285.1 Delftia sp. PS-11
GCCACCGTTTCTACCATGTGCCGGCATCGAACACCGCTGTCGGCCACCTGATTCTGGAGAACCCCCAATGAACAAGACCATCAAAGTCGCCCTGGCGGGCGCCGGTGCCTTCGGCATCAAGCATCTGGACGGCATCAAGAACATCGACGGCGTGGAAGTCGTCTCCCTGGTGGGCCGTGAACTGGCCAAGACCCAGGAAGTCGCCGACAAGTACGGCATTGGCCATGTGAGCACCGATCTGGCCGACAGCCTGGCCTTGCCCGAGGTCGATGCCGTCATTCTGTGCACGCCCACGCAGATGCATGCGGCCCAGGCCATCCAGTGCCTGAAGGCCGGCAAGCATGTGCAGGTCGAGATCCCTTTGGCCGACAGCCTCCAGGATGCCCAGGCCGTGGTCGAGCTGCAAAAGTCCACGGGACTGGTTGCCATGTGTGGCCATACCCGCCGCTTCAATCCCAGCCACCAGTGGGTGCACAAGAAGATCCAGGCCGGTGAATTCAACATCCAGCAAATGGATGTGCAGACCTATTTCTTCCGCCGCACCAACATGAACGCGCTGGGCCAGGCGCGCAGCTGGACCGACCACCTGCTGTGGCACCATGCCGCCCATACCGTGGACCTGTTCGCCTACCAGGCTGGCAGCCCCGTCGTGAAGGCCAACGCCATCCAGGGCCCCATCCACCCCGTGCTGGGCATTGCCATGGACATGAGCATCCAGCTCAAGGCCGCCAACGGCGCCATCTGCACGCTGAGCCTGTCCTTCAACAACGACGGCCCGCTGGGCACCTTCTTCCGTTACATTGGCGATACCGGCACCTACATCGCGCGCTACGACGATCTGGTCAATGGCAAGGAAGAAAAGATCGATGTCTCCCAGGTCGATGTGTCCATGAACGGCATCGAACTGCAGGACCGCGAGTTCTTCGCCGCCATCCGCGAGGGCCGGGAACCCAACGCCAGCGTGGCCCAGGTGCTGCCCTGCTACCAGGTGCTGCATGATCTGGAGCAGCAACTGGCCTGAAGCCCCTTCGGCCCTTCTCCGCAAGGGGAGGGGCTGCCTCGGCCGGCGCTGGCATCCTGTTTTTTCACGGAGCACCGCAGATGAGCAGCAACCCCTCCCTTGGCCGCGAAGACGTGCCCGAGCGGTCCAACCGCCTGGGCCTGGACGGCCTGGAGTTCATTGAATACACCACCTCGCAGCCCCAGGCTCTGGGGCAGGTGCTGGAAAAGCTGGGGTTCCGGCCCGTGGCGCGGCACCGTTCGCGCGAGGTGCTGCTGTACCGCCAGGGCAGTATGAACCTGGTGGTCAATGCCAGCGCAGACGCTGGCGAAACGCCCGTCATTTCTGCTGTGGCCCTGCGTGTGCGCGATGCGTTGCAGGCCTACCAGCGCTGCCTGGACCTGGGCGCCTGGTCCGTGCCCAGCCATGCCCAGGCCATGGAGCTGCACATACCGGCGATCCATGGGCCGGGTGGCAGCCGTTTCTATTTTGTCGACCGGTGGAAGGAGTTTTCCATCTACGACATCGACTTCACGCCCATTCCCTCGGTGGACCCGCATCCGCCGGCGCTGGCTGGCATGGGGTATTTCGGCGTGGTGCAGTACATCGGCTACCAGCGCAGCACCGACTGGATCACCTATTTCGAGCGCATGTTCGATTTCCGGCTGCTGCCCGACGAGGAGCGCTTCGGCATTCTGCCCAAGGGCAAGCTCATGCGCAGTCCCTGCGGCGGTTTTCTGTGGCAGTTGATCGAGCCCGATCCGGGCATGTATGCCGACCTGGACTCCGACCCCCGGCCCGAATGCCTGCAGCGCATCGGCCTGGGTACGCCGGATGTCGGCCAGGCCGTGCGCCTGCTCAAGGAGCAGGGCGTCGAATTTGTCGAGTCCAGCCGCATGCATCCCGATGACCGTGGCGCACTGACGCGCAACGCCCTGGGTACCGTGGCTTTCGAGCTCGTGCACCGCGACAGTGGGAGGTCCTGATGGACAGGCTGCAAGGCTATGGCATGGACACCATCACGCTCAATGGCCCGCTGCAGGCCCGCCTGGCGGCCATTCGCCAGGCCGGTTTCGGCCAGGCCATGCTCAGTGCCCGGGACGTGGCAGGCTTTCCCGGCGGGGTGGCGGCGGCGGCGGCGGCCGTGCGTGCCAGCGGCCTGCGGCCTATGGGCCTGCAGGTGCTGCGTGACTTCGAGGGACTGTCCGACCATTTGCATGAATACAAGCTGGATATCGCCAAGTCCATGCTGCGCATGTGCGCCGATATCGGCAGTCCCGTGCTGCTGGCCAGTTCCTCGACGTCGCACCATGCCACCGCAGACCTGGACCTGATCGCGCGCGACCTGCGCAAGCTTGCCATGCTGGGCATTCCGCTGGGCATACGGATCGCCTACGAGGGGCTGTCCTGGGGGCGCACCATCCGTGAATTCACCTCCAGCTGGGATGTGGTCTGCCGCGCCGACATGCCCAATCTGGGCCTGTGCCTGAACTCCTTTCACATCTTCGCCTCGGGCACGCCGCTGCAGGAGCTGGAAGTCATGGACCCGGCCAGCATTTTCCTTGTGCGGCTGTCCGATGCCGCATGCCATGAGGCAGCCGCCCCCGACGACTGCCAGACCCTGGCAGGCGGCCCGCGCGTGTTCCCGGGCGAGGGCGTGCGCAGCGCGCAACTGGCCGATTTCGTGCGCCGGCTGGAGCGCCTGGGCTACCGGGGCGGCTATAGCTTCGAGGTCTTCAACGACGACTACCAGCAGCTGCCGCCCGATATCGTGGCCCAGCGCGCGCGCCGCAGCGCGCTGTGGCTCAACGATGATGTGCTGCACAGGCCGGCGCCGCTGCCGGCCTGGACGAGCACGCCGCTGCGCACGCCGCTGCGCGCGCCGCTGTACTGAAGGCGTGCCCCTGGCACCCCGGCGGCCAGGGGCAGCGGCTTGTGTGCAAAAGGGCTCAGAAGCTTTCCCATTCGTCCTGGCCACCCGCAGAAGCAGTGGCTGCAGACTGCCTTGCGGGCCTTGCCAGTGCCTTGGGCCTGGCCGCTTCGGTCTGGGCAACTGGCCGCTGCAGTGCCTGTGCCGTGCGTGCCGGTGTCTTGGCGTCCTCTCTGGCCTTGAGTGCGGAAGGGGCAAGGCGCGGTGCAGTGGGTGCAGGGATGGCGCTGGCTCCTGCTGCGCCTTGACCCAGCTGGAATACGGCCACAGCCTGGACCAGTTCATTGGCCTGTGCGCGCAGGCTATCGGCGGCAGCCGACATTTCTTCGACCAGGGCCGCGTTTTGCTGCGTAGTCTGGTCTATCTGATGGACGGCCTCGCCGATCTGGGAAACGCCCCTGGACTGCTCGGAGCTCTCGGCCGAGATGGCACTCATGAGAGTGCTGACGCGCTGGATGCTGGCCACCACTTCGCCCATGGTGTCTCCCGCCCTGTCCACCAGGGCTGAACCAGCTTCCACCCGCTGTACGCTTTCCTGGATCAGGCGCCGGATTTCCCTGGCGGCTTCCGCGCTGCGACCGGCCAGAACCCGCACCTCGCCAGCCACCACGGCAAAGCCACGGCCTTGCTCGCCTGCACGGGCTGCCTCCACCGCCGCGTTCAGCGCCAGGATATTGGTCTGGAACGCAATGCCATCGATCACACCGATGATGTCGGTGATCTTGTGCGAACTGTCGCTGATCTCCTTCATGGTGCCAACCACCTCGGCGACCACTGCGCCGCCCTGGCTGGCTACGCCTGCAGCGGTCTGTGCCAGTTGATTGGCCTGGCTGGCGTTGTCCGAGCTGTGTGCAACGGTCGAGCTCAGTTCTTCCATGGATGCGGCGGTCTGCTGCAGCGCGCTGGCCTGCTCCTCGGTGCGGCTGGACAGATCACGGTTGCCTGATGCAATCTGGCTGCTGGCAGCCGCCACTGCCTCGCTGCTCTGGCGCACGGTGCCCACCACCTTGACCAGACTGGCCTGCATGCGCTGCACGCCGGCCATGACGCTGCTGTGATCGCCGGGACGCAGCGCAACGTGCTGGCTCAGATCCCCTGCGGCCACCCGGCCCACCACCTGCGAGACCTCGTGCGGCTCGGCTCCCAGTGCCCTGGTAATGCTGCGTGCAATGGCCAGGGCTATCAAGATCCCCAGCAGCAGGCTGATGGTGGTGACTGCAATGATCAGAAAGCGGGCCGAGGCAAGCGCTGCATGGGCTTCGTCGCCGGCTGCCTGTGCGAGTTCCTGCTGCCTTGCCATCGAATCATCCATGGCCTTGAAAATCACCTCCTGCCGTGGACCTACCTTGCCGAGCAGGATTTCAGTGGCTGCCTTGGCGTCTTCCGGCTTGCCAGTCATGCCCAGCTTGATGGCGGTATCCATGTCGCGGTCATAGGCGGGCAGATTGTCCTGCACGATCTTGAGCAGTTCGATCCCCTTGGGCTGCACCACCGTCTTGCCCAGTTGTGCGATCAGCTCCTGAATACGCGCCCGCAGGGGGGTGATTCTGTCCGCCTGTGACTGGGCATCTTTGGCATCTTCAATGAGTGCCACGGTACGGGTGATGCGCGCCACCGATTGCAGCTTGTCCTTGAGTTCACTGAACTGGGCGACTTTGGTCATCCGGTTGCCGATGAGCTGATCCAGGTGGCGCTCCAGCAACGAGAATCTGAGCATCGCGATAGAACTGACGAGCAGCATGCCCGCCAGCAGGATGCCGAACCCGAAGGTCAGGCGGGTTGACACTTTCATGGGGCTGGATCTCTCGGGGCTCATGGATGTACTCCTTGATCGCTGAGTCAAATGAAACTGATGGGGCGTGCCTGGTATTCCGTTCTGGCCACTGATTGATTACATGATGGCACTGTACCTGGGACAGGCAATTTGTGGCGAAGGATTCCATTACATCGAGTTACATCGTTGGTGTGTGTCCTTACTGGGGGCTTTCAAATGGGGGAATCGGGAATGCTGCGAAGTGGTCCGTGTGGTTTCCGGACTGTGAGCAGGGTGGCTGGCACACCTTTGGCGAGGCCATATGGCGACGCCGTATGGCTGTGCCGTGGGCTCCACTGCATGGCTTGGCTGCAGTGCTGGTGATAACCCTTGAAGCGTTCGATCATCGCGCAGATGAGGATGATAATCGAACGTTTGCTGCGAAAAAATCCTGTGCAGGGCGAACGGCTGGACCTACATTCGAGCCCGTTTCATTCATCAGCGCCTGCTTGGTGGATGACATCCGCAAGCGCTTTTCGTTCAGGAGACAAATATGACAGCACACTCGGCCAAGGCGCCGCAGGTCAAGCACCAGTCAAAAAAGGCCGCAGCCAGCGGCTGGATTGGCTCGGCGCTGGAGTACTACGACTTTTTCATTTACGCCACTGCAGCGGCGTTGATTTTTCCGCAGATTTTCTTTCCCAAGGGTGATCCCGCCACTGCCATCATTGCCTCGCTGGCGACCTATGGCGTGGGCTATGTGGCGCGGCCCATTGGCGCTTTTGTTCTGGGGCACCTGGGTGATACGCATGGCCGCAAGCAAGTGCTGGTGTGGTGCATGTTCCTGATGGGCTTTTCGACCATTGCCGTGGGTCTGCTGCCCACCTATGACCAGATCGGCCTGTGGGCACCCGCTTTGCTGGTGCTGATGCGCCTGATCCAGGGCTTTGCCGTGGCCGGTGAAATTTCGGGCGCCAGCTCCATGATCCTGGAGCATGCGCCGCTCGGACGCCGTGGCTTCTTTGCCAGCTTCACGCTGCAGGGCGTGCAGGCCGGCCAGATTCTGGCCGCTGCCGTATTCCTGCCGCTGGCCCACTACATGCCCACCGAACAGTTCAACAGCTGGGGCTGGCGCATTCCTTTCCTGCTGAGCTTCATCGTCATCATCGCAGGCTGGATCATCCGCCGCGAAGTCAGCGAAACCCCTGCCTTTGCAGATGCTGGCGCCCAAAAGGAACGCACACGTTCGCCCGTGGTCGATGCGTTCCGTGACCATTCGCCCGACATGCTGCGTGTGGTCTGCATGGCGCTGATGAACGTGATTCCTGTGGTGGCCACCATCTTCGGCGCAGCCTACGCGGTGCAGCCGGCCTATGGCATCGGCTTTGCCAAGGACATGTATCTCTGGATTCCCGTGGTGGGCAATATCGTCGCGGTGCTGGTGATCCCCTTCGTCGGCAACCTCTCTGACAAGATCGGCCGCCGCCCGCCCATCATCGTTGGCGCGCTGCTGTCGGGCCTGCTGGCTTTCGGCTACCTCTACGCCATCAGCATCAAGAACATGCCGCTGGCTTTTGCGATGTCCATCCTGATGTGGGGTGTGGTCTACCAGGGCTACAACGCGGTTTTCCCCAGCTTCTATCCCGAGCTGTTCCCCACCCGCACCCGTGTGTCGGCCATGGCCATCTCGCAGAACGTCGGCACGGCCATCACCGCCATGCTGCCTGCGCTGTTCACTGCCGTGGCCCCTCCCGGCGCATCCAACATCTGGCTGACAGTGGGCGCCATTGCCTTTGGCATCACCATCGTCGCTTCGCTGGCCGCCTTCAGCGCCCGTGAAACCTACCGCATGCGCATGCAGGATCTGGGCGAGCCCGGTGCACAGCCCCTGGACAAGGCCGAATATGACCGTCTGCGGGCGCAGGCACTGACGCAGGGCAAGCACGCATGATTTCCGGCAAGACCACTCTGATCGCCCACATCGGCTTTCCCACCGAGAGCTTCAAGGCGCCGATGATCTACAACCCCTGGTTCGACAGCAAGGGCATCGATGCCTGCGTGGTCCCCATGGGCGTGCGGCCCGAGGACTTCGTGTCCAGCATGGCGGCCATCATGCGCCTGTCCAATCTGCGCGGCGCGTTGATCACCATGCCGCACAAGGTCTCCACGGTGGCATTGATGGACGAGGTCACTCCCGCCGTGCAGATCGCCGGCGCCTGCAATGCCGTGCTGCGCCGCGAGGACGGCTCGCTGCTGGGTGACCAGTTCGATGGCGAGGGCTTTGTGCGTGGCGTGCTGCGCAAGGGCCGTCAGCTCGATGGCGCCAGTGTGCTGGTGTCGGGGGCGGGCGGCGTGGGCTCGGCCATTGCCGCCTCGCTGGCAGCAGCTGGCGTGGGCGAGCTGGCGCTGTTCGATGCACGGCCAGACAGCGCCGAGGCGCTGGCCCAGCGGCTGCGGACCCATTACCCGAAGCTGCGCGTGCGCACGGGCAGCAACGATCCCCAGGGCTTTGATGTGATTGTCAATGCCACGCCGCTGGGCATGAAGGAGGACGACCCTTTGCCTTTCGACGTGTCCCGCATCCCGTCCACAGCCTTTGTCGGCGAGGTGGTGATGAAGTCCGAGTTCACGCCGCTGTTGCGCGCAGCGCGCGACAAGGGCTGCGGCTTCCAGGTCGGCACCGACATGCTGTTCGAGATGATCCCCGCCTACCTGGAGTTCTTTGGCTTTGGCAGTGCCACGGCCGAGGAGCTGCGCGCCACGGCAACGATTGCCTACTGACACCGGCCCGGCCACTTTCCCCGCAACGACCAGGACATGGCTCTGGAGACCTCCAGAGCGGGGCGAAGCCATGCCTGGAACCGCATTTTTCATACACAAGGAGACATCCACCATGCATAAGCACCTGCCGCAAGGCGCACGCCGCACACACCACACCCGCCATGCGCTGGCCGGCTCCATCGCACTGGCCCTGGCCCTGGGTGCCATGGGTGCGCACGCGCAGTCCTCGGTCACCGTCTATGGCAGCGTGGACCAGTACGTCAACCACATGCGCAGCAGCTCGGGCGCATCCATGACGGCGCTGGAAGATGGCGCCGTGCTGCGCAGCCGCCTGGGCTTTCGTGGCCATGAAGATCTGGGTGGCGGCCTGTACGCCAAGTTCCAGCTGGAGATGGGCATCAACGCCGACAACGGCAGCCAGGCCGACACCACGCGCGGCTTTGACCGCCAAAGCTGGGTGGGTCTGGGCGGGGGCTGGGGCGAGGTGCGCCTGGGCCGCCAGAACACCGTGATTTTCGGGCGTGGCGACTACATCGACTTCACCTCGCGCACGCTGGGCTCCATGGTCAACAACTTCGGCGTGCCCTCGCGCTTCGACAACGACATCTCCTACACCTCGCCGCGCGTGGCGGGCTTCCTGTTCGAGGCCCACTACGCCATGGCCGAGACAGGCGCACCGTCGCGCCAGGCCATCTACCAGGCGGGCCTGGACTATGCCAATGGTCCTTACCGCGTGGGCTACGCGGGCCTGTATGCGCGCGCGCCGCAAAGCGCGGTCTACACCGCGCCCGTGCGCTACGACAACCTGTACGCCAACTACGACTACGGCAAGGGCAAGGTGCAACTGGCCTTTGTGCGCTCGAATAACAGCACCTCGGGTACGGCGGGCAACAACACGGCCACGGTGCTGGGCAACACAGGTGGCCTGGTGGCGGGCACCAACGCGGACGTGAACCGCGTTTACCGCGTCTGGCAGCTGTCGGCGGACTACCGCATCACGCCGCAGCTGCGCGTGGGCGCGCTGTGGGGCCGCATCCAGGATACCTCGGACAGCGGACGCGGAGCATCGGGCGGTGCGGTGGCGGCCTACTACGACCTGTCCAAGCGGACCATGCTGTACGCGGTGGCCGAACAGCTGAGCAACGACCGCAACGCGGGCTTCCGGCTGGCAGCCTCGGGCGGGATGAAGCCGAACTTCACATCGGCTGATGATGTCAACGGCCGCACGATCAAGGGCGTGCAGGTGGGCGTGGTGCATCGTTTCTGAGCGCCTGAGTCTTCCCGCCTGCGGCCCGCCATGCGCGTGGGCCGCAGGTCATTTCCGACAGCTAACAACGCAACAGCCATGAAAAAAATCCTGATGCTGCACGGCATCAACCACAACATGTTCGGCAAGCGCGACCCGGCCCAGTACGGTACGGTCACGCTGGCCGAGATCGACGCAGGGCTGCAGGCCCTGGGGCGCGAGCTGGGCTGCGAGGTCGAGAGCTTCCAGACCAACTGCGAAGGCGCCATGTGCGAGCGCATCCACCAGGGCTTCAGCGACGGCGTGGATGGCGTGCTCATCAACGCCGGCGCCTGGACCCACTACAGCTACGGCATCCGCGATGCGCTGGCCATCCTGACCGTGCCCGTGGTGGAAATCCACATGAGCAACATCCATGCGCGCGAGCCGTTTCGTCACCATTCGGTGTTTGCCGAGATCGTCAAGGGCCAGATCTGCGGCTTTGGCGCGCACAGCTACCAGCTGGGCCTGCGGGCCGTGCTGTCCGCCATCGCGTAACAGCAGGACAAGGCCCTGGCGCACGGCCGGTGCTGCAGTAAGATTGCTTCACTATGCATAGCAGCCCGTGGCCGCTGGTAAGGCGCCTGCGGGCTTTCCTTTTGATCCTTGGACCCGGGAGAATCCATGAACGAACGCCGTATCGGCCCCTTTACCGTGGGCAGCGTTGCACTGGGCTGCATGAACCTCAGCCATGCCTACGGTCTGCCGCCATCGCCCGAGCAGGGCAGGGCCGTGCTGCATGCCGCACTCGATGCGGGTGTCACCCTGTTCGATACGGCGGCGCTGTATGGCTTTGGCGCCAATGAGTCCCTGGTCGGCCCGGTGCTCAAGCCGCACCGTGACCGCATCACCCTGGCCAGCAAATGCGGCATGGCCGGCGTGCGCGGCGATGACAGCGTGATGCGCCGCGTCATCGACGGCCACCCCAAGACGCTGCGCCGCAATTGCGAGGACAGCTTGCAGCGCCTGGGCACCGATGTGATCGACCTGTACTACCTGCACCGCTGGGACCGGCGCATTCCCATCGAGGAGTCGGTGGGTGAGATGTCGCGCCTGGTGGAGGAGGGCAAGGTCCGCGCCCTGGGATTGTCCGAAGTCGGCGTGGATGCGCTGCGCCGTGCCCATGCGACCCACCCCATTGCAGCACTGCAAAGCGAGTATTCGCTGTGGTCGCGCAATGCCGAACTGGGCACGCTGCAGGCTTGCAAGGAACTGGGCATTGCCTATGTGGCCTTCAGCCCGCTGGGCCGGGCCTTTCTGACGGGCAAGCTGCAGGAAGTCCAGAGCCTGGTCAAGGGCGACATCCGCGCCGCCATGCCGCGCTTCGCCCCCGAGGCCTATGCGAAGAACCTGCAACTGCTCGCACCCATGCAGTCCATCGCGGAGCGCGCCGGCTGCACGCTGGCCGAGCTGGCCATCGCCTGGGTGCTGCACCAGGGCGAGCATGTGATCGCGCTGCCCGGCACCACCAGCGTGGACCATCTGCATGAAGACCTGCGCGGCGGCGCGGTCCGGCTGGACGCCGCCCTGCTGGCGGAACTCGACGAGCTGTTCCAGCCCGAGCGCATCGCAGGCGACCGCTATGCCGTGGGCTCTCAGCGCGAGGTGGATACGGAAAAATACGCGTTCGAGAGCGTTTGAAAGGGCCGCAGGCCCGTCACTCTCGCACTGACGCGCTGCGTGCGGGTATCAGTCCTCATTGAAATGAACTTCACCCATCACGGCCCGCGCCGCGCCGTCTCCTTTGCCCTGCTGCTGCCGCTGCTGCTGGCCGCGCAGCCGGTCGCCACCGATAGTTATCTGCCGGTGTTGCCTGAGATCGCCCGCGAGCTGGGCTCGGCCAGCAGCAGCCTGACCATGTTCATGCTGGCCTTCGGCATCGCCCAGCTGGTGTGCGGGCCGCTGGCCGACCGCTTTGGGCGCCGGCCGGTGCTGCTGGCGGGGCTGGCCTGTTATGCGGCAGCGGCAGCCGGCTGCGCGCTGGCGGGCAGCGCGAGTGCCTTGGTGGCCTGGCGCGCTGTGCAGGGCGTGGCGATGGCGGCCATCCTGATATGCGCCCGGGCCGCGGTGCGCGACCTGTATCCGGCCCATGAAGGGCCGCACATCATGGCCCGAGGCCTGACGGGTTTGGGCATAGTGGCCCTGATGGCGCCGATAGCCGGTGCATGGGGAGTCCACACCATCGGCTGGCGCTGGGTGCTGGTTGCGATGAGCGCCTACGCACTTGTGCTGCTGGCCCTGTGCTGGCGCACTTTCAGCGAAACGCGGCAAGTGCAGGCGGAGTCTGCGCCGCTCCTCTCGTCTGCATCCACTGGCGGTATGCGCCAAGTACTCGCCAACCCCAGCTTTCGCGCCTGGACGGCGCTGGCGGCGGCGACCTACGGCGGTATCTTTTGCTTTTTGCTGCTGTCGCCGATGGTGTACATCGACCTGTTTGGCCTGTCGCCTGTGCTCTACGGGTGGATTCCAGCGGGTGGCTCGCTGGTCTACATCCTCAGCACCCTGTGGTGCCGCCGTTTGCTGTCGCGGCACGGGCCGGTGCGCACAGTGCAGCTGGGCGCTTCGCTCAGTCTGCTGGGGCCGTGCATCCAGGTCGCCGGCTGCATCCTGGCGCCGGCCTCGCCCATTCCATTGCTGGTGGGGCACGCGATGTACGCATTGGGCCATGGCCTGCACCAGCCCTGCGGCCAGGCCGGCGCGGTGGGCGACCTGCCGCAGCTGGCCGGGCGGGCCGTGTCGTATTCGGGCTTCGTGATGATGTGCGTGGCCTTCTGTGCCGGCCAGCTGGCGGCGCACTTTGTCGATCCGACCATGCGCAATGGTGCCTGGCCGATGGTGTTGCCGATGGCGCTGGCGGGCATGGCGCTGGTCCTCATCGCCTTTGTCTGGCTGCCGTTGTTGTCGCGGGCGCGGGCGGCGCAAATGACGCAACCCTGATCATGAGGCCGCACGCTCGGCGTGCCAAAGCCTGTACGCCATCCGTGTGTTCTGGATGCGAAAGATATGCAGAAATACGCAAGAGCCAGCAAATAGCTGGCTCTTGAATATTCTCCGTCTGTTTTCAGGGTATTTACTGTATTGACAGCTGTGGTGAATTGGAAATTGCAGGCAAATGAGTGCTTGCCGAGCGCGGAAGCTGGAATACAGCCACTCCTGCGACCAGTTGCTGTGCCTGTATTTTGAGGTTGTGTGCCGAGGCTGCCATTTCTTCGACCAGCGCTGCATTTTGCTGCGTTGTCTGATCCATCTGGGAAACTGCAGATCCGACCTCGGATACGCCGGAAGACTGCTCGTGGCTGGCTGTGCTGATTTCTCCCATGATGTCGGTGACACGCTGAATGGCCTGCACGACGTCTCCCATGGTCTGTCCCGCCTTGTCCGCCAGCAGAGATCCTTCCTCCACCCGCTGCACACTGGCTCCAATCAGTGATTTGATTTCGCGTGCGGCTTCGGCACTGCGCCCTGCCAGGCTGCGGACCTCGCTGGCAACCACCGCAAACCCCCGGCCTTGCTCCCCGGCCCGGGCTGCTTCCACGGCGGCATTGAGCGCCAGGATATTGGTCTGGAACGCAATGCTGTCGATGACGCCGATGATGTCGTGGATCTTGCGGGACGATTGATTGATGGCTTTCATCGTTTCCACCACCTGGCTCACCACTTCGCCGCCGTGGGTTGCGACCTCGGATGCATTGCGCGCCAGGGCATTTGCCGTGCGGGCATTTTCCGCATTCTGCTGAACCATGGTGCTCACATGTTCCATGGACGCTGCCGTCTGCTCCAGTGCGCTGGCCTGGCTTTCGGTTCTTGAACTCAGATCCTGGTTGCCCTGGGCAATCTGGGTGCTTGCAATCGCCAGGCTTTCCGCGTTGCCACGTACATTGGTGACAATCTGGCTCAGCTGATCGCGCATGGCTTTCATGGAGGCGAGAACGCTGTGCTGATCCCCGGGCCTCACGTCGATATCGTGGATCAGGTTGCCTTGCCGCACGTTGTCTGCCACTTTCTTGACCTGCACAGGCTCGGCACCCAGAAGGTGCATGAGGCGGGCCCTGAACAGCAGCAGTCCCAGTGCAGCTGCCAGCACATTGACAAGCGCCACGACCAGTAGCGTGGCGTACCAGAAATTCTTGTTCGCAGTGGCCTGCGCGACAGCGCCTGCAGTGCGCTCGTCCAGCAGGGTGAAGAACTCGTCCACCGGCTTCATGATCCTGGCCTTGGCCTGATGGTATGCCTTGTCATGCATCATGGCGCTGGCCTGTGCCGGATCAGGTTCTGCCTGCAGGGTGAAGCCTCCCTTGCCGTCCTCGCGCTTGCCCTTGATGAGGTTCATGGCAACGGTTTCGGTGCGTACCAGTTCGTTGGAGTTGTCCTGTGCCTCCTTGAGCTTGGCAAACTCGGCGTCGCTGAAGCCTGCGCGTTTCATCAAATCCAGCAGCGATACTGGCGCTTCGCTGCCCCGGCCCGGATCCATCCCCGCCGCACGGAAATCCCAGTAGATTTTCTCGTAGTGCCTCGGCCTGGGCTTGGTGCCATTGCGGATATCGAGCACTTCCAGGTATTGCCGCTCATATTCGGCATCACCCGACACCACGTAGGTGCGTGCCAGGCGTGTGAGATCGTCGGAACTCTGACGCAGTTCGTCTGCCAGCAGATAAGACGTGTAGCGTGATAGGTTGACCTGGGCGACCATATTGTTGGCCTGCCTCACCTTGAAAAGCGTGAACGCCAGGGCTGCTGCTGCCAGCAGGATAATCAGCAGCAGGGCCTGCGTCATCTGCTTGATGGATTTCATGGGAGTGGTCCTTGTTTTTTGTAGGTGGAGTTTGTGATGGAGTTTCTGGAAGATTTTTGGTTGTTTGCGGAAAAATCAACCATCAAGGAAGCCATGAATAGCTCGGAAAAATAGCCGTGCAACGGATATTTTTGAAATAAGCAAT
>NZ_JACSYA010000057.1 GCF_029870285.1 Delftia sp. PS-11
GGCGGCGCTTATGTGCCTGCCTGCAACTGCCGGTACACGGCAGTGGCCAGCTCCAGCAGGCGCTGGCGCGGCAGCGCGCCGCTGAGCGCATAGCCGAAGCCCTGGTCCACCCAGTAGAAGCTGGGCACAGGGCCTTCGCTGCTGAAGCGGAATGCCGTTTGCGCACTGGCGTCTGTCTTCTCGTCCATGGCGCCCAGGTAGAGCGTGATGCGCTCGCCTGCCGCATCCTGGAACATGAACTGGGCGCGCGCGCCACCATCGCCGGGCAGCAGGCGCCCGCCGACCAGTTCATAGCCCTGTGCCGACAGTTCGGGCAGCCTGAGCGGACGCCCCAGCCGCTTGGAGAGCCATTGCACCAGGTGCGCCTGCTGTGCGGCACCGACCTCGACGGGGTGGCGCTGCTCGGGCTGGTAGACCGCATGGGCGACGGCGGCCTGCTGCGCAAACCGCGCCTGTGGCACCGCCTGCATGGCCAGCTCTGCCGACGGCTGCTGCCCGTGCAGCGTCCAGCCCAGGCCGAAGGCCGCCAGCCAGCCCGCCGCCATGCCGCCCCAGCGCCACCACTGGCCGTGGCGCTCATGCAGCGCCTGCAACTGCAGCGCGGCCTTGCGCATTTCTTCGGGGATGGCATCTTGCTGCCGGGCGGCATGCAACTGCCGCAGCTGATCGCGCTGGTGCTGCCATTGCTGCAGCCGCTGCAGGCTCCCGGCGTCGAGCCGGGCGCGCAAGGCCTCGGCCTGTCCGGGCGGCAGGCGGCCATCGACCAGCGCGTGCAAGTCGTCGTCAGACAGCGGGGGCGGTGTGGGGGCGGTCATGGCGCATTCATCATTTGAGCCGGCGCAGGGCCGGGGAGGGCGCCTGGCTGCCGGGTGCCTCGGCGCCGTGCGGCGGCTGCTGTGCAGGGGCGGCGGGCGCATCCATCATCTCGCGCAGCCTGGCGCGGGCGCGCGACAGGCGCGACATCACGGTGCCCAGCGGCAGTTGCAGCACCCGGGCGGTGTCTGCATAGCTCATGTCCTCGACGGTGACCAGCAGCAGCACGGCACGCTGCTCGGCCGGCAGGCGCTGCAGGCAGCGCTCCAGGTCCAGGGCCGCATCACTGCGCCCTTCGGGCGCCGGCAGACTGTCGGACAGGCTGCTGATGTCCAGCCATTGCCCTGCCGTTGGCGATGCACGCCGCTGGTTGAGATAGAGGTTGTGCATCAGCGTGAACAGCCAGGCGCGCAGGCTGCCGCCGCTGCGCCACAGCAGCCACTTGCGGCAGGCACGCTCCAGCGTGTCCTGCACCAGATCATCGGCGGCCCAGGCGTCGCCCGTCAGCATGCGCGCATAGCGGCGCAGGCTGGGCAGGTGCTCCATGATCTGGCTGCGGTCCATGCAGGCCTCTGGCGGATAGGCGGCGCCTCAGGGGCGGGCGGTATGCCAGACGCCGTTGAAGCCATCGCCCGTGGTATCGCCTGGCTTGGCATCCTTGGCCCAGTAGTACAGCGGCTTGCCCTTGTAGGCGATCTGGCTGCTGCCGTCGTCGCGCTGGATCACGCTGTAGTTGCCGCCCGAGGGCGCCTGCTTGCCGGCCAGTGGCGGCCAGTTGGTGGCGCAAGGGCCGTTACAGACGGATTTGCCGCTGCCTGCCGTGTCCTTGTCGAAGGTGTAGAGCGTCATGCCATTGGCGCCCACCAGCATGCCGTTGTGCACGCTGACGGCGCTGGGCGGCGTCTGGCCCGAGGCGGTGGCCGAGGGCGTGGAATAGCAGCCCGCCAGTGTCAGTGTCAGGGCTGCCGCGAAGGCGAGGGTGCCGAGCTTCTTCATTGCTGTCTCCGGTGCTTGCCGGCCTGCACGATTGCGGCCGGACATGGGGATGAACACCTGCAGCGGCCGGTTTATTCCAGCGCCGTGCAAAAAAAGAGGCTGGGCCTGCGTTCAGCGGTTGTAGCTCTTCATGGCGCGCTCGACCTCGCGCTTGCCTTCGCGTTCCTTGATGACGTCGCGCTTGTCGTGCTCGGCCTTGCCCTTGGCCAGCGCGATGTCGCACTTGACGTAGCCGTTTTTCCAGTGGAGGTTGACCGGCACCAGGGTGTAGCCCTTTTGCTCGACCTTGCCGATCAGGCGCAGGATGTCATCCTTCTTGAGCAGCAGCTTCTTGATGCGCGCTGCATCGGGGTTGACGTGGGTCGAGGCGGTCTTGAGCGGGTTGATCTGGCAGCCCAGCAGGAACAGCTCGCCCTCCTTGATGATCACGTAGCCGTCAGTCAACTGCACCTTGCCGCTGCGCAGGGCCTTGACCTCCCAGCCGTGCAGCACGATGCCGGCCTCGAAGCGTTCCTCGAAGAAGTAGTTGAATGCGGCTTTTTTGTTGTCGGCGATGCGCGACTGTGTTTCAGGTTTCTTGGCCATGGAGTAATAGATGCGGCGAAAACCTGGAGATGAAAGCTCTCCCTACAATACCGGATTGCCGTCTCGCCTCTGGCGGGATTTTAGTTTCGCCTTGCCATCATTGTGACAGCCGTCTGTGGTATCGCCCCGCAGTCCGTGTGCCACATGCCGTGCAGCCCGCCCCCGTTCATGAAAAAAGTCAACAAGTCCGTCCTGATCTGGTACAGCCCCCAAGAAATGTTTGCCCTGGTGACGGATGTGGCCCATTACGCGGACTTCCTGCCCTGGTGCGACCAGGCCCGGGTGTTGGAGCAGGATGCGCAGGGCATGACGGCCGAGGTGGGCATCGCGTTCGGCGGCATGCGCAAGTCCTTTGTCACGCGCAACACGCACAGCGAGCTCGACGATGGCGGACGCCAGGTCAGCATCCGCCTGGTCAAGGGGCCGTTCTCTCGGCTCGAAGGCCACTGGATGTTCCGCCCCGTGGGCGATGGCTCGCAGCGTGCCTGCCGCGTCGAGCTGCAACTGGACTACGGCTTTGACAACATGGCACTGGCCGCCGTGGTGGGGCCGGTGTTCGACCGCATTGCCGGCTCCATGGTCGATGCCTTCATCAAGCGTGCAGAACAAGTCTATGGCTGAGTTGCTGCGTGTGACCCTGGCCTGCAGCCCGAGGCCACAGGAGGTCATCGAGCAGCAACTGCAGCTGCCCGAGGGCGCCACCCTTGCCGACGCCATCGAGGCGGCCGGCGGCTGGCAGGCCCTGGGCATGGCCCCTGCCACGTCCGATGGCGCCCCAACGGTGGGCATCTGGGGGCGCAGCGCGCCACTGGAGCAGGGGCTGCGCGATGGCGACCGCGTCGAACTGTACCGACCTCTGACCGTGGACCCCAAGGTGGCCCGGCGCGAGCGCTTCGCGCGCCAGGGCGCGCGTGCGGCCGGCCTGTTCCAGCGCCAGCGGCCCGGAGGCAAGGCCGGCTACTGATGCGCTGCTGCGCCGTCAGCGCGCGTTGCAGTCCTTGGCGATCACGTCATCTGCGCGCTTGATCTCGGCAGCGCGCGTGGCCTCGTCCATGAAGCCGCGCTCGCCCTGGGCATTGGTGTGGGCCAGCAACTGGCCCGAACTGAGCGTGGACTTGGAGCGGCGCGCACGCTCGCAGTTGTCCTGGCGCTCCCTGGCCACGCGTGCCTGCTCGGCCTTGGCCTTGGCGGCCTCCTGGGCCTCGGCCTTGCGCTTTTGCTCCTCCAGTGCCTTGTCGGTGCCTGTGACTGCGGCGGCCTTGTCATCCTTGGCGGCAGCCGTCTTGGCTGGTGCCTCGGCACCGCCTGTGGCCGCCGCTGGCGCGGAAGCCGGCGCTGCAACTGCCGCCGCCTGCGCGCTGCCCGAAGGCTGGCGCAGGATGTTTTTCTGGGGGATGTCGGGCGGAGGCGCGCGGTCGCTGAAGACCTTGCGGCCCTGGGCATCAACCCATTGCCACTGCGCGGCGGCGGGCAGGGCCGAGGCCGCCAGCGCGGCTAGCAAAACGAGCTTGATGGCGTGCATGGAGATCCGTTTGGTCGAGTCGATAGCAGGGAACAATGCTGTACAGCATACATTGTCGCCCAGCGCGCGGGTACAATCTTTCTTTTGGAGCTCTCACATGCGCCTTCTCGGTAAAGCCCTGACCTTCGACGACGTTCTGCTGGTCCCCGCTTTCTCCCAGGTCCTGCCCAAGGACACTTCGCTCAAGACGCGCTTCACGCGCAACATCTCCCTGAACATCCCCCTTGTGTCCGCCGCCATGGACACCGTGACCGAAGCGCGCCTGGCCATCGCCATTGCGCAAGAGGGCGGTATCGGCGTCATCCACAAGAACATGACGGCAGAGCAGCAGGCAGCCGAAGTGGCCAAGGTCAAGCGCCACGAGTCCGGCGTGGTGCATGACCCCGTGGTCATCACCCCCGAGCACACCGTACTGCAGGTGCTGGAGCTGTCCGAGAACCTGGGTATCTCCGGCTTCCCAGTCTGCGACGGCGGCAAGGTGGTCGGCATCGTCACCAGCCGCGACCTGCGCTTCGAGACCCGCTACGACGTCAAGGTCAGCCAGATCATGACGCCGCGTGAGCGCCTGATCACCGTCAACGAGAAGGACGGCACCACCCCCGTCGAAGCCAAGGCGCTGCTCAACAAGCACAAGCTCGAACGCCTGCTGGTCGTCAACGACGCCTTTGAACTCAAGGGCCTGATCACCGTCAAGGACATCACCAAGCAGACCACCTTCCCCAACGCGGCACGCGACAGCGCTGGCCGTCTGCGCGTGGCTGCTGCCGTGGGCGTGGGCGATGGCACGGAGCACCGCGTGGAACTGCTGGTCAAGGCCGGCGTGGACGCTTTGGTCGTGGACACGGCCCACGGCCACAGCAAGGGCGTGATCGACCGCGTGCGCTGGGTCAAGCAAAACTACCCGCAAGTCGATGTCATCGGCGGCAACATCGCCACCGGCGCTGCAGCCCTGGCACTGGCCGAAGCTGGCGCGGACGCCGTCAAGGTCGGCATCGGCCCCGGCTCCATCTGCACCACGCGCATCGTCGCCGGTGTGGGCGTACCCCAGATCATGGCCATCGACAGCGTGGCCCAGGCCCTGCAGGGCACGGGCGTGCCGCTGATCGCCGACGGCGGCGTGCGCTTCTCGGGCGACATCGCCAAGGCGCTGGCCGCTGGCGCATCGACCATCATGATGGGTGGCATGTTCGCCGGCACCGAAGAGGCTCCCGGCGAAGTCATCCTGTACCAGGGCCGCTCGTACAAGAGCTACCGTGGCATGGGCTCCATCGGCGCCATGCAGCAAGGCTCTGCCGACCGCTACTTCCAGGAGTCCAGCACCGGCAACCCCAATGCCGACAAGCTCGTGCCCGAAGGCATCGAAGGCCGCGTGCCCTATAAGGGCTCCATGGTCTCCATCGTCTACCAGATGGCCGGCGGCGTGCGCGCTGCCATGGGCTACTGCGGCTGCGCCACCATCGAAGAGATGAACAACAAGGCCGAGTTCGTCGAAATCACTGCCGCAGGCATCCGTGAATCGCACGTTCATGACGTGCAGATCACCAAGGAAGCACCGAACTACCGCGCCGACTAAGCATTCAGGCCAGACTTTGGATTCTGGCCTGAATGGCTATAATGTCCAGACTTTCAAATTCTGGACAGGCGCATGCACAGCATCGGCATCTACGAAGCCAAGAACAGCTTCTCCGCCCTGATCGACATGGTCGAAAAGGGCGAAGAAGTGCGCATCACGCGCCATGGCAAGGAGGTGGCGCGCGTGCTGCCCATGCGCCGCAAGCCCGTGATCACCGATGACCAGATCCGGCGCGAACTCGACCAGATCGCGGCGCTTCACGCCATGGTGCGCTCTGGTCCCCCTGTGCATGAACTGCGCAAGCAAGGCCGTCAGCCATGACGGCCTTTGTTCTTGATGCCTCCGTCACCGCAGCCTGGCTGCTGCCCGACGAAGCCAGCGACCACACCCGTAGGCTCTACACCCTCATCCGCCGCGACGAGGTCGAGCCCCAGGCGCCCAATCTGTGGCAATGGGAATGCGCCAACATCATCGCCAATGGCGTAGGCTGTGGCCGCATCCCTGAATCTGCCGTCGAGGGCCTGTGGTCTGTGCTGGAGGCCGTGCGCCACCGCGTCGAACTGCACGAACTGGCGCCGCCGCAACACAAGGCGGTGCTGGGCGTCGCGCTGGAATGCGGGCTGTCCGCCCATGAAGCCGGCTACCTGTGGCTGGCCCGCTCCCTCAAGCTGCCCCTGGCCACCTTCGACCCCCGACTTGCCCGGGCGGCTGCCGCTTCGGGCGTCGCCCTTCTTGATCTCTCCACACTCTGACCATGCAACACGACAAGATCCTCATTCTTGACTTTGGCTCCCAAGTCACCCAGCTGATCGCGCGCCGCGTGCGCGAAGCCCATGTCTACTGCGAAGTCCATCCCTGCGATGTCAGCAGCGACTGGGTGCGCGAATTCGCCGCCGACGGGCGCCTCAAGGGCGTGATCCTGTCGGGCAGCCATGCCAGCGTCTACGAAGTGGACGACCGTGCCCCCGACGCCGTGTTCGAGCTGGGCCTGCCCGTGCTGGGCATCTGCTACGGCATGCAGACCATGGCCACCCAGCTGGGCGGCAAGGTCGAAGGCTCCAACACCCGTGAATTCGGCTACGCCGAAGTCCGTGCCCATGGCCACACCGAACTGCTCAAGGGCATCGAAGACTTCGCTACGGCCGAAGGCCACGGCATGCTCAAGGTCTGGATGAGCCACGGCGACAAAGTCACCGAACTGCCGCCGGGCTTCAAGGTCATGGCCTCCACGCCGTCCTGCCCCATTGCCGGCATGGCCGACGAGTCGCGCCGCTTCTACGCCGTGCAGTTCCACCCCGAAGTCACGCACACCGTGCAGGGCGCAGCCCTGCTCAACCGCTTCGTGCGCGAGATCTGCGGCGCCAACGCCGACTGGATCATGGGCGACTACATCGAGGAGGCCGTCGCCAAAATCCGCGAGCAGGTGGGCGACGAAGAAGTCATCCTCGGCCTGTCGGGCGGCGTGGACTCCTCTGTGGCTGCGGCCCTGATCCACCGCGCCATCGGCGACCAGCTGACCTGCGTTTTCGTGGACCACGGCCTGCTGCGCCTGAACGAAGGCGACATGGTCATGGAAATGTTCGAAGGCAAGCTGCACGCCAAGGTCATTCGCGTGGACGCCAGCGACCTGTTCCTGGGCAAGCTGGCCGGTGTCAGCGAACCCGAAGCCAAGCGCAAGATCATCGGCGGCCTGTTCGTGGACGTCTTCAAGGCCGAAGCCGCCAAGCTCAAGGCCGGCGACGGCGGCCACAAGGGCGCCACCTTCCTGGCCCAGGGCACCATCTACCCCGATGTCATCGAGTCGGGCGGCGCCAAGAGCAAGAAGGCCGTCACCATCAAGAGCCACCACAACGTGGGCGGCCTGCCTGAGCAACTGGGCCTGAAGCTGCTCGAACCCCTGCGCGACCTGTTCAAGGACGAAGTGCGCGAACTCGGCGTGGCCCTGGGCCTGCCCCGCGAAATGGTCTACCGCCACCCCTTCCCGGGCCCGGGCCTGGGCGTGCGCATCCTGGGCGAAGTCAAGAAGGAATACGCCGACCTGCTGCGCCGCGCCGACCACATCTTCATCGAAGAACTGCGCAACTGGACCGACGAAGCCACCGGCAAGACCTGGTACGACCTGACCAGCCAGGCCTTCACCGTCTTCCTGCCCGTCAAGAGCGTGGGCGTCATGGGCGATGGCCGCACCTATGACTACGTCGTGGCCCTGCGCGCCGTGCAGACCAGCGACTTCATGACGGCCGACTGGGCCGAGCTGCCCTATGGCCTGCTCAAGAAGGTGTCCGGGCGCATCATCAACGAAGTGCGCGGCATCAACCGAGTGACGTACGACGTCTCGACCAAGCCGCCGGCGACGATCGAGTGGGAGTGAAATCAGGTCCTTCGGGGACTATCGCTATCTATCGAAAATCCGTTGTAACGTGTTGATTTAAAAGGAAATACGTCACGGAAGCTATCGGTGACTATCGCCAGACAGCGCAACGGATTGACGGTAGAGGTGACGGTAAGAACCGGAGGCCGGATTAAGACCTTCTTGTTTACTATCGAGACCAAATCGGTCTTTGACGGTAAATCACTCCTCTGGAAAGCTTATTTCATGCGGCTTTCCAGGCATCAGCAGGTCTCCTGACCCCTGACGGTAAAAGCCGTCATGAACAGGAGGAAAAACCTCGATGCTTACCGACACCGCACTGCGCAATTTCAAGCCTAAGTCCAAGGCTTACAAGGCTTCCGACCGTGACGGCATGTACGTGACGGTATCCCCCACCGGTACCGTCACCTTCCGCTTTGATTACCGTCTCAACGGCCGCCGCGAGACCCTGACCATTGGCCGCTACGGGCCGGCGGGCATTTCGCTGGCGATGGCCCGTGAAAAGCTGATCGACGCCAAGAAGGCTGTAGCCCAAGGCAAGTCTCCGGCGCTCGAGAAACAGCGCGAGAAGCGCCGCCTGACCGCCGCCAAGAACTTCGGTGACATGACCGCCCAGTGGCTGGCCGGCGCACGAATGGCCGACAGCACGCGAGCGATGCGCAAGAGCATCGTCGATCGGGACATCCTACCGGCGTTCCAGAATCGCCTTCTCAACGAAATTACTGCCGATGACTTGCGTGCCTTGTGCGGCAAGGTGAAGGGGAGGGGCGCCCCAGCCACCGCGGTGCATGTCCGCGACATAGTGAAACAGGTCTATGCCTTCGCCATCCTGCACGGGGAGAAGGTGGACAACCCGGCGGCCGACGTGGGCGCTGCCTCGATTGCGACCTTCGTACCGAAGGACCGCGCCTTGTCTCCGTTGGAGATCCGCCTGATGTCGCGACAGATGGAGTCGGTGGCCACGTATCCGACCATCCGTCTGGCGCTACGCATGATCCTGTTGACGTTGGTGCGCAAGAGCGAGCTGATCGAAGCCACCTGGGATGAGGTCGATTTCGAGAGCGCGACCTGGACCATCCCGAAGCATCGAATGAAGGGCCGCAACCCGCATGTGGTCTACCTGTCGCGCCAGGCGTTGGACATCCTGGTGGCGCTGCATACCTGCGCAGCTGGCTCGAAGTTCGTGCTGCCGTCGCGCTACGACTCTGATCGTTGCATGTCCCACGCGACCCTGAACCGGGTCACGCAGATCGTGGCGCAGCGGGCCAAGGCCGCAGGCCTGCCGCTGGAGCCGTTCACCGTCCACGATTTGCGCCGCACGGGCTCGACGCTACTCAACGAGATCGGGTTCAACCGCGACTGGATCGAGAAGTGCCTTGCGCACGAGGAGGGGCGTTCCTCGCGCTCGGTCTACAACAAGGCCGAGTACGCCGAGCAGCGGCGCCACATGCTGCAGGAGTGGGCCAGCATGGTCGATGCCTGGATCGACGGGCAGACCTACGTGCCGAAGCTGATGCCGGACAACGTGGTCGTGCCGGTGTTGAGTGCGTTGGCCTAATTCAGCAGGAAGGTTGTCGATTGACAACCTGACCAATCATTCCCATACTGGAGATTGTTGATGGCCCGTTCCTCTCATCCGAAGAAAGAGGTCGAGGAAGCACTCAGGCATGCCGAAGGGCGGGGCTGGCGCGTGGAGGTCGGCGGCAGTCACGCCTGGGGGCGGATTTACTGCCCGTACAACGACGCGGAGTGTCGTTGCGGCGAGTTCTGTATCACCAGCGTGTGGAGCACGCCGAAGAACCCAGGGAACCACGCGCGCGCTTTGCGGCGCGTCGTGGACAACTGCACGACGCACCGCAAGCAGCAGGAGGCGGCCGATGGTGCCGAGGAATAGCGCGATGGAATACACCTTCACCCTGAAATACCAGCTGGCCGACGATGACCGTGACGCGAAAGCGCTGGTCGAGCGCCTGGGCGAGGCGGGCTGTGACGATGCCCTGGTCGGCATCGGGCAGCCGGGACGCCTGGCACTGGAGTTCACCCGTGAGGCGGAAAGTGCAGACGCGGCTGTGCGCAGCGCGCTGGCCGACGTGCGGCGCGCTGTGCCGTCTGCCAGGCTGATCGAGGTCGCGCCGGATTTGGTCGGGCTGACCGATGTGGCCGACATTGTGGGCGTATCGCGACAGAACATGCGCAAGCTGATGCTGGCCCATCCGGGCAGCTTCCCGGCGCCGGTGCATGAGGGCAGTGCGTCGATCTGGCACTTGGCGGACGTGTTGGCCTGGCTGCAGGCCAAGGGCAGCTACTCGCTGGCCAAGGACGTTCTGGAGGTGGCGCGCGCTGCCTTGCAGGTCAATGTGGCCAAGGAGGGGCGGCGCCTATCGCGCTCGGCTTCCAAGGCTTTGGAAGGTCTCGTTGGATGAGGGGATGAGGGTTTCCGCCGCTGGCCTCATTCATGAGCGGAACCCGCCCGAGCAGGGCGGGTTTTTCGTAGGTGGACATCTGGCTTGGTGGTGGTGGCGCGTGGAGCTTGCTTGCGCTCCTCGATCCAGGCCTCCACCTCGGCCAGGTCCCACACCACGCAGCGCGGCGTCAGATTAAAGCGACGCGGGAACTCGCCGCGACGCTCCATTTCGTAAATCGTCGTTTCGGCCAAGGGGACGATCTGACGTAGCTCATGGCGGCGAATGGTGCGTCTGAAGGGCAGAACGCCATGCTTCTGGAACTGTGGGAGATCGCTGTAGGCGCTTGAGCCTGGCAGCGGGAGGGCTGCGGGCTGCGAGCGTATCTGAGCGGCGTTGTCTCGGCCGATTTTCGCTGACAGGTTTTTGTACACGTCGAACTCCGTGAGTGTTCGGCGACGCATGACTCGCGATCGCTTGATGGTATGGTGGCTTTCATTGGCTATCGGGGAAACTCACAGGAGCGTAGATCGGCGTACTGAGGACCGACGGTCCCCGAGATTGACTACAGGGGTGCTCGGCGGAGCCCACCTCATGGAGGATCAATGCAATTCGCATTAGTCGACGGTGCGAGGCGCGAGGCGTTCCCGCGCGGCAAAGGCGTGTGCCCTCAGTGTGGCCGGGGATCCATCGCCAAATGCGGGCCACGCATCATTCACCACTGGGCACATGAAGGACGCCGAGATTGCGACCCTTGGTGGGAGAACGAAACGGACTGGCACCGGCACTGGAAAAGCCAGTTTCCAAAAGACTGGCTCGAAGTCTCACACGTGGCTCCCGACGGCGAAATCCATCGGGCTGACATCAAGACGCCAAACGGCATCGTCATTGAGGTGCAGCATTCGGCAATGACTGACGCCGAGCGTCTGTCTCGCGAGATGTTTTATCAAAACCTAGTGTGGGTCATTGATGGTCGAGGCTTCCGCGACAACTTCGACATCTACCACCTGTTGCCCGATCCTTCCTCCGAGGTCGCCTCAGATCTCGTGTGGGAAAAGGCGAGCAGGCCCATGCAAGGCGCGGCGCGCGGCATCTTCTATCGCTTCTCGGAATGCCTAGCTGAGGATCCCTCTGTAACACGGGCTGCGATCAGGGGAGGATGGATCCACGGGATTGCTGAGATTGAAGATGAGGTCAATGCTGCCTATCGTGGACACCACCAGTATGACTGGGTGAGGCCTCGGCGGACCTGGTTGGATGCTGTCTGCCCCGTCTACATCGACTTCGGCGCTGATCGGGACTATCTCGCGCGCCTTGAGGTCTACGACGAAACGGGCCTGCGGTGTATCCGTCTGATCTCGAAACGGACGTTCGTTTTTGATGCAATGCACGAGCGGCTAGCAACGGCCATCGGCACGCGCTTCTTTCCACAGCCGAAGGCCTAACCCAGGCCGGAAGCGTCCATCAGGGAAACTGCCGCCTGCGGTTCTCGCAAGTGGCGCGGTCGGGATGCGCATCGCTCCAGCCCTTGAACTGTTCCCCAACTCGCCTGGGTGGCTCAACCAAGCCGCACATTTACGCCCGAGGAGGGGCGGCACAAACGCGTCACGCTTCCATTCCCAGTGAAAAATTCCAAGCTCAGTGAAAGCCGACAACTGCGCGGTATAGGCTGTGTCGCTACGTGCCGATGCAAACTATCCAGCGCATTTTGTTACATTGACTCTCGCTGTGGTTCGACATGGGGAATGCAATTCAAGGAGGAGACTTAGATGCATCTACAACGAATCCGCGCGCAGAATTTCCGCGCCTTCGGCGATGGAAAAACTGTGCCGCACCTTGACTGGACTCTGTCGCCAGGCTTGAACATCCTCATCGGCGAGAACGACGCGGGCAAAACAGCTGTCGTCGATGCCATTCGCCACATCCTGTGGACCACGAGCTACGAGTTTGTGCGGCTATTCGAACAGGATTTCCACATTCACGGCGACACTCGAGCCCAGTCGATGTTTATCGAGGCCACCCTGGTTGAGCTGAATGCCGATCAGGAAGCTGCGGTGCTCGAGTGGCTGACCTACGAAACCGACGGGAGCCGCAGTCTCGTATTGCATCTGCAAGCGCGCTGGATACCGCCGAAGGACAACAAACGCGGCCGGGTTGACGTCGTTACACGGGCATGCCGTGACGGTATAGGTCCCGAGATTGGCAATGCGGTCCGAGAGCTTGTGCGAGCCACATACCTGCGCCCACTTCGCGACGCGGAGGCAGAGCTAAAGCCCGCGCGTCAATCTCGGCTTTCGCAAATTCTGGGTGCGCACAAGAGCATCGCCGGCCAGGAGAAGAACGACTTCGACGAGGAACACCTGGCCAAGATTCCGGAAAACCTTGTCGGCCTGATGGCCTTCACCCAGCACTATCTGGGAAAGCACCCGGTCATCAAGGGCGTCCAGGACGATATCAATAACAACTACCTCGGCAAGTTCGCGTTCGCTGGCGATAAGCTCGAGTCGCGCATCCAGATTGCACCTGACCTCGGACTACAGCCCATTCTTGAAAAGTTTGAGCTGGGACTGCTGCCGTCGGGCGGCATCAATTCCGAAGAGCGCTGCGCGCGGGGCCTGGGCTACAACAACGCTCTCTTTATGGCCACCGAACTGGTTCTGCTCCGCGATGGTGATGAACTAGCCCTTCTTCTTGTCGAGGAGCCCGAAGCCCACCTTCACCCACAGTTGCAGGAGCGAGTCCAGGAGCTGCTGGAACAGAGTGCAAACAAGCCGCTAGATGGCAAGCGCCCAGTTCAGGTCGTGATGACCACGCACAGCCCCTCGCTGGCCGCCGGCGCTGATATCGCCTCGATG